>NZ_JBITHL010000029.1:0-1396 GCF_044457965.1 Streptomyces sp. NPDC050509 | reverse complement strand
GGGGGTGGGAGTCCTCATCTCGAAGCAGGCTTCCCGCTTAGATGCTTTCAGCGGTTATCCTTTCCGAACGTAGCCAACCAGCCATGCCCTTGGCAGAACAACTGGCACACCAGAGGTTCGTCCGTCCCGGTCCTCTCGTACTAGGGACAGCCCTTCTCAAGACTCCTGCGCGCGCAGCGGATAGGGACCGAACTGTCTCACGACGTTCTAAACCCAGCTCGCGTACCGCTTTAATGGGCGAACAGCCCAACCCTTGGGACCGACTCCAGCCCCAGGATGCGACGAGCCGACATCGAGGTGCCAAACCATCCCGTCGATATGGACTCTTGGGGAAGATCAGCCTGTTATCCCCGGGGTACCTTTTATCCGTTGAGCGACGGCGCTTCCACAAGCCACCGCCGGATCACTAGTCCCGACTTTCGTCCCTGCTCGACCCGTCGGTCTCACAGTCAAGCTCCCTTGTGCACTTACACTCAACACCTGATTACCAACCAGGCTGAGGGAACCTTTGGGCGCCTCCGTTACTCTTTAGGAGGCAACCGCCCCAGTTAAACTACCCATCAGACACTGTCCCTGATCCGGATCACGGACCCAGGTTAGACATCCAGCACGACCAGAGTGGTATTTCAACGGCGACTCCACCTGAACTGGCGTCCAAGCTTCACAGTCTCCCACCTATCCTACACAAGCCGAACCGAACACCAATATCAAACTATAGTAAAGGTCCCGGGGTCTTTCCGTCCTGCTGCGCGAAACGAGCATCTTTACTCGTAGTGCAATTTCACCGGGCCTATGGTTGAGACAGTCGAGAAGTCGTTACGCCATTCGTGCAGGTCGGAACTTACCCGACAAGGAATTTCGCTACCTTAGGATGGTTATAGTTACCACCGCCGTTTACTGGCGCTTAAGTTCTCAGCTTCGCCACCCCGAAGAATGACTAACCGGTCCCCTTAACGTTCCAGCACCGGGCAGGCGTCAGTCCGTATACATCGCCTTACGGCTTCGCACGGACCTGTGTTTTTAGTAAACAGTCGCTTCTCGCTGGTCTCTGCGGCCACCCCAAGCTCACACCGTAAAGATGATCACCTAGAATGGCCCCCCTTCTCCCGAAGTTACGGGGGCATTTTGCCGAGTTCCTTAACCATAGTTCACCCGAACGCCTCGGTATTCTCTACCTGACCACCTGAGTCGGTTTAGGGTACGGGCCGCCATGAAACTCGCTAGAGGCTTTTCTCGACAGCATAGGATCATCCACTTCACCACAATCGGCTCGGCATCAGGTCTCAGACTTAATGTTGCACGGATTTACCTGCACAACGTCCTACACCCTTACCCCGGGACAACCACCGCCCGGGCTGGACTACCTTCCTGCGTCACCCCATCGCTTACCTACTAC
>NZ_JBITHL010000028.1:0-1453 GCF_044457965.1 Streptomyces sp. NPDC050509 | reverse complement strand
GGTGGTGAAGTGATTCTCAGAAGTGTTCTGACTTGCAGGCTAGAGCGGGCGATTCTGCTGCTCGATGTACTGACGGACCATCGACAGCGGAGGCCCGTCGACCGACCCGGCGAAGTACGAGCCGGACCACAGTCGTTGTGCCCGCCAGTAGTGCCGGACCAGTTCTGGGTACTCCTGGCGGAGCCTGCGCGAACTGACACCTTTCAGGCTGTTGACCAGCTTGGACAGGGCCACCTTCGGCGGGAAGTTGACCAGCAGGTGTACGTGGTTGTTCTCACCGTTGAACTCCACCAGTTCGCATTCGAAGTCGGCGCAGACGTCCCGCATGATCTCCTCCATCCGCTTGAGGTGCGCGTCGGTGAAGACCTTGTGCCGGTACTTCGTCACGAAAACCAAGTGGGAGTGGAGGACGAAAGTACAGTGTCTGCCAGTACGGATGTTCTGATACTCGGCCATAAACCAACCGTAGTACGCTGATCGGTATGCAGCTTCGGTACAGCTTCCGCCTGTACCCGAGCGGTCCTCAGCGCTCCGCGCTGGCCAGGGCGTTCGGGTGCGCGCGGGTGGTCTACAACGACGCGCTCCGCGCTCGTGAGACTGCCCGCACAGCAGGCGAGCCGTTTCCGACAGCCGGAGACCTGTCCAAGCTGCTGATCACCGAGGCGAAGAAGACCGGGGAACGGAGCTGGCTCGCAGAGGTCTCCGCCGTGGTGCTCCAGCAGTCCCTCCGGGACCTGGACACCGCCTACCGGAACTTCTTCGACTCCCTCAAGGGCAGGCGTCCCCGCATGGGCGCACCCCGCTTCAAGTCGAAGCGGGACAATCGGCAGGCTGTCAGGTTCACCGCGAATGCCCGATGGAAGGTCGCGACCGGTGGTGACCTGTCGTTGCCGAAGATCGGTGATGTGCGGGTGAAGTGGTCCCGCACCCTGCCCTCTGTGCCGTCCACCGTGACCGTGGCCAAGGACGCGGCCGGGCGGTACTTCTGCTCGTTCGTGATCGAGAGCGGAACGGATGAGGCACTGCCCGGGACGACCGGTCGGGTCGGTATCGACCTGGGGCTGACGCACTTCGCGATCCTCTCGGACGGCACAAAGATCGACAGCCCCCGCTTTCTGCGGCGGGCGGAGAAGAAGCTGAAGCGGGAACAGCGGAGTCTGTCCCGTAAGGCGAAGGGCTCCAGCAACCGGACGAAGGCCCGCGTCAAGGTCGCCCGCGCTCATGCGCGGGTGGCCGACGCGCGGCGTGAGTTCCACCACCAGCTCTCAACGAAGATCATCCGTGAGAACCAAGCGGTTGCCGTTGAGGGCCTGGCGGTCAGAGGACTCGCCCGCACGCGCATGGCCAAGTCCGTCCACGACGCGGGATGGTCCGCGTTCGTCGGGATGCTGGAGTACAAGGCCGCCCGGTACGGGCGCACCCTCGTACGGATCGGACGTTTCGAGCCGACCTC
>NZ_JBITHL010000026.1:0-2600 GCF_044457965.1 Streptomyces sp. NPDC050509 | reverse complement strand
TTGGCGACGCAAGTGGTCTCGCGTATTCGTAAGTTGTTCGGTGTGGAGTTGGGTGTACGAACCCTGTTCGACGCGCCGACGGTGGCCGCCCTGGCGCAGGCGATGGGAGCCGGTGCGGCTGAGGCGAGGCCCAAGTTGACGCGAGCGGATCGCCCTGAGGCAATACCGTTGTCGTTCGCACAAAGTCGTCTGTGGTTCCTGCATCGGTTCGAAGGACCCAGCGCCACCTACAACATTCCGCTGGCGGTGCGAATGACCGGTGATGTGGATGTCGTGGCCCTGACGGCTGCCGTGGGTGATGTCCTCGGCAGGCATGAGGCTTTGCGCACGGTGTTCCCCGAGATCGATGGTGTGCCTCGGCAACTGGTGCTCGACGTCGATCAGGTCCGCCCGGAACTGGTGGTCACCACAGTGGCCGATCACGACCTGGAGGATGTTCTTGCCAGGGCGGCACAGCATGTTTTCGATCTCGTCGTGGACATCCCCCTTCGAGTCGAACTGTTCCAGGTGCGAAACGACCGGCAGCGGGGTGCAGACGACAGCGGCGAGTACCTCCTGGTGCTGGTGGTGCACCACATCGCGGGTGACGGCTGGTCCATGGCCCCGCTGTGGCGCGATCTGAACACCGCGTACACCGCGCGGAGCGCGGGACGTTCCCCTGAATGGCCGGGGCTGCCGGTGCAGTACGCGGACTACACGCTGTGGCAGCGGGAACTGCTGGGCGACGGCAACGATCCCGACACTGAGATGGCCTCGCAGGTCAGCTACTGGACCCAGGCACTGGCCGGGTTGCCCGAGCGGATCGAGTTGCCCACAGACCGCCCGTATCCGGCGGTGCCCTCCTACAGCGGCGATGTGGTGAGCTTCGACTGGGACGCGGGACTGCATGCCAGGCTGCGGGACGTCGCTCGGGAATGCGGGGCGAGCCTGTTCATGGTGGTGAACGCCGGGTTGGTGGTGCTGCTGTCCAGGCTCGGTGGTGGTGAGGACATTCCCGTCGGGGTGGTCATCGCCGGCCGGACCGACGAGGCAGTGGAGGATCTGGTCGGATTCTTCGCCAACACACTCATCCTGCGCACCGACACCTCCGGTGCCCCGACGCTCCGGGAGCTGATCGAACAGGTCCGCGAGCGCAGCCTGGACGCCTACGCTCATCAGGACGTTCCTTTCGAACGACTGGTGGAGGCCCTCAACCCGGTCCGGTCGATGGCGCATCAGCCACTCGCGCAGGTGATGCTCGCCTGGCAGAACAACATGTCGGGCGAACTGCGTCTGCCCGGACTGGACGTCTCGCTCGAAACCATCCGGACGGCGACCGCGAAATTCGATCTCTCCTTCTACTTCGAGGAACACGACGACGCTCGCCTGGCTCCGGCCGGGTTGGCGGGAGCGGTGGAGTTCCGGACGGATGTCTTCGACCGGGCAACGGTCGAAGGCGTTGTGGCACAGCTTCGGCGGGTGCTGGAGGCGGTGGCCGCCGATCCGGATCAGCGGGTGGATGCCGTCGATGTGCTGGACGCCGGCGAGCGCGAGCGACTGCTGGTGAAACAGAACGACACCGCCGTAGCACTGGAACCCGTCACGGTTCCGGAGCTGTTCGAGGGCCGGGCGGAGAGGACCCCGGATGCCACGGCGTTGGTGTTCGAGGGTGTCGAGTTGTCCTACGCGGAGCTGAACGCGCGGGCGAACAGGCTGGCTCACCTTCTGCTGGCGAGGGGAGTGGGACGGGACGCGGTGGTCGCGCTGGCGGTGCCTCGTTCCATCGAGATGGTGGTCGGCCTGCTGGCCGTGCTGAAGGTCGGTGCCGCGTATCTGCCCATCGACCCGGACTATCCGGCCGATCGGATCGAGTTCATGGTGACCGATGCCCGGCCGGCACTGGTGATCACCACGGCTGAGACGGCCCGTGACTTCCCGTGTCGGCAACTGGTGCTGGACGACGAGAGGCAACTCCCCGCATACCCCTCGGAAAATCCCGGCGCGGCATTCCGTCCGTCAGTGTCCAGTCCGGCCTACGTCATTTACACCTCAGGATCCACCGGCACGCCCAAGGGGGTCGTCGGCCTGCATGGCGGACTGACGAACAGACTGGCGTGGTTCCAGGACTGCTATCCGTGGCTGCCGGGCGAACCGTCCTGCGCGAAGAGTTCGCTCAGTTTCATCGACGGTTGCACCGAGTTGCTGGGACCGCTCTGCCACGGAGGTCTCGTCGTACTCGCCGACCGGGCCGCAGCCAAGCAGGTGCCCGATCTGGTCGCGTTGGTGGAGCGCCACCACATCACACGCCTCACCGTGGTCCCCAGCCAGCTGTCATCGATCCTGGACTACGGCCGACCCGAGCGACTCACCAGCTGCAGGCTGTGGATCAGCAGCGGCGAGCCGCTGACCGGCGCGGTGGTAACCCGGTTCGCCGAGGTGTTCCCCGACGCCACCCTGCTCAACCTCTACGGTTCGTCCGAGGCCAGCGGGGACAGCCTGCACGGCGAGGTCCATGGTTCGGACACTCCGATCGGTGGGCCGGTGTGGAATACGCGGGTGTATGTGTTGGACGGTGGTTTGCGTTTGGTGCCGGTGGGTGTGGCGGGTGAGTTGTATGTTTC
>NZ_JBITHL010000025.1:0-5181 GCF_044457965.1 Streptomyces sp. NPDC050509 | reverse complement strand
CGCCCGCCACCACGATCTTCGCGCTGGTGGTTGAGCGGGCCGCACCGCCGCTAGAGCTTGCGAAGTCCACTGAGCACCCTTTCGAGCAGTGTCACGTCTGGCTGGCCACCGGTGGCCTCGTCGCCACCGGGCTGATGGATGGCGACAAGGCCCGCCTCCGCCAGGTCGGCTACGAGGATCCGGGCCACGCCGAGGGGGATGGAGAGGAGCGCCGAGACTTCGGCGACCGATTTGATCTCGAAACACAGTTGGCAGATCCGCTGGTGCTCGGGCAACTGCCCCTGCAACTGGGACGGATCGGCCGTCGTACTGACCAGCGCCTCAAGGGCGAGCTGGTACCGCGGCCGGGTCCGGCCGCCGGTCATGGCGTACGGGCGCACCAACGGGTTGTGCGTGCCCATGGAAGGCTCGGCTTCCGGGGAACGCCTCGGCTGCACCGGCTGGATGCGGGGCTGCCGGGGCTGGTCGTACTCGTACGGCTGTGGCGGGGGAGGGGGAGGGGGCTGGTACGGCTGTCGCTGCGGTCCGCCGCGCCCACCGCCCTGCCCGCCGTGGCCCTGTCCGCCCTGGTCATGGCTCGGCTCGCCCTGTCCACCGCCCTGTCCGCTGGGCGTGGAGGGAAAGTTGAACCGGTTCTGGGCATACTCACCCGGAGACCGGGGGCCACCGTCATAGGGATGCCCGCCTGGGGGTGTAGCCACGTTTCCTCCTCCGACTGCCGGGGCGCCGGGCCCGATCCTGGCGGACCTGTGAAATCCGCGCCACCGCACCCTAATGGTGCGGCGGCAAACAGCGCGCTGTCTGTCAGTTCAGCAGACTTCCCTGGAGCTCCGCACGCAGGTCCGGGGTGAGGACCGTACCGGCACGGTCCACCAGGAGGGCCATCTCGTAGCCGACCAGGCCGATATCGGCCTCGGGGTGGGCCAGTACGGCGAGGGACGAGCCGTCGGAGATGGACATCAGGAAGAGGAAACCGCGCTCCATCTCGACGACGGTCTGGTTCACGGCCCCGCCCTCGAAGATGCGGGACGCCCCCGCGGTCAGCGAGGTCAGACCCGACGCGACGGCCGCGAGCTGATCGGCGCGGTCACGCGGGAATCCTTCGGACATGGCCAGCAGGAGTCCGTCGGCGGAGACCACCACCGTGTGGGACACCCCTGGGGTGTTGTCCACAAAGTTGGTGATCAACCAGTTCAGATTCTGCGCCGCCTGGCTCATCGGGCTCACACTAACGCTCCTGGTTGTAGGTACTGCCCGGGCCGCGGCCCGGTCCGTTCGTGTCCGCTCCGGCGTTGCGGCCCCGCTCGACGCCGCGCCGCAGGTTGCTCAACCGGCCCCGGATGTCCTCCGGGGCGCGGGAGACCTGGGGGCCGCTGTGCGTGGTCTGCTCCGCGGCGCCCTCGACCAGGTTGGCCTTGGGCACACGGCGCGGCAGACCGGACGAGGTGACGCCGCCGGCCTTGGGCTCGCGCAGCTTCTCCGCACGGTGCCAGCGCTCGTCGTTCCTCGCGCGCCAGTCGTCCGAACCGGCCGTCTCCGCCTGCCCGTTGCCATTCTGCCCGGCACCGCTCTGTCCACTGCCGTTCAGTCCGGCGCCGTCGCTCGGGAGACTGCCCTCGCCGCGGCCCGGGTCCTGCTCAACGCTCTGCTCGTCCTGGAAGTTTCCCGAAGTGGTGCTCCGGCCGTTCAGCGCCGTCGATGAGGTCTGTCCGGCCGGCTGTCCTTCGTCCTCACCCGCGGGCTGCCACGGCGCTGGTGACTGCGGCTGCTGGGGCTGGCCGCCGCCACGGCGCGGCAGACCCGCGTCCGTCAACGCGTGACTGGCGCTCGGGGAGGGACCCGGACGGTTCAAGCCTACGTTGTCCCGGGCGTTCCCGGGAGCGCCGAGGCCCGATTCCGGTTCGGCCGGACGCTCGGAGTCGTACGTACCCGGGTAGGCACTCTGATCGGCCCACTCGCCCTGGTGGGGCTGGGGGGTGAACAGATTCTCGTACGTGCCCTCGGCGCCCTGCGCGGCGGGGTACGGGGACTCCGTATATCCCTGCTGCCCGGGGGACCCCTGCTGCTGCGGAAAGGCGTCCGACGGCTGGTACGTATCGGGCGAAGGGTACGTCTCGGACGGCTGATACGTGCCGGGCGCGCGGTACTCCTCGAATCCGCCCGTGGCGAACTCGGCGTCCGCCGGGGGGAAATCGGCCGCAGGGGCCGGGAAGTCCGCGCCGGGTGCGGGCTGTTGCGGTGCGTAGCCCGGCTCGTACCCCTGCTCGTACGACGGCTTCCCCGGTGCGTACCCGTCGTCCGCCCCGTCGCGGTACTGGCCGTCCACCTGGTCCTGGAACAGCGGCTGGTCGCCCACGGCGTCCTGCGGAGGCGTCCCGAGGGCCGCACGCCGCTCCTCGCGCTTGAGCGAGCGGTTGACGGAGTCGAGCGGCGCCGGCTGGTCCGCCTGCGGCTGCTGGTCGTACCGCGAATCGTCGAAGCCCAGCTCCGCCGCCGTCAGCATCGGAGCGCTCTGGAAGACCTGCTGCTCACCCTCGGGGTGGTTCGGCTGGTCCGGCATGATCTGCGAGACGGTGAAGTCCTCGCCCTGGCCGGGGGCGCCGCCCCCGCCGCCGTGCGTGATCGCGTCCGGCAGCATGACCAGCGACGTCGTGCCCGCCTGCTCGCCCGAGGGGCGGAGCTGGACCCGTACACCGTGCCGGTCGGCGAGCCGGCCGACCACGAACAGGCCCATGCGCTGGGAGACCGTGGCGTCCACGGTCGGCGGGTTGGCCAGCTTGTGGTTGATGTCCGCGAAGTCCTCGGCGGTGAGACCGATGCCCTTGTCGTGGATCTCGATCATCACGCGGCCGTCGGGCAGCCGGGTCGCGGTGACGCGGACCTTCGTCTGCGGGGAGGAGAACGTGGTGGCGTTCTCCAGCAGCTCGGCGAGCAGGTGCACGAGGTCGGTGACGGCCTGGCCGTGGATCTCCGTCTCCGGGACCCCGGTCAGCTCGATGCGCTCGTACGACTCCACCTCGGAGGAGGCGGCGCGCAGGACGTCCACCAGCGGCACCGGCTGGTTCCAGCGGCGGCCGGGCTCCTCGCCGGCGAGGACCAGCAGGTTCTCGCCGTTGCGGCGCATCCGGGTCGCGAGGTGGTCCAGCTTGAAGAGGTTGTCCAGCTGGTCCGGGTCGCCCTCGTTGTTCTCCAGGTCGGAGATGAGGGTCAACTGGCCCTCGATCAGCGACTGGTTGCGACGTGAGAGGTTGGTGAAGATCGCGTTGACGTTGCCGCGGAGCATGGCCTGCTCGGCGGCGAGCCGCACCGCCTCGCGGTGGACCTGGTCGAAGGCGCGGGCGACTTCGCCTATTTCGTCGCGCGAGTCGATCGGGATGGGCTGCACCCGGGTGTCGACCCGGCCGGGCTCGGCCCGCGAGAGCTGGTCGACCAGCATCGGCAGCCGCTGCTCGGCGATCCCGAAGGCGGCCGTACGCAGCGACAGCATCGAACGGCTCATCTGCCGCGCCATGATCCCGGCCAGGATGAAGGCGGCCAGCAGGGCGATCAGCACGATCCCGCCGTTGATGATCGCGTTGTTCCTGGCGTTGCCGGCGATCGAGGACGCCTCGGAGACGGCCTTGTCGACCAGGTCCGTCTCGATCGTGTTGTACCCGTCGAACTTGGCGGTGGAGGCTGCCATCCAGGTCTCCGGGGTGACCCCGCGCTCGGCGAGCTTCTCGGGGCTGTCACCGGTGGCGATCGCCGCCACCATGCCGTCGAAGACGGAGCCGTCCTTGGTCGGCGGGGCGGTGAACTCCTTGCCCGCGGCGGCGGCCTGCTGCTGCGCGGCGGCGAGCTTCCTGCCCGCCTCGGCCGTCTGCGCCTTCATGACCTCCTGGAGCTTGACCGCGTCCGCCTGGGTGCCGCCGGAGACGTACTCGCCGATGGCGATGTCCTCCAGGTAGGCGTACGAGGAGAACGCGATCGTCTGGCCGCTCTTGACGTCGTCCTTCTGGCTCGGCCTGACCAGCAGGTGCGTCCCGATGGAGCGCTGCAGCGACTCGGCGCCCTTGGCCAGCCCGATGGCGTAGACCGTACGGCCGTAGCTGGTGATGTTGCCCGTGCCGAGACCGAGTTCGTTGGCGAACTCCATGAGGGTGTGCTCCAGCGGCACGTACGCCTCTTCGGTGGCCACGGGTCCGCCGTTGCCGCCGCTCTTGTCCGGGGTCTCGACCCCGGCGGTGAACGCGGTCTTGCGGATGTTCTCCAGCGTGGGCTCCACGCTGCGGAACAGCCCCAGGCGGCGTTCGAGGCCCTGCTCGGCGGGCATGCTCCGCACCGCCAGGTCGAACTTCTTCTTCGCCGCGTCCGTGGCCGCGTAGCTCTCGGTGACGATCTGCGCGTCCCGCTTGTTGGTGAGCAGGGACTGCGCGGTGAGGTCGCGCTCGTTGAGCAGCGCGTGTCCGTATTCCGAGGCGGCCCGCACGACGAGGGCCGTCTCCTCGGCGCCCTGCGCCGCCTGCCAGGTGTCGACGGAACCCTTGACCTGGAAGCCGCCCATGACGAGACCGACCATGACGGGGACGAGGAGAATCGCGTACAGCCGGGTGGTCACCCGCCAGTTGCGCGGGGAGAACCGGCTGGAGCTGCCGGCCGCCGGAGGCGGACCGGTCGTGACGGCAGGCGCGGCTGCGCGCGGCGGCGGGGTGAAGTTCCCCCGCGCCTTCTGCTCCGCGGAGCTCGTCGTGCTTCGCCTCACTCGACCAACAACCTCTCGGCGTCGGCACCTACGTTGTGCCGTGTTTTGTTCAGGGCCGTACTACTCGGGAGTTCTCGAATTCCAGCACGGGGAACCCTCCCTTTCCAAACAGCAGGAATCAGCCATTCCGAGTGGTGCAAGCCTCACATAAAACGGGCATAAAGAACGAGCCGCGGCAAAAAGCGGGGTCGGTATGAGCGCAGGGGCACCGGGCGAGTGCGCCGGGTGGCCGGAGAGCGTGAATTCTCTGTCGAAATGTTATGAACACAGAGGTGGGCCGTGTCAAAGGACCTGGCCCACCTCCGGGTATGCCTACGGCAACTTCCGTAGACGGCCGCCTACTTCAGTCGTGCCATGAGGGCGTGTTCGACGAGGGTGATGAGTCCGCTTTTGGCGTCGGCGCGGTGGCGGGCGTCGGTGGTGATGATGGGGGTGTCGGG
>NZ_JBITHL010000024.1:0-62291 GCF_044457965.1 Streptomyces sp. NPDC050509 | reverse complement strand
GGCCTCCGCTGTCGATGGTCCGTCAGTACATCGAGCAGCAGAATCGCCCGCTCTAGCCTGCAAGTCAGAACACTTCTGAGAATCACTTCACCACCGGGCTAAAGCCCGGTGCACTGCGATTAGTCCCGGTAGCGGTACTCGACGGGCGCGGTGTCGATCGGGACGAGCGTCCAGTTCATCTCGCCCGACGTGCCGAAGCAGTCGCTGATCAGCGCCCCGTCCTGGATCCTGATGCACAGCGCGCTCCGCTGGTTGGTGAACTTCACCGCCAGGGGGTCGGCAGCGGCCGACGCGTGGGGCGCCGACACGACGACCCCCAGGACCGCGGCGGCGATGACGCCTGCCCGCTTGACCGGTGACAGCAAGAGGAGCCTCCTCCATGGATGCGTGTTGATCCGTACACCGACAACAGTGGCGGTCGGAGGTTATGGCCCGGTGGGAACCCGATGGGGCGTGGTGGGAAACGGATGGGACCGCTGGTGAGCGACCCGGGGGGATCCCGGGCCGGAGCGGACATCCCCGGGCGGGCAGGGGGTGTGTCCTGTCGGCCGACCGGTGCCGAAATGGCTAGTTTCGGCCCATGCCTCCGTTTTCGCCGTTCTATGTACTGCGCAAGCTGCTGCGTGGGGACCGCTGGCAGCGGCTGCATGTGAAGGCCTCCGTGTGGGCGGTCCTCGGGGTCGTGGTGGTTCTGGTGCTCGGCTCCTGGATCATCGTTCCGTTCGAGTCGTCGGCTCCCAGGGCGACCATCACCTCGTTCCCGCTCGCGTTGTGGTGGTCCGTCGAGACCGCCACCACGGTCGGGTACGGGGACCTGTATCCGGTGACCGTGCCCGGACGCGTCGTCGCGGGCGTCGTGATGCTCGTCGGGATCTCGGTCTTCAGCATCGTCACCGCGTCCCTCGCCACCTGGTTCGTCGGCAGCGCCGCGCGCCGTGCCCGCAGGGTGGCGAAGGCCCTTGAGCACGTCGAGTCGGAGGGGAGGACGGACGCCGCCCGGGAGCTGCGGGCCCTGCATCTGCGTTTCGACCGGCTCGAACAACTCGTCGCCCCGGACAGGGGGCCACGCTCCGGGCCCGGTTCGGGGCAGGGCTCCTGACGCCTCCTAGCCTCGGCCCTTCATGACGAGAGTTGACCTCAAGGTCACTTGAGGTTCTACGGTCCTGCCATGAGTATGGAGTCCACGGCCTGGACGCAGTTGCAGAACGTCATGAACGCGCGGCCCGAACGCCGGCCGTTCGCCCGCGCCACCCTCCGCCGGATCGCCGAGTTCGCCCGGCCGCACCGCCGCGGCATCATCCAGTTCGTCCTGCTCGGTGTCGCCACCGCGCTGCTCGCGGTGGCGACACCCGTTCTCGCGGGCCGCGTGGTCGACGCGATCGTGTCCGGGGGCGACGAGGGGCAGGTGGTCCGGCTCGCCCTGCTCATCGCGCTCATCGCCCTCGTCGAAGCCGGCCTGGGTCTCCTCGGACGCCGGCTCTCCGCCACCCTCGGTGAGGGGCTGATCCTCGATCTGCGGATCGCGGTCTTCGACCACGTCCAGCGCATGCCCGTCGCCTTCTTCACCCGTACCCGCACCGGGGCCCTGGTCAGCCGGCTCAACAACGACGTGATCGGCGCGCAGCGCGCCTTCAGCAACACGCTCTCCGGTGTCGTCAGCAATGTGGTGACGCTGCTGCTGACCCTCGCCGTGATGCTCACCCTCTCCTGGAGCGTCACGCTCCTCGCGCTCGTCCTGCTGCCCGTCTTCGTCGTGCCCGCGCGCAGGATGGGCACCCGGATGGCGAGGCTCCAGCGGGAGGCCGCCGACCTCAACGCCGCGATGGGCAACCGGATGACCGAGCGGTTCTCGGCACCGGGCGCCACGCTGATCAAGCTGTTCGGGCGGCCCGACGACGAGTCCGCCGAGTTCGCGGCGCGGGCCCGCCGGGTACGGGACATCGGGGTCCGTACGGCCATGGCGCAGTCCACCTTCCTCACCGCCCTGACCCTCGTCTCGGCCCTGGCCCTGGCGCTCGTCTACGGTCTCGGCGGCTCCTACGCCCTGCGCGGCAGCCTCGACCCCGGCGCCGTGGTCGCGCTCTCCCTGCTCCTCGTCCGTCTGTACGCGCCGCTGACCGCGCTCGCCGGCGCACGCGTCGAGGTGATGAGTGCCCTCGTCAGCTTCGAGCGGGTCTTCGAGGTCCTCGGCCTCCAGCCCCTCGTCGCTGAGCGGCCCGGCGCGCGGCCGGTTCCCGACGGGCCGGTCTCCGTCGAGTTCGACGCCGTACGCTTCGGCTACCCCTCCGCCGACAAGGTCTCCCTCGCCTCGCTGGAGGAGGTCGCCTCGCTCGACACCCGCGGTGGCGCCGAGGTGCTGCACGGGATCTCGTTCCGCGCGGAACCCGGCCGGACGGTCGCTCTCGTGGGCTCGTCGGGCGCGGGCAAGTCGACCATCGCGCAGCTCCTCCCGCGCCTCTACGACACCGACGCGGGCGCCGTCCGGATCGGCGGTGTCGACGTACGCGACCTGTCCTCCGAGTCCCTCCGTGCCACGCTCGGCATGGTCACCCAGGACGGCCATCTCTTCCACGAGTCCGTCCGCGCCAACCTGCTGCTCGCCCGGCCGGGAGCCACCGACGACGAGCTGTGGGACGTGCTGCGCCGGGCCCGGCTCGACGGTCTCGTCCGTTCCCTGCCCGACGGGCTCTCCACCGTGGTCGGCGAGCGCGGCTACCGGCTCTCCGGCGGTGAACGCCAGCGCATGACCATCGCCCGGCTGCTGCTCGCCCGTCAGCGTGTCGTGATCCTCGACGAGGCGACCGCGCATCTCGACAACACCTCGGAGGCGGCGGTCCAGGCGGCGCTCGCCGAGGCGCTGGAAGGGCGTACCGCCGTGGTGATCGCGCACCGGCTCTCGACCGTACGGGCCGCCGATCTGATCCTGGTGGTCGAGGACGGCCGGATCGTGGAACGGGGCACGCACGAAGAGCTTCTCGCCGCCGGGGGACGGTACGCGGAGCTGTACCGCACGCAGTTCGCGGACGGGGCGGCCGGCCAGGGCGTCGCGCCCGCCCAGGGCCACGGGACGCTGGAGCCCGCCGACGGCTGACCGTCAGACCCGCCGCCACGCCTCCAGCGCCAGGCCCGTCTCGTCCTTCTGCCGGGTGACGCGCAGGGCTCCGTCGAGTCCGAGGCAGGCCAGGACCACCCGTCCCGTGCCGTCCAGGGCGAGCGCAGGGGCGCCCGCGCAGGGTTCGCCGGTGGGGGTCCAGTTCAGACCCGCGTCCTCGTCCTCGGTGGGGTAGGCGGCGACCTGGAGGCGGCCGTCGGGGCCGCGTCCGGCCAGGATCGTGCAGTCGTGCCCGTCGACGGGGGTACGGAGCAGGGCGAGCGGGCCGGTGCCGGGGCCGCCGAGGGAGGCGGGTTCGGTCCCCGGGCGCCAGGCGCGGACGGTGGAGTCGTCCGCGTCGCGCCAGAAGCGGGTGAGCGCGCCGGTGCCGGTGCGCTCCGCGGTGACCGTGGCGTGGGCGACGGCCGCCGCCGGTTCCTCCTCGGCGCGCTCCAGTTTGGCGTCGGGCCTGCCGCGCAGCCAGCGCACCGTACCGCCGCCCGCCGGGACGAGGATGTCGATGGCCCCGCGGTCGGTGACGGCGGCGGAGGTCTCGCCGGTCAGGGTGGTGTCCGCGGCATTGGCGCCGCCCCAGGGCTGCCAGCGGCCGGTGGGCGACTGGTGCTTGGCGGAGAGGCCGCCGTTGGCGTTGCGTACGAACAGGTGCATCGAGCCGGTCGCGTCCACGACGGCGGACGGCATGCCGATACGGGCGCCCTTCTCGCGGTCCTTGCCGTGCGGATTGCCCACCGACTGCCAGTCCCGCAGCGGCCGACCCGTCTGGTACTGGACGGCGTGGACGAGATCGCGCTCGACGTCTCCCCCGGCGTGCGGCCGGTCCCGTACCCCCAGCAGATGGACGAAGCCCTCGGCGCTCCGCGCCACCGACACGTACGGCAGGAGCCCGGCGAGGGGCAGCGACTCGGGTGCTGACCACGTGGGGCCGCCGGCCCGGGTCTCGGTCCAGCGGAGGACTCCGCCCGGGGTGGCGGCGTACGCCGTCAGCCGGCCGTCCTTGCCGCGCAGCAGCCAGCCGGTGGTCGGAGGGAGGGGGGCTTCCGCGGAGGGCGCGGCGGGGGCGCGGCGCGGGTCCGTGGACGGCGGGGTGGCCGGCGCGGCGTCTCCCCCGCCGTCCCCCGACCGTTTCGACGTCCGTCCGGACCTCGGTGCCATGGCCCGCCGCCACCTTCCCGAGTGCGAGAAAACCCAGACAACGATAGTACGCGCGGGTATGCGGCGGGGCTCGGCAGCCTCCCCGCTCGGGAGCCCCCTGCCCCGCCCCTGCCCCGGTCCGTGCGGCTCTGCGGGGGGACGCGGCGCGGTGGCTGTGGCACGCTGCGACTGTGCTGAACAAGCTGATCGTCGACGCGGCGAATGTGGTCGGTTCCGTCCCCGACGGATGGTGGCGCGACCGGCGCGGGGCCACGGAGCGGCTGCGTGACTCCCTCGTGCCGTTCGCGGCGGACGGGGTGGCCGGGCAGCCGGGCCCCGTCGAGGTCGTGCTCGTCGTGGAGGGCGCGGCCCGGGGCGTGGAGTCGGTGCCGGGGGTACGGGTCGAACCGGCGGCCGGCAGCGGCGACGACCGGATCGTGGAGCTGGCCGCGGGGGCGGAGCGGGACGGGGTCGGGTGTGTCGTGGTCACGGCGGACCGGGAGCTGCGGCTGCGGGTCGCGGCGTACGGGGCGCGGTGCACGGGGCCGAGGACCGTACGGGAACTCCCGGACGAGCCCGCGTAGCGCGGGCCCGCCCAGGGGTGTGCCCGGGGTGTGTGCCCGGACCCGGCAGGTGTCAGCGGGGCGTGTTGATACGGCTGTGCGTCCGTCCGTACACGAAGTACACGACGCAGCCGATGACCATCCAGATGCCGAAGCGCAGCCAGGTCTCGGCGGGGAGGTTGAGCATCAGCCACAGGGAGGCCAGTACGGACGCGATCGGCACCCAGGGCACGAGTGGCGTGCGGAAGGAGCGCGGCAGGTCCGGGCGCTTGCGGCGCAGGATGATGACGCCGAGCGCGACCACGATGAAGGCGAACAGGGTGCCGATGTTGACGAGTTCGGCCAGTTCCTCGATGGAGGTGAAGCCCGCGACGATCGCGACGATCACGCCGAGGAGGATGGTGGAGCGGTAGGGCGTGCCGAACTTCGGGTGGACGTGGGAGAAGGTCCTCGGCAGCAGTCCGTCGCGGCTCATCGCGAAGAAGACGCGGGTCTGGCCGAGCAGCAGGATCATGCAGACCGAGGTGAGCCCGACGGCCGCGCCGAAGCTGATCAGACCGGCCCAGAAGGGGTGGCCGACCGCCTTGAAGGCGTCGGCGAGGGGGGCGTCCACGGACAGTTCGGTGTAGTGCTGCATGCCGGTGACGACGAGCGACACGGCGACGTAGAGCACGGTGCAGATGAAGAGCGAGCCCAGGATGCCGCGCGGTACGTCGCGCTGCGGGTTGCGGGTCTCCTCGGCGGCGGTCGCGACGATGTCGAAGCCGATGAAGGCGAAGAAGACGACGGCCGCGGCGGTGAAGATCCCCATGATGCCGAAGTTGGTGGGGGTGTACCCGGCCATGAGCTGGATGATCGGCGCGGCCAGCCCGCCGCCGCCCTTGCTCTCCTCGGCGGGCGGGATGAACGGCTTGTAGTTGGAGCCGGTGATGAAGAAGGAGCCGACGATGATCACGAGCAGCACGACGGTGACCTTGACGGCGACGATGATGCCGGTGATCCGCGAGGAGAGTTTCACCCCGGCGACGAGGATCGCGGTCAGGACGAGGACGAGCAGGAAGGCCAGGAGGTCGAAGCCGAACTTCCCGTTCTGGGTGCCGGAGAGGAAGTCGGGCAGGCTCGCCCCGGCGTTGCCGAGCAGGGAGCGTACGTAACCGGACCAGCCGACGGCGACCACCGCGCAGCCGAGCGCGAGTTCCAGGACGAGGTCCCAGCCGATGATCCAGGCGGGCAGTTCACCGAGGGAGGCGTACGAGAAGGTGTACGCGGATCCGGCGACCGGCACCGTCGAGGCGAACTCGGCGTAGCAGAGCGCGGCGAGGCCGCAGACGATGCCCGCGACGACGAAGCCGAGCGCGGTGGCGGGTCCCGCGGTCTGTTTGGCGACGACGCCGGTCAGCACGAAGATGCCGGTACCGATGATCACTCCGACGCCGAAGACCGTCAGGTCGAGGGCGGAGAGGGTCTTCTTGAGCGCGTACTCGGGCTCTTCGGTGTCACGGATCGACTGTTCTACGTTCTTTGTACGGAAAAGACCGCTTTGGACCGGCCCCGGTTCCTGCTGGGTACTCACCGGCGTACCTCCGTGTGCGCGTTCATCCGGCAATAATCGAGAGGTTGCGAGCCCCGAATACCCGGTATCGCCGTAATTCACACGGATGGGCCGTTCCGACCGCCCTGGAAGGGTGGTCCGAACGGCCCATTCACGCCATCCGGCGCGGGTGGAGCTGAACGCCGGTGGGGCCCTCAGTCGCGGGCGACCTCGGCGGACGCGTCGACCAGCCGGCCGTCGAGCCTGGCGACCAGACCGGTGACCTGGCGGGCGATGTCCGGCGCGGTCAGCCCGATCTCGGCCATGACCTCCTTGCGGGAGGCGTGGTCGAGGAAGCGCGGCGGAATCCCGAAGTCCCGCAGCGGCACGTCGACCCCGGCGTCCCGCAGCGCCTGCGCGACGGCCGAGCCGACGCCGCCGACCCGGCCGTTGTCCTCGACGGTGACGACCACGCGGTGCTGCTCGGCGAGCGGGGCGAGCGCCTCGTCCACCGGTTTGACCCAGCGCGGGTCGACGACCGTCGTCGTGATGCCCTGCTTGTCGAGCAGCGTGGCGATCTCCAGGCACATCGGGGCGAGCGCGCCGACGGAGACGAGGAGCACGTCGGCCGTGCCCTCCTCGGGCCTGCGCAGCACGTCCATGCCGCCGATCCGGCCGAGGGAGGCGACGGCCGGGCCGACGGCGCCCTTGGAGTAGCGGACCACGGTCGGGGCGTCCTCGATCTCGACGGCCTCGCGGAGCTGGGCGCGCACCTGGTCGGCGTCGCGCGGGGCGGCGATGCGCAGGCCCGGCACGCACTGGAGCATCGACATGTCCCACATGCCGTTGTGCGAGGCGCCGTCGGTGCCGGTGACCCCGGCGCGGTCCAGGACGAACGTCACTCCGCAGCGGTGCAGGGCGACATCCATCAGGACCTGGTCGAAGGCGCGGTTGAGGAAGGTCGCGTAGAGCGCGAACACCGGGTGCACCCCGCCGGTGGCGAGGCCCGCGGCGGAGACGGCGCCGTGCTGCTCGGCGATGCCGACGTCGTAGACGCGGTCGGGGAACGCCTTGGCGAACTTCTCCAGGCCGACGGGCTGGAGCATGGCCGCGGTGATCGCGACGATGTCCTCGCGCTCGTGGCCGAGCTTGACCATCTCCTCGCCGAAGACCGACGTCCAGTCCATACCGCCGGCGGCGATGGGCAGCCCTGTGTCGGGGTGGATCGGGCCGATGCCGTGGAAGTGGTCGGCCTCGTCCTGCTCGGCCGGCTCGTAGCCGCGGCCCTTCTCCGTGATGCAGTGCACGATGACGGGGCCGCCGAAACGCTTGGCGCGCAGCAGCGCGGACTCCAGGGCCTCGATGTCATGGCCGTCGATGGGGCCGACGTACTTCAGGCCGAGGTCCTCGAACATGCCCTGCGGGGCGATGAAGTCCTTGAGGCCCTTCTTGGCGCCGTGCAGCGTGTCGTAGAGGGGTCGGCCGACGACCGGGGTGCGCTCCAGGAGGTCCTTGCCGCGGGCCAGGAAGCGCTCGTAACCGTCGGTGGTGCGCAGGGTCGCGAGATGGTTGGCGAGGCCGCCGATGGTCGGCGCGTACGACCGCTCGTTGTCGTTGACGACGATGACGAGGGGGCGGTCCTTGGCGGCGGCGATGTTGTTCAGCGCCTCCCAGGCCATGCCGCCGGTGAGAGCTCCGTCACCGATCACCGCGACGACATGGTCGTCCTTGCGCAGCACCTCGTTGGCCTTGGCGAGGCCGTCGGCCCAGCCCAGGACGGTGGAGGCGTGGGAGTTCTCGATGATGTCGTGGTCGGACTCGGCACGGGAGGGGTAGCCGGAGAGGCCGTCCTTGCTCCGCAGTTTCGAGAAGTCCTGACGCCCGGTGAGCAGCTTGTGCACGTACGACTGGTGGCCCGTGTCGAAGAGGACCTTGTCGTTCGGGGAGTCGTACACACGGTGCAGGGCGATGGTCAGCTCGACGACCCCGAGGTTGGGGCCGAGGTGGCCGCCGGTCTTGGAGACCGCGTCCACGAGAAAGGACCGGATCTCGCCGGCCAGCTCCTGGAGCTGCTCCGGGCCGAGCCGGTCCAGATCGCGCGGTCCCCTGATGCGGGTCAACATCGCCACCCGTGCCTCCTTGCATGTATGAGCCGTCAAGCCCTGCCGATCCGCCGAGTCTAATGTTCCACTCGGACGGGCGGATGGGGGGCAGTACGTTGCGCATCCCTCGCTTGGACGCATACATGTCAAATCCGAATGTCACATCGACGCGCCCTTCACACGCCGGGACGACGTCGCCCGCGGTCTTCCGGGTGACCGCGTCGATGACGACGGTCGCCAGCAGCACCGCGCCGGCGATCATGAACTGGATGCCGAGGCGATGCTCTGGAGGGCCAGACCGGGTGCAGCCCCGGATCCGGATCAGGCGGGGGCAGCACTACCGCCCTCGGCCTGTCGCCCACCCGGCTCCTCTCCACCCTGATGACCTGCGGCCTTCCCTTGGCCGCATCTGCGGATCGGCGTTCTGGGTAGGGTCGATGTCCCCGAACGAAGGAGAGCCGACGTGTCGACAGACGTGGTGATCGCGCAGACCACCATTGACGACGAGGGGAAGGCCGCCCTCCTGGCGGCGGGTGCCGTGGAACGCAGGCTTGCGGCGTGCGCGCACATCGACCCGGCTTTCACCGCTGTCTATCGCTGGAAGGGCGCCGTCCAGACGGAGAAGGAGTGGCGTATCTCGTACAAGACAACGCGGAGCCGCCTGCCGCATCTGGCCCAGTGGGTCAAGGAAGCCCACGACTACGAAGTGCCGGAGTGGATCGTCCTGCCCGTGGATGGAGGGTCGGAAGAGTATCTGGCGTGGGTTGTGGCAGAGAGCACGGAGGCGTAGCCAGGTTGCGGCGGGTCCGGGTGGAGCGGACCGGCCGCAGCCCTACGGTGCGGGGCTGTGCAGGTGCTCGGCAAGGTCCCGCTCCTGGGTCAGGGCTCTTCTCCGAGGGCTGAGCGCAGCCAGTCGAGCGATCCGGTCGCCAGCACGGCATCGGCGATCGCCTGGCCGGACTCGGTGGTGATGCGGCGTCGGCTGTTGTCGATCCAGCGCTGCGCGTTGACATAGCCCTGGTCCCGGTACTCGATGCCCTGGATCATGCACTCCAGTTTGTCGGCGTCGCGCGCGCAAACAGCCTCCGGGGATTCCTTCGCCTCGTACTCCGCGACGAGGTCCCGGACAGCGTCCGCCAGCACCTTGGGCATGCCGGCCACTTGATCGGCGGTGATGTCGCGGGGATCGGCCTCGCCCTTGGTGTACTTCTTGCCGAGGTGGTTGACGTCCCCGCTGCGGGTCTCCTGCGAGTCGTGCCAGACGGCAAGGAATGCGGCCTGGGCCGGGTCCGCTCCCTCCAACTTGGCGATGATGGAGGCGATGAGGGTAGTCCGCCAGGAGTGGTCAGCGACTGATTCGGGGTCCCTGACGCCGGCCATCCACCAGCCGCTGCGTTTGGTTGGACTTCAGAGTTCCCGCCTCGTACAGGAATCGGGCCACGGCGGTCAGGTCTTCGGACACCGTCTGGCTCCTCTCACGCCTCCGTGAGGCGGATCGCGTACCGGATGTTCTCCATCTCCCGACGCCCGCGCGCCGAAAGTTCACGGCTGTCCAACATGACGCGCCATGCCTTCTGCGAGATGAGCGAGGAGCTTGTCCCCGGTCCCCGGTCCACGTGCCGAGGGTGCCGTCAGCGATGAAGTCGTCCGAGAGCTGCGGCACGGTCGTCTCACCGATCCAGTACGCCCAGTAGGCCAGGTTCGCTGCCTCGCCCGCGTCGTGAGCCAGTCCTCGGTGCCGGACGCCACGCCCTACCCGGACAGGTGCAGGGCTTGACGGCGCAGGAGGAACTGATCCGGACCACGTGCCTGCTCGGCCGCCCGTGCCTCGCTCCGCGAACCGGCTGCCCGGCCCCCGGAGGTCGACCGGGGGCCGGGCAGCGTCGTGCGTGTGTTCCGCCGGGTCAGGCGCGGCCCGCGGTCTTCTGGGTCTTGCGGGTGACCGCGTCGATGACGACGGTCGCCAGCAGCACCGCACCGGTGATCATGAACTGGATGGCCGAGGCGATGCCCTGGAGGGCCAGGCCGTACTGGATGGAGACGATCACCAGCACACCGAGCAGCGCGTTCCAGGTACGGCCCCGGCCGCCGAAGAGGCTGGTGCCGCCGATGACGGCCGCCGCGATCGCGTTCATCAGCAGGTCACCGCTGCCCGCGCCCTGGTTGGCCGAGGCGATCTTGGAGGCGATGAAGAGGCCGCCGACCGCCGCGAACGTACCGGCGATCGAGAAGACCGAGATCCGGATCAGGGTGACGTTGATGCCCGCGCGGCGGGACGCCTCGACGCTGCCGCCGAGGGCGAAGACCTTCCGGCCGTAGGAGGTACGGCGCAGCACGAAGTCGGTGACGACGAGCACCAGGAGGAAGATCACCACCGCCAGGGGCAGGCCCTTGTACTGGTTGTAGAGGATCGCCACGCCGAAGGAGAGGACGGCGAGCAGTCCGGTGCGCAGCAGGATCTCGCTGAGCGGGCGGGACGGGACCCCGGCCGCCTCACGCCGGCGGTTGTCGAGGAACGCCGTGAGGAAGTACGCGGCGACCGCGACGACGGCGAGGCCGTAGGCCGCGGCGACATCGCTGAAGTAGTAGCTGGTGAGCTGGGCGACCACGCCGTCGGCGTCGAGGTTGATCGTGCCGTTGCTGCCGAGGATCTGGAGCATGAAGCCGGACCAGAAGAGCAGCCCGGCCAGGGTGACGGCGAACGCGGGGGCGCCGACGCGGGCGAAGAAGAAGCCGTGGATCGCGCCGATGACCGTACCGCTGAGAATGGCGACGAGCAGGGCCAGCCACTCGTTCATGCCGTGGGTGACGCTCAGCACGGCGACGATGGCGCCGGACACACCGCTGACCGAGCCGACCGAGAGGTCGATCTCGCCGAGCAGCAGGACGAAGACGATCCCGACGGAGATCATTCCGGTGCCGACCATGGCGACGGAGATGTCGGAGAGGTTGCCCGCGGTGAGGAAGTTCGAGTTGAGGCTCTGGAAGATGGCCCAGATGACGACGAGGCCGATGACGACCGGTATGGAGCCGAGGTCGCCGGCGCGTATCTTCCGCTTGAACTCGGTCAGGTAGCCGGCGAAGCCCTGTTCGCGTACGAGGAGCCGGGGGTCGACCGCGGTGACGGCGCCGTCCGCGGCGGGCGGGGCGTCGACCGGGGCGGGGGCCTGGGCGGGAACCTGCGCGTCGGTGCTCTTGGCGAGCGACGGGGAGGTCTTGTCCGTACTCACTTCTGAACCTCCACGTTGCGCGAAGCGCGGCGGGTCACGGCGTTCTCCGTGGCGCCGGTGATGGCGGCGATGATCTCTTCCTGCGAGGTGCTCGCGACATCGAAGACACCGTTGTTGCTGCCGAGCCTGAGTACGGCGACCCGGTCGGCGACGGCCTTGACGTCCGCCATGTTGTGACTGATGAGGAGGACGGCGAGGCCGCGCTCCCGGAGCCGCTCGACGAGGTCGAGGACCTGGGCGGTCTGTTCGACGCCGAGGGCGGCGGTCGGCTCGTCGAGGATGACGAGCTTGGGCTCGCCGAGCATCGAGCGGGCGATGGCCACGGTCTGGCGCTGCCCGCCGGAGAGCGAGGCGATCGGGATACGGACGCTGGGGATACGGATCGACAGCGTTGTCAGCAGCTCGCGCGAGCGGCGTTCCATCTCGACCTCGTCGAGGACGCCCCAACTGCGCAGCTCACGGCCGAGATAGAGGTTTCCGACGACATCGATGTTGTCGCAGAGGGCGAGGTCCTGGTAGACGGTCGCGATGCCCAGGTTCTGGGCGTCGTGCGGCCGGCCGATCGAGACGGGCCTGCCCTCCCACTCGATGACGCCGTCGTCGATGGGGTGGACGCCGGCGATGGTCTTCACCAGCGTGGATTTCCCGGCGCCGTTGTCGCCCACGAGGGCGACCACCTCACCGGAGTGGACCTCAAGCTCTACGTCGGTGAGCGCCTGGACGGCACCGAACCGCTTGGAGACCCCTCGCAACGCCAGCACGGGCGTAGCGGTCACATGAACCATCTCCTTCGCCGCCTGACCGGCGGGGATGCCGCGCCGGGGTGAGGCGCGGAGGTCGAGCACAGAGAACGGGGGAGCCTGCCGCGCGGAGAACACGGGGCGCGGGGCACGGCGGGTGGAACGACCCGCGACGGCGGCCGGGGACGACGGCCGTCGCGGGTCCGTCCGGCGCCCCGCCCTTGCTGCGGGGCGTGGACGGGCGGGGTGCCGGACAGGTGTACGGACCGGGCCTGCTGCGGGCCGGTCGGCCTACTTGACGCCGGTCGGCCTACTGCGGGCCGGTCGGCCTACTTGACGCCGATGGCGTCGCAGCCGGCCTTGTACTTGCCGGTGCAGATCTCGGCGGCCGTGTAGATGCCTTCCTTGATCACGGTGTCGTTGATGTTGTCCTTGGTCAGCGAGACGACCGGGACGAGCACCGTCGGGACACCCTTGGTGGTGGGGCTGTCCACCGTGGTCTTGGCGATGGAGTCGAGCTTCTCGCCCTTGGCGAGCGCGACGGCCATCTCGGCCGCGACCTCGGCCTCCTGCGGGTAGGACTTGTAGACGCTCATGAACTGCTCACCGGTGACGATGCGCTGCACACCGGCGAGTTCGGCGTCCTGTCCGGTGACCGGCGGGAGCTTGGAGAAGCCGGCGCCCTTGAGGGCCGTGATGATGCCGCCCGCCATGCTGTCGTTGGCGGAGTAGACGCCGACGATCTTGTCCTTGCCCAGCGCGGAGATGGCGCCTTCCATGTTGGCGTTGGCGTTCTCCGGCTTCCACTCCTTGGTGTCGTACGACTTGCCGATGGTCACCTTGCCGTCGAGGACGGAGAGCGCGCCCTTCTTGAACAGGGCGGCGTTCGGGTCGGTGACGGCGCCGTTCATCATGACGATGTCGCCGGACTTGGCCTTGTCCCCCAGCTCGTCCAGGAGCGCCTGGCCCTGGACCTTGCCGACCTCTTCGTTGTCGAAGGAGGTGTACGCGTCGATCGGCCCCTCGGCGAGCCGGTCGTAGGCCACGACCGGTATGCCGGCGTCCTTGGCCTTCTTGACCGAGTTGGCGATGGCCTTCGAGTCGACGGCGTCCACGACGAGCACGCTCACCTTGTTGGTGATCATGGTCTCGACCTGCTGGCTCTGCGTCGTCGCGTCCTGCTTGGCGTTGGCGTAGACGACCTTGCCGGTGCCGTCGGTCAGCTCGCTGACCTTCTTCTCGATCAGCGGCTTGTCGAACTTCTCGTACCGAGCTGTCTGGTTCTCCGGCAGGAGCAGCCCGACGGTGATCGGGCCCTTCTTGTCCGACGTGGACGCTTCGGCTTTGTCGCCGGACTCCTTCGCGCTGCCGCAGGCGGCGAGGGAGACGGCCATCGCGGTCGCGACGGTGGCCACGGCGGCGCGACGCATCTTTGCGTTCACTTCAAAAACCTCCCTGACGAGGCCGCGTCGTTGCGGCCGAGGTGGCTGGAAGTCAACTCTCGTCCGATGTCGGCGTCAAGGAGTAAATCCTTAACGAGATGACAACGGTGCCATCCGTTATCTAAGTGAAGGCGGGAGCCGACACGGATGAGGTGGCGGGCGTGGCGGCCGGAAGACCGCTCTCCAGCAGGGTCGAATCGCCCATCTCGCTCAGTACGAGCGCCAGCGCCCCCAGCACCTCGGCCCGGCCCCCGAGCGCCCCGGGGAGCACCGAGAGCTGCCGGGCGGCGCTCGGGATGGCGTACCGCGAGACGGACTCCCGTATCGGCGCGAGCACCAGTTCACCGGCCTCCGCCAGGTCCCCGCCGAGCACCACACGGCTGGGGTTCAGGAGGTTGCAGAGGTTGGCGACGCCGCTGCCGACATGGCGGCCGACGTCCGCGATCACCCGGCGGCAGCCGGGGTCGCCCTCGCGGGCGAGCTGGACGACGCGCTCCATGGTCAGGTCGACACCGTGACTGGACTGGAGCAGGGGCAGTACGTAGCGGGTCGCCGCGAAGGTCTCCAGGCAGCCGCGGTTGCCGCAGCGGCAGACGGGGCCCGACTCGTCCAGCGTGATGTGCCCGATCTCGCCCGCCGTGCCGCCGGGGCCGCGGTAGATCTGGCCCTCGATGACCAGACCTGCGCCGACACCGCTGCCGACCTTGATGTACGCCAGGTCGCTGACCCCGCGCCCGCTCCCCCAGACCAGCTCGCCGAGGGCGCCGAGGTTGGCGTCGTTGTCGACGTACACCGGTACGCCGAGGCGCCCGGCCAGCTCGTCGCCGGGGTTGATGCCGGTCCAGCCCGGCAGGATCGAGGTGGAGCCGAGCGTGCCCGATTCGACGTCGATCGGGCCCGGCACCCCGAGACCCACACCGATCACCTTCTGACGGCTGACGCCGGTGGTCACGATCAGCCGCTCGACCAGCTCCTCGGCGCGGCCGAAGCCGTGCGCGGACGAGGCGTCCACATCGAGGGGCTCCGACTCCTCGGCGAGCACCTGGTGGGCGAGGTTGCCGACCGCCACGCGCAGATGCGTATGGCCGAAGTCCACCCCGACGACGACCCCCGCGTCCCCGCTCAGGGAGACGCTGCGGGCCCGGCGGCCGCCGGCCGAGGTGGGGGTGACCTGGACCGTTCCGCCGTCCTTGAGCTCACGGACGATATTGGAGACCGTGGCCGCCGACAGTCCCGTGCTCCGTGCGATCTCCGCCTGGGTGAGCGAACCGGCCATACGCACCGCGCGTACGACCCGTTCGAGGTTGGCCCGGTGCAGAGACGACTGCGACCCTGGAGTCTCCACGACTCATCCACTCCTGCCCTGGGCGGACGGTACGACGACCGCCGCCGGCCGGGGTCGCGCCCATGAGACCCCGACGTATCTCCAACTTGTGAACCCTAAGCACAGCTTTCGGGCCCGCCCCCGTCAAGGCCTTGAGCAAGGTGAACGCGCCGAACCGCCCGTCGGACAGCCGTGACGGGCGGTTGGACCGTACCTTCGGGCCCTGTACGAGGACCGGACCCGTACGAGGACCGTGTCCGTACGGGTGGGGTGGCCCCCGTACGAGAAACCGTGTCCTACGGGCAGGGTGGCCCCGTACGAGGGCCGTGCTACTTGAGCGCTCCCGCCGTCAGTCCGGCGACGACCTGCCGCTGGAAGATGATGTACGCGGCGAGCACCGGCAGCATCGCCATCACCAGACCGGCGAAGAGCCCCGACCAGTCGCCCTTGTACCCCTGGCTGACCGCGAGCTGCACCAGCCCCTGGGAGAGGACCTTGCGCTCCGGGTCGGTGTTGAGCACGGTGGGCAGCAGGTACTGGTTCCACTGCCCGAGGAAGTTGAAGATGCCGACGCTGATCAGCCCGGGCTTGGCCATCGGCAGCATCACCTGGAAGAACGTCCGGGTGTGCGAGGCGCCGTCGATGATCGCGGCTTCCGCGACCGAGGTGGGCAGCGTTCTGAAGAAGGAGGTCAGGAAGAAGACCGTGAACGGCAGCGAGTAGGCGATGTAGACCAGGATCAGACCGTGGATGGAGTTGAGCAGGCCCAGATTGTTCATGACGTAGAACAACGGGACCAGCGCCAGGATGATCGGGAAGCTCATGCCGCCGATGAACAGGTAGTAGATGAAGCGGTTCCCCGGGAACTCGAAGCGGGCCAGGACGTACGCGGCCATCGAGCCGAGGAGCAGCGTGCCGACCAGGGAACCGGCCACCACCAGGATGGTGTTGAGGAAGTAGTCGCTCATGTGCGCCTGGGTCCAGGCCCGCGACCAGTTCTCGAAGTGCAGCCGGTCCGGCAGCGCCCAGGGGCTGGTGAAGATGGACCGGTCGTCCTTGAAGGACGTCATGACCGCCCAGAGCAGCGGCATGACGACCAGGAACGCCCAGATGACGAGGACGCCGTGCGAGAAGACGTTGAGGATGCCGCCGGTCGCGCTCTCCTTGGCGGGAGGCGCGTCGGTCTTGGTCACGGCGGGCCGGGTCGCGGGGTCCGCCGCGGAGGGCAGATCGGCCGGCGGAGGGGTGTCGGTGGTCTTCATCAGTACTCCAGCCGCTCACGTCGGCCCAGCCGCATCACGAGGGCGGCGAAGGCCAGCGTGACGATGAGCAGGGCGACACCGATCGTGGTCGCATAGCCCGCCTGACCGTCACGGAACGCCTTCTGGTAGACGAGCAGGGTCAGGACATTGGTCGAATCGGCGGGCCCGCCGGGGCCCACGGTCATGATCTGGACGACCGCGAAGGACTCCGCCCCGAGCGCGAGGATGCCCATGTAGACCCAGCCGGACTGCACGGTGTCCCAGAGCAGCGGCAGGGTGATGCGGAAGAAGGTCGTGACGCGGCTCGCGCCGTCCAGCAGCGCCGCCTCGTAGAAGTCCTTCGGGATGGAGGCCATGCCGGCGGAGAAGAGGACCACGAAGAACCCTGTCGTGCTCCAGACGAGGACGGCCATCACGCACCACAGCGCGAGCTTCGGATCGCCGAGCCAGTCGGGCTTCACGCTGTCCAGACCGACCGCGGCGAACGCGGAGTTGATGGCGCCGCTGTTCGGGTTGTACGCGAACTGGAAGAGCAGCGCGACGATCGCGATCGAGAGCACCTGTGGGAAGAAGTAGACGATCTTGTAGAAGGACGAGCCGCGGACACCCGAGACGGTCGCTCCCTTACGGCTCCGCCCGCCGACGTTCAGCATGAACGCGAAGAACAGCGCCAGGCCGAGGACGACCACGGGCAGCAGCAGCGCGAAGAGCAGGCTGTGCCGGAGCGAGCTCCAGAAGGTGTCGTCGTCGAGCATCCGGCTGTAGTTGTCGAAGCCGACCATCGAGAAGTCGGGGCTCAGACCCGTCCAGTCGGTGAACGAGTAGTAGATCGACTGGACGAATGGCCAAATGACGAAAAGCGCGTACAGCGCGAGGGGGAATACCAGAAACCCCACGATGAAACGGTACTTGCCGTGCTGCATGTCTCCCGACCCCGAATCTCCGGCGGGTGGCGCCGTGCCGCTCTGGGGGCCCGTACGACGGGCCGTGACCCGGAGGCCCCTGAACCGGGGCCTCCGGACGCTTCCGCTGCTGCTAGCTAGTAGCTACTGGTGCTTGTAGTGCTTGATGGAGGTGTCCTTGGCCGTGGCGTCCGCGAACTCCTGGCACTTCTTGACGGCCTCGGCCGGCGTCATGCGCCCGGCCATCAGCTCGCCGAGCACCCCCACCCCGATCTTCTGCTTCTGGAGCTCCACATACCAGTCCTGCATCCGCGGGTTGAGCGCGTTGTCACCCGCCTTGGCGAGCGCGTCGACCCCGGACTGGAGCGCGGTGGAGAGGGCGAGGCCGTCGGTGCCGCCGTTGAAGGCGGTCAGGGACTTCACCTTGGCGGTGAAGTTCTTCGAGGACTCCTCGCTCAGCATGATGCGGAGCTGTTCCATAGCGCCGTCGGGGTTCTTGGCGTTCGCGGGCACGATGAACGGCTCCCCGCCGGAGGCCCAGATCGTGCCGAACGGCAGCTTGTCCGAGCTGTCCAGACCGGACGGCGCGGACACCTTCATTCGGAAGTCCTTCGGCGTGGTCTTCGCCGCCTCGTTCTCCACCCAGGAGCCGTTGGGGATGAAGAGCGCCTCCCCCTCGGTCCACGCCGTCTGCGACTGTGTGTGGTCGAGACCGGGCGTTCCCTGGAGGATGTAGCCCTTCTTGAAGAGCTCGTAGTACGCCTCGAAGGCGGACTTCACGGCCGGGTGCTTCCAGGAGTTCGGCTCCAGGTTGTCGATGGCGTCCAGGACCTCACGGCCGCCGATCTTCCCGATGAACGGGTAGAGCGAGAAGGGGATGTAGTACGGGTACTTGCCGGCGTACGTCCATCCGGCGATGCCCTTCTTCTTGGCCTTCGCGCAGAGGGCCAGCATCCCGTCCCAGTCCTCGGGGTACTCGGCGTCCAGCCGGTCGAGGGCGGTCTGCGAGTACCACACACCGTAGACCGTGTACGCGTAGTACATGATCCACACCGGGTCGCCGTCGAGCTGGCCCATCTCCACGACGCCGGGGCGCAGCGTGTCGCGGACCTTCTTGGAAGGGTCGTCGTACGACGGGGCGTCGAAGAGCGGCGTCAGGTCGGCGAGCTGCTTCTTCCCCGCGAGGACGCCCATGTCCATCTGCTCGGCACCGTTGTTGTCGATCAGGTCGGGCGGGGTGCCGCCGTTGAAGCGCGGCTGCAGCTCGGACTGGATCTTCTGAGTCGAGGCGATCTTTACCTTCGCCTTGGGGAAGGCCGTCTCGTACTGCTTGGCCGCGTCCTTGCCGTACTCCGTACCGAACCCGCCGTTGAAGAGGACGAAGTCGAGCGGCGCGCTCTCGTTCACCCCGAGCGGGTTCTTCTCGGACTTCTTGCCCTTCTCGACCTTCTTGTCGCTTCCGCTGTCGCTGCTCGCGCAGGAGGCGAGGAAGCTCATCGTCGGGACGGTGATCAGGCCGATCGCGGCGGACCGCTTGATCACATCACGACGGCCGAGGCCCGCGTTGTCGTTCCGAGCGGAGGTGGATCCCATGCTCAAGTCCTCGCCTTCTCCAGGACTCAGGCGGTGTACCGGTCGCCCGTCCTTCTCGCCTGAGGAGAAGGGCTCCGCCACCGCGGTCGAATGAAGCTGGGTCGTGCAGGAATGTCGTGCTCGATCATGTTCGGCCATCAGGGGCGGACGCCGACAGGTATAGTCCATTTCCTGTCAACTGAGCAAGATCAAAAGGGAGTTTGCCCGGCAGTCTTTCCCTAGTTGAGACCTCCCGGATATCCGCGCCGGTCGACCGTCGCATTCGACCGCACCGGTCCTTCGCTCACGTCCACTTCCGGACAGGCCGTCGCTTCAACACCCTTGACACCACTGTGCACTTGCCTCCTACTGGACCCTGCGCCTCTGGTTTGACAACGTTGTCCAGCTCGGTACGCAGGAGGAAAGCTCGGTATGCAGCTCGGTATGCAGCTCAGACCCGGACTCCGTCCCGGACCATGGCATTCGGCCGCCCTGGTGGCGGCTGCCTCACTGCTCGTCGTGACGGCCCAGTCCGCCGCCGCGGTACAGACCACCGCACCGCGTCCGACGTCGGCGGAAAAGGAATTCACATCCTCGTTCGAACAGGAGGAATCCCCTCCGGACTGGCGCAACACCGTCGACGTGGGACCCGATGGCGAGAAGCGGTCGTCGGGCGTCGACGGGGGCCTCACCGGCGGGATTCCGGGCGGTGTCACCGACCGGGTGGTGGACCTGCGCGCCAGCGGGGAGAACACCGGCGGCGGCGAGACCAAGGAGAACCTGGTCGATGTGCGGTCCGCCACGAAGTGGCTGGCCTTCACGCCCACCGCCTGGGTCGAGTTCGACCTGGACGAGCCGGTCAAGGTCGTCACGTACGCCCTGACCTCGGCCAACGACCACGCGGAGCGCGACCCCCGGGACTGGACGCTCCAGGGCTCCACCGACGGCAAGGAGTGGAAGGACCTGGACACCCGCGAGGGCCAGACCTTCCCCGAGCGCCTCCGGACCGCCAGCTACGACATCGACGCGGACGCGGCCGGCGCGTACCGGCACTACCGGCTGGACATCACGAAGAACAACGGCGCCTCCGACGCCACCCAGTTGGCCGATGTCCAGTTCTCCGACGGCGGTACGAGCACCCCCGCGCCCGAGGACATGCGCACCCAGGTCGACCGTGGTCCCGTCGGCTCCCCCACCGCCAAGTCCGGCGCGGGATTCACCGGGAAGCGGGCGCTGAAGTACGCGGGCACCCACAAGGCGGAGGGGCGCGCCTACTCGTACAACAAGATCTTCGACGTCGATGTGGCCGTACGGCGGGACACGGCGCTCTCGTACCGGATCCACCCCTCGATGACCGGGACGGATCTGAACTACCCCGCCACCAACGTGTCGGTGGATCTCGCCTTCACCGACGGCACCTATCTGAGCGACCTGAACGCGCGCGACTCCCACGGCGGGGCGCTGACCCCGCAGGGCCAGGGTGACGCCAAGCGGCTCTACGTCAACCAGTGGAACCAGGTGGACGCCCGGATCGGCCAGGTCGCCCGGGGCAGGACCGTCGACCGGATCCTGGTCGCGTACGACTCCCGTACGGGACCCGGGGAGTTCGAGGGGTGGATCGACGACATCACCCTGGCGCCCAAGGCGGCGGACAAGCCGCTCGCCCGTCTCTCCGACTACGCGTCCACCACGCGCGGCACCAACTCCAGCGGCTCGTTCTCGCGCGGCAACACCTTCCCCGCGACGGCCGTGCCGAACGGGTTCAACTTCTGGACGCCGGTGACCAACGCCGGTTCGTCGAGCTGGCTCTACGAGTACAGCCGCGGCAACAACGCCGACAACCTGCCCACCCTCCAGGCGTTCGCCGCGAGCCACGAGCCGAGCCCGTGGATGGGTGACCGGCAGACCTTCCAGCTCATGCCGTCCGTGGCCGAGGGCGCCCCGAACGCCTCCCGCACGGCGCGCGCGCTGCCCTTCCGGCACGAGAACGAGACCGCGAAGCCGCACCGCTACGGGGTGACCTTCGAGAACGGTCTGAAGACCGAGATGGTCCCGACCGACCACGCGGCGATGGTGCGCACCACCTATCCGGGTGACAACGCGAGCATGATCCTCGACAACGTCTCCAACGCGGGCGGGCTCACCCTCGATCCGGAGACCCGCTCCTTCACCGCCTACTCCGACGTACGGAGCGGGCTGTCGACCGGCGCCACCCGTCTCTTCGTGTACGGCGTCTTCGACGCACCGGTCACCGCGAGCGGCAAGCTGCCCGGCGGTGGGGGCGCGGACGTCACCGGCTATCTGCGCTTCGACGCCGGCGCCGACCGTACCGTCACCCTGCGCCTGGCGACCTCGCTGATCAGCGTCGACCAGGCGAAGAAGAACCTCGCCGACGAGATCCCGGCCGGCACCCGCTTCGAACGGGTCGAGGACCGGGCGCAGCGCGCCTGGGACGACATCCTGGGCCGGGTGCGGGTGGAGGGCGCGGACCACGACCAGCTCACCACGCTCTACTCCAGCCTCTACCGGCTCTACCTCTACCCCAACTCCGGTTTCGAGAACACCGGTTCGCTCGCGCGGCCGAAGCAGCAGTACGCGAGCCCCTTCTCGCCGAAGACCGGGACGGACACCCCGACCCGGACGGGCGCGAAGATCGTCGACGGTGAGGTGTACGTCAACAACGGGTTCTGGGACACGTACCGGACGACCTGGCCCGCGTACTCCTTCCTCACCCCGAAGAAGGCGGGGTCGCTGGTCGACGGCTTCGTCCAGCAGTACAAGGACGGCGGCTGGATCTCCCGCTGGTCCTCCCCCGGCTACGCCGACCTGATGACCGGCACCAGTTCGGACGTGGCCTTCGCGGACGCGTACGTCAAGGGGGTCGGCTTCGACGCGGAGGCGGCGTACGACGCGGCCCTGAAGAACGCGACGGTGGCGCCGCCGAGCGCGGGCGTGGGCCGCAAGGGCACGGAGACCTCGCCGTTCCTCGGCTACGCCTCCACGGAGACCCACGAGGGCCTGTCCTGGTCGCTGGAGGGCTACCTCAACGACTACGGCATCGCGAAGATGGGCGAGGCGCTGCACAAGAAGACGGGCAAGGCCCGGTACAAGGAGGAGTCCGCGTACTTCCTCAACCGCGCCCAGCACTTCGTCTCGCTCTTCGACAAGAAGGCGGGCTTCTTCCAGGGCCGGAACCTGAAGGGCGACTGGCGGGTCCCGTCCGACACGTTCGACCCGAGGGTCTGGGGCTACGACTACACGGAGACGAACGCGTGGGGCTACGCGTTCACGGCCGTGCAGGACTCGCGCGGGCTGGCCAACCTGTACGGCGGGCGCGCGGGCCTGGCCCAGAAGCTGGACACGTACTTCGCGACGCCGGAGACGGCCGGGCGTGAGTTCGTCGGGTCGTACGGCGGGGTCATCCACGAGATGACGGAGGCGCGCGACGTACGGATGGGCATGTACGGCCACTCCAACCAGGTCGCCCACCACGTCACGTACATGTACGACGCGGCGGCACAGCCGTGGAAGACACAGGAGAAGGTCCGCGAGGTGCTGGGCCGGCTCTACACCGGCAGCGAGATAGGCCAGGGCTACCACGGTGACGAGGACAACGGCGAGCAGTCCGGGTGGTACCTCTTCTCGGCGCTCGGCTTCTATCCGCTGGTGATGGGCAGCGGGGAGTACGCGGTGGGCTCGCCGCTCTTCACGAAGGCGACCGTACGGATGGACAACGGGCGCACGCTGGTCGTCAAGGCGCCGAAGAACAGCGCGAAGAACATCTACGTGCAGGGCCTGAAGGTCAACGGGAAGAGCTGGAACTCGACGGCGCTGCCGCACGAGGTCCTGGCGCGGGGCGGCACGGTGGAGTTCGCCATGGGCCCGAAGCCGTCCTCCTGGGGCACCGGCAAGGGCAAGGGCGCGGGCCGGGACGCGGCGCCGGTCTCGATCACGCGGGACGACAAGGTGCCCTCACCGCGCACCGACGCCCTGACAGGAGCGGGCCCGCTCTTCGACAACACCTCGCGCACGGAGACACCGGTCGAGTCGGTGGAGCTGCCGGTCGCGTCGGCGACGAAGGCCGTCCAGTACACGCTGACATCGGCCACGGCGGCCCGGGCCCCGACGGGGTGGTCGTTGCAGGGATCCACGGACGGTACGACGTGGCGGACCCTGGACACCCGGTCGGGACAGTCCTTCGCCTGGGACCGCCAGACCCGCGTCTTCACGGTGGCGAAGCCGGGGACGTACGCGAAGTACCGCCTGGTGAGCAGCGCGCCGGCCACCCTGGCGGAGGTGGAGCTGCTGCGCTGACGACTCAGCTCCCCGGCAGGGGCGGGGCACCCGGTACGGACCGGGTGCCCCGCCCCTCGCCGTACGGTCACCGCGGGAACGTTCACCGCGGGTACGGTCACTCCGGACGGGCCGCCGCCAGCTCGCGCTCGACGCGCTCGCGCAGGGCCGCCGCCCGGGGGTCGTCGTATCCGCCGAGAAGCCCCAGCACCCGCGCCCAGTGGCGCACCGCACCCGCCGGATCGTCCCCGAGGAGCGTGACCGCGAGCCCGTCCAGGGCCTGCGCCTCGTCCCAGGTGTCGCCCAGCTCCCGGTGGACCGTGGCCGCCAGCAGGTGGAAGCGCGCGGCCTCCTCGCCCCGGTCGAGAGCCCGGTACGTGAGCGCCGCGCCGTGCCATGCCCGGGCCTCCCGGCTGCGGTTGCCGAGGCGGCGCTGGAGCGTGGCGGAGCGCTGGTACGACTCCAGGGCGTCCGGGAACGCGCCGCTCGCGCGCTGGGCGGCGCCCAGGGGCAGCAGCCAGTAGCCCTCCAGCCGGTGGTCGCGCAGCGTGAGGGCGATGTCGAGGGCGGCACGGGCCGACGCGAGAGCCTGCTCCGTCTCACCCCGCTCGCACTCGATCTGGCTCAGGAGGCGCAGGATGTTGCCCTCGCCCCGCTGGTTCTCCCGGGAGCGGTGGGCCTCCAGCGCCTGCCGGGTGACGGTGGCGGCCTCCGGCAGCCGCCCGGCCTCGTAGTGGGTGCTGGCGAGGTTGGAGAGCGTGGTGGCCGCCCAGTGGGCGGAGTCCTGCTCGTGGAAGACGGCGATGGCCTGCTCGAAGTGGTCGGCGGCCGACGCCAGTTGACGGCTGCGGAGATGGAACAGGCCGATCAGGTTGAGCGAATGGGCCTCGCCGAGCCGGTCGCCCAGCTCACGCCAGATCGCCAGGGCGCCCTGGTGGCTCTCCTGGCTCTCGGTGAGGTGGTTGACGCGGGTGTAGCTCATGCCCATCTCTGTGAGAAGTCGGGCCTCTCCGCCGCGATCCCCTACCCGGCGCGCTGCCGCAAGGCCGAGACGGCCTACAGCCAACCAGTCCGCGGCCGGAGCCGAAGGGAAATACGCGTTCGCCAGGACGGCTGCGAGCTGCCAGACCAGCCGGTCATGTCCGGCGGCGGAGCGTACGGCCTGGAGCAGATTGCTGTGCTCCCGCTCCGCCCAGTCCACGGCGGCGTCGTAGTCCTGAAAGCCCAGGGGCCGTACACCTGCCGTCGGCGAAGCGAGGACCAGGTGGGTCGCTGCGGGGCTGATCCAGCTCTGGGCCGCGTCGGCGGTGTGCAGATACCAGTCCAGAACGCGCTGCAGCGCGGCTTCACGTTCCGCGAGCGGCTCCTCATGCTGAGCCTGATCGGTGGCGTAGGCACGCAACAAGTCATGGAACTGGTAGCGGTCCGGCGCGGTCTGTTCCAGCAGATGAGCACCGACCAGCGAGTCCAGAAGTTGCCTCGCCCGACTGGTCGTCAGGGCGGCGAGAGCGGCGGCGGCGTCAAGACCGAACTCGGGTCCGGGGTGCAGACCGAGCAGCCGGAACAGTCGGGCGGCCTGGTCGGGCAGGGCACGGTAGGACCACGCGAAGACCGTACGGACCGCTTCGGCCTCCTCGTCGTCCCCGGTGCTGAGGGCGTCCCACAGGGCGCTCTCGTCCCGCAGGTCGGCGATCAGGTCGTCCAGCCGCATGTGCGGGTGGCTCGCGGCGCGTTCGGCGGCGATCCGCAGCGCCAGGGGCAGTCGGGCGCAGAGCTCGGCCAGTTCGGTGAGCTTGTCCGCGTCGTCCTCCGGCCGGTACCCGGCGGTGACCGCACGGAGCAGCGCGACGGCCTCCGGCTGGGGCAGGGTGCCCAGCGTCAGCCGGCGCGCCCCGTCACGGACGGCCAGCCCGGAGAGCCTGCTGCGGCTGGTGACGACCACAAGACAGTCCTTGTTGCCGGGGAGCAGCGGACGCACCTGACCGACTGTGGCAGCGTTGTCAAGAACGATCAGCATCCGGCGATCGGCCAGCAGTGAGCGGTACAGAGCGGCGGCGGCGTCGGAATCCTGCGGCAGCGATCCGGGAGGCGCGCCCAGAGCGGGCAGGAATCGGTGCAGCGCCTCCTGGGCGGTGACCGGCTCCCCCGGGTCGTAGCCGCGCAGATTGACGTAAAGCTGCCCGTCCCGGAAACGCTCCTGGACCTGATGGGCCCAGTGCAACGCCAGCGAGGTCTTTCCCGCACCGGCGGTACCGGCGATGACGCAGACCGAGATGACGAGCGGGCGGCCGTCGTTGTCGGCCAGCACCGCGTTCAACTGGTTGAGTTCGTCCGTGCGGTTGACAAATTGACTGACGTCGGCGGGGAGTTGCCGTGGGGTGGGGTTCATGGAGCCTCCCTCGCCCTGTGGGCCGGGCCCATGGAAGTGAATTCCTCCGGCCACATTTCCGGCTTGCACGACATCGCGGGAAGTCCCCGACAGGTCGTTCCGCGACCTGTCGGGGTAATTTCCGTTTCCAGTGGATTCGTTGATCGCCTAATCCGCCTTCATCATCGGAGGGGGAAGGTGAGCCACCTCGCGGTCGAAGAAGTCCATCACGTCCTCACCCACCCGGTAGAGTTCTTTGATGTAGCTTTCCCAGCCCCTGATGATGTCGGGGTCGGTATAACGAATCGCACCGTTCGGGACACCGGTTTCGGTGTAAAGAACCTGGTACAGCACGTCTCCGCCGAGGATGACCAACTCCGGCAGAAGACCTTCGCCCTCCGATGGGGTCACCAGTTCGACACCGACCACGCGGACCCGCATTCCGCATTCCGCCTGCTGCCGCAACGAGTTCAGCTCCCATTGCAGGTAAGGCGTCAGCGGCTGTTCGACCACCCGCACGCGGTGAAAAGCGGAGTTGCGGCGCTCATCCGCCTGGGCGGCGGCGAGAAGTTTCTCGCGCCGTTCTTCCATGAGCCGCAGCGATTCCCTCCAGTCCCCCCGCGAGAGCGCGTCGCGGCTGGGACTGCCCTGCTCCTCGAAGTGCTGCCGTCGCTCCAGTTTCCACGAGTCCCGGTCATGAATCGCCGCGTCCCGCTCCCGGAATTCCCGCTTGTAAACGTCTCGTACGAGCCTCTCACCCTGCTCGGGGAGGAGGGTCGGTGCGCGCAGATCAAGCATCGGCAATATCCGGCTTCGCCGCGCTGAGCATATTTCCAGGGATGATGACCAGTCGCTCGTCCGCGGCCAGAGCGACACCCACTGGCAGTCGCCGAGCGTAATGGGAAGTGAGGTCCCTGCCGATCACGGCGATATCACCGTTGTCGAGCTGCCAGATGTCCGGGCATTCGTCGGAACCGTCAGAGTTCCCCAGTTCCTTTGCCGACTTTCCCAGCCGGTGGGCGAATAAGGCGGATGGGTCGGCCTCCCAGGCACGTTCCACGCTTGCCTCCGCAACGAGTTGGTTGAGTGCACAACTGCCACCAATTGTATATGCGGATGGTTACGCAGAGCAACGTACGACAGGGACAGGTTCTCGCCAACGCCGAGGGCCGTGCCCTGTACGCGAACGTACGGGGCACGGCCCTGGTCGAGTGGCGGCGCGAGCCGCGGGGGCCTACTTGCGGATCAGGCTGCGCAGCACGTACTGCATGATGCCGCCGTTGCGGTAGTAGTCCGCCTCACCCGGGGTGTCGATGCGGACCACCGCGTCGAACTCCACGCCGGTGTCCGTGGTCACCTTGACCGTGCGCGGGGTGGTGCCGTTGTTCAGCTCCGTGACGCCGGTGAAGGAGAAGGTCTCCTCGCCCGTCAGGCCCAGGGACTGCGCCGAGGCGCCCTCCGGGTACTGGAGCGGGAGCACGCCCATGCCGATCAGGTTCGAGCGGTGGATGCGCTCGTACGACTCGGCGATGACGGCCTTCACGCCGAGCAGCGCGGTGCCCTTGGCGGCCCAGTCGCGGGACGAGCCCGAGCCGTACTCCTTGCCCGCCAGGACGACGAGCGGGATGGACTGCTCGATGTAGTTGCGCGAGGCGTCGTAGATGAACGAGACCGGGGCATCATCCACCGTGAAGTCGCGGGTGTAGCCGCCCTCCGTGCCCGGCGCGATCTGGTTGCGCAGGCGGATGTTGGCGAACGTGCCGCGGATCATGACCTCGTGGTTGCCGCGCCGGGAACCGTACGAGTTGAAGTCGCGGCGCTCGACGCCGTGCTCCGTCAGGTACGTGCCGGCCGGGGTGTCGGCCTTGATCGCGCCGGCCGGGGAGATGTGGTCGGTGGTGACCGAGTCGCCCAGCTTGGCCAGCACGCGCGCGCCGGAGATGTCCGCGACCGGCGTGGTCTCCATCGTCATGCCCTCGAAGTACGGGGGCTTACGGACGTAGGTGGACTGCGGGTCCCACTCGAAGGTGTTGCCGGTGGGGATCGGCAGCGCCTGCCACTGCGCGTCGCCCGCGAAGACGTCGGCGTAGGACTTGTTGAACATGTCCTCGCCGATGGCGTTGGCCACGACGTCGTTGACCTCGGCCTCGGTGGGCCAGATGTCCTGGAGGTAGACCGGCTTGCCGTCCTGGTCGGTGCCCAGGGCGTCCTTGGTGATGTCCACCTTCATCGACCCGGCGAGGGCGTACGCGACGACGAGCGGCGGGGACGCCAGGTAGTTCATCTTGACGTCGGGGTTGATCCGGCCCTCGAAGTTACGGTTGCCGGAGAGCACCGAGGTGACCGCGAGGTCGTGCTCGTTGACCGCCTTGGAGACCTCCTCGGGCAGCGGGCCCGAGTTGCCGATGCAGGTGGTGCAGCCGTAACCGACGAGGTTGAAGCCGACCTTGTCGAGGTACGGGGTGAGGCCCGCCTTGTCGAAGTAGTCGGTGACGACCTTCGAGCCGGGGGCGAGGGTGGTCTTGACCCACGGCTTGCGGCTGAGGCCCTTCTCCACCGCCTTCTTCGCGACGAGCGCGGCGGCCACCATCACGTACGGGTTCGACGTGTTGGTGCAGGAGGTGATCGCGGCGACGGTGACGGCGCCGTGGTCGATCTCGTACGTCGAGCCGTCGGGGGCGGTGACCAGGGTCGGGCGTGTCGGCACACCGTTGGCGGAGGCCGGGGCGTCGGAGGCCGGGAAGGACTCCTTGCCCGCCTCCTCGTCCTCGGAGACGTAGTTGCGTACGTCCTCGGCGAACTTCGCCTTGGCCTCGGCCAGGATGATGCGGTCCTGGGGTCGCTTCGGGCCCGCGATGGAGGGGACGACCGTGGAGAGGTCCAGCTCCAGCTTCTCCGAGAAGTCGGGCTCGGCGGCCGGGTCGAGCCAGAGGCCCTGCTCCTTCGCGTACGCCTCGACGAGGGCGACCTGCTGCTCGTCCCGGCCGGTCAGGCGGAGGTACTTCAGCGTCTCGTCGTCGATCGGGAAGATCGCGGCGGTGGAGCCGAACTCCGGCGACATGTTGCCGATGGTGGCGCGGTTGGCGAGGGAGGTGGCGGCGACGCCCTCCCCGTAGAACTCGACGAACTTGCCGACGACGCCGTGCTTGCGCAGCATCTCGGTGATCGTGAGGACCAGGTCGGTGGCGGTGGTGCCGGCGGGCAGCTCACCGGTCAGCTTGAAGCCGACGACGCGCGGGATGAGCATCGAGACGGGCTGGCCGAGCATCGCGGCCTCGGCCTCGATGCCGCCGACGCCCCAGCCCAGCACGCCCAGGCCGTTGACCATGGTGGTGTGCGAGTCGGTGCCGACGAGGGTGTCGGGGTACGCCTGGCCGTTACGGACCATGACCGTACGGGCCAGGTGCTCGATGTTGACCTGGTGCACGATGCCGGTGCCCGGCGGGACGACCTTGAACTCGTCGAAGGCGGTCTGGCCCCAGCGCAGGAACTGGTAGCGCTCGCGGTTGCGGCCGTACTCCAGCTCGACGTTCTGCGCGAACGCCTCGTGCGTACCGAACTTGTCGGCGATGACGGAGTGGTCGATGACCAGCTCGGCCGGCGCCAGCGGGTTGATCTTCGCCGGGTCGCCGCCCAGCTCCTTCACGGCCTCACGCATGGTGGCGAGGTCCACCACACAGGGCACCCCGGTGAAGTCCTGCATGATCACGCGGGCCGGCGTGAACTGGATCTCCTGGCTCGGCTGCGCCTGGGAGTCCCAGGAGCCGACGGAGCGGATGTGATCGGCGGTGATGTTCGCGCCGTCCTCGGTACGGAGCAGGTTCTCCAGCAGCACCTTCAGGCTGTAAGGCAGGCGTGCGGAGCCCTCGACCTTGTCCAGCTTGAAGATCTCGTACGACTCGTCGCCCACGCGCAGCGTGCTGCGGGCGTCGAAGCTGTTCGCCGACACGACAGTCTCCTTCATCAATGTGCACGTACTACGTCATGCTGCCGCCACGGCTCCTCACCGATCCGCTAAGGTAAGGCTTAGTTAGGTAACCCTTACCGATTGGCGGCCGCTGTACGCCTTCGGGCAGATATCTCGATGTCGAGATAACTCTAGTACATGACCGCTGCTCGGTCATGCCCAGGCCCGGTCGTGCTGTGTCATCGACGGCCGCGCGTCAGGTGACGGAGTCCGCCGTGTCCCGCCCGCCCACGGCGCCCCCGGCGCCCCGGGGAGAGGTACGGGGCGACCGCAGCCGGTCCTGGAGGGCCGCGAAGGCCGTGAACGTGACCGGGAGAGTCACGGCCGCGGTGACCAGGATGCCGACGATGACGGGAGCGAGGATGCCGGCGTAGTACGCGGCGAAGAAGTTACCCGTGGCCTGTTCGAGGAGGGTTCGCACGAGGGGCCGCAGCGGCAGGGCGAGCTGCACCACCAGCCGGAGCACCCCAGCGGTGAGCACGGCCAGCGGGAGCGCGAGGACGAGGACGCCGGCCGCTCCGGCGCGCGTCCGCGTCAGTGACCAGGAACGGCGCAGAGCCGCGCGGGGGCCGAGGCCTTCGGCCGCGGCGGCCGGGGCGAGGGCCAGCGCGAGGCGCAGCAGCACGGCGGCGAACGCGGCCACCGCCGGGGAGACCTCGATGAGTGTGTGGGGCCACGATCCGCGTTCCAGAAGCTGCTCCTCGGTGTCGAGATGGAGGCCGGTGAGGCTGTCCGCCACGTAGGCGACGAGCAGCGGCAGGGGCCAGACGATCAGGCCGCGCAGCGTGTACACGGCGAGCACCGATCGCAGCCGCGCGGGGGCCGTGGCACATGACCGGTCCCCGTGCGAGGGCGCGCGGGACCCCGCCGCGACCGCCCGCGAGCACACGGTCTGCAGGGCCGCGCCGCCGGTGCCGAGGAGAAGCAGGAAGAGCGGGAGAGTACCGAGGGCGACCAGTACCAGGCCGGTGCGGTCGTGCAGATAGGGGTCCTCGATGTGGTGGTACCAGATGCGTTGGTTCCGCATCCGGGTGAAGACGGGCCAGGCGAGCGCGAATATCGCGGCCGTCATCAGCAGCCAGGCCAGTCCGGACAGGCCGACGATGCGTACCGTCGCACCTGCCAGAACGCCCCGGTGGAGCCGCAGGACGGCGAAGGTCGTGGCGGCCGGGCCGCGTCGCGGGATCCCGCTCGTCGGTCGCACCGTGGGGTCGTGCTGTGTACGCATGTGGTCGAGCCTTCTGTACGTTCCGGTTCCGTTCCCGGAAGGGACGCCGGGCGGACCGCCAACGGTTCTCCGGACGTGCCCGGCCGGGGCGGCACGGCCGGTGGTCCAGGAGGACACACGGGTCCGGGGCTCAGCCGACCGACCGCTCGCACCGCTCGCGCGCTCAGCCGAGTACGTCGCGCAAGAGGTCTCGCGTTCTTCGCCACCTGGCTCGATCCGGTGCGCGCGACGAACGGGAGGAGCGGGAGGCCGGGGGCCGGCTCGGGGCGCAGGTGGCTCTCGTCCCAGACATAGGGCAGGGAGTCCCAGTGCGGCAGACCGCCCTCGCGCAGCCACTGTGCCAGCCGCTGCCCGTCGTCGGAGCCGAGGTGCCCGGCATAGGCGCCGCAGCATCCGGAGGAGGACTCCAGTCGCAGCCGGTCGCCGTCGGCCGTCACCACCGGGTCGAGCGAACCCCCGGCGCTCGACCCGGTGGTAGCGGGCGCCGGCCGCCGCGGCGACCGCGAGCAGCGCCGTCGCCGCGGCGGCCGGCGCGGTCAGGAACCCGCTGAAGAAGCGGGGGTTGGCCGCCTCCCCGGCCGGGGAGGCACCGCCGGACGTCTCCAGGGCGAGACGGCGCCCGGCCGTGGAATCGCGCACGCCGGAGGGCGCATGTAGGAGTAGCTCCGCACGCGTTGGGTCACACGCACACGCTACGACCGAGGACTGACATCGGGCCGCGTGAGCCGCTCGCCTCCGTACGATCCTCCGTTGCCCGGCCGGGAGCCGTCCGGCAGCATGGCGCCCGAACGGCTCCACGAATCCAGGGGCTTGCCCACGTACACCCCGTACGCACACCTTCGTCGGCGGGTACGAGAATCCTGACGGAGTGACGATATGACGACGCTGCCGCACCGCCTCCTCGTGGCCCTTGAGCGGTTCAATGCCGCCCACCCGTGGGACCACAACGCCCACTACCACCCCTGGATCCTGCGGCAGCTCCCCCGGCGCTTCGGCAGCGCCCTGGACATCGGCTCCGGCACCGGCGACCTGGCCAGGCTCCTGGCCACGCGCGCGGGCACGGTGCACGGCATCGACTCCGACCCGCGGATCACCGCCCGGGCACGGGAACTGACCCCTGCGGCGACCCCCGTCACCTTCACGACCGCGGACGCGCCGACCGGGATCCCCGGGGCCTCCTACGACGTCATCACGTGCGTCGCCACGATCCACCACCTGCCGTTCGCCGACGCCCTCAGCGCCTTCCGCCGCCATCTGGCGCCCGGCGGAACCCTCGTGGTGCTCGGGCTGTCGCGCCCGACGACGCCCGGCGACCACCTGCTCGGAACCGTGGCCGCACCGCTCAACGCCGCCACGGGCTGGTTCAGGAACAGGGGCCGCACCGCACCGCGTCCGGTCTCGATGACGGCCGCGACCCGGCCGGCGGAGATGAGCTTCCCCGACATCGTCCGCGAGGCCCGTGCGGTCCTGCCCGGCGCCCGACTGCGGCGCAGGCTGTTCTGGCGCTACACGCTCGTATGGCAGCACCGCTGAGCGGCCTCGCCCCGGGGCAACGCTCTTGTCCACGACCGGTGCCGCCCCGCTCGGTCACCCGTACGGCCGTACCCCGGTGGCCTCATCGTGCGGCCGACCGCACGATGAGTTGGGTGACACTCCGACAGCCCACCCCAGGAGAGCCGTTATCTCACAGGTGAGATAACCTGTCGCCATGGCAGACGACTACCTCGTACGCATCGGCAAGCTCATCCGTGACGCCCGGCAGCACCGGGGGTGGACACAGAGCCAACTCGCCGACGCATTGGCCACAAGCCAGAGCGCTGTGAATCGCATCGAGCGCGGCAACCAGAACATCAGCCTTGAGATGATCGCGCGCATCGGCGAGGCACTCGACAGCGAGATCGTGTCCCTCGGGTACGCGGGCCCGATGCATCTGCGGGTGGTCGGCGGGCGGCGGCTCTCCGGAGCCATCGACGTCAAGACGAGCAAGAACGCGTGTGTGGCGCTGCTCTGCGGCTCGCTGCTCAACAAGGGACGTACGGTGCTGCGCCGGGTGGCGCGCATCGAGGAGGTCTTCCGGCTGCTGGAGGTGCTGAACTCCATCGGCGTCCGCACCCGCTGGATCAACGACGGCGTGGACCTGGAGATCGTGCCGCCCGCCGAGCTGGACATGGAGGCCATCGACGCGGAGGCGGCCCGCCGCACCCGCTCGATCATCATGTTCCTCGGCCCGCTGCTGCACCGGATGGACGCCTTCCGGCTGCCGTACGCGGGCGGCTGCGACCTCGGTACGCGCACGATCGAGCCGCACATGATCGCGCTGCGCCGCTTCGGTCTCGACATCGCGGCGACCGAGGGGCTGTACCACGCCCAGGTGGACCACTCCGTCTCACCGGACCGCCCGATCGTCCTGACCGAGCGCGGGGACACCGTCACCGAGAACGCCCTGCTGGCCGCCGCGCGCCACGACGGCTCGACCGTCATCCGCAACGCCTCGTCCAACTACATGGTCCAGGACCTCTGTTTCTTCCTGGAGGCGCTGGGCGTACGGGTCGACGGCATCGGCACGACCACACTGACCGTCCACGGTGTGCCCTCCATCGACGTGGACGTGGACTACTCCCCCTCCGAGGACCCGGTCGAGGCGATGAGCCTGATCGCCGCCGCCGTGGTCACCGAGTCCCAGCTCACGATCCGCCGCGTCCCGATCGAGTTCCTGGAGATCGAGCTGGCGGTGCTGGAGGAGATGGGTCTCGACCACGACCGTACGACCGAGTACTGCGCCGACAACGGCCGTACCCGGCTGGTGGATCTGACCGTACGGCCCTCGAAGCTGGAGGCGCCGATCGACAAGATCCACCCGATGCCGTTCCCCGGCCTGAACATCGACAACGTGCCGTTCTTCGCGGCCATCGCGGCGGTCGCCCAGGGCCAGACACTGATCCACGACTGGGTCTACGACAACCGCGCCATCTACCTCACGGACCTCAACCGCCTCGGCGGCCGTCTCCAACTCCTCGACCCCCACCGCGTCCTGGTGGAGGGCCCGACCCGCTGGCGCGCCGCCGAGATGATGTGCCCGCCCGCGCTGCGGCCCGCGGTGGTGGTCCTGCTGGCGATGATGGCGGCGGAGGGCACGTCCGTACTGCGCAACGTGTATGTCATCAACCGGGGGTACGAGGACCTGGCGGAGCGGCTCAACTCGGTGGGCGCGCAGATCGAGATCTTCCGCGACATCTGATACGCGGATGCCGCCGCACCCCGCCTGACCTGCTATTGAGCAGGTCAGGCGGGGTGCGGCGGCATCTGAATGGACACACCCGCGCTCAGCCTTGCTCCGGAACGAAATCGCGCGGCGGCTTCTCGTCGTACAGGCTTCGCACGAAGTGGTCCCAGATGTTCATGGACTGATAGGGGCCCATCCGGTAATGGTCCACGCCGGGCCGGATCTTGAAGTCGAACCTCTTGCCCACGCGGATCAGCGCATCCGCCAGGGCGTACGAGTGATCGACCGTGGCGTTCTCGTCGATCTCTCCGCACATGATGAGCAGGTCGCCCACGAGCCGATCAGCGAGTTGTACGTTGCCGAGTCCGAGATAGGCGTCGCTCTCACGATCGACCTCCCCACCGAGGTGCCAGTCCCATCTGCCGAACGGCATCTTCCGGGGATCGTGGACGCCGGCACTGCTCACCGCCGCCCGGTAGAAGTCCGGGAACATCAGAATCATCCTCGCTGCGTTGTACCCGCCGTAGGAGTGCCCGACGACGCCGACTCTGCTGAGGTCCAGCTGCGGGTGTTCGTCGGCCAACGCCGTGATCGCTGTCACGTGGTCCTCGAGACCGCGGCCGGTGTGGAAGTGCTGGAAGGTCCATTGCCGGAATGTGCGGTCGCGACCGGGGGTGCCTCGCGCATCGAGCATGACAGTGGCGAAGCCCAGTGCGTTGTAGGCGGGAAGGTGAATCTGTCGGGCGGCCATCTTGCTGCCGCCGACGAATGCGTGCGGGGAGTGAGTTGTCTGATAGCCGGCGTACACGTCCTCGATGATCGGGATGCTGCGTGCGTCGAACGGATGCCGCGGCAGGGACAGCACACCCCAGAGATCGGTGACGCCGTCGTCCGCCTTGACGCAGAACGCTTGCGGCACCACGTACCCGGCGTCGAGCAGGGGGCCGACGTCGGTGCGCTCGAGCTCGAACACGATGCGACCGTCATTCTCCGCATCGCGCAACAGGATGACAGGCGGATCACTGACGGTCGACTGATGATCGATGAAGAAACGGCCGCTCGGGCTGATGCTCTGAACGGGTGGCTTTCCCTGTCCGAAGACCAGGTGGAAGAACTGCGGCTCCGGCGCCACGAGATCGTGGTCGGCCGGCTCGGGGGTCAACAGGCGCTGCGTACCGCCGTCGAGGCCGACGCGGTAGAGCCGGCGCCAGTAAGGATTGCCGCCGTCCGACGACGTCCCCGCCAGATAGGTGATCTCGCGGCGCTCGGTATCGAGGTGCAGGATGTCGCGCACGACGATGTCACCATCGGTGATGCGGTTCTTGCGCTCACCGGTCGTGAGGTCATGGAGATAGAGGTGGCCCCACCCGTCACCTTGCGAGAACAGCAGCGCCTCTCCGCTGTCGGGAAGCACGCGGACGAGCGGCAGGTTGTAGAGGAACTGGTTCGGCTCGTACAGCGGCCCCTCGTCGAGCACCACGGCATCGCGACGTTCGCCGGTGGCGGCGTCGATCTCGACGATGGCCGCACGGGATCCACCCTGCCGGTGATGCAAGAGGTAAAGATGCGCCTCATCGGCGGACCAGGTGATCTCACTGCTGCCGTTGACCATCAGCTGCGACACGAGTCCGTCCCCGGCGTCCACGGACACCCACTTGCCCGTGTCCAGATCGATCACACGACATTCGGGGGGAGGCGGAGCGCCCTCGTCCTCAAGCTGAACCTTCCATTCGTGAACCTGCGGCCGCGCCGCCCCCGACGGGGGAAGGTTCTCGACCATGTGCTTGGTCGCCATGCGTCGTTCGTCGGGTCGCATGGTGATGACACGGCGACCGGACGGCGAATGGACTGTGCCGACCGGAGGCAGGTCGAGCCCCATCCGCCGGAAGGGTACGACCATGTTGTTGTCGGCGGACAGCGCACCCCACGCGAAATCCGGTTCCCCGTCGAAGGTGATCTGCGTCTCGCGCTCGCCGTCGACCAGCCACAGGTTGTGATCGCGACGCCGTAGCCCGCGGCCGTCCGGACCGAGCAGCACTCCCGGGGGAACCACCGTGGATTCGCTGTGGATGCCGAGCTCGGCAAGACTCCCGGCCGTCCTTCTCGTCCCCGCCCCCGGGTCGACACGCACGAACTGCTCGTCGCCGTGTGTCTCCCGTCGATACCAGAAGTCATCGCCGTCGCCTGTCCACACCGGGTCCACGCGCCGGTTGCGCATGAGAGACGTGAGCTTTCCGGGGGCGAGAGCGGCCGCATGCCGGTAGCGCTCGAGCATCGTCAACATGGCCCCGACGCTATCGAGTGCCGGGATCGCAGACGTCCGTCCCCCGTAGGAACATCCGCACGCCGAACGCTACAACTGTCGAGCGCTCTCCCGTCGGCTCACGACCCGAAGTAGCCGGCCACTGTCTCGAGGATCCGGCACCGGGCATCCGGATGCGCGTACCCGCTGTGCCCGAAGGAGAAGTGGTGGAAGCGCGCATCCGGATTGCGGTCCGTGAGGATGAGCGCGAACGGAGCCTGAGCGTCATGCACGCCGCAGAAGAAGTCCAGAGGGACCGGGATCGAGTACGGGTCGAATCCCCAGTCCGTACTCGCCCACGTCATCTCCGCGAGAAGCGCGTGCTTTCCGGCCCGCTCCGTCATCACGCGCAGCTGGAACTCGCCGACATCCTTCTCGATTCCAGGAGGCGGTCCCTCGAGGTCTGCCCGATCGTGCGGCTGTCGGGGCGGAGCGGGCGACGGCTTCCGCGTGCCTCGGCGTGCGGCGGCGCTCGCGTCCAACGCGGCGACCGCCCTCGGGAGGTACTTGATGAATCGGTAGCCGATCGCCGCCGACGAGGACGACACGCTCCGAGCCACCGGATCGAACCAGGGCACCGTGGGGTTGATGGGTGCGGCACCCAGGACCCGCGCGCCCATGGTCGCCGCCGCGGCCATCGTCATCATCCCGCCGTTGGATTCGCCGAAGCATGCGAACCGGTCGACCTGAAGCTCATCGAGCACTTCGACGAGGTCGAGCGAGTAGTCCGCCACCCGTCGTCCGGCGCAGAGGCTGGAGCCGGCGGCGCCCGGCCGGTTCACGGCGATCAGACGCACGTCATGGCTCACCGCCTCACGGTGGAAGATCCCGGCTTCCAGACTCGTCGCGCCCGCGCCGTGGAAATAGAGCGCCGGCCTTCCGCCGGGCGCACCGAATTCCTGCCACGTCACGCGCCTGCCATCCGCCAAAGTCATCGACCGGGGGGCGGGATCGATCAGGGGTATGCCCTGCGCAGCGCGTTCTTCGCCCGATTCAGCGTTGGTCATGATCCGTCATCCATTTTCGGGGCGTCGGGCGCCTCGGACATCTCGGCTCGCACTGCGAGCGCTGCCTGCATCTCGTCGATACTCCGCTTGTCGAGCGGATAGTTCCAGATGATGGCGGCGGCACCCAGGAACCCGAGAGCGGGTGCGATCGCGAACGCGACCTTGATGCCGATGACCGCGGGCATGGTCTGCACGGCGGCTGTGGCGTCGAACCCGAAGGCGCCGACCAGTGCGAGCCCAAGGGCCCCCGCGACGCCCATGAGCGACTTCTGCAGGAACGCGAACATCGACCCGTACAGCCCGCCGTGGTCCTGGCCGGTGTGGAGCCGGCCGTAGTCGACGATGTCCGCCGACATCGTGTAGACGATGACGGAACCGGTGAGCACCAAGGTGATCACCGGGAACAGGATGAAGCACGCGAGGAGCGCACCCGACCCCGGCCGCACGAGCGCGAACGTGCCGCATGCCAGGGCACCGAGGATCAGCGCGCACGCCCAGACCCGATGACGCTCGAACCGCACGGACAGCACCGTCCAGAGCGGGATCCCCACCACGCTCGCCAGCAGCGCGGTGGCCATGATGCCCGGTAGCTCGGCGCTCAGGCCGAGGTAGGTGTCTATGTAGAGGTAGGCGAGACCGGTGCTCATGCCCGCCAGCAGGTTCACCGGCAGGAACGCCGCGAGCAGTCGCAGCAACGGGGGATTGCCCCGCACCGCGACGAACGTCTCCCTCACCCGGAATCGTGGCCCGACGGCTTCCGGCGCGTCCAGGGGCACTGCGGCGCGGGCGGGCACTCGGACGATGAGGATTCCGATCGCGACGGGGAGCGCCACCGCGCAGATCGTCGCGACCATGCCGAGACTACGGAAGTCGACCTCTGTGCTGTCCGAGACACCCCACCGCAGTGCGAGGAAGGGCATGATGAAGAACAGGAGTTGGCCGACGACCTGCGCCATGCCGCGCCATGCCTGCACCCGACCGCGTTGCTTGTGGTCGGCGGAGAGCCCATAGCTCCAGGCCTGAAGAGGTATCTCGATCATCTTCCAGCCGAGGTAGGTCACGGCCATCCAGATCCCGAAGTAGCCGACCGTCGCCTCCTGCGGCGGACGGAACAGGAACCAGATCCCGACGACCGACGCGACGGCGCCCGCGATGCTCCACGACCGTCGGGTGCCGGTGCGCGCGTACGTGCGGTCGGAGAAGTATCCGACGAGCGGGTAGGTGAGCGCGTCGAACATCTTCGTCAGCAGCATCGCCGCCGCCAGCGCACCGAGCGAGATGCCGGCGTGCTTCGCGTAGACGCCCTGAATGAGGCCCTCCGGGCCGTGCATGACGCCGAGAATCAGCGTCGGCAGCGTGAACGCGGTCAAGAGACCGCGGCGGAGGGGCTGGGCGGATCCGGGCGCGTTGGCCGCGGCCTTCCGGCCGCGCTTCGGATCGAGACGGTGCAACATCGGTGGTTTCCTTAGCTTCTGTCCTCGGAAGACGTGTCAGGTCTGCCCTCGCGCGCTCGATCAGCGACGCGCATCCTTCACGACCTCGCCGCCCTTGATGACGAACTCGACCTGTTCGGGATCGCCGAACACGTCCGGATCCGCCAGGGGGTCGGTCGACCACACCGTCAGATCCGCGAGCTTGCCGACCGCGATGGTGCCGATCTCGTGGTCGAGGCGGAGGATCTCCGCGTTGACGCGTGTTGCGGCGACCAGAGCCGGCATCGGTGTCTCGATCTTGCTGCGAAGCGTGATCTCCCGACCGCGAAGCCGCTGGCGGGGCCCGATGAGGTCAGAGCCCACGCCGACCTTGACGCCCACCGCCCGCGCGATCTTCAGAGCGGAGATCTGCCCGTCGAGGACCGGTCCGACCCGCTCCTTCGTCCCGGCCGGGAGCCCTGCCTCCGTGGAGTCTTCGAGCAGCGCCTTCACGACCGAGAGAGTGGGCACGAGCGCCACTCCACGGTCGGCCATGAGCGTCGCCGTCTCCTCGTCGATCTCGGATCCGTGTTCGACGCACTTCGCCCCGGCGCGGACGGCGTTGCGGATTCCCGCGTTGTTGTGCGCGTGCACCGTCACATACGTCCCGCGGGCAGCCGCTTCCTCGACGGCGACCGCGATCTCCTCGACGCTGAACTGCGTGTCGGTCAGTTTGTCGTGAGTGGACACGACTCCCCCGGTGACGCACATCTTGATGAAGTCCGCGCCGCGCCGGAATGTTTCGCGGACGTTCTTGCGAACCTCCGAGGGGCCGTCAGAGAGCAGCGAGAGCGCACGCAGCCCCGGGATCGCGTGGTCATGCCAGTCAGCCGTCGGCTCCCAATCCGCCGCGAGGTGACCGTGACCACCCGTCTGACACTGGATCGGGCCGCTCTGGAGGATCCGCGGCCCTCTGACCTTTCCGGACGCGACGACTCGGGCGACCCCCGCATCGATGCCGCCGACGTCTCTCACCGTGGTGAATCCCCCGTCGAGCGTGGTACCGCACGTCGTGAACATGTCCGCGGCGATCTCGGCGGGCGAGAGCTCGCGCCTCAGGCTCGGTCCGATATCGCTCGACTGCCCGATATGGACGTGCGCGTCGATCAGCCCGGGGGTGATCGACAGTCCCCCGGCGTCGAGGGTCCGAACGTCGGCGGGAGCCGGGCCGAGGTGCGCGATGCGCCCGTCGACGACGTGGATCGCCGACCCGTCGACAGGATCTCGGCCCGTGCCATCGATGATCCGCGCTCCGACGATCCAGTAGTCCGAGCTCATAAAACAGCTGCCGTGGTCTCGTTCGACATGTTCTCGGTCCTGTCGGGTCAGTGCGTCCGGGCCTCGTGACCTGCGGAGCGATGGCGGACGACGGTGCGCCGATCCGCGTCGTCGGTGTCTTCATCAGGAACCTACTGCGAGACGCGGGCGGGGTGACTGCGCCATCTGCCGAAACGAGCGGTGCCGGATCTCGACATCTGTCATGAGTGGACGGCCCTGCGGCAGTGGATGCGACACCTGTCGAAAACGACGCCCCGATCTCGCACAGAACGTTGTCGAATCACGAACTTCCGACCGGCGAATGTAGCCATAGGACACGTGAAACGGGAGGCAGCATGAGCAAGGGTTACTCGCATATCGTCATCGGCGCGGGGGCGATCGGCTCGGCCGCCGCCTACTGGCTCTCGGAGGCCGGCGCCGAACGTGTCGTCGTCCTGGAGCAGTTCGATCTCGTCAACACGCTCGGATCCTCCGGCGACCACTCGCGCCTGATCCGACGGGCGTACCACCGCGACGACTACACGAGGCTCACGAGCGCCATGTTCGACGCGTGGGATCGGATCGAGGAACGCTCCGGTCTCCCTCTCTACCTGCGAACGGGCGGCATCGACCTCGCGGCGGCCGGGAGTTCCGCGGCGGCGGAGATCGACGAGTACAAGACGGCGATGGATGCCGCCTCGATCGAGTACGAGAATCTGACGGCCGACGAGATCCGTGAGCGGTATCCGCAGTGGCGCATCTCCGACGACACCCTGGGCGTTTACCAGGCCGACGGTGGAATCCTCGACATCCGCAAGTCGGTCTCGGCGCACACCTCGCTCGCGATCGCGAACGGCGTGGAGTTCCGCCCGCGTACGAAGGCGTTGTCGATCAACATCCACGACGACGGCATCGCCGTCACGACGGCCGACGGCGAGATCCACGCCGACAACCTCGTGGTCGCCGCCGCCTCGTGGCTCGGTGACCTGATGCCCGACCTCGGGCTGAACTTCCGCCTCACGCTCTCGCAGGAGCAGGTGGGTTACTTCTCGGCCCCTCAACTCGCCGACTTCACGCCCGACCGGTTCCCGATCTGGATCCACCACGGCTCGGAGATCCATTACGGGTTCCCGGTCTACGGCGAGGCCGCGGTCAAGATCGCGCGCGACATGCGTGGACACTTCATCACCAGCGACGAGCGTGTCTTCCAGGGCGACAGCGAGGAACCGCGTCTCCTGCGGGCATTCCTCGCGAAGTATCTTCCTGGGGCGGCCGGTTCGCTGCTTTTGAGCAAGACCTGCGTGTACGACATGCCTGCCGACCGCGACTTCGTCCTGGACACGGTTCCGGGACATCCGCACGTCGCCGTCTTCAACGGCGCGGGGCACGCCGGAAAGTTCGCGAGCCTCGTCGGACAGATCCTCGCCGATCTCACAACACGCGGCCACACCGCCTACGACATCACGCCGTTCAGCCTGACGCGGCCCGCGATCGTCGATCCCGCGTTCGTCCCCGCATTCCGCCTGGGCACGCAGGATCACGAGGCGATCCCCACCGCCGTCTCCGGGGACTGAACCGTACGGGCCACCGGCGCGCTGTCAGGGCCGCCGAGCGATAGTTTCGGCGGAGACCGGCCAAGGAGAGAACCGTGCACGACGTTCAAGGGCTCGATGAGTTCGCCGCGGTCGAAGACCATCTGCTGTGTTGGCATGCGCCTGCATTCGGACGGCCGCATGCCCTCTCGGAGCCAGAGGTGTCCGCGGACGGCTCACAGGTGCTCGTCACGGGGTCGGTGCTGGACCGCCTCGAGGGTGTGCCTGTCCCGCGGCTGTTCGCCGTCGGGAATGGGGCGCTCGTTCCCGCAGCACCGTCGGACGGCGCGTCACGAGGCGGGCGGTTCGCGCCGGACGGCACACGGTTCGCGTTTCTGCGTGCCCCGCACGGCGAAGAAGGGTTCCAGCTTCATCTGAGCTCTCTCGCCGAGCCCGAGGCCGTGGCCGCCCCGCGCGTCGACGGGACCGTCGAGTACCTGCGTTGGTCACCCGCGGGTGACCGTGTGCTCATCGGTGTGGCGGGCAACGGAGCGGATCTCCCGGGCGGCCAGGGGTCCGGCACGACCGCGAGGACCGATCCCGAACTGCCGACGTGGCACCCGACGGTGGAGAGCGGTGTTCCCGAGTTCGCCTGGCGCACGCTGTGGATCTACGACGTCACCACCGGCACGCTCTCTCCGGCCTCACCCGACGGTGTGAACTGCTGGGAGGCGAGCTGGTGCGGTCCGGATCACCTTCTCGCCGTCAGGAGCGATTCTCCGAGCGAGGACTCGTGGTACGAGTCCACGCTCGCGATCATCGATCCCTCGGACAGGTCACATCGTGATGTGTTGGTGAGCCAGGTCCAGTTGGCACTTCCCTCCGCCTCTCCGGATGGCCGGTACGCGAGCGTCGTGGAGGGCGTATGCAGCGATCGCCAGGTGATGGCCGGCGACCTGATCGTCATCGATCTCGCGTCCGACGCGAGATCGACCGTCGACACGGCGGGGACGGATGTCACAGCCGCCCGATGGTTCTCTCCCCACCGTCTTGGATACGCCGGACAGCGGGGGCTCGACTCCGTGCTGGCGCGCTATGACGCGAAGACCGGCGCCGTGGCCGAGCTTCGGTCCACCTCCCACTCATCGGGCTACCGTTACCCGGACGCCGCGTTCGCGTCGTCGGGCGAGGCGCTCGTCGTCGAGGATGCTTACCGGCTTCCACATCAGCTCGTCAGGGTCTCGGAGACCTCAGCGGAGGTTCTCGCTTCCGTCCGGCACGACGGAACGGATTATCTGCTGTCGGTCTGCGGCTCGTCAGCTGCCGTCTCCTGGGAGGCGCCCGACGGACTGCGCATCGAAGGAGTGCTCGCGGTACCGGAAGGCGACGGGCCGTTCCCGCTCGTCGTCAACATCCACGGCGGCCCGGTGTGGGCCTTCCAGGACTCGTGGTCGATGCGGTATCCGTGGGTTCCGCTGCTGGTCTCGCGGGGCTACGCGGTGCTGAGCCCGAACCCGCGCGGCAGCGGGGGACGCGGCCAGGACTTCGCCGAACGGGTCGTAGGAGACATGGGCGGCCGGGACACCGCCGACATCCTCTCGGGCATCGACGACCTCGTCGACCGCGGCCTCGTCGATCCCGCTCGTGTCGGACTGATCGGCGGAAGCTATGGCGGATTCATGTCCTCGTGGCTGGTCACTCAGGACCAGCGCTTCGCCGCGGCCGTTCCTGTCTCGCCCGTCACCGATTGGTACAGCCAGTCGTTCACGAGCAATGTCGCCGGCTGGGGCAAGGCGTTCCTGATGGCGGATCCCGAGACGCCGGGGACGATGGCGCACACGCGCAGCCCCGTACTCCGGGCGAGCAGAGTACGGACGCCGTGCCTGAACGTCGCCGGCGCGCTCGACCGGTGCACGCCTGCCGCTCAGGCGCGTGAGTTCCATCAGGCACTCACGGCTCACGGCGTCGAGTCCTCCCTCGTGATCTATCCCGAAGAGGGGCACGGCATCCGGAGCTACTCGGCCATGGCCGACTTCCTCACTCGCGTCACCCTGTGGTTCGACCGGCACATGCCGGCGTGACCCGGCTGAGAGCCGGGTAGTGGGCGCTCAGCCGGGGTTCGGCGTCAACGATCCGTCGCCACCGAGCCGCTCGACGGGTTCCGTTGAACAACGACATGATCGCCATGGCATTTGGGTCGAAGTGCCGTGTCACATCGAGGGAGTTGGGCGAAGCGCCGAGGGCGATCAGCGTAAAACGCGCGCGGGTAGCCCTGCGCGGGCGAAGGCGGTCCTGTCCTCGCGGTGCATCTCCGGTTCGATCGACGCCTCTTGGGCTTCGTCCTGCCAATGAACCACGCTGCCTCGTGCCGCGTGCCTCGCGCCGCGCATGTGACGCAAAGGCCCGACCCCCGTTCAGACAGGTGTCGAAGCTTCGCGGCGAGCCGCTCGGTGAGACCGAGGTGACGACGCCTCACGCGGCGGTAACATCGCGTGATGCCAGTGCCCCTCACGGCACTAGCATCGGAGAGTGACCAATTCCCTTCAGCGCATCACGGAGAGCCTTGCCGAGCGGCTGGGGCGATCGGCGGCCATCGACGATGCTCGTCTTCGGTTACTCGCCCACAGCTCCCACCAGGGCGAGGTGGACCGGGTCCGCGCCGAGTCGGTCCTCCGCCGGGCGGTGCCGAAAGTGGTCGCCGAACATGTCCACGCGTGCCGCGACGGCGCCACCGGCCTCTTCCTCGTCACGCCTCGCGAGGACCTCGGCCTGGACGACGGCAGGATCGGTCACCCCATCATCCACCAGGGCGCGCTCCTGGGCTTCGTCTGGCTTCTGACATCCGAGGGCCCCGTGGAGGGGGAGCATCATGATGCCGCGCGCGGGGCCGCCTCCGATGCCGCGCTCATCATGCACCGCGACTTTCTCCAGGCCGGGCTCGACCGCGACCGCGAGCACGCGCTGATCGAGCAGCTCTTCGACGGCGTCGACACCCAACGCGCAACGGCTGCCGCCGAGATCATCGAAGAGAGACTGTTCACCATGGGCTCCTGTGCCGTGCTCGTCGCCGAGATCGACCGCCCCGGCGGGCATGCGACCGACGGGGACCAGCTCGCCCTCGCCTCTGGACTCGCAGCGGTCCGGAGCAGACGGGCGCCGCAGAGCGTGCTCACCTTCGAACGGCGCAACCAAGCGATCCTGATCACCGCCGAACCGCCGGGTCCTTCGGCACGCGACGTCCTCATCGCGTTAGGGGTCTCCTTGCGCGATGCCGTACGTGCCGCATCGGATGCCGACGAGTGCTGGGTGGGGATAGGGCGGTCGCGCAGCGACCTCGCGGAGGTCACGTCCTCGTACGACGAGGCGATGCGCACCATCCGCGTCTGCCGGAGGGTGCGGACACTCGCCCCGGTCACTCCGGTCGAGCGTCTCGGCGTGTATGAACTGCTCGGCCAGGTGCCCGAGAGCACGTTGCGTTCGATGCTTCATCCCGGCCTGCGTGTGCTCATGGAGCAGGGCTCTCGTTCCGATTCGCTCATCCAGACCCTCGAGACGTTCCTGGACAGCGCGGGTGATGTGAAAGCCGCTTCCGAACGCCTCTTCGCCCACCGCACGAGCCTCTACTACCGTCTGCGTCGCATTCAGGAGCTGACCGGTCTCGACCTTTCCAACGGCGACGACCGGCTCATCGCGCATCTCGGGCTCAAGATCGCGCGACTCGTGAACCTGGAGACACAGGGCAAATAAGCGCATCCCTACAGATGTCGAAAACGAGCGTCGACGTGTCCGACCGCTCGCTGATGCCTCGAACACTCGCTCTGCATACGTTTCCCGTAAGACACCGTCGATACGGGAGGCACACGCCATGGGCCAGAAAGCGAGCCCGTTCACTTTCGCGGAGGGGAGCGGCCGCGTCGGCGCGAAGGGTTACGTGAGCACTGACCGGGCGGTCGCCTCCAGCCAGCACCCCACGGTCACCGAGACCATGCTCGAGGTCATGCACGCGGGCGGGAGCGCCGCCGACGCCGTCGTCGCGGGAAGCATCGTGCAGGCAGTCGTCCAGCAGGACATGACCAACCACGCGGGTTCTGTCACAGGTCTGTTCCACTCGGCGGCCACCGGCGAGATCATGGAACTCAACTCGATGGGCCGGATCGTTCCGGGTCTGTCCCCCCACCACCCGGTCCCGGGCGGCAAGGGTCTGTACGCGCCGGCCGGCACGAGGGGCCCGATGTCGGTCGTCCCTGGCTTCATGCCCGCGATGAAGGCGATCCACGAGAAGTTCGGCACCAAGAGCTGGAGCGACCTCGTCGCACCCGCCGTGAAGGCGGCGCAGGACGGGCATGAGGTCACATCGTTCGAACACCTCGTCCTGGCCCAGACCGTCGACTTCTTCCTCTACACCGCGTCGGGGCGAGAGCATTTCACACCGCGCGGCCACCTCCCCCAGGTCGGCGACGTGTGGGCGAGCCCGGCGCTCGCGGACACGATGTCCGCTCTCGCCTCCGAGGGCCCCGACCTCTTCATCACGGGAGGATGGGCGCAACAGTTCGTCGCGCGCGCGACACAGCTCGGGTGGGGGATCGCACCCGACGACCTGGTGACGACCCCTCGCTGGTCCGCACCGGCGAGCTGGCACGTCGGCGACTACGAGATCTCTCAGCTCTCCGCCCCGGACCGGCAGGCCGTCTTCTGCGCCATCGTCATCGGTGTCCTCGATGCTTTGGACGTACCCTCCATGGGGCATTTCACGGAGTCGGCGGAAGCGGGCTATTTCATGGCCCATGCTCTCCGTCTCGCGCACCACGAGACCGGCTTCATCAACGATCCCGCGGTCTTCGAGGACCCCAGCCCGATCCTCTTGGACCCGGACTTTCACGGGTTCCTGGCGAAGAAGCTGCGCAAGAGCCTTCCTAAGATCGACTTGACGTCGCACGTCGAACTGACCTTCGGCGGCCCTGCCCTGTTCGCGGCCGGCGGTGCGTCGAAGCAGCCGGCCGGCAGCTGTGAGCTGACGGCGATCGACCCGCAGGGCAACTGGGTACAGCTCATGAACACTCTGCAGAGCGGTGGCATCCCGGGCGAAGTGGTGGGCGGCGTTCCGATGGTCGGCAGCCACCAGATCACGTCCCTCGCGTCGCCGATCTCGGGCTGGCTCACCGGCGGCGGCAGGATGCGGGCCGTGCTGAGCAACACCATGATCCGACGGGCGGGCGAGCTCGTGGCCTCGCTGGGGAGTCCCGGAAACGTCCATTGCACGGTGCCCCAGGTCTTGGCGAACGTCGTGCTCTACGGGCACAGTCCACACGTCGCCGAAGAGCTGCCGCGTATGCTCCCGCTCGCGGACGACTACGTTCTCTCCATCGAGAGCCGAGTCGGCCGGGAGTACGTCAGCGGTCTCGCGAAGCTGGGGGTCCTCGTGAACCCCCTCCCCGAATACGACTACCACATGGGCAGCTACCAGACCGCCTGGCGCGAGTCGAACGTGCTGCACGCAGGCTCGGGGCCGCGCCGCGAGGGATCGGCAGGAGGATTCTGATGCCGGACCACGAGGAAACTCCGAACTCCGCGGTGGACGCCGCTGTGTCGGCCGCCCGAGCGATCCTCGACGAGACCTGGCGCGTCGTCTCGGAGACGCCCTACGCCTCGCGTGAGCTGGGGCGAACCGTCGACCGACTCCCGGATATCGGGCTCGACGCGGTCTCGCGCAGAACGCGTGATGGCAAAGAGATTCTCGCCCGCATCGCGCGGGTGGACACGGACTTGCTACCGGGGGACCTCGCGATCACGCTCGCGGCGTCGCACACCATGGCGGCGCGATGGGCTCGCGAAGAGGACTGGTACTGGCTCGCCTTCGACCCGATGGGGGTCGGGTTCTTCAGCATGTTCGCACCGGCCGCCTACTCCGGCGGCTTCCTGCTCAACATCGTGCACGAGGCGCTGGAGAAAGTGACGATCGGGGACGAGGTCACGATCGACCGCTACCTCGCACTCATAGACGAGTACGGACGGTTGGTGCGCCAGCTCGGCGAGCGCACCGCGGGTCAGGCGGACCGCGGAATCATCATGCCTGCCGCGCAGCTCACACGGGCGACACCGCTTTTCCGCGGCCTCAAGGGCGTAGCCCGCGGCGTCTTGCGAGCGGTGGCCGAGAGGTCTCCTGAGCTCTCCCATCTCGGCCTCGTCGAGACTCGCATCACAGCGGAGGTCGATCCCGCCTTCGATGAGCTCGTTCAGATCCTTGAGAGCACCACATACGCGGATCGCGCTCCGGACGTCGTCGGGATGGCCCACTACCCGGGCGGAGAAGAGGTCTACGCGGAGCTCGTCAGGATCCACACCACGCTGGATCTGTCGCCCGCCGAGGTGCACGATCGCGGGCACGCGAGGATGGCTCGTATCCGTGAGGACATGCGAGCGCTTGTCGCTCAGGTGGGCTTCGAAGGAACCCCTCTCGAATACCTCGCGTACCTCGCGGATGACCCCGCCTGGCGAGCGACGACGCCGGAAGAGATCACGGTCTTCTTCGATCGCTACATCGATCGCTTCGCCCCCGAGGTGGACACCTACTTCGGCTCGCGGCCGCGCGCAGGCTATGGCGTGGTGCCACTGCCCGCAGCCTCAGCGGGCACGATGACGTTCGGCTACTACTCTCCGCCGCAGCCGGATCGCGACCGCGGGCTCTACCTCTTCAACGCGGCGAACCTCTCCCGGGCCGCCCTGCCCATGGTGGCCGCCCTCAACTACCACGAGCTGGTGCCGGGCCATCACTTCCAGATGGCCACACAACGCGAGGCCACGCAGTTCCACCCCATCCGACGTCACGCGCCGGTCAATGCGTTCGACGAGGGGTGGGCCGAGTACGCGGCCCGTTTCGCCGGCGAGATCGGCATGTACCGGGAGCCGGAAGAGCGCTTCGGGCGGCTCGTCATGGAAGCCTTCCTCACATCCCGCCTCGTCGTGGACACAGGCATGAACGCCCACGGCTGGACCTTGGAGCAGGCCCGCGAATACATGAGGGAGAACGCCTTCATGGACACGGCGGAGATCGACTCCGAGACCCTCCGTTACTCTTGCGACATCCCCGCGCAGGCTCTGGCCTACAAGCTCGGCGACGACTTCCTGTACGAGCTTCGCGAGGAACTCCGCGTGACGCTCGGAGACGACTTCAGCCTCGTCGGCTTCCACGACGCCGTGCTCCGGGGATCCGGGCTTCCCCTCCCCCTCGTCGCGGCGCACGTCCGGCAAGAGCTCACCCGGGCGCACCCCAACGAGAAAGCCGGCACAGAAGGGCGCCGGCGCTTCGTCCGTGACTCCGCCGCGCACGTCACAAGAGCTGAGCGTGGCGGCGGACGATGAGCTGCCGGAGGACGGCCGACATCGATCTCAGGGGTCGCCTCCAGGTCGGCGACCATGTGGTCGAGCTCTTCCTGATCAGCTTCAGCAGTGGCCTACGCGCGAAGCTCCCATCCGAGCACGTCGGCATTGGCCGGCACTCCGGGACTTCTCTGGGACTTCCGGCTTCATCAACCGGCACGAGCGTGAAACAACTGAAAGACCATTCGCGCGGGTCAGCAACCACGTCCCCCTGATCGTGGCAGGTCACCGCGCTCCCTGGTCTCTTCCGGGACATCTGACACGCAGATGCCGCCGCCCCGTCCGACCTGCTACTCAGCAGGCCAGGATGGGGTGCGGCGGCATCTCTGGGGCTGCTCTGGGACTTTGGGCCCGCAGCGGGCTGCGAGTTACGCTCCAGAGGCTCTTCCGACCTGGGGAAGCGCGAAACAGAGCTTCGCCCGCACCATCTTGACCTGCCGCCGTACATGGACGGCTTCCTCGGCGAAGTCGATGTCCTCCAGGACGGATGCCTCTCGCGCCGGCTGGCACGATCCGGCTACGGCCGACCGGTGACCGGCAGAGCCCGCACCCAGGTCCGGTCGCCAGTCAGGTAGGCGTCGACGGCAAGCCCTGCCTCGCTCAAAGCAAGCTCGAAGGCCTTGGCGGTCAGGGGGCGTGACAGGAACGTCTGGGCCCACCGGGCGTCCGAGAAGACGTATTCGACGTGGACGGACCGCACACCTGGGCCCACGGGGTCGGAGGACACCACCCGAACAAGACCGTCAGCGATCTTCCGCTCTTGCGGCAGATCCTCGTGCCGACCCTCGCTCTCTCGCTGGATCAGTACGCAGCCGTCGTTCGCGACATGCCGTCGACAGGTCCGCAGCAGCCCCTGCCGCACTTGTGGATCACTGGCGTGAACAAGGAATGACCCCAGCAACACCACATCGAAACGCTCATCGAGCTCCAACTCCTCGATCGGACTGCAGACGGTCCGGGCGCCGTGGACCCGCTCCAGCATCTGGGGAGATTCATCGATGGCAGTCACGGTGAAGCCTCGCTCAACCAGCGGATGCGTCACGCGGCCCACACCGGATCCCAGTTCGAGGATACGAGCCTCGGCGGGGACCGCCCGTTGGACAATGTCGGGCTCGTCGCCCACGGGGAGCCGCTCGTACAGCTCGACTGCACACCCGTCCGGCGTGATTGCTCCCGGCCCGGTTCCTTGGCAACCCTCGCGCATCCGCCCGCTCATACCCCATAGGAACACGGCAGGGGCTGCTGTGAAAGACCACGTCTGCCCCTGCCGCATCCCCCAACAGTCCGCCCTCATCGCAAGGCGAGCCCCGCGAGTTCAGGGAAACCGAAGTCTGTTCAAGGGAACTCGCGGGTCGGACTTGTGCTGGGTGTGTCCGTGGGTTCGGCTGGACCCGCGGGGTGGGTTTTCGAGGCGGCGGGCTTCGGCCGTGGCCTCGGCATCGACTTGGCCCGCAGTACTGTCGCCGTATTCGAGGACGTCGTACTCGTCATCGAGTTGGGCGAGTTGGGCGAGTTCGGCGAGTTCGGCGAGTTCGGCGAGCCGCTCGGCCAAGGGGCAGCTCATGTCCGTAGCGCTGGTGCATCCGGAAAGCGAACTCCCGAGGCGTGAGCTCGCCGGCGAGCATGCGGCGTGCGAGCGCTCGGGCGGCGGCTTCTTGGCCGGCCCGCGGGCTACGCCGGTCCGGCCCCGGCCCGGCCCCGAAATCCGCGGGGCCGGGCCGGGCCAGGCCGGGCCCGCGCCGAACGCCTCTACGCGGCCGGTTCTTCGCCCGCCGTCCGCCCTCACCGTCCCGCGGTAGGGATCAGCGGTTCAACAAGTCCTCAACAGGCAAAAGGTAATGGGCCAGAGCCAGTGCCGCCACTGAGGGCTGCTTGTAGACGCATCGTCAAGACATGTGGACTCTCGGCCAAGGACTTTCCGCTGGCACCACGGCAGTATCGGCCCCGTCAACACGACCAGCCTCAGGGAAGCGCCCGAGGCCCAACGGGGAGAAAACATGAACGTGAAACCAGCACGACGGATCAACACGCGAGTTACCCGGATGGTCGCAGGGTCGACAGCCGCACTCACCGCTGTCGTCGGTTTGAGTCTGGCGACCGCCGCCCCCGCCGCAGCCGCGGAGAGCGGCAGTTGGCGACCTTACGGGAACACAAATCCGATCACCTCCAGCTCCAGCCTCTGGCGTTGCGCCAGTACGGTCCACATCGAGTCCGATGTGCTCGCTCAGGTCTGCGCGGTCAGGGCGTCGAACGGGAACGGGAACGGCGTACAGGGGGCGGTGATCGTGCGCAACGAACGATCCAGTTCCTACCGTGCGACAGCGGCCATGGACCTGGCGAACTCCAGCGGTTACCTGAACGAGTGGACGTGCTCGTCATCGGGGGTGGGGGCGAAATCCTGGTCGGTGTGCTTCGGACGGACCATCACCCACGCCGCCCCGGTGAACTCGGCGGGGGCGATCAACGGTGTAGGCCTCGGCATTTCACCGAGCGTCTGAACCGGAGCTCGTCGAGGTGGCGTGAGCCCTTCAGGGTTCCCCATCTCTGTCATGCCCGTTGACGGTAGGAATCGGGAAGTTGCAGATCATTGGAACGCCCCGCGTTGTGTGCGACATCCCGTGAGTTCCTCTGCGCCTCCCTAAGACCCCGACCCCGTGGCCAGGGGGTTCTTCCTCCTTCGGGTGCTCTGCCAGCTTGTGACGTAACTTCGGGATTCCCGAAGTTACGTCATCACTTCGTCCGACCGATCCGCAGTCGGGTCGAAGGCGAGGGTCGGGTTGGCGGCCTTGGCAGTCGTACGGGGCCTGCGCGAGCACCGGGCGCCCGCGACGGCGGAGGAACTGGAACGGTTCGAGACCGACGTGCTGTCCGGGTTCGTCCTCGCGCGGGCCTCGGCAGGGCTGGCGGACGGCACCATCCGCGGGGACGTCGGACACCTGGACCAGATCAGGACCTGGTTCGGCCGGCCCTTGTGGGACATGGAACCTGCCGACGCGGACGTGTACTTCGGGAAGGTCCTGAGGAACTCGCCGAGCGGCACCCGGCTGGCCCGGTCGCAGGCGCTGACCACGTACTTCATGTTCCTGGAGCTGCGGCACAAGGTCGAAATTCACCGGATGACCGGACAGGTTATCGAGTGCCCGATCGACGAGATGAACCGGCCGAGCGGGGCCAAGGACGCCCAGCTTCGGATCCCGCCGAGCGAGCCGGAGGTCGGGACGCTGTTCAGCGGCTGGGGCGGTGAGCTGGCAACCTGCCGCACGTTCGCCCCTACCGCCAGGAACTACACCGCCTCGAAGCTGATGTCCCAGGTCGGCCTCCGGGTGAGCGAGGAGGTCTTGGGGCATTCCTGGATCGCCACGAGGATGCGCCATATCCACGTGCAGCAGACCCGCGTCGAGGACGCCCGGGTCGCAGGGATGCAACGGGCCGCGATGCGGCTGGAAGGACTGGCCCGACGAGGTGGTACTTGCGGCTGACCGCCGCGAACAAGGGAATCCGGAAGGCGTCCGAGCTCCAGCGAAGCCTCGCAGAGCACGGGATGGTGCTCTCGGCAGGAAGGATGTCCGGGCTGTGGTCCGGCCGGCCGGTCCCGCTCAAGCTGGAGGACATGGACGTCATTTGCGTCGTCCTCGGCCGCGAGATCAGCGACCTGTTGATCCCGGAGCCGGGCAAGGTCAACCGCCCTGGTCGGGAGGAGACCGGTCGAGTCGCGGTCAGCTCGGGCACAGCTGCTCCGGTACTGCTGCTCCGGCGGTGGCGCCCAAGCGCCGCGACGGCCGGTCGCTTCCGCCGGAATGAGCCGGTATCCGAAGGGCTGTCGCAAGCCCGCCTACTCCTGCGACAGCTATTTGGCCTGGGGCGACTTCAGCGGACGTCTCTGCCCTGCCTGCTACATGTTCGGCCGCAGCTTCGAGAAGCGTCCAGTCCTCGATCAGGTCTTCCGGCTCCCAGTCCTGCCGCACCCGAAGCAGCCACGTGATCGTGACGGCGACTGCGGTGTACGTCAGTTCCGCGCACAACGTCGTCAGCAGTGCCGGCGTCCACGCGGCGCGCAGTCGGTCGTTTTTGGGCTGGGAGGGCCCTGGTTGGACAGGCCAGGCCGGGGGGCTGGGATTCATTGTCTGCGTTTTCCGTACGGTTTCATGCCTGGTCATGGGCGTCGATCAAGCCTTGGATGTCGATCCTGGTCATGGCGTGCAGGGCGGTGAGGACGCGTTCAGCGGTCGCTGGGTCGGCGCTGCGGAGGAGTTCCCGCAGGTTCGTGGGCAAGACCTGCCAGGTCACTCCGAAACGATCGGTCAGCGAGCCACCCGGCCCTTCCTCGCCGCCATCGGTGAGGCTCGCCCAGAGGGCGTCCAGCGCCGGCTGGGTGTCGCACTCCGCATACATGGAGATGGCGCGGGTGAAGGGATATTGCGGTCCGCCGTTGAAGGCGACGTATCGCTGTCCGCCCAGAGTGAAGTCGACGGTGGTGACGCGACCGTCCGGGTCCCGCCGGACGTCACCGATCTGAGAATCGGCGAACAGCGTCGTGTAGTAGGTCGCGACTGCTTCAGCCTGGCCGTCGAGCCACAGAAAGGTGCTGACGTGCATGGTGTTTTCCCCTACGGCTTGATTGTTCGGTGATGTGCGAGATCGGTGTAGCTGTCGAGCACGACGGTGTCGGCCACCTTCTCCAGACCCCGACCGACGATGCGTCTGGGCAGGTACGGCAGGGCCCGCACCGACTGGTTCCGCAGCCACATCTGCGCGTGCGAGTCAGGCATCAGGCCGCCGTCGCCGGATGCGCGGGCGAATTCCTGGGCACGGTCGACGAACTCGCGCATCCCCGATTCGTACGCGGCGTGGGCCACACGGTGATCGCCCCCGGCCTTGAAGAGTTCGCCGGCAAGGATGTAGGCGCCGACCAGGGCGAGGCTGGTGCCGATCCCGGACATGGGAGAAGCGCAGAAAGCGGAGTCCCCGACCAGCACGGTGCGGTCGATCGACCAGGTGTCGACGTGCACTTGCTCAACCCGGTCGAAGTAGAAGTCGGGTGCGTCCCAGATCTTCGACAAGAAACCCGGAACTTCCCACCCGGCGTCCTCGAAATGGCGAGCGACAATCCGCTTCTGCGCGGCAACGTCACGCCGGTCGAACTCGAGTCCAGGGGCGCGGAAGAAGAACCCCGCGAGCGCCGTGCCCGGTTCGGCCAACGGGCGCAGACCCGCTGTTCTGCCGGGCCGGTCGGCGCCACCAGGCATGGTGTACATCAACTGCCAGCCGTCAAGATCGACATCCGTCGCGAGGGAGAAGAGAGCGATGAAGGAGTCGAGGTCACGTATGTAGCGGTCCTCAGGGCCGAACGACAACCGACGCACGGCGGAATGCACGCCATCCGCTCCCACGAGCAGATCGAACCGTCTGGACTGGCCCTTCTCGAACGCGACAGTGACGCCGTCCTCGTCCTGCCGCACGTTGGTGATCGCATTGCCGAAGGCGTACTCGACGTCATCGCGGATCGTGCCGTGGAGGATCCGGGCCAAGTCGGTGCGGAGGAGCGCCCACTCGGCAACAGGTCCGCCGGACGGCCCGAACACGTCGGTGCCCAGCCTCGCCACCGGCTTGCCCTTCTCATTGATGAAGGCCATGCCGCGGGCACCGATCCGAGCGCGTCGGACCTGCGCAGCGAGACCCATGCGTTCGATCACCTGTCGCGCGGTGCCGCGGATGTCGACCGCGTGGCCACCCGTGCGAGGGGCAGGGGCACGTTCCACCACGGTCGGCCGGAACCCGTACTGGGCCAGCCAGTACGCCAGGGCCGTCCCGGCGATGCCACCCCCTGACACGAGGATGTCGCGATTCTCCATACGTCCATCTCCTCCGTCCTTCTATACGCTGTTTCACGCGTCGCTATGCGTACACCGTATTGACCCAACCTCAAGAAAAATAGGGATCAGCAGGTACACGGTGAACTAGTGCATCGACCGAAGTGAACTAGTTCAATATGCTCTGACATCCTGGATGCGGACCCAAGTCACCGGAGGATCACGTGCCGTCAGCGCAGTACACCGAACCGCCCTACCGCGTGATCGCCGCGGAGATTCGCTCCCGGATCGTCAGCGGCGATCTCCGTCCCGGTGACCGAGTGCCGTCCATCCGGGCCATCGCGCAGCGGTGGGGCGTCGCGATCGCGACCGCGACCAAGGTGACAGCCGCCCTGCGCGACGAGGGGCTCGTCGAGGCGAACGTCGGTTCCGGCACGGTGGTCAGCCCACAGGCCGGCCGTCAACGGGCACCCACGACTCACGGCGCCGCTCCGACCGCACGGGGAGCCGAGACGCCCGATCAGGAGTTGCTACGGCTGCGCATCCTCAGGACCGCCATCGAACTGGCCGATGCCGACGGGCTTCAGGCGCTGACGATGCGCCGGCTCGCGGCCAGGCTCGACCTCGGGCCGATGTCCCTGTATCGCCATGTCACAGGCAAGGAGGAACTGCTGATACAGATGGCCGACCTCGTGTTCGGTGATCTCAGTCTGCCTGAAGAGGGTCCGCAGGGGTGGCGCGCCAAACTCGAACTCGTCGCCCGTCAGCAATGGCGGCTGTGCCGACGGCATCTGTGGCTGCCTCACGTCGTCTCGTTCACTCGCCCCGTCCTGGTCCCCAACATGATGGCCCACACCGAATGGACGCTGCGGGCCCTCGACGGACTCGATCTCCCCATGGACGTCCGACTTCAAGAAACGCTCACCCTGCATGCGCTCGTCGTGACCATCGGACTGTCCAGGGCCGACGAGGCCCAGGCCGAGAGGAACACCGGCATGACATTGAATCGCTGGTCCGAAACTCAGCGGTCCCACCGCCGGGAGCTCCTCGCCAGCGGAAGATTTCCCCTCCTGGCAACCATCTCGGACGACACGGCACCCGACTTGGACGTCCTGTTCGAGTACGGACTGGAACGCCATCTCGACGGCTTCGCCGCACTGGTCGGCGGCCGCGGGGGCAGCTCCGCCGCGCCGGCGTAGTCGATTGGTCCCCGTACCTCAGCTGCATGGTGCCGGGATGGAGCACCCGTGCTGGGATACCCCCTTCCAAACCACGTTTCCGCAGGTGGGAGCTGGTACTACGGATTCCGTCACAGCTACCCAGGGTTTCGTAGCGGGTCTGTTCAGGGCCGTGGCCGGTGGGATTGGTCCGCAGGGCAGTTGGTCTCAACACGTGCGGTGTGCTGTACGCCAGAGCGGCAGCCGTGCACACCTCCACGCACTCCGTCACGGTCTCGCAGTGGAATGAGGAGCCGCTTGAAGCCCTCCGGCCGATCTTGCATGAGGCACCCGAGAGTGACCTCCAGCGAGCCCATGGGCAGAGCTGCCAGAGAGCCGACGGCTTCGCCGATGCTGGGGCCGCCAGCACGGTGACGAAACCCTCTGGCAGCGAGTACGGCCTGCGTCGCCAGGACAACCGCCGTCGCGTTGTCGTGGACTTGCTGCTGCCGCTCCGATGCTCCCCGGAGGCCATGAGGCCCGTGAGTTCGCGAGTGGCGGCCCATGCGGAGTCGTTCCAGGGTGGCGGTCCGGCGATGCAGTGCCGACCGGCGACCGCGCACGAACCCGCCGCCCGAGGGCGTATCCAGGGCAAGATCGTGCTCACGGTCGCCCAGAGATCGTCCTCACAGCGGATCACGTGATGAGAGCTCATTTCGGGTGTGGTGCGTCCATGAGCTGTCGGATGCCGAGTGGACTGTGCTGTCACGGTGGTGCCGAGTCAGGGAACCCTGGGCTGCCCCGGGCGGACGATCGGGTGGTGCTGAACGGGACCGTGCGGAAGCTCCGGACCGGCTCCGCCCGGCGGGACGTGCCGGAACGCTACGGTTCCTGGCAGACCCTTTACACACGTTCCTGCAGGTGGGCGCTGGGACGATACCTTCTCCCGCATGCTGAAGGCGATCCGGACGGAGACGGACGCGGCCGGTGACATCGGCTGGCTGGTGTGGGTGGACTCCACGATCGTGCGGGCCCCGGGCGACCGAGTTTCGCAACCTTGGCGCCCCCGGACGCCTCGATCGCGGCCACCTGCCGCCCCCCACCGCTTTGTACATCCGTTCTTACGGCTTGTACATTTGTACGTATGCAGCGCATCGAACCGCCGTCGGCGGCTCCTCCGGGAAGCGACACGGCCGAGGAAGCTTCCGGCCGTGAGCGGCGAAGCGCCTCCACGGGGGCGGGCGGTGGGCGGCGGACTCGTCGCAGCGACCCCGACCGCAGGACGCACATCCTGGACGCCACCCTCGATGTCATCGCGGAGCACGGGGTGGCCGGGACGACGCATCGGCACATCGCCGCCCGGGCCGATGTGCCGCTGGGGTCGATCACCTATCACTTCACCAGCCTGACCGATCTCCTGACGCGGGCGTTCGCCCGGCACGTCGAGCTCCAGTCGGCGGTGTTCCAGGGCCTGTTCGACGGGGTCGCGACGCGTGAGCGATTCGTCGAGGTCCTGGTCGATCTCGTACACGGAGGTCCTGCCAGGCACCGCAGCGCGGTTCTCGGCTTCGAACTGCACCTGGCGGCGCTCCGCAGCCCCGGGCTGCGCACCCTCACACGGGCGTGGACGGAGGACAGCCGCACCGTGCTGGCTCGTTTCACCGACCCGGACAGCGCCGCGCGCCTGGACGCGCTCCTGGAGGGAATGATCATGCATGCTCTGCTCACGACCGCGCCGGAGTCGCGCGCGACGACGCGGGACGCGATCGACCTGACGCTCGGCCCGACGGGCCGGCCCGCGTCGTGACGGGCACGGCCGCCTCCACCCCCGGCGGGCACCCCCGTACCGGCACCGGCGCTCCGGCACGCACGGCCGTCCTGTGAGAACGAGAACTCCGGAGACTTACGTGACCCACCACCCGCCCCTGCTCGCCGTCACCGATGCCGAGCTGGACGAACTGCGCTCGCGGCTCCTCCACACACGCTGGCCGACGCCCTGGCCCGTCGACGGATGGGAGGCCGGCACCGACCCCGAAGAGCTCGGACGCCTCGTCACCCACTGGGCCTCCGCCTACGACTGGCGGGTCCACGAGGCCGCCATCAACGCCCTGCCGTCCCACTACGCGGACATCGACGGAACCCCCGTCCACTACCTCCGCTTCGACGGCGAACATCCCGGCGCCCTGCCGATCGTCCTGACCAACGGGTGGCCCAGTTCCTTCCTCGAACTGACCGCTCTCGCCCGCCGACTGGCCACGCCGTCGCGGTACGGAGGCGACCCGGCCGACGCGTTCACCGTCATCGTCCCCTCACTGCCCGGATTCACGTTCTCACCGCAGCGCCCCTCCCTCACGGAACCGCCGCAGACCCACGAGGTCTGGCACCGGCTCATGCACCACGAACTCGGCTTCGCCCACTACGCCGCCCACGGCGGAGACCTGGGCGCCGGCATCACCTCCCGGCTCGCCGAGGCCCATCCCGAGGCCGTGGTGGGCATCCACCTGACGGCGATCGCCGGCCCGCTCACCTACGACGCCGCCGGTGTCACCCCCGAGGAGCGGGCGTACCTCGACTCCGTCGCGGAGTGGTCCACCGAGGAGGGCGCGTACATGCACCAGCAGAGCACCCGCCCTGTCACACTGAGCTACGGCCTGGCCGACTCGCCGACCGGACTGCTCGCCTGGATCGTCGAGAAGTACCGCGCGTGGAGCGACTGCGGCGGGGATCTGTCGTCCCGGTTCAGCGACGACTTCCTCCTCACCCAGGCGTCCCTCTACTGGTTCACCCGCTCCATCTCGACCTCCTTCCAGCCCTACTACGCATACGCCCGGCGGCTGACCAGGCGGGTCGAGCGGGTCGACGTACCCACCGCCGTCGCCCTGTTCCCCGCCGACCTCAGCCGGCCGCCCCGGAGCTGGGCCGAGCGCACGTACCACGTCACCAGGTACACCCGCATGCCCCGAGGCGGGCACTTCGCCGCCCACGAGGAACCCGGACTCCTCGCGCACGACCTCACCGAATTCTTCCGCGCACACCGGTGAACACCGGAACAGATGGCGTGCCGTCCGGTCACGGCGGACCACCGGCGCACGAGCCCGGTCAGCGGGCCGGCAGCGGGCGGTCGTCGACGATGTGCTTCATGACGATGGTGGACGTCAGGCGCTGGACGCCCGGCAGCGTGGCCAACTGCCCGTCGTAGAGCTGCTGGAAGGCCGGCAGATCGGCGGCCACCACGCGCAGCAGGTAGTCGGGCTCTCCGAACAGGCGCTGGGCCTGCACCACGTACGGGACCGCCGCCACGGCCTGCTCGAAGGCGGCGACGGTGTCGCGGTCCTCCCAGCGCAGGGTGGCGAAGACCAGGGCCTCGAAGTCCAGGCCGACGGCGGCCGGGTCCACGACGGCGCGGTAGCCGCGGATCGCGCCCGTTCGTTCCAGGTCGCGCACGCGCCGGTGGCAGGGCGACACGCTCAGCTTCACACGGGCGGCCAGCTCGGTCACCGTCAGACGGCCGTCCATCTGCAGCTCGGCAAGAATCTTCCGGTCCAGGTCATCCATGGAGAATATTGTCCCCGAGAACCGGGAAATCCGGGGAACATACAACAACACCTTCGCGTATCCATCGCCTATCTTCCCTCCTAGGACTTGTCCGGCCGATCATGTGACTACTTCGCAGTCGTGTCGTTGATGTGTACGTAGGGCGGGGGGATCTGACGGATGCCGAGTGGGAACGGCTGCGACCGTTCCTGCCGGTCAGTAACAGGCGTTGTGGCAGGTGGCGGAATCACCGGCAGGTGATCGACGGGATTCTGCACCGGGTGCGGACCGGCGTTCAGGGGGCGTGACCTGCCCGAACGGTTCGGCCCGTGGAAGACGGTCTACTACGAAACACCGATGACAGCCGTCGGCATGTGGCCGGGAGTGACAAGCCGGGCTCGCCTTCAGGATTCCTCAGACCCGAAACCATGGAGGAAGCTTCGCGCCAGCTCGTGGATGTCGAGCTGCGCCGGGTCGCGCCCGCTCATGATCCAGAAGAAGGTGGGTCCGATTAGCCGGTCGATTGCGTGGTCGCCGGTCGGCCGGCCCGGGTCGATGCGATGCAGGACAGCCCTCGCGCTGTCGCCGAGAACGTCCTTGGTTGCGATCAGCTGTTTCACTGCCGGATCGTGCTGCGCGGCGGCGAGCAGGGCGCGGTAGCCGGCTCCAGCCGGTGAGTAGGCGAGGAAGCGCATCAGCGCGTCGAGGTAGGACGTGACCTCGGCGAGCCGGGTAGGCGACGGCGCGACGGCGAGCTCCTCCTCGGCGTCGTCCACACACGCCTCGAAGAGGACCTCCGCCTTCGTCGACCACCAGCGGTAGACCGTCTGCCGCCCGACGCCCGCCCGCATAGCGATGCCCTTCATGGACATCGCCGCGTAGCCGACCTCGAGCAGCAGATCGTCGACGGCACACAGGACGGCCTGGCGTGCCTGCTCGCTGCGGGGTCGGCCACCGCGGCGCTTCGTCTCGATCATCCCGCCATGGTAGCGAGACTGCCCGACTGGATCATCACCTCGCCGGATAACTAGACACCATGCATCGATACTCCTATTGTTTCGGTACACGGTGAACCGAAACCGGTTGGGGAAAGTCACGCCCGCCCTCGTCGCAGGGGCAACGGGAACCGGCGCGCGAGCTTCCCGACCGACATCCGACCTTCCCAGCCTGATCGAGGCTCATCGTGACCACCGTCCAGCACCCCGCGAGGAGATTCTGCATGTCCGACTTCGAGCCTGCCGTAACAGCGTTCATCCTCCTCAAGACCAAGCGAGCCTGGTTGGAGCTGTCCGTGCCGGAGCGTGTCGCCGCCTTCCAGGAAAGCGTTCTGCCCGCCGTCAAGGACAAGGCCCAGGACGTACGTTGGCGCTACTTCGACACCGAGTTCTACACGGCCCGCGTCACCGACATCTGGATCTGGGAGGCACGCGATCACGAGTCCTTCCAGTTGGTCGTCGAGGCGTTGCGCGAGACGCCGTTCTGGGACCACTACTTCGAGGTCGTCGAAATTCTTGTGGGTGTCGAGAACGCATATGCCAAGCACTACGACCCCGGCATTCTGGCGACCGTCAACGCCTAAGTATCCGCCTACCGGTGCGGCGCGGTAGGTGACCATCCGACGAACCGTGATTCGGCACTGGCCACTTAGCTTCCGCGGCGGCACAAGGACGCCCTCGGAAGCGGGCGCCCCCGTACTGGAAGCACGCCTACTGACTCCAGGCCGTCTCGGTCGGCACCGGTCCGGCACTCGCCTACGGCGTGGCGGCCTCGCTCTCGCCGCACCAGGCGGGCCTGGACTCCGGTCTCGGCATCACAGCCCGGGATACCGGCACCGCCCTGGTCATTGTGGCCGCCAACATCATCTTGTCCGCCCGCACCGGCCTGACCTCCGGCCTTGCGCCGGTCACTCTGTCGGCGGTGACGCTGGCCGTGGTCTCCGGTTACGGAGGCGCCACCCCGGCACGCACTCTCGTGAACGCGCACTATCCCGTTTCGCTTCCCGCTGAGTACGACAACCCGCCCCCTTGAGGAGCCCTTCATGCCCTCCGTCCTGAACCCCGTCCTCGATCTTCTGACCGTACGCGGCACCGTCACCGAGGCCGAGCAGCTCACCGCCCGGATGCGTCGGCTGCGCATCGCCGGCGAACATCTGGCCGGTCTGGAGGTCCAGCCAGGCCAGCAGGTACGTGTCCTGGTCGGCGGACTCACTCTCCGTACATACTCGATCTGGCACTACGACCCGTCCGGCGCCGTCGAGTTGTGCGTACTGGACCACGCAGCGGGCGGACCGGGCGCCCGATGGGGCCGCACCGCCGCACCGGGCGAACAGGTGCGCCTGCGGCGACCCGAGGGCACTTTCACGCTGCGCCCCGATGCCGCCCGCCACCTCTTCGTCGGCGACGAGACGGCCTCAGTCGCGTTCGGTGCGATGCTCGCGGCACTTCCCGGGGAAGCCGTCGTCTCCGGGTGCGTCGAGACGGCGACAGCCGCGGATCGCCTACCCCTGGCAAGCGGCGACCGGCTCGACTGGGTACTCCGGGGCGAGACGTCACTGCCAGACGCGGTACGACGAATCGCTCCCAAACCCGGAGGGATCGCATATGTCGCCGGAGAGGCACGGGACGTGCAAGCAGTGCGGCGGGTGCTCGTCCAGGAAGCGGGCTGGGACCGGCGCGCGGTCCTGACCAAACCTTTCTGGACGCCAGGCAAGAAAGGCATGGAATGACGGCCGGGGCATACTCCCCCGTCCGCCCCCCGACTAGTGTTATGCGCCTGAAATTCCGGCATTAAGTTGCTAGGGTTTCTGGATGTCGTTTCCGAGGCGTCCTTCCGTCGAGTTCGTGTTGACTGCTG
>NZ_JBITHL010000023.1:0-68219 GCF_044457965.1 Streptomyces sp. NPDC050509 | reverse complement strand
GACGCGGGATGGTCCGCGTTCGTCGGGATGCTGGAGTACAAGGCCGCCCGGTACGGGCGCACCCTCGTACGGATCGGACGTTTCGAGCCGACCTCGCCACCGGTGCCCGCTCCCGGTCCGCGTCGGGGGTGAGCCCCGGCGTCAGATCCAGCTCCGGGTCCTGGTGGAGAATGGCCTGTTCCAGTCGGCGCAGCCGCCGCCCCGGCTCCACACCGAGGTGCTCGTCGAGCATCCGGCGGGCGTCCCGCAGGGCGGCCAGCGCGTCGGCCTGCCGGTCGGACCGGTAGAGCGCGAGCGCCAGCAGCTCCCACCGCCGCTCACGCAGCGGCTCCGCCGCGACCAGCGAGCGCAGTTCCGCGGCGGCGGACTCGGGCCGCCCGGCGGCCAACTGGGCCCCGCAGCGCCACTCCTGGGCCGAGAGCCGCAGCTCCTCCAGCCGGTCGGCCTCCAGCGCGGCGAACGGCTCCGCGCCGAACTCCCCGTAGGCGGGGCCGCGCCACAGCGTCAGCGCCCGGTCGAGTTCGGTGAGGGCGTCGAGCGGACGGCCACCGGCCAGCCGCAGCCGGCCCGCCTCCGCCAGCGCGCCGAAGCGCGCCGCGTCGTACTGCTCGGGCAGGACGCGCAGCCGGTACCCGTCCTCCACGCTGACCAGCACCCTCCCGGCCTCACGCGGGGGCCGGTCCGGTTCGAGCGCCCGCCGCAGATGGGCGACGTAGGAGCGCAGGGTGCGGACCGCGGACGGCGGTGGCGTCTGTCCCCACACACTGTCCACGAGCCGTGACACGGGGACCACACTCCCGGCGTCGACCAGCAGGGCCGTCAGCACCCGCCGCTGCTTGGCTCCTCCCAAATCCACCGTCCGGCCACCGACCCGCACCTCCACCGTTCCCAGCACCGCCCACCACACAGCGGTGAACGTAGCCGCGCGGGCGATACCGATCAACGGCCCGCCGGTTGTTGGCTCAGGCGCGACGTCCGTACCCACATCCGTCACACATCCGTACACGCGGAACGGGCCGTACGGAGACTCCCGTACGGCCCGTCGACCCGCCCTCCCGGCTCCCGTCAGGCCCCGTCAGCTCCCGTAAGGTCCTGACGGCTCCCGTCGGTTCAGGGCACTACGCCGGCACGCTCGCCACACCCGGCGCCAGGAACGGCTTGCCGTTCACCCGCTCCGAGACGCCCGCGCGGTCCAGATACGGGGTGACGCCGCCCAGATGGAAGGGCCAGCCCGCGCCCGTGATCAGACACAGGTCGATGTCCTGCGCCTCGGCGACGACGCCCTCGGCCAGCATCAGACCGATCTCCTGGGCGACCGCGTCCAGGACCCGGTCGCGCGTCTGCTCCTCCGTCAGCACGGTGTCGCCCTGCTTCAGCAGCGCCGCGACCTCCGGGTCCAGCTCCGGCGTCCCGGAGTCGTACACGTAGAAGCCGCGCTTGCCCGCCTTGACCACCGCGGCCAGGTTCTCGGAGACGGTGAAGCGGTCCGGGAACGCGCCGCGCAGCGTCTCGGAGACATGCAGGCCGATCGCGGGGCCGACCAGCTCCAGCAGGACCAGCGGGGACATCGGCAGCCCCAGCGGCTCCACCGCGCGCTCCGCCACCTCGACCGGTGTGCCCTCGTCGATGACGTTCTGGATCTCGCCCATGAAGCGGGTGAGGATCCGGTTGACGACGAACGCCGGGGCGTCCTTCACCAGCACCGCCGTCTTCTTCAGCTTCCTCGCCACACCGAACGCCGTGGCCAGCGACGCGTCATCGGTCCGCTCGCCGCGCACGATCTCCAGCAGCGGCAGGATCGCGACCGGGTTGAAGAAGTGGAAGCCGACGACCCGCTCAGGGTTCTTCAGCTTCGACGCCATCTCGGAGACCGACAGCGACGAGGTGTTCGTGGCGAGGATCGCGTGCGCCGGGGCGACCGCCTCGACCTCCGCGAACACCTGCTGCTTGACGCCCATCTCCTCGAACACGGCCTCGATGACGAAGTCCGCGTCCGCGAACCCCTCGGCCTTGTCCAGCACACCCGAGACCAGGCCCTTGAGCCGGTTGGCCTTGTCCTGGTTGATCCGGGACTTCAGCAGCAGCTTGTCGATCTCGGCGTGGACATAGCCCACACCCTTGTCGATCCGGTCCTGGTCGATGTCGGTCAGCACGACCGGCACCTCAAGACGGCGCAGGAACAGGAGCGCGAGCTGCGAGGCCATCAGCCCCGCGCCCACGACACCCACCTTGGTGACCGGGCGGGCCAGCGACTTGTCCGGGGCACCGGCCGGCCGCTTGGCGCGCTTCTGCACCAGGTTGAACGCGTAGATCCCCGAGCGCAGTTCACCACCCATGATCAGGTCGGCGAGGGCCTGGTCCTCGGCGTCGAAGCCCGCCTGGAGGTCGCCGTCCTTCGCCGCCACGATGATGTCCAGCGCGCGGTACGCGGCCGGGGCAGCGCCGTGCACCTTGGAGTCCGCCACGGACCGCCCGCGAGCCACGGCCTGGTCCCACGCCTCGCCCCGGTCGACCTCCGGCCGTACGACCGTCACCTCGCCCTTGAGCACCGACGCCGTCCAGACCAGCGACTGCTCCAGGAAGTCCGCGCCGTCGAACAGCGCGTCCGCGATGCCCAGGTCGTAGACCTGGCCGCCCTTGAGCTGCCTGTTCTGGTTGAGGGAGTTCTCGATGACGACCGAGACCGCCCGCTCCGCGCCGATCAGGTTCGGCAGCAGCGTGCAGCCGCCCCAGCCGGGCACCAGGCCGAGGAAGACCTCCGGCAGCGAGAACGCGGGCAGCGCGGCGGAGACCGTACGGTACGTGCAGTGCAGCCCGACCTCGACGCCGCCGCCCATCGCCGCGCCGTTGTAGTACGCGAAGGTCGGCACGGGCAGCGCGGCGATCCGCTTGAAGACCTCGTGGCCGCCCCGGCCGATCGCGAGCGCGTCCTCGTGGCGCTTCAGCAGCTCCACGCCCTTGAGGTCGGCGCCGACCGCGAAGATGAACGGCTTGCCGGTGATCCCGACCCCGACGATCGCCCCCTCGGACGCCTCCCGCCCGACCTGGTCGAGCGCGGCGTCCAGGTTCGCCAGCGACTGCGGGCCGAACGTCGTCGGCTTCGTGTGGTCGAGGCCGTTGTCCAGCGTGATGAGCGCGAACCGCCCGGCCCCCGCCGGGAGTTCGAAGTGGCGTACGTGCGCCTGGGTGACGACCTCGCCGGGGAACAGCTCGGCCGCGCCCTTCAGGAGTTCAGCGGTGCTCACTTGGTGCCTCCGTCGAAGTGCGGGTTCTCCCAGATGACCGACGCGCCCATGCCGAAGCCGACGCACATCGTGGTCAGGCCGTAACGGACCTGCGGCTGCGCCTCGAACTGCCGGGCGAGCTGGGTCATCAGCCGTACGCCGGAGGAGGCCAGCGGATGGCCGAACGCGATCGCGCCGCCGTACTGGTTGACGCGCTCGTCGTCGTCCGCGACGCCGTAGTGGTCGAGGAACGCCAGCACCTGCACGGCGAACGCCTCGTTGATCTCGAACAGACCGATGTCCGAGATCGAGAGACCCGCCTTGGCGAGGGCCTTCTCGGTCGACGGGATCGGGCCGTACCCCATCACCTCGGGCTCGACACCCGCGAAGGCGTACGACACGAGCCGCATCCTGACCGGCAGCCCCTGCTCGCGCGCGAAGTCCTCGGCGGCGATCAGCGAGGCGGTGGCACCGTCGTTCAGCCCCGCCGCGTTGCCCGCGGTGACCCGGCCGTGCGGCCGGAACGGGGTCTTCAGACCGGCCAGCATCTCCAGCGTCGTACCCGGCCGCATCGGCTCGTCCGCGGTGGCCAGCCCCCAGCCGGTCTCCCCGGTCGCCGGGTCGGTACGCCGGATCGAGATCGGCACCAGGTCCTGCTGGATCGAGCCGTTGGCGTACGCCTTGGCGGCCTTCTCCTGCGAGCGCACCGCGTACTCGTCCGCGCGCGCCTTGGTGAGGTGCGGGAAACGGTCGTGCAGGTTCTCCGCCGTCATGCCCATGAACAGCGCGGAGTCGTCGACGAGCTTCTCCGAGACGAACCGCGGGTTCGGGTCGACGCCCTCACCCATCGGGTGCCGGCCCATGTGCTCGACACCGCCCGCCACGACGACGTCGTACGCGCCGAAGGCGATGGAGCCCGCGGTGGAGGTCACGGCGGTCAGCGCGCCCGCGCACATACGGTCGATCGAATAGCCGGGCACGGACTGCGGCAGCCCGGCGAGGATCCCCGCGGTACGGCCGAGCGTGAGGCCCTGGTCACCGATCTGCGTGGTCGCGGCGACGGCCACCTCGTCGATCCGCGCGGGGTCGAGATCCGGGTTGCGGCGCAGCAGCTCCCGGATCGCCTTCACGACGAGATCGTCGGCCCGGGTCTCGTGGTACATGCCCTTCGGGCCCGCCTTGCCGAACGGGGTGCGGACGCCGTCGACGAAGACGACATCCCTGACGGTACGAGGCACGATGGCTCTCCTCCAGGGTGCGGGATGGCACTGCGGGGCCCGCACAACCAGCACGGGCCCACACCCATGCTACTTACCAGTAACCAAGTTGCCCAGTCCTGCCTGTTTTTTGGGCTCGGTTCGCCTCCGGGCGCTGCAAGCCACTGTCGACGGTCGACCGTGCTCGCCCCCTCGTTCCTCGGGGACTGCGCCCACGCGGTGGAGCCGCATATCGAGCACAGCCTCCCTTTCGACAGCGGCGCGCCCTTCGGCTCACTCGCCGGCCAGGCGCGCAGACGGGCCGAAGATTCCAGCACCGGGAAACCCCCTCGCGGGCCCCGGGGTGCCCCCGACCCTGGCGGCGAGTGAGCCGAAGGGGCGCGTCGGCGCCGTAAGAGAGAGCGCGCGCAGGTTCGTGAGGAACGAGCGAACCGAGCACGGTCGACCGTCGGCGCCGACTTGAAGCGCCCCGGAGGCGAACCGAGCCCTCAAAAAAGAGGGGCGCCCCGGAGGCGAACCGAGCCTTAAATAACAAGCGCCTGGGTCAGCAGGGGGGCTACCAGGTCCACCTGCCACTGGCGGGCCCCGTGGCCGGTGAGGGCTGCCGCCACGTTCTCCTCCGTGGGGTCCTGCGGCGGTTCCCAGCAGACGCGGCGGACCGTGTCCGGGGTGATCAGGTTCTCCTGCGGCATGGTGATGCTCTCGGCGAGCTCCGAGACCGCCGCGCGCGCCGCCGAGAGCCGGGCCGCGGCCTCCGGGTCCTTGTCCGCCCAGGAGCGGGGCGGCGGCGGGCCGGTGAGAGGCTGGCCCGGCTGGGGCAGCTCCGTGTCCGGCAGGGCCTTCGCCCGGTCGACCGCCGCCTGCCACTGTTCGAGCTGGCGTCTGCCCATCCGGTGCCCGAACCCGGGCAGCGCCGTCAGCGCCTGCACGGTGGCGGGCAGCGACAGCGACGCCTCGACGATCGCGGTGTCGCTGAGCACCTTGCCGGGGGAGACGTCACGGCGCTGCGCGACCTGGTCACGGGTCGTCCACAGCTCCCGTACGGCTGCCATCTGCCGGCGGCGGCGCACCTTGTGCATGCCTGACGTGCGGCGCCACGGGTCCTTGCGCGGCGGGGCGGGCGGGGCCGCGGCGATCGCCTCGAACTCCTGGTGGGCCCAGTCGAGCTTGCCCTGCCGGTCCAGCTCCTTCTCCAGCGCGTCCCGCAGGTCGACGAGGAGTTCCACGTCGAGCGCGGCGTACCGCAGCCAGGGCTCGGGGAGCGGGCGGGTCGACCAGTCGACGGCGGAGTGGCCCTTCTCCAGGGCGTATCCGAGGACGTTCTCGACCATGGCGCCGAGGCCGACCCGGGGGAAGCCCGCGAGACGGCCCGCGAGCTCCGTGTCGAAGAGGCTGGTGGGGATCATGCCTATTTCGCGCAGGCAGGGCAGGTCCTGGGTCGCCGCGTGCAGGATCCACTCCGTACCGGAGAGGACCTCGCCGAGTCCGGAGAGGTCGGGGCAGCCGACCGGATCGATCAGCGCCGTGCCCGCGCCTTCGCGGCGGAGCTGGACCAGGTAGGCGCGCTGACCGTAGCGGTAGCCGGAGGCGCGCTCGGCGTCGACGGCGACGGGTCCGGTGCCCGCGGCGAAGGCCGCGATCACCTCGGCGAGCGCCTCGTCGGTGGCGACCACCGGCGGAATGCCCTCGCGGGGCTCCAGCAAGGGGATCGGCGCCGCTTCGACGTCGTCCGGGGGGAGCGACACCAGCGACTGCCGCCGCGGGCCCCCGGTGGTTCGCAGTGCTGGCTCTGCTGCGGTCTCTTGGGCGTCGGTCACCTGTCAAGGGTATCTGTGAACGGACGGCGCCCGTCGACGGAACGTTCCGTCGACGGGCGGTGGGGGCGAGAAGCGGTCAGTGGCCCGGTCCGGTGGTGTGTCCGGTTCAGTGGATGATTCCGGTACGGAGGGCCACGGCGACCATCCCCGCCCGGTCGCCCGTGCCGAGCTTGCGCGCGATCCGGGCGAGGTGGCTCTTGACGGTGAGTGCGGACAGGCCCATCGAGACGCCGATGGCCTTGTTGGACTGGCCTTCGGCGACCAGCCTGAGCACCTCGACCTCGCGGCCCGACAGCTCCCGGTAGCCACCGGGGTGGTTCGGGGCGCCCGGAGGGCGGCGGTGCATCCGCTGGCCGGCGCCCAGGGGGGCGACGCCGGGGCGGCCGGGGTGGCCGATGTTCGTACGGGTGCCGGTGACGACATAGCCCTTGACGCCGCCCGCGAGGGCGTTGCGCACCGCGCCGATGTCGTCGGCGGCGGAGAGGGCGAGGCCGTTGGGCCAGCCCGCCGCCCGGGTCTCGGACAGCAGGGTCAGCCCGGATCCGTCGGGCAGGTGGACGTCGGCAACGCAGATGTCGCGCGGGTTGCCGACGCGGGGGCGGGCCTCCGCGATGGACGACGCCTCGATGACGTCACGTACTCCAAGGGCCCACAGGTGGCGGGTGACGGTGGAGCGGACGCGTGGGTCGGCCACGACGACCATGGCCGTCGGCTTGTTCGGGCGGTAGGCGACCAGGCTTGCGGGCTGCTCGAGGAGAACGGACACCAGGCCTCCTGGGAAGGTGCGGGACGGGGCCGGCTGCGGGGGATGAAGCCGGGGCGAACCGTGTGTGAAGGGTCATTGACCTCTTCGGCAGCAATCCCGCTCGCCTTTAGAGAATGATCACGAATTAGTGAGTAACAATTCGGGCAATTCGGATGCGTGATCGATCATCCTACGAGTGGTCCACCGGGCGGGGGTGTACGGCGGACGAGTGAGGGACGCCCGGCGGACGTGGTGTGGCGGAGCGGTGAAGGGGCCCGCCCTGGGGGCGGTGCGGTGAAGGGCCGTCAGGGGATGCGCGGGCCGCGCCGCTGGGGCAGGGACACCACGCCCGCGCCCCCCGGGTCCCCCGCGCCCGGCGGCAGTCCCGCGACCTGGCAGAGCAGATCGCACCACGCGGCCAGGTGCGCCGCGGTGTCGGGCAGCCCGCCCCGGCCCTCGCGCGGGGTCCAGGACGCCCGGATCTCGATCTGGGTGGCCGGCCTGCGCTCCGCGAGCCCGCCGAAGTAGTACGACCCGGCCCGGGTGACGGTGCCGCTCGCCTCCCCGTACGACAGACCGCGCGCCTCCAGCGCCCCCGTCAGCCACGACCAGCACACCTCGGGCAGCAGCGGGTCGGCGGCCATCTCCGGCTCCAGCTCCGCCCGTACGAGCGTCACCAGCCGGAACGTGCCCTGCCAGGCCTCGTGTCCTGACGGGTCGTGCAGCAGGATCAGCCGGCCGTCGGCCAGATCGTCGTCGCCGTCGACCACCGCCGCCTCCAGGGCGTACGCGTACGGCGCGAGCCGCTTCGGCGCCGGGGTCGGGTCGATCTCGACGCCGGGACGCAGCCGCGCCGTCCGCAGCGCGTCGACCGCGGAACGGAACGCGGGCGGGACGGAATCCCCCTCCCCGCCGCCCGTTCCCCCGGTGCCGTTGGAATGATCGGAAAACTGTCCCTGAGCCGCAGCCATGCGGGGAAGAGTAGGCGGAACCCGCGCCTCGCGCAGGGAGGGACACCCTGCCCGGGGCTGCGGCTTCCCCGTACATGGGAAGATTCTGTCCGTGAGCGCCAACGAACGCCCCCCGGGCCAGCAGACGAAGACGTACGAATCGGCCTTCCTGAAGGCGTGCCGACGTGAGCCGGTACCGCACACACCGGTGTGGTTCATGCGTCAGGCGGGGCGCTCGCTGCCCGAGTACCTGAAGGTCCGCGAGGGCATCGGGATGCTGGACTCCTGCATGCGCCCCGAGCTGGTCACCGAGATCACGCTCCAGCCGGTACGGCGCCACAAGGTCGACGCCGCGATCTACTTCAGCGACATCGTCGTCCCCCTCAAGGCCATCGGCCTCGACCTGGACATCAAGCCGGGGGTCGGCCCCGTCGTCGCCGAGCCGATCCGCACCCGCGCCGATCTGGCCCGGCTGCGCGACCTCACCCCCGAGGACGTCGGTTACGTCACCGAGGCCATCGGCATGCTCATCGGTGAGCTGGGATCCACCCCGCTCATCGGGTTCGCCGGGGCGCCCTTCACGCTGGCGAGCTACCTCGTGGAGGGCGGCCCGTCCCGTAACCACGAGCACACCAAGGCCATGATGTACGGCGACCCCGAGCTGTGGGCCGACCTGCTCGACCGGCTCGCCGAGATCACCGCGGCCTTCCTCACCGTGCAGATCGAGGCGGGCGCGAGCGCCGTCCAGCTCTTCGACTCGTGGGTGGGCGCCCTCGCCCCCGCCGACTACCGCCGCTCCGTGCTGCCCGCCTCCGCCAAGGTCTTCGACGCGGTCGCCGGGTACGGCGTCCCGCGCATCCACTTCGGTGTCGGTACGGGCGAACTCCTCGGCCTGATGGGCGAGGCGGGCGCCGATGTCGTCGGCGTCGACTGGCGGGTCCCGCTGGACGAGGCCGCCCGCCGGGTCGGCCCCGGCAAGGCGCTCCAGGGCAACCTGGACCCGGCCGTCCTCTTCGCCCCGACCCCGGCGGTGGAGGCCAAGGCCCGTGAGGTGCTGGACGCGGCGGCCGGATTGGAGGGCCACATCTTCAATCTGGGCCACGGTGTGCTGCCGAGCATGGACCCGGACTCACTGACCAGGCTCGTCGACTACGTGCACACGCGGACCGCTCACTGATTGGCCGAAAAGCGCTGGTGGGGCGGGAGTGCGGCGGGGGTGATTCGCCCCGGGGTGAGGGGGAGAAGGTGATTCGTCCGCCGGACCCCGTCCGCCCCCGCCGCCCGCGCGGTGCTCACCAGCCCGCCGCCCTGACCGCCGTCGTCGCCTTGCGGGCCGCGACCAGGACCGGGTCCCAGACCGGGGAGAAGGGCGGGGCGTAGCCCAGGTCCAGGGTGGTCATCCCCTCCACCGACATCCTGGCGGTCAGCGCCACCGCCGCGATGTCCACGCGCTTCGCCGCGCCCTCCCGGCCGACGATCTGCACCCCCAGCAGCCGCCCCGTACGGCGCTCCGCGAGCATCTTCACCGTCATCGGCGCGGCGCCCGGGTAGTAGCCGGCGCTGTTGGTCGACTCGATCGTGGCGCTCACGTACTGGAGCCCGGCCCTGCGGGCGTCCTTCTCGCGCAGCCCCGTCCGGGCGATCTCCAGGTCGCAGACCTTGCTGACGGCCGTACCGACGACCCCGGGGAAGGTGGCGTAGCCGCCGCTCACGTTCGTACCGATGATCTGGCCGTGCTTGTTCGCGTGCGTGCCCAGCGCGACATGGCGGGTGGCGCCCGAGACCAGGTCGAGGACCTCCACGCAGTCGCCGCCCGCCCAGACGTTCTCGTGGCCGCGTACCCGCATCGACAGATCGGTGAGCAGCCCGCCGTACGGCCCGACGGGCAGCCCGGCGGCGCGGGCGAGGGCCGTCTCCGGCTCGACGCCGATACCGAGGACGACGACGTCCGCCGGGTACTCGGCGTCCGCGGTGGCCACCGCCCGCACCCGGCCGTCCTCGCCGGTACGGATCGCGGCCACCTCCGTGCCGCCCACGGTGGTGATGCCCAGCCCGTCCATCGCCTCGTGGACGAGGCGCCCCATGTCCGGGTCGAGGGTCGCCATCGGCTGCTCGCCGCGGTGCACGACGGTGACCTCGTACCCGCGCTTCAGCAGCGCCTCGGCCATCTCCACGCCGATGTACCCCGCGCCGACGACGACCGCGCGCCCGCCCTCGGTCGCGGCGAGGGTGTCCAGCAGCGCCTGGCCGTCGTCGAGGGTCTGCACCCCGTGCACGCCCGGCGCGTCGATCCCGGGCAGCGCGGGCCGTACGGGGCGGGCGCCCGTCGCGACGACCAGCTTGTCGAAGCCGGTCCAGCTCTCCGTACCCGCCTCCAGATCGCGGGCGCGGACCCGCTGCCCCGCCAGGTCGATCTCCACGGCCTCCGTGCGGGTCCGCAGCCCGATGGCACGGGCCCGGTGCTCCTCGGGCGTACGGGCGATCAGCGCGTCCCGCTCCGTGACGTCGCCGCCCACCCAGTACGGGATGCCGCACGCGGAGTACGAGGTGAAGTGCCCGCGCTCGAACGCGACGATCTCCAACTCCTCCGGGCCCCGGCCCCTGCGGGCCTGCGACGCGGCGGACATGCCCGCCGCGTCGCCCCCGATGACCACCATGCGCTCCGCCGCCATCGCGCGTCCCTCCGTCCCTGTCCACCAGGTCGTCGTTCATAAGGTCGTACCGGAAAGGAACGCTACGCGGACGGAACCGGTCAGTCCTCCTCGCGCCCCCGTTCCGCGGGTGCGGCGGGTGCGGCGGGTTGCGTGGGAGTCACCGGCCCGGCCGCCGGAACGGCCGGAGCCGACGCGGGCAGCAGCCGGCGCACCAGCCGCCACAGCAGGTAGAGCGCCCCGAGCACGGCGGCGAACGGCAGCACCGCGCCGAGGACCACCCCGATCCACCGCAGGGTCGTGAGGAGCGCGTCCCAGCCGCCGCCCAGCGCGTCCAGGAACCCCGGATCCTCCGCCTTCTCCTCCTCCCGCACGACCGGGTTCTCGAAGAGCTCCAGGGTGATCGTCGCCAGCGTGGTGCGGTCCTTGAGGGACGCCTGCTGGGCGAGCAGCGCCTCCAGCGCCGACTGGCGGCTGCTCAACTCCCCTTCCAGCGCCACCACATCGCTCAGCTTCGTGGCCCGGTCCATCAACTCGCGTACCCGCGCCACACTCACGCGCTGCGAGGCGACCCGGCTGTCGACGTCCACGACCTGGTCGGTGACGTCCTCGGCGTTCGCCTTGCGCGTCAACAGCGTTCCCGTGCCCGACAGTTCGGCCAGCACCGCGTCGTACGATCCCTGCGGGACGCGCAGCACGATCCGCGACGTCACCCCGCTGTCCTCGTCCCGCTCGGTCACCTCGTCCTGCACCAGACCGCCGGCGTTCCCGGCCGCCGCCCGCGCCGTGGAGAGCGCCTTCCGGGTGTTCTTGACGCGCACGGTCAGCTCGGCGGTACGGATCACATGGACCCCGGCGGGCGCGGCGCTCTTCCCGTCCTCCCCCTTGGCGCCGGGCGTGGCGGCGTCACCGGCCCCCGCCTCCAGGTCGGCCGCCTGCCCGCCCCGCCCCTCCGCGGGCCTGGCGACGCCCTTCGAGGCCGCCTGGTCGGCGGATCCGGCGCTGCATCCGGCGAGCGCGAGTGAAACGGTGAGCAGTGCCGCCGCGAACGCGGGCATCGCACGCATGGTCCCCCCAGGTATTCGGTTGGTGTCGCCGGTTCGACGTGTGGGGCCCCTGCGCGGGTTGCCCCTCCACGGTTCCGAAGCGGTCACGGTCAGGACTCGTTACCGGCGGGGAGGACGTGTTTGAGAGAGTGGAGGCCATGGAGTCGAGCGCGCAGCACGTGGACACGCATACGGGCCATGTCGTCGTCATCGGGGGCGGTATCGCCGGTCTCGCCGCCGCCCACCGGCTGCTGGGCGCCGGTATCCGGGTCACTGTGCTGGAGGCCACCGACCGGCTCGGCGGCAAGCTGCGTACGGGCGAGATCGAGGGCGCCCCCGTCGACCTCGGCGCCGAGTCCATGCTCGCCCGCCGCCCCGAGGGCGTCGACCTCGCCGAGGCCGTCGGGCTCGGCGCGCTGCTCCAGCCGCCCACCGCCACCACCGCCTCCGTCTGGACGCGCGGCGCGCTGCGCCCCATGCCCAAGGGGCATGTGATGGGCGTGCCCGGTGACCCCGCCGCCCTCGCCGGACTCCTCTCCGACGAGGGGCTCGCCCGGATCGCCCGCGAACCGGAGCTGCCCCCCACCGAGGTCGGCGACGACGTCGCGGTCGGCGCGTACGTCGCCGAGCGGCTCGGCCGCGAGGTCGTCGACCGGCTGGTCGAACCGCTGCTCGGCGGGGTCTACGCGGGCGACGCCTACCGCATCTCCATGAGGGCCGCCGTCCCCCAGCTCTTCGAAGCCGTCCAGGCCCACGACTCGCTGCTGGCCGGCGTCCGCGAGATCCAGGAGCGGACCGCGGCCAAGCGGCCCGGCGGCGCCGTCTTCGCGGGCATCGAGGGCGGCGTGGGCCGCCTCCCCGGCGCCGTCGCGGACGCCGTACGCGCCGGGGGCGGCGAGATCCTGCTGGAGACGCCCGTCCTCGCCCTGACCCGTACCGCCGAGGGCTGGCACCTGCGCACCGGACACCCCACCCGCCCCGACGTGCGTGCCCTCACCGCCGACGGCGTGGTCCTCGCGACCCCCGCGTGGTCCGCCTCCGCGCTGCTCGCCGACGCGTCACCAGCCGCCTCCGCCGAACTCGCCGCGGTCGAGTACGCGTCGATGGCGCTGGTGACGATGGCCTTCCGGCGCGCCGACGCCGGCGCCGTGCCCGACGGCAGCGGCTTCCTCGTCCCGCCCGTCGACGGCCGCACCATCAAGGCGTCGACCTTCTCCACCCGTAAATGGGGATGGGTCGACAAGGCGGCCCCCGACCTGTTCGTGCTGCGCACCTCCATCGGCCGCTACGGCGAGGAGGAACAGCTCCAGCGCGAGGACTCCGAACTCCTCGACGTCTCCCTGCGCGACCTCCGGGAGGCGACCGGCCTCACCGCCCGTCCGGTCGCCCACGAGGTGACGCGCTGGATCGACGGACTGCCCCAGTACCCGGTCGGCCACCAGGCCAGGGTCGCCCGTATCCGCGACTCCCTCGCCGAACTCCCCGGGCTGCGCGTCTGCGGCGCCGCGTACGACGGCGTCGGCATCCCCGCCTGCGTCGCGAGCGCGCGGCGCGCCGCGGACGAGATCATCGCCACGTCGACCCTGGCGCCGGGCACCGGTCGCGGCGCGGGAGAATAGCCCCATGACTGCTGCTCCCGAGAAGATCCCGAACGCCGGCAAGAAGGCCAAGGACCTCAACGAGGTCATCCGCTACACGCTGTGGTCCGTCTTCAGGCTGCGTGATGTCCTGCCCGAGGACCGGACCGGTTACGCGGACGAGGTCCAGGAGCTGTTCGACCAGCTCGACGCCAAGGACGTCACCGTGCGCGGTACGTACGACGTGTCCGGGCTGCGCGCCGACGCCGACGTCATGATCTGGTGGCACGCCGAGACCTCGGACGAGCTGCAGGACGCGTACAACCGCTTCCGGCGCACCCGGCTCGGCCGCGCGCTGGAGCCGGTCTGGTCGAACATGGCGCTGCACCGCCCCGCGGAGTTCAACAAGTCCCATGTGCCGGCTTTCCTGGCCGACGAGACGCCCCGCGACTACGTGAGCGTCTACCCCTTCGTCCGCAGCTACGACTGGTACCTGCTGCCCGACGAGGACCGCCGTAGGATGCTCGCGGACCACGGCAAGATGGCACGCGGCTACCCTGACGTACGCGCCAACACCGTGGCGTCCTTCTCGCTCGGCGACTACGAGTGGTTGCTGGCCTTCGAGGCCGACGAGCTGTACCGCATCGTCGACCTGATGCGTCATCTGCGCGCGTCCGAGGCGCGGCTGTACGTGCGGGAAGAGGTTCCGTTCTACACGGGCCGCCGCAAGTCGGTCGCGGATCTCGTGGCAGGGTTGGCGTGACGGTATGACGTGGTGGCCGGGTCCGTGACCGTACGGACCGGGCCGCCCCACCCGGAAGATCAGACGGCCGGCGGCAGTCTCCTGCTGCGCGCACGGCCCGTCCAGCGACACCGGGTTCGGCTCCGGGTTCCCATCGGCCGCAGGCCTGCGGAAACGCGGTGGACGGGGAAGAATCCTGTTCTTCCCCGTCCCCGCCCGTTCCGCCCCGGTCGCGGCCGATGGAACCCGGGTCGGTGTTCCGCCCCTTGAACGCGCCCCCCCGCCAACTACGCGCCCCACGGCCGGACTCCGGACCCGGCCGTCCGCCAGTTGCTGCCGGCGGCCACCGGAGCCGCCCCCTGGCCCCACCCGAGCTGGAGCTCTACCGCCACGCGGCGACGGACGTCGTCCACGCGGCGGCGGACGCGGGTGACCCCGGGGGCCCGCGCGGCGGTCCGGCGTCAGTGTCGCCGCCGGCCTGGGTGCGGACGAACAGGCCGCCATGGTCCGCGTTCCGGCGTGTGTCGAGGACAGCCTCAGCCGGGCGGTTGAGCGTCGGACGCCCGTTGTGCAGGCGGCTCGTCCTTCCCTGCTCCAGCCCGTTCCGTGCCGATCGCGGCCGATGGAACCCGGGTCGATACCCCAGGCGGAGCGTACCCCGGAATACCGGGACGGACAGTACGAAGGCCTGGCGGTGTCCGCCGGGCCTTTGTCCGTTTTCGCGCCACTGAATCCCGCCAACAGGCCGTCGTGGTCCGGCGGTACGGTCCGCGGTTCCTCGGAAACGGATTTTGTCAGAAGCGTTGACTAATCTCTTCGGGCGCTCCTACCTTCATCGCGTCGCACGTCGTACGTCATATACGAGGCCCGTTTTGAAGGGAGTAGGGGGCCTGTGGTTGTTATGTCCGCTTGGGGGTCGTCTCACGTGTTTGAGGGCTCAACGGCGCGGATCCTGCCACCCGTTTGGGGCTTCGGCGGATGGTCCGGCCGGCTGATCGGACAGCAGCCGTTCACTGACTGACGAGGTGAGACGCGGCCCGTTCACCGCCAAGATCCCGGGCCGCGACAGGAGAGTTCCGATGCTCCCTCCGGGGAGCTTAGCCAGATTCGGGAGCAATGGTGCCCCCTCTTTCCCCCATGCCCTTGTCCAAGACAGGGAGCTCGCCGGCCCGGCAGCGCAGCGGTATGCGCTGGACGATCGTGGGCTTCTCGGCCCTCGGCCTCACGATCGCCTATCTCGACCGCGCCGCGTTGAGCGTGGCCATGCCCTACATGTCGAAGGAGTTCCACATCAGCCCTGCCGTTCAGGGCGTGATGCTTTCGGCGTTCTTCTGGACGTACGCGCTGTTCCAGATTCCCTCGGGTTGGCTGCTCGATCGTTTCGGCCCGAGGATCATCTACCCCGTCGCCGTCGGCTGGTGGTCGATCTGGACGGCGCTGACCGCCCTCGCGCAGGGAGTCGGATCCGTCATGGTGTTCCGCCTCGGCCTGGGGATCGGCGAGGCGCCGGTGCAGCCGGCGAACATCAAGGTCGTCTCGCGGTGGTTCCCGCGCAAGGAACGGGCTTTCGCGTCAGGCCTGTTCGACATGGGCCAGCAGATCGGAACGGCGCTGTCGATCCCGGTGGTGACGGCGCTGGCCCTCTTCGGCGGCTGGCGCATGGCATTTGTCGTGATCGGTGTCGCCGGGCTGCTGTGGATCGTGGGCTGGTTGGCCGTGTACCGCGAACCCGAGGAGCATCCGCGGGTTTCCGCCGCCGAACTGGCCCACATCCGCTCCGATCGGGGTGCGACGGACTCGGCGGAGTCGGTCGGTGCCAACGTGCCGTGGCGGGAGCTGCTGGGCAACTCTCAGGTGTGGGCACTGATGACCGGTTATGTGTTCCGCTCGCTCGCCGGGGCGTTCTTCCTCACCTGGTATCCCAGCTATCTGCTCGACGACCGCGGATTCTCCGAGAAGGATTTCGGCATGGTGGGCTGGATTCCGGCGCTCATCGCGATCGGCTCCACCGTGCTCGGCGGCATCGTGTCCGACCGGATGCTGGCGTCCGGAATCTCCGCGAATCTGGCCCGGAAGGTTCCGATCGTCTCCGGGCTCGCCCTGAGCGCATGCATCGGTTTTGCCCCGTTCGTCGAGAGCAACCTTGTGCTGATGGTCGTACTCACCGTCAGCAGCGCCACGCACTCGTTCGCGGGCGCGGCGATCCTGAGCCTGCCGGCGGAAGTGGCGCCCTCGTCGGCGTCCGTCGGCGCGGTGGCCGGCTTCCAGAACTTCGGCTCCCAGGTGGGCAACCTCCTCAGTCCCATCGCCATCGGAGTGTTCCTGGCTTCCAGCGACGGGTCCTATGTGGGCCCCTTGATCGGCGCGGCGGCGTGTTCTCTGGGAAGCGCGGCGATCTACCTGTTCTGGGTACGCGTCAAGCCCGTCATGCCGCATCACGATCCTCCCGCGGATCTCACCGAGCACCCTGAAAGGACCACCTCGTGAGCACCTCGTTGAACGCCGGCCGTCTGGTCGAGCAGCTCAGCACCGTCATCGGGATCCCCGTCGTCCCGTACGACGAGGACGGCGCGGTCGACCAGGACCTCACGGTCGCACTGACGGAACGTCTGGTCCGCAACGGAGTGACCGCGCTGACGCCCAACGGCAACACCGGTGAGTTCTACGCGCTCTCCCCGGACGAACGCCGCGACGTTCTGACGAGCGTCCTCTCGGCGCGTGGGAGCGCCACGACGATCGTCGCCGGCGTGGGGTTCGATCTCGGGACGGCCATCACCGACGCACGCTTCGCCCGCGACTCGGGTGCGGACGCGATCATGATCCATCAGCCCGTCCTGCCGTATCTGACGCCGAACGGCTGGGTCGAGTACAACGCGAGGATCGCGGAGACCGTACCCGATATCGGAGTGTTGCCCTACCTCACCCATCGTGCGGTCACCGGTGCGCACATCACGCGCCTGGCGGAACGGGCGCCGAACGTGGTCGGGCTGAAGTACTCCGTACCCGATCCGGTCGTGTTCGCCACGACGAGGGCGGAGGCGGCGGACGGACTGCTGTGGATCACCGGCCTGGCGGAGTCGTACGCTCCGGCCTACTGGCAGGCAGGGGCACGGGCCTTCACCTCGGGCCTGGTCAACGTCGCTCCGGCCGTGTCTCTGGAACTGCTCGAAGCGCTCCGGCACCGTGACTACGGCGCCGCCACACGGGTCTGGCGGCAGATCCGGCACTTCGAAGAGCTGCGGGCCCGCGATGCCTCGGCCAACAATGTGTCGGTGGTGAAAGAGGCCATGCACCAGCTCGGTCTGTGCCGGCGCGACGTCCGTCCGCCCAGCCACCCGCTGTCCGACGCGCTCGCCCGCGAGGTCGCCGAGTCCATGGTGCAGTGGCGCTCCGCGGTGCCCGAGGTGGCCGGGGAGCGTGCGGCGTGAAGATCGAGTCGCTTCAGACCTTCCTCCAGCGGGTGGGCGACCGGCCCAGAGTGCTGGTCAAGATCAGCACTGAGGACGGGATCGACGGATGGTCGGAGGTGTACAACCACGGCCCCGACCTGGCTTACCCGCCGCTGCTGGACTACCTGTTCGAGCAGATCAAGGGTATGGACGCCCGGTCCCCGAGCCGGATCAACCAGTTCCTCCTGCAGTCCGGCCGCTTCCCCCAGGGGGCGCTGGGCCTCGCCGCCATCGCCGCCGTCGACCACGCGCTGTGGGACATCGCGGCCAAGGCCGTGGGTGTGCCGGTCTACCAGTTGCTCGGCGGTGCGGTACGCGACCGGGTGCGGGTCTACGCCGGTCTGTACTCCGCGCCGGATGTCGGGGAACTGCAGGACACCACCGCGGCGTTGCACGACCGGTTCGGCTTCACGGCGTTCAAGCTCAGCCCCTACCGGACGGCCCCGCACCGGACCCGGTTCGGGCTCGTGGTCCGCGAACTGGGCGAGTACTTCAGCGGGGTCCGCGACAGTCACCCCGCGGAGTGGGACTTCGCGTTCGACGCGCACGCGTGTCTGTGGGAACCGCGGCAGGCGATCGAACTCGGCGCCGCGCTCGCGCCCAACCAGCCACTCTTCCTGGAGGAGCCCATACGGCCCGAGCACATTCCCGCCTGGGGCAGGATCCGGTCCGAGATCGCGGTGCCGCTGGCGACAGGGGAGTGCCTGTACTCCCCGCACGAGTTCCTGGCGCTGCTCGGCGCGGGCGGAGCGGACATCGTGCAGCCGGACATCTGCGTGGTCGGGGGCCTCACCCAGATGGTGAAGATTGCCACCATCGCTGACGCGCACTACGTCCCGGTCGCCCCGCACAACCCGCTCGGTCCGCTCGCGACCGCGGCGAACGTGCACTTCGCGGCCGCGACGACCAACTTCAGCATCCTCGAGTACAAGCCGGACGACGTGCCGTGGTGCCCCGACCCCTACCTTCCGGTCGACGGCCACCTCGCACTGCGCCCGGACCGCCCCGGGTGGGGCATCGAGATCGACGAGGCCGCGCTCACGACCGACGACTGGATCACCTGGAAGCGGAAGGTTCCGGTCCGATCCGACGGCTCGACGGCATGGATGTGAAGCGGGTGACCGCCGCGGTATGAGCGGCGCCGTACAGGGGCGTCGCCGGTACCCACAGGCACCCGCGACGCCCCGCCCCGCCCCGGAATGCTCCGGTCCGCCCCGACGGGTGCTTCGGCACACAACGAGACGCTTACCCGCCTCGCTGTATCACGCACGCCGGTTGTCGCCGAACAGCTCGACGGACCCCTCTTCCACTGACGGCCGCTGCTGTTCGCCGGATGCCCGCGCGGGGCCGCCGTCAGCCGAGGGCCGGGTAGTCGGTGTAGCCGCCCTGGTCACCGCCGAAGAAGGCGGCGGGGTCGGGGGTGTTGTAGGGGCCGCCGGCGGCGAGGCGGGCCGGCAGGTCGGGGTTGGCGAGGAAGAGGGCCCCGTAGGCGATCAGGTCGGCGGTGCCGTCCTCGATGAGCTTCAGCTCGTCCGGGCCCGTGGGCTCCGTGCCGGTGAAGGGGTTGAGGACGAAGGTGCTCGGCCATGCCTTGCGCAGCCGCAGGACCAGGTCGCGGACTCCGGGCGCCTCCATCTGGTGCAGGTAGGCCAGACCGAGCGGGGCGAGCGCGTCCACGAGGGCGGTGTAGGTGGCCTCCACGTCCGGCCGGTCGCTCTCGTCGATGTCGTTGTAGGTGTTGCCGGGCGAGATGCGGAAGCCGACCTTGTCCCCGCCGATGGCCTCGGCCACGGCCTTCGCGGTCTCCACGGCGAAGCGGATCCGCCGCTCGGGGCTGCCGCCCCAGGCGTCGGTGCGCTGGTTGGAGCTGGGCGCCAGGAACTGGTGGATCAGATAGCCGTTGGCGCCGTGCAGCTCCACACCGTCGAAGCCCGCCTCGACGGCGTTGCGTGCCGCGGTGGCGAAGTCGGCGATGGTCTCCGCGATCTCCGTATCGGTCAGCTCGTGCGGTTCGACGAAGTCCTGCGGACCCTGGTGTGTGTAGACCTGGCCCTTGGCCGTGACCGCCGAGGGGCCGACCGGGGTGAGGCCCATCAGGCTCGGGTGGCCGACCCGTCCGGTGTGCATGATCTGCAGGAAGATCGCGCCGCCCTCGGCGTGTACGGCGTCCGTGATCCCGCGCCAGGCCGCGATCTGCTCGGCGGAGTGGATGCCGGGGGTGTCCGGGTAACCCTGGCCGATCGCGGACGGCTGCGTGCCCTCGGTGACGACCAGACCGGCGCTCGCCCGCTGCGTGTAATAGGTCGTCATCAGCTCGGTGGGGGTCTGCCCGGCGCCGTGGGCGCGGCTGCGCGTCATGGGGGCCATCACGATGCGGTTGGACAGGCGGATGCCGCCGAGTTCGTAAGGGGCGAAGGCCGTAGTCATGATCAGGATCCTGTTCGGTTCGGCTGGACGACACCACGCGATGCCATTGCCTGTTCGAACAAGTAAATGACCTCACCGCATTCCTGAACTTCTGTGACGTGTGTCACTCTTCTGTGCTGAAGTGCTGGCGGTGCCCGTCCCGTGGGGCGCAGGGCGCGTCGCGGTAGAATGTTCCTGTTCGGGCAACAATCAGACGTGAGGGCGTGAGGGGCTGTGAGCGGCGTGAGCGACATGGCGAAGGGTCCGGGCGGCGCCCCGTCCGGGGACCCCTGCGCGGACATGACCCGCTCCGTGCTGCCGCCGTCGGTACAGGCGGGGCCCGTGAGCCACGCGATCTTCCGCGTGGCCCGCCTGCACCGGATGCTCGCCGGACAACTCCTGCGCCGCGTGGGGCTGCACCCCGGGCAGGAGCTCGTCATGATGCAACTGTGGGACCTCGGCCCGCAGCGTCAGGCCGATCTGGTGCGGCTGCTCGGCTCGGACGCGGCCACCATCACCCGTACCGTCAAGCGGCTGGAGAACGCGGGCTTCGTCCGACGGCGGCCCAGCGAGACCGACAAGCGCGCCACCATCATCGAACCCACCGCCGCGAGCCTCGCACTGCGTAAAGAGGTCGAACAGATCTGGGCGGAACTGGAGGAGGGCGTCGTCGGCGGCCTGGGCGCGGGCGAACAGGACGCCATGATCCGTGTCCTGGACCGTATCGAGGAGAGCCTCAGCCTGGTGGCCGAGCGGCGTCCGCCCCTCGACCACACGGCGTGCACTCAGGAGTGAGAAGCCGGATCGAGCCTTCCCCGCGGGTCGGCGAGCCGGTTGGCCGGTTCGAGTGAGGTCGGGTTCGGCTCGGGGTGCGGCGCGCATTCGGTGCGCCGCGCCGGTGTCCTCCCGGTCAGCAGATAGTCCTCCAGGTACGCGTTGGCGCACGGGTTGTCGCCGCCCGAGACCCCGTGCGTACCGGCGTCCCGCTCGGTCACCAGCGCCGAGCCCGCCAGCCGGCGCTGGAGCTCCAGCGCCCCCTCGTACGGGGTGGCCGCGTCCCGCTCCGCCGCCAGGATCAGCGTCGGCGGGAGCTGTCCGGGGCGGGTGCGGACGTCGACGGGCTCCTGCCGGGGCGCGGGCCAGTAGGCGCACGGCAGGTTCATGAAGGCGTTGTCCCAGGTCTCGAATGGGGCGTGCCGCGCCAGCGCCGTGTTGTCGCGGTCCCACACCTGCCACCGGGTCGGCCACGGCGCGTCGTTGCACTCGACGGCGGTGTAGACGGCGCTGCTGTTCTCACCGCTCGCGGCGGCCGCCGGGCGGGGGGTGGCCTGGGCGATCAGCGGCTCGGGGTTGCCCCGGACGTACTCGGAGAGCGCGGTGGCGCGGAGCGCCCAGTAGTCGTCGTAGTAGCCCGCGCCGAGCATCGCCGCCTGGAGCTGCCCGGGGCCGACCTTGCCGCCCGCCGGTTCGTGCGCGACCCCGGCGCGCACCTGCTCGTAACTCCTCTGCACCTGCGCGGCGTCGGTGCCCAGGTGGTACGTCGCGTCGTGCTTGGCGACCCAGGTACGGAAGTCCTCCCAGCGCCGCTCGAACGCGGCCGACTGTTCGAGGTTGTTGCGGTACCAGATCCGGTCCGGGGCCGGGTCGACCGCGGAGTCGAAGACCATCCGCCGTACGTGCGAGGGGAAGAGCGTCGCGTAGACGGCGCCGAAGTACGTGCCGTACGAGGCCCCCATGAACGTCAGCTTCCGCTCGCCGAGCGCGGCGCGCAGGACATCGAGATCGCGGGCGTTGTTGAGGGAGTTGTAGTGGCGCAGCGCCTCACCCGCGTGGTCGGCGCAGCCCCGCGCGTACGCCTTCGCCTCGGCGATCCGCTCCCGCTTGTACGACGCGGAGGGGTGCGTGGGCGCCTGGGTCGGCGCCTTTCCGTAGTCCGCCGGGTCCTGGCAGGAGAGCGGCGCGGAGCGGCCGACACCGCGCGGCGCGTAGCCGATCAGGTCGTACGCGGCGGCGATCCGCTTCCACTGCGTCACCTCGGCGGCGAGCGGGAAGTACATGCTGGAGGCGCCGGGGCCACCGGGGTTGTAGACGAGCGCCCCCTGCCGCCGGTCGGCGGGACCGCTCGCGGCGACCCGGCTGACGGTGAGGCCGATCGTGGGTCCGTCGGGCGCGGCGTAGTCGAGAGGGACCTCGACGGTGCCGCAGGTGACGGGCGCGGGCAGCTTCTCGGCCTCGGGGCAGGCGCCGAACGTGACACCGGCGGCGGCGGCGCGCGCCGCCGCCCGGGCCACGCCGCGGGTCTCGGCGGTGGCGGCGGCCGGGCCGCTGTCGGCGGAGGCGCCGTCCGCCGGGACGGCGACGAGGGCCGACAGGACCAGGGAGCCGAGGGTCGTCAGAGCCCCGTACTTCGCGACTGCTCTCATCGTGTTCCCTTCGTGCGTGCGTACGAGCGGTCCGGAGATCTCCCGGAACCGGGGGTCCGGGGGAGCGACGGCACGACGAGGGTCGGCAGGGGGGCCGGGGCTTGGCAAGGACCGGCGAGCGGTGTCGCGGGCCGATGACCCCGATGCGCCCCACGGCCACTCCTGGGCGCCGCCCGGAGTGCGGAACGGGCGGGAGTGTGCCAGGGGGCGGGCAGGTCGGGGCGGGTGGGGCGGGGTGACGCTTCAGGAGCCTCCGCCGCCTCCGCCTCCGCAGCCCCCGCCTCCGCCCCCTCCGCCGCAGCTACTGCCGCCGCCACAACCGCTCCCGCCTCCACCGGACCCGGAGTCGCCGCCCGCGCCCCCGCCTCCGCCCCCGCAGGAACCGGCGCCGCAGCCGGACCCGGACCCGCCGCACCCCGTCCCCGAACCGGGCTGCGCGCCGGAGCACCACGCCACGGCACCGGCGGCGAGATGCGGCGCGGGCGAGAAGTCCCGTCCGGGGCGCATCCCCGCCGCCGTACGCAACTGCTCCCGCAGCAGCGGGTCGGGGACCCCGGCCAGGCCGTGCGCCGCGACCTGCCCGGCGACGGACGGCGGGGCGTACGGCTGCCCGGCGAGGAAGGCGCGCAGGGCCCGCCGTCCGGCCGGCGTGATCCGGCGCCCCGCGACGGAGGCGCAGACCAGGCCGACGACGGAGCCGATGACGAGGGTGGGCAGGAGGGCGAAGTTGTCGAACCCGTCGCCCAGACCGTCGTCGTGGAAGGCCGACAGGAAGGCCACGAAGAAGGTGACGGGCACGGCCAGCAGACACAGCACGCCCTGGAGCACGCCCCACCGCCGCCACGGCCGGGCCCGCTCAGGAGGGACCAGCAGCCCGCGCGCCGCGAGCGCGTCGCCCACCCGCTGGACGGCCGGGCCGCGCATCACCGCCAGCCGCAGCGCGTGCAGCCCGCCGTGCGGCGCCGCCGCGTGTTCGTCGAGCACCGACCGCTCGACGGGGTCATGGGCGACCGGCCGGAGTACGGCGACGATCCCCGGGCCGCCGACCGAGATCCGGCCGTCCGCGTGCATCCCGGCGAGCGCGGCGTCCACGACGCGCCCGGGGCCACCGCCGAGGAACGCGGCCTCCGCCACGTCATGGACCGGGCCCGCGCCGTCCGAGCCCCGGCCGCGCGGACCGGCCACCCCGGCGATCAGTGCCACGGACGAGGCGGCCACGGTGAGATGCGCCGCCAGTACGGGAAGAGAGGTCATCGCCCGTCACCCCCCGACCAGCGCGGCGCGGGCCGCGCGGACGAGCCGTACCGCCCGGCGCGGAGGGCGCGCGCCCGCGCGCTCCTGCCACCACCGGGTCAGCCGCCGCCGGGCCGCGGGATCCTCGGGGCGCCCTTCGACCAGCAGCGTCTCGACGAAGTCCAGCGCGTCCCTGCGGTAACCGCCGCGCATCGGCCGCCGCGCGGCGTACGCGAGGAACGCCGGGCGGAAGCCGTCGCCGAGGATCCCGGGCAGCTCGGGCGCCACCTTGGCGACGACATCCGCGCGCTTGGCGGCCAGTGCGCGGCTCTGCACGCCGAGCCGGCGCGGATCGAACCCCTCCGGTACGGGGGTGCCGGCGACCAGCGCCGAGAGCAGCGCGGTCTCGGCGAGCGCCAGCCGCGCCCGGGCCGCCTCGGCGGCCTCGGCCCCGGTGGCGGCGGCGGGGTCGTCGGCCTCGGCGGGGTCTTCCGTCGCGGGCGAGGAGGCCCGTACCGGAGCGGCGGCTTCCGGGGCTTCCAGGGCAGCGGAGGCCCGTACCGTCGCCGCCCCGCCGGCCTCCAGCGTCTCGCGTATCAGCGTCAGTTCGCCCGCCAGCTCCGCCGCGGGCGGGAAGTCGTCGTCCCGCTCCAGCAGGACGCCCGGCGGCGCCACCCGGGAGCGCAGCTCGGCGAGGATGTTGAGCACGGGCCGGGTGACCGGATGGGCGTGGGTGTCGTGCCAGACGCCGTCGCGCTCGATCCCGCCCGCGACATGGACGTACGCGATGGCCTCGACCGGCAGTTCGTCCAGCGCCCTCGCCGGGTCCTCTCCGCGGTTCACGTGGTTGGTGTGGAGATTGGCGACGTCGATCAGCAGCCGGACCCCGGTGCGTTCGACCAGCTCGGCGAGGAACTGTCCCTCGCTCATCTCCTCGTCCGGCCAGGAGATCAGGGCGGCGATGTTCTCCACGGCGAGCGGCACGGGCAGCGCGTCCTGCGCGATCCGTACGTTCTCGCAGAGCACGCGCAGCGCGTCGCGGGTACGCGGTACCGGCAGCAGATGACCCGCTTCGAGCACGGGGGACGCGGTGCGCGCCCCACCGGCCCGCACGAAGGCGATGTGCTCGGTGACCAGAGGGGAACCAAGGGCCTCGGCGCACTCCGCGAGCTCCCCCAGCCGCCGCGGATCGGGGCGGTCCGCGCCGCCGAGTCCGAGCGAGACCCCGTGCGGGACGACGGTGACGCCGCGCTCGCGCAGCCGTACCAGCGACTCGGGGAGATGGCCGGCGCACAGGTTCTCCGCGACGGCCTCGACCCAGTCGACCCCGGACAGGGCCTCCACCGTGTCGGCGATCTCCGGGCGCCAGCCGATGCCGGTGCCCAGACGTGGTGTGTCGTTCATGGTTTCCCCCTGTTGCGGACTCCTCCGTACGCGACCTCGCTCGCGGTTGCAGGGGTCATGACCCCGGGAACGCCTCGGTGAATCCTGGAGGGGAGACGTTCAGAGGTTGATTTGAGGTTCCATGCCCCCGCCACGAAAGCACGGTGCCTCCCCCCGTACGGATATGAGGGGGGAGGCACCGTGCTGTGGAACCGATGTGGAACCGCCGTGGATCAGCGGATCAGCTCGCGCCGGGCTCCGGCCGGTTGGTGTTGATCGAGGTGGGGGCGCCGGGCCCGGTGGAGGGCTCGGAGGTCAGCTTCTCGTTCCCGTTCGGCTCCACCGGATCCGCGGCCGGGGGCAGGTTGCCGTTCGGGGGCGGCGGGCCGGTCGGGCTGGCGGTCTTGGTACCGGCGGCCTCGTTGGCGATCTGGTCGAAGTCGACCATGCCGGTGGCCTCCAGCATGGTGATGTGGTCGAGGACCGTGATGTTGGCGTCGCTGGCGAGGTTGCGGATCAGGGTGTTCCTGGTGGTGTGCCGCACCTCCGCGATCAGGGCGAAGACCTTGCCGTGGGCGTTGCGCAGCAGGTTGGCGAACTTCTGCTCGTACTCCTGGCCGGTGGACGCCGACAGCTCCCTGAGCCAGCCCTGCTGCTGGTCGTTGGGCTGGTTCGGCAGCTCGACGCCGAGCTTCCCCGCCACGTCGCGGGCCCGCTTGTCGAGGTCGGTGTGGCCCACGACGAGGTGGTCACCACATTCCTTGATCGCCTTGGTCGGCGCGCGTTCGATGGCCTGCTGTCCGGCGGGCAGCTCCCAGAGCCCCGCCAGCCTGACCTTGACCAGGAAATCACGGTCGGTGGCCGTCAGGGGGCCCCACTGGGTGGAGACGGACGACGCGTTGATGTTGGCCTGCCCGGTCCCGGAACGGTCGGCGTACGACCACACAGGGAAGGCCAGTGCCGCCACTGTGGCGACCAATGCCGCGATGATGAGCGCCGAACCGTTGATACGTCGCAACAATGTGCTGCCTCCCGAACCGAAAACTGACACCGCTGAATCAACCGCTGAGAGCGCGGCCGTTCAACCCGCTTGGCGGTATGGAGGAATACGCACGGCGCACCGGGTGTGTTCAATCCGATGGCGACGGATGATCGATGACCGTGCGGGCCGCTCTCCCGGGCGTCGGTCAGCGGCGCAGCGACGGGTGGTCGGCGACCACCGTGCAGGACCCCGCGGCGATCTCCGTGAAGCCCGCGTCGCGGACCACCGGCAGCCCGGCGGTGGTGAGTTCACGCCAGTGCGCGGCGTCCGCGGTGCGGACGGAGAGCGGGAACCCGGCGTCGCGCCACGACGCGCGGTCCGTCTCCGACAGCTCCCACCAGGCGAGTTGGGCGCCGTGTCCGGCCTGGGCCATGGCTTTGCCCGCCGACATGTCGAGGTCGGGGCTCAGCCACAGCACCGGGTGGGCCGGGTCGGCCGGGGGCGGCGGCGCGGGGTCGTCCAGGTCGGTGCCGGAGACCTGGAGCTTGGCCAGCTCCTTGGGCCAGCCGTCGAGCGGGACGGGCGGGAAGACCCGTACCTCGGCGACGGACGACGACGTACCGGCGTCCGAAGTCGGCGTCCCGTCCGCCGAGGAGGCCGGCCCACCGTCCGCCGCGGCGGGCGACGCGTCACCGTCCGAGGCCGGCGCCGGTGTCAGCGGGCCGCTGCCCGTCACCGTGATCCCGGGGAGTGTGCGGGCGCGGCGCCACTCCGCGCCGCGCGCCCGCCGCACCACCTTGCGGATCCGGGCGTCCTGCCAGTCCCGTACGGCCCGGGCCCACTCGCCCTCGTCCGCGCCCTCGCCCAGGGCCCGTTCGTCGGAGAGCAGGGTGAGTACCGCGCGGGCGGCCGTCTCCAGGGCGTCGGTACGGGCCGGCGGCGCGGCCTTCTCGATCCGGACCACCAGCGGCAGTACGTACTGCGGGGCCTCGTCCCGGGCGGTCGACTCGTGACGGAAGGGACTCTCCGCCGGGGCGCTCTCGTTGCTCTCGCTGCTCACGGCCCCAGTCTGCCAGCCGCCGCGCCCCTCCCGGCCCGCGGATTTCTTGGCCGAACCTTTCTTGGCGGAAGGCACCGGTCCGGGCGACGATGCACGGCATGAAGAGCGACCTTTTCTCCACGGAACACATGGCCCAGCCGGCCACCGCGCCCGGGATGACCCTCCAGAACGCCAAGTCGATCAAGTACGCAGTCAACGGTGAGATGTACGCGCGGCAGGGGGCGATGGTCGCCTACCGCGGCTCGCTGGAGTTCGAGCGCAAGGGGCAGGGCCTCGGCGGGCTCCTCAAGCGCGCGGTCACCGGTGAGGGGCTGCCGCTCATGACGGTGAAGGGCCAGGGCGAGGTGTGGCTCGCGCAGGAGGCGGCCCACTGCTTCATCGTCGATGTGGAGCAGGGCGACGCGCTCACCATCAACGGCCGTAACGTGCTCTGCTTCGATCCGACCCTCAGCTACGAGATCAAGACGGTGAAGGGCGCGGGCATGACCGGCGGCGGTCTCTTCAACAGTGTCTTCACCGGCTACGGCAAACTCGGCGTCATCTGCGAGGGCGATCCCATCGTGATTCCCGTCACGGCGCAGGCACCGGTGTACGTCGACACGGACGCCGTCGTCGGATGGAGCGCACAACTCGGTACATCCCTGCATCGCTCCCAGTCCGTGGGCTCGATGATCCGCGGCGGATCCGGCGAGGCCGTCCAACTGATGCTCCAGGGAGAAGGGTTCGTGATCGTGCGGCCGAGCGAGGCGACTGCGCAGAAGCCCACCGCGCACTGACGCGAGCTGAGATCATGCCCGGATGAACCTCCAAGGTGTGGGCCGCCGTTACGGCCTCCGCGGGCCCTGGGTGCTGCGCGGGGTCGATCTCGATCTCCCCGCGGGCGCCCTGGTCCGGGTCGAGGGCGTGAACGGCAGCGGGAAATCAACCCTGTTGAGGCTGATCGCGGGCATCGACGTGCCGACCGAGGGCCGCCTGCGCGGCCGTTCCCGCACGGCGTACGTTCCCGAGCGCTTCCCCGTCTCGCTGCCCTTCACGGCCGCCGGATATCTGATGCACCTCGGCCGGATCCACGGGCTGCGCCGCGATGTCGCGGCGGCGAGCGCCGTCGAGTGGCTGGAGCGGTTCGGGGCGCAGGAGCATGCCCGTACGCCGATGGACGAGCTGTCCAAGGGCACCAGCCAGAAGGTGGCCGTCGCACAGGCGCTGCTGGCCGAGCCCGAGCTGCTGGTCCTCGACGAGGCGTGGACGGGGCTGGACACGGCGGCCCGCGCGGAGCTGGACCGGGCGGTCGCCGAGCGTGTCGCCGCGGGCGGCACGGTCGTCTTCGTCGACCACGACCGGCGGCGGCTGGCCGGGGCGTCCGACGCGTTGTACGGGGTGGTGGACGGCGGCGTGGTGCCCCGTACCGAGGCCGCGCTCCCCGACGACGAGCGGGACGGGGAGCACGGCGTGGTGGTACGGATCCTCGCCGAGGGACCGCCGGGCACGGTGCTCGACGGCGCGGCGGCGGCCGGACTGCCCGGGGCGCCCGCCTGCGACGTACCCGCCGAGGACGGTTCCGTCCTGCTGACGGTGGCCGCGGAGCACTCCGACGCGCTGCTGCGGGCGCTGCTCACCGCCGGTCCGCCCTGGCACATCAGGGAGGTGGGCCGGGCCGCGGAGCCGGCCCCGGCCGGTTCCGCCACCACGGAGACGGAGCGCATCTCCTCATGACCGCACTGCTCAGCTATCAGATCGCCCTGCTGCTGCGCTCGCAGCGCTGGCTGCCGCCGCTCCTGCTGTACGGGATCTTCCTCGGCGTCGGGGTGCAGTCGGGGCAGCCGATCCTGGACTCGCTCGGATACGCGGCGGCGGCCCTGCTGCCCGTCACCGCCTGGCTGGTCCGGATCTGCGTCACCCAGGAACCGGCGGCCTCGCGTGCGGTCGTCGGCGCGGTGAACGGGACGCGCCGGGCGCATCTCGCCACGCTGCTGGCCGCCGTGGCCGTCGCGGGCGCCATCGGGGTGGCGGGCACCCTGCTCGTCATCCTGATCAGCGAACCGAAGAACGCCGACTTCACGGTCGAGGTGGACGTGGTGTCCGCCGGTACGGCGGGGCTGCTCGCCGCGCTGGTCTGTCTGCTGGTCGGCGCGGCCGTCGGAGCGGTGTGCAACCGACCGCTGCTGCGCGCCCGGGGCTGGTCGATCGCGGCCACGACGGTGGTCTCGCTGGTCGCGCTGGTGATCACCGGGTCCCCGGCGCGGTACGCGGTCAGCGGCCTGGTGACCGGTTCGCTGACCGGGGAGGTCGGGGCGCCGGGGCCGGCGCTGGTGGCCGCCGTGCTGGTGGCGGGTGTGGCGGCGGCGGTGGCGTGCGTGATCGGCACCCGTCGGGACGGCTGAGCGGGCGGACCGGGGCCGGGCGACCGGGACCGGAGGACGGGCGGCCCCAGTAGGCTCGACCGTATGAGCGAGCGGACGAGCGGGCGGACGGCCGGAGAACCGGTGGTGACGGCGTACGCGGACTGCGTGCTGTGCGGGGAGCCGACCGAGCACCCGGAGACGGTCAGGGGCGCGACCCTCTGCCCCGTCTGCGAGTGGCAGGAGGCCCAGCGGACTGCGTGCTCGGGCTGATCCCGTGGGGCGGTGCCGTCCGCCGGCCTCCCCGTCGGTTCAGTGCGCCATCAGCTCCGACACCCGGACGAAGCGGAAGCCGCGCTCCCGCAGCTCCGGCACGATCCGCCGTACCGCGTCCTCCGTCACCGGCGCCGCGCTGCGCGTGCAGTGCATCACCACCAGGGAGCCGGGCTTCACGTCCGCCAGCACCTGGTCCGCGACGGCGTCCGGGTCCGTGGCGAAGGCGTCGCCGCTGACGACGTCCCACTGCACGGCGGTCACCTTCTGCGGGGCGAGCGCGCGCAGCGCCGCCTTGTCGTAACAGCCGCCGGGGAAGCGGAAGTACGGCACCACGTTGCGCGCCCCCGCCGCGCGGAACGCCTTGAAGGCCCGTTGTACGTCGCCGGCCATCCGCTCCTTGCCGATGACCGGCAGCCCGTAGCAGTCGGCGGTGAAGGCGTAGTGGCTGTACGAGTGGTTGGCGATCTCGAAGAGCGGGTCCGTGCCGATCGACTTCGCCTGGGTCGGGTACTCCTCGGCCCAGCGTCCCGTCATGAACACGGTCGACGGCACTTCGAGCCGGCGCAGCAGCGCGATCAGCGACGGGTTGTCGAAGCGCTCGCCGCTCGCGGCCCGCGGTCCCTGGTCCGCCGTCATGTCGGCGTCGAAGGTGAGGGCCACTGTCTTCCCCGCGGCGGGGGCGCCGCGCTGGAAGACCGGCGTCAGCCCGTCGGGCCCCGGAACCATGCTGGGTGGCCCCTTCGCCACGGCGGGGCGGGGCGACGCGGTGTGCGGGGGAGCGGAGGCGGTGGTCCCGGCACCGGCGCGGTCGGCGCCCGCGCACCCGGACAGGGCGGAGCCGAGCAGACCGAGTGCCCCGAGGGCGCCGACGGCGGTGAGCGTGCGTGCATATGTGGTCACACGCGGAAAATATATGATGATCTATCTGGAATCGGTGTACGGCGCTCACGCACCCCGAAGATTTGGTCCGGCCGGTCGCGCCCGGCTCAGTCCGGCCGGCCCATCGCGAGCAGCCGCCCGCGGCTCTCCTCGACGTCGAAGCCGCCCGCCGGGTACGCCGGATCCAGCGCGTCCAGGTGTTCGAGCAGCAGGGTGCTGATCGCCCAGTTGCGGTACCACTTGCGGTCCGACGGTACGAGGAACCACGGCGCCGCGTCCGTGGAGCAGCGCCGCAGCGCCTGCTCGTACGCCTCCTGGTAGGCGGGCCACAGCGCCCGGTCCGCGATGTCGGACGGCTGGAACTTCCAGTGCTTGTCCGGGTCGTCCAGCCGGGCCAGGAGCCGGTCGCGCTGCTCCTCGTACCCGATGTGGAGGAAGACCTTCACGATCGTCGTCCCGTCGTCGGCCAGCTCCCTCTCGAAGCGGTTGATCTGTCCGTAGCGTGAGGCGAGGTCCCGCCGGGAGGCCAGGCCGCGGACGCGGGCGATCAGGACGTCCTCGTAGTGCGAACGGTCGAAGATGCCGATCTCGCCGGGCCGGGGCAGCGCCCGCCGGATCCGCCAGAGGAACGGATGGCTCCGCTCCTGCGGCGTCGGCGCCTTGAACGCCCTGATCCGGCAGCCGGACGGGTTGAACAGCCCGATCACATGCTTGACCGTGCCGCCCTTGCCGCTGGTGTCCATGCCCTGGAGGACCAGCAGCAGACGGCGCGTGTCGCCCGCGGTGGAGGACGCGTACAGACGGTCCTGGAGACCGGCCAGACGTGCGGCCAGCGCGCTCATGGCCGCCCGGCCCGCGGCCTTGTCCGCCGGGCCGCCCGGGGTCGCCCTCGTGTCGTACGCGGAGAGGTCGACGGGGCCGCCTTCGGGGACGCGCAGCAGCTCACGGAGGGCCGGTACCGGCCCCGGCCGCTTACCGGCCTTTCCCTGCTTCCCCGGCTTCTTCCGCTTCTTGCTGTCCTTCGTGTTCCTCTTGTCCTTCGTGGCCACCGCGCACCCCTTCCGCTCGGTCGGCCCCTCACCGAAGAGCCCTCACCGCAGGATGCGACGGATCGGCGCGCCCTGCGACCGCTGTGCGGTCGGCAGGGCGCGCCGTCACGTACGTACGCGTCAGGGTGCGTACCGCGTCAGTGCCAGGGGCCCGTCACCGCGAACGTCGTCCCCGGGGTGTAGCAGTTCACGTACATCGTGGCGCCGTCCGGCGAGAACGTCACCCCGGCGAACTCGCCCCACTCGGGATCCTCCGGAGTGCCCACGTTGTTGGCGCCCCGGGCCATCGCGTACACCTCGCCCCGCCGCGTCACCCCGAACACGTGCTGCGCGCCCCCGCCGTCCTCGCACACCATCAGACCGCCGCTGGGCGCCAGACAGATGTTGTCCGGGGACTCGCCGGGCAACTGGATGTCGGTGTCCGGGCCGAAGACGATCACCAGCGTGAGGCGGCGCCGCTGCGGCTCGTACTTCCAGACCTGCCCGTAGTGGTCGCCCGCCGAGCCGTCCGAGCTGTGCGCGAAGCTGGACACGAAGTAGACCGCGCGGTCGCCCCAGTAGCAGCCCTCCAGCTTCTGCGCGTGGGTGATGCCCCCGGCGCCGAAGTCCTGGAAGCGGATCGGGGTCTCCTTCGCCAGCGGGTCCGGTACGGGGACCCACTCGATCCGGTCGAAGGTCGCGCCGGTCTCCATGACCGTCGACAGGTCCGGCACCCCCGGCACCCGCATGGCCTCCAGCGTCCCGCCCGCGCGCAGCGAGCCGACACCGCCGCGCGGCTTCTCGGGGAGGAAGCGGTAGAAGAGCCCGAACGGTTTCTCGAACGCGTCCTCCGTCTCGTACACGACGCCGGTGCCGGGGTCGATCGCGACCGCCTCGTGCTGGAACCGGCCCATGGCGGTCAGCGGTACGGCTCCGGTGCGGCGCGGGTCGGCGCCGTCGACCTCGAAGATGAAGCCGTGGTCCTTGGTGTAGCCGTTGGTGCCCGCGCGGTCCTCGGTCTCCTCGCAGGTGAGCCAGGTGCCCCAGGGGGTGGGCCCGCCCGCGCAGTTGACGGCGGTGCCGGCGATGGCGACGCGTTCGCCGAGGACGTTGTTGCGCCCGTCGAGTTCGAGCGCCGTACAGCCGCCCTTGCCCATCGGGTCGTAGGTGATGCCGTCGACGGTCGGTACGCCGATCCGGGCGGTGGGGCGGTTCTCGTGGTTGCGTACGAGATGGACCCGGCCGCGCCGGCCGGCGAAGGCGGCCATCCCGTCGTGGTTGCTGGGGACCCGGCCCTCGCCGGAGCGGAGCGGTTCGCCCTCCCGGGAGAGAACCTTGTAGCGGAAGCCCTTGGGCAGGTCGAGCAGGCCGTCCGGGTCGGTGACCAAGGGGCCGTACCCTCCGCGGCCCATGGTGTGCGCCGCGGCGGTACCGGTGAACAGCTCCGATACGGCCCCGGCGAAGACGATGCCCGCGGCGGTGGCACCGCCGCGGGCGAGGATCTGACGTCGTGTTGCGGACATGAGGCAACTCCCTGCTGGCGGACAGGAGATGTGACCCGCATGTGTGTATCACGTACGCATGGGACACGTGAACCATGCGGGTCACCGCGAGCCTCTGGTGTCGCGTGGGGCGCCGCTCGTCAACAGCGGGGTGACGCAATGTCAATTCCGTGTTGACGCCGGGTGAATGCCGGGCGGCGCCCCGTACGGCGCCCCGTACCGCGCCGCCGTCAGACGAGCGAGGCGCTCAGCGTGATGGTCGTCCCCGTCAGGGCCTGGCTGACCGGGCAGTTCGCCTTGGCGTCGGTGGCCGCGGCCTGGAAGGCGTCCGCGTCCAGACCCGGGACCTCGCCCTCCACGGTGAGGTGGATACCGGTGATGCCCTCACCCGGCTGGAACGTGACGTCGGCCTTGGTGGTCAGCTTGGTGGGCGGGGTGCCCGCGCCGGCCAGGCCGTGCGACAGGGCCATGGAGAAGCAGCTCGAATGGGCGGCGGCGATCAGCTCCTCCGGGCTGGTCTTTCCGTTGGCCTTCTCGGCGCGCGACGGCCAGGAGACGGGCTGCTCGGCGATGCCGGACGAGTCGAAGGTGACGGTGCCCGAACCCTTGAGCAGTTCGCCTTCCCAGACCGTGTGAGCGGTGCGAACAGTAGCCATGATGGTTCCTTCCGATGGTCAACGGCGGTGCCGGGACGGCCACGGGGGCCGACCGCTCCGGCACGGGGGTTTGCGGCCCCCAAAGCCCCCAACCTACTGGAACCTACGGAGTGACCAGGCCCTTCGCGTCCCTCGCCAGCGCGGTGAGACGGGAGATCGCCCGGAAGTACTTCTTCCGATAGCCGCCGTTCAGCATCTCGTCGCTGAACAGTTGGTCGAACGGCACGCCGGAGGCGAGCACCGGCACCTCCCGGTCGTACAGCCGGTCCGCGAGGACCACGAGCCGCAGCGCCGTCGACTGGTCGGGGACCGGGACGACCTCCGTGAGGCAGACGGCCCGTACCCCCTCCGTGAGCGCCCCGTACCGGCTCGGGTGGACCGAGGCGAGATGGTCGAGCAGCCCGGGGAAGTCGTCCAGGCTGGCGCCCTCGGTGGCGTACGCCGCCCGGGTCACCGCCTCGTCGGAGTACGGGGCGGGCGCCTCCGGCAGCCCCCGGTGGCGGTAGTCCTCGCCGTCGATGCGCAGGGGCCGGAACTGGGCGGAGAGCCCCTGGATCTCCCGGAGGAAGTCGGCGGCGGCGAAGCGGCCCTCGCCGAGCTTGCCCGGCAGGGTGTTGGACGTCGCGGCCAGCGCCACGCCCCGCTCGACCAGCCGGCCCAGCAGGCTGGAGACGAGGACGGTGTCGCCCGGGTCGTCGAGTTCGAACTCGTCGATGCACAGGAGCCGGTGCCCGCCGAGCGTCTGTACGGTCTGCTGGAAGCCGAGCGCGCCGACGAGGTTCGTCAGCTCCACGAACGTGCCGAACGCCTTCTGCTCGGGCGGGGCCGGGGTGGCGTGCCAGAGCGAGGCCAGCAGATGCGTCTTGCCGACGCCGTACCCGCCGTCCAGATAGACCCCGCGCGGCCCCGTGGGCGCCGGCGGCTTCCGCGCGAACCAGCGGCGCATGCCGCCCCCGGAACCCCCGGAGCCGGCGACGCGGTGCGCACCGCCCAACCCGGCGGCGAAGGCGTCCAGGACGGTGACGGCCTCGGTCTGGCTCGGCTGGTTCGGGTCGGGTACGTACGTGTCGAACCGTACGGAGTCGAAGCGCGGCGGCGGCACCATCTCCGCGACCAGCCGGTCGGCGGGGACGCGCGGCTCGCGGGCGCAGAGGGAGAGGGGTGCCGACTCGGTTGTCGAGGCGGGACCGGAGGCGTGGGTGGAGGACGACACAACTCCTCACTCTATGCTCCGTGCCAGACTGCTGGACATGCGACGCCTGTTCCCTGTGACCGATCAGACAGCGCCCGGCACCCCCGCTGACCTCGGCGCCGACACCACCGGGCGTGAGTGGACGCTCGACGAGCTGGCGGACACCTACGCCTACCCGGAGTACGTACGGGGCGGGGGCCCGGAGGACGGGCGGGTCTGGCTGCGCGCCAACATGGTCTCCACCCTGGACGGCGCCGCCCAGCACGACGGTCTGTCGCACGCCCTCTCCTCCGACGCCGACATGCGGATCTTCGGCACGCTGCGCGGGCTCGCCGACGCGGTGGTGGTGGGGGCGGAAACGGTTCGGCGGGAGGGGTACCGGCCGGCCCGCGCCCGTGAGGCGTTCGCCGCACGGCGCGCCGCGGCCGGCCAGAGCCCCGCGCCGGCGATCGCCGTCGTCACCGCCGGCCTGGACCTGGATCTCGCGGCGCCGCTGTTCACCGCGCCCAGCGTCCCGACGCTCGTCCTGACCGGCGCCGCCGCCCCGCGGGACCGGGTGCACGCCGCCGAGAAGGCCGGCGCGGTGGTGATCGTCGCGGGGGAGGGGGCCGGGGTGGACCCCGCCCGCGCCGTACGCGCCCTGGCGGAGCGCGGCCTCGTCCGGCTGCTCACCGAGGGCGGCCCGCGGCTGCTGGGTCAGTTCGTGGCGGCGGGCGTTCTGGACGAGCTGTGTCTGACGCTCTCCCCGACGCTCACCGCAGGGGGCGCGCAGCGCATCGCGGGGGGCCCCGTCGTCGCCGTACCGGAGCGGTTCGCACTGGCGTCCCTGCTGGAGCAGGACGGGTTCCTCTTCACCCGGTACCACCGCGTCCGACAATGAGCGGAATTCACCGTTCCGGTTAGCTTCCGCTGGGCAGACTTATTCTCAGACCCCGTGCGGGCACGGGGAAGGATGGTTTCCGCAGCGGGTCCGGAGGGCCCGTGCACCAAGTGGCTCAGTTGACTCAATGGAACAGCTCAGTGGAACAGCTTCAGTGGAACAGAAGGGCGCCTGTCGTGTTCACAAGCGTATTGATGATCGAGAAGCCCCTGACGCCGGAGGACGTGGAGTTCGTCACCACCCTCCACGGTGACGAGAGCGTCTCCTTCGTGGTGCTCATGCAACCCCGCGGCGACCAGGCGGACGTCCTGCTGCGCGCCATCGACGACGTCGCGGTCGGCGAACTGCGGGACGCCACGCGCGAGGGCGACGAACTGGAGGGCACGGCGGCCAGACAGCCGGCCGAACTGGCACTCGAACACTCGCTGAGGGCCCTGCGCGCCGCGGGCTCAGAGGCCGTGGGCCAGGTGGTCGAGGAACACCCGCTGGACCTGCTCAAGACCGTCGTGGAGGACGCGGCGGCCGACGAGGTGATCGTGCTGACCGAACCGCACTACGTGGAGGAGTTCTTCCACCGGGACTGGGCGTCCCGGGCCCGTCACAAGGTCGGCGTACCGGTGCTCAAACTCTTCGCCCACAGCGAATAGGCTGAATCGACGGCACCGGCAGTGCCGAACGTACGCTGTCGGTCCTGACCAGCACCCCGCTCGCACCTTGGGAGAAACACAGATGGCACCCGGTACCGGTATCCCCGTCGCCATGGAACGGCCGCACTTCATCGGTATCGGCGGCGCCGGGATGTCGGGCATCGCGAAGATCCTCGCCCAGCGCGGGGCGAAGGTCGCGGGCAGCGACGCGAAGGAGTCGGAGACCGCTCAGGCGCTGCGGGCGCTGGGGGCCACCGTGCACATCGGCCACGCCGCGGAGCACCTCGCGGACGACGCCTCGTGCGTGGTCGTCTCCAGCGCCATCCGGGCCGACAACCCGGAGCTGGCGCGCGCCGCCGAGCTGTCCGTGCCCGTGGTGCACCGCTCCGACGCGCTGGCCTCGCTGATGGGCGGCGGCCTGCGGCCGATCGCGGTCGCGGGCACCCACGGCAAGACGACCACCACGTCCATGCTGGCCGTCGCCCTCACCGAGCTGGGCCTCGACCCGTCGTACGCGATCGGCGGCGACCTGGCGGGCCCCGGCACCAACGCCCGGCACGGCGGCGGGGAGATCTTCGTCGCCGAGGCGGACGAGAGCGACCGCAGCTTCCAGAAGTACGACCCCGAGGTCGCGATCGTCCTCAACGTCGAGCTGGACCACCACGCCAACTACGCCTCGATGGACGAGATCTACGAGTCCTTCGAGACCTTCGTCGGCAAGATCGTCCCGGGCGGCACCCTGGTGGTCTCCGCGGACCAGCAGGGCGCCGTGGAGCTGACCGCGCGGGTCCGCGACCTGGCCACCGTGAAGGTCGTCACGTACGGCGCGGCCGAAGGCGCGGACGTACGGGTCCACAAGATCACCGCACGGGGTCTGACCAGCGAGGTCACGGTCCTGCTCGACGGCCGCCTGCTCACCTTCACGGTCTCCGTGCCCGGCCGGCACTACGCCCTCAACGCGGTCGCCGCCCTCGCGGCGGGCGTCGCCCTCGGCATCCCCGCGCACAACCTCGCCTCGGCCATCGGCACCTACACCGGGGTCAAGCGCCGCCTCCAGCTCAAGGGCGAGGCCGCGGGCGTCCAGGTCATCGACTCGTACGCGCACCACCCCACCGAGATGACGGCCGACCTGGAGGCGATGCGCGCGGCGGCGGCCCCCGGCTCCCGGCTGCTGGTCGTCTTCCAGCCGCACCTGTTCTCCCGTACCCAGGAACTCAGCACCGAGATGGGCCAGGCGCTCGCCCTCGCCGACGCGTCGCTCGTCCTCGACATCTACCCGGCCCGCGAGGACCCGATCCCGGGCGTCACCAGCGCCCTGATCGTCCAGGCGGCACAGGCGGCGGGCGCTACGGTCACGGCCGTCCACGACAAGGACGCGGTGGCGGACGCGGTGGCGGGAATGGCGGGCCCCGGTGATCTCGTTCTCACCATGGGGGCGGGCGACGTCACGGACCTCGGCCCGCGGATCCTGGCCCGCCTGGCCGGCTGACCCGCCCGGCGGACCGGTCAGGCCCTGACGACCCAGAGAGGCAAGAGAGCCATGGCGTACGAGATCGACAAGCCGGAAGAGCAGTGGCGCGCGGAGCTGTCGCCCGCGGAGTACAAGGTGCTCCGCGAGGCCGGCACGGAGCCCGCCTTCGTCGGCGAGTACACGGACACGAAGACGACCGGCGTCTACTCCTGCCGCGCGTGCGGCGCCGACCTCTTCCGCTCCGACACGAAGTTCGAGTCGCACTGCGGCTGGCCGTCCTTCTACGACCCGAAGGACACGGACGCGGTCGAGCTGATCGAGGACCGCTCGCACGGCATGGTCCGCGTCGAGGTGCGCTGTGCGCGCTGCGGCTCGCACCTGGGCCATGTCTTCGAGGGCGAGGGGTACGCGACCCCGACGGACCAGCGGTACTGCATCAACAGCATCTCGCTGCGGCTGGCGCCGGACGAGGACTGAGCTCACCGCTGGCGGCCGAGGGAACCGAAACGCCGGCCCAGCCTGCTGAGCGCGCCCGGCCGGTTCCAGGCGCGGAACTCCTCCGCCCGGTGGGCCCCCACCTGTTCGAGATGGTGCTCTACGGCGGCGACATCCGCGTCGGGGAGCGCGCGGACCGCCGGGCGCAGGACTTTGTCGCGGAGCGTCGTACGCGTCGTGTCCCACGCGGCGCTCGCGCCCGGGAGCGAGCTCCACGCGACGAAGCAGTGTGCCGCGTACGCGGGGGACGTACGCAGCCGGTCGGCCACGCGGGGCTCCTGGGCTGCCGCGGCGTACGCCGTGAGCAGCGCGGGCTCCCCGCAGTGGATCAGCGTGTACAGCTCGCCCTCCGGCCTGTCCTCCGAGAGCAGTTGACGGCCCAGGGTCTCGAACAGCCGGGCCAGCAGGGTCGGTTCCACCGGCTCGGCGTCGGCCCGCAGGGACAACGCCCGCTCCGTCCACGGCGGTTCGGCCCGGCCCGGGCCGAGCTCGCGGAGGAAGTCGAGGAGCAGCAGCGCACCCCGTACGCGCGGCTCCAGCTTGTCGGGGAAGCAGCGCAGCAGATCGTGCGCGAGGTCCGGGGCGTCCGGGTCGTCGGCGGGGCTGTCGAGCGCCGCCCCGACGAGCATGGTCCAGGTGCCCGCCGCGCGGTGTGCGTCCGAACCCGTCTCGCCGAGCAGCCGCCCGGCCTCGCCCGCGGTCGGCGCGCCGCCGCCCCACACCAGCCGTACCGCCGTACGCAGCACGAGCGGATCGGTGAACGCCGAGACGCCGCACGCCCGTAGCGCGGCGTGCAGCGCGCTCAGACCGTCCCCGCCGGCCTCCCGCGCCCAGGGCGCGCCCGCGCACATCCGCAGATGCGGCAGCGTCTGCACCCCGCCGAGGGGGAGATCGACCGCGCCCAGCAGCCGTGTGGCGGCGGCGGGATCGTCGGCGGCGTGCGCGTCGAGTGCGCCGAGCAGCGCGGTACGCAGCGCGAAGTGGTCCTCCAGCACGGTGCGTACGGCCGGGACGCGGGCCGTGTCCGGATCGGCGGAGAGGACGCGCACAAGATGGGCGGCGAGGCCCGGAAGCAGCTCCGTACAGTCCACGCCGAGGATGCCCGCGACGCGCAGCAGCTCCACCGGGCGGGCGATGTCCGGCCCCGTGTCGTCGGCGATGCCCGCGAGGAGGCCGGGGGCCAGCTCGGTGGCGAGCCGCCGCTTCAGCTCCCCGGGGAGCGCCGACAACTCCGCCTCGGGGAGCGGCTCCTGGGGTACGCGGTCCATCCGTACGGCCGTGGTCAGCACCAGCGCGCCGAGTACGCCGAGCGTGGCCGCCGTACGGCCGCCGTCCCGCCCCGTCGGCCGCGCCAGGCCGTCGAGCGCCGTGAACAGCCGCGCCAGGGCGGCGCATTCGGCCTCCGTACGGTGGTCCTCGGCCGGGGCGGCGAGTGCTTCGACGAGCCGGTGCAGCCGCCCGGGGGACAGCTCGCGCGCGTGCCGGCCCGCCCAGGCCGCCGCTTCCGTCCGGCCTTCCGGGCCCAGGGCGATGTCCGCGCAGAGCGCGGCGAAGGCCAGCGCGCCGGGGGAGAGGGGGCCGCCCGGCAGCTCCGCCGCCTCCGTGAACACCTCGGGCGCCCTGCCGAGCCAGACGCGCGCGGCGATCTCGCCCCAGACGTACGGGGTGTACTGGGGCGACGCGGACGGGGGAGGAGCCGTCGGAGCGGGGGCGCGGCCGGTGCAGTCGAGGACCCGGACGTGCTGATCCGGCTCGGCCCATTCCCGTGCGCCGTCCGGGAGTACGCCGACGATCCGCTGACGGGCCTCGCGCGGCCGGCGGGTGTACGTGGTGAACGTCAGCGGTTCGGCGTGCTCGCGCGGCAGGGCGGCGCAGGCCAGCGCGATCCACTGGGCGACATCGGCGCTGCTCCGCTCGACGAGGACGATCCGCGCGCAGGTGCCGGAGCCGGTGCTGCCGTCGATGCCGGTGTCCGTACCGGTGTCGGTCTGTTCCCGCAGCCCGGCGAAGAACCGCGCGAGCCACGGGGCGCGCGCGGCGGCGAACCCGACCAGCACGTCCCGGCCGAGGAGCCCCAGCGGGGGCAGCTCCTCCAGCGGCGCCGGGGTCCCGCCCTCCGGTGCGGAGGTGGCCCAACGCACGGAGTTCCAGGCCGATATGGGCAGGCCGCCGCCGGGCAGCCCGGCGTCCCGGGGCAGCAGGACGGCATGGGTGTGGAAGCCGCCTGTGCCGGTGCCTGTGCCTGTACCGGTGGCCGTCACGGTGCCGACCGTACGGGCCAGCAGCCGGCTGCCGTCGGAGAGCACGCTGTGGCTGAACGCCTGCGGTAGGGAGGCGGGTTCGGCGTCGGTGGGGTGCGGCGGAGCGCCCTCGGGTGGCTCGTACCCGATCAGCCGCTCCACCTCGTCCAGCAGCGACCGGGGTATGCCCGGGGTGACGGAGACGAAGCCGGAGCCCGGCCCGTCCGGGCCCGGTGGGGCCGAGGTGTAGTGCAACTGTGCCAGGCCCATGGGCCGGCCCCCTTCGTTCCTGGCTGGTCCGGCCCGCACCCGCCGTGAACCCGGGGAGGGCGCGCCGGATTTCGGCAGCACGAAGGTACCGCCCCGCGCGGGCCCGTGCGCACCGCCCCCGCGACCGCCCCCGCGATCGTGCCGGGCCTATGCGGGCTGGAGCAGGTCCCAGAGGTTTCCGTACAGGTCCTCGAAGACCGCGACCGTTCCGTACGGCTCGTGGCGGGTCTCCTGTACGAAGCGGACACCGGCGGCGGCCATGCGGGCGTGGTCGCGGGCGAAGTCGTCGGTGTACAGGAAGAAGCCGACCCGGCCGCCCGTCTGCGCGCCGATGCTCGCGCGCTGGGCGTCGTCCTTGGCGCGCGCCAGCAGCAGACCGGTCCCGGCTCCGCCGGCGGTTCCGCCGAGCGCGCGCGGGCGGACCACGACCCAGCGGGAGCCGTCGCCGCGGTCGGTGTCCTCGGCCAGTTCGAAGCCGAGGGCCTCCGTGTAGTGGGCGATGGCCTTGTCGTAGTCGTCGACGACGAGAGTGACCAGAGCGATATGGGGCATGGGGAGAAGTTATACGTATGACCAGCCTCGGGGCAAGGCGGTGCGAGAAGCCCCGTACCGCGCCTGTCTCGTTGTCACACCCGAGGACTAGCATCGGAAGTCCGAGATCACCCGGGATCCGTCCCGGGATCCATCGGGGCCCCTGGCGGTCACCGGGCTCCCCGCGTTTTCCGGGGGAGCGGGCGGGACAGTTCCGGCGCGGGGCGGACACGGGCGGAGGCGATGGTGGTGGGGCTGTTCCGGCGAGGGCCGAGGCGTGACGGACGTGACACGCCCCGGGACCCCGCGTTCTCGTTCTTCTCGGTGGACGAGGCCGCGCTCTTCCGCGGCCAGGTCCGTGAGGCGTTCGCCGAGCACGGACTGGAGGTCACGCTCTACGCGGACATGGTGACCGACAGCGCCGGCCGCCACTTCGGCCTGGGCAACCTCGCCGCGGTCTGCCACAACGACGACCGCGGGCCCCGCGTCTGGGGCGATCTCGCCCGCAGACACGCGGGCATGGTGCTGCGCACCATGGACGGCCCCTCCGCGCTCGACACCCTGTCGCCCGAGCAGATACGCGCCCAGCTCTACCCCCGGGTGATCAGTGAGGACGGCCTCGACGCCCAGACGTTCGGGTACGCGCGCTCGGTCGCCCCCGGGCTCTACGAAGTGCTCGCGCTCGATCTGCCGGAGAGCGTCATGATGCTCACCGACGAGGCGCTGGAGCCGCTGGGCGAGGTCAGGGACCTCCGCGAGCGGGCGCTGCGCAATCTGCGCGAGCTGCCCGTCGAGGGGCGCGAGACCGTCAAGGACAAGGGCGCCGACGGGATGCGGTTCGAGGTGATCCTCGGCGACTCCTTCTACACGGCCAGCCGCGTCCTCGCCCTGGAGACGGTCGTACGGCAGGTCACCGGCGAGCGGATCCCGCCGGACGGGGCGCTCGTCGCGCTGCCGTTCCGGCACCAGCTCGCCTTCCACGTCATCCGGGACCTGACGATGATCCCGTCGCTGAACGCGATGGCGTCGTTCGCCGCCTCCGGGTACGAGGACACCCCCGGCGCCATCAGCCCGTACGTCTACTGGTGGCGCGGCGGTACGCTCACGCAGCTCAGCGAGGCGGACGACGACGGCGAGGGGCTGCGGATCGTCGTCGGCGACGACTTCCAGGAGCTGCTGGAACGGCTGGACCCGGACGGGCGGATGCCACCGGGAGTCGAGTAGGCCCTCTCGTGCGGATCCCGCCGGGCTCGTCTGCCCGCGGTGACCTCGGCCGCCCGCATGGACACCGAAGAAGGAGACCGTATGACCCTCGCCCCGCCGCCCGTCGTTCCGCCGCCCTTCACCGCGGACGACTACCGCGCCCGGATGGCCCGCGCCGCCGGGTCCGCGGCCGACGCCGGTCTCGCGGGCCTGCTCGTCGCCCCCGGGCCCGACCTCGTCCATCTCACCGGTTACCGGCCGACCGCCGACACCGAGCGGCTCACGCTGCTCGTCGTCGCCGCGGGCCGGGACCCCGTCCTCGTGGTGCCCGCCCTGGAGGCACCGGACGCGGCGCGCGCCGCCGGGGCGCCCGCGCTCATCCTGCGCGACTGGACGGACGGCACGGACCCGTACGGCGTGACGGCCCCGCTGCTGGACCCGGCGGGCCGGTTCGGCGTCAGCGACAACACCTGGGCCTTGCATCTGCTCGCGCTCCAGCGGACGCTGCCCGGCACCTCGTACGTGGCGCTGACCGAGGGGCTGCCGATGCTGCGCGCCGTCAAGGACGCGCGGGAGCTGGAGCGGATCGGGGCGGCGGGCGCGGCGGCCGACGCCGCGTACGACGAGATCCTGAAGGTCCGGTTCGCCGGGCGCAGGGAGACGGACGTGGCCGCCGATCTCGCCCGCCTCCTGCGGGAGCACGGCCACTCCCAGGTCGACTTCACCGTCGTCGGATCGGGCCCCAACGGCGCCGATCCGCACCACGAGGCCGACGAGCGGGTCATCGAGCACGGCGACATGGTCGTCCTCGACTTCGGCGGGCTCAAGTACGGGTACGGCTCCGACACCACCCGGACCGTCCATGTCGGCGAGCCGACCGCCGAGGAGCGGCGCGTGCACGACGTCGTACGCGCGGCGCAGCAGGCCGGGTTCGAGGCGGTACGGCCCGGGGCCGCCTGCCAGGAGGTCGACCGCGCCGCCCGCGCGGTCATCGAGGACGCCGGGTACGGCGCGTACTTCATCCACCGCACCGGCCACGGCATCGGCGTCACGACCCACGAGCCGCCGTACATGATCGAGGGCGAGGAGCGGCCGATGGTGCCGGGCATGTGCTTCTCGGTCGAGCCCGGTGTCTATCTGCCGGGGCGCTTCGGGGTCAGGATCGAGGACATCGTCACGGTCACGGAGGACGGCGGTCGCCGCCTCAACAACACCCCGCGCGAGATGGCGATCGTCGAGTAGGCGCAAAGGCGCCCCTGACAGGGATCGGCGGGGGTGCGGAGGGTGTTCCACAGGCGGGCGGGGGCCACGGGGGCCCCTCTCCCCGTTCGCCCGCGCAGTCCCCGCGCACGCCGCTCCGCGTCCCGCGCGAAACCGGGGGTGACCTGGCCTTCCCCGGTCTCCGGTGGCACCGTACCCCCCATGGGGGAAGGGGAGTCGATGGACCGGAGCATACGCACGACCGAGGATGTACTGAGGCTGTTGGACGGCCTGTTCGCGCCGGAGGCCGACCGCTGGACGGCCGGTGCGGCCACCTGGTGGGACGGCTTCTACGCCGACCGCTCCAAGCGGGTGCCGTTCTTCGTGGCGAAGCCGGACGAGAGCCTGGTCTTGTACCTCGACCAGGGCCTGGTCGCACCGGGCCGCGCGCTCGACCTGGGGTGCGGCCCGGGCCGTAACGCGCTGTATCTCGCCTCCCGGGGCTTCCGGGTGGACGCCGTCGACCTCTCCCCGGCGGCCGTCGACTGGGCGCGGGAGCGCGCCCGCGAGGCCGGTGCCGACATCCGCTTCCACCTCGGCGACGCCTTCGCCCTCGACCCGGCCGAACTGGGCGGCCCGTACGACCTGATCCAGGACTCGGGCTGCTTCCACCACCTGCCGCCCCACCGGCGTATCAGCTACCTCGCCCTTGTCGACCGCGTGCTCGCCCCCGGGGGCCATCTCGCCCTCACCTGCTTCGCCGCCGGCGAGACGGGCATGGGCTCCGAACTCCCCGACGCGGCCTTCTACGGCCGGCCGGGCCGGTCCGACGGAGCCGACGGAGCCGACGGAGCCGACGGAGCCGACCGGCCCGGCCTCCACGGCGGCCTCGCGTACACCCCCGAGTCCCTGCGCCGGATCTTCTCCGGCCTCACGGAGATCGAGGTGCGCCGCATGCACGACGAACCGCCCGGGTCGCCGCGCTTCGGCGAACCCTTCCTGTGGACGGCGCTGTTCCACCGTCCAGCGTCCGGCTCCCCCGTCGCCTAGGCGAGGCGGGCGGCCCCGTACGACTCCGGGCGGGGAGGGGCGGGGTGGGGCCGGGCGAGGCGGGTTCAGCCGTCGGTCAGGACCACGCAGGACTCCGGCGGCATCCGCAGCACCCCGTCCGCCCCCGGCGCCGCCACCGGATCCCACGCCGCGAGTACCCGACCGGAGCTGTCCGTGGACAGGCCGTCCAGCGGGATCTCCACGCCCCGCGCGGAGAGGTTCACCGCGATCCGCAGATCGCCCCTGCGGTACGCCAGCCAGCGCGCCCCCTCGTCGTAGGCGACCCGCACCGCCGCCAGGTCCGGATCGGCCAGATCCGGCTGGGCGTGGCGCAGCGCGATCAGTTCGCGGTACCAGGCCAGCAGACGCGCGTGCGGCTCGCGCGCCTGCTCCGAACGGTCCAGGCACGAGCGCTCGCGCGTCGCCGGGTCCTGCGGGTCAGGGATCTCCTCCGCCGCCCAGCCGTGCGCGGCGAACTCCCGGCGCCGGCCGCTGCGTACGGCCTCCGCGAGCACCGGATCGGGGTGGTCGGTGAAGAACTGCCAGGGCGTGGTCGCGCCCCACTCCTCGCCCATGAAGAGCATCGGGGTGTGCGGCCCGGTCAGCACGAGGGTGGCAGCGCAGGCGAGCAGCCCGGGGGAGAGGGTGGCCGAGAGCCGGTCGCCGAGCGCCCGGTTGCCGATCTGGTCATGGGTCTGGGCGTAGCCGAGGAAGCGGTGCGCGGGCGTCCTCGTACGGTCGACGGGACGGCCGTGCGTACGGCCGCGGAAGGTCGAGTACGTACCGTCGTGGAAGAAGGCGTGCGTCAGCGTCTTGGCCAGCGCGGCCAGCGGCGCGCGGGCGAAGTCGGCGTAGTAGCCCTGGGATTCGCCGGTGAGCGTGGTGTGCAGGGCGTGGTGGAAGTCGTCGTTCCACTGGGCGTGCAGTCCGAGGCCGCCCTGCGCGCGGGGCGTGGTGGTGCGGGGGTCCCCGAGGTCGGACTCGGCGATCAGGAACAGCGGACGGCCCAGGTCGGCGGAGAGCGCGTCGACGGCCGTGGACAGCTCTTCGAGGAAGGTCAGCGCGCGGTGGTCGGCCAGCGCGTGCACGGCGTCCAGCCGCAGCCCGTCGAGCCGGAAGTCCCGCAGCCAGGCCAGGGCGCTCTCCCGCAGATACGCGCGGACCTCGTCCGAGCCGGGGGCGTCGAGGTTGACGGCGGCGCCCCACGGGGTGTGGTGGGTGTCGGTGAAGTACGGGCCGAACGCGGGCAGATGGTTGCCCGCCGGGCCCAGATGGTTGTGGACGACGTCGAGGACGACCCCGAGGCCCACACCGTGCGCCGCGTCGACGAATCGCTTGAGCGCCTCGGGGCCGCCGTACGGCTCGTGCACCGCCCACAGCGACACCCCCTCGTACCCCCACCCGTGGGTCCCGGGGAAGGGACACACCGGCATCAGCTCGACATGGGTGATCCCCAGCTCGGCCAGGGGCGCGAGCCGCGCCGCCGCCGCGTCGAAGGTGCCCTCACGGGTGAAGGTGCCGATGTGCAGCTCGTACAGGACCGCGCCGGGCAGCGGCCGGCCCGGCCAGGGGACCCGCCAGTCGTACGCGGCCTGGTCGACGACGGTGCTGCGGCCGTCGGGGCCCTCCGGCTGGCGGCGCGAGCGGGGATCGGGCCGTACGGGGCCGCCGTCGAGCGCGAAGCCGTAGCGCGCCCCGTCGGCCGGGGCGGGAGCCGTCTCGGCGGTCCACCAGCCGGGTCTTCCCTGGTCACGCTCCATGGGGAGGACGACGGGGCCCGCCCCGCCGCGGCGGTCGGGCCCGTCTGGGCCCGTCCCCTCCAGATGGAGGTCGACCCGCTCCTGCGCCTTCGGTGCCCACACCTCGAACTGCACGGGTGGCTCCCCCTTGTCGTCGGCACTGTCCCTCTGACGGTGACACCTCTCATGGTGGCAAGGGAGTGGGCCGGGGGCTCGGTGATCACGGTGATTCGGGTGGCCGTGGCGCGGACGCGAGGGGGAAAGCGTGTGGACGGAAACGCCGGACGGCGGAGGGAGAAACGCCGGACGGCGGAGGCAGAAACGCCGGACCGCTTTCACGGGAACACCGGACCGTCTGGACACGTCAGGGCCGCCGGAAGGACAATCACGTCTGTGACGTCCTCCTTCGAGTCCCCCGCGTACCCCGTGCGGCTCTCCGACGCCGAGCGTGACCGTGTCCTCGCGGTACTCAGGGAAGGCATGGCGCAGGGAAAGCTGTCGCACGACACCTTTCTGCGCCGGACGGACCTGGCGCTCGCCGCCCGCGGCGCCGACGAGCTGAAGCCGCTCGTCGTGGACCTGGAGGCCGAAGGCCGCTGGTCCCGTGGGCTGTTCGCCGCGGTCGGCCGGATCTCCGCGTTCTCGCACCGGCTGGGCCGGGCGTGGCAGGCCGAGCGGCTGCCGAAACTGCTGCTGCCGCAGCCGGGCCCGTATCCGCTGCGGATCGGCCGCGACCCGGTCAACGGGCTGCGGCTCAGCCATGACACGGTCTCCCGGCTGCACGCGGAGCTGAGCATGCAGGGCGAGCGGTGGGTACTGCGCGACCTCGGCTCGACGAACGGAACGACCGTCAACGGACGGCGCGTCACCTCGACGGTCGTCGTACGGGACGGGGACTTGGTGACGTTCGGTCAGATGAGCTTCCGGCTCGCCGCCGGCTGAGCGGTGCCGGGCGGCCGTCGAGCGGCCCGGCCCGCCGCCCGGTGTGGGGGGTGTGACGGCGGGCCGGGTGCTGTCCGGCGTCCGGGTGGGGGCCGGGCCGGAGTGTGCGGGTGCGCCTGTGGTGACGCGGGCGCGCCCTGGTCAGTGCACGGAGCAGGGCGCTGTGGTGGCGGTGTCCGGTGGTCCGCCCGTGGCGACGTAGTTGAAGGTGGCGGAGGCGCCGGCCGCCAGCGATCCGTTCCAGTCGACGTTGTGGACCATCACCTCCTGGCCGCCGTAGGTGGCGTTGCCGTTCCAGAGGCTGTCGACCTTCTGGCCGGTCGGCAGGGTGAACTCGACCATCCAGCCCAGGATCGGGTTGGCGCCGGTGTTCTTGACGGTGACCTCGGCCTGGTAGCCGCCCGACCACGAGTTGGTGGTCTTCCGGGTGGCGGTGCAGGTGGCCGTCGGGTCGGTCGGCGGGTCCGTGGGGCTGCCCGCCTCACCGACGCCGGTCACCTCGCCGTTGCCGCCGTCGAAGACCACGTCCGAGCAGCTGTAGAAGGTCTCGTTGCTGTCCGAGCGCTGCCACACCATGTAGATGATGTGCCGGCCGCTCTTGTCGCCGGGCAGCCTGCCGGTCCACTTGTACGCGCCCTCCACGGTGCCGACGCTGCCGGTGACCTGCGGGTGGTCGACCGTCATGAACGGGGTGGACTCCAGGTCGTCCCAGGTGAACGTCTTCGTGGGGTCGAAGCCGTCCTTGGTGACGTACACGTAGAACCAACCGGGGTGCGCGGCCCACGCGTTGTACGAGAAGTCGAGGGAAGCGCCCGAGGTCAGGTGGGTGAGCGGCCAGTCGCTCCGCGACTTGTTGAAGCCGTTGAACGTGGTGTTGCCACCGCTGCACAACTGGCCGTCGGGGATGAAGCCCTTGGTCCGTCCGGCGCCGTCGGAGCGCAGCACGGAGAACCAGTTGTAGAGCGGGGTGGTGCCGCTCTCCGCGACCGCGGCCTTGCACGCGGGGTTGACGGGCTTGATCTCACCCGTGTTGGTGAGACCGTCCCGCCAGCACATGAAGGTACGGCTGGCGGGCTTCATCGGGGTGCCGTGGGCGGACGAGGGCTGACTGTCCGTCACGACCAGCAGCAGGGCGGGGAGTACGGCGAGAAGGGCGAGGAGTACGGCTCTGCGGGGGTGTAACAGCCACAGTGGGGGGCGTTTCATCATGCGGGTCCCTTCGGCATGATCATGACAAGCGAGCGAGTGGCGAATGGGAGCGCTCCCATTTCTCGGAACGTAGCGCGGCTCGGTCACTCTGTAAACGCCGTGAACCGAACTTCCGGTAACAGGCGCCGGTCCTTCGGCGGAATGATGGGATGGCAGGGTGACCGACCACGAGGACGCGGCGGCTGTCCGACCGTTGACGTCGGCGTGGGTGATCCGGCATCTGGAGGCCGGCGAACGGATCGTCAGGACCGAGGCGCTGCACGGCGGTATCACCGCCGACATGCGGCGGCTGACCATCCGCACGCGGGACGGAGGCACCCGCGACCTGGTGCTGCGGACCTTCGTCGACGTGGAACACGCCGAGGACGGGCTGAACAGGGAGGCCGGGGCCCTGACCCTGCTCACGGGGACCGGTGTACCGGCTCCTGGGCTGGTCGCGGTCGATCCGACCGCCGCGCACTGCGCGTATCCGTCGCTCCTCATGACCCATCTGCCGGGCCGGACGGTCCTCGACGACGAGGGAGTGGCGACGCGCGTCCCCCTGCTGGCCCGTCAACTCGTGGCGATCCACGCGGTGCGACCCGCCGTACGGCCCCCGGAGTACGTGGCGTGGACGACCGCCGACACCGTCGTGACCCCGAAGGGCGCCGACGCGGCGGCATGGGCCGCGGCGATCGACGTGATCCGCGAGCCCGCGCCGCCCTATGAAGGGCGGTTACTGCACCGGGACTTCCACCCCGGCAACGTGCTGTTCGACGTGGCGCGCTCGGACCCGGCGGGTGCCCGGATCACCGGCGTCGTCGACTGGGCAGCGGCCTCCTGGGGCCCGGCGGACCTCGATGTCGCACACTGCTCCACCAATCTCGCGCTGCTGCACGGACCGGCGTGGGGTCCGCGGTTCGCCGAGGCGTACGAGGAGGCCGGCGGGGTCCTGGCGCCGACCGGGAGCGAACGGCTGTACTGGCAGGTGCGGGACGCGCTGGCGTTCTCGGAAGACGTGCGGCTGGTGGCGCGGCCATGGCGGGAGTCAGGGAGGACGGAGCTGACGGCGCGAGCCGTGGAGGAGCGGCTGGACGCCTATGTCACCGCCCTGATGGACGCGATGGGCTGAGCCGGGGCGGCCCGGGGCGGTCAGGGGCGGTCAGGGGGCGGTCCGGGGCGGTCAGGGGGCGGTCCGGGGCGCGGCCCCGGCGGCGAACCGCCCTTGCCTGTGCTCCCCCTCGAATCGGTGCGCACCGCGGCATCGCCCGCCGTGACCGCTCCCCGTGATCCGTGACGGACCTCCCCGAGAGCTGACCCCGCCGGTCACCCTCAGTCCGTCGTCAGCAGGGCCACCGGGAACTGGTCGAGCAGCTCGGCGAGCCGTACCATCCCCGACACCTCACGCCCCGTCAGCACATCCCGCCACTGTCCCGGCGGCAGCGGCAGCTCCGTCGTACGCCAGCCGCCCGCCCGCTCCAGGCCGTACGGAAGCCGCGTCGCCACCGTGACCGTGGCGCCGGTGCGGGCGAAGGCCAGCGCGTGCGCGGCGGCCGGGCCCACCGCGTGCAGCGGGGTGTACGTGCCGGACTCGCCGAAGACCTCGGGCCGCTCCCGGCGCAGCCGCAGCGCCGCCGTCGTGACCACCGTACGGTCGTCGGGCGGCCCGGTCCTGAACGGCCGCCGGTTGTCCGGATCCACCAGCGCCAGGTACTCGCGCTCCGTGCCCTGGTAGAGGTCGGGCACCCCCGGCATGGTGAGGTGCACCAGCGCCGCGCCCAGCGCGCTCGCCCGTACGTACGGCGCCAGGGCGCGGTTGAACGCCGTGACCGTACGCCGCGCGGGACCCGCGGGGCCCGCCTCGACGAACGCCGCCACCGCCTGCTCGTACAGCGGCTCCGGCTCCGTCCAGCTCGTCCGCAGCCCCGCCTCCCGTACCGACTTCAGCAGCGCGGGCACCATCCGCGCCCCGTCCGGCGGGGTCCCGTCCACGGCCGGGGTGAAGCCCACCGCCGTCTGCCACGCCTGCCACGCCACCTGCGGGTCCGGCGCCGCCACCCCCGCCACCTGCTCCAGCAACTGGTCCCACCGCTCGGGGCACTCGGCCAGGATCGCGATCCCGGCCCGTACGTCCGCGCTGCGCTTGGTGTCGTGCGTGGTCAGTACGGTGCCGGTGGACGGCCAGTCGCGCGCGAGGCGCAGGCAGTACGCGTGGAACCGCTCCGGGCTCACCGCCGGGCTGCCCGGGTCGCCGCCCACCTCGTTCGCCGAGATCAGCGGCACGTACCGGTAGAACGCCGTGTCCTCCAGCGACTTGGCGCGCAGCGCGGACGCGGTCTGCGCGAACCGCGCGCAGAACACCGCCTGGTCCTCGCCCGTACCGAGCCGGCCGAGCGCCAGCTCCCGCACCACGTCCACGACGGTCGCCTCCCGCTCCACCGCGAACGCCGTCTTCGCCTGCCGGACCGCCTCCTCGGAGACCGCGGCCTCGGCCGCCTCCGGGCAGGGCCCGCCCGCCGTCGTGTACGGGCGGTAGACCGGCACCCGGACCAGCAGCTCCCGGATCGCCGTGCGCAGCGCCCAGGGCGCGTGGTCGCGCAGCGCGGGGTCGGCGGCGCAGACGCGCCCCGCCGTACGGACGAGGAAGGCGGTCTCGGCGGCCAGTTCGTGGAAGACCACCTTGTAGGCCGCGCGCCTGGCCGTACCGTTCCAGTAGCCGCCCCGGTCACCGGCCGGGCCCGCGACGTCCCGGTAGCGCCGCTCCAGGACCTCGGCGCCCGCCCCGTCGGTGAACACCCCGTCGATGTGGCGCAGCGCGTCGTAGCCGGTGGTGCCGGCGACGGCCCATCCGGCGGGCAGCACCTCGTCGTCGGTGAGGATCTTCTCCACCACCGTCCAGCAGCCGCCGGTCGCCTCGTTCAGCCGGCGCAGATACTCCTCCGGGTCGGCGAGCCCGTCCGGGTGGTCGACGCGCAGCCCCTCGACGACACCGTCCCGTACCAGCTCGACGATCTTGGCGTGGGTGGCGGTGAAGACCTCCGGGTCCTCCACCCGGACCCCGATCAGCTCCGGGATGGTGAAGAACCGGCGGTAGTTCAGCTCGGTGCGGGCCAGCCGCCACCACGCGAGCCGGTAGTGCTGGGCGTCGAGCAGCTCGGGCAGCGGCAGTTCCTCGCTCCCGGCGGCGAGCGGGAAGCGCTGCTCGCCGTGGTGGAGCACGCCGTCCTCGACGCGCAGCGCCCCCGCCGCCAGCTCGTCGCCGACCGGGCCCGGCAGCAGCGGCAGCAGCACCTTGCCGTCGCCCGCCGCCCAGTCGATGTCGAACCAGCGGGCGTACGGCGACCCGGGGCCCTCCCGCAGCACCTCCCACAGGGCGCGGTTGTGGACGGGCGCCGCGGCCATGTGGTTGGGGACGATGTCCAGCACGATCCCGAGGCCGTGCTCGCGGGCGGTGGCGGCGAGGCGCCGCAGCTCCTCCTCGCCGCCCAGCTCGGCCCGTACGGCGGAGTGGTCGACCACGTCGTAGCCGTGCGCGGAACCCGGTACGGCCTCCAGCACCGGTGACAGGTGCAGATGCGAGACCCCGAGCGCGGCGAGATACGGCACGGCCCTCCGGGCGGCCGAGAACGGGAATTCCGGCTGGAGCTGGAGCCGGTAGGTCGCAGTGGGCGTCATACGGTCGTACGTACCCCGCTTCTCGACTTCTGTGTCATGGGAGTGACTCATGTTCCGCCTCCACCGTAGGGCCTGTTGCCCATGGTGTGTGAACGTATGGCGTGGTCGTGCTCAGGACGGTGAAACCGAGGCGCTCCAGAATGGGACGGCTCATGTCCGTCGCGTCGACCTGGAGGTAGGGGTAGCCGCGGGCGGCGGCGATCCGGGCCCGGTAGGTGACGAGCGCGCGGTAGATGCCCCTGCCGCGCCACTCCTCCGTCGTACCGCCGCCCCACAGACCGGCGAACCGCTTGCCGGGCGGCAGTTCCAGCCGCGCCGCGCTCACCGGTACGTCACCCGCCATGGCGACGACCGCGGAGACCGTGTCGGGGAACTCGGTGAGCCGGCCGAGGAGCTGTTGAGCGATGCGGCTGCCGTCCGTGCCGAACGCCTGATCGTGCACGTCCGCCATGAGGGCGACACCGGCCGCGTCGGTCACGGGGACCAGCCGGACGCCCTCCGGTGGCTCGGCGTCGTCGAGCAGATCTTTGACCTCGGCGACCATGAGCGCCTCCGTGGGCTCGGCGACGAACCCGGCCGCGAGCAGCAGCTTCCCGAGACCGGCGGGAGCGTCATGGCTGTAGAGCTTCCACTCGGACTCCAGGCCGAGCGCGGTGAAGTGCGCCACCTGCTCCGCGATCGCCGCCGCGGCCGAGTTCTCGTCCAGGTCCGACCAGAGGACCCCGTTCCAGTCGTGCGGGCCGCCGCTGCGGCGCACCACATTCCCCACCCGCTCCGGCGACGCGCGCGAACCGTCGGCTCCCGCGTGGAGTCGCATGTCCCGGTCGAACGCCTTCAGTACGGTTTCCTTGTCCATCCGGGCACTGGATCACCGGCGGAGCGGCGCGGCAACCGGATTTCCCGGCCGGCCGCGCCGCGTCCGCTCCCGTACGGCCCGTACGCCCCCGTACCGGCCGGGCCCTACGCCGGGCGCATCAGCACCGTCATGCTGCGGCCGATCATCTTGAGCCGCTCGCCGCCGTCGACCTTCTCGCCCTGCCCCCGCACCACACCCTCCGGGCGGGCTGTGTCCACCATGACCTGCCACTGCCGCCCGTGGTTCACCGGCACCCTGAACTCCAGCTCCTCCGCGCTCGCGTTGAACATCAGCAGGAACGAGTCGTCCGAGATCCGCTCCCCGCGCGGCCCCGGCTCCGAGATCGCGTGGCCGTTGAGGAAGACCGTCATCGCCTTGGCGTGCGCCGCCTGCCAGTCCTGCTGGATCATCTCCTCACCCTCAGGGGTGAACCACGAGATGTCCGACAGGTCGTCGTGCGTGCCCTCCACCGGACGTCCGTGGAAGAAGCGCCTGCGCCGGAAGACCGGATGGTCCCGGCGCAGCCACACCATCGCCTGGGTGAAGGCCAGCATCGTCCGGTCGGTCTCCGCGCCCGGCTCCGGCCAGCGGACCCAGGAGACCTCGTTGTCCTGGCAGTACGCGTTGTTGTTGCCGCCCTGCGTACGGGCGAACTCGTCGCCGTGGCTGAGCATGGGCACGCCCTGCGAGAGCATCAGCGTCGCGATGAAGTTGCGCATCTGGCGGTTGCGCAGCTCCACGATCTCCGGTTCGTCGCTCTCGCCCTCCGCCCCGCAGTTCCAGGACCGGTTGTGGCTCTCGCCGTCCCGGTTGGACTCGCCGTTGGCCTCGTTGTGCTTGTCGTTGTACGAGACGAGGTCGTGCAGGGTGAAACCGTCGTGGCAGGTGGTGAAGTTGATGGAGGCCAGCGGGCGCCGCCCGTCGTCCTGGTACAGGTCGGACGAACCGGTCAGCCGGGACGCGAACTCGGCCAGTGTCCTGGGCTCGCCACGCCACAGGTCCCGTACGGTGTCGCGGTACTTCCCGTTCCACTCGGTCCACAGCGGCGGGAAGTTCCCCACCTGGTAGCCGCCCTCGCCCACGTCCCACGGTTCGGCGATCAGCTTCACCTGGCTGACCACCGGGTCCTGCTGGACGAGGTCGAAGAACGACGACAGCCGGTCCACCTCGTGGAACTGGCGGGCCAGGGTCGCCGCGAGGTCGAAGCGGAAGCCGTCGACGTGCATCTCGGTCACCCAGTACCGCAGCGAGTCCATGATGAGCTGGAGCACATGCGGGCTGCGCATCAGCAGGGAGTTCCCGGTGCCCGTCGTGTCCGTGTAGTAGCGCTGGTCCTCGGAGAGCCGGTAGTACTGCGCGTTGTCCAGGCCGCGGAAGGAGAGCGTCGGGCCGAGATGGCTGCCCTCGGCCGTGTGGTTGTAGACGACGTCGAGGATGACCTCGATCCCGGCCTGGTGCAGCGCCCGTACGGCCTGCTTGAACTCCAGGACCTGTTCGCCCCGGTCGCCCCACGACGCGTAGGCGTTGTGCGGGGCGAAGAAGCCGATGGTGTTGTAGCCCCAGTAATTGGCGAGCCCGGCGTCCGCCAGCCGGTGGTCGTTGACGAACTGGTGCACCGGCATCAGCTCCAGCGCCGTGACCCCCAGCTCGGTCAGGTGCTCGATCACCGCCGGATGGGCGAGCCCGGCGTAGGTGCCGCGCAGCTCCTCGGGAAGCTCCGGATGGAGCATCGTCAGGCCCTTCACATGGGCCTCGTAGAGCACGGTGCGGTGGTAGTCGGTCCGGGGGCGGCGGTCGTCGCCCCAGTCGAAGTACGGATTGACGACGACCGAGGACATCGTGTGGGGGGCGGAGTCCATGTCGTTGCGCGAGTCCGGCTTGCCGAAGTGATAGCCGTACACCGACTCACCCCACTCGACGGAGCCGCTGATCGCACGTGCGTACGGGTCGAGGAGTAGCTTGGCGGAGTTGCAGCGGTGTCCGCGCTCCGGCTCGTACGGCCCATGGACCCGGAAGCCGTAGCGCTGACCAGGCATGATGCCGGGCAGATAGGCATGGCGCACGAAGGCGTCGGTCTCGCGGAGCTCCACCGCCGTTTCTGATCCGTCGTCGTGCAGCAGGCACAACTCGATCCGGTGCGCGACCTCGGAGTAGACCGCGAAGTTCGTACCGGCGCCGTCGTACGTGGCGCCGAGGGGATATGTCTGTCCCGGCCAGACCTGCATAGATAGGACTCTTCCATTTCTGATCCGGGTGGTGCGGGCTGTTGAGCCAGATCTTCCCCGAAAGTAGGGCAACCACCTAGGAACCCGCAGCGTTCTTGGCGCTTCTTGCCCGGAGGGTCAACCGCGTGCACCGCGCCGTCCCCCGGACCGGTCACGGTGCTCAGCGGCCCCACCGGACCCCTCCCGCCCCGCCGGTGCGTGGCGGAGATCGGGCGCAATCGTGATGAACCATCTCACTCCGGTAGAAGTCACCACCAGGAACAAGCCTCACGAACAAGGGAGTTGGGTAAGGACCCTGTGCATCCTGCTGCACCTGGTCCGGTCGGCGGAGTACCCTTCCTTGATCGTTGAAAAGGGAGAGAAGGCGGTGCGCGGGTGAGCTCGGGAGGGCTGGAGCTGCCCCCAGGTGACGCAGGTCATGCGGGGGAATCCGGCGACATCCCGCCCGGAGTGGTCTCCCTCGCGCGACCGATGGAGATCGGGGCGGAACTGGACTGGGGCGCGGACGCCTGGAGCGAGGTCCGTACGCGCGCACAGCGGGCCGGGCGGGCCTACATCTGGCTGAATCTGGTGGAGCAGCGGCTGCGCGCGGTCGTCGCCGCGGTCCTGCGGCCCATCTACGAGCCCGTGCACGGCGAGGAGTGGGTGGTCGCCGCCGCCGGACCGGCGGGGCAGGAGTGGGTGCAGCGCGCCGTCGCCGTACGGGAGGTGTCCCGGCGCAAGGGCTATCTCCTCGACCCGGCCGACGACAACGTGCTGAGCTTCCTCACCCTTCCGCAGCTCAGAGAGCTGATGGTGCAGCACTGGCCCTGCTTCGAGCCGTACTTCGACGACCGCCGCGACGTGGAGCTGGCGCTCGACGAACTGGAGGTCGCGCGGAACGTCGTCTCCCGCAACCGGGCGCTCTCCGAGACGGTCCTCGCCCAGGCGGAACGGGCCTCCGCCAGGCTGCTGGAGATCCTCGGCGGCGGCAGCGGCATACCGTCCTCGCAGCGGCTGCGCGTCGACGCGGTGGAAGACCTGGTCGGCGACCGGTACGGGGACGTCGTCTCCGTCCACTCCGACCGGGTCAGGCTCCAGCGCCAGCTTCCCGCGGAGGACCTGTTCGGCGGCGCCCGGCGGCTCGACGCCATCGGTATCGGCCTCAACCTCCTCGTCCAGAACTTCTCCGGACGCCGGCTCATCCGGCTCGCCGAGTCCGGCTGCCGGACCCGGCTGGTCTTCCTCAACCCGGCGAGCAGCGCGGTCAAACGCCGCGAGCGCGAGCTGGGACTGCGCAAGGGGGAACTGAGCCGTTCGGTGGAGATGAACATCCTCCACATGCGCCGGGTGCGCTCCAAGCTGCGCGACCCGGGCGCCTTCGAGATCCATGTCTTCGACGAGACACCGCGCTTCACCGCGTACCTCGTGGACGGGGACGGCTCCGACGGCCTGGCCGTCGTCCAGTCGTACCTGCGCCGCGCCCGTGGCATGGAGGCCCCGGTCCTCGTGCTGCGGGGCGGCGGGCGTGAGGTCGTCCGTGCGGGGCAGGACACGGAGACCGGACTCTTCCAGACCTACCGCGAGGAGTTCGAGTCGGTCTGGACGGACTCCCGGCCGGTCTCCTGAACCGGGCGTTGTCAGTGGCCCGTGGCAGGGTGAAGGTCCGGCGGGGAGATCCGGCGGGGGGAAGCGGGGGACGCGCCACCGCACCACGAAGGAGGGCCACACGATGACTTGGCACGGGGAACCACTGGTCGGTTTCGACCTGGAGACGACCGGCACGGAGCCGCTGGAGGCCCGGATCGTGACGGCGGCGGTCGTCGAGGTCCGGGGCGGCGAGGTGATACGGGAGCGGAGCTGGCTCGCGGACCCGGGCATCCGGATCCCCGCCCAGGCGTCCGCGGTGCACGGCATCAGCAGCGAGCGGGCGGCCTCGGAGGGGCGCCCCGCGCCCGAGGTGGCCGGTGAGATCGCGGAGGTCCTGCGCGGCTACTGGGCGCGCGGGGTGCCCGTCGTGGCGTACAACGCGCCGTTCGACCTGACGCTGCTCGCCGCCGAGCTGCGGCGCCACGGGCTCCCGGAGCTCGATCCGGTCGGCCCGGTGATCGACCCGTACACGATCGACCGGGCCGTCGACAAGTACCGCAGGGGCAAGCGCAATCTGGAGGCGGTCTGCGCGGAGTACGGCGTGGTGCTCGACGCGGCCCACGACGCGGGCGCGGACGCGCTGGCGGCGGCCCGGGTGGCCACCGCGATAGCCGAGCGGCACGCCTCGGTGGCCGCGCTGACCCCGCCGGAGCTGCACGAGCGTCAGATCACCTGGTACGCGGAGTGGGCGGTGGACTTCCAGCGCTTCCTGCGGAAGAAGGGGAACACCGACGCGGTGGTCGACGCGGTGTGGCCGCTGCGCGAGCCGGTGGTGACGACGGCGCCCTGACCGCGGGCGGCTGGTCAGAAGGGGTACCAGCGGACCTCGGGGTCGTCGTCGCGCAGGGAGGCGACCCGGCGCCGGAACTCCGCGAGCGCCTTCGGGTTGGCCGGGGCGTGCTGCGCCACCCAGGCGCAACTGGCCGTCTCGCGGGCGCCGCGCAGCACCGGGCAGCCCGACCAGGCGCGGACGTCCCAGCCGTAGACGGCGGTGAACCTGTCGTACGCCTCGTGGTCCAGCCCGTACCGGTCCCGGGACAGCGCCATGACCACCAGGTCGTGTTCGCGGAAGTCCGCGGAGAAGGTCTCCAGATCGACCAGGACAGGCCCCTGCGGGCCGACATGGACGTTGCGCGGCAGCGCGTCGCCGTGGATCGGACCGGCCGGCAGATGCGGGGTGAGCGTGGCGGCGGACTCGGCGAAGCCGTCCCTGCGTCCGCGCAGGTAGTTGGCGTCGGCGGGGTCGATCGTGTCGCCCGCGATCCGCAGCCAGCGCTCCACACCGCCGAGCAGTTCGCGGCGGGGAAGGGCCAGTACGGAGGGATCGGGGGTGGGCAGCGCGTGGACGAGCCGCAGCAGCGCGGCCAGATCGGCCGGTCCCGCCGGGCGTACGGCCTCGGGCAGCCGGTGCCAGAGTGTCACCGGATGACCGTCCACGGAGCGCGCCCCGGGTTCGGCGGCCCGTACGGCCGGCACCCCGGACTCCGCGAGCCAGGAAGCGAGGGCGACCTCGCGCCGGGCCCGCTCCAACAGCTCGGGGTGGTCCCGCGCGTCCCTGCCGACCTTGACGACCAGCCCGGCCGTCCCGAACACCGCGTTCTCGCCCAGGGCCAGCAGCTCCGCGTCGTGCGGCAGCCCCGTCGCGGCCAGAATCTCCCGCGCCCGCGCCTCGTCCATCGTCGGCTCACTTACTTCCGGTCGTTGCTCCGCGCGTTCCACCGCGTCCCGCGCCACCGCGAAGTCTCCCATCCGCCCGCGTGTGCGTGCTTGACGTACCGAGGGGGCGTCACCACGATGACGAGGTCGGACAGGACGGCCCCTGACAGCCCCACCCGAAGGAGTCGCATCCGTGACATCGGCCACCGCGACGACGCGGTCAGAGCGGGAGCGTACGGGCGAGGGCCGCTCCGGTACGGGCCGGACGGGCCGGAGCGGCCGGCCCCGGAAGCCGCTGGACCACGGTGCCTGGTTCCTGGTGCTGCCCGCGCTGCTGCCGATCCTGGTGCTGAGCGTCGGCCCGCTGCTCTACGGCGTCACGCTCGCCTTCACCGACGCCCAGTCCGGCCGTACCGAACCCACCCGGTGGATCGGCGCCCTGAACTTCCAGGACCTGCTGCACGACACGCTCTTCTGGGACTCCTTCGGCATCGGCCTGCTCTGGGCGGTCGGGGTGACCGTGCCGCAGTTCGCGCTCGGCCTCGGCCTCGCCCTGCTCCTCGACGAGGACCTGCGGCTGCGCTGGCTGGCCCGGTCCCTGGCGATCATCCCCTGGGCCATGCCCGAGGTCGTCGTCGCCGTCATGTGGCGGCTCGTCTACCACTCCGACGCAGGGGTCCTCAACGAGACGCTGCGCGATCTGGGCCTGGGCGAGGGGCGGGACTGGCTGACCGGGCTCTCCACCGCCCTGCCCGCGGTGATCGTCGTCGGCGTCTGGGCGGGCCTGCCGCAGACCACCGTCGCCCTGCTGGCCGGCCTCCAGAACACCCCGCGCGAACTGCACGAGGCCGCCGCGCTCGACGGCGCGGGCGCCTGGCGCCGCTTCCGTACCGTCACCTGGCCGGCGCTCCGGCCGGTCGCCCTCGCCATCACCGCGCTCAACTTCATCTGGAGCTTCAACTCGTTCGCGCTGGTCTACGTGCTGACCAGCGGCGGCCCCGGCGGTCGCACCCGGCTGCCGATGCTCTTCGCGTACGAGGAGGCGTTCCGCTACGGCCAGTTCGGCTACGCCGCCGCGATGGGGTGCGTGATGGTCGCCGTGGTCTCCGTACTCCTCGCGCTGCATCTCGTCGGCCGGCTCACGAAGGGGGCACAGGCATGAGCACACGCACCAGCGGCTCCGTGCGCGCCGGGCAGTACGCCGCGCTCCTGTGCTACCTCGTCTTTCTCGCCTTCCCGTTCCTCTGGCTGATGTCCACGGCCTTCAAACCGGCCCGGGAGCTGGGCAGCCTCCACCCGACCTGGATCCCGCACCACCCGACGCTCGACAACTTCCGCCAGGCGTTCGACGAACAGCCGCTGCTGCGGGCGGCGGCCAACAGCCTCACGGCCGCCCTCGCCGCCGCGCTGATCGCCGTCGTCGTCGCGACCCCGATGGCCTATGTGATGGCCCGCCGGCGCGGCAGGCTCGCGGCGGCGGCCACCGGCTGGGTGGTGGTCAGCCAGGCGTTCCCGTTCGTCCTGGTGATCATCCCGCTCTTCCTCGTCCTCAAGAACCTGCGCCTCGTCGACTCCGTGGGCGGGCTGGTCCTGGTGTACGTGGTGTGGTCGCTGCCGTTCGCGCTCTGGATGCTCACCGGGTACGTCCGTGCCCTGCCCGCCGAGCTGGAGGAGGCCGCGGCGGTGGACGGCGCGGGCCGGATCCGGACCCTCGTCTCCGTCACCGCGCCGCTGCTCGCGCCCGGCATCGTCGCCACGGCGCTCTTCGCGTTCATCACCGCGTGGAACGAGTTCTTCTTCGCGCTCGTCCTGCTCAAGTCACCCGGGAAACAGACGCTGCCGGTGGTGCTCACCCACTTCGTCGGGGCGGAGGGCGTCGCGGACCTCGGGCCGCTCGCCGCCGCCGCGTTCCTCGCGACCCTGCCCTCGCTCCTCGTCTTCGCCCTCATCCAGCGCCGGATCACCGGCGGGATGCTGGCCGGGGCGGTGAAGAGCTGATGCGCCGGCCGAAGACGCTCGCGGCCCTCGCCGTCGCCGCCGTTCTCGCCCTGCTGCTCGGCGGCTGCTCCGGCGGCGGAACCGACGGCGCGCGGGACGGCCGGATCACCCTGCGCTTCCAGTCCCTCGCCTGGCAGGACGAATCGGTCCGCGTCACCAAGGAGCTGGTGAAGGAGTGGAACGCGGCCCATCCCGGCATCCGGGTCGAGTACGTCCAGGGAAGCTGGGACAGCGTCCACGACCAGCTCCTCACCTCCTTCGAGGGCGGCGAGGCACCCGACCTCATCCACGACGCCTCCGACGACCTCGCGGACTTCGCCTACGGCGGCCACCTCGCCGACCTGCGCCCCCTGCTCTCCGACCGGCTCACCCGGGACATCCCGCGCCGCAGTTGGGACACGGCCACCTTCGGGGACGGTGTCTACGGCGTGCCCTTCCTCCAGGAGCCCCGCGTCCTGATCGCCGACAAGAAGATCCTGGACGCCTCCGGGGTCCGGATCCCCACCGCGGAGCGGCCCTGGAGCTGGCCGGAGTTCCGGCGGATCAGCGGCGAACTGACCACCTTCATGAGAAAGGGGAAGGGGCAGGGGCCTGCGAAGGGGAGGTTCGCGGTCGCCTGGCCGCTCAAGGACCCCGTCTCCGCGACGCTCAACCTCGGCCTCTCCACCGGCGGCAAGCTCTTCCACCGGGGTACGGACGGAAAGGTGACGGTCCGCTTCACCGAGGGCGACGGCGTCGTCCCCGACACGATCAGACGGCAGGTCGTAGCGGACCGGAGCGCGTCCGGCGCCACCCTCGGCATGGGCGGCTCCGACACCCTGCCGGGGCTGTTCGGCGGCAAGTACGCGATGGTCCCGCTCGGGTTCTCGTACCGTCAGCAGATCATCCAGCAGGCACCGGAGGGCTTCGAGTGGACCGTCCTGCCGGCCCCCGCCGGGGACGGGGCGGCCGGGGCCGGTGAAGGGGCCGCCGAGCCCGCGCAGGGGGTGAGTCCGCAGACCCTCTCCATCGCCCAGGACAGCCCGCACAAGAAGGAGGCGGCGCGCTTCCTCGACTTCCTGCTGCGCCCGGGGAACCTGGTGCGCCTCGCCAAGGGCGACTGGATGCTGCCCACCGGTGCGGCGGCTCTCGCGGACCCGTCCCTGCACACCGCCGAGCACGGCTGGGCGACGGGCGCGGCGCTCGCGCGCGGACTGCGCCCGGCCCCCGCCCAGTCCGTACGCGGCTATCCGGAGTGGAAGGACAAGGTGGCGACCCCGGCGCTCCAGGAGTACTACAGCGGCGCGATCGACCGCGCGGAACTGGAGAAACGCCTGGTCAGAGATGGTAACCGGGTTCTGGCCCGCTATCAGCGGTAGATGGCCGGGGCCGTGTAAAGAGGTTGCACGAGACGTATCGTCTTGTTTACGTTGTGGGCATGACCGCAGCCAAGCCCGCCCACATCGCCATGTTCTCCATCGCCGCCCACGGGCACGTGAACCCGAGCCTCGACGTCATCAGGGAACTCGTCGACCGGGGCCACCGCGTCAGCTACGCGATCCCCCGGATCTTCGCGGAGAAGGTCGCGGCGACCGGCGCCACCCCGGTGATCTACAGCTCCATCCTGCCCACCCCCGACGACGACCCCGAGAAGTGGGGCACGGAACTGATCGACAACCTGGAGCCCTTCCTCGACGACGCGATCCAGGCACTGCCCCAGCTCGTCGACGCCTTCGAGAACGACCGCCCCGACCTCGTCCTCGGCGACACCACCTCCTACCCGGCGCCCGTCCTCGCCCACCGCTGGGGTGTGCCGTTCTTCCAGATCTCCACGCACATGGTCGCCTGGAACGGCTACCGCGAGGAGGTCGCGGAGCCGATGCTCGCGGAGCTGGAGACGTCGGAGCGCGGCAGGGCGTACCGGGCGCGGTTCGCCCAGTGGCTCGTCGACCAGCACATGGACCACACCGACCCCGACCGGCTCTCCGCCGAACCGGGCCGCTCCCTCGTCCTGATCCCCAAGGCCCTCCAGCACCGGGCCGACGAGGTGGACGAGTCCGTCTTCACCTTCGTCGGCGCCTGCCAGGGCGACCGCGCCGACCAGGGGGAGTGGCACCGCCCCGCCGGGGCCAAGAAGGTGCTGCTCGTCTCGCTCGGCTCGTCCTTCACCAAGCAGCCCGCGTTCTACCGGGCGTGCGTCGAGGCGTTCGGCGGAGATCCGGGCTGGCATGTCGTGCTCCAGATCGGCAAGAACGTCGAGGTGTCGGAGCTGGGCGAGATCCCGGCCAACATCGAGGTACGGGACTGGGTGCCGCAGCTTTCCGTCCTCCGGCAGGCCGACGCGTTCATCACCCACGCGGGCGCGGGCGGCAGTCAGGAGGGTATGGCCACGGCCACCCCGATGGTCGCCGTACCGCAGGCCGTCGACCAGTTCGGCAACGCCGACATCATGGTCGGCCTCGGCGTCGCACGCCGGATCGACACGGCGGAGGCCACCCCCGAGGCGCTGCGCGAGGCCGTTCTCGCCCTGACCTCCGACCCGGAGGTGGCCCGCAGGCTCGCCGGGATCCAGGCCGGGATGGCGGCGGAGGGCGGCACCCGCCAGGCCGCGGACCTCATCGAGGCCGCGCTCGCGGCGGACGCGGCACGATGACCGCACGGCGTTCCGGGTCCGGGGCACGCCGGGTGCCCCGGGCGCGGCCCCGCCCTATCGTGGGCACATGATCACGACCTACGTGGCGCTCCTGCGCGGAATCAATGTCGGCGGCCACCGGAAGGTCCCCATGGCGGACCTCCGGGCCCTGCTCACCGGGCTGGGCCACGGACAGGTCCGTACCTACCTCCAGAGTGGCAACGCCGTCTTCACGAGCGCGTCCGACGACGAGCAGGCCCTCGCCGCCGCGCTGGAGCACGCCATCGAGGAGCGCTTCGGCTTCACCGTCGACTGCCTCGTACGGAACGCCGCGTACCTGCGGGCCGTGGCCGACGCCTGTCCCTTCCCGGCCGGAACCCTGGAGGGCAGGCAGCTCCATCTCATCTGCTTCTCCGAGCGGGTGGGCCCCGAACGGCTCGCGTCGCTCGACCCGGCCGCGTATCTCCCGGAGGAGTTCCGGCTCGGCGACCGGGCCCTCTACCTGTACGCGCCCGACGGGCTCGGCCGCTCCAAGCTCGGCGACGCGCTCGGCAGGCCCGCCCTGTTCCAGGGCGTCACGGCCACCAGCCGTAACTGGAACACCGTCGTCAAACTGCTGGAACTGACCCGTCTGCCGGAACCGACCCGTGACTGACCGCACCTCCGCGATCGCCGCGGCCATCCGCGCCGAACTGCGCCTTCTCGACCCGGCCGTCCGCGCCTGCCCGGCACTCCTCGCGGAGCTGCTGCACCCGGAGTTCCGGGAGTTCGGCTCCTCGGGCCGGGAGTGGACCCGCGACACCATCATCGCCGCGCTCACGGCGCCCGGCGGGCCCGTGCCCCGGCCGATCACCACCTCCAAGATGCGGGGCGTACAGCTCGCCCCCGACGTGGTGCACCTCACCTTCGACACCGAGACGGACGGCCGCCGGGCCCACCGCAGTTCGCTGTGGCGGTTCACCGGCGACACCTGGCTGCTCCACTTCCACCAGGGCACGCCGTACGGCGTCTAGCGCCTCTCGTTGGATCTCGCTGGGCTCGCGTGGAACGGGCCGTCGGTGGCGAAGGCCAGTTCGGCGAAGCGTTCGCCCATACGGCGGTGGGTGGCGGCGTCCGGGTGGAGGGCGTCGGGCAGCGGCAGTTCGGCGGAGTCGGCCTCACCGTAGAGGGCGAGGCCGTCGAGGAGGTGCAGGTTCGGATCCTCGGCCGCCCGCTGTGCCACGATCCGCGCCAGCTCCGCCCGGATGACCCCCAGGGTCAGCTTCCCCTGTGCGCGCTCCGCGGGATCGCCCGTGGCCCGGAACCGCAGGCGCCCCTCGCCGAGGCCGGAGAAGTCCGGGGCGCTGGGGCCGGGGGTGTCCTCGTGGATGGGGCAGAGGATGGGCGAGACGACCAGCAGCGGGGTGGTGGGGTGGCCCTCGCGGATGGTGTCGAGGAAGCCGTGGACGGCGGGGGTGAAGGCACGCAGACGCATCAGGTCGGCGTTGACCAGGTTGATGCCGATCTTGACGCTGATCAGGTCGGCGGGGGTGTCCCGCAGCGTGCGGGCGGTGAACGGGTCGAGCAGGGCGCTGCCGGCCAGGCCCAGATTGATCAGCTCCACACCGGCGAGGGAGGCGGCCAGCGCCGGCCAGGTGGTGGTGGGGCTCGCGGCGTCGGAGCCGTGGCTGATCGAACTGCCGTGGTGCAGCCACACCGCGCGGCCCGGATCGGGCGCGGGCTCGACCGGGGCATCGGTGCGCAGGGTGAACAGTTCGGTGGTCTCGTTGTGCGGCAGCCAGATCTCGATGTCCTTGGCGCCCTCGGGCAGATCGCCGAAGCGGAGCGTGCCGACCGGCCCCGACGTGAGCTCCACCGACCCGGCGGTCATGTCGATGGTCAGGGTGTTGCCGCCGGTCACACTGGCCTGGCCCGTGAGACGGCCGTCGACGAGCAGGTCGTACACGCCGTCCGGGCGGGGCGGGGCGCCGACGTAGGAGCGCTTGGTGGGCAGGGTGTCCAGCTCCAGGGCGGTGGCCCGGGTACGGAAGGCGAGCCGCACCCCGGAGGGCTGGGACTCGGCCATGGTGAGCTGCCCGTCGGCGTACTGCGCGCGGGCCCGGGCGGGCAGCCGGTGCGGCAGCACGCCGTGCTCGGTGCGCTCCACTTCGATGGCGCCACGCAGCAGCTCCGCGGTGACGGGTGTGGTGGTCCAGTGGTTCTGGGTGCTCATGGGCTCAGCCTGTTGGTCGGTGGGCCCGCGTGAGGCCGGACGGTCGGGTGGTCGGCGGGGAGGGGGCCGGAGGGGAAGGGGCCGGAGGGGAGGGCGGCCGGGAGGAGGGCTGTCCGTGTGGTGGCCGCGCGCGTTCAGGGCGCGGACCAGCCCCGCAGCAAGGCGTCGAGGCGGTCGAGGGTCCAGGACCACGACTCCTGGGAGTCGGGGGCGCTGTGGCTGAAGCCGCCCGCCAGCTCCAGGCTGACGTAGCCGTGGAAGACGCTGCCCAGCATCCGTACGGCGTGGGTCTCGTCCGGTTCCGTCAGGTCGTAGCCGCGCAGGATCGCCCGCGTCATCCGCGCGTGCCTGCCCCCGGCGCTCGCCGCCGCCGCCTCCGGGTCGAGCCGGTACTGGGCGGCGGCGTAGCGGCCGGGGTGCTCCCGGGCGTAGTCGCGGTAGACGTTGGCGAAGGCGGCCAGGGCGTCCTTGCCGGCCCGTCCGGCCAGGGCGGCGGCGCCCCGGTCGGCCAGCTCCTCCAGGGCGAGCAGGGCGATCCTCGTCCTGAGGTCGTGGGAGTTCTTGAGGTGCGAGTACAGGCTCGCGACCTTGACGTCGAACTGCCGGGCGAGCGCCGAGACGGTCACCTGGTCGAAGCCGACCTCGTCCGCCAGCTCCGCCCCGGCCCGGACCAGGCGTTCCGTGGTCAGTCCTGCGCGAGCCATAGCCATCCCTTCATCAGCCTGAATCGATTATGCATTTGCCTATAAGACTTAGGCAAATTAGCTTACGGTGCATGAAGCCGCTGACCGAGCAAGAGATCCGTACCGCGTTCGTGAACTGCACCAAGGGCCAGGCCAAGCGGCTCTCCGTGCCGCGCGACCTGGCCGACCGGCCCTGGGACGACCTGGACTACCTGGGCTGGCGGGACCCGCAGGCCCCCGACCGCGCCTACCTCGTCGCCGAGCTGGACGGCCGTCCCCGGGCCCTCGCGCTGCGCTCGCCCAGCCCCGCCTCCTGGCAGACGCGGCGCAGCATGTGCTCGATCTGTCTGACCCTGCACACCGGTGGCGTCTGCCTGATGGTCGCGCCCAAGGCGGGAAAGGCCGGACAGCAGGGCAACACGGTGGGCACGTACATGTGCGGCGACCTCGCCTGCTCGCTGTACGTACGGGGAAAGAAGGACGCGGGCGTCGGCTCCCGGCTCCCCGAGTCGCTCACCCTGGAGGAGCGGATCCACCGGACCGTCGGGAACGTCGCCGCGTTCATGGCCAAGGTGACCGCCTGACCGGGTACTCCTTCAGCCGAGCGGATCGAGCGGATCGAGCCGATCGAGCGGGGCGAGCGCGTCCAGGCCGCGCAGGTCCTCGGCGGACAGCCGGATCTCCGCGGCGCCCAGGTTCTCGTCGAGATGGGCGGGCGAACCGGTGCCCGGGGTCGGGCACAGCACGGGGGAGCGGTGCAGCAGCCAGGCCAGGGCGATCTGCCCGCGTGTGGCGCCGTGGCGCCCGGCCACGGAGTCGAGGGCCGATGCCGCCGCACCCGTCAACGCGCCGTTGGCCAGCGGGAACCACGGCAGAAACGCCAGCCCGTGCGTCTCGCACAGCTCCAGCACCCCCGTCGACGCGCGGTCCAGGAGGTTGAAGCGGTTCTGCACCGAGTCGATCCCGGTCAGGGAGAGCGCCCGTTCGAGCTGCTCGGCGGTGACGGTGTCCAGGCCGACGCAGCGGATCTTGCCCTCCCGCCGCAGCTCGTCCAGGGCCCCCAGCTGCTCCTCCATCGGCACCGCCGGATCCAGCCGGTGGAGCTGGTACAGGCCGATCGTCTCCGTACGCAGCCGGCGCAGGCTCGCCTCGCACATCGCCCGCAGCCGCTCCGGGCGGCCGTCGACGTGCCAGGCGCTGTCGCTCGTCCGCACCACGCCGCCCTTGGTCGCCACGGTCAGCCCGGCCGGATACGGTGCCAGCGCCTCGGCGACCAGCTCCTCCGCGAGCCCCGGCCCGTAGTTGTCCGCCGTGTCGATCAGGGTCACCCCGCGTTCGACGGCGCGCCGCAGGACGGCGACGGCGTCCGCCCGCTCGCCGCGCGGGCCCCAGTAACCGGGGCCGGTGAGCTGCGCCGTACCGAACCCCAGCCGCCGCACGGGGAGTCCGCCGCCCAGCGGGAAGGTCTCCGCGACCGGTTCCCTCTTCGCCCGTCCGTCTGTCCGTTCCGTCATTCCCGGACGGTATCCGACTGCGAGACTGGCGTTCATGACACAGGAACCCCTGATCGTGGTGGCCGCGGCGATCGTCAGACAGGGACGGCTCTTGGTCGTCAGCAAGAAGGCGGCCCCGGAGTTCTTCTACCTGCCCGGCGGCAAACCCGATCCGGGCGAGAGCCTGGCGGGCGCGCTGATACGGGAGCTGGACGAGGAGTTGGGCGTCGTGCCCGAGGAGCCGCGCTTCCTGGTCGAGGTGGAGGCGGTCGCCGCGCTGGAGGGGGTGCCCATGCGGATGACGGTCTTCGAGACGCGGGTCGGCGGGACCCCACGCGCCGCCGCCGAACTGGCCGACCTGCGGTGGACGACCGGTGCGGAGGAGGGCCTGGTGCTCGCCCCGGCCGTACGGCACCACGTACTGCCCCTGCTCCGGCTGGGCACCGCCGCCTACTAGTACTACAGGGCTAGATCTTGATCATGGGGTGATGGGAGGCTCTGGCTGTGGCTACGACACAGCTCCATGATCAAGATCGTTCGTTGGACGC
>NZ_JBITHL010000022.1:0-90672 GCF_044457965.1 Streptomyces sp. NPDC050509 | reverse complement strand
CCCGACACCCCCATCATCACCACCGACGCCCGCCACCGCGCCGACGCCAAAAGCGGACTCATCACCCTCGTCGAACACGCCCTCATGGCACGACTCCGTTAAGACCTTTCGTTTGAGTCCGGGCCGGTGCCCGGCGCCACGCGGCGCCGGGCACCCGCCCGGATCCGCACACGAAGAAGCCCCCGCACCAAGTGCGGGGGCTTCTTCGTGTGCGCGGTACGGCGGCGGGGTCAGCCCTGCCAACTGTGCGGGGCGCGGAAGCCGGGGGTGCGCTCCAGACGGCGCCAGCCGGCGGTGGAGCGGCCCCGGTGCGCCGGGGCCTCGGGCCTGGCCGCCGCGCGGGCCATCAGGATGGCGGTGATGGCCGCCAGCTCCTCGGGGTCGGCGTGGCCCTTCTCGACGCGCAGCAGGGACTCGTTCGTGGCATCGCTCATGGAGTCGTGTCTCCGTTGGTCTCGGCAGGGACGGCGGGGCGCGCGGGGCGCCGCGTCACTGCGGGGGGTTGCCGTGCTTGCGGGACGGCAGGTCCGCGTGCTTGGTACGGAGCATCGCGAGTGCGCCCGCGAGGACCTCGCGGGTCTCGGCGGGGTCGATGACGTCATCGACGAGGCCGCGCTCCGCGGCGTAGTAGGGATGCATCAGCTCGGCCTTGTACTCCTTGACCATGCGGGCACGCATGGCCTCGGAGTCCTCGGCCTCGGCGATCTGCTTGCGGAAGATGACGTTGGCGGCACCTTCGGCGCCCATCACCGCGATCTCGTTGGTCGGCCAGGCATAGGTGAGGTCGGCCCCGATGGACTGGGAGTCCATGACGATGTACGCGCCTCCGTACGCCTTGCGCAGGATCAGGGAGATCCTCGGCACGGTCGCGTTGCAGTAGGCGTAGAGCAGTTTGGCACCGTGCCGGATGATTCCGCCGTGCTCCTGGTCGACGCCCGGGAGGAACCCGGGAACGTCCAGCAACGTAACGATCGGAATGTTAAAAGCATCACACATCTGGACAAAGCGTGCAGCTTTCTCCGATGCCTCGATGTCCAGCACCCCGGCCAGGGACTGCGGCTGGTTGGCGACGATGCCGACGACCTGGCCGTCGACCCGGGCCAGCGCGCAGATGATGTTGCGGGCCCAGCGCTCGTGGACCTCCAGGAAGTCGCCGTCGTCGACCAGTTCCTCGATGACCTTGTGCATGTCGTACGGGCGGTTGCCGTCGGCGGGCACCAGGTCGAGCAGCACGTCGGAGCGGCGGTCCGCCGGGTCCTCGGAGGCGACCGTGGGCGGGTTCTCGCGGTTGTTCTGCGGAAGCATCGACAGGAGGTAGCGGACCTCGGCGATGCAGGTCTCCTCGTCGTCGTACGCGAAGTGCGCGACGCCCGAGGTCTCGGCGTGCACGTCCGCGCCGCCCAGGCCGTTCTGGGTGATCTCCTCGCCGGTCACGGCCTTGACCACGTCGGGGCCCGTGATGAACATCTGCGAGGTCTCGCGGACCATGAACACGAAGTCCGTGAGCGCGGGGCTGTAGGCCGCGCCGCCCGCGCACGGGCCGAGCATCACGCTGATCTGCGGGATGACACCGGAGGCGCGGGTGTTGCGCTGGAAGATGCCGCCGTACCCGGCGAGTGCGGAGACGCCCTCCTGGATCCGGGCGCCGGCGCCGTCGTTGAGCGAGACCAGCGGGGCACCGGCCGAGATGGCCATGTCCATGATCTTGTGGATCTTCGTGGCGTGCGCCTCACCGAGGGCGCCGCCGAAGATCCGGAAGTCGTGGGCGTAGACGAAGACCGTACGGCCCTCCACCGTGCCCCATCCGGTGATCACACCGTCGGTGTACGGCTTCTTCGCCTCCAGGCCGAAGCCGGTCGCCCGGTGCCTGCGAAGCTGCTCGACCTCCTTGAACGATCCCTCGTCGAGCAGCAGCTCGATGCGCTCACGGGCGGTGAGCTTGCCCTTGGCGCGCTGGGCCTCGGTCGCGCGGTCGCTGGGGCCTCGGCGGGCCGCCTCGCGCAGCGCGTGCAGTTCTGCCACACGGCCCCGGGCGTCGGTGGGCTCGCTCGGCGTCTCGTCCACTACGGTCATGTGCCAACCCTACGAAGACCACCAAGGAATGCGCGCCGTCGACTCCACACAGTCTCCCGGCGGTATTCCTGGTGGGCATGGACAGAAGCCGGCCCGTTACGGAGTCACCACACAGCACCGTACCCCCGGCCGTTGTAGGGATCCCCCTAGTACTTCGGGGCCCACGAGGAGCGCCTTGGGGGGACTACGAGGCCGGGTAGTCCTCAGTGGAGCTCCAGGGTGCAGCCATGGGTGGCACCGGCCGTTCCCGGGGTGAGCCTCAGCCGTACCGTACGGCCCGCGGCGAGGACCTCGACGGACGGGTCGTGGGCCGTGACGCGCCGTACCGGGCGGTGCGGCCGGTCCCAGACGATCTCCAGGGGTTCCCCCGTCCGGGGAGGTTCGCTGACGTGAAGGGTGGCGGTACGGCCCCGTTCCACGGCGAGGACGCTCGCGGGGGCGGTCGCGGTGAGCGGCCCCGCCGTCCCCGGGCGCCAGAAGTTCGCGGCGGCGCAGCCCAGCGAGCGGACCGCCACGGCCTGCGCGGCGTCCGTGTTGGCCAGGATCTCCAGCCAGTGCCGGTCGGCGGCGCGGGCGGCGACGGTGCGCCGGGACGCGCCGGGCATCAGCAGATACGTGTACGAGGCGGCCACCGGGTCGGTGCCGTGGTCGAGCAGGAGACTCCGGTAGTGGCGGGTACGGCGTTCGGGTGAGCTGGTGGTGTTGATGTCGCTCCACGCGCCGGTGCGCGCCTCCGCGAGGGTCCGTACCCGCGCGCCCCCGGGAAAGACCCAGCCGCCGTGGCCGGCGAGATGGGCCCAGCCGGTCCTGGGCCCGCCGGGACCGAGCGTGAAGGCGGTTTCTGGCCGCTCCCCCAGATTGCGGTTGTCGACGATCGTCTCGACGGGCACCCCGTCCGTGGCGCTGATCCCGGCGCCGAGGCAGACGATGGTGTCCGCGAGGCAGAACCAGGACTTACGGGCCTCCAGCGTGGAACCGAGCCCCTTGAGGTGCTGCCCGACGGCGGCGTACGTCCTGTCGGTCGCGCCGCCGACCCACCGTACGGCCGGTTTCGGCTCGCCCCACTCGCCGCCCGCGCGGTCCGGCAGGCGCCGGGTGGAGACCGTCGTACCGGGCAGCCGGTACGGGTCGACCGTGGGCCAGAACCAGTTCGTGTACTGGTCGGTGGACTGATCGGTGGACCGGTCGGTGGATTGGGTGTCCCCGCCCGCGCACCACCACAGGAGCATCCCCGCGCCGGTGTGCCAGCCGCGCGGGTTCTCGCCGTTGCCGCACTCGTAGTGCGCGATCCGGTCGGAGGCCATGGCGATGTTGGCGGCCCACCCCGGGCGGCGGTGCACGGCCCGGTCCATGGCGGCGAAGAGGGTGTGGCCGGTCGGTTCGGGGGCGGCGGGCACGTCCGACGCGGCGACGGCGCGCAGCCGGGCGAGATCGGCGACGTCGAACTGGCGGGCGGTGAGGACGGGTGAGACCGTGTCCCGTTCGATCCACCCCTTGAGCAGCGCGGTCCAGCGCGCGCGCTCGGCGGCGCCCGCCGCGCCCGCGAGGAGGGCGACGGCGGCGATCACCCCCTGGCCGTGGAAGTGGTCGCTCCGCATCACCTGCCGCTCGTCGGACCTGAGGTAACCGCGGCTGATGGCACGCCCGTTGACGCTGTCCATCATCAGTCCCTGGTAGATCAGCGGGGCGTACGCGCGCTCCACGCTGTCGAGGACGTTCTGCCGCTCCGGGTCGGTGACGGCCCAGGTCGACCCGGCGAGCAGGGTGAGGAGGCGCCCGAGACCGTCCAGCATGACCTGTCCGTACGTCCCGGAGTAGGCGACCCAGGTGTGCTGGACGAACGATCCGTCGGCATAGAGCCCGTCGCCCTTCGTGACGTACGGGAAGACGGGCGAGAGCGCGTCGCGGGCGAGCGCGATCCGGTCGGGCGCCCGGCCGAGGACGCCGCGCAGGGCGACGGAGCGGCAGAGGTCGACACGGTTGGCGCCGGTGCTGGTGCCCGTGTAGTCGGTGAGCAGGGTGTCGGGGATGAAGTGGTCGACGGCGGCGGCCGCCGCGGCGCGCCGCGCGGCGCCGAGCCGGTCGTACAGGACGGCGGTGATGTCCATGAGCGGCCGGGGGCTGCCGATCTGCCACTCCCACCAGTTGCCGTACGGGGTGGTCGCGGGGTGGTAGACGGTCGCGGCGAGGTGGTCGAGCCCCTGGAGCACGGCGGCGAGGAGATCCGCGTCCCCGGTGAGCCCGGTGCCCGGCTGGGCGTACGCGCGGGTCATCGTCCAGAGCCTGCCGTAGCTCTGGGTGATGCCGGCGGGCGGGTCGTACGGGTGGTCGGGCCAGAGGGAGGCGGCGGCCGGGGCCATGGTCCGCCGGAAGCGGGCGGCCAGCTCACCGGTCTCGGTGAGGCGGGAGGCGTACGGCTCCGCGGCCGGGTCGTAGCCGCTGCCGAGCGCGAGCTCCACCCAGCGCAGCCGCAGCTCCTCGAACGGGTCGGCGGGCTCGGCGGCCGGTTCGGCGACGGGGGCGGCAGGGGTACGGGCGACGGGCTCGGCGGCATGGGCGGGCACGTACGGGAGGGAGCCGGCGCCGGTGGCGGTGGCGGCCAGGGCGGTGAGCACGGTACGGCGGTTCCAGGCGGGCGGCAGCGACACGGGTGACCTCCGGAGCGGACATGGGCGACCGGCTGCCCGTTGGTCTAGGGCCTCTCGTTTGGATCTTGCTGGGCTCGCGTGCCCTGGCACCGCGCCTCGCGGCGTTGTCGTCCGTCGGCGACGCTCCGCGTCGCCTCCCTCCTCCGCCTTGCGATCCACGGCACCAGACCCCGCTCCCTGACCCAGCCAGATCCAAACGAAAGACCCTAGCACCGCCCGCCACCGCTTTCAACGGGGAGCGCCGCCGGTCCGTCAACTCCGGGCCCGGCCAACCGGGGTGACGTCCGGTCATCTCGGCGGCGAGTGTGAGAGCGCTCTCGGCCTCAACTCTTGACTCGTTCCCCACCCGGCGCGAGGCTGGGGGGCCACGCTGGGCGCCTCCTCCCACCCGCCGCGCCCTCGTGCACCCCCACGTATCAGGAGTACTTCCGTGATATCCCGCCGACTGTTCCTCACCGGCACGGCCGCCACGGCGACGGCGCTCACCTACCCCGTCTGGGGAAGCGCTCTCAGCCCGCAGGCCTCGGCAGCCCCGGAGACCTGCGAACTCGCCCTCCAGAACACGTCGCTGCCCGGTTCGGTCAACGCCTATGTCACCGGCCACGACCAGGGCGGCTGGGTACTGCTGCGCGCCGACGGCAGCGTCTACCGGCCGGAGTCCGTCGGTGCCCCGCAGACCCCGCTGCCGGTGGACTGCGCGATCCCGCTGAACCCGGCGGGCGGCGCGCCCGTCGTCCTGAGGCTGCCGCAGATGTTCGGCGCCCGCGTCTACTTCGTACGCGACGACAAGCTGGACTTCTTCCTCAACCCGGGCCCGGCGCTGGTCGAGCCGGCGTTCGCGACCGAGGCGGACCCCAACTACGGCCGCACCTGGTCGTTCTGCGAGTTCACCTTCAACCAGGACCAGCTCTTCTCCAACATCAGCTATGTCGACCTGGTGACGGCGCTGCCCATCGGCATCTCGCTGGAGGGCGACGACACCCACACCGTCGCCCCGCTGCCCGAGGGCGCGCTGGAGCGGATCGCGGACGGGCTCACCGCCCAGGCGGCGAAGGACGGCCACCCGTGGGACAAGCTGGTCCTGCGCAACGCGGACGGGAAGGTGCTGCGGGTCATCTCGCCGCAGAACCTGCCCGGTCAGGCGGGGTTCGGCGGAGTCTTCGAGGGTTACGCGGACCAGGTCTGGGAGAAGTACCGCACCACCGATCTGACCATCGACCTCCAGGGCGGCCGGGGCGTCTTCACCGGCCGGGTCAGCGGCGACACGCTCACCTTCAACGGCGGCCACACCTTCGCCAAGCCGACCTCGATGGACATCTTCACCTGCAACAGCGGCCCGTTCGCCAACAACCCGGCCGACTCGGACGACAAGAAGGGGCTGCTCGCCCGGCTCGCGGCGGCGTTCAACCGCTCGACCCTGCTCACCCACACCCAGACGCCGAACGGCCTGACGGCGGCGGACTACTACCGGGACCCGGTGACCAACCACTTCGCCCGGATCGTGCACGACAACAACCCGGTCGGGTACGCGTTCCCGTACGACGACGTCCAGGCGGACGGCCAGCCCGACGTCTCGGGCGCGGCGCACGACGGCAACCCGCGCCGCTGGACGGTCTCGGTCGGCTCCTGACCCCGGCCGCCGCACCACACGACGGTGCCCCGCCTCTCCCCCGGTGACGGACGGAGCGTGCGGGGCACCGCGCTGTGCGGGGTCAGCGCTGCGCGGGGGTCAGCAGCCGCCGCAGTTGTGGTACGTGACGTCCCAGTGGTTGCCCTCGTCGGCGTAGACGTTGCCGGAGCCGGACTGCCACTGCGGGGCGCCGTCACCGCGCACCCCGATGTACGTGAAGGTGTTCTTGATGTAGTTGGTGAGACAGGTGGTCGGGCGGAAGTCGAGCTTGTAGCCGTTCCAGTGCGAGTACGTGCCGCTCGCGTGCCCGGTCTCCGTGCCTCCGGTGATGGTGAGGGCGCAGCCCGTGGCGCTCTTCAGCGTCTGCGCCCCCTTGGCGGTGTCCAGGTTGAGCTGGTCGAACGAGGTGCAGCTTCCGTTGTTCCGGTCCGAGCAGCCGCCGGTGGAGACCCAGGCGATGCCGGAGGAGTTGAACATCGAGGCTCCGGTGGCGTGCGTGATCTTCGTGGCCGCCTGGGCGTCGGTGGCGGAGCCGAACACACCGAAGCCGGGGGCGAGGAGAGCGCCGAGGACCAGGGCGAGAGCGCTGAGGACGGAGCGGATTTTCATGGGGGGAGTACCTCCTGCTGAAGACCGTGGCGTCGTGGGGTAGGCGGTGCGGTGGAGCAGGGCGGTGCGGGTGCGGGGCGGTGCGGGGCGGTGCGGGGCCGATCCTGCCCGATGTCTACGCGCGTCCGCCAGAGGATCCGCATCGCCCTTTCGTGTGAATATCGCGATATTGTTGAACCTTGAACGAGATGGGTCTATGGTGGGACTCGTTGAAGCTTAAACAACCCTGCACCTGGAGGAATCATGGCTCTCTTCGGCCGTAAGAACGACAGCACCGCCCCGACCGCCACCATCGAGGCGGACCCGGCCCTGGCCGCGCTCACCGGCGCGTACACCATCGACCCCGCGCACAGCACGATCAGCTTCACCGTGCGCCACGCCATGGTGACCAACGTGCGGGGCACCTTCACCGAGCACGAGGGCTCGCTCCAGCTGGACGGCTCCGACCCGGCGAAGTCCACGGCCGCCATCGACGTCTCGATCGCCAGCATCGACACCGGCGCGCCCGACCGCGACGGTCACCTGCGCGGCGCCGACTTCTTCGACACCGAGACGTTCCCGGCGATGACGTTCCGCTCCACCGCCGCCGAGCAGATCGACGCGGAGACGTACCGCATCACCGGCGACCTGACGATCAAGGACGTCACCCGGCCGCTCTCCATCGACCTGGAGTTCCACGGCTCCGCCACCGACGTGTACGGCAACGAGCGCGTCGGCTTCGAGGGCAGCGCGACGATCCTGCGCTCCGACTGGGGCCTGACCTGGAACGCGGCGCTGGAGACCGGCGGTGTGATGGTCAGCGACAAGGTCAAGCTGGGCTTCGACATCTCCGCGATCAAGCAGGGCCCCGAGGCCGCCTGAGGCCACGGACAACAGCCGTGGGGACGCGAGTACGGCGACCGGCGGGTACGAGAGTACGGCGGCGGCGCGGGGAGGCTACGACAGTAGGAGTGCCCTCCGCGCGCTAGAAGCCGCCCCCGCCGAAGTCACCGCCGCCCCCGAAGTCGCCGCCCCCGCCGAAGTCCCCTCCCCCGCCGAAACCGCCGCCCCCGAAATCGTCCGGGTTGAAGTCGGCGCCCGACTGGTCGCCGCCCGCGAAGCCCGAGCCGTCACCGCCGCCGAAGTCCGCGGCGTAGGCGGGGCTCGCCATCATCGACCCGAGCATCGTGCCCACGAGCAGGCCCGGCAGCAGCCCGCCGCCGAAGTAGCCGCCGGCCCACGGTCCGTACGCCGGGCCCGCGTCCCAGTACGGGCGCGGCCCCTGGTCGGTCCTGACCGTACGGATCATCGGGTCCTCGCCGTCGGCCAGCCGCGCCGCGTCCGCCGCGCAGACCGGGACCGTACGCCGCGCCCCCTCGGGCGGGGACCACTGCGCGTCCGTGGTCGACGGGCCGTGGCGCGGGTCGAAGAAGCACGGCGAGCGGCGCTCCGGCAGCGGGGCGCCTTCCCTGCGCGCGGCCAGCGTCGCCAGCGAGAAGCGGCCGTCCTCCAGCGTCCGGGTCACCCCGCGTACGTCGTCGGGGCGCCGGGCCGAGCCCATGAGGGACTTCGCCTGTTCGTAGGCGTCCAGCGAGTGGGCGTAGTCGCCGCGCATCGCGTCGTCGGCGCCCGGTTCCGAGGGGTGGAAGTCGAGCCGGTCCAGCTCCTCGCCGAACGCGGTGATGTCCTCGTCCACGACGACCCGCAGCTTGTCCAGGGCCGCCTGCTCGCGCTCCAGTTGCTTCCGCCGGTTCCTGCGCACCACGGCGTAGGCGCCCGCGCCGCCCACCACGACCACCGAGCCGAGCACGATCAGTCCTGCGGACGAGCTGCCGCCGCCGTCGCCCGAGCCGCCGCCCCAGGAGTCCGGCGCCCGGCCGCGGGTCTGCGGGAGCGCCTGGTCCACGAAGTCGCTGAGCTGGGTGGCGGCGTCGACGGTTCCGCCGCCCGCCTTGACCCCGGCGACCAGGTTCGAGACGGCCTGCCGGGAGAGGACGGACGGGTCGGCGCCCGCGTTGAACCGGTCGCCGAGGCGGATGGCGTACAGCCCCGTCACACCGGTGTCGGTCCGTACGGTACGCAGCACGCTGGCCGCCGGGAACCGCGCGTTGTCCGGCAGGACCGCCACGAAGAGCGGCTTGTCGGCGTCCTTGATCTTCTTCGTCAGGGCGTCGGCCTGGGCGGCCGAGAGCTGGTCCCTGGCCCCCGGATCCACATAGACCGGGCCTTTCTTCAGGGCCTCGGCCACGGTCCCGGGACCCGTGGTGGCCGCCTGCGCGCCGGGAGCCGCCCCGAAGGCGGCGGCCGACAGGGCGAGAAGCAGCCCGGACAGAAGGAAAATCAGCCTCGACCTCATACGTCGACGCTACCCGAAGCGGGGCAATACCGGACGGGCGGAGGCGGGACGGAGGCGGGACGCCGGGAGAGGCGCGCCGGGCGGCGCGCGCCCGCCACGCCGCGCCGGCCACTGCGCCGGCCCCGCTCCGCCCGCCTTACCGTCGCCCGCCCTACCCCGCCCGGCCTACTCCGCCGGCTCGATCCCGGCGCGGAGCAGTCCGTACGTGTACGCGTCCTCCAGCGCCTGCCAGGACGCGGCGATCACGTTCTCGCCGACCCCCACGGTCGACCACTCGCCCGTGCCGTCGCTCGTGGTGATCAGCACGCGGGTGGTGGACTCGGTACCGTGCCGGCCCTCCAGGATGCGGACCTTGTAGTCCACCAGCTCCAACTTGGCGAGCTGCGGGTAGATGCGCTCAAGCCCCGCCCGCATGGACCGGTCCAGCGCGTTGACGGGGCCGTTGCCCTCGGCGGTGGCGACGATGCGCTCGCCCTTGGCCCACAGCTTCACCGTCGCCTCGTTGGCGTGGGTGCCGTCGGGGCGGTCCTCGACGATCGCGCGCCAGGACTCCGTACGGAAGTACTGGCGCGGCCGGCCCTCGACCTCCTCGCGGAGCATCAGCTCGAAGGAGGCGTCGGCGGCCTCGTACGTGTACCCCTTCAGCTCCTGCTCCTTGACCCGGCCGACGACCCGGCCGACCAGTTCGCGGTCGCCGCCGAGGTCGATGCCCAGCTCCTTGCCCTTCAGCTCGACGGAGGCGCGGCCCGCCATGTCGGAGACGAGCATCCGCATGGTGTTACCGACCTGCTCGGGGGCGATGTGCTGGTAGAGGTCGGGGTCGACCTTGATCGCGGAGGCGTGGAGTCCGCCCTTGTGCGCGAAGGCCGAGACGCCGACGTACGGCTGGTGGGTGGAGGGGGCGAGGTTGACGATCTCGGCGATGGCGTGCGAGATCCGGGTCATCTCGGCGAGCGAACCCTCGGGCAGGACGCGCTTGTCGTACTTCAGCTCCAGCGCGGCGACGACGGGGAAGAGGTTGGCGTTTCCGACGCGCTCGCCGTAGCCGTTGGCCGTGCACTGGACGTGCGTGGCGCCGGCGTCGACGGCGGCGAGGGTGTTGGCGACGGCGCAGCCGGTGTCGTCCTGGGCGTGGATGCCGAGGCGGGCGCCGGTGTCGGCGAGGACGGTGGCGACGACGGCCTGGATCTGCGCGGGCAGCATGCCGCCGTTGGTGTCACAGAGGATGACCACGTCGGCGCCGGACTCGGCGGCGGCGCGGACGACGGACTTGGCGTACTCGGGGTTGGCGCGGTAGCCGTCGAAGAAGTGTTCGCAGTCGACGAAGACGCGGCGGCCCTGCTCACGCAGGTACGAGACGGTGTCGCGGACCATGGCGACGTTCTCGTCCAGCGTGGTGCGCAGAGCCAGCTCGACATGGCGGTCGTGCGACTTGGCGACGAGGGTCACCACCGGGGCGCCGGACTCGACCAGGGCTCTGACCTGAGGGTCCTCGGAGGCTTTCGCCCCGGGGCGGCGGGTGGAGCCGAAGGCGACGAGCTGGGCGTGCCGGAAGTCGATCTCCTGCCGCGCACGGGCGAAGAACTCGGTGTCGCGCGGGTTGGCGCCGGGCCAGCCGCCCTCGATGAAGCCCACGCCGAAGTCGTCCAGATACCGGGCGATGGCCAGCTTGTCGGCGACGGTCAGATTGATGCCCTCACGCTGCGCCCCGTCGCGCAGCGTCGTGTCGAAGACATGGAAACTGTCGTCGGCCGCCGTGGACTCTGTGGTCATGGTGTCCTGCTCCTGTCGAGTGGAAGGTCTGGCTCCACTTGCCCCCATCATCGCGTGCCGCTCGTTTTCGGCCGGGGTGGGGCCGGAAAACGAAAAAACCCCTCGCGGGTGCGAGAGGTCTGCGCGCGGGTCTGGGGCACGATGGCCGCGCCGTACGGGGTGGTACGGGGCGGTCACTGCGGACCGGCGCGCTTGCTGCCGATAATGATGGCGAACGAGAGCACGGGTCGATTTTCGCATGTCTCGCTCGTCCGGAAAGACCCGTCTCACGATACGAACCGGCGCCCGTGGGACCGGGGCGAACGCGCGGGGTCCGCGCCCGTGCGGTGCGGGCGCGGACCCCCTCGTACGACCAGCCTCCTGCGACCGGCCTGGCACGACCGGCCCCGTACGTCAGCCTCGTACGTCAGCCGAGCCGGTGCATCCAGCCGTGCAGGTCGGGCGTGATGCCCCGCTGGATGTCGAGCAGCGCCCGGCGCAGCTTCATGGTGACCTCGCCGGGCTCGCCGCCCGACTGCGTCCACTCGCCGCTCGCCGACTTGACGGTGCCGACCGGGGTGATCACCGCGGCCGTACCGCAGGCGAAGACCTCCGTCAGGGTGCCGTTCTCGGTGTCGCGGCGCCAGTCCTCCGTGGAGATGCGCCCCTCCTCGGAGGTGTAGCCGAGGTCGGCAGCCAGCGTGAGGAGCGAGTCACGGGTGACGCCCGCCAGGAGCGAGCCGTTGAGCTGGGGGGTGACGATGCGGTCGCCGTACACGAAGTACAGGTTCATGCCGCCCATCTCCTCGACCCAGCGGTGCTCCAGCGCGTCGAGCCAGACCACCTGGGCGCAGCCCTTCTCCGCCGCCTCGGCCTGGGCGAGCAGGGAGGCCGCGTAGTTGCCGCCGGTCTTGGCGTCGCCGATGCCGCCGGGGACGGCGCGGACGTAGTTCTCCGAGAGCCAGACGGAGACCGGCTGCACGCCGCCGGGGAAGTACGCGCCGGCGGGCGAGGCGATGACCAGGAACAGGTACTCGTTGGCCGGGCGCACGCCGAGGCCGACCTCGGTCGCGATCATGAACGGGCGCAGGTAGAGGGATTCCTCACCGCCGTGCGCGGGGACCCACGCCTCGTCCTGCTGGACCAGCGCGTCGCACGCCGCGAGGAAGGTCTCGGTGGGCAGCTCCGGCATGGCGATGCGGCGGGCCGAGCGCTGGAAGCGGGCCGCGTTGGCCTCGGGGCGGAAGGTGGCGACCGAGCCGTCGGGCAGCCGGTAGGCCTTGAGCCCCTCGAAGATCTCCTGCGCGTAGTGCAGGGTCATGTTGGCCGGGTCGAGCGAGAGCGGCCCGTACGGGACGAGCTGCGCGTCGTGCCAGCCCCTGCCCTCGGTCCAGCGGATCGTCACCATGTGGTCGGTGAAGTGACGGCCGAAGCCGGGGTCGGCCAGCCGGGCCTCGCGCTCCGCGTCGGACAGCGGGTGCGAGGAGGGCTTCAGTTCGATCGTGGGCGTGTGCGTGGGCGTGGTCATGAATACTCGTCCTTCACGTTGGGTTGTGACGGACCGCGCTCACGCCGCTACTGCTGATAGGACGTCCGAGCATTCCCGCATGCCGCGGCCCACAGCGATTATCACTCGGGTGGGGTGGCGCGGGAAACAAGGGTGAGTGCGATCCGGGAACTGGTGTCGGTGCCCGGTGGCCGCACAGCACGAAGCAGCCGCCGGGCAGTGGACCCGGCGGCTGCGTAAGAAGTCGACGGGTCAGCTCGCTACGCGTACCGCGAGCGCGTCGCCGATCTCGTCGGTGGTGCGCGGGGACGCCGTACCGTCGCGCCCGGCGAGGTCGGCCGCGACGGCCTCCTCGATCCGGACGGCCTCGGCGTCGAAGCCGAGGTGCCTCAGCAGGAGGGCGACGGAGAGGACGGTGGCCGTGGGGTCGGCCTTGCCCTGGCCCGCGATGTCCGGGGCCGATCCGTGGACCGGCTCGAACATGGACGGGAACGTACGGTCCGGATTGATGTTCGCGGACGCGGCCAGGCCGATGCCGCCGGTCACGGCAGCGGCGAGGTCGGTGAGGATGTCACCGAAGAGGTTGTCGGTGACGATCACGTCGAAGCGGTCCGGCTGGGTGACGAAGAAGATCGTCGCGGCGTCGACGTGCAGGTAGTCGGTGGTGACCTCGGGGTACTCCTGGCCCACCCGGTCGAAGATGTTCTTCCACATGTGGCCCGCGTAGACGAGGACGTTGTTCTTGTGGACCAGCGTCAGCTTCTTGCGGGGACGGGAGTTGGCCCGCTCGTACGCGTCGCGGACGACCCGCTCGACGCCGTACGCCGTATTGAGGCTCACCTCGGTGGCCACCTCGGCGGGCGTACCGGTGCGCAGCGAGCCGCCGTTGCCGGTGTACGGGCCCTCGGTGCCCTCGCGGACGACGACGAAGTCGATGTCCGGGCGGCCGGCCAGCGGGGTGTCCGTGTTGGGGAAGAGCTTCGACGGACGCAGGTTCACGTAGTGGTCGAAGGCGAAGCGCAGCTTGAGCAGCAGCCCGCGCTCCAGGACGCCGGACGGCACGGACGGGTCACCGATCGCGCCGAGGAGGATGGCGTCGTGCGCCTTCAGGGCCTCCAGCTCCGTGTCCGGGAGGGTTTCCCCGGTACGGTGCCAGCGGCGGGCGCCGAGGTCGTACTCCTTGGTCTCCAGCTTCACATCCTGCGGGAGAACCGCACTCAGGACCTTGAGGCCCTGAGCCACGACCTCCTGGCCGATGCCGTCACCGGGGATCACTGCGAGATTGAGGCTGCGAGACATGACGGCACCCTACTCCGCGTCCCAGCGCTTGACACGACGCGTCCATTCTGTGGACACATTGCGAACCGGTCGCCCTTTGTACGTCTTTGCTCCACGCATCCGCCACCGGCCGGTGTCACGGTCGGTCCATGGACACTCCCCGCGTCGGGATCCCCGACCATCTCGCCTCCCGCATGACCATGCCGGAGCAGCACGAGTACCTGCGGGCCACGATCGGCCGGCGCGGCCTGCTGCGCGCCGGGACCGTGGCCGCGTCCACCGTGGCCGGCGCCGGGCTGCTGGGTTCCAGCGCCGCCACCGCCGACAACGCGGCCGTCGCCCCCGGCGTCCTGCCGTCGTCGGCCGCCACCCGGGTGGACGGGGCGCTGGTCGCCCCGTTCGGACGCCATCTCGCCTTCGGTGCGGACCCGAAGACCATGATGTCGGTGTCCTGGCAGGTGCCGCTGCCGGTGAAGGACCCGTATCTGCGGGTGGGGCTGAAGCCCTGGGACCTGGGCCGGCGGATCAGGGCCGAGGTCCGGCCGCTGCACACGCCGTCGCTCTCGGCGAAGCTGCCCGCCGTGGACCAGTACTACCTGCACGCCTCGCTGGAGCGGCTGCGCCCCGGCACGACGTACTACTACGGCGTCGGCCACGCCGGGTTCGACCCGGCGGACGGGCGCAACCTCGGGACGGTCGGGACGTTCCGTACCGCCCCGTCCCACGCCGGGGCGTTCGTCTTCACGGCCTTCGGCGACCAGGGCGTCTCGTACGACGCGCTCGCCAACGACCAGGTGATCCTGGGCCAGAACCCGGCCTTCCACCTGCACGCGGGGGACATCTGCTACGCGGACAGCAGCGGCCAGGGGCAGGCGGCGGACACCTATGACGCGCGGGTGTGGGACCAGTTCCTCGCGCAGACGGAGTCGGTGGCCTCGCGGGTGCCGTGGATGGTGACCACCGGCAACCACGACATGGAGGCCTGGTACTCGCCGAACGGCTACGGCGGGCAGAACGCGCGCTGGACCCTGCCGGGCGACGGTCCGGACGCGGAGAAGTCACCGGGCGTCTACTCGTTCACGTACGGCAATGTGGGTGTGGTGGCGCTGGACGCCAACGACGTGTCGAACGAGATCCGCGCCAACACCGGGTACACGGACGGCGCCCAGACGCGCTGGCTGGACCGGCGCCTGGGCGAGCTGCGCAAGGACAAGGACATCGACTTCGTCGTGGTCTTCTTCCACCACTGCGCCTTCTCCACGACGAACGCGCACGCGTCGGACGGCGGGGTGCGCGACGCGTGGGTGCCGCTCTTCGACAAGCACCGGGTGGATCTGGTGATCAACGGCCACAACCACGTGTACGAGCGGACGGACGCGCTGCGCGGCGGCGCGGTCGGGCGCACGGTCCCGATCGGCGAGTCCGTCAGCTCCGTACGGGACGGCATCGTGTACGTGACGGCGGGCGGCGCGGGCAAGGCGCTGTACGACTTCCCCGTACCGGACAGCTACGAGGGCCATGTCGCCGACCTGGAGTCCGTCCCCACGTACCACTGGGCGAAGGGCGGCGCGAAGGCCGCCGAGACGGTGGAGTGGTCGCGCGTGCGCTACACCGGGTTCTCGTTCCTCGCCGTCGAGGTGGTGCCCGGGGCCCGCCCGGCGCTCACGGTCTCGGCGCTCGCGGAGACGGGCCACCGGGTGGACCACTTCACGATCACGCGCTGACGCCGCCGCTCCGACCGGTGGCCGGTCGCGCGTCAAAGGCCGGTCGCGTCAGTGGCCGGTCGCGTCAGTGGCCGGTCGCGCCGCCGTTGTCCCTCCGGTCGAGCGCGCGCTGGAGGGCGGCGGCGGCGTTCTTGCGCTCGGACTCGCTGGTACGCGGGGTGTGACGGACGCGGCGACGGACAGTGGTCTCGGCCATGGTGATCGACTCCTTGAGATAGCTGAGCCACGCGGCAGGGCCGCGTGATGCATCTGCGAGGCGCCGGAAGGGGCGGGGGGCATACGCGGCAGGGGTTGCCTGCGTGGGGGCGCGTGCCAACGGCCGCCATTCGCTGGATGGAGCGAGACGTTCGGCTCATTCCAAGCTAAGCGAGGAAGGCCGGTCTGTCTCCACGATTACTCGGACTTCCTACTATCTGAGACGGTGGCTCCCGCGCCGCTGCCGACGGCGCGTGGCGGACCGAGCTCGGCGCCGGGCCCCTCCGCCGTCGTTTCCGGGCCCCGGGCGGGGGAACCCGATGCGGCGGAGGCCACTCATGAACGCACGGACGTTGACGGACAAGGGACGCGGTACCGCTGAGCAGGCGGCCGACAGCAAGGCCATGGACGCGGCGGCCCGCTGGGGCTTCGTCGCGCGCGGGGCGATCTATCTGCTCGTCGGGGTGCTCGCGCTGCGCGTCGCGTTCGGTGACGGCGGCGGCAGCGGCAGCGGCAGCGGCAGCGGCGAGGGCGGTCAGCAGGCCGACCGGGGTGGCGCGCTCGCGGAGATAGCGGAGAAACCGATGGGCGCCGTACTGCTCTGGGCCCTCGGGGCCGGGCTGGTGGGCATGGCGCTGTGGCGGCTCTCCGAGGCGCTGTTCGGCGCGGCGGGGCCCGACGGGCACAAGGCGGGCAAGCGGCTGCTGTCGGCGGGACGCGCCGTCTTCTACGGGTTCACCGCCTACTCGGTGCTGGCGTTCGCCGCCGGGGACGAGGGCAGCGGAAGCGGTTCGAGCGACCAGGAGTCCCGGGACATCACGGCCAGGGCGCTGGAACTGCCCGGCGGCCGGTGGATCGTGGGCGTCGCCGGGGCGGCCATCGCGGCGGCGGGCCTGTGGATCGGCGTCCGCGCGGTGCTCCGGAAGTACCACAAGCATCTGAAGCTCGCCGAGATGTCCCGGCCTGTCAGGCGGTTCGTCGATGTGACGGGCGTCGGCGGCGGCACGGCGCGCGGGGCCCTGTTCGCGGCGGCGGGGGTCTTCGTGGTGCTGGCGGCGGTCGCGTACGAGCCGGACCGGGCGAAGGGGGTCGACGACACGCTGCGCTCGTTCACCGAGACCTCCGCGGGGCCCTGGCTGCTGGCGCTGGTCGCGGTGGGGCTGATGCTGTTCGGGCTCTTCTCGTGGGCGATGGCCCGCTGGCGCAGGGTCTGACGTACCCGGCGCGGCAGGAGTGGAGCCGCCCCCGTACCGGAGGGGTGTGTGGTGACCGGTACGGGGGCGGAACCCGGGAGGGGCGACGGGGCGCGGAGCCCCGGGGGTGGTGTCAGCCCATGTGCGGGTAGCGGTAGTCCGTCGGCGGGACCAGCGTCTCCTTGATGGCGCGGGTCAGCGTCCAGCGCATCAGGTTCTGCGGGGCGCCCGCCTTGTCGTTGGTGCCGGAGGCCCGGCCGCCGCCGAAGGGCTGCTGGCCGACGACCGCGCCGGTCGACTTGTCGTTGATGTAGAAGTTGCCGGCCGCGTAGCGCAGCTTTTCCATCGCGTGGGCGGCGGCGGCGCGGTCGCCCGCGATGACCGAGCCGGTCAGGGCGTACGCCGAGACGGACTCCATCTGGTCGAGCACGGCGTCGTAGTCGGCGTCGGCGTAGACGTGCACCGCGAGGATCGGACCGAAGTACTCGGTCGTGAAGACCTCGTTCTCGGGGTCGGTGCAGACGATGACGGTGGGCCGGACGAAGTAGCCGACGGAGTCGTCGTACGTGCCGCCCGCGACGATCGTGCAGCTCGGGTCGGCGGCGGCGCGGTCGATGGCGGCCTTGTTCTTGGCGAAGGAGCGCTCGTCGATGACGGCGCCGATGAAGTTCGTCAGATCGGTGACGTCGCCCATGGCGATCCCGTCGACCTCGGCCGCGAACTGCTCCTGGAAGCCGTCGTTCCAGATCGAGGCGGGGACGTACGCGCGCGACGACGCGGAGCACTTCTGGCCCTGGTACTCGAAGGAGCCCCGGGTCAGCGCCGTCTTGAGGACGGCACGGTCGGCGCTCGGGTGGGCGACGACGAAGTCCTTGCCACCGGTCTCACCGACGATCCGCGGGTAGGAGCGGTACGTCTCGATGTTGGCGCCGACCGTCTTCCACAGGTGCTGGAAGGTCCTGGTCGAGCCGGTGAAGTGGATGCCCGCCAGCTCGGGGTGGGTGAGGGCCACGTCGGAGACGGCGATGCCGTCGCCCGTCACGAGGTTGATGACGCCCTTGGGCAGTCCCGCCTCCTCCAGCAGCTCCATGAGCAGCACCGCGGCGAGGGTCTGCGTCGGGGACGGCTTCCAGACGACCACGTTGCCCATGAGGGCGGGCGCGGTGGGCAGGTTGCCGGCGATCGCCGAGAAGTTGAACGGCGTGATCGCGTAGACGAAGCCTTCGAGGGGGCGGTGGTCGAGCCGGTTCCAGACGCCCGGGGAGTTGGCGGGCGGCTGCTCGGCGAGCAGGTCACGGGCGTACTTGACGTTGAAGCGCCAGAAGTCGACCAGTTCGCACGGACAGTCGATCTCGGCCTGCTGGGCCGTCTTGGACTGGCCGAGCATCGTCGCGGCGGCGAGCTTCTCGCGCCACGGTCCCGCGAGCAGTTCGGCGGCGCGCAGGATGATCGCGGCACGGTCGTCGAACGCCATCGCGCGCCAGGCCGGGGCGGCGGCGAGCGCGGCGTCGACCGCGTCCTGGGCGTCCTGCCGGGTCGCGCCGGCGAACGTACCGAGCACGGCTCCGTGGTTGTGCGGCTGGACGACGTCGACACGTTCGCCGCCGCCCATCCGCTTCTCGCCGCCGATGGTCATCGGCAGGTCGACGGGGTTCTCGGCCAGCTCCTTGAGCCGCACCTCCAGCCGGGCCAGCTCGGGCGAGCCGGGGGCGTAGCCGTGCACCGGCTCGTTGACCGGCGCGGGAACCTGGGTCACAGCGTCCATGGGGGCCGCATCTCCTTCTGTCTGCAAGTCTGCTCTTCTTCGGCGGTCGGTGGGGCGCGCGGGGTCAGCCGCGGCTGACCAGCGAACGCAGGAAGAACGTGAGGTTGGCGGGGCGCTCGGCGAGGCGGCGCATGAAATATCCGTACCAGTCGGTGCCGTACGCGATGTAGACACGCATCCGGTGTCCCTCGGCCGCCAGCCGGAACTGCTCGGCCTCCCGGATGCCGTACAGCATCTGGAACTCGTACTCGTCGGGCTTGCGTCCGGCGCGCCGGGCGAGGTCCTGGGCGATGGCGACGATGCGCGGGTCGTGGGTGCCGACCATCGGGTACCCGGAGCCGTCCATCAGAATCCGCAGACAGCGGATGTACGCCCGGTCGACCTCGGCCTTGTCCTGGTACGCGACGGAGGCGGGCTCCTTGTAGGCGCCCTTGACGAGGCGTACGCGCGAGCCGGCCGCGGACAGGGCGCGGCAGTCCTCCTCGGTACGGAAGAGGTACGACTGGACGACGGCACCGGTCTCCGGGAAGCGTGCGCGCAGCTCGGCGTGGACGGCGAGCGTCGAGTCGATGGTGGTGTGGTCCTCGGCGTCGAGGGTGACCGTGGTGCCGACGGCGGCGGCGGCCTCGACGACGGCGGTGACGTTCTTCAGGGCGAGGTCGTGCCCGCCGGGCAGCGCCTGTCCGAAGGAGGAGAGCTTCACCGACATCTCGGCGCGGGCGCCCAGCTCCAGCGGCGCCAGGGCCTCGATCAGCCGCAGGTACGCGTCCCGGGCGGCGAGCGCCGCGGCGGGGTCCGTGATGTCCTCGCCGAGGACGTCGAGGGTGACCTCCAGGCCCTGGTCGGCGAGGGACCGGACGACGGGGGTGGTCTCCTCGACGGACTCGCCGGCGATGAATCGGTTCACCACGGGCCTGGTGACCGGGGCGGCCGACAGGGTGCGGCGCAGGGCGTCGCTGCGCGACGCGGCAAGGATCACGGGACCCAGCACAGGGACCTCCACGGTGGATCGAACGGTGCGGCAGGGGAACGGCAGGAGAACCACTGTGAAACCTAGGGATCGCTCCGATCCTCTGCCATCGACACCTGTCACGCATCCGTGGCCCGGATCTCAGACAGATGTCTGAAGGCGGTGGGAGAATGTCCGGGTGAAGGACGATTACCAGGAACTGGTCGACGAGATCTCGGCACTGCTCGGCGTCCCGGCGACCCTGGAGAACCGGGACTTCGGACTGATCGCCTTCGGGGTGCACGACAGCGAGGACGACACGGCGATGGACCCGGTCAGGACGCGTTCGATCCTGACGCGGCGCTCCACGCCCGCCGTCCGCGCCTGGTTCGAGGACTTCGGCATCACCCACGCGTCAGGACCCGTCCGGATCCCGGCGGCGCCGGACGCGGGGGTGTTCCGGGGCCGCATCTGTCTGCCCGTACGCCACCGGGGGCGGGTCCTCGGCTACGTCTGGCTGCTCGACGACTCCGACCCCGGGCCGGGCGGCGCCGCGCTCGCGGCGGCCATGGAGGTGACGGAGCGGATCGGTGAACTCCTCGCCGACGAGGCGAAGGCGGGCACCGACCTCGCCAGGGAGCTGCGGGCCGTCCTCGCCGCGGGCCCCGGCTGGCAGCGGGAGACGGCGTCGGCCGCGCTGCGTGCGGCGCTGGGCCCGAGCGCGGACGGGACGCACCTCCTGCTCTGCGTGGCGCCGTGGGGCGCCGAGGAGCCGCCGGTCCGGGCCGTGCCGGGGACTGCGGCGCTCTGCACCCTGCCGCTCCCCGCGCCGTACGGGGCGCACGCGGCGCGCGGCGCGGACGGCGACGGGGCGCTGGCCCTGCTCGTACGGCTGCGCTCGGCGGACGCGGAAGCCCCCGTCCTGACGGCCGCGGCGCGGCTGCGCGAGGCGGCGGGCCCGGCCGGCGGGGCCGGGGTCTGCGCCCCGCGCCGGGGGCTGACGGAGCTGCCGGAGGCCTGGCGCGAGGCGGTGGGCGCGGCCCGCGCCTCGGTGGCCCAGCCCCGGCTCGGCCCGGTGGCGCGATGGGCGTCGATGGGCGCGTACCGCCTGCTGACGGCGCTGCCCACGGCGCCCGACCCCGCGGTCCTGACCCTGCTCTCCCCCGCCCACGGCGAACTGGCCCACACCGCGGAGGTCTTCCTCGACCACGCGGGCCAGGCGGGCCGCACGGCCTCGGCGCTCGGCATCCACCGGCAGACGCTCTACTACCGGCTCTCCCGGATCGAACAGCTCACGGGCCTGGACCTGGCGGAGGGCGAGGACCGGCTGCTGCTCCACATGGCGCTGAAGGCGGCGCGCCTCTGACCGGTTGCAGGATCCGCAGTTTCGTGAGCACTTCCGCGTGATCATGAGCACCGTTCGAGCACTTCCGCGTGATCATGGGCAGCGATTACGTTCAGTAGCTGTCGGTAGTCGTCTGGGCATCTTTGGAGCAGACGAGGAGGACGACGAGCTGACAGTGAAGGTCCAGCACTTCGAAGAGCCGCCAATTGCGTCTGGGTAACTTAGCAAGTCAGATACATGCACTTGATGTTAAGTGATGGGTTCCCTAGCGTTCTCGGCATGAACCTCACCGTCCTCGCGGCATCCGGCCAGACCGGAATCGCCCTCACTCGACAGGCGCTGCGACGTGGTCACACCGTGACCGCCATCGCGCGTGATCCCGGGCGGATCGTGTCCGACTCCCCGAACCTGCGCATAGTGGCGGGCGACGTGAACGACGCGGCCGGTATCGCCGCCGTCGTGGACGGGGATTCCGTGGTCCTTTCCGCGCTCGGCACGGACCGGGCCGGGATTCTCCTGACCGGCGCCCGGGCCGTAGTCGCCGCCGGCCCGCGGCGCGTCATCTGGCTCGGCGCCTACGGCACGGGCCAGTCGGCCGAAGTGGCGGGAGAGGGCGCGGGCGTGCTCGCCAAGGTGCTGGGCGACCGGCTCGCGGACAAGGTCGAAGCCGACAACACCGTTCTCGCGGCCGGGGGCACCGTCTTCCACGCCGGGATGCTCGCCGACGGGCCGGAAAGCCCCCGCCGGCGCACGGTCGGCCTGGAGTCCGCGCCTCCCTTCGACCTCGCTGCGAAGGTCAGCCGGGAGACCGTCGCGGCGGCGATGCTCGACGAAGCCGAGACGCCTGGCTTTCCCGGCGCCGTGGCCCTGCCACTGGCGGAATAGGCGAAGTGGTCAGCAGGCGGAGTGGGCGGAGTGGTCAGCAGGCGGTGATCTCCTCGAACGACGCCCGGACCTGCTCGCGGAGCCAGGCGTGGGCGGGGTCGGAATCGTAGCGCTGGTGCCAGTTGCAGTTGACCGTCGCCGCCGGGGACTCGATGGGCAGCGGCCGGGCGAGGAGCCCGAACGCCTCGATGAGCGGACGGCCGAGGATCGCCGTGCAGGTGACCAACGCGTCGCCACGGGCGGCGATCTGCAGGGCGGTGGACACCGTCGCCACCGCCGCGACCACCCGGCGCCGCAGGCCTTCGGCGGCCAGCACGTCATCGATCGACGCGGTGAGACGGCCACGCCGGGAGATCACCACATGCGGCTGCGCCGCGTAGGAGGCCAGGTCGAGTCCGGCGGCACAAGGGTGGTCCGCACGCATCGCCACGACGAGCCGATCGTCGCCGAGCGGCTCCGACCGGAACTCGGGCAGACTCGGCCTACCACCACCGAGTTCCAGGTCGACGCGCCCGTGTCGCAGGTCGTCGGTGTCGACAGTGTTCTCCGCCAGCACCCGCAACTGCACCCCGCTAGCCCGCTGCTGGATCCTGTCGACCAGTACCGGCACCAGCGACGCGGCCACCGCGTCGTGACACTGGATCGTGAAGGTGCGCTTCATCTCGGCCGGGTCCAGCTCACGGATCGGCGAGAGCACTTCGTGCGCTTGCCTGACCAGCCGGTGAACGTCCTCCCGCACCGACACCGCGTACGGGGTGGGAGCCATCGAGTGGCCGGTGCGCACCAGGATGTCGTCCCCGGTGACGGTACGAAGCCGGCCCAGGGTGCGGCTGACCGCGGGCGAGGACAGGTGCAGCCGCTCGGCCGCGCCCATCACGCTGCCCTCTTCGAGCAGGGCGTCCAGCACGGTCAGCAGATTCAAGTCCAATTGCATACAAGTAAATCCTCACGAGGCACAGATCCACTTCAATTAACTTCAGGAGCATCCCATGAGCCAGGACCTGCTTGCCGCCACCGTCGCCGCCGTCCGCCACGCCGGCGCCCGGATGATGACGCGCTATTCCACCGAGTCCCGTCCGCCCGCGCTCCCCGAACTGCTCGCGAACCTCCAGGCCAATGACGCGGCCGTTGTCGACACGTTGCGCCCAGCACTGACCGAGGCCCTGCCGAGCGCGGGCTGGCTCAACGACGAACACGGATCGGGACCGCTGGCCATGGGCGAGTGGTGGCTCATCGACCCGGTCGGCGGCAACGTCAACGCCGTGCAGGGCATGCCCGACTGGAACATCGGCGTGAGCCTCGTCCGTGACGGCCGCCCGGTGCTGGCGGTGGTCCACTTCCCGGTCCACGACGAGATGTTCACCGCGACCGAGGGTGGCGGGGCGTTCCTCAACGGTGTACGGCTGCGGGTTTCGGTCAAGTCGTCGTTGGACGGCGCACTGACCGGGACCGGCCAGGCCCGGCCCGGTCACGACCCCGAGCTCGCGCAGCGGATGGGCTCCGCCTTCACCGCGATGACAAACGCCGCCCTTCATGTGCGGGTCTCCGTCCCTGTGACCCACCAGCTGGCCCAGGTCGCCGCGGGCCGCATGGACCTGCACTGGCAGTTCGACAACGTCCGGTCCCACGCGGCAGGTGTGCTGCTGGTCCAGGAAGCCGGAGGCGTCGTCACCGACATCGAGGGCAAACCGTGGGAACTGACCGACGGGAGCTACCTCGCCGCCGCGCCGGGTGTGCACGCCGCCGCGCTGGAAGTCCTCACCGCCTGAGAGAAGTACGGCCCGAGGGAAGTCCGGATCCAGCTTCCTCCCCACCCCCACGAACGGGAGCATCACGCATGACGACCACCGTGCCGCCCGGCCTTGCCGAGCTGACCGAGATCATGGCTTACGTCGACTTCGCGACCAGCGCGTCGACGTCCGTGCGGGAGGCCTTGGGCCTCGGCTCGTTGCACGCGGGCTCGACGCGGGCACTGGCCATCCGCGCGGACCCGAGCCACTTCTTCAACCGGGCCGGCGGGTTCGGCGCCGACAGTCCGATCACCGTCGACGGCCTGGTCCGGGTGTGCGACTTCTATCGGGAGCGGGGGGTGTCGCAGGGCTCGCTCATGATCGCACCGCCGTTGCTGCCACCGGACTGGGCCGACACCGCCGCGAAACTGGGCCTCGCCGAGAGCAGCCGATTCACCAAGCTGGGCTGCGACATCGAAAATCTGCCCACCGTCACCGACCGTGCCGCGCTGGATCCGGGTTGGCGCGTCGGCGTCGTCGAAGCCCATCAGGCCCGGGAGTGGGCCACGGTCATGATGACCACCTTCGGGTTCACCTCCCCGGAAATGACCGAGATGGCCGCGTCATGCGTGGGCAGGGCGAACTGGCGGCAGTACGCGGTCTGGGCGGATGAGCGGATCGTCGCGGTCGGAAGTGTCTTCCTGAACGGGGAGTGCGCCGACATGTTCGGCGGGGCGACGCTCCCGGAAGCGCGAGGCCGTGGCGCCCAGTCGGCGCTGCTCACCGCTCGCATCAGGGCGGCCACCGCTGAGGGCTGCCGCTGGCTCGTCGCCGAGACCGGCGTGGAAGGCCCCGGTGAACACAACCCGTCGCTGCGCAACATGGTGCGCGTCGGCTTCGAGCCGTTGTACGAGCGGGCCACCTGGCTGTGGCGTGCGTAGCTCACCTGACCCGTACCCCAGCACTCCGCAGACAAGGACGACCATGAGTACCCTCACCACACCCCGAACCACTCCGCCGGCACGGGTGAACCGAGTCCGCTGGCGCATCCCGGCTCGGCTGCGCAAGAGCATCCTGGCCACGCATGTCGTGTCGGCGGGAGCCTGGATCGGCATAGATGTCATCTCCGCCGTTCTGGTGGTGATCGGCTGGGTACGCGCGGGCGACGACCGCACCGCCGTATACCAGGCACTCGCGGACTTCTTCGTCGTTCCCCTGCTGCTGTCGGCTCTCGCAGCGGGAGTGGTCTGCCTTGTCACCGGTGTCCTGCTCGGGCTGGCGACCAAGTGGGGACTCGTTCGCTACCGGTGGGTCGCGGTGAAGCTGGCCCTCAACGTCATCGCCTGTGTGATGATGCTGGCCTTCTTGGGCCCGATCACCGAACTCGCCTCGGGCGAACAACCGTTGCAGGACATCTGGTTCGTCGCGTTCCTCGCCGTCACCGCCATGGTGCTGCTGAGTCTCGCGATGGTGCTCTCGGTCTTCAAGCCGTGGGGCCGGGTCCGCGAGTAGTTCTCGCCCGGTCAGCGCTGATCAGGGGCGCAGAACAGGAAGACCTGAGAACTTCTCGCGCGCGCCGATGTACGGCAGCCTCTCCACAGTCGAGGCGATTACCAGCAGGCGAAAACGCGACGCACACGAGATGGGGAATACCGGGACACCGGCATCCGACCGAAGTTCCGTATCTCACGGGCGCACCTGCCCACCGACCACCGCCGAACACACCGCCGCGCGACACCTCGCCCGTGTCCTGACCATCGCCGGACTCCGCGATCGCACCACCACTACCAAAACCCCAGCTCGGTCCTACCCGAGACGGTTGCGGACGCGCGGCTCCTTGGCCACGTCCAGCACCTCACCATCCCGCCCGGGGACCGTGACCATCACAACCAGGTCGCCATCATTCCCGGCCCCGGCCGGCCCGAGTAATCCCCACCCACGATTGGATACGTCATGACCGTCCGCGCCTATGTGGTGGACCAGGCAGCAGGACCCACCCGTCCATACGAGTACGAGCCCGCGCCGCTGGGCCCGCTGGAAGTCGACGTGGCACTCACCCACAGCGGCATCTGCCAGACCGACATGGGCCTGATCGACGACCACTTCGGTCTGAACCGCTTCCCCGCCGTCGCCGGACACGAGGGCATCGGCACCGTGACGGCAGTCGGCTCCGCCGTCGACCCCCAGCAGTTGCAGATCGGCCGGCGTGTCGGCGTGGGGGCCATCGCCGGCTCCTGCTTCCACTGCGAATGGTGCCTGTCCGGGCAGCAACACCTGTGCCCACAGAAGGACGACGTCATCTTCCGTGATCAAGGGGGCACCTTCGCCAGCCACATACGCGCCGGCGACTGGCGTCACGTCATTCCCATCCCCGACGCCCTGCGCTCCGCCGAGGCGGCACCGCTGCTGTGCGCCGGCACCACGGTCTTCAACGCGATCGTCGAGCACGGCGTACGCCCCACCGACCGCGTCGCGGTCGTCGGTATCGGCGGGCTCGGGCACCTCGCTCTCCAGATCCTCCGCGCGTGGGGCTGCCATGTCACGGCCATCTCCACCAGTGCGGACAAGGAAGACGACGCCCATCGCTTCGGCGCCGACACCTTCCTGACCTCCGATCAGGTGTCACAGGCCGGCGAGCGCTTCGACTTCATCCTCGACACCGTCGGCGCCGACCTGCCCTGGGACGACTACTTCGCCACCCTGCGCCCTCGGGGCAAACTGTGCGTTGTCGGCGTCCCGGCCAGCCCCTTCACCATCAACCAGATGAGCATCCTGCCGGCCTCGAAGTCCCTCGTCTCCGCCGTGGTCGGGCCTCCCGCCGTCACCCGGCAACTGATGGACTTCGCCGCCCGGCACCACATCCAGGCCAAGGCCGAGGTCTTCCCGCGCGACCAGATCGACCACGCCATCGACCACGTACGAAACGGCCGGGCCCGCTACCGCGCCGTCATCGACCTCCGCTAGGGCCTCTCGTTTGGATCTTGCTGGGCTCGCGTGCCCGCCGTGACATCAGCCGCTGCCGCGGCGGGCCGCGCCTCGCGGCGTTGTCGTCGGTCGTACTGCCACCTGTCACCACCAGCAGCCGCGCACTGATTTCACAGCCGGTGAACCCCGGTCAGCCGAACCGGGGTTCACCGTGACCAGTGAGACGTCACCCGTTGGCAGGGGTTCGATCGCGGAGAACCACCGATTGCTCACCAACCAGCGGTATCGCCGCTGCTCACGGTGCACGGATTCCGACGTTTCCCGCAGGTACCAGTGGTCATCAAGCTACGGTTCCTACACCGGTTCCGGGCTCGGGTACGCGGGCGGCCTCACCCCGGCAGGCGTCGACGCGGGGAACGGCCGAAGGGCCCGGTGGGATGCCACCGGGCCCTTCGGTCGGGAACAGAACGAGGCGCGTCAGTCCGTGAGGTTCACCGAGCGGGCCGAGACCGCGCCGATCTCGGCGGCGATCTCCGTGAGCACGGTCTGCGGGACCGTGTCGTCGACGGTGAGGACGACCAGCGCCTCGCCGCCCTCCTCCGCGCGGGAGACCTGCATGCCCGCGATGTTCAGCCCGGCCTCGCCGAGGATCCGGCCGACCGTGCCGACGACGCCGGGGCGGTCCTCGTACCGCAGCACGACCATGTGCTCGGCCAGCGCCAGGTCCACGTCGTACTCGCCGATCGCGACGATCTTCAGCAGGTGCTTGGGCCCGGCCAGGGTGCCGGAGACCGAGACCTCCTCGCCGCCGGAGAGCGTGCCGCGCACCGTCACCACGTTGCGGTGGTTCGGGGACTCGCTGGAGGTGGTGAGGCGGACCTCGACACCGCGCTCCTGCGCGAACAGCGGCGCGTTCACGTACGAGACGGTCTCCGCGACGACATCCTCGAACACGCCCTTGAGCGCCGAGAGTTCGAGCACCTTCACGTCGTGCTGGGTGATCTCGCCGTAGACCTCGACGTCGAGCCTGGCCGCGACCTCGCCCGCGAGGGCGGTGAAGATCCGGCCGAGCTTCTCGGCGAGCGGCAGGCCCGGGCGTACGTCCTCGGCGATGACCCCGCCCTGGACGTTGACCGCGTCGGGGACCAGCTCACCGGCGAGCGCGAGCCGTACGGAACGGGCGACAGCGACGCCCGCCTTCTCCTGCGCCTCGTCGGTGGAGGCGCCGAGGTGCGGCGTGCAGACGACCTGGTCGAACTCGAAGAGCGGGGAGTCCGTGCAGGGCTCCTTCGCGTACACGTCCAGACCGGCGCCGGCGACCCGGCCCTCCTTGAGGGCGGAGGCGAGCGCCGCCTCGTCGACGATCCCGCCGCGCGCGGCGTTGACGATCCGGACCGACGGCTTGACCTTGTGGAGCGCGTCGTCGCCGATGAGGCCGATCGTCTCCGGCGTCTTGGGCAGGTGCACGGTGATGAAGTCCGACACCTCCAGCAGCTCGTCCAGCGTCAGCAGCTTGACGCCCATCTGCGCGGCGCGGGCCGGCTGCACATAGGGGTCGTAGGCGACGATCTTCATGCCGAAGGCGGACATGCGCTGCGCGACGAGCACGCCGATCCGGCCGAGGCCGACGACGCCGAGGGTCTTCTCGCTCAGCTCGACGCCCGTGTACTTGGAGCGCTTCCACTCACCGTTCTTGAGCGCGGTGTTGGCCTGCGGGATGTGGCGTGCGGTCGCCACGAGCAGACCGCAGGCCAGCTCGGCGGCGGTGACGATGTTCGACGTCGGCGCGTTGACGACCATCACGCCGGCCTTGGTGGCGGCGGAGACGTCGACGTTGTCGAGGCCGACCCCGGCGCGGGCGACGACCTTCAGCTTCTTGGCCGCGGCCACGGCCTCGGCGTCGATCTTGGTCGCGGAGCGGACGAGAATCGCGTCCACGTCGGCGATGGCCGGAAGCAGCTCCGCGCGGTCGGCGCCGTTGCAGTGCCGGATCTCGAAATCCGGACCGAGCGCGTCGACGGTGGCGGGCGAAAGCTCTTCAGCGATGAGTACGACAGGTTTCGAGCTCACGTGAGTCCTCACAAGTCCCATTGCGGACGGCCGTCCCGACGGCCGCATGCGGTGGAGGGGTCCTAGGGCGGAGCGCGCCCTAACCGCGTGAAAGACGCACGACGCTGTGGGCCTGACGCGTATGTGTTGAGCAGTGTAATGCTGCGCCGGGCTGCGTTTCCGCCCGTGCGGCAGGATCACTCGTACGTGCGGCCAGGCGGCAGGGTGCCGTGCGTCGCGGATGGGCGGGCGGCCCCGGTCCGGTCCCGTCCCCCTCGTCCCTTCCGGGATCCCGGGGGATCAGGAGCGGTGCCGGGGCCGCCCGCCCACGGTGTTACGCGTCCTCGTCGTCGACCCAGCTCATGAGCTTGCGGAGCTCGGCGCCGGTCGTCGCCAGCAGGCTGTCGCTGTCGGCCTTCTTGTACTCGTTGTACTTCTTCAGACCGCCGTGGTACTCGTCCATCCAGTTCTTGGCGAACGTACCGTCCTGGATCTCGGCCAGGATCTTCTTCATCTCGACCTTGGTCTGGTCGTTGATGACGCGCGGGCCGCTCACGTAGTCGCCCCACTCGGCGGTCTCGGAGACCGACCAGCGCATCTTCTCCAGGCCGCCCTCGTACATGAGGTCCACGATCAGCTTCAGCTCGTGGAGGCACTCGAAGTACGCGATCTCCGGCTGGTAGCCGGCCTCGGTCAGCGTCTCGAAGCCCGCCTTGACCAGCGCGGCGGTACCGCCGCAGAGCACGGCCTGCTCACCGAACAGGTCGGTCTCGGTCTCTTCCTTGAACGTCGTCTTGATGACGCCGGCGCGGGTGCCGCCGATGCCCTTCGCGTACGAGAGGGCCAGCGCGAACGCCGTGCCGGAGAAGTCCTGCTCGACGGCCGCGATACACGGAACGCCGCGGCCCTCCTCGTACTGGCGGCGCACCAGGTGGCCCGGGCCCTTGGGGGCGACCATCGCGACGTCGACATTGGCCGGCGGCTTGATGAAGTCGTACCGGATGTTCAGACCGTGGCCGAAGAACAGCGCGTCGCCGTCCTTCAGGTGGTCCTTGATGGACTCCTCGTACACCTGGGCCTGGATCGGGTCCGGCACCAGGATCATGATGACGTCGGCCTCGGCGGCGGCCTCGGCGGGCGTCACGACGCGCAGACCCTGCTCCTCGGCCTTGGCCTTGGACTTGGAGCCCTCGTGCAGGCCGACGCGGACGTCGACACCCGAGTCACGGAGCGACAGCGCGTGGGCGTGGCCCTGACTGCCGTAACCGATGACCGCGACCTTGCGGTTCTGGATGATGGACAGGTCGGCATCGTCGTCGTAGAACAGCTCGGCCACTGGGTCTTCTCCTTGGTGTGCACTTCTGTGAAATGTCGCAGCTTGCGTCCCACCGTACGGCGGGATGGGCGAAGCCGGTCTCCCGGTCTCGGTATTCGAACCGGACCGGGCGGGGTCCTGTTCGCCTCTCGTGGCGAGGGGGGTCAGGCGCTGCGGTCCAGGGCCCGCAGGCTGCGGTCCGTGATGGACCGCGCGCCACGCCCTATGGCGATCGTCCCGGACTGCACCAGCTCCTTGACGCCGAACTGCTCCAGCATCTTGAGCATGGCGTCGAGCTTGTCACTCGATCCGGTGGCCTCGATCGTGACCGCGTCGGGTGACACGTCGACGGTCTTGGCGCGGAAGAGCTGGACGATCTCGACGATCTGGGAGCGGGTCTCGTTGTCGGCGCGGACCTTCACCAGGACGAGCTCGCGCTGGATCGCAGCGCCGGGCTCGAGTTCGACGATCTTCAGGACGTTCACCAGCTTGTTGAGCTGCTTCGTCACCTGCTCCAGGGGCAGTTCCTCGACATTGACCACAATGGTGATGCGGGAGATGTCGGGGTGTTCCGTGACACCGACGGCGAGCGAGTCGATGTTGAAACCGCGGCGGGAGAACAGCGCGGCGATCCGGGCGAGGATGCCGGGGGTGTTCTCCACCAGAACGGAGAGCGTGTGCCTGGTCATGTGTCGGTCTCTTCTCTCGTTCTCGCGGCTCAGTCGTCGGCGCTGTCGCCGAAGTCGGGGCGGATGCCCCGGGCGGCCATGACCTCGTCGTTGGAGGTGCCTGCGGCGACCATCGGCCACACCTGGGCGTCCTCGTGGACGATGAAGTCGACCACGACGGGGCGGTCGTTGATGGCGTTGGCCTTGGCGATGACCGCGTCGAGATCGTCCGGGGACTCGCAGCGCAGGGCGACACAGCCCATGGCCTCGGACAGCTTGACGAAGTCCGGGACGCGGGTGCCGCCGCTGGGGCCGCCGCCGTTGTCCTGTCCCGAGTGCAGGACGGTGTTGGAGTAGCGCTGGTTGTAGAAGAGGGTCTGCCACTGGCGGACCATCCCGAGCGCCCCGTTGTTGATGATCGCGACCTTGATCGGGATGTTGTTGAGTGCGCAGGTGGTGAGTTCCTGGTTGGTCATCTGGAAGCAGCCGTCGCCGTCGATCGCCCAGACGGTACGGTCCGGCTGCCCCGCCTTGGCGCCCATGGCGGCCGGCACGGCGTATCCCATGGTCCCGGCGCCGCCGGAGTTCAGCCAGGTGGCGGGCTTCTCGTACTCGATGAAGTGCGCGGCCCACATCTGGTGCTGGCCGACGCCCGCGGCGAAGATCGTGTCCTCGGGGGCCAGCTGGCCGACGCGCTGGATGACCTGCTGCGGCGAGAGCGAGCCGTCCCCGGGCTGCTCGTAGCCGAGGGGGTAGGTCTCGCGCCAGCGGTTGAGGTCCCGCCACCAGGCCGGGTACCCGGCCTGGGCGGCCTCGCCGACATGGCCCTCGGTGCGCTCCGCCTGGACGGCCTGGACGAGGTCGGCGAGGACCTCGCGGGCGTCCCCGACGATCGGCACGTCCGCGATGCGGTTCTTGCCGATCTCGGCGGGGTCGATGTCCGCGTGGACGATCTTGGCGTGCGGCGCGAAGCTGTCCAGCTTGCCGGTGACGCGGTCGTCGAAGCGGGCGCCGAGGGCGACGATCAGGTCGGCCTTCTGGAGCGCGGTGACGGCGGTGACCGAACCGTGCATGCCCGGCATCCCCACGTGCAGCGGGTGGCTGTCGGGGAAGGCGCCCAGCGCCATCAGGGTGGTGGTGACGGGGGCGCTGGTCAGCTCGGCGAGGACCTTCAGCTCGGCGGTGGCGCCGGCCTTGATGACGCCGCCGCCGACGTACAGGACGGGGCGCTCGGCCTGGGTGATCAGCCGGGCGGCCTCGCGGATCTGCTTGGCGTGCGGCTTGGTCACCGGGCGGTAGCCGGGCAGGTCGTGGGTGGGCGGCCAGGAGAAGGACGTACGGGCCTGGAGGGCGTCCTTGGCGATGTCGACCAGGACGGGGCCCGGCCGGCCCGTGGAGGCGATGTGGAACGCCTCCGCGATGGTCCGCGGGATGTCCTCGGCCTTCGTGACCAGGAAGTTGTGCTTGGTGATCGGCATCGTGATGCCGCAGATGTCCGCCTCCTGGAAGGCGTCCGTGCCGATGGCCTTGCTCGCCACCTGGCCGGTGATCGCGACGAGCGGCACGGAGTCCATGTGCGCGTCGGCGATCGGGGTGACCAGGTTGGTGGCGCCGGGTCCCGAGGTGGCCATGCAGACGCCGACCTTGCCGGTGGCCTGGGCGTAACCGGTCGCGGCGTGACCCGCGCCCTGCTCGTGGCGGACGAGGACGTGCCGGACGCGGGTGGAGTCCATCATCGGGTCGTACGCGGGGAGGATGGCGCCGCCGGGGATGCCGAATACGATCTCGGCCCCCACCTCTTCAAGAGACCGGATGAGCGACTGCGCGCCCGTGACGTGCTCGACTGAGGCGGAGGACGGTCCGCCGTTACGGGCCCGCGGCTGCGGATGGTGGGCCCCGGTGGCCTGCTCGGTCATCGGCATTCTCTTCTCGAAGCTGAGGGTTTTTGCGAGTTTTGTGGTGCGCCGGTGCAACAAAAAACCCCTCGTGCCGTGAGGCAGGCGAGGGGAGCGCGTCGGTGCGGTCTGCAGAGCGGGAAGGTGGCTCTGCGTCAGCCGACGCGCTGTCCAAGTACGAGAATTCGGGTGCGCATGGAAATGACCCTCCCTCCGGCGCGCCCCGGCTGTCAAGTGGGTGGGACGGGAGTCTCACTATTTGAGCGGACCGACGGCCGGGGAATCCGGTCGGAGACGGGCTGGCGGGGCCGCCGTACGGGCAGCGAGCCACCGGTGCCGGCGAGGACGGGCAGGGCGTTGGTGCCCGGCATGGGGTAGGAACCGGCCACCAGGGCGCGGCGCAGCCGGTACTCGTCGAGCGGCCCGGAGAAGGCCATGCCCTGGCCGTGGGTGCACCCCATGGCACGCAGGGCGGTCACCTGTTCGGGCAGGTCCACCCCCTCGGCGACGGACTGCATGCCGAGGTCGCAGGCGATCCGCAGCAGCCCCGCGGTGATCTTGTGCAGCCGGCCGGACTCCACGACGCCCTCGACCAGACCGCGGTCCAGTTTCAGTACGTCGACGGGGAGGCGCCGCAGGGCGTTTATCGCCGCGTACCCGCTGCCGAAGCCGTCCAGCGCGATCCGTACGCCGAGCCGGCGCAGCGCGACGAGGCGGTGCTCCAGCTCGTCCAGGGAGGCGCGCGGGTCGTTGTCGGACAGCTCGATCATCAGGGCCCCCGAGGGCAGCCCGTGCCGCATCAGCAGGGCTTCCACGGAGCTGAGGGGCAGGGACTTGTCGAGCAGTCTGCGGGCCGGGATCCGTACGGAGACGGGCGCGGAGTAGCCCAGTCCGGCGCGCTCGGCGGCCTGCTTGACGGCCTCTTCGAGGAGCCAGCGGCCCAGCTCCGAGGTGCGGTCGCCGTCGTCGGAGCCGCGCAGGAACTCGGCCGGGGTGAAGAGGATGCCCTGGGCGGAGCGCCAGCGGGCCTGGGCGGCGACGGCGGAGACCCGGCCCGAGGTGAGGTGGACCACGGGCTGGTGGAGCAGCGTGAACTCGCCGTCGTGGAGCGCGGTGCGCAGTCTGGCCGCCAACTCGGTCCTGCGGACCACGTCGGCCTGCATCTGGGGCGCGTACATCTCGACGCGGTTCTTGCCGCCCGCCTTGGCGCGGTACATGGCGAGGTCCGCGTTGCGCATGAGGTCGGTGGGGGTTATGCCGGGCTCGGCGAAGGCGACACCGATGGAGGCGGCGACCCGGACGTCGTTGCCGTCGATCTTGTAGGGCTGGGAGAGCTTGAGGCGCAGCCGGTCGGCGATCTCGTGGACCTGGTACTCCCGGGCGGCCTGGTCGCCGGAGCCGTCGCCGAGGACGATGGCGGCGAACTCGTCGCCGCCGAGCCGGGCGGCGGTGTCGCCCGCCCTGACGGAGTCCTGGAGCCGGTGGGCGGCGAGGATCAGGAGTTCGTCCCCCACCTGATGCCCCAGGCGGTCGTTGACGCCCTTGAAACCGTCGAGGTCGATGAAGAGCACCGCCGTGCCAGGATCGGTCGTACGGCGGCCGGAGAGGGCCTGCCTGACCCGCTGGGTGAACAGCGCCCGGTTGGGCAGGTCGGTGAGCGGGTCGTGCTCGGCGTTGTGCTGGAGCTGTGCCTGGAGGCGGACCCGTTCGGTGACGTCCCGGCTGTTGAAGATCAGTCCGCCCTGGTGGCGGTTGACGGTGGACTCCACGTTGAGCCAGTCGCCGGTCCCGGAGCGGAAGCGGCACTCGATACGGGTCGTGGGCTCGTCGGCGGGAGGGGTGGCCAGGAAGCGGCGCACTTCGTGGACGACCCGGCCGAGGTCGTCGGGATGGATGATCGAGGCGAGTTCGGCGCCGACGAGATCCTCGGCCTCGCGCCCGTAGACGCCGGTGGCGGCGGGGCTGACGTAGCGGAGTATCCCGGAGGGCGCGGCGATCATGATGACGTCGCTGGACCCCTGGACCAGGGAGCGGAAGTGGCTCTCCTTGTGCGCCAGCTCATGGGTGAGGGCGATGTTGTCGACGAGCATGATGCCCTGCCGTACGACCAGGGCGAGCACGACCGTGCAGCCCGTGAGGACGACGACCCGGTCGACCTTGCGGTCCTCGGTGACGTTGTACAGGATCCCCAGCGTGCACACGGCGGCGGCGAGATACGGCGTGAGCGCGGCCAGGGAGCCCGCGATCGGCGTGGAGTGCCGGGTCTGGCGGTCCTCGCGGGGCGGGGCGGGGGTGCTGGGCTCGGGGACGCGCCGGACGCCCCAGGGCGCGTACGCGAGGAGCAGCGACCCGGCGAACCAGCCCGCGTCCAGGAGCTGTCCCGAGCGGTAGCTCTCGCGCAGCAGCGGCGAGGTGAACAGGGCGTCGCACAGCACCGTCAGGGCGAGCGCGGCGATGGCGGTGTTGACCGCGGAGCGGCTGCCCGCGGCCTTACGGAAGTGCAGGGCGAGCACCATGCTGACGAGGACGATGTCCAGCAGCGGATAGGCGAGGGAGAGTGCGGCCTGGGTGACGCTCTCGCCCTGGAACTGCGCGGTGCGGGCGAGGGCGAGGCTCCAGGAGAGCGTGAGCAGCGAGCCGCCGATCAGCCAGGAGTCCAGCGCGAGGCAGACCCAGCCGGCCCTGCTGACCGGCCGCTTGGCGAGGACGAGCAGGCCCACGATGGCGGGTGGCGCGAAGCAGAGGAAGAAGAGATCGGCGAGGCAGGGGCTGGGTACGGGCTTTTCGAGGATGACCTCGTACCAGCCCCAGACCGCGTTGCCCGCGGAGGCCATCGCGGAGGAGAAGGAGAACAGCAGCCACGCGGGCCGGAAGCGGCTGGTGTGGCCGCGTGCGTAGAAGAAGCAGGAGACCGCGGCGATCAGCGCGGCGAGACTCAGTCCGAAGTCGCCCATGATCAGGGCGAGTTTCTCGGACCCCCAGCCCAGCGCCGCACCGGCCGCGTAACCGCCGCAGATCAGGGCGAGGAGGAGCTGGGCGACCAGCCCCGTACTCCCGCCGGAGACCTGGCGCCCGCTCACGAACACGCCCTCGGCGCTCACCGGATCGCTCCGGGGCGTGTCACCGTCACGACGCGTGCCACCGTCACGACCGGCGGGCGCGGGTCGCGCGCCGGAGTGTCCGGAGGTCGTCGCCGCCGACACCCCTGCCGCGTCGGATCGTTCGTCCATTGGCCGTACATAGCCCGTCGCCCCCCTCGGATTCCTGTCACCCTGCTGCGCCGCCCCACACGCGGTACAGCCCCCAGATCGGGACGATACACCAGACTCGTCACTCAGGGCCATAGTTCTTCTACTCTCCGTGACGACCAGCGGAGTTGTCGGTATCGAGGGTGTCCGGACGGGTGCGGAGCGTGGTTGCGGGGAGCTCGCGCGGCGGGTCAGGCGGCGGGTGATCCGGTCGGTCCTTCCGTCGTGAGGACGACGTTCCGCGGCTCCTCCCCGGCGACGAACCGGGTGAGCTGGCCGACCAGCAGACGCTTGGCGCGGGGCAGGAAGGCCGAGGTGGGTCCGCCGACGTGGGGGCTGATGAGGACACCCGGAGCATGCCAGAGGGGGTGTCCCGCGGGCAGCGGTTCCGGATCGGTCACATCGAGGGCCGCCTCGATCCGGCCACTCTCCAGCTCCGCGAGGAGCGCCTTGGTGTCGACGACGGCGCCGCGCGCGACGTTCACCAGCAGGGCGCCGTCCTTCATCCGGGCCAGGAACTCCGCTCCCACCAGGCCCTTCGTCCCTTCGGTGAGCGGCGTGGAGAGGATCACGACATCGGCCTCGGGGAGCAGCTCGGGCAGTTCGGTGAACGCGTGCACCGCCCCGCGCTCCGTGGTGCGCGCGGAGCGCGCGACGCGTACCACCCGCGCGCACTCGAACGGTGTGAGCCGGTCCTCGATGGCGGCGCCGATCGAGCCGTAGCCGACGATCAGCACGGACCGGTCGGCGAGCGCCGGGCGGAAGCCGGAGCGCCACTCCTCGCGGTCCTGGCCCCGTACGTAGCCGGGAACGCCGCGCAGGGAGGCGAGGGTGAGGGTGAGGGCGAGTTCGGCCGTGCTGGCCTCGTGGACGCCCTTGGCGTTGCACAGCCGTACCCCGGCGGGCAGCGCGCCGAGCGCGGGCGCCACGTGGTCGACGCCGGCGGAGAGCGTCTGGACGACGCGCACGGACGTCATCGCGGCGAGCGGCCGTATCGAGACCTCCGGGGGCCGCATGTACGGCACCACGTAGAAGGCGCACTCCGCGGGGTCGGCGGGGAACGCGTCCTGGCCGTCCCAGTGGAGGTACCGGGGCCCCTCGGGGAGTCCTTCGATCGTCTCGGCCGGAATCGGGAGCCATACGTCAGGAGTCATGGTCAGGAGGCTATGCGACGCCCCCGGAACGGAACCGGCGGCGGGTCCCGGGGAAGATCTTCGGGCGGGTCCTGGAGGCGGGACCCGCAGGTCGATGGGGTTAGCTTGAAGGCGGCACGAAGGGGGGACTCGGCGTTGGAGCGCAGGACAATCGGTGCGGCGGCGCTCGAAGTGGGCGCGGTCGGGCTCGGCTGCATGCCGATGCACTGGGCCTACACCACCTCCCAGCAGCACGGCGACCGCTCGCTGCGCACGGTGCACGCGGCGCTGGACGCCGGTACGAGCCTGCTCGACACCGCCGACATGTACGGCCCGTTCACCAATGAGCTGCTGCTGGGCCGGGCGCTCGGGCAGCGGCGCCCGGACGCGTTCGTCTCCACCAAGTGCGGGCTGCTCGTGGGCGATCAGCACATCGTGGCCAACGGTCACCCGAAGTATGTGCGGCGGGCCTGTGACGCCTCGCTGCGGCGGCTCCAGACCGATGTGATCGATCTCTACCAGCTCCACCGCGCCGATCCCGAGATACCCGTCGAGGAGACGTGGGGGGCGATGGCCGAGCTGGTGGGCGCGGGGAAGGTACGGGCGCTGGGGCTGTGCGCGGTGGGCGCGCGGGCGGCCGGTGCGGGGGCTCGGGTGGCGCGCCGCGGGCCCGGCGAGGATCTGCACGCGGGAACGATCCGTCAGTTGGAGCGTGTGCAGCAGGTGTTCCCGGTGAGCGCGGTGGAGGCGGAGCTGTCCGTGTGGTCGCCGGAGGCGCTGGAACGGCTGCTGCCGTGGTGCGAGGCGCGCGGCATCGGCTTCCTCGCGGCGATGCCGTTGGGCAACGGTTTCCTGACGGGCACGCTCACCCCGGGGCAGGGGTTCGAGCCGGACGACGTACGGGCCCGGCATCCGCGGTTCACGGCGGAGATGATGGCCGCGAACCAGCCCCTGCTGGTGGGGTTGCGGCGGGTGGCGCGGCGGTACGGGGCGACGCCGGCGCAGGTGGCGCTGGCGTGGGTGCTGGGGCGGGGGCGGCATGTGGTGCCGGTGCCGGGGACGAAGCGGGAGCCGTGGGCGGTGGAGAACGCGCGGGCGGCGGAGCTGGCGCTGACGGCGCGGGACGTGGCCGAAATAGCGGCCCTGCCGCCGGTACGGGCCTCCTGGGAGTAGGCCCGTACCGGCGGACGGTACCGGGGCCGTCGGCCCGGATCGGCGACATCGGTCCACGAGTTGGGGAACTTCGTGGGGGCACGCGGTGTAAGAACAGGTAGAACCGCAGCCTTCGAAGGGACCGGCACCGTGAAGCGTTCAGCAGGGACGGCCGTGGGGGCCGTCGCCACCCTTCTCCTGGCGACGGGGTGCTCCTCCGACGAGGGCGTGGGCCCGGCGTTCGAGCGCGGCGCCTCGTCGCCGGCGGCCTCAGCCTCGCGGGAGGCGTCACGGGAAGCGGCGCCCACCACGTCCCCCGCGCCCGCGAAGGGCTCGGTGAAGGTGGTGTCGACGGTCACCGAGGGGCTCGCGTCACCATGGGGGCTCGCGGCGCTGCCGGACGGCGATCTGCTGGTCTCCTCGCGCGACGAGGGGACGATCACCCGGGTCGACGCCGGGACGGGCGAGAAGACCCTGATCGGTTCGGTGCCGGGGGTCTCCCCGGCCGGGGAGGGCGGTCTGCTGGGGATCGCGGTCTCCCCCACGTACGCCTCGGACCAGTTGGTCTACGCCTACTTCACCACCGCGGGGGACAACCGCATCGCGCGGATGTTCCACGACACGAAGAAGCCCGCCGGGCAGCAGTTGGGCGCCCCCGACACGGTGCTGCGGGGCATCCCCAAGGGCACCATCCACAACGGCGGCCGGATCGCCTTCGGGCCGGACAGGATGCTCTACGCGGGCACCGGCGAGACGGGGGACACGGGGCTCGCCCAGGACAAGGAGTCGCTGGCCGGAAAGATCCTGCGGATGACACCGGACGGCGAGCCCGTGCACGGTAATCCGGAGGCGGATTCCCTGGTCTATTCGCTGGGGCACCGCAATGTGCAGGGTCTGGCCTGGGATTCCGGGAAACGGCTGTGGGCCGCGGAATTCGGGCAGAACACCTGGGACGAGCTCAATCTGATCGAGCCGGGAAAGAATTACGGCTGGCCGGTTGCCGAGGGGAAGGCCGGGAAGGCGGGCTACGTCGACCCGGTGGAACAGTGGAGGACGAGTGAGGCGTCGCCCAGCGGTATCGCGTACGCGGAGGGCTCGATCTGGATGGCGGGGCTGCGCGGGGAGCGCCTCTGGCGGATTCCCCTGGCGGGCCGGGAATCCTCGGCCGACCCCCAGGCGTTCCTGGAGGGGGAATACGGCCGTCTGCGTACGGTGCTCGCCGCCGGTGGCGACCGGGTGTGGCTCGTGACCAGCGAGACCGACAACCGGGGCACACCTCGGGCGGGGGACGACCGGATCCTTCTGCTGGAGGTTTCGTAGTTCCGTAGCAGTGCGTATCAAGAGGGTGAGCATGCTGTGTTCAACATGATCGAGGAGATTTTCGCCCCGGGCCGCAAGCACACGCACGAAGAACAGAAACGACTGGAACTGAGCCGGGTGGATATCGATGACAACGACCCGGGCCGGGGGCCGATAGACCTCTCCTCGGGAAAGGTCACGATAAGGGTCCCGGGCGAAGGAGCCGAAGCTGCCGGCCACAGCGAATCCGCGGCAGCGGCGGACGGCGCGGAATAGCCCTCCGTATTAGGCCGCCAGGTCCGGGAAGAGGCGCAGCCGGTGGGCGAGCGCCGCCGCCTCCGTACGGCCCGACACCCCCAGTTTGGCCAGGATGTTGGAGACGTGGACGCTGGCGGTCTTCGGGGAGATGTACAGCTCCTCGGCGATCCCGCGGTTGCTGTGCCCGGCCGAGACCAGCCGCAGGACGTCCTGCTCGCGGCGGGTGAGCCCCAGCTCGCGCAACGGATCGGCGTTGGCGTCCCGGGCTCCCCCGCCGCGCCGGGTGTCCGGTATGCGCCCGGAGGCCCGCCCCGTACCGCCCGGGGAGGCCGCGCCGAGGCCGATCCTGGCCCGTCCGGCGAGGAGGGTGATCTCCTCGGCCAGCGGGCGCGCGCCGAGCTCCGCGGCGGTGGTGTGCGCCAGGTCGAGCAGGGCCGCCGCGTCCGTACGGTCGGCGCCCGAGTCGAGCAGGGCCGCCGCCCAGCGCAGCCGGGCGAGCGCCAGCTCGTAGGGGCGGTCCAGGTCGTGGAAGGCCGCCACCGCGCGCGCCCAGAGCTTCGGCTCCTTCCGGCCTTCCGCGCGGGCCAGTTCGGCCTCCAGCATGAGCCCGTACGCCGCCCAGACGGGCACCAGCGTCGGCAGCCGCTTGGCGTGGGTACGGACCGTCGCCAGCACCCGTGCACGGCCCGCCTCGGCGCCGGGCAGCCCTCTGGCGTCCGCCTCGATCACCGCCGCCGTACAGAGCAGCGGCAGCGCGTAGCGGTGGGTGCCGATCGGGAAGCCGCCCGTGGCCATCCGCTCGAACTCGGCCCGCGCCTCGGCCAGCGCGCCGCGCCGGGCCGCCACGACCATCGTCAGCCGGGCCGGGGTGATGATGTGCTGCGGCTGGAGGTCATGGGTGCCCAGGAAGCCGCGATTCAGCTCCACCTGACGCTCCGCCTCGTCGAAGTCGCCTCTGCACAGGGCGAGTTCCGCGCGGCGTACGGCGAGCAGGGCACGTGCCTTGTTGGACCGCGCCAGCTCCACGGTCTCGTCGAGGACCGTGTCCGCCTCCGGCCAGCGGCCCAGGGAGAAGAGGGACTGGGCCAGATTCGTACGGACCCACGCCTCCGTGTCGGTGAGTCCGCGCCGGTGACTGAAGGAGATGCCCTCGCGGGCGGTCGTCACCGCCTCCTCCGAGCGGCCCATGCTCTCCAGCGTGGACGGCAGGTTGTTGCTGGCGCGGCCCAGGATGGCGACGGCGCCCAGCTCGGCGGCGCGGTCGCGCGCCGCGTAGATCTCGGCGATGCCCTCCTCGACGCCGCCCGCGTCGGCGGTGAGCCAGCCCCGGGTGAGCCGGGCGTGCAGTTCGGTGTGCTCGGCGCCGACCAGCCGGGCGTACTCCACGGCCCGGTCGGCGGCGGCCAGGCTCTCGGGTCCCGGCCGGTGCAGGGCGCCCCAGGACGCGACATTGGCGAGGACCTCCGCGTGCACGGCGGAGGGCTGGAGTCCGCGCACCAGCTCCTGGGCGCCCGCCAGTTCGCTCCAGCCGTCGCCCCGGGTGAGGTCCTGGACGAGCCGGGAGCGCTGGATCCAGAACCAGGCGGCGCGCAGCGGGTCCTTTCCCTCCGACTCGCCCTCCAGGAGGCGCATGGCCTTCTTGGCTATCGCCAGGGCGCGTTCGCGCTCGCCGCTGGAGCGCGCGGCGACCGTCGCCTCGGCCATCAGGTCGAGATAGCGCAGCGGGGACGCCTCGGTGGGCCCGCCGCAGGGCGGGTAGACCTCGATGTCGTCCGGCGGGCGCAGAGTGGCCCGTACTTCCCGTGAGGCGTCGTCCCACAGCTCCATCGCCCGTTCGAGCAGGCGCAGTTGCTCGGCGTGCGCGTACCGCTCGCGGGCCTCCACGGAGGCGAGGAGGACGGCGGGCAGCGCCTTCGCCGGGTCGTGCGCGTGGTACCAGTGGCTGGCGAGGCGGGTCGTCCGCTCGTCGGCCCTGACGAGCGAGGGGCCGGCCTCCAGCACCTCCGCGTATCTCCGGTTGAGCCGGGAGCGCTCGCCGGGCAGCAGGTCGTCGCTGACGGCCTCGCGGACGAGGGAGTGGCGGAAGCGGTAGCCGTCCCCGTCCGCCGTCGGCAGCAGGATGTTGGCGCCGACGGCGGCCCGCAGCGCCTCGATCAGCTCGTCCTCGGGGAGTCCGGCGACGGCGAGCAGCAGCCGGTACTCGACGGTGGTGCCGCCCTCGGCGACGATCCTGGCGACCCGCTGGGCGTCCTCGGGCAGCGTCTCGACCCGTACGAGCAGCAGATCGCGCAGGGAGTCGCTGAGCCCGGTGGGGCAGCCCGACCCGATGGAGCAGGCCAGCTCCTCCACGAAGAACGCGTTCCCGTCGGAGCGTTCGAAGATCTGCTCCAGCAGGTCGGGTCCCGGCTCGGCGGCGAGGATGCCGGTGAGCTGGCTGCGTACCTCGGCGCGGTTGAAGCGGGGCAGTTCGATACGGCGGACGGAGCGCAGCCGGTCCAGCTCGGCGAGGAGCGGGCGCAGCGGGTGGCGGCGGTGCAGGTCGTCGGCGCGGTAGGTGCCGATCACGACGAGCCGGCCGCGGCGCAGGGAGCGGAAGAGATAGGCGAGGAGATGGCGGGTGGAGGCGTCCGCCCAGTGCAGGTCCTCCAGGATGAGCACGATCGTACGGTCGGCGGCGAGCCGCTCCAGGAGGCGTGCGGTGAGCTCGAAGAGCCGGGCGGTGCCGTCCTCGCCCAGCGCGCCCCGGTCGGAGTGACCCAACTCGGGGAGGATCCTGGCCAGTTCGTCCTGCTGGCCCTCGGCCGCGGCCATCAGCTCGTCGGGCAGCCGGCGGCGCAGGGAGCGCAGGGCGGTCGAGAAGGGCGCGAACGGCAGTCCGTCCGCGCCGATCTCGACGCATCCGCCGATCGCGACGACGGCCTTCTCCTCGTCTGCCGCCCGGTGCAGCTCCTCGACGAGGCGGGTCTTGCCGACGCCCGCCTCACCGCCGACGAGCACGGCCTGGGGCTCGCCCGCGGTGGCGCGGGCGAGCGCTGACGTGAGGGCGGTGAGCTCGGCCGACCTGCCGACGAACACCGGACTGAGCGACCTGGTCTCCACATCGCCGAGCATCGCACAGCCCTCTGACATCGCGGCACTTGTTATCGGGCGGGCCGCTTGTCGGGCGGCGGCCGGGCGGTCGTACGAGGGGCGGGGTCAGGCGGCGCGGTCGAACCGGCCGCGGAGTTGTCTCACCCGCCCCTCCGGGGCGTTGCCGGCGGTTCGCCGGGCCCGGCGGCGGGCCGCGCCGGCCTCCCGGACGAGCCGCTGGTGCTCGGCCCTGCGGATCAGTTCGGCGGCGTGGATCTTCTGGAGTTCGTACTCGAACATCGTTGTGCTCCCTGGAGCGAAGAGGGTGGGGCATCTGGTGATGCCTCCACCTTCGTCTCCCAGGGGAGGGGGCCGCATCGGGAGAGTGCCGCATCTTGGCGGGTCCTGGGGCCTTAGAAAGCGGGGCCGGACATACGTACGGCCTAAGGCCCCGGCGGCGGAAGCCGCTCAGACCTTAGACCGAGTGGGGGGCGGAGGGACGTGGGGGGAAGCGGCCTCAGGCGCCGGTGGCCGGCAGGGCCGCGAAGAGGTCGAAGTACATGGCCATGGAGATCAGCAGCCCCAGGAAGCCGAGTACGGCGCCGGCGAGCGCGAAGGGCCGTACCCAGCCCTCGCGCCGGGGCAGCGTCAGCACGATCACGCCGAGGAGCAGGGCCACCAGGGCGACTCCGCCGTTGACGGCGGCCGTGACGTGCCAGGCGTCGCCGTAGATCGCGGAGATCTGCTGCTCGGCGGTGGCGGACTGGCCGGTCTTGAGCTGTCCTACGAGGCCCTGGCGCTCGGCGAGGACCTTGCTGGTCCAGGTGCCGGTGAGGGCCACGATGCCGAGGCAGACGGCGACGACGGCCGCGGCGGCGGCGCCGAGACCGGACGACGCGGCGGGGGCTCCCTCAAGGAGGTCCAGCTCGTCGTCCTCGCCGACCGCCTCGTCCTCGTCGAGGTCGGCGGCGGGGGCGTCGGTGGGCGTGTCGCCCGAGGCGTCGCTCGCGGTCTCGCTCGGGGTGTCGCTCTTCTTCAGATCGGCCTTGGACTCGGCCGCCTTGGTGGTGGGGGCCTCGGCCGTCTCCGGCTCGGGGGTCTGGGTCTCGGGGGTGGACTTCATACGTCGCACGCTAGGGGCCAGTTCTGAGAACTTCCTGAGAACGCGGAAATTCACTCCCGCGCACACCCGTATCGTGATCAGCGGTTGATCAGCTCGGCGTACCGGACCGTTCGCGCCACTCCGGGGCGAGGACCGACCAGACCTCCGTGTCCTGGCGTACGCCCCGGTACGGGTAGTTCTGCCGCAGCACCCCGTCCCGGGTCATCCCGAGCCGCTGGGCGACCCGGATGCTGGCCGCGTTCTCGGAGGAGACCCGCCATTCGACCCGGTGCATCCCGCGCTCCTCGACCGCCCAGTCGATGAGGACCCGGGCGGCGCGGGTGACCAGGCCGCGCCCCGTCGCCGCGGGCTCCAGCCAGCAGCCGACCTCGCAGGTCCCCGCGGGAGCGTCGAAGATGCGGAAGAGCACGCCGCCGACGAGGGTGGGGCCGAGCCAGATCCCGTAGATGCGTCCGGTGTCGGCCGCCTGCTTCTGCGCGTACGAGGTGAGCAGCGCCCGCGCGGACTCCAGGTCCGTGACGGCCCGGGCGAGCTGGATGTGCTCGTCCACCAGGTCCCTGGCGCGATCCATGTGGGTCAGGAACTCCTCGGCCTGCCAGCTCTCCAGCGGGCGCAGGCGGGCCTCGTCACCCAGTGGTACAGCGAACATGATGATTCCCCCCGTGCGGTGCGTCTCGCGCGTCTCGCGTGTCTCGTGCGTCCCGTGTGGTTCACCGGGCGGACGGTGTGTGCTCGTCCTCGCGCGGCACGGGGATCTTCGCACCTTCGGGGGAGTCCGGCGCCTCGTTTTCGTGGGAGTCCGGCGCCTCGATACTGATGCGCGGGAGCCAGCGGTCCACCGCACGCGGCAGCCACCAGTTGGCGCCGCCGAGCAGATGCATCAGGGCGGGGACCAGGAGCGTACGGAGCACGAAGGCGTCCAGCGCGACCGCCGTGGCCAGCGCGATGCCGAACATGGCGATGACACGGTCGCCGCTCAGCACGAAGGCGAGGAAGACCGAGATCATGATGACCGCCGCCGAGTTGATCACCCGGCCGGTCTCGGAGAGCCCCACGCGCACGGCCCGCGCGTTGTCACCGGTCTCCAGCCACTCCTCGTACATCCGGCTGACCAGGAAGACCTGGTAGTCCATGGAGAGCCCGAAGAGCACCGAGACCATGATCACGGGCAGGAAGGGTTCGATCGGCCCCGCGCTGCCGAGCCCCAGCAGCTCGCTCCCCCACCCCCACTGGAAGATCGCGACGACGACTCCGAAGGACGAGGCGACGGCGGCCACGTTCATCAGCGCGGCCTTGAGGGGGATGCCCACGGAGCGGAACGCCAGCAGCAGGAGCAGGGAGCCCAGGGCGATGACCACCCCGACGAAGAGGGGGAGTTTGCCGACGATGATGTCCGCGAAGTCGTCGTAGCTCGCGGTGACGCCGCCGACGTACACCGCGAGGGAGGTGCCCGTCGCCGCCGCGGGCAGGACGTCGTCACGGAGCCGGTCGACCAGGTCGCTGGTGTGCCGTGACTGCGGCGACGACTCCGGTACGACGGTGAGCAGCGCGGTGTTGCCGCTGCCGTTGAGGACGAGGGGGCCGACCGAGGCGACGCCCTCGGTGGTGCGGAGCGCGTCGGGGAGCTGGTCCAGGGCGAGCCGGTCGGCGGCGCTGTCGAGGTGCGCGACCAGCGTCAGCGGACCGTTGACGCCGGGTCCGAACCCTTCGGCGAGCCGGTCGTACGCCTTGCGGGTGGTGGCCGTGGCCGGGTTGTTGCCCTGGTCGGAGGTGCCGAGGTGGAGCGCGAAGGTGGGCAGCGCGAGGACCAGCATCACCACGGTCGCGACGGCGCCCAGCAGCTTGGGGCGGCGTTCGACGAAGAGGGACCAGCGGACGGCGAAGCCGGTGGGGCGTTCCGGCTGCGGCCCGTGGGCGGCGAGCCGGGCGCGCTGGCGCCGGCTCAGCGCGCGGGTGCCGATACAGGAGAGCAGGGCGGGCAGCAGGGTCACGGACGCGGCGACGGTCAGGACGACCGTCAGCGAGGCGGCGATCGCGACCCCGTTGAGGAAGCCGAGGCGCAGGATCAGCATGCCGAGAAGGGCGATGCAGACGGTGGCTCCGGCGAAGAGGACGGCCCGGCCGGTGGTGGCGACGGCGTTCGCCGCGGCCTCAGGGACGGTCAGCCCGCGCTGGAGGCCCTTGCGGTGCCGTACGACGATGAACAGCGCGTAGTCGATCCCGACGCCGAGCCCGATGAGCAGGCCGAGCATGGGCGCGAAGTCGGCGACGGTCATGACATGGCCGAGCAGGACGATGCCCGCGTACGCGGTGCCGACGGAGACCAGCGCGGTCGCGATGGGCAGCAGTCCGGCGGCGAACGAGCCGAAGACGAGGAAGAGCACGACGGCCGCCACGGCCACGCCGACGATCTCGGCGGTGTGCGCGGAGGCGGCCTCGGTGAGGGCGACGGCGCTGCCGCCCAGCTCGACCTCCAGGCCCTTCTGCGCCCCTTCCACGGAGGTGGCGGTGGAGACCAGCGCCCGCGCCTGGGAGTGCGGGATGTCGTCGGCCTGCCGGTCGAAGGTGATCCGCGCGTAGGCGGTACGGCCGTCCGCGCTGATCTGCTCGGCGCCCTCGGCCGCGTACGGGCTCACGACCGAGGAGACGCCGGGCAGCTTGGCGACCCGGCCCAGCATCTCCCCCGTGCGCAGCTCGACGCCGGTGTCGCGGACGGAGCCGCGCTCCGTGTGCCAGACGATGGTGTTGCTGTCGCCGCCGAGCCCGGGGAAGGCCGCGCCCAGAAGCTGGGTGGCCCGGCCGGACTCGGTGCCGGGGACCTCGTAGTCGTTGGAGTACGAGGTCCCCATCACGCCCGCGGCTGCCGAGGCGCCGCCGAGCGCGAGCAGCCAGAGGAGGACGGCGAGAAGCCGGTGGGTGACGCACCATCGCGCGAGGGCTGCCAAGGACTGCTCCCTGAGTGGTTCATGGGTCTTTACCGGGAACGGCCCGTGGGGGAGCCCGCAAAGAACGCGTGACCTACGGAGAGCTACTATCGCAGCCGAAAGAGATCCTTAGTGATCCTTTGTCCGGTTGGTGGCCTTACTCACAGTAAGGTGCCGTCTCGTGGCGCGGGGCATGTCAACCCGCGACGCTCGCCCGCCCGTTCTCGATATGGCCCATGAGGCGGCGGCGGAACGGGGCGGCGGACCCGTCAGCAGCGACCTCGGCGGCGTCGGTGGTGACCTCGATGTCGTACCAGCCGTGCGCGTCGGCCGCCGAGTGCACGACGCGCCTGTTGCGGCCCGGCTTCACCGTGATCCGACGCGTCCAGCCGTCCAGGTCGGCCTCGTCGACGTACCCGAGGGGCCGCACGGTGAAGGTGACGGGGCGCGTGCCCCGGTTGGTCAGGGTGAGGTGCAGATCGCGGTCGTGGTGGTCGACGGACGAGGCGACCTCGGGCCCGTCACCGGCGACCGGGCCGGAGAACTCCCGGCGGAAGCCGTTCGGCCCGGTGATCGTGAAACGGTAGGTGTCGCGCTCCGCACCGCTCCGGCCGGTAAGGGGCACGGTCCATTGCGCCCTGCCCCTTACATCGCGGTGCTGCGGGATCGCGAACTCGCCGGCGTACGGGTAGAGCGCGAAGTGGGCGCTGGCCGGGCCCGTGTTGCTGAGCGCGACCGTGAACGCCCGCCCGTCCGCGTCGACCCGCCCGTACGCGTCCGGCTGGTACGGCAGCGGCCTGGCCGGGCGCGCGCCCTTCTCCGGTACGGGCATCCGCTGCTCGGCCGGGGGTGCGGGCTGCCAGCGGCCGGTGAACGGCGGGATCGCGCCCGGCTGTTCCACCTCGGGCTGAACACGCCCGCGCCGGAAGTCGAACGCCGAGGTCAGATCGCCGGTGACGGTGCGCCGCCAGGGGGTGATATTGGGCTCCGCCACCCCCGTCCACCGCTCCAGGAAGCGGATCACGGAGGTGTGGTCGAAGACCTGCGAACAGACGTAGCCGCCCACGGTCCAGGGCGAGACGACCAGCAGCGGCACCCGGACACCGAGCCCCGTGGGGCGGCCCCGCCAGCGCTCGTCGTGGTCGTCCACGGGCGGCACGGGCGGCGGCACATGGTCGAAGAAGCCGTCGTTCTCGTCGTAGTTGATCAGTACGACGGTCTGCCGCCAGACGTCCGGATGCGCGCCGAGCGCGTCCAGCACCTGGTAGACGAGGGAGGCGCTCGCCACCGGCGACGAGGAGCCGGGGTGCTCGGAGTCGACCGCGGAGGGCACCAGGTACGACACCTCGGGCAGCGTCCCGGCCGCCACGTCGGCGCGGAACGCCGCGGCGAGCGTCCCGGTCTCGACCCGGCGCAGCCCCCGCTCGAAGAGCGACCGCTCGGGGGCGTTGAGCGCGGCGACTCCCTCCTCCAGCGCGGCGAGCAGCCTGGCCCGCTCCGTGGCGTCCTCGGTGTCGCGTACGGCGGCGTAGAACGCCTCCATGTAGGTGAAGCCGGCGGCGCCGCGCTGTCCGGGCAGGGCGCGGGCCCGGGTGAGCGCCTTACGGGCCACGTCCTTGAACGTGGTGAAGAACTCGATGTTGTTGTCGGTGAAGTTCTCCCACTCGGTGTACGTGCGCCAGCTCCGGCCCGCCTTCTCCAGCCGCTCGGCATAGGTCGGCCACGGGTAGCCGGGGTGGGTGCCCTCGTCGTACGCGTCGTTGCCGACGGCGCGCCGCCCGTCGGCCTCGAAGCCGGTCCAGCCGCTCCAGAGGTGGTTGCGGTTGGGGCTCGTGGAGGTGTGGACGGAGGAGTGGTAGGCGTCGCAGACGGTGAACGTGTCAGCCAGCTCGTAGTGGAGCGGGATGTCACGCCGGTCGTAGTGGGCCATGGTGGCGGCCGTTTTCGCGGAGACCCAGCCGTCCATCCAGCCGTCGTTCCAGGCCGCGGCGCCGCCGTCCCAGGAGTGGTCGAGGGCGCCGATGTACTGGAGGTCCTTGCGCTGCGCCGCGGCGGCGTCCCTTACGGAGAACGGCAGGACGGTGCCGCCCGCCGGGGCCGGCTGCGCGAACACGGGCTTCCCCGAGGGCAGTTCGACGGCGTTGCGGTCGCCGAAGCCCCGTACGCCGCGCAGGGTGCCGAAGTAGTGGTCGAAGGACCGGTTCTCCTGCATGAGCACGACCACGTGCTTGATCGCGCCCAGCCCGCCGCCGGGCGCGGGGCCGGCGGCGAGCGCCGCCTGGAGGGACGGCGGCAGTACCGAACCGACCGCAGCCGCGCCGACGGCGCCCGAGCCGAGGGCGAGCACTCTTCTGCGCGACATCTCTCCGCGCGACATCTCCGGTGACATGTCCGGGACGGTAGTGAGAGCAGATGGCAGGGGGAAGACCCGGGCGCGTCCATGAGGTGAACGTCCACGGGGCGCCCCGCTCTTGGCCCCCGCTCTTGGCCCCGCCCCTACCCGCCCGCTTCCTCGCCGCCCGCTTCTTCCTCGTACGTTTCCTCGCCGCCCGCTTCCTCCCCGTACGGCCAGACCAGCAGGACCGGGCAGGTCGCGTGGTCGACCACGAAGCGCGTCGCGCGGCCGAGGCTGTGCGGCCCGGGGCGGTCGCGCTCGCCGTCGCGCGCGCAGATCAGCAGATCGGCGCCGGCCGCCGCCCGTACCACCTCGTGCTCCTCCCGGCCGTGGTGTTCGAGGAGCTCACAGGGCCGGCCGAGCCGGTGCGCGGCGGCTTCCAGCAGATCGGCCGCCGCCGTACCGGAGAGGGCTTCGAGCCGCGCGCCGGGGTCGCGGTCCGGACGGTGGCCCCGGCCGAGAAGCCCCGTGTAGGCGCGGTGCGCCGCGGCGGCGATCTCGGCGTCGCTGACGTGGAGCAGCACCACGGCGTCGTCCGGGGCGCGGTCGCGGGCCGCGTCGACACAGGCGGCCCAGGTGGACTCGGTGATCCAGACGAGCGTGGTCCGCTCCACAGTGGTCAGCCTCCGATCAGTCGCAGCGTGCCCCAGAGTGCCACGGTGGAGACGGCCAGCGTGGCAGGCACGGTCAGCAGTCCGAGCCGGGTGAAGTGACCGAGCTGGGGCTCGGCGTCGTGCTCGTGCAGGATGCGCCGCCACAGCAGCGTGGCGAGCGACCCGACGTATGTCAGGTTCGGGCCCAGGTTGACCCCGATGAGGGCGGCGAGGACGGGCCCGGGGCCGGCCGGGGCGAGCACCGGCAGGAGCGCCAGGATGGCCGGGAGGTTGTTGATCGCGTTGGCCAGGACGGCGGCGATCGCGGCGATCGCCAGCAGTGAGAGCAGGGAGGAGCCGCTGGGCAGCAGCCAGGAGATCCCGGTGTCCAGGCCGTTGTCGACGACCGCCTTGACGACGACGCCGAGCGCGAGGACGAAGAGGCAGAAGAGCGGGGACGCGGCGCGGACCAGCTTCGCGGGGGTCGTACGCCGCTGCCGCAGGGCGCGGACGGCGAGGACGGCCGTACCGGCGACGGCCGCCCACAGCGGTTCGATCCCGGCGAACGAGGTGACGGCGAACCCGGCCAGCGTCAGCCCCAGCACGACCAGGGTGAAGACCGGGACGTCGCGCCGTTCGTCCGTCTTCGCGGGGTGCGCCCCGGCGGCCAGGTCGGCGGCGAAGAAGCGGCGGAAGACGACGTACTCGACGGCGATCGCGGCCAGCCAGGGCAGGGCCATCAGCGCGGCGAACCGGGTGAAGGAGAGCCCGCTCGCGGTGAACGCCAGCAGATTGGTCAGGTTGGAGACCGGCAGCAGCAGGGACGCGGAGTTCGCGAGATGCGTACAGGCGTAGACGTGCGGCCGGGGCCGGGCGCCGACCCGCGCGGCGGTCGCGAAGACCACCGGGGTGAGCAGGACGACGGTGGCGTCCAGGCTGAGTACGGCGGTGATGACGGCGGCGACGACGAACACCCCGCCGAGCAGCGTGCGCGGTCTGCCGCCGCACAGCCGCGCCACCAGATCGCCCGCTGCGGTGAACAGCCCCTCCTCGTCGCAGAGCTGGGAGAGGACGAGCACCGCCGCGAGGAAGACGACCACGGGCAGCAGGGTGTGCGTCTGCTCCCACGCCTCCTCCGGCGAGACCGCCCCGAGGGCGACGACCAGCAGGGCCGCGGGGACGGCGGCGACGGCCTCGGGCAGGCCGCGCGGGCGCGCGACGGCGAACGCCAGCACGGCGAGCAGCAAGGCGACGGAGACGATCTCTGCGGCGACGGTGTTCACTGGGATCTGCTCTGCCTCGTGATCGTGGCGGTTCGAAACGGCCCGGCACGTTCGCGACGGGCTGGGCACGAAGGTACGGCGTACGAGGCCACCGGCGACGTACGAAGCCACTGGGGGCGGCGCACCGTTTCCGGTGCGCCGCCCCCAGTGGCGTACTGCGTGTGTGGTGTACGGGCCCGAATCAGCCCTCGACGCCCAGCTTCTCCAAGATCAATTCACGCACGCGCGCCGCGTCGGCCTGGCCGCGCGTGGCCTTCATGACCGCGCCGACGAGCGCGCCCGCCGCCGCGACCTTGCCGGCCCGGATCTTGTCGGCGACGGCCGCGTTGGCCGCGATCGCCTCGTCCACGGCGGCGCCGAGCGCGCCGTCGTCGGAGACGACCTTGAGACCGCGCTTCTCGACCACGGTGTCCGGGTCGCCCTCGCCCGCGAGCACGCCCTCGATCACCTGGCGGGCCAGCTTGTCGTTGAGGTCACCGGCCGCGACGAGCGCGGCGACACGGGCGACCTGCTCGGGGGTGATGGGCAGTTCGTCCAGCGCGCGGCCCGACTCGTTGGCGTTACGGGCCAGCTCGCCCATCCACCACTTGCGGGCCTGGTCGGCCGGGGCGCCCGCGTCGATCGTGGCGACGATGGACTCGATCGCCCCCGCGTTGAGGATCGACTGCATGTCGTGCTCGGATACGCCCCACTCCTCGCGCAGCCGGTTGCGGCGTACCCGCGGCAGCTCGGGGAGCGTGGCGCGCAGCTCCTCCACCCAGGCGCGGGACGGGGCCACGGGGACGAGGTCGGGCTCCGGGAAGTACCGGTAGTCCTCGGCGTTGTCCTTGATCCGGCCGGAGGTGGTGGAGCCGTCCTCCTCGTGGAAGTGACGGGTCTCCTGGAGGATCGTGCCGCCGCCGTTCAGCACCGCGGCGTGACGCTGGATCTCGAAGCGGGCGGCGCGCTCGACGCTGCGCAGCGAGTTGACGTTCTTGGTCTCGGAGCGGGTGCCGAACTCCTCGCGGCCGTTGGGGCGCAGGGACAGGTTCACGTCGCAGCGCATCTGGCCCATCTCCATCCGGGCCTCGGAGACGCCGAGCGCCTTGATCAGCTCGCGCAGCTCGGCGACGTACGCCTTGGCGACCTCGGGGGCGCGCGCGCCGGCGCCCTCGATGGGCTTGGTGACGATCTCGATGAGCGGGATGCCGGCGCGGTTGTAGTCGAGCAGGGAGTGGGACGCGCCGTGGATCCGGCCCGTGGCGCCGCCGACGTGGGTCGACTTGCCGGTGTCCTCCTCCATGTGGGCGCGCTCGATCTGCACGCGGAAGATCTCGCCGTCCTCCAACTGGACGTCCAGATAGCCGTTGAAGGCGATCGGCTCGTCGTACTGGGAGGTCTGGAAGTTCTTCGGCATGTCCGGGTAGAAGTAGTTCTTCCGGGCGAAGCGGCACCACTCGGCGATCTCGCAGTTGAGCGCGAGCCCGATCTTGATGGCGGACTCGACGCCGATCGCGTTGACGACCGGGAGCGATCCCGGCATGCCCAGACAGGTCGGGCAGGTCTGCGAGTTGGGCGCGGCGCCCAGCTCGGTCGAGCAGCCGCAGAACATCTTGGTCCTGGTGCCGAGCTCGACGTGGACCTCCAGGCCCATGACGGGGTCGTACGCCGCGAGGGCGTCCTCGTACGACACAAGTTCAGTGACGGTCACAGGTACTTCTTCCTCATCAATGCTTCATCGGTGTCGGCCAGCCAGCGCTGGTAGGACGACAGCTTTCCGAGTACGGAGAGATCCACTTCGTCGGCGAGGCGGGCGAAGTAATCGCCGGGATCGGACCGCCGTGCCTTCTTCAGTACGTTCGCCAGCACGCGCTTCGGGTGAGCGGGATGGCCGGGCGCCGGGTTTCCCTGTTCCACGTCGGCGGGGTGGGGATGCGGATGCGCCGACAGGTCGGCGGCCGGCTGCACCCGGGTCAGTGCGGCCCGGTCCGCCAGTACCCACGACTCGGTCATCACCCGGGGACCGAGCAGCACGGGCGCCGCCGCCTGTTTCGGCAGCGCGGACAGCGCCTCCAGCAGCCCGTGGGCATCCGGAATCTCCTTGTGGTCCCGATGGACGAAGAGTACGTCGCACCGCTCGGCCAGTGCCGTGGCCGCCCGGAGGAGAACCTTCGGCTCGGCCGTGGTGTGGACCGGAGCCGTCTCGCAGGGGGTGAGCACCTCGGTGGCCTTCAACGCCCTGGCGTGCAGCGTTTCCTCCAGTTGCCGGATGATCAGCCGTTCGAGGAAGAGCAGGTCGCTCGGGCCCTCCACGAGCAGCCCGAACCTGAGCAGGCGTACACGGCTCACGCGATCACCTGTCCCATGGACTCCAGCAGGCGCTTCACCTGCTCGGCCGTGACGGTGTCGCCCGGCCCCTCGTCCGCCGTGGGTGTACGGACGGGACGGGCCCGGGTCACGGTCGAGACGCCGGTGCGTGCCGGGTCGACGTGCGACGCCTGCTCCAGGAGGACCAGGCTTCCCGAGGCGTCGTCGCGCAGGGCGGAGAGCAGTACGGGAGAGTGCGTGGTCGCGATCAGTTGCCGGAAGCCGTACGTCCGGGTGGCCCTGTCGGTGAGGCCGGGGAAGTCGTCCACGTCTCTGCGCAACCGCCTCACCAGCTCGGCGATCCGGGTCGGGTGCAGGCCGTTCTCGATCTCCTCGACGGCCAGCAGGCCCGCCCGCCGGTCGTCGTACCAGGCGGCCAGCAGGGCGAGGACGCGCATCGTGCCGTCGGACAGCATCGGCGGGGACGTCCAGCCGGTGTGCCGGAACCGTACGTCGAAGTCGTACTCGCCGCGCCGGTCGTCGAACAGCGGCCTGATCCCGGACGCCTCCGGGATCAGCGCGGCCAGGTCGGCCTCCATGTCGCGCAGCTCTTCGGAACCGAGGCGGTGCAGAACGCCCGCCAGATTGCCGCCGTTCGCCAGGAGCGTCAGTTCGTCGCTGCCGCCGAACGGCCGGCGCATGGCGGCGGGATCGAGGGCGATCCGCTCCCAGGTCGCCGTCTCGCTCGCGAGATGACCGAGGAGTTCCTGCGCCGCCTGTGTCGTGGGTCCGCTGTTGGTGGAGTCTCTGCCGCTGAGCGGGGCCCAGTCCGCCCCGTTGCGCTCCACGAACGACGTCTTCGCGGCGGCGAGCGCCGCGCGCAGCGGCCCCGGGATCGCCAGCCGGTCCATCCACTCCGTACGGGTGAGGCTGCTCACCCACACCCGCCCGCCGCGCCAGGTGGCCTTCACCGGCCCGGGCGGAGTGCCCAGCCGGTCGACGGCGAGCCGTACGACCAGCGGGAGCGGTCCGTACGCGCTCGGCACGATCATGCCGATCTTGATCGTCAGGTCGGGCGCGGTGAACGGGCCGCCGGCCCCGTCGGCGTGGTGGAAGAGGTCGCGTGCGGCGAGCCGCGGGTTGTCGCCGTCCAGCGCTCTCGGCAGCCCGGTCGTCACCGCGCGCCGGACGAAGTCCAGGGCGTCCAGGAGGTTCGACTTGCCCGCGCCGTTGACCCCCATCAGCACGGTGCAGGGGCGTACGTCCAGGGCGAAGCCGACGAACGACTTGAAGCCGTCGATCTCGATGCGGGTGATCACCAGGTCACCTCCTTCCGTGGCAACGGTGGCAACAGCGGCGACGGTACGCCGCGGTGCGGGTGCCGGGGCCCGCGAAGGCCCCGGCAACCCGTGCGGTCAGCCCAACAGGACGTCGTCGTCGCCCAGGCGCTTCAGCTCGCGGTACAGGATCGCCAGGCCCGTGACGATGGCCACCGCGGAGACCGCCGCGTCGACCAGCCGGAGCGTGTCGTTCTCCTTGCGGGCCAGCTTGGCCTGCTTCACGACGCCGAAGGCGCCGAGCGCGGTGCTGCCGATGGACAGGTACGTACCGGTCTTGGACTTCTTGAAGCCCTTGGCCTTGCTCATTGCACTGGTCACAGTGACGGTGCCTCCTCCAGCAACGGGTGTCCCCACCTTTCCACGAAGGCCGCTTCGACGGCGGCACCGACCTTGTAGAGCCGGTCGTCCTTCATGGCGGGGGCGACGATCTGCAGACCGACCGGGAGGCCGTCCTCCGGCGCGAGGCCGCAGGGCAGCGACATGGCCGCGTTGCCCGCCATGTTGACGGGGATGGTGCACAGGTCCGCGAGGTACATCGCCATCGGGTCGTCGGTGCGCTCACCGATCCCGAAGGCGGTGGTCGGGGACGTCGGGGAGACGATCACGTCGACCTGCTCGAAGGCCTTCTCGAAGTCCCGGGTGATGAGGGTGCGGACCTTCTGGGCCGAGCCGTAGTACGCGTCGTAGTAGCCGGAGCTGAGCGCGTACGTGCCCAGGATGACGCGGCGCTTGACCTCGTCGCCGAAGCCCGCCTCGCGGGTGAGGGCGGTGACGTCCTCGGCGGAGCGGGTGCCGTCGTCGCCGACGCGCAGGCCGTAGCGCATGGCGTCGAAGCGCGCGAGGTTCGAGGAGCACTCGGACGGCGCGATCAGGTAGTACGCGGCGAGGCTGAGGTCGAAGGACGGGCAGTCCAGCTCGACGATCTCGGCGCCCAGTTCCCTCAGCAGTTCGACCGACTCGTCGAAGCGCTGGAGGACGCCCGCCTGGTACCCCTCGCCGCGGAACTGCCGGACGACGCCGACGCGCATCCCGGCCACCGAGCCGTTGCGGGCGGCCTCGACGACCGGCGGGACCGGTGCGTCGATGGAGGTCGAGTCGAGCGGGTCGTGGCCCGCGATGACCTCGTGCAGCAGCGCGGTGTCCAGCACCGTACGGGCGCACGGGCCGCCCTGGTCGAGGGAGGACGAGAAGGCGACCATGCCGTAGCGGGAGACGCCGCCGTACGTCGGCTTGACGCCGACCGTGCCGGTGAGCGCGGCGGGCTGGCGGATGGAGCCGCCGGTGTCCGTACCGATGGCCAGCGGCGCCTGGTACGAGGCGAGCGAGGCGGACGAGCCGCCGCCGGAGCCGCCGGGGATCTTGGTGAGGTCCCAGGGGTTGCCGGTGGGGCCGTACGCGCTGTTCTCCGTGGAGGACCCCATGGCGAACTCGTCCATGTTGGTCTTGCCGATGATGACGACGTCCGCGGCCCTGAGCTTCTTGGTGAGCGTCGCGTCGTACGGCGGGAGCCAGCCTTCGAGGATCTTGGAGCCGACCGTGGTCGGGATGCCCTCGGTGGTGAAGATGTCCTTCAGCGCGACCGGGACGCCGGCCAGCGGGCCGAGCTTCTCGCCCGCCGCCCGCTTCGCGTCCACGGCGCGCGCCTGGGCGAGCGCGCCCTCGCGGTCGACGTACAGGAAGGCGTGCACCTTCTCGTCGACGGCCTCGATGCGCGCGAGGTGCGCCTCGGTGACCTCGACGGCCGTGAGGTCACCGGAGGCGATCCTCGCGGCGATCTCGGCGGCGGTGAGCTTGATGATGTCCGTCTTGACGGTGTCGGTCATGACTGTTTAGTCCTCCCCCAGGATCTGCGGCACCTTGAAACGCTGCTGCTCCTGGGCAGGGGCGCCGGAAAGCGCCTGCTCGGGGGTGAGCGACGGGCGGACCTCGTCCGCGCGCATGACGTTGGTCAGCGGCAGCGGGTGGGAGGTCGGCGGAACGTCTTGGTCGGCTACCTCGGATACGCGGGCGACCGCGCCGATGATGTCGTCGAGCTGTCCGGCGAAGTGGTCGAGCTCTTCGGCCTTCAGCTCCAGACGCGCCAGCCGGGCGAGGTGGGCGACCTCCTCGCGCGTGATGCCAGGCATGCAGCGATCCTCAGGGGTGAGTGTGATTGGGTTTTCGCCCAATCCTATGGGCGGGCACCCCTGCTCACGAAACGGCCGGTCCACCCCGGAGGTCCGCCCCGGGGACGGAACCCCGGGCGGCCCCGGTCGGGGGTCCGCCCTGACCGTCCCACCACACCCCCGGCACACCGCCGCCGGGGGCTACGTCACCGCCTGGCCCGACTGTTCGCGGGCCCGCGCCGCCTGGGCCCGCGCCGCCTTCAGCTCGGCCGGACGCTGCCAGCCGTGCTCGCCCCTGGCCAGCAGCCAGGCCGTCGCCTCGTGGGGCGGCATCGCGGCGGCCACCAGCCAGCCCTGTACGGCGTCGCAGCCCAGGTCCCGCAGGCGCTCCCAGGTCTCGTCGTCCTCGACGCCCTCCGCGACGACCAGCAGGCCCAGGGAGTGCGCCAGGTCGACCGTGCAGCGGACGATCTCCGCGTCCTCGGTGTCGACCGCGAGACGGGCCACGAAGGAGCGGTCGATCTTCAGCTCGCTCACCGGCAGCCGCCGGAGATGAACCAGCGAGGAGTACCCCGTACCGAAGTCGTCGAGCGACATCTTCACCCCGTGCCCGGTGAGACCGGCGAGGGTGTCGGCGGCGCGCTGGGGGTCCTCCAGGAGGACGTGTTCCGTTATCTCCAACTGGAGGGAGCAGGCCGGGACGCCGTGCCGGGCCAGCCGCGCCGCCACCGAGCCCGCGAACCCGGGGGTGTGCACGTCCCGCGGCGAGACATTGACGGCGACCGGCACCATCAGTCCCTGCGCCCGCCAGCGGGCGACCTGAGCGAGAGCGGTGTCCAGTACGTACTCCGTGAGGTGAGGCATCAGACCGGAGGACTCGGCGATCGCGATGAACTCGTCCGGAGGGACGCGGCCACGCTCGGGATGCACCCAGCGCACCAGCGCCTCCAGGCCGGCGACCTGGCCGTCGAAGCGGACCTTCGGCTGGTAGTGCAGCTCCACCTCCCGCGCGTCCAGCGCGCGGCGCAGATCGCCCAGGAGTCCGAGGCGGTCGGGGGTGTTGGAGTCCCGCTTGGACTCGTAGACCTCCACGCCCGTACGGTCCCGCTTCGCCTGGTACATGGCGACGTCCGCCCGCTGGAGCAGCCCCTCCGCGTCGAGCGCGTGCTCGGGGTAGACGGCGACCCCGGCGCTCGCCTCCAGGACGAGGGTGAGGCCGTCGAGGTCCAGCGAGGAGGAGAGGTCGGCCACGAGATGACGGGCGACGCGCTGCGCGCTGGTCGTGGAGTCGCATGTCGGGAGCAGTACGGCGAACTCGTCGCCGCCGAGCCGCGCGGCCTCGGCCCCGCGCGGCAGGGCCAGCCGGAGCCGGTCCGCTATCTGCAGCAGCAGCCGGTCCCCCGCCAGGTGGCCGAGCGTGTCGTTGACGGAACGGAACCGGTCCAGGTCGATCAGGACCAGCGCCGCTCTGGCGCCCTGGCCCTCCGCCTCCTCCAGCGCCGACCAGGTGCGCTCCAGCAGCCACTGCCGGTTGGGGAGTTTGGTCAGCGGGTCGCGGAGCTGTTCCTCGGCGCGCGCCCTGGCGATCCAGAGGGTGGAGTCGAGGGCTATCAGCGGGATGGCGAAGAGCGGCAGGAGGACCGGCTGCGACATCGCGACGACGCAGATCAGCGGGGCGATGCCGAGCAGGGCGACCGCGACGAGACCCTGCCGGTAGAGGGCCGTACGGGCGGCGGCCGGCAGCCCCGGGCCCTGCGGGGCCAGCGCGTACCAGAGCAGCAGCCGGGTGACCGTGAGCTGGGCGCCCGCCGCGAGCACGATCTCCGGGACGTCGCCGATGGTCCAGTCGAGCGGCTGCCAGGGGTGCTCGGCGGTGGGGACCACGCCGAACAGCGCCAGGGCGAGGGCGGCGGCCCCGGTCCCCAGCAGGTCGGCCGCGCCGTGCAGGACGCCCTGGCGCCAGCGGTGCCTGCGGGCCACGCCGACCAGGACGACGACGGCGAGGCTGACCAGTCCGGCCGCGACCCAGCCGTACAGCAGCAGCACGGCGAGGGTGAGGGCCGCGCCCGAGCCGGTCCCGCCCCACCAGCGGTCGCGGCCGAGGGCGACGAGATGGCCGACGATGACGCCGGTGAGGACGGCCAGCGCCCAGCCGGCGTCGGAGCCGGGGAACAGCGCGTGGCCGTCCCTCAGTGTCCACACCACGCCGGTCACCAGAACGACCACGGCGAGTCCCACCACCAGAACGGGCGTTCTGGCGACCATGCCCCCAAATCCCGCGAAACCGCGCGGGGGTGTGACCGGGGCAGCGCTCTCGGTCGGTTTCATTCCCGTCCCTCTCACAGCCGGCGGAGCCGATGCCACGCGATGGCACGTTGTCGTGCAACACGGCTGGAATCGGACTACTGAGCCGTGTTCGACAGGCGCACATCTCAACAGTAGGCCGCGAAAGGCCTCGACGGGCAGCGCTCTACATCTGTTGCCCGAATGCGACCGGCCCATCCCTATCCATCTGGTATGCGCCGAACGGGTGAGCTTGACGGCCCGAAATCGACGGTGTGAAGTCGCGCACCGCGAGGGCGGGGCGCCTCACTCCTCCGGTGCGGCCGAGGCCTCCTCGGGGTTCGTGCGCACCTCTTCGGGGGACGACGATGCCTCTTCCCCGGTGGCGGCGGGCTCTTCGGGGGTGAGCGCGGCCTCCCTGGCGGCGTCCGGGCCCTGTTCGAGCAGGACGGTGAGCCCTTCTCCGTCCAGGACGGGCACCTTCAACTGCATCGCCTTGTCGTACTTCGACCCGGGGTTCTCACCGACCACCACGAAGGCGGTCTTCTTCGAAACCGAGCCGGTCACCTTCGCTCCCCGGCTCTGCAGCGCCTCTTTCGCGCCATCCCGCGTGTACTGCTCCAGCGTGCCCGTCACCACGACCGTGAGCCCTTCCAGCGGCCGGGGGCCGTCGTCCTCGCCCGAGCCTTCCTCCTCCATCCGGACGCCCGCCGCACGCCACTTGCGCAGGATCTCGCGGTGCCAGTCGACCGCGAACCACTCCTTGAGCGAGGCCGCGATGATCGGTCCGACGCCCGCGACGTCCGCCAGTTCTTCCTCCGTCGCCTCGTCGATCCGGTCGATCGAGCGGAACTCCCTGGCCAGCGCCTCGGAGGCGACCGGCCCCACATGGCGCATGGAGAGTCCGGCGATGATCCGGGCGAGCGGGCGCTCCTTGGCCGCCGCGATGTTCTCCAGCATCGCGAGGGCGTTCTTCCGTGGCTCGCCCGCCTGGTTGGCGAAGACGGTGGCGATTTTCTCCTCGCCGGTCTTCGGGTCGCGCTTGGGCAGACCGCTGTCCTGGTCGAGGACGTACGCCGTGATGGGCAGCAGCCGTTCGATGGTGAGGTCGAAGAGATCGCCCTCGTCCAGCAGCGGAGGAATGGCCGGTTCCAGCGGCTTGGTCAGGGCGGCGGCGGCGACATAGCCGAAGTTCTCGATGTCCAGGCACTTGCGGCCCGCGAGATAGAACAGCCGCTCGCGCAACTGGGCGGGGCAGGTGCGGGCGTTGGGACACCGGATGTCGATGTCCCCCTCCTTCATCGCGCGCAGCGGCGTACCGCACTCGGGGCACTCGGTCGGCATCACGAACTCATGGGCGTCCGCTGGCCGCAGGTCGACGACCGGGCCGAGGATCTCCGGGATGACGTCACCGGCCTTGCGCAGCACGACCGTGTCGCCGATCCAGACGCCCTTGGCCCGCACCACGTCCTGGTTGTGCAGGGTGGCGAACTCGACCTCGGAGCCCGCCACCGTGACCGGCTCGACCTGGGCGTAGGGCGTGACCCGCCCCGTACGGCCCACGCCGACCCGGATGTTCACCAGTTTCGTGTTGACCTCCTCCGGCGCGTACTTCCAGGCGATGGCCCAGCGCGGCGCGCGCGAGGTGGAGCCCAGCCGGCCTTGGAGCGGGATCTCGTCGAGCTTGACGACGACGCCGTCGATCTCGTGCTCCACGGAGTGGCGGTTCTCCCCGAAGTACGCGATGAACTCCCTGACCTCCGCGACCGATCCGACCACCTTGTTGTGACGGGCGGTCGGCAGCCCCCACTCGCTCAGCAGCTCGTAGGCGTGGGAGAGGCAGTCGATGTCGAAGCCCTCGCGGGCCCCGATGCCGTGCACCACCATGTGCAGCGGGCGGGTCGCGGTGACCTTCGGGTCCTTCTGGCGCAGCGAACCCGCCGCCGCGTTGCGCGGGTTGGCGAAGGGCTTGTCGCCGGCCTCCACCAGACGCGCGTTCAGCTCCTGGAAGGCGTCCATCGGGAAGTAGACCTCGCCGCGGATCTCCACCAGCTCGGGGATGCGCTCCCCTTCGAGGCGGTGCGGGATCTCCGCGATCGTGCGGACGTTGGGCGTGATGTCCTCGCCCGTCCGGCCGTCGCCCCGGGTGGCGGCGCGGGTCAGCCTGCCGTGCTCGTACGTCAGGTTGACCGCGAGCCCGTCGACCTTCAGCTCGCACAGGTAGTGGAAGTCCGGCGTGCCCACGTCCTTGGCGACGCGGTCGGCCCAGGCCCCCAGCTCCTCGTCGTCGAAGGCGTTGTCGAGGGAGAGCATCCGCTCGCGGTGCTGGACCGCGGAGAACGCCGCGTGGGCGAAAGCTGCGGCGTACGCCCCCGCGACCTTCTGCGTCGGCGAGTCGGGCGTGCGCAGCTCCGCGTACGTCTCCTCCAGCGCCTCCAGGGTGCGCAGCAGCCGGTCGAACTCGCCGTCGCTGACGATCGGCTGGTCCTTCACGTAGTACCGGAAGCGGTGCTCCTCGATCTGCTCGGCGAGGAGGGCATGCCGCTCCCGCACCTCAGCGGGCACCACACTCTGCTGTTCGCCTGCCACCGTCTCGTCCTCCCGATCACCATGGCCCGGTCGTCCGGGACCGTCACTCAGGGTTGTCCGCGAGGGATCTCGCGGCCCTGACGCAGTGCGCCGTCGCGGCGTGCGCGTACGTGGGTGAGGCACCCGCGAGCCCGCATGTCGGCGTGAGCACCACGGACTCCGTCAGAGTCCCCGGATCGAGCCCCAGCCTGCGCCACAGCGTCCTGACACCCATGACGCTACCGGCAGGGTCTGACAACGGGCCGTCCGTGCCCGCCACGATCCCCGCGAACAGCTTCGTGCCGGCCTCAACGGCCTCCCCGATCGTCTCCTCGTCACGCTCGGTGAGCAGACCGAAATCGAACGAAACGGCCGCCGCGCCCGCCCGCCGCAGCAGCGCGAAGGGCACGTCCGGCGCGCAGGAGTGCACGACCGCGGCCCCGGGCGCGAGCGCCGTCAGCTCGCGCAGCGCGCCCTCCACGACCTGCCGGTCCACGGCCCGGTGGGTGCGGTAGCCGCTGGCGGTCCTGACGTGTCCGCGCAGGACGGCGGTGAGGGACGGTTCGTCGATCTGGAGGACGACCGAGGCGCCCGGCACCCGGCGCCGTACGTCGGCGAGGTGCGCGCTCACCCCCTCCACCAGGGACGCGGTCAGGTCCCGGCAGGCGCCGGGGTCGCCGAGGGCGGACTCGCCGCCGCGCAGCTCCAGGCCGGCGGCCAGGGTCCACGGTCCGACCACCTGGACCTTGAGCGGCCCCTCGTACCCCTGGGTGAACTCCTCCAGCGCGTCGAGGTCCTCCCCCAGCCAGGACCTCGCCCTCTTGGTGTCCCGCCCCGGACGGTCCCCGATCCGCCAGCCGCTGGGCTCCACGCGCGCGTAGATCTCCGCGAGGAGTCCGGTCGTACGGCCGATCATGTCGGCGCCCGGTCCCCGCGCGGGGAGTTCGGCGAGGTACGGGAACTCCTCGAAGGTCCCGGTGACGGCGCGGGCTGCCTCCCGCGCGTCGCCGCCCGGCATGGAGCCGACGCCGGTGGCGGGCCCCCAGAGCGGCGCGGCGGGTGCGGCGTCCTCCCGGGGGCTGTCGGACGGCCCGGTCATCGGCCCGGCCGTACGGTCACGTCGTCGATCTGCGCGTCACGCGGCAGGTCGAGCGCGGCCACGATCGTCGTCGCGACCGACTCGGGGTCGATCCAGCGGGACGCGTCGTACTCCTTGCCCTCCTGCTGGTGCACCTTGGCCTGCATGGGGCTCGCCGTACGTCCCGGGTACACGGAGGTGACCCGCACGCCGTTCGGCCGCTCCTCGTCGCGCACCGCGTCGGCCAGCGCCTTCAGTCCGTGCTTGGAGGCGGCGTACGCGCTCCACTGGGCGTGGGCGCGCAGCCCGGCGCCCGAGTTGACGAAGACGATCTGCCCGTGGGAGGCGCGGAGCTGCGGCAGGAGCAGCCGGGTCAGCTCCGCCGGGGAGATCAGGTTCACGGCGAGCTGGTTGTGCCACGTCTTGGGGGTCAGTTCCCCGACCTCGCCCAGCTCGACGACGCCCGCGATGTGCAGGAGCGAGTCGAGCCGGTCGGGGAGTTCCTGCTGACCGAGCGCCCAGGAGAGCCGGTCGGGGTTGGCGAGGTCGCCGACGAGGGTACGGGCGCCGGGCAGGGCCTGCGCGAGTTCTCTGGCGCGGCCGGCGTCGCGTGCGAACAGGATCAGGTCGTCGCCGCGTTCGTGCAGCCGGCGCGCGACGGCGGCGCCGATGCCCGAGCCCGCACCGGTGAGGAGATGGGTAGCCATGCGGTCATCGTCGCATCACGACGACCCGATGACCGCACGCCCTCGGCGATCACTGGACCGCGCTCACTGAACACCGAGCGCCTCCTCCAGGTAGGCGAGGGCGCCGACCCCGTCCTCGGCGAAGAAGACCAGGTCGGTGAGGGGCAGCGGCAGGAAGCCCTCGGCTTCCATCCGCCGGAACTGCTCCTTCAGTCCGTCGTAGAAGCCGGCCGTGTTGAGCAGCACCACGGGGTGGGAGTGCATGCCGTGCTTCTTCAGCTCCAGGATCTCGGTGGCCTCGTCCAGCGTCCCCGTACCGCCGACCATGACCACCACGGCGTCGGACTTGGCGAGCAGCAGGGCCTTGCGCTCCGCGAGGTCCTTCGCGACCACCATCTCGTCGGCGTTCGGCCGGGCCACGGCCTGGAGGAAGTCCACCGAGACCCCGACCAACCGGCCCCCGCCCTCCTGCACCCCGTCGGCGACGACCTTCATCAGCCCGCTGTCGGACCCGCCCCAGACGAGGGTGTGGCCGCCCTTGCCGATCAGTTCGGCGAATTCGCGGGCGGGGCGGGTGTAGCGCTCGTCGAGGTCGGCGGCGGAGAGGAAGACACAGATATTCATGGCGTGAACGGTACGGGCTGACCACTCCCTATCACGGGGCAGCCCGTAAGGGCGGGGAAGAGCGCGGCGTGCGAGGTTGCTGAACAGGAGAGGGAGAACCGACACCGCCGAAGGGACCGATCACGATGACCGCAGGACACACCATCACCGTCGAGCAGGGCACGGAGCACGTACGCGTCGTACGGGACGGGCAGGTCGTCGCGGAGAGCCGCGCTCCACTGGTGCTGCGCGAGACGGGCTGTCCGGCCCGCTACTACCTGCCGCCGCAGGACGTACGGACGGAGCTGCTGACGCCCTCGGAGACCACGACCCACTGCCCGTTCAAGGGCGACGCGTCCTACTGGTCGCTGCCGGACGCCCCGGACCTGGTCTGGGCCTACCCCACCCCGAAAGCTGAAGTGGCCCAGGTCAAGGACCACTTCTGCTTCTACGACACCGAGGTGGTGGCCGCCTGAGAAGGCCGGACTGAGGCCCTGAGAAGGCCCCAGGGAGGCCCTAAGAAGGCGGGCGCGAAAAAACTTCCTTCATGGAGCGATGAGTTGGGCGCGGCCCGCCGGTCTGACTCTCCATGGACAACGTGTGCAAGGTGAAGTCGGGGGACGGCACCCCGATCGCTTACCGGCGGTCGGGCAAGGGGCCGCCGGTGATTCTGGTGGGGGGCGCGTTCAGCACGGCGGAGTCGGAGGCGCCGCTGGCCCGGCTGCTCGCGCCGCGCTTCACCACGATCACCTATGACCGGCGGGGCCGGGGCGCCAGCGGCGACCGGGCCCCGTACGCCGTGGAGCGTGAGGTCGAGGACCTCGCGGCGCTGCTCGCGGCGGTCGGGGGCAGCGCGGCGCTGTACGGGGTGTCCTCGGGCGGGGCGCTGGTCCTGGAGGCGGTGGCTGCGGGGCTGCCGGTCACCCAGTTCGCGGTGTACGAGCCGCCGTACGCCACCGACCCGGCCGCCCTGCCGGCGAAGGCCGCGTACACGGAGCGGCTGACGGAGCTGCTGGCGCGCGGGGAGCGGGACGAGGCGGTGGAGCTGTTCCTGTCGGCCATGGAGCTGCACCCGGCGACGATCGCGGCGATGCGCCGGTCCTCGCTCTGGCCGGACCTGGCGGCGGTGGCCCACACCCTCGCGTACGACAACCAGGTACTGGGCGAGGGGCTGATCCCGGCCCGCCGTCTGTCGGCGGTCAGGACCCGCGCGATGGTCGTGGACGGCGGCGCCAGCCCCGCACTGGTACGCGACGCGGCCCGCGCGGCGGCCGCGGCACTCCCCCGCGGCAGACACCGCACCCTGACGGGCCAGACGCACGAGGTGGCGCCGCATGTGCTGGCGCCGGTGCTGGAGGAGTTCTTCGCGGCGTGACGGGCGTGACGGGCCGCGTGACGGGGCCGACGGGCCGCGTCCTCGCGGCGTGACGGGCCGACGCGGGACCCGCACGCCGCCGCGGGCGGCGTCAGCCCGCCAGTGCCCCCGTGCGGCGCTCCGTCGTCGCGATCGTCGCCGAGCCGACGACGCGCGGGCCGTCGTACAGGACGATCGCCTGGCCGGGGGCCACGCCGCGGACCGGTTCGGCGAAGCGGACGTGGAGGGTGCCGTCGGCCAGTTCGGCGGTCACCGGAGTCTCGCCGCCGTGGGCGCGGAGCTGGGCCGTGTAGTCGCCGGGGCCGGTGGGGGCGGTGCCGCACCAGCGGGGCTTGAGGGCCGTGAGGGCCGTGACGTCGAGGGAGGCGGCGGGGCCGACCGTGACGCGGTTGTCGACCGGGGAGATGTCCAGGACGTAGCGCGGCTTGCCGTCGGCGGCCGGGTGGCCGATGCGCAGGCCCTTGCGCTGGCCGATGGTGAAGCCGAACGCGCCGTCGTGGCTGCCGATCTTCGTACCGGACTCGTCGACGATGTCGCCCTCGGCCCGGCCCAGGCGGTCCGCGAGGAAGCCCTGGGTGTCGCCGTCCGCGATGAAGCAGATGTCGTGGCTGTCGGGCTTCTTCGCCACGGCCAGGCCGCGGCGCTCGGCCTCGGCGCGGATCTCGTCCTTCGTGGTGAGCGTGTCGCCGAGGGGGAACATCGCGTGGGCGAGCTGCCGCTCGTCCAGGACGCCGAGGACGTACGACTGGTCCTTGGCCATGTCGCTGGCGCGGTGCAGTTCGCGCGCGCCGTCGGGGGCGGTGACGACCGTCGCGTAATGGCCCGTGCACACCGCGTCGAAGCCCAGCGCGAGCGCCTTGTCCAGCAGCGCCGCGAATTTGATCTTCTCGTTGCAGCGCAGACACGGGTTGGGGGTGCGGCCCGCCTCGTACTCCGCGACGAAGTCGTCCACGACGTCCTCGCGGAAGCGTTCCGCGAGATCCCACACGTAGAAGGGGATGCCGATCACATCGGCGGCGCGGCGCGCGTCGCGGGAGTCCTCGATGGTGCAGCAGCCGCGCGCGCCGGTGCGGAAGGACTGCGGGTTCGCGGAGAGCGCGAGGTGCACGCCGGTGACGTCGTGTCCCGCCTCGGCGGCGCGGGCGGCGGCGACGGCGGAGTCCACGCCGCCCGACATGGCGGCGAGTACGCGCAGGGGGCGCTGGGAATTCTGAGTCATAGCTCAACCAGGGTACGGCCCGGGGGAACCACAGTCGCGCGGATATGCGTTGACGATCATATGGGCGAGAACGAGCAGGGTACGGCAGGCAGCGGCGCGGGGGGCAGCCGCCGGGCGCCCGCGCCCCGGGACGGGAAGAAGATCGGCCGCAGAGCGGTGCTGATCGGCGGCGCCGCCGCCGTGGTCGGCGGCGGTGTTCTGGCGCGCGACGAGCTGGCTCGGTTCTGGTGGCAGGTGCCGGGCGTCGAGAGGCCGCGCACGGAGGGCGAGCTGGACTACGCCCCCTCGGAGTGGGTGGCGGCCTCGTCCGCGAACTGGCGGCGGGCCGACCGTCCCGAGGACTTCCGGATCGACCGGGTGGTCGTCCATGTCGTCCAGGGCAGCTACGACGTGGCGCTGAAGGTCTTCCGCGACCCGGGGCACGGCGCGGCGTCGCACTACGTGGTGCGCAAGGACGGCCATGTGGCGCAGATGATCCGCGAGCTGGACGTGGCGTACCACGCGGGGAACAGGAGCTACAACGAGCGCTCCATCGGCATCGAGCACGAGGGCTATGTGGACAGGCCGGAGTCGTTCACGGACGCGATGTACCGCTCGTCGGCTCGGCTGACGGCCGACATATGCAAGCGGTACGCGATACCGATCGACCGGGAGCACATAGTCGGGCACGTGGAGGTCCCGGGGACGGACCACACGGATCCGGGGACGCTCTGGGACTGGGACCGCTATCTGAAGCTGGTACGGGAGGCGGAGCCGGTCGAGCCCACGCCCTCGCCCTCGGTGTCCGCGCGGGGGGCGTGATCGGCGCGTAGCCCCCGCAAGGGGTGCACCCAGCGCCACCTCCGCACCTGGTGTCCACGCCCCGTGTGCCCGTCCCCGCGCGTCCGTAGCGTCGTCCCCGGCGGCGCGACGGGCGCCGCGACGGGGAGGGGCAGGACATGTTTCGTCGTAACGGTGGTACCAGTCGCACGCGTCACACAAGCCGCACGGGGACGGGGACGAGGGACCGCGCGGGCGGCGGGGACCGGGCCGGAGGCGTCGGGGGCGCGGAGGCGCTGCGGCTGGTCGGGGTGCGGAAGGTGTACGGGTCGGCCGGCGCCGGGAACGCGGTGACGGCGCTGGACGACGTGACGCTGAGCCTGTCCGCCGGGTCCTTCACCGCGGTCATGGGGCCCTCCGGCTCCGGCAAGTCCACCCTGCTCCAGTGCGCGGCCGGGCTCGACCTGCCGGACGGCGGTCGCGTCGTGGTCGACGGCGCGGAGCTGACGGGCGGCGACGAGGCGGCGCTGACGAGGTTCCGGCGGCGCCGGATCGGCTTCGTCTTCCAGCAGTACAACCTGCTGCCCTCGCTCACCGTGGAGCAGAACACCGTCCTGCCGCTGCGGCTGGCCGGGCGGGCCGTGGACCGGGACGGTGCCCGCCGGATCCTCACCCAGGTCGGCCTCGGCGACCGGCTCGGCCACCGGCCCGCGGAGCTGTCCGGCGGCCAGCGGCAGCGCGTCGCCATCGCCAGGGCGCTGGTCACCGGGCCCGCCGTGATCTTCGCGGACGAGCCGACGGGCGCGCTGGACACCCGGAGCGCGCGGGAGGTGCTGGGGCTGCTCCAGGAGGCCGTACGGGTGCACGGCAGGACGGTGGTGATGGTCACACACGACCCGGTGGCCGCCTCGTACGCCGACTCCGTGGTCTTCCTGGCGGACGGCAGGCTCGCCGGGCGGCTCGACGCGCCGACGGCGGACGCGGTCGCGGAGCGGCTCGCGCACCTCGGCGACGCGGTCGGCAACGGTACGCGGGCGGGGGTCTGAGCCATGTTCCTCCTCTCCATGCGCTCCGTACGGCACCGTCCCGGGCGTTTCCTCGCCACCCTGCTCTCCGCCTTCCTGGGGGCGGCGATCCTCATGGCGTTCAACTCGCTGCACGACACGGCGGGCGCGAACGATGTCGGCCCCGCCGATGCGGAGACCCTCGGCCTGGTGGGCGGGGTGGTCGGCGGCTACGGGGCCCTGCTGGTGTTCTTCGCCGTCGCCTCCACCCTGACGGTGAACGTGACGCAGCGCGGCGCCGAGATCGCCCTGCTGCGCAGTACGGGGGCCACCCCGGCGCAGATCGCGCGGATGGTGGTGGGTGAGGCGGTGGCCGTGGGGCTGCTGGGCACGCTGCTCGCGGTGGGGCCCGCGATGCTGGGCGGGCGGGTGCTGCTCGGGATGTTCCAGGACACCGGTCAGGTCGCCGGGTCCGTGGCGTACGCCTTCGGTCCTGTCGGGCTGGGGGCGGGCGCGGGCGTCACGCTGCTGGCCTCGGTGGGCGCGGCGTTCCTCGCGGTACGGCGGGCGACGCGCGCCGCGTCGGCGAATCCGCCCGCTCCCCGCCGCCGGCTGCGGAGTGTGGGCGCCTGCGCCGCGCTGGTCGCCGGTACGGCCGGGGTGTGCGCCACCTTCGCGATCGACGCGGCGGAGCCCGCGCTGATGGCGGCGCCGGCCTGTGGCGCGATCCTGCTCTCCGTCGGCTTCGCGCTCCTCGCCCCGGACCTGCTGCGCTGGGCCCTGGACCGGCTGGCGCGGCCGGTCGGCGCGGTCGCGGGGGCGAGCGGCTGGCTGACCGTCCACACGCTGCGGGAGCGGGCGCCGCGGCTCGCGACGGTGCTGATGCCGCTGACCCTGTTCACGGGGATCGCGACGGGGACGCTCTACATGCAGACCCTGGAGACCGGCGCGATCGAGGCGTCCGGCCTCGCCCGGTCGGTCGAGGACCGCAATCTGGAGACGGTGAACCTGGTCGTCGTCGGGATCGTCGTGGCCTTCGCCTGCGTCACGCTGATCAACACCCTGTACGCGGCGACCTCGTACCGGCGCGCCGAGTTCGGCACCCAGCGCCTCGCCGGGGCGACGCCGGGGCAGGTCCTCGGGACGGTCGGGGCCGAGTCCCTGGTGCTGACGGTGACCGGCGTGTTCTTCGGTACGGTCGCGGGGCTCGCCGGGATCCTGCCGTTCAGCCTGGTCCGTACCGAGGCGGTGCTGCCGGACCAGGGCCCCGGGATCTGGCTGGGTGTGGTGGCGGTCGCCGCCGGTGCGACGCTGCTCACCACCCTGGGCACGGCGCGCGGCGCACTGCGCGTCCCGGCGACGGAGGCGGTGGCCCGCGCGGCGTGAGCAGTGGCCCGCGCGGCGTGAGCGGCGGCCCGCGCGGCGTGAGCGGCGGCCCGCGCGGCGTGAGCGGCGGCCCGCGCGGCGTGAGCGGTCAGCTCAGGCCCGCGTTGCGCGCGCGGTCGACCGCCGGGCCGATGGCCCGGGCGACCGCCGCCACGTCCGCCGCCGTGGACGTGTGGCCGAGCGAGAAGCGCAGGGTGCCCCTGGCCAGGTCCGGGTCGCTGCCGGTGGCCAGCAGGACATGGCTGGGCTGGGCCACCCCCGCCGTACAGGCGGAGCCGGTGGAGCACGCGATGCCCTGCGCGTCGAGCAGCAGGAGCAGGGAGTCGCCCTCGCAGCCGGGGAAGCTGAAGTGCGCGTTGGCGGCGAGGCGGTGGTCGGGGTCGCCGCCGAGGACCGCGTCGGGGACGGCGGCCCGTACCGCCGTGATCAGTTCGTCCCGCAGGGCGCCGATCTCGCGGGCGAACTCCTCGCGCCGTTCGGCGGCGAGCCGGCCCGCGACGGCGAAGGCGGCGACGGCGGGCACGTCGAGGGTGCCCGAGCGGACATGGCGCTCCTGGCCACCGCCGTGCAGCACGGGCACGGGGGTGTGCTCCCGGCCGAGCAGCAGGGCGCCGATACCGTACGGGCCGCCGATCTTGTGGCTGGAGACGGTCATCGCGGCGAGCCCCGAGGCCCCGAAGTCCAGCTCGGTCTGGCCGAACGCCTGGACCGCGTCGGAGTGCAGCGGAATGTCGAACTCCGCCGCCACCTCGGCCAGTTCCGGGACCGGCAGGATCGTCCCGATCTCGTTGTTGGCCCACATGACGGTGGCGAGGGCGACGTCGAGCGGGTTCCGTTCGATCGCCTCGCGCAGCACGCCGGGCAGGACCCGCCCGTAGGGGTCGACGGGGAGGTATTCGACGGTCGCGCCCTCGTGTGCGCCGAGCCATTCGACGGCGTCGAGGACGGCGTGGTGCTCCACGGGGCTGGCCAGCACCCTGGTCCTGGCCGGGTCGGCGTCGCGGCGGGACCAGTACAGGCCCTTCACGGCGAGGTTGTCGGCCTCCGTGCCGCCCGAGGTGAAGACCACCTCGCTGGGGCGCGCGCCGAGGGCCTCCGCGAACGTCTCACGGGCCTCCTCGACGGTACGGCGGGCCCGGCGCCCGGCGGCGTGGAGCGAGGAGGCGTTGCCGGCGAGGCCGAACTGGGCGGTCATCGCCTCGATCGCCTCCGGCAGCATCGGAGTGGTCGCGGCGTGGTCGAGGTAAGCCATGGTGGGCCCGATTCTACGAGCGCGGACGGGCGCCGGTGACGGCACCCCGCTGGACGCGGGCGTCAGTCGCGGGGCGCGCGGGCCAGTTGGCGGGACTGGGCCACCAGCCGGTCCGCGCTGTCCCAGATCTCCGCGTCCTCCTCCAGGAAGCCGCCGGCCAGGTTACGGGTGGTGATGGCGACCCTCAGCGGCCCCGGCGCCGGGCGGCAGCGGACGTGGACGGTCAGTTCGACGGTCGGCGTCCAGCCCCGCAGGCCCAGGTCGAAGGAGGTCGGCGGCAGCGCGTCGACGGTGAACAGCAGCGAGAGCGGGTCGGGGGCGCGGCCGTCCGCGAGGTCGAACCAGGCACGCATCTCGCCCCGCCCCGAGGGCTCGCCGACCGCCCAGCCGACCGTGGCGGGGTCGATCCGCATGGCGAGCCGGTCGAGGATGGTGAAGTCGCCCTCCGGCGCCGGTCCGTCGGCGGTGCCGACGCACCGTTCCCGCGGCGGTATCTCGGGCGGCTTGGCGGTGGTCCTTACGTCGTCGGGGAGGGCGTCCAGGTCGCCGTACGAGGCGAGGAACCGGATCCGCTCCACCTCGTTGCCGTCCTCCCCGGTCTGGAAGAGGGACGCCTGGCCGGTGGAGAGCGTACGGCCGGTGCGCAGGGTCTCGGTCCGTACGACGGCGGGGCCCGGCGCCGAGGGCGTGAGGTAGTGGGCGGACACGGCGAACGGGTCGGAGTGCGGCAGGGCGTCGCCGAGCGCGCGGCCCATGACGGCCAGCAGATAGCCGCCGTTGACGATGTTCATGACGGTCCAGCCCGGGAAGAGCCGGGTGTCGTACACGCCGGGGGCGCGGAGGGAGACGGCCGTCTCGCGGTCGAACTCGCTGTCACCGATGGATGCCTGTGCCATGGGACGCAACCGTACAACACGTCTGTACTAAGCGGTAGCTTAAGCGGATTGCCGCATCGGCGGATCAGAGGATTGGTGCACCGGACGGGCCCCAGGGCCAGGAGCCGCCGCACAGGCCCTCACGCGGGCTCCTCCGCCGCCGAGCGACGGTTCCAGGCGCGCGGCGCCCGCCAGTGGAAGCGCATCGCGAGCAGCCGCAGCACGAACGCCGTCAGTACGGCGACCCCGCTGGTGAGGCCGTTGAGCACGTCGAAGCGGATGCAGAGCGCCACCATCGTGGCGCCGACGATGGCGGGCACGGCGTAGAGGTCGCGGTCCCAGCGCAGCAGCGAGGGCACCTCGTTGGCGAGGACGTCGCGCAGCACACCGCCGCCGACGGCCGTGGCCATGCCGAGGACGACCGAGGAGGTCAGGCCGAGCCCGTACTCGTACGCCTTGGTGGTCCCCGTGACGCAGAAGAGGCCGAGCCCCGCCGCGTCGAAGACGTTGACCGCGCCCTGGATCCGCTCGACGTGGGGGTGGAGGAAGAAGACCAGCGCGGTCGCCACCAGCGGCATGGAGAAGTAGCCGAGATCGGTGAAGGCGGCGGGCGGCACCGCTCCGATGATCAGATCACGGAGCAGCCCTCCGCCCAGCGCGGTGATCTCGGCCAGCACCGCCATACCGAAGACGTCGAAGTTCTTCCGTACGGCGAGCAGGGCGCCGGAGATCGCGAAGACGAAGATCCCGACGAGGTCGAGCGCATGCTGGACGGAGGGCGTGAATAGGTCGTGGAGCACCCGGACAGTGTGCCGGTATCCGCACATACGGGCGAACCCCGGCCACCGGGCCGGGGCCACGGCTCAGCCGCGACCCCGGCCCGGTGCGGGCTACTCCTTGGCGGCTCCGCCGGTCCCGCCGATCTCCTTGACCGGCTCCGCGACCGCCTTCGCCGCGGCCTCGCCCGCCCCGTCCGCCAGCTCGATCGTCTCCCGCGCCGCCACCGAGACCGTGTCCTGCGGACGCTGGTCCGGCGCGTTCTCCGGGTGGTGGCAGGCCGCCTGGTGGCCCGGCCCGAGCTGGATCAGCGGCGGCTCGGTCGTCTTGCAGACCTCCGTCGCCTTCCAGCACCGGGTGTGGAACCGGCAGCCGCTCGGCGGTGAGATCGGCGACGGCACATCGCCCTTGAGCAGGATCCGGTCGCTCTTGCCGCCGCGCCGGCTCGGGTCGGGCACCGGCACGGCCGACAGCAGCGCCTTCGTGTACGGGTGCTTGGGCGACTCGTACAGCGACTTGCGGTCCGCCAGCTCGACGATCTTGCCGAGGTACATCACCGCGATCCGGTCCGACACATGGCGGATGACCGAGAGGTCGTGCGCGATGATCACGTACGTCAGCCCCAGCTCCTCCTGGAGGTCGTCCAGCAGGTTCACCACCTGGGCCTGGATCGACACGTCCAGCGCCGAGACCGGCTCGTCGGCGACGACCAGCTTCGGGTTGAGCGCCAGCGCCCGCGCGATGCCGATGCGCTGGCGCTGTCCGCCGGAGAACTCGTGCGGGTAGCGGTTGTAGTGCTCGGGGCTCAGGCCCACCAGCTCCAGCAGCCGCTGCACCTCCTTCTTCACGCCGCCCTCGGGCTCGATGCCCTGGAGCTTGAAGGGGGTGGAGACGATCCCGCCGACGGTGTGGCGCGGGTTCAGCGAACCGTACGGGTCCTGGAAGATCATCTGGATGTCACGGCGCATCGGCCGCAGCGCGCCCGCGGACATGTGCGTGATGTCCCGGCCCTCGAACTCGACCTTGCCACCGGTCGGTTCGAGCAGCCGCGTGATCAGCCGGCCCATCGTCGACTTGCCGCACCCGGACTCGCCGACGACGCCCAGGGTCTCCCCGGGACGTACGTCGAAGGAGAGCCCGTCGACCGCCTGGACGGCGCCGGCCTTGCGTTTCAGCAGCCCTTTGGTGATCGGGAAGTGCTTGACCAGGCCGGTGACCCTGAGGATCGGCTCGACACCGTCCGACGGACCGCCCGTCGCGGCCCCACCCGCCGCGACCTGCTCCGGAATCTTCTTCGTCAGCTCAGTCACAGCTTCGGCGCAATCTCTTCGGTCCAGATCTTTTCCCGCTCCGCACGCGACATGTGGCAGGCGGAGAAGTGCCCGTCGGTGATCTCCCGCAGGTCGGGACGGACCGTACGGGCGAGGTCGTCCTTGGGGACGTCGGCGTACGGGCAGCGCGGGTTGAAGGCACAGCCGGACGGGACGTTGATCAGGCTGGGCGGGGTCCCCTTGACCGGCACCAGCCGGTCGGTCTGCTCACGGTCGATACGGGGCATCGAGCCCAGCAGGCCCCAGGTGTAGGGGTGCTGCGGCTGGTAGAAGACCTTCTCCGACGAGCCGCGCTCGATGCAGCGCCCCGCGTACATCACGAGCAGCTCGTCCGCGATCTCGGCGACGACGCCGAGGTCGTGGGTGATGATGACGACCGCCGAGTGGAACTCCTTCTGGAGGTCCCGGATGAGGTCGAGGATCTGCGCCTGGACGGTCACGTCCAGGGCGGTCGTCGGCTCGTCGGCGATCAGCAGCTCGGGGTTGTTCACCAGCGACATCGCGATCATCGCGCGCTGGCGCATACCGCCGGAGAACTGGTGCGGGTAGTCGTGGTAGCGGCGGGCCGGCTCGGGGATGCCGACCCGGTCGAGCATCTCGACGGCCCGCTTCTTGGCGGTCTTCTTGTCGACCTTGTTGTGGACGCGGTACGCCTCCACGATCTGCGCGCCGATGCTGTAGTACGGGTGCAGCGCGGACAGCGGGTCCTGGAAGATCATCGCCATCTTGTGGCCGCGCAGCGCACGCACCCGCTCGGGGCCCGCGCCGATCAGCTCCTCGCCGTCCAGCCAGATCTCGCCGGAGATCCGGGCGCGCTCGGAGTTGTGCAGCCCCATGATGCCCAGGGAGGTCACGGACTTCCCGGAGCCGGACTCGCCGACGATGCCGAGGGTCCTGCCCGCCTGGAGGTCGAAGCTGACGCCGTCGACGGACTTCACGAGGCCGTCGTCGGTGTCGAAGTGGATGCGGAGGTCGCGTACGGAGAGGAACGCGTCCCGCGCGGCCCCCGTGGCCGGCGCCGGAGCGCCCGCGGTGGCCGTCCCCGTACCGGCGCCCTTGCCCGCGTCGTCCCCGCTCGCGTCCTTCGTCTTGCTCACGTCGCTCATGAGAGCCTCACCCGGGGGTCGATCGCGGCGTACACGAGGTCCACCAGCAGATTGCAGAGAACGATGAAGAAGGCGGCGACCAGCGTCACGCCCATCACGATGGGCAGGTCGCTGCGGGTCACGCCCTGGATGGCGTACGCGCCCATCCCCTGGAAGGAGAAGACGCGCTCCGTGATGACCGCGCCGCCGAGGAGCAGCGCGAAGTCCATGCCGAAGATGGTGATGAGCGGGGTCAGCGCGGCGCGCAGGCCGTGCTTGACGACCACCTGGCGCTCCCGCAGCCCCTTCGCCCGCGCGGTTCTGATGTAGTCCTCGCCCATGGTCTCCAGCATCCCGGCGCGGGTGAGCCGCGCGTAGAGGGCGGAGTACAGGAAGGCGAGGGTGCACCAGGGAAGGATGAGGTTCCACGCCCATTCACCGGGGCTCTCGGAGAAGGGCACGAACTGCAGCTCCTCCCAGATCGTCCAGTGGAAGCTGAACAGCGCGAGGGAGACCAGGCCGGTGAAGAACATCGGCAGCGAGACGCCGGCCAGGGCGATGCCCATGGTCAGACGGTCGAAGATCGAGCCCCGCTTGAGCGCGGAGAGGACGCCGATGGCGACACCGGAGACGACCCAGATGACCGCCGCGCCGATGGCCAGCGAGAAGGTGACCGGGATGCGCTGGACGATCTCGGGCCAGACCTCGACGTGCGTCTTGAAGGAGTAGCCGAAGCACGGCGCGTTGCACACCGAGGGGTTGGGGCCGAGGTTGTACTCGGCACCGACCACGATGGCCTTGATGAAGTGCCAGTACTGGAGGTAGAGGGGGTCGTCGAGTCCCAGGTTCGCCTTGATCGCGGCGATGGCGGCGGGATCGGCGCCCTTACCGACGTACTGGGCGGCCAGTGAATCGGTCGTCTGGCCGCCCAGCCGGGGCACCAGGAAGAAGATCGCGAACGTGACTGCGCTGACCACCAGCAGCAGCAACACCGCGGCGAATACGCGTCGGATGATGTACGCAGCCACAGCCGTACGGTGTCGGGTCGTGCGGGCGGGGTACGCCCGTGCGACCCAGCACCTTCACCTGCCTTTCGGGGGGTGCTGTTTGATGTAACAGGTGTTACTGAATGTGTAGCCGAGCGGGCCCGGAGTCTGCGCCGAGCCCGCTCGGCAGGTCACGCGGACTTACTTGGACGAGCTCATCAGCACGTAGTCGTACATACCGAGGTACGACTCCGCGACGGTGACGTTGGTCGCCGAGTCCGGGCGGTAGAGCAGGTTCTTCTTGTAGAAGAGCGGCACGGCGGAGGCGTTCTCCAGGACCAGCTTGTCGACCTCGCCCCACTTCTCACCGCGAGCGGTGGCGTCGAGGGTGCCGATGCCGTCGGTCAGCGCCTTGTTGATCTTCGGGTCGTTCAGCTCCATCAGGTTCGTGCCACCGGACGGCTTGATGGCCGAGCCGTTCACGATCGAGTCGAGGAAGCCGTAGCCGGTGGGCCAGTCAGCGCCCCAGGCCATCATCATCAGGCCGGCCTTGTTGTCGTGGACCCACTTGGGGGAGCCCGCGAAGTCCGTGAAGTACTTGTCGGCCGGGAACTGCTTGATGTCGGCCTCGATGCCGATCGCCTTCAGGCTCTGCTGGATCTGCGTGGCGGCCTGGACCTCGTCGGGACGGTCGGAACGCGCCGTCAGCGAGGTCTTGAAGCCCTTCGGCTGACCGCACTTGGTGAGCTGTTCCTTGGCCTTGGCCGCGTCGCCCTTGTTGCCCGCGGTCGGGTACAGGTCGAACTTCTTGTAGCCGGCGACCGACGGCGGGATCATCGTGGTGGCGGGGTCACCCTTGACCGAGCCGCCGACCGCGTCGACCACGCCGGCCTTGTCCACGGCGTACTGCACGGCCTTGCGGCACTCGATGTTGTCGAACGGCTTCACGTTGACGTTCATCGCCAGGTAGGCGAGCGCGCCGGCGTAGGGGTTGTCCGTCCGGGCCTTCTCGGCCGGCTTGACGAGCACCTTCGGCTGCGTCTTGGACTGGAGCCCGGTGCCGGCGATGTCCGCGGTGATCGTGTCGCTGAGCAGGTGCTCGTCGACCGTCGAGGCGTTGACGTTGAACTTCAGCTCGATCTTGTCCGGCAGAGCCTTGCGGATCGGGTCCGTAGCCGGGTCCCACTCGGGGTTCCGGGAGAACGTCGCGCCACGGCTCTCGCTGTACGTGTCGAACTTGTACGGGCCCGAGGACACGATCTTCTGGACGTACTCGGCGCCCGTGTCGGCCTTCTGCGGGACCGGGGCCGTCTGCGAGAACGCGGCCAGGTAGTCCATGTCCGCGAACGGCTTGTTCAGCTTGAAGGTGATCGTGTACTTGTCCGGGGTCTCGATGGACTTGAGACCGTCGGGCGACTTGTCCTTGTACGGACCCTTGTACTTGTCGCCACCCTCCAGGTACGACTTGAAGTACGTCGGTCCGTTGGAGATGGCCTCGGGCGCGAAGTTGGAGCGCTCGATGGCGTACTTGACGTCCGCCGAGGTGATCTCCGTGCCGTCCTGGAACTTGACGCCCTTACGGAGCGTGTACGTCCAGGTCTTGGCGTCCGGGCTGCCCTTGCCGAGGGAGGTCGCCAGGTCGGGAACGACCGTGAGGCCCTCCTTGCCGGCGGCCGGCTTGAACGTCACCAGGGAACGGGCGTACATGCGGGAGAAGTTCTGCACCCAGCCGTAGTACGTGTTGCCCGGGTCCAGGGAGTCCGGGCCACTGGAGTGCTCGTACGTGACCGTCCCCCCCTTCTTGGTGCTGGCGTTGACGATGCTGCTCAGTCCGGCATCGGCCTTCGCGCTGCCGCCCCCATTGCCGTCCTTGCTGTCGCTGTCGCCGCTGCCGCAGGCGGTAGCACCGAGTGCCAACGCCAGCGTGGCGGCGATGGCCGATGCTGTCTTTCTGCTGTTCACCTGAGGAAAGCCCCCTCGATCGATGGTGCGGCCGGGCCGCGATTACTTGCCACGGGGGTCGAGTGCGTCACGCAGACCGTCCCCCAGCAGATTGAAGGCCAGCACGGTGATGAAGATCGCCATGCCAGGAATGACCATGAACATCGGGTCAACCTGGTACAGGTCGACCGCGGTGGACAGCATGCCGCCCCACGAGGACTGCGGCGGGGCGATACCGACGCCGAGGAAGCTCAGGGAAGCCTCGAAGAGGATGTTGGTGGGGATCAGCAGCGTCGAGTAGACGAGGATCGGCGCGATCAGGTTCGGCAGCAGCTCCCGGAAGAGGATGAACGGACCGCGGGCGCCCAGCGACCTGGCCGCCTCCACGAACTCCCGCTCGCGCAGGCTGAGCGTCTGCGCGCGCACGATCCGGCCGATGTACGGCCAACTGAAGAAGCCGATCACGAAGATCAGTACGGCGATGCGCAGCGAGAGCCCTTCGAGCCCGAACACGCTGCCCTGGAGCGACGCGGAGATCGAGATCGCGAAGAGGAGCAGCGGGAAGGCGAGGAAGGTGTCCATCATGCGGCTGATGGCGCTGTCGACCCAGCCGCCGTAGAAGCCGGCCACGACGCCCATCACGACGCCGATGACGACGGAGAGCAGCGTGGACCCGGCCGCGACGACCAGGGAGACCCAGGAGCCCTCGATGATGCGGGCCAGGATGTCCCGGCCGGTCTGCGGTTCGACGCCCAGAGGGTGGTCCCAGCTCATGCCGCCGAAACTGCCCTTGGGTGCGAGCAGGGTGGGGTCGACCAGGTCCTGGTTGAAGGCGTTGGGGTCAAGACCGAAGAAGGACTGGAGCGGTTTGGAGAGTACGGCGACAAGGACCAGCAGGATCACGATGACGCCGCCCGCCATGGCGACCTTGTCCCGTTTGAAACGCGTCCACGCGATCCGGCCGAGCGAACGGCCCTCGATCTGCTTGCCCCCGGCGCCTTCCAGCACCGCTTCCGGCTGCGCTTGCGCCGCCGACCCGGTGGTCTCGATAGGTGCCGTCATTGCGCTGGAGACCCCTCTCGGCCGACGGTGGCCGGCCTGTGACCGCCGCTGTAGCGGCTCGTTCGCTTCATTGATGTCGCATGGTGGTCCCCCCGGTTCGGGAGATCTGCTTCTGTCAGCGCGTCGCCCACACATCAGTCGCACATACGTGCCGATGCCACCTGCTGGAGGGAGTCTTCAGCCCTATCGCGATCACCCGCCAGCCCCATCGGGGAATGTTTGCTCAACCGTGATGCGATCAGAGGGTTACCGTTATACGGACACGACTTTGACCTCAACGGACGAGACGGATCACCAATCCGTCAGAATCCGCCAGAACGGGCATGCCTGACACACCCGTTCCTCCCCCGTGGAGCGTTCAGTATGCGCGAGAGGCGGGGGGCGGATAGCCGTATCCGGTGGACTGGACGGGCGCCGCCTGCGCCGCGTGCGCCTCCCGGTCGTAGAACGGGCGGGAGTTGACGCGCAGCCACATCGTGACCGGGTCGTACTCGTCGGACATCGCGACCGTGGAGACCGGCAGTCCCTCGGGGACGGCGCCGATCGACTGACGCATCATCGCGCGTACGGAGTCGACGGAGGCCGGGCTCGTGTCGTACAGGTCGAGGCCGATCGCCAGGTACGGGGCGCCCAGCGCCGGCTGCACCCACGCCCGGCGCAGCGAGCGCACGGCGGGCGTGCGGTGCGCGTTCTGGGTGAGCAGGGCGTAGAACTGCGGGAGTTGGATGGCGGGCTCGGAGAGCCGCAGCGGGCCCGCGGGCATCCGGTCGAGGCCGGTGGCGATCCGGCGCAGGTCCAGCCACGGGATACCGAGGCCGCCGCCGGGGGCGTGCGGATTGAGCCAGATCCCCCAGCGGTCCGGGTAGAGGGCGCGGGCGATGTCTCGGCCGGAAACCACCTCGTGCGCCCGGGCCCAGCCGCTGGCGGACAGCTCCTGCGCGGAGGTGACGCAGGGCGCGTAGCCCAGCCCGTCGACCTCCATGTTGCCGTACTGGGCGTCGGGTGAACCGGCCTGGCCGTGCCAGAGCAGCATCCAGACGCTGTCGTCGGCGAGGGCCTGGAGCAGCGCCTCGTACGCGTCGTACCGTCCCGGCGTCACCTGGCGCAGCATGTGCTCGACCTGCCCGGCCGCCGCGGTGCCTGACGCGCTCACTCTGGGTCCCGCCCCTCTTAGTTCCACCACTCGTCCCGCTCCCCGGCGCCGCGCGGTGCGCCGGCCCGGCCATCAAACCAGCTTAGGCGGCTGGCCTGACACCGACTTGACGGCCGGTGTGCGTCCCGCATAGGCGGAGAGGTGCGGTACGGCTGATTCCGGCCGCATATGCGCCCTGCCCTTACCCGTGCCGCCGCCGGGCCGTGTCCGGGATGTGCCCGCCCCGTTGTCCCGCCCCGTGAACCGTTGTCCCGCCCCCTCGAACCGCCCCGCTGTCCCGCCGCGCGAACCGCCCCGCGAGCCGCCCCGTCACCGTGGCGGCGACATGCCCGCGACTACGGGTCCTACCCGCCCCGGCCGGTCGTATCCCTCCGTCGTACCCCGGACGGAATACGGCGGACGGTTGTACGGAGGTTCGCACGCAGGGTCGTGCGGGGGGCCATGTGGGGGGGGGCCGTACGGAGGCCGTACGGAGGCCGTACGGAGGAATCCCCGTCCGGCCGTCCCGCCTACGCCCGCTCGTAGAAGGGCCTGACCTTCGCCAGCATCCACTCGCCGACCGGATCCTGTGTCAGGTCCAGCAGCAGGAGGTTGACCGGCCAGGCCACCGGTACCCGGCCGAGCGCGCGGCCGAGCGCGTCCATCGGCGCGTTGCGGTCGGCGGCCTCCCAGGAGGAGAGCTGGACGCCGATGAAGAGCACCGGCGGCTCGCCCTCGACGCTGGCGAGCGCGCGGCGGGCGGTGGCCACCGTGCCCGTCGCCCCGAACTCGGCGGCGGCGGCGGAGAGGAAGTCGACCGGGTCCTCCTTCCAGTCCGGCTGGAAGAGCCTGACCCGGCCGCCGCTGGCCGGTCCGTCGAGCGGCGTACGCCCCACCCGGCACAGCTCGGCGACGGCGAGCGGCGGCAGCGGCGCCCCGACCGCGCCACCGGGGTTGATCGCGATGCCGAGCTGCGGGGGCAGTCCGCGGGCGAAGTCGCGGGCCGGCGCGACGGTGAACGCCATGCGGTCGCCGACGCAGCTGAGGAACTGCTGGTGCGAGCTGAAGACCGGGACGTACGCGGCGCCGTCGATCTCCACCGTCGGCAGATCGAGGTCGGGGCTGTCGGGGCCGCCCCCGTTGGGCAGCGGCACCCAGACCTCGCTGCGTCCGAGCACCTCGACCAGCCGTCCGCCCGCGGCGTCATTGCCGAGCGAGGCGGTGAGCACCTCTTCCAGCTCGTTGCCCGGCCATGCTGTGTTCACCACTGTGCACCTCTCCACCCCGTCCGCCCAGGACCCTGCCGCAGCACCCTAACGCCGCAGGCCGCGGGGTGCGCCGCGCCGGTCGCCCCGGCGCGTGGGTCACTCCGTGTCCGGTGCCGTTAAGAAGGCGATCCGCTCCAACGCGCCCGCCGCGTCCCGGTCCAGCAGCACGGCGGAGGCGCACCCTTCCGGGAGCCGGCCCGCCTGGGCGTCCGTGAGCAGCCGGCCGACCGCGCCGCGGTGGCGCGCGAAGGCGTACCCCGAGACGCCCCGGCCGCGCTCGCGCTGGCCCTCCCTGGCGGTCTCGGGCGCCACGTCCAGCAGGAGCAGGTGCAGCCGGCGTCCGCGCGCGAGAGCCTCCCTGGCGAGCCAGCGCCGTACCCATGTCTGCGTACCGCAGTCGTGCACGACGAGGCTCGCGCCGGAGCGCAGCGCGCGCCGGAGCCCCGCGTAGTGCGCCGTCCGTACCAGGGGGCGGTAGACGGCGTAGGGCAGCGCGGGCGGCATCAGCCGCGCCCAGCGGTCCCGCGCGTCCTGGGAGTCGATGCCGCGGCCCTCGGCGGCCCGCCGGATCAGCGTGGACTTGCCGCTGCCGGGCAACCCGGAGACGACCACCAGGTCCCCGGCGTCGAAGACCAGCCCGTCGGGGCCTCCTCCCTGTCCCAGCCCCCGCAGATCGCGCACGGCCGGCGCGGCGGGCGCGCTCATCACCCCGGCGGGACCCGCCGGGGTGGGGCCCGCCGGGGTGGGGCCCGCCCCCACCGGGCCGTCGCCGACCACGCTCACGCCCTGCTGTGCGGGCACACCCGCGGTCGTGGCACATGTGCCGGACCCCTGCGAGATCATCGCCGTCCCCCTGTCAGCTCAGTCCGTGTCAGCTCAGTGCGTATCAGCTCAGTGCGTCTGGCCCATGACTCTTGCCCATGAAGTGTAAAGACTTGGTAATGTCCCGCAAGCTTCTCACTCGTACCCGCGACGCGCCCGGCCATCCGCGCGACGGCGTGCCGACCGGCCGCGCCGCTCCGCGGCGGCCCGTGCGATGATGTGCCCGCCAACTGCATACCGGCCGTTTGAATCCGCGCGGGAGAGTCCCGGTCACCGTGTGCGCCGGGCGCCGAAGGAGCAAGTACCTCCCTTGAATCTCTCAGGCCCCGTACCGCGTGGATGAGGCAGATCTGAAAAGCGGGCCGCCTTGTCGCGGCTCCACCCAAGGTGCAAGTCATGACCTCCTTTACGCGGGGTCGTGATGAACCTCTCAGGTTCCGATGACAGATGGGGAGGATCGTCCTCGCCGTCATGCCCTGGGAGCCACACCGATGAGCCATGTCCCCCCGAGCAGCACCCCCCGTCGTACCGCCCTCGACGCCACGCACCGCGCGCTGGGCGCGACCATGACCGACTTCGCGGGCTGGGACATGCCGCTGCGCTACGGCAGTGAGCGCGACGAGCACACCGCCGTCCGCACCCGCGCCGGGCTCTTCGACCTCTCCCACATGGGCGAGATCACCGTCACGGGGCCGGACGCCGGACGGTTCCTCGACCACGCGCTCGTCGGCAACATCGGCGCCGTGGCCGTCGGCCGGGCCCGCTACACGATGATCTGCCGGGAGGACGGCGGGATCCTGGACGACCTGATCGTCTACCGCCTCGGCGAGGACACGTACATGGTCGTCGCCAACGCCTCCAACGCGGGGACCGTCCTGGACGCGCTCACCGCCCGCGCCACGGGGTTCGACGCCGCCGTACGGGACGACCGCGACGCGTACGCGCTGCTCGCCGTCCAGGGCCCGGAGTCCCCCGGCATCCTGAAGGCGCTGACCGACGCCGACCTCGACGGGCTCAAGTACTACGCGGGCCTGCCGGGCACCGTCGCCGGGGTTCCCGCCCTGATCGCGCGGACCGGCTACACCGGTGAGGACGGCTTCGAGCTCTTCGTCGAGCCCCGGCACGCGGAGGAGCTGTGGAAGGCGCTCACCGAGGCCGGCGCGGGGGCCGGGCTGGTGCCCTGCGGGCTCTCCTGCCGTGACACCCTCCGTCTCGAAGCGGGCATGCCGCTGTACGGGAACGAGCTGTCCACCGCGCTGACCCCGTTCGACGCGGGCCTCGGCCGGGTCGTGAAGTTCGACAAGACCTCGAACGGCGGCGACTTCGTCGGCCGCGCGGCGCTGGAGGCGGCGGCCGAGCGCGCCGCGTCCGCCCCGCCGCGCACGCTGGTCGGCCTGATCGCCGAGGGCCGCCGCGTCCCGCGCTCCGGGTACCCGGTGGTCGCCGGCGGCGCCGTCGTGGGCGAGGTCACCTCGGGCGCCCCGTCGCCGACGCTGGGCCGGCCGATCGCGATGGCGTACGTGGACGCCGCGCACGCCGCGCCCGGTACGGCGGGGGTCGGCGTGGACATCCGGGGCTCCCAGGAGCCGTACGAGGTCGTGGCGCTGCCGTTCTACAAGCGCCAGAAGTGATTCGTCCGTCGTCCGTTCGCTGTTCGTTCGTTCCGTACCGTCTCGGTCCGTAAGACAGCGGTTCCGCACCACACCCCCGCGTACAGGAGAATTCAGGTCATGAGCAACCCCCAGCAGCTTCGCTACAGCAAGGAGCACGAGTGGCTGACGGCCGCCGAGAACGGCGTGTCGACGGTCGGCATCACGGAGTACGCGGCCAACGCCCTCGGCGATGTCGTGTACGCCCAGCTTCCCGAGGTCGGTGACACGGTGACCGCGGGCGAGACCTGCGGAGAGCTGGAGTCCACCAAGTCCGTCAGCGATCTGTACGCCCCGGTGACCGGCGAGGTCACCGAGACGAACCAGGACGTCGTGGACGACCCCTCACTGGTGAACTCCGCGCCCTTCGAGGGCGGCTGGCTGTTCAAGGTACGCGTCACCGAGGAGCCGAAGGACCTGCTCACCGCGGACGAATACGCAGAGTTCTCCGGCAACTGACGTGACGCAGCTCACCCGGCCGACCCCGCACCAAGACACCCCAGGGACCGTGATGTCTTCGAAGTCGCTTCTGAACGCCTCACTCCACGAGCTGGACCCCGACGTCGCCGCCGCTGTCGACGCCGAACTCCACCGCCAGCAGTCCACCCTCGAAATGATCGCCTCGGAGAACTTCGCCCCGGTCGCGGTCATGGAGGCCCAGGGCTCCGTACTGACCAACAAGTACGCCGAGGGCTACCCGGGCCGCCGCTACTACGGCGGCTGTGAGCACGTCGACGTGGTCGAGCAGATCGCCATCGACCGGGTGAAGGCGCTCTTCGGCGCCGAGCACGCGAACGTACAGCCGCACTCGGGCGCCCAGGCGAACGCCGCCGCGATGTTCGCGCTGCTCTCCCCCGGCGACACGATCATGGGTCTGAACCTCGCGCACGGCGGGCACCTCACCCACGGCATGAAGATCAACTTCTCCGGCAAGCTCTACAACGTCGTCGCGTACCACGTCGACGGCGAGACCGGCCAGATCGACATGGCCGAGGTCGAGCGGCTCGCCAAGGAGTCCCGCCCGAAGCTGATCGTGGCCGGCTGGTCCGCGTACCCCCGTCAGCTCGACTTCGCGGCCTTCCGCCGGATCGCGGACGAGGTCGGCGCCTACCTGATGGTCGACATGGCGCACTTCGCCGGTCTGGTCGCCGCCGGGCTGCACCCCAACCCGGTGCCGCACGCCCACGTCGTCACCACGACCACGCACAAGACCCTCGGCGGTCCGCGCGGCGGCGTGATCCTCTCCACCAAGGAACTGGCGAAGAAGATCAACTCCGCGGTCTTCCCCGGCCAGCAGGGCGGCCCGCTGGAGCATGTCATCGCGGGCAAGGCGGTCTCGTTCAAGGTGGCGGCCACGGACGAGTTCAAGGAGCGCCAGCAGCGCACCCTGGACGGCGCCCGGATCCTCGCCGAGCGGCTGGTGCAGCCGGACGTGACCGAGGTGGGCGTCTCCGTCCTCTCCGGCGGTACGGACGTGCACCTGGTCCTGGTCGACCTGCGCAACTCGGAGCTGGACGGCCAGCAGGCCGAGGACCGGCTCCACGAGGTCGGCATCACCGTCAACCGCAACGCCGTCCCGAACGACCCGCGCCCCCCGATGGTCACCTCGGGCCTGCGGATCGGCACCCCGGCGCTCGCCACCCGCGGCTTCACCGCGGAGGACTTCACCGAGGTCGCCGACATCATCGCGGCGGCGCTGAAGCCGGAGTTCGACCGCGAGGCACTGGCCGGCCGGGTCACCGCGCTCGCCGAGAAGCACCCGCTGTACCCGGGCCTGTAATCCCGTCCCGGGTACGCCGGGGCACCGCGCACGCCGGACCACCACCCCCGGTCCGCGCGGCGCGGTGCCCCGTCCCACGTACGGCCTCTTCGCCGTACGACACCTTGTAAGGAGTCACCACCCGTGGCCATCTCGGTCTTCGACCTGTTCTCGGTCGGCATCGGCCCCTCCAGTTCCCACACGGTCGGCCCGATGCGGGCGGCGGGGCTGTTCGCGCGCCGCCTCAAGAACGAGGGCCTGCTCGCCCACACTGCGTCCGTACGGTGCGAGCTGTACGGCTCGCTCGGCGCGACCGGGCACGGCCACGGCACCCCGAAGGCCGTCCTCCTGGGCCTGGAGGGCGACTCCCCGCGCACCGTCGACGTGGAGAACGCCGACGACCAGGTGGCACGCATCCGCGACACCGGCCGGCTCAGCCTGCTCGGCGTGCACGAGATCGCCTTCGACAGCGACACGGACCTGGTCCTGCACCGCCGCAAGGCCCTGCCGTACCACGCCAACGGCATGACGGTGTTCGCGTACGACGCCGGAGGCGCCCCGCTGCTGGAGAAGACGTACTACTCGGTGGGCGGCGGCTTCGTCGTCGACGAATCCGTGCTGGACGAAGGCGCCTCGGGCGAGGACCGCATCAAACTGGACGACACGGTCCTGAAACACCCCTTCCGCACCGGCGACGAACTGCTGCGGCTCTCCGCCGACACGGGTCTGTCGATCTCCGCGCTGATGCTGGAGAACGAGAAGGCGTGGCGCACGGAGGACGAGATCCGCGCCGGGCTGCTGGAGATCTGGCAGGTCATGCAGGCATGCGTCTCCCGGGGCATGTCCCGCGAGGGCATCCTCCCCGGCGGCCTCAAGGTCCGCCGCCGCGCCGCCCACTCGGCCCGCCAACTGCGCGCCGAGGGCGACCAGCAGGCCCACGCGATGGAGTGGATCACGCTGTACGCGATGGCCGTGAACGAGGAGAACGCGGCGGGCGGCCGGGTCGTCACCGCCCCGACGAACGGCGCGGCCGGCATCATCCCGGCCGTCCTGCACTACTACATGAACTTCGCGGCGGGCGGCGCGACGGCGGCGGAGAAGGACGAGAACGTGGTCCGCTTCCTCCTCGCGGCCGGCGCCATCGGCATGCTCTTCAAGGAGAACGCCTCCATCTCCGGCGCCGAGGTCGGCTGCCAGGGCGAGGTCGGCTCGGCCTGCTCCATGGCGGCGGGCGCCCTCGCCGAGGTCCTGGGCGGCAGCGCGGAACAGGTCGAGAACGCGGCCGAGATCGGCATGGAACACAACCTGGGCCTGACCTGCGACCCGGTCGGCGGCCTGGTCCAGATCCCGTGCATCGAACGCAACGGCATGGCGGCGGTGAAGGCGGTCACGGCGGCGAAGATGGCGCTGCGCGGGGACGGCAGCCACAAGGTCTCCCTGGACAAGGTCATCAAGACGATGAAGGAGACCGGCGCGGACATGTCGGTCAAGTACAAGGAGACCGCGCGGGGCGGGCTCGCGGTGAACATCATCGAGTGCTGAGAGAACCCGCTCTGATCAGGCAGTTCTCGTCTTTCAGCTCTGTCACGGTCTTTCCCGTCTCCCTGGCGGATCGTCCCTGAAGAGTCCCTCTGACAGAGCTGAAAGTCCCTGAAAAGTCCCTGGGCCAGCGGCCATCCCAGACCCGCGCAGACGTCCATCGCCCAGACCAATGCATTACCAGACCGTGAGCGATCATGCTGCGTGGTGCCGGGTCGTACTCTGCTACTCGCAAAGTTTGCTCCCCGCTGACAGATCCGTGCAGCCCCCACCTAGGCGGTGGAGGATCGCAGTGACTTGAGCCTGAGGTAGCAGCAGGACTCGGGGCGCGCGCCGGTCGGGCTGTCCGAGGAAGTCCTCTTCTCGTCCGCCGGCCGCAGTATGCCTGGCAACGGAACATCGACCCTGGTGCCCCATGCGCCCGTGCCGTGGCGATGCCTAGCTGATGCAGTCCGCGAGGTCCCGTTCGAGGGCGGCCTTCGGCTTGGCGCCGACGACCGTCTTGGTGACCTTGCCGTCGACGTGGACGTTCATCATCGGGATGGACATCACGCCGAACTGCACTGCGGTCGTCGGGTTTTCGTCGAGGCTCGGCGCCGAATCGTTCGGCCTGGGCGCGCATGTGGCCCATGAGGTCGGGGCCCTGGATGCCTTCGGGGAAGCCGGGGAAGTTCTCGACCTCGGTGGTGGTCATCAGCGCGCCGCCGACCGTGATCGAGCCGCAGAAGACGAGCGGCTTGAGGTCGGCGCGGGCGGTGCAGAGGGCGGCGGTGCAGCCGGAGGGGCCGGAGCCTATGACGATGACGTTCCGGACCTCACTCATGCCGTGACCTCCGGCGCGATCTCGGCGATCAGGCCCTCGACGCGCTTCTTGAACTCGTCACGGATGGGGCGTACGGCTTCGACGCCCTGCCCCGCCGGGTCGTCCAGAGTCCAGTCGCGATAGCGCTTACCGGGGAAGACGCTTTCCGCACAGTCGGCCGCACTCTACTGGTGCCGTGAGTTTTTGATCTTTGTCATGAGACTCTCGTCGAACCAGTCGGCCGCGCGCAGCGTGGCAATCCACCGCTCCTGTTGCTCAGGGGTCAGCCTGTCGATGAACAGCACACCGTCCAGGTGATCGGTCTCGTGCTGGATGCAGCGGGCCAGGATCCCGTCCCCGACGACCTGGACCGGGTCGCCCTTCATGGTGAAGCCTTTCGCCACGACGTTCATCCGACGCTTGGTGTCAAGGAAGACGCCAGGTATGGACAGGCATCCCTCCATACCGTCCTGTTCCTCCTCGTCCGGGAAGTCCAAGACGGGATTGACCAGATGGTCCAGATCGCCGCGACCGTCGAACAGCTTGGGGCTCCAGACGAACACCCGGAGCCCGACACCGAGCTGGGGCGCGGCAAGCCCGGCCCCTCTGCTGTCGCTCAGCGTCTCGCGCAGATCGCCGACCAAGGTGTGCAGCTCAGCATCGAAGTCGGTCACCGGCTTGGCAGGCTCCCGCAGAACCGGGTCACCGAGTTTCCTGATCGAGACAATCGTCATGCGAACCTCTTCCTATCGAACGGCCACTATCCGTGTCCGACCACTGTCACTGGCCTCACAACAGGCATGCCAGACTCGCCGTTCCCCACCCCTGCGGAGGCAGGCTTCCATGCCGGCCCGCTCAATCCACAGCTACGCAAGGACAATACTTTCATGCTCGACGTCTTGTCCGAGCTGGTTGATCACATGGCGTGGCTCGGCTGCGCCGACCTGCACCACCGTGGCGGGCAGGCCGAGGGCAGGCTTGATCGCCGCAGGATTCGGATCGACCTCGGAGGAGGCCGATGTCGAGGTCAAGGTCGAGGTCGATCCTCAGTGCCGTCGGCTTCCTGACAGCGGACAGCACGGCGGGCGGGTCGGCGGGCGGTGGAGGGTCGGGCCGGTGACGCTCCCCCTGGGCGCGGAAGCGACCGCCGCACTCGGCCCCTTCCTGGTCGTCGGATTCCTGGGACGCCGGCTCGCCCGCCGGATCGGGCAGCCCGGCGTCGTCGGCGAGATCGCGTTCGGCATGCTGCTCGGGCCGGCGGTGCTCGGCTGGACCTGACCGAAGGCGCAGCCCGTCCCCACTGCGAGGGCGGGCGGCCTGCGGGCCAGTTCCTTCGGCCGGTGCACCTCGACTCCGGCACCGGCCAGGGCGCGCGTGCCCTCGCCCAGGAGTTCAACGTGCACGCCACCGAAGTCCACCACCTCACCGCGAGGTTCGGACTCCACCGTGACAGCACACGGCCACGCCGCGCCCGAAAAGCCTGAAACCCTCAAGCACACACGGAGTTTCCGAGACGCTGGAGCGACTCACGGCCCCGCATCGTCCGGCGCCGAAATCCGGTCGTGACCGGAAAGGCTCAGCACTGTGGCCGGCCGCATGTCGATCCAGTTCTCTTCGATGTAGGCCACGCATCGCTCACGCGTGTCGGAGGGGTGCACAATGCGCCAGCCTTGAGGCACCTGGGCAAAGTCCGGCCACAACGAGTGCTGGCCTTCCTCGTTTTTCAGCACGAGAAAGCCTCCGCGCTCGTCTTCGAAAGGATTGGTCATCGCATTGCCCTTCGTGGGAGAGAAGTATCATCGGTGGCCATGAGCGAGCCGAGCGAGGACGCCCGCCAATACCGGGCCGATCTGCTCCAGGGCATCGGGTCGCAGCATGCGATTGTGGCTCGAATCGACATCATGAACGCTGATCCCGCCAACGATGTGGGGCCGCCATTTCTCGGCAAGGTTCACGGTCTTGATTCCGCCGTCTTCTTCCAACGCGGCCGTGAAAAGGGTCAGATCGCCGTGAAAACGGCGAGGCTCGTGTGCCCCGTGCAGTTGGGCATGTTGAGTGAAGCCCAGCATGATCACACGCAGCGTGTGCGGGTCCACCAGGGCATCCACCGGCGCACCGGCGGCTCGCAGGGCGTCCACGACGTCGTCCACGTCGGCGAACTCCGGCTGTCCTGGCGGGAGAACACCGTGACCGTAGGAAAGCTGATCGAAGAGCAGACGGAGTAGCTGCTGTTCACTCGGTCGGGAATGTTCGTCGCTGGACGCCGTGTGATCGGGCGGTGTCGAGTCGAGCATGGCCAGCATGGCCACTTCCTGCCCGTCGGCCTGCAACTGGACGGCCATGGCGTGGGCGACCACGCCGCCGAAGGACCATCCCAACAGGTAATAGGGTCCGGCCGGCTGGATGGTACGGATCTGCCGAACGTAGTCCGCGGCCATCTCCTCCACTGTCGGCGGAGATTGTTCCGATCGGGTCAGTGCTCGTGCCTGGAGTCCGTAGACGGGGCGCTCGCGATCGATGTGCCGCAGAAGTCCGGCGTAGGGCCAACCGACTCCACCGCCGGGGTGAACGCAGAACACGGGAGACGCGCTGCCCGTGGAGCGCAGCGGCAGGAGGACCTCAAGCCCACGTCCCGAGGAGTCGCCTTCCATCGCCTGTGCCAGGGCGGCCACCGTCGGCGCGTCGAACAGGGTTCGTACACCCAACTCCACACCGAACAACTTACGAATACGCGAGACCACTTGCGTCGCCAA
>NZ_JBITHL010000021.1:0-102272 GCF_044457965.1 Streptomyces sp. NPDC050509 | reverse complement strand
GCGCGTCCCCCCCCACAAACCCCTTGTGGGGCGTTTGTCCCCCCACTTTTTGGCGGGGGGGCCCGGGGTTGGGGGGGGGGGGGGTGGGGGGTTGGGGGGGGGGGGGGGGGGGGGGGGGGGGGGGGGGGGGGGGGCCCCCCCCCCCCCACCCCACCCGCCCGCTACGTGTCGGCGGTCACCGTGTCGAGCGCCGCGCGCCACTCCCGTACCGCCGCCGCCGAGACCGGCGCGCCCCAGCCCGCCGGGCGGGCCGCGCCGCCGATGTGGAACGCCGTCACGCCCGCCGCGCGCAGGACCGGTACGTGGGGCAGCGACAGGCCGCCGCCGGCCATGAGGCGTGGCCCGTACCCCGGTTCACCGCGGGCGCCGGCCGCCGCCTCCGCCAGGAGGGTGGGCAGGCCCTCGGTGACGCCGGCCGGGGAGCCCGCCGTGAGGTAGGTGTCCAGGCCGGGCAGGTCCGCGAGGCTTTTACGCAGCGCGTCGCGGTCGGCCGCGTGGTCGATCGCCCGGTGGAAGGTCCAGCGGCAGCCGTCCAGTTCGGCGGTCAGCCGCTCGACCGTCACCAGGTCCGGGGTGCCGTCCGGGTCGAGGAAGCCGAGGACGAACTCGTCCGCGCCCTCGGCCCGCAGCGCCCGCGCCGCTTCGACCAGCGCCCGGGCGCCGTCGGGGCCGCCCGCCGCGAATCCGTCCGTCAGCCGGAGCATCACCCGCAGGGGGAGCGGGACGGCCTGGCGGATCTTCGCGAAGGTCGCGGTGGCCGGGGTCAGCCCGTCGGCCGCCATGTCGGTGACCAGTTCGAGGCGGTCCGCACCTCCGTTCCGTGCGGCGATCGCGTCCTCCGCGTCGAGGGCGATCACCTCCAGGACTGCGCGCTTGCTCATCAGAGGGGACCTCATTCGTCGGGGAGGGGACGGGGAGACAGGTCTAGTCCAATATTCAAGCCTAAAGAGCCGCACGGGTCACCACCACCTCTTGAATTACATACGGGTGGGGGGTATACAAGAAGGGAGTTCATACCCCTAGGGGGTACGATGAAGTATCGGTCGAAAAGGTCGAAGAGAAGGAGCCGCCGCCCATGAGCAGCACCCGGACCACCGGCAGCCCGACCGGCACCCCGGCCGGCGCCGCACCAGGCTCCACCGCCGAAGTCGAGCTCATGATCGGCGGCATGACCTGCGCCTCATGCGCCGCGCGCGTCGAGAAGAAGCTCAACCGGATGGACGGCGTCGAGGCCACCGTCAACTACTCGACCGAAAAAGCCAAGGTCAGTTACGCCGACGGGCTCTCCGTGGACGATCTGATCGCCACCGTCGAGGCCACCGGCTACACGGCGCACCAGCCCCCGGCCGCACGCCCCGCACCGACCGGAAGTGGCTCCGGCGAGGAGACCAAGGAAGCGGAAGAGGACGACGCCGAGCTGCGGACCCTGCGCGAACGGCTGATCACCGCCGTCGTCCTCTCCCTCCCGGTCATCGCGATGGCAATGATCCCGCCGCTCCAGTTCGACAACTGGCAGTGGCTGTCGCTCACCCTCGCCGCCCCCGTCGTCACCTACGCGGGCTGGCCCTTCCACCGCGCCGCCTGGACCAACGCCCGGCACGGCGCCGCGACGATGGACACGCTCATCTCGGTCGGCACCTCGGCCGCGTTCCTCTGGTCGCTGTGGGCGCTCTTCTTCGGTACGGCGGGCATGCACGGCATGACCCACCCCTTCGAGCTGACGATCAGCCGCGGCGACGGCTCCGGGAACATCTATCTCGAAGCCGCCGCCGGGGTCACCGCCTTCATCCTCGCCGGCCGCTACTTCGAGGTCCGCTCCAAGCGCAAGGCCGGCGCCGCCCTGCGCGCACTGCTCGACCTCGGCGCCAAGGAGGTCACCGTCCTGCACGACGGCCGGGAGACCACCGTCCCCACGGCGGAACTCCAGGTCGGCGACCGTTTCCTGGTACGGCCCGGCGAGAAGATCGCCACCGACGGCACCGTCGTCGAGGGCTCCTCCGCCGTGGACGCGTCGATGCTGACCGGCGAGTCCGTCCCGGTCGAGGTGGCCGTGGGCGACGGCGTCACCGGGGCGACGCTCAACGCGGGCGGCCGGCTCGTCGTGGAGGCCACCCGTATCGGCTCCGACACCCAGCTCGCCCGCATGGCGCGCATGGTGGAGGACGCCCAGAACGGCAAGGCGTCCGTGCAGCGCCTCGCCGACCGGATCTCCGCCGTCTTCGTGCCGGTCGTGATCGTGCTCGCGCTGGCCACGCTCGGCGGCTGGCTGGCGGCGGGCGGCGGTCTGACGGCCGCGTTCACGGCCGCCGTCGCCGTACTGATCATCGCCTGCCCGTGCGCCCTCGGCCTGGCCACGCCCACCGCCCTCATGGTCGGTACGGGGCGCGGCGCGCAGCTCGGCATCCTCATCAAGGGGCCCGAGGTGCTGGAGTCGACGCGGCGCGTGGACACCATCGTCCTGGACAAGACCGGCACCGTCACCACCGGCAGGATGACCCTGCTGGCCACGCACAGCGCGGACTCCACCACCGACGACGAGGTGCTGCGGCTGGCGGGCGCCCTGGAGCACTCCTCCGAGCATCCCATCGCCCGCGCCGTCGCGGAGGGCGCCGCCGAGCGCGTCGGTGCGCTCCCCGCGCCCGAGGAGTTCGCGAACGTGCCCGGCCTCGGTGTGCAGGGTGTGGTCGAGGGCCACGCGGTCCTCGTCGGCCGGACGAAGCTGCTCGCGGAGTGGGAGATCCACCTGCCCGAGGAGCTGGCGCGGCGCAAGGCGGAGGCCGAGGCGGCGGGCCGTACGGCCATCGCGGTGGCCTGGGACGGCGAGGCGCGGGCCGTCCTCGAAGTAGCGGACGCGGTGAAGGAGACCAGCGCGGAGGCGGTACGGCGGCTGCGCGCGCTGGGTCTGACACCGGTCCTGCTCACCGGTGACCACCGGGCCGTCGCCGCGTCCGTGGCCGCCGAGGTCGGGATCGACGCCGACCGGGTGATCGCGGAGGTCATGCCCGAGGACAAGGTCGAGGCGGTCAGGAAGCTCCAGGCGGAGGGCCGGTCGGTGGCGATGGTCGGTGACGGCGTCAACGACGCCGCCGCCCTCGCCCAGGCCGATCTGGGCCTCGCGATGGGCACCGGCACGGACGCCGCGATCGAGGCCGGCGACCTCACGCTCGTACGGGGCGACCTGCGCGTGGCGGCCGACGCGATCCGCCTGGCGCGCAGAACGCTCTCCACGATCCGGGGGAACCTGTTCTGGGCGTTCGCGTACAACGTGGCGGCGCTGCCGCTGGCCGCCGCCGGACTCCTCAACCCGATGATCGCGGGCGCGGCGATGGCGTTCTCGTCGGTCTTCGTCGTCGGCAACAGCCTGCGGCTGAGGCGCTTCAAGGCGTCCTGACCGCGCCGCCACCGGCTGCCCGGGGCCTGGGCCGTGACTGGCCTAGGCTTTCGGCATGCCTGATTCCGCCGCTCTTCGCGACCGCTTCGCGATCACCCTCCGGTCCCTGCTCCCGGGGCCGGGCGACGCGGCCCCCGATCCGTATGTGTACGCCGACGACCTGCTCGCCCGCTGGGCCGAGCCGCAGCGCCGGTACCACACCACCGATCACCTGACCGCCGTCCTGGACCGCGTCGACACGCTCGCCGAGTACGCGGAGGACGCGGCGCTCGTACGCCTCGCCGCCTGGTTCCACGACGCGGTCTACCGCCCGGACCGCTCCGAGAACGAGGAGCGCTCCGCCCGGCTCGCCGAACGCGCCCTGCCCGAGGCCGGGTTGAGCGCGGACGGTACGGCCGAGGTCGCCCGGCTCGTCCGGCTCACCGCCGGGCACGCCACCGGCCCCGGCGACCGGAACGGCGCCGTCCTGTGCGACGCCGACCTCGCGATCCTGGCCTCGGCGCCGGACGCGTACGCCGCGTACACGGCGGCCGTACGGGAGGAGTACGGCTTCGTCCCCGACCCGGACTTCCGCGCGGGCCGGGCGGCCGTACTGGAGCAACTGCTCGCGCTGCCCGGCCTGTTCCGTACCCCGTACGGCGCCCGGGAGTGGGAGGCGCGGGCCCGCGACAACATGGCGTCGGAGCTTCGCGGTCTCACCATCTGAACAGATGACGGGGGCCGGAATGTCATGGCCGACGGCACAGGTTGCACCTGGCATGCCCGAATCCGCCGATCCCGGCTCCCCGGCCCCGACCAGCGCCCCCGACCCCGCTTCCGCACCGCCTTCCGCAGCGGCTCCCGCTTCCGAACCGCCCTCCGAGGCCGCTCCCCCGGCGGCCCGTATGCCGTTGGCCGTCTACATCCTCGGCCTCTCGGTCTTCGCGCTCGGCACCAGCGAGTTCATGCTCTCCGGCCTGCTGCCGCCGCTCGCCGCCGACATGGACGTGTCCATCCCGACCGCAGGACTGCTCATCTCCGCGTTCGCGATCGGCATGGTCATCGGCGCCCCGCTGCTCGCCGTGGCCACCCTGCGCCTGCCCCGCCGCACCACGCTCATCGCCCTGATCTCGGTCTTCGGCCTCGGTCAGGTCGCGGGCGCGCTCGCCCCGTCGTACGAGGTGCTGTTCGTGTCCCGGGTGGTCAGCGCGTTCGCGTGCGCCGGGTTCTGGGCGGTCGGCGCGGCCGTCGCCATCGCCATGGTCGCGCCGAACGCGCGGGCCCGTGCGATGGCCGTCATGATCGGCGGGCTCTCCATCGCCAACGTGCTCGGCGTTCCCGCCGGTGCGTTCCTCGGTGAGCACCTGGGCTGGCGCTCGGCGTTCTGGGCGGTCGGCGCGGCCTCCGCGGTCGCCCTGGTCGGTGTGACGACCCTGATCCCGCGCATCCCTCTGCCCGCCGAGAAGCCGCGGCTCAAGCGGGAGCTGGCCATCTACCGGGACCGTCAGGTCTGGCTCTCCATCGCCATGACCGCGCTCGCGGCGGGCGGTGTCTTCTGCGCCTTCTCGTATCTCGCCCCGCTGCTCACGGACGTGGCGGGCCTGGACAGCGACTGGGTCCCGACGGTGCTCGGCCTCTTCGGCATCGGCGCGCTGGTCGGTACGGCGCTGGGCGGCCGGTACGCGGACGCGCACCTCTTCGGTGTTCTGATCAGCGGCGTCACCGCGTCGACGGTGCTGCTCGCGCTGCTGGCGCTGACCGCCGCGAACCCGGTCGCCGTCATCGTCCTGACGTTCCTGCTCGGTGTCTCGGCGTTCTACACGGCGCCCGCGCTCAACGCCCGTATGTTCAACATCGCCGCCGCGGCCCCCACCCTGGCGGGCGCCACCACGACGGCCGCCTTCAACCTCGGCAACACGGGCGGGCCCTGGCTCGGCGGCACGGTGATCGACGCGGACCTCGGCTTCGCCTCGACGGCGTGGGCGGGCGCGGCGATGACCGTGGTCGCGATCGGCCTGGCGGCGCTGTCGCTCCGGCTCCACCGCGCGACGGCCAGCCGGGTGGTGACCGGTTCGGCGGCGTGCGCGGCTGTCGACTCGGCCGCCGCCCGCGCCGCCGACCCGGACGCCGGCACGGCGCCCGGGACCGTACAGCCGGTCAGCGAGCGGCCGGCGGACCGACGAGGCCTGTCAGCTCGGCCGTGAACAGCAGGGCGGGATCGAACCCCATCCCGGTGAAGTGGCCCGCGAGTTCCAGCGACAGCACGCCGTGCAGCCGGGTCCAGAGGGTCAGGGCCCGGCCGAGGGCGGCGGGCACGGCGGGATGACCGGCCACCCACTGCCGGTGGTCCGCGAGGTGGGCCTCGAACGGGGTCTGCGGGCCGTCCTCGGGCGGTGCGCCGTACGCGTCGAGCAGCGTCGTCATGATCTCGCGGGAGATCGCGGTGATGTCGTCGGGTGCGTGGTAGCCCGGGACGGGGGTGCCGTAGATGAGGAGGTACCGGTGGGGGTCGTCCAGGGCCCATCGGCGCAGGGCGTGCGCCAGCGCGGTCACATCGCCGCCGGAGGCCTCGACCGCGTGGAAGGTGTCGGCGAGGCTGCGGTACGCGTCCCTGATCAGCTCCGTGATCAGCTCGTCGCGGCCGGCGAAGTAGCGGTAGAGCGCGGGGCCGCTCATGCCCATCAGCTTGGCGATCGCGTTGAGCGAGAGCGCGGACGCGCCCGCCGTGGCGATCTGCTCCCAGGCGCGCTCCTTGATCTCCGTGCGCACCTGGGCGCGGTAGCGCTCGCGGGGGGTCTGCATGCCGGTCTCCGCCATGGCCTGTCACCTTCCGAGCGCTATACCGTCAAGATATAATTAGACGTTATCACGGGGATCGGTGCCGGGATCGGTGCACGCCGGGCGGCCCTTCGGACGGCGCAGGCCCGCCCCCGTGAGCCGGCGGACGAGCTCCTTCGGGCCGATCTCCACCGCGCCCGCCCGTACCGCGTCGCCGTAACGGTCCGACGGTATGTCGTAGTGATCCCGCTCGAAGGCGCGCGGCGGGCAGCCGATCGACGCGGCGAAGGTGTGCAGCTCACCGAAGGAGACGTCGCTGACCAGGTGCGACCACATACGGCCGTGGCCCGGCCAGGTGGGCGGATCGATGTACACCGTCATACGGATCCCGCCCGGCCCGGTCCGTCGGGTCCGCCCAGTCCGCCCGGCGCTTCCGGTCCGCCCGGTCCGCCCAGCGCGCCGACCGCCGCGACCACCACCCCCGCCTTCCCGCACACCCAGTGCGGGTCGGGCCCCAGCTCCGGCTCGACCTCCAGCGCGTGCGGCTCGGCCTCCGCGCAGACCGGGCAGAGCGGCCAGCGCCCGTACCGCTCCATCAGCGCGTCCTGGACGTCCTGGGCGACCAGCCCCGCCACGTACGCCACACCCTCCGGCCACTGCCCGACCCACCAGCGGCGGTGCGAGACCGACTCCTCGACCAGGGACACGACCTCGGGGCGCGCCACGTCCCCGGCCGCCAGGTCGGCGAGGACCAGCGCGCGGGCGGTGTGCAGCGCCGACTCCAGCGGGTCGGGACTCGGGGGCGCGTCCGGGCTCGGACCCCGGGTCGCGTCGGGGGTCGCGTCCGGGTCCGGACCAGGGTTCTCGTCGTCCATCCCGCAATTGTCACCCGGGTGCCGCCCCACGCCCCCCGAGGGGGTTGACGACCCCCAGGGTCGAAAATATCTTTCAAGAGTGACCCAAGACGTGAAGGAAAGTTTCAGCGGTGACGCTCCCCCCGCCCCCGCCGCCCTCGCCGCCAAGGTGCGGACCCTCGCACCGACCATGACGCGCTCCATGCAGCTCGTCGCGGAAGCCGTCGCCGGTGACCCGGCCGGCTGCGCGGCCCTGACCGTCACCGGCCTCGCCGAACTGACCGGCACCAGCGAGGCCACCGTCGTCCGCACCGCCCGGCTCCTCGGCTACCCCGGCTACCGCGATCTCCGCCTCGCCCTCGCCGGTCTCGCCGCCCAGCAGCAGTCCGGCCGCGCGCCCTCCGTCACCGCCGACATAGCCGTGGACGACCCCATCGGGGACGTCGTCGCGAAGCTCGCCTACGACGAACAGCAGACCCTCGCCGACACCGCCGCCGGGCTCGACACCGTCCAGCTCGGTGCCGTCGTCGCCGCGTCCGTCGCCGCCCGCAGGATCGACATCTACGGCGTCGGCGCGTCCTCCCTCGTCGGCATGGACCTCGCGCAGAAACTGCTCCGTATCGGACTCATCGCGCACTCCCACAGCGACCCGCACCTCGCCGTCACCAACGCCGTCCAGCTCCAGCCCGGAGACGTGGCCATCGCGATCACCCACTCGGGCTCCACCGGCGATGTCATCGAACCGCTCCGCGCCGCCTTCGACCGGGGCGCGACGACGGTCGCGATCACCGGCCGCCCGGACAGCCCGGTCTCCCAGTACGCCGACCATGTGCTGACGACCTCCACCGCCCGCGAGAGCGAGCTGCGCCCGGCCGCCATGTCCAGCCGTACGAGCCAGCTCCTCGTCGTCGACTGCCTGTTCATAGGCGTGGCGCAGCGCACGTACGAGACGGCCGCGCCCGCGCTCTCCGCCTCGTACGAAGCGCTCGCGCACCGCCACAGCCCGCGCAGCAGCGCCCGCTGACGCACCGTTCCACCACGGCGCGGCTCCACCACGGACTCCACGACTGGATCCGCCACCGGATCCGCCGCGCGGCTCCATCGCGTATCTCCTTCACACCGGCACCCGCACCCCCGGAAACCGGCGCCCGCACCCCCGGAAAGAAAGAGCCGCTGCCCCATGTCCTCGACGCGCCGCACCAACCACACGCAGCACACGCACCACACGCACAACGGCGAGACCGGAGCGTACGGCGACCTCCGCGCCCAGCTCGACACGCTCACCACCGAGGCGTTCCGCCCCGAACTGGCCGAGATCGACCGGCTCCCCACGCTCGACATCGCACGGATCATGAACGGTGAGGACGCCACCGTCCCGGCCGCCGTCGCCGCCCAGCTCCCCCGTATCGCCGCCGCCATCGACGCCACGGCCGAGCGCGTGACCCACGGGGGACGGCTGATCTACGCGGGCGCCGGCACGGCGGGGCGGCTCGGTGTGCTGGACGCCAGCGAGTGCCCGCCGACGTTCAACACCGACCCGGGCGAGGTCGTCGGCCTGATCGCGGGCGGCCCCGGCGCACTGGTCACCTCGGTCGAGGGCGCCGAGGACTCCAGGGAGCTGGCGGCGGCCGACCTGACGGCGATAAAGCTGACCTCGGCGGACACGGTCGTCGGCGTCTCCGCCTCCGGCCGCACCCCGTACGCGGTCGGCGCCGTCGAGCACGCCCGCTCCCTCGGCGCGCTCACCATCGGCCTCTCCTGCAACGAGGGCAGCGCGCTCGCGGCGGCGGCCGAACACGGCATCGAGGTCGTCGTCGGGCCCGAACTGCTCACGGGCTCCACTCGTCTCAAGGCCGGTACGGCGCAGAAGCTCGTCCTCAACATGCTCTCGACGATCACGATGATCCGGCGCGGCAAGACGTACGGAAACCTCATGGTCGACGTCCGCGCCTCCAACGAGAAGCTGCGCGCCCGCTCCCGCCGGATCGTCTCCCTCGCCACGGGCGCGTCCGACGACGAGATCGAGTCGGCGCTCGCCGCCACCGACGGCGAGGTCAAGAACGCCATCCTGCTCATCCTCGGCGCGGTCGACGGACCGACGGCCGCGCGACTGCTGACGGAGCACGACGGGCACCTGCGCGCGGCGCTCCTGCGGACCCACCCGTCCCCCGCCCCCTGACCTCCGGGTCCCTCCGAAGCAAGGCAGCGCCCCATGGACAAGAACCGCGCCACGGCGGAAGCGATCCTCCCGCTCGTCGGGGGCGCCGCGAACGTCTCCTCCGTGGCCCACTGCATGACGCGGCTCCGCCTCGGCCTGCACGACCGCTCCCTGGTGCGGGAGGCGGAACTGCGGGCGCTGCCCGCGGTGCTCGGGGTGGTGGCGGACGAGACGTACCAGATCGTGCTGGGCCCGGGGACGGTGGCGCGGGTGACCCCGGAGTTCGAGTCCCTGCTGACGCGGTCCCGTACGCCGTCCCCGTCCTCGTCCCCTTCCCCTTCCCCTTCCCCGAGCCTGCCTCCGTCCCCTTCCCTCTCCCGCTCCCCTTCCCCTTCCTCGCCGACCGCTGACGGCCTGGCGGCGAAGGGCGAGGCGATGAGGTCGTCGCGGAAGGCCAGGAACGCCACCCCGGTCAAACTCCTCCTGCGCAGGATCGCCAACATCTTCGTCCCGCTGATCCCCGCCCTCATCGGCTGCGGCATCGTCGCGGGCCTGGGCGGTCTGCTCACCAACCTCCACCAACTGCCCTCCCTCGCCCCCGCGCTCGCCGCGCTCGCCTCCGGATTCCTGTCGCTGATCGCGGTCTTCGTCGGCTACAACACGGCGAAGGAGTTCGGCGGCACCCCCGTCCTGGGCGGCGCCGTCGCCGCGGTCATCGTCTTCCCGGGCGTCGCGCAGGTCGACGCGTTCGGCCGTCACCTCGCCCCGGGCCAGGGCGGGGTACTGGGCGCGCTCGCTGCGGCGGCCCTCGCGGTGCGGGTCGAGAAGTGGTGCCGCAGGCGGGTACCGGAGGCGCTGGACGTCCTGGTCACCCCGACCCTGACCGTCCTCGTCTCCGGCCTGGCCACGCTGTACGGCCTGATGTACCTGGCCGGCGCGGTCGCCGGCGCCATCGGTGACTTCGCCACCTGGCTGCTCAGGTACGGCGGTTCGGGCGCGGGCCTGGTCCTGGGCGGGCTGTTCCTGCCGCTGGTGATGCTGGGCCTGCACCAGGCGCTCATCCCCCTCCACACGACGCTCATCGAACAGCAGGGCCACACCGTGCTGCTCCCGATCCTCGCGATGGCCGGAGCGGGCCAGGTCGGCGCCGCGGCGGCGGTCTACGTACGCCTCCCCCGGAACACCTCCCTCCGAGGCACCATCCGCTCCGCCCTCCCCGCGGGCCTCCTCGGCGTGGGCGAACCCCTGATCTACGGCGTCTCGCTCCCCCTGGGCCGCCCCTTCGTCACGGCGTGCGTGGGCGGTGCGGCCGGCGGCGCCTTCGTCGGCCTGTTCCACCAGCTCGGCGCGGCGGTCGGCGCCACGGCGATCGGCCCGTCGGGCTGGGCGCTGTTCCCGCTCCTGGCCGGCGACCGGGGCCTGGGCGAGGCGCTCGCGGTGTACGGGGGCGGGCTGCTGACCGGATACGTCGCGGGGTTCGTCGCCACGTACTGCTTCGGCTTCACGCACACGATGCTGGCCGAACTCAACACGCCCCCGCCCGCGACCGCCCCGCCCACACCCCCGCGGCCGGACACGGAAACGGCACCGTCGACGACCTGACGACCTGACGGCCTGATGCGCTGACGACCTGACGGCCGCGCGCTCAAGCCGCCGCGCGCTCGACCCGCGACGCCCTCAACCCGCGGCAGCCGTACGCAGGAACGCCACCAGGTCGTCCACCCCGTACCCGAGCAGCGGTCCCCGCTCGGCGGCCATCAGCAGCAACTGGCCCACGATCTCCGCGCCGTGGCCGTCCACACCGTCGCCGGTCCAGTCCCAGAGCCCTTCGATCCCCAGGTCGTTCATGAGGACCCCGTACTCCTCCCGGATCTCGGCGCACAGCGGCGCCACCGCGGCGAGCAGGGTGGTGCCGGGGCGCTCGCAGCGCAGGCAGAAGTAGTCGCCGAAGCGCTCGACCGAACACCCCTGCGGCGGACGGGCCCTGAGCAGCTCGTAGCGGGGCGCGTAGAAGTCCGGTGTGCCCTCGGCCTGGCAGTGGATCAGCCGGAAACGGTGCAGGATCTCGCCTGTTCGGGACGTCACATCCGCATCCTTTGTGTCCCGCGTCGCGTTCATTGTTTGCTCCCACGCTCTGTATCGATTGCGTGCACACAGAGTGTCCGAGTGTGGTTAGCCTGAAAAGAGACGGCGGCCCAACACCGCCCCCTGTCCGAACCGGGAGATCCCCATGCCTGGACCGAAACCCCTCGACCCCTCCTCGTCGCCCCGCGCCATGCTCGGCGCGGAACTCAGACACCAGCGGAGCGAAGCGGACATGTCCCAGGACGAGTTGGGTGCGGCGCTTTTCGTCAGCGGCTCGTTCATCGGCCAGTTGGAGGCCGGTACGCGCAGGATGCAGCCCGAGTACGCGACGTACTTCGACCAGACCTTCAAGACGGACGGCTTCTTCTTCCGGAACTGCGAGGCACTGAAGAAGTCGAAGTACCCGGACCACTTCGCCGAGGCGGCGGAGGCAGAGGCGGTCGCGACGATGATCCGGGAGTACGCGCCGCTGCTGATCCCGGGCCTGTTGCAGACGGGGCCGTACGCCACGGCGGTGTTCCGCGCGTACCACCCGACGGCTCCGGAGGAGGCGATCGAGGAGCTGCTGGCGGCGCGCATGGAGCGGGCCGCATTGTTGAAGGACCCAACAAAACCGATGGTTTGGACCGTGCTCGACGAGGCGGTGCTGCGGCGGCCCGTGGACAGTCCGGCCATGATGGCCCAGGCGCTGCGCCATGTGGCGGCCATGGCCAGGCGGCACCGGATCCTCGTACAGGTGCTGCCGTTCACCGCGGGCGCGCATGCCGCGATGAACGGCGCGCTCAAGCTGATGGGGTTCGAGGACGCGCCTCCGCTCGCCTACCTCGAAAGCCTGGGATCGGGGCAATTGCTGGACGATCCGGCCACCGTCGCACGGTACGAACTGACCTACGATCTACTGGGGGCCACCGCACTGTCACCGAGAGCATCCTTGGCCCTGATCGAATCAGTGGCGGAGGATTACGCGCATGAAGAGCAGCAGCCGTGAGTACGACCTGAGCGCGGCGACCTGGCACAAGGCCAGTTACAGCGGCGGGGACGGTGGCAACTGCCTCGAAGTAGCCCGGGAGTTCCCGGGATCCGCGGCCTGGCGGAAGTCCACGTACAGCGGGGGTACCGGCGGCAACTGCCTGGAGGTGGCCGACGGCCTGGCCGGCATAGTCCCCGTCCGTGACTCCAAGACCCCGCACGCCCGGGGCCTCGTCTTCCAGGCGGGGACCTGGACCGCCTTCGTCACCGAACTCAAGACCGACCCGTCCGCGCCGAACGTGAAGTGATCTTGTCCAGTGATCTTTGGGGGATGACATGGGTTCCGAAGCGCTCTCGTCCGGGGACCGCCCGGTACGCGACCTGGTCCACGAAGTGGTCGCCGACCTCTCGCCGGGTGAACTGCCTATGCTGGAGGGGCTGTTCGACCTCGATGACAGCACCGCCGTCCGGCGCCTGAGTGGTCAGGGGCAGCGGCGGGAGCCTCTGGGATTCGGCATGGGGGAGATCGCGGTGCTGATCACCCCGGTGGTCTGGCTGACGCTGGACCAGGCGGCCAGACGCTTCGCGGACACCGCCGTGGACGTGACGTCGCGGCAGTCGACCGCGCTGCTGCGCCGGCTGTTCCGCAGAGGCCGGGCGCCGGTCACGGTGCCCGCGCTGACCCGCGAACAGCTCGCCGAGGTACGCCGGTTGGTGCTGGAGTCGGCCGCGCAGCGCGGACTCCCCGCCCAGCGCGCCTCGGAGGTCGCGGACTCGGTGGTGGCCAGGCTGGTCCTGGCCGAACCGAGCGACTCAGGCTCGGGACCGGCATCGGGCCCGGACTCGGACTCGGGACCAGGCTCGGCATCGACGTCGGCTTCGACGTCGACCTCGGCCGAGGCCAGACCGGACACCCCCGCCGTCACCGGTACCGCCCAAGAGGACTGAGCCCGCCGTGGGCATGCCCGCCGCCCGGTCCCGGATCGACGAACGGGCGATGGGCGCGGGGACCACCGTGCGCTTCGCGCTGCTGGTGGCCCTGCTGCTGGCCGCCGGCGGAGCCATGATGCTGCCCGCCGTCAACTCCCTCCACAGCTCGGACCGCGTGGGCTGCCAACTCGCCCTGGGGATCGACCCGGACCGGGCCGGGGACCTGACCTCGGCGGTCAACGCCCTCAGCCAGGCGGTCCCGTACGAGGCGTGCATGGCCAAGTACGCGCCGCCGCCCGCGCAGTGGCAGATCTTCGGCTGGCCGGTGCTGCTCTCCGCCGCGGCCGCGCTGCTGTTCGTCCTTCTGCCCGTACTGAAAGCCCGGCGACGCCGTGCCGTGCCACTGGAGTCGGTCGACAAGAACGGTGAACTCAAGCTTATTCTCGCCGAGTTGGCGGAGACCGCAGGGCTGGCCCGGCTGCCGCGCGTGGTCGTGGACCGGGCCTCCGTCTCCACCGGCGCCGTGGTCTTCGGCCGCAACCGGCGACCGGTCGTGTGTCTGTACGGCGGCCTGCTCGCCTGCCGGGCCACCGACCCGGAACGCTTCCGGGCGGTGCTGCTGCACGAGTTCGCCCACATCGCCAACCGGGACATCACCGTCACGTACGGCACGGTCGCCCTGTGGCGGGTGTTCCTCGCCCTGGTGCTCGTGCCCTACCTGGTGTGGGAGAGCACCCAGGTCCGCGGCGTCCTGAGGTGGGGGACGTGGTCCACCGACGCACCGGCACTGACCCGTGGACTGCTGCTCCCCGTCGTCACCGTCGCGCTCGTCCACCTCGCCCGGTCGGATGTGCTGCGCAGCCGGGAGGTGTACGCGGACCTGGCGGCGGTGCGCTGGGGTGCGAACCCCCGGGGCTGGGACGCCACCACCCGGGCCCCGGAGGGCGGCCGGCTCCGGCGCGCGCTCGGTTCGCTGCGGGAGCACTGGGGCACGCATCCGCGCTGGGAGGAGCGCCGTGACGCCCTGACGGACCCGGCGCCGCTGTTCGGGGCGCGGGCCCTGCCGGTGTTCCTGACCGGGGCCGCCGCCTCGATGGTCAACTTCCATCTGCTGACCTATCTGTCGACGTACAACATGTACAACCTCTGGCGGGTCCAACTGGTCGCCCTGGCCCCCGCCGCACTGGTCGCCGGGGTGATCGGGACCGCGCTGTGGCGGACGGTGGCGTACGCCGTCCTCACCGGTGACCCGGTGCCCTCAGGGGTACGGACGGGGCTGTGGCTGGGCGCCGGTCTGGGAGCGGGCGGGCTGTTCATCGGATTCGGCATGGGCGGCTCCGAATGGCTGCCGCAGCGGCCCGCGGTGCTGCTCCTGGTCCTCGGCGCCGGGGTCGCGTTCGCCTGGTGGGTCACGCGATGCGCCCACCTGTGGGCCAGTACCTGGCGCGGGCGTTCGCTCCGTCCGCCGCTGCTGATCGGCCTGGTGTCCTCGACGCTGGTGCTGGCCGCGTGGTTCGCCTGGTGGACCATGGACGGGTGGTCCTGGGCGGCCGGGGCGTCGTACAACAGCACCGGTATGCGCCAGACGGCCCTGCGGATGGTGCCCGGCGCGGACGCGGCGCGGCAGGGCACCGACGCGGCGCGGTCGGCCATGGTCTCGGCGGTCGTCACCGCGCGCCCGGTGCTGAACGGCTTCGTCGCCTCACCGCTGATCCCCGCCGCGATCGCGGCGCTGTGGCTCATGCCGCTGGCCGCCTGGGCGATCGGCCGGGCCCCGGGCACTCCCCGCTGGGTGGCCGGCGCGCTGCCCGGCGGCGGCCGGACCGTTCCGGCCGGGGAGCCGGTGCCGCCGCTGCGCCGGGCGCTGCGGCCGGGGCTGCTGGGCGGGGCGGTGTGCTGGCTCGCCCTGGTGGGTGTGCAGGCCCATCTGCACACGTCGCAGCCCGGTCCGCGGCAGCGCGACAGTGTGTACGAAGTCCGCTACCTGGTCTGGCTGTTCGTGGTCCTGGTGGGGGCGGCGGCGGTCGCGGCGGTCGTCGCGGGGGTACGGACCGGCCGCGCGCACCGCCTGGCCGGCACTCTGATCGCGGCGGAGTCGGCGGCGCTGCTGGGTATCGCGGGGATGATCCTGCTCGTCTCGGCGGACGGCTGCGTCGAGCCGCTGAACACCCTGAGGACCAGTTGTTCCTGGCAGCCCGCCTGGCAGTCACTCGGGTGGACGCTGCCGTATCTGATCAACGGGCCCCTCGCCCTCGCGGCGATCATCGCCTTCCTGGTGGCCGCGGCCGGATCGCCCGTCGGACGCGCGCGGCGGCGGTGGGCGCGCCCGGCGGGCGGGGCGGGCGGCCCGCGCCCTCGGTCCGCCGGGCAGGCGCCCGGGGCCCGAAGCTTCGGCGTACGCCTGGGCGCGGGCGGGTTCGCCGCGGCGGCGGTGGGGATCGCCGTGGTGATGCCGCTCTCCCTGGCACGGTTCCACACCCTGGTCCCCGACGCCGCCACGGCCCCGTGGGCGACCCGCCAGTGGTCGAATGTGGCCGCCGTGCCGGTGTCCACCGCCACCAGGGCCCGGCAGGTCCACGCCTGGCACCGCCTCGGCGGCCGGTATCTGCTGGAGCATGCCGCGGCCGACTTCAGGTACCTCGGAGACGTGCTGCGTACGGCCGCGGACACCAAGAACGCCAACCTGACCTACCTGGCCCGGCTCCGGCCCACCTGCGCCGACTTCGGCAGAATCGCCGGGTGGGTGAACGGCGCCTACTTCCGGGTACCGGACCCCGAGGCCCAGTCGGCCTGGCAGGCCCTCGGCACCCAGGCGCGGAACGGCAGTCTGAACTGCGAACGCGCCCTGAGGGAGTGGGACTACGACCTCTTCGCCACCTCGCTGGGTGAGCTGATCGCGGCCGGAAGGAGCGCCGAGAAGGTCACCAACAGGGTCAACACGGTGCTGTCCGAGGCGGGTTACGGGGGCTAGTCGGTCAGCCCGCGATGCGGTAGCCGAAGTTTCCGCCGGTGGCGGGGCCTCCGAGGGTGCCCAGGTGGAAGCTGGTGGCTCCCGTACCGGTGACACCGGTCGACGCGCCCGTCGGGAGGGTCCAGACGCGGCCCTTGTAGCCGTCCTCGCCGTTGCCGCCGACGTAGACCTCCGGGTTCCCGTCCCGGTCCGTGTCGAGCACCGCCGCCGCGGAGCCGAAGTGGTCGTTGTTCTCCGAGGTGCTGGGGACGCCCTTGCTGTTCTGGGTGAAGGACGTCGCGCCGGTGGTGGTGATCCCGGAGGCGCTGCCGCGCAGCACGGTGATCGCGCCCGACGCGGTGGTGGTCGCCGGGTCGGCGCCGGTCTCGTACGAGGCGCCGATGATCACGTCGTCGTAGCCGTCCTGGTCGGTGTCGCCGATGGCCAGCGCGGAGCCGAAGCGGTCGCCTTCCTCGTCCAGGCCGGGAACGCCGGTGCCGGCCTGGGTGTAGGAGCGGGCCTTCGGGGTGCTGCCGATGCCGTTGGGGCCGCCGTACGCCACGTAGATCTTGTTGTCCTCCGGATGGCCCGTCACCAGGTCCTGGTAGCCGTCCTTGTTCAGGTCGCCGAGGGCCGAGGGGTAGAAGGTGCTGTACTTCTGCGGTCCGCCGAAGCCGCTGCCCTTGACGAGTCCGGTGGCCGAGCCCTTCAGCACCACGCCCCCGGGCGTGCCGTTCCCGAGGACGACCCCGCCGCCGGCCACGATGTCGTCGATGCCGTCGCCGGTCAGATCGCCCACATGGACGACGGAGGTCAGGAGCTTGTCCAGGGAACCGGTGTTGCGGAACCAGACACCGGCCGACGCGCCCGTCGTACGGTCGAGCGGGCCGAGCCGTACGGAGAGGCCGTACGAGGCGCCGTTGTTGCCGCGCGTGATGAAGTCGTCGACCCCGTCGCCGTTGACGTCGCCCACGCCGACGGTGCCGCCGAGGACCTTCGGGTCGTGGGGCCGGTAGGTGCCGGGCGTGACGGTGGTGCCCGCGGTGAGACCGTCGGCGCTTCCCCAGAGCACCGTGTGCCGCTCCGCCCAGTTGACCACCAGGTCGTCGTAGCCGTCACCGTCGAGGTCGCCGTGGGCGCTGACCGCGCGCCACCTGCCGTCCTCGGTGGGGTCACCGGGGACGCCGGGTGTGGCCTGGCTGATGATCGCGGCCGTGTCGTGCTTCAGGCCGGTGGCGGAGCCGTACGCGACGGTGACGACGCCCGCCCGCTTCACGCCGTCGACGGTCGCGGTGTGCGCGCCGATGGCGAGGTCCGGATAGCCGTCGCCGTTGAAGTCGGCTCCGGAGCCCGCTCCGGCTCCGGATCCGGCTCCGGAGCCCGCCCCGGCTGCCCCCACCGGGCCCGTACGGTCGGCCGCCGCGGCGGCCGGTGTCACGCCGCCGGCGCCGAGCAGTGTGACCGCGCAGACGGCCGCGGTGGTGAGCGCTCTTGCGCGCATCAGAACCCCCCAGGTTCCCGGTGGCGGCCCCCGGGAGAGGCCGCCTGAATACCGAACGGATGTGATCATACGGGCACCTCAGGACCGCCTCGAGCTACCGAGGGTTCTTTACATGCGGAGCCAACCCCCCTGTTTATTACGTGAATTTGACGGTGGATTCCCTTTGACGACGGGACCTGACGGACCATAGGGTCGGATGTGTCGGGTGAGCTGACCGACGGGGGACCAACCGGGGGATCGAAAGGGGAAGTTCAGCTCTTCAGGGATGCGTGCCGTATATCCGCATCCTCATTCTCGATCGTGCATGCGCGCGGCATCGAGCTGCCGCATGCCCAATTCACGGGGAAAAAATTGAATCGGAGATTCGCACGCGCATCGCTCGTGCTCACTTCCTGCACCGCGCTGGCCGTCGCCGGCACACTGGCCGGATCGACATCCGCGCAGGCCACGTACTACAGCGGAGGCATGCCGAAGCGGTCGTTCAACGTCAAGACCGTCGGCATCAACAACGAGTGGGTCAAGTACTTCGACACCGGCCGCAAGAACTGGAACGACGCCGGGGTAAAGGCGAAGATAGGCCGGAAGTCCACCGCCAAGGCCTCGTTCACGGCCGGTCGCTACAGCGCGAGTTGGTACGGGGTTTACGCACCGTCCGGCTCTCGCGCCAATCGGGTCTTCAAGATCCAGGTGAATGCCAGGACTCTCGACCGGGATGCCGGTTCGAAGTACGACCAGTGGGTCCGCAGCACCACCACGCACGAACTCGGGCACGCGCTGAGTCTCGACGACAACCCGAATACCAGCAAAGCGTCGCTCATGAAGCACAGCCGTAATCGCACGACGGTGCAGAAGCCGCTGGCGTACGACAAGTCCGAGGTGAAGAGGATCTACTCGTGATGGCGAACCGGAACCTTCTCGTCACCGGCGCCGCGGCCCTCGCCGCGTTCGGCGTCGTCGGCTGCTCCTCGGACGGCGGCCCCGCGAACGGCACCGGGGCCGGATCCTCGGCGGACGTCGTGGCGTACCACGCGGACTACCCCGCCTACGACTCGCTCGACGCGGTCATCGGCGAGTCCGACCTCGTCGTCCGGGGCACCGTGGTCGGCTCCCGGGTCGAGCCCCTGCTGCCCGAGACCTCGGCCGGCGGCGACCCGGCCACCAACCCGCAGGCGGGTCTCTCCCCGAAGGAGATCGCCAAGGCCGAGGCCGAGTCGGCGGCCGACCCGGTGGTCGTCACCGTCTCCACGGTGAAGGTCTCCCAGGTGCTCGCCGGGGACGCCGCCGTCGGGGACACCGTCGAGGTCAGCCAGCTCGGCGGTACGTACAAGGGCGTCACGTACAAGGAGCGGGACACCACGGCGCTCGCCGGGGGCGGCACCGAGTACGTGCTGATGCTCGCCGACAACGGCGGCGCCAACCCGTACGACCTGCTCAACCCGGAGCAGGCGCTCTACACCGTCGGGTCCGGCGGCGCGGTCAAGGCCGTGTCGGGCGGCGGCTTCGACAACGCGGGCAGGATCAGCCAGCTCGCCGACCGGACGCAGCGGATCAGCGCCAGGTAGGCGGCGCGCGCCCACCGCACCGGAGCCGCACCCGGGCGGCGGGGCGTCACGGAGGACATCGCCCTCCGTGACGCCCCGCCCTCGTCTCCCCGCGCCACTCCCCACCACCCCGCTCCCCACCGCGCTACTCCGTGAGCCGAAGCGCCTTGAGGACCCCGGGGCTCAGGGCCACATCGTTGTCGTTCCCGGCCACCGCCCGCCGGCCGTCGCCGCCCACGCCGTACCAGCCCTGCGTGGTGTTCACCAGGACGTACCCCCCGTCGCCGCTCTCCTCCAGCAGCAGGACGTACTCCTTGCCCGCCGTGAGCCCGGCCGTCTCGGGCCCGGAGCCCGGGGTGGTGTACGCGACCTCGATCGAGTCGCCCGGGGTCTTCCCCTTGGCGGTCGCGACCACGTCCGCCGTCGCGACGGTCGTCATGATGTCGTCGGCGTCCTCCTCCCGGCCGGCGCCGAGCCTCGCCCGTACGATCACGGTCGCGACGCCCTCCAACTGGGCCGTGGTCCCGAAGTACGGCTCGTCGGCGACGGCTCCGCCGCCCGGTCCGGCGCCCGGCCCCTCGCCGGGGGCCGCCGGATCGTCCGGGAGCAGGAAGAGGGTGGCACCGCCGATGACGGCGGCGGCCCCGCACGCGACGACGGCCGTCATGAAGCCGCGCCGGGGCGACCGGCGGGCGGCCACCGTACGGACCGGGCGCGCACCCTCGTCCACGGGCCCCACCAGAGCGGCGAGTTCGGCCGCCGCGCGCGGCGACAGCTCCCCGGGCTCCGGGGCAGGTACCGGATTGGCCTTCTGGATCATCGACTTCACGCGCATCACACCGACTCCTCGGGCAGGTCGTACACATCACGGAACGCTTTGCGGGCCCGGTGCAGCCGCACCCACACCGCGGGCGCCGAACAGCCCAGCGCCTGACCGGCCTCGGCGGCGCTCAGCCCGTCCCAGTAGCTCAGCAGCAGCACCTCGCGGTGGTGGGACGGCAGCCGGTCGAGCGCGTCAAGGACGGCTTCGTCCGGTCCTGAGGCAGGCTTACGGTCCAGCTCGTCGCCGATCCGCCGGTGCAGCTCCGTCAGCCGCTCCATCGAGCGGTAGTGGTTGCTCAGCAGATTCCGCGCGGTGACGAACAGCCAGCCCGTACCGACCTCCTGGCCGTCCGTCATGCGCTCCCAGGCCGTACGGAAGACCTCGGCGGTCAGCTCCTCGGCCGCCGCCCGGTCCCCCGACCTCCGGTGCACGAAGGCGGACACCCGCGGGTGGTCACGGACGTACAAGGCGGTGAACCGCGCGGCGCGGTCCCGCTCACTCCCGGTCTTCAAGGTCTCCACACCCCATAGATGTCATGGACCGGGCGCATCCTTACATCCCGAAGCTCAAGAACTGAGATCCGAGCGTTTTTTTCAAGGATCGGTTGGTGGGTCTCCCCCCACCCACCCTCCCTTGCCCTGGGCGGCGCGAAGTTGACGTTTCGTGTTCGGTTTGCCACGGAGGGTGGTCACGCTTTAGCGTGCCCCTCAGAACGTGGAACGGCCCCCGCAGGTGTTACGAGCACCATCGCGAGGGCCTGACCACAAGATCAACGGCAACTCTCTCAGAACGGAACGCCGGATCAATATGGCTGTCAGCCAGCTTAGTGCCGAGCAGGGCCCGCCGCACGCCGCCCCGCCCATTTCCGCCGCATCTCACTCCTCTCACCCGTCAGCCGCTCCTGGCTACGGCAAACGTTCGACACCCGGTCAACAGCCCCGTACCGCACACGACTTCGCGGACCTCCCGGGACGCGAGGCGGCCATCGCCGCCTACATCGACCGGCTCCCGGACGGCGCCGACATATCCGTGAAGACCCTCGCCAAGCATCTCCCCTACGGGCAGTGCGCGTTGGGCACGGCGTTACGGACGCTGCGGGCCACCGGCCATCTGCGCCTGGGCCGGGAACTCGTCTTCTCCGCGTCGGGGAGCGGGCATTGGGTGACGCGTACGTGGTTCTCCCGTACGGCGCGGAGCATGGCGTGGTGGACGGCCTTCGTCTCCGGCGAACTCCCGCAGCCGGACCAGCGGCTGCCCCCTGAGCCGGAACCGCCGCCCCACCGCCCGCCGACCCGCTCCCGCGCCCTCGTTCTGCTGGCCGCGCTCGGCCGCCGCGCGCCGGTCCTGTCGCTGTCCGCCGCCGACTGCGCGGCACTGGAGCCCGAAGCCGTCAAGTGGTTCGAGCGCGGCGCCGACGAGGAGACCGTCCTGCGCGCCCTCACCACCGGACTCCCCACACCCGTCCACCATCCGGCGGCGCTCGTCCGCTCCCGCCTGGTCTCCAAGCTCCCGCCCGAACCGGTCACCGCGCCACGCCCGGCCGTTCTGCGCCTGATGGAGTGCGCACGGTGCCGGGCCCCCGGCCGCCCCGAAGCCCTGCTGGACGGCGAGTGTGGCACCTGCCGGGGTGCACCGCCCCTGAACACCCGCCCCGCCACGCTCTCTCCGGCCCGGGTCCGTGACCGGACGACGGAGCTGCGTGCGGCGGCATCCCCTCCACGAGAAAGGAATCGCGCATGACCGTACAGCTCGCCGAGACAAGAGACGCGGCACGATGGAGGGGAGGAGGCGACGCCATGACCCCCAGTACCGCCGATCAGCCCCAGATGCCTGTCGAGGAATTCGAACGAATCGCTCGCACGGCCGAGACGGTGCGGCTCGAATTCCTCAACGGAAGGCTAGAGGTCAAGCCCGTGCCCGACGGTGATCACGGAGCCATCGTCATGTGGCTGCTCCGCCAGTGCATGCTGCACCGTCCGGAACTCGCGCTGTACCCGGAGCAAGGCCTGCTCACCGAGACCTACCGCAACGGCCGCGCCCGGCCCGACGGAGCACTGGCGCCTCTCGACCACTTCGTGGGCCATGGCGAATGGGCCTCGGCCGACGGTGTCCTCATGACCCTGGAAGTCACCTCCCACGACCGCGACACCGATCGCCGCGACCGCGTGGAGAAGCGCGACGGCTACGCCGGTACCGACATCCCCGTGTACCTGCTCGTCGACCGGGACGCCGAAACGCTGGTGGTGTACTCCGAGCCACGCGGAGGGAAGTACATGAGCCGTCTCACGCACCCGTACGGAGCCACGGTCAAGCTCCCCCACCCCGTCGGCATCACCCTGGAGACCGAGAAGCTCAAGGACTACACCCGCTGACCGCCGACGGTCGCGGAAAAGCCCGAGGGCGGCACCCCTTCGAAAGCCGAGGCTCGAAAGCCGAAGGCTCGAAGAAGGGGTGCCGCCCTCGGTCAGGACGGTCGATCGACCGGCCGGCCGGACGCGGCGGGCGTCCGGGCGGCCTCAGGTCGATCAGAAGTCCATGTCACCGCCCGGCATGCCGCCGCCGGCCGGGGCCGCACCGGCCTTCTCCGGCTTGTCGGCGATGACGGCCTCGGTGGTGAGGAACAGCGCGGCGATGGACGCGGCGTTCTGGAGAGCGGAGCGCGTGACCTTCGCCGGGTCGATGATGCCCTCGGCGATCATGTCGACGTACTCGCCGGTCGCGGCGTTCAGGCCGTGACCGACCGTCAGGTTGCGGACCTTCTCCACGACGACGCCGCCCTCAAGACCACCGTTGACGGCGATCTGCTTGAGCGGAGCCTCCAGCGCGAGCTTGACGGCCTGCGCGCCGGTCGCCTCGTCGCCCGTCAGCTCAAGCTTCTCGAAGACCGAGGAAGCCTGGAGCAGAGCCACGCCACCACCGGCGACGATGCCCTCCTCGACGGCGGCCTTGGCGTTGCGCACCGCGTCCTCGATGCGGTGCTTGCGCTCCTTGAGCTCGACCTCGGTCGCGGCGCCGGCCTTGATGACGGCCACGCCGCCGGCCAGCTTCGCGAGGCGCTCCTGGAGCTTCTCGCGGTCGTAGTCCGAGTCGCTGTTCTCGATCTCGGCACGGATCTGGCTGACACGGCCCGCGACCTGGTCGCTGTCGCCGCCACCGTCGACGATGGTCGTCTCGTCCTTGGTGATGACGACGTTACGGGCGCGGCCGAGCAGGTCGAGACCGGCGTTCTCCAGCTTGAGGCCGACCTCCTCGGAGATGACCGTACCGCCGGTGAGGATGGCGATGTCGTTCAGCATCGCCTTGCGGCGGTCACCGAAGCCCGGGGCCTTGACGGCGACGGACTTGAAGGTGCCCTTGAGCTTGTTGACGACCAGGGTCGACAGGGCCTCGCCCTCGACGTCCTCGGCGATGATCAGCAGGGGCTTGCCGGACTGGATGACCTTCTCCAGCAGGGGAAGGAGGTCCTTCACGCTGCCGATCTTGGAGTTGGCGATCAGGATGTACGGGTCGTCGAGCGACGCCTCCATACGCTCCATGTCCGTGGCGAAGTACGCCGAGATGTAGCCCTTGTCGAAGCGCATGCCCTCGGTGAGCTCAAGCTCAAGGCCGAAGGTCTGCGACTCCTCGACGGTGATGACGCCTTCCTTGCCGACCTTGTCCATCGCCTCGGCGATGAGCTCGCCGATCTGGGTGTCGGCGGCGGAGATGGAGGCCGTCGAAGCGATCTGCTCCTTGGTCTCCACGTCCTTGGCCTGCTCCAGCAGGGCGCCGGAGACGGCCTCGACGGCCTTCTCGATGCCGCGCTTGAGGGCCATCGGGTTGGCGCCGGCCGCCACGTTGCGCAGGCCCTCGCGGACGAGCGCCTGGGCGAGGACGGTCGCGGTGGTCGTACCGTCACCGGCGACGTCGTCCGTCTTCTTGGCGACTTCCTTGACCAGCTCGGCGCCGATCTTCTCGTACGGGTCCTCGAGCTCGATCTCCTTGGCGATGGACACACCATCGTTGGTGATCGTGGGGGCGCCCCACTTCTTCTCGAGGACGACGTTGCGGCCCTTGGGACCAAGGGTGACCTTGACGGCGTCGGCGAGCTGGTTCATCCCGCGCTCGAGACCGCGCCGTGCCTCCTCGTCGAACGCGATGATCTTGGCCATGTGAAGTGGTCCTCCCGGACTGGGGTGGATTGCTCCGGACCGCGCTGGCGCCCGCGACGGACGGCCTGAGAGTCGGCGGTTCCTTGCCCCACCGGCTCTTCGGGCCTCACCGACCCGGTCCTAAGTTGTCACTCTCACTTGCAGAGTGCTAACGCCAATAATTAGCACTCGACCCCCGAGAGTGCAAGCGCCCGCAGGGCATCGTTGGAGGGGTGGTGGTCGGGCGACGGGTGGGCGCAAGCGCCCGCAGGGCATCGTTGGAGGGGTGGTGGTCGGGCGACGGGTGGGCGCAAGCGCCCACAGGGCATCGTTGGAGGGTCACGCATGAGGGGCCCGCATCCCTGGTGCGGGATGCGGGCCCCTCATGCGTGAGTGCGATGCGGAGTCTGTACCGAGTACGTGAGTGCGTCGGTGGCCGATCGCGCCGGGATCAGACGGCGAGCTTGACCATGTCCGCCTGCGGACCCTTCTGGCCCTGCGAGATCTCGAACTCCACTCGCTGACCTTCTTCAAGGGTGCGGTAGCCGTCCATCTGAATCGCGCTGTAGTGGACGAATACATCCGCACCACCGTCGACCGCGATGAAGCCGTAGCCCTTCTCCGCGTTGAACCACTTGACGGTGCCCTGAGCCATGCCAACTCCCCTATTACTGGCCCTTGCACGGGGCCACACTTCGCGCCGGAACGCGTCGACCGCGGCTGAATGTATCTGCCCAACTGCCCTCTGCAACAGGTCAATCGGACGAGAATTCTGGGCGTGGCCGAACACGCATAGTGCTGAATCCACTGCGTTCCGGGACAAGTCGGGCCGGGCAAAGCGTACGTACGCCGCAAAAGGCTCCAGGACTTTGCCCTCATGTTGTCGCGTTCTCGCTCGCGTACGGAGCGGGCGACAGCGGGGCGTTCCCACACTCTACCGTGCTCAACCATGTAGAACGGCCCCCTCCGCTTCTGCTTGCGGAGGGGGCCGTTCTGCGTTGCGTTCCGGCGGCGTCAGCCTCCGGCGACCGCCGGGATGATCGAGATGCCCGCGCCCGCCGGCGTGGCGGTCTCCAGGCCCTGTTCGAAGCGGACGTCGTCGTCGTTCACGTACACGTTGACGAAGCGGCGCAGCTTGCCCTGGTCGTCCAGGACGCGCCCGGCGATGCCCGGGTGGTTCGCCTCCAGCGACTGGATGACCTCGGAGAGGGTGGCGCCCTCCGCCGGAACCTCGGCCTGGCCACCGGTGTAGGTGCGCAGGATGGTGGGGATACGGACCTTGACGCTCATGGTGGGAAGCCTTTCTCGGTGTCGGTGGTCAGCTCGCGACGTGGTCAGCTCGCGGCGAGGCCCGCGGCGCGGAACGCGTCGAGGCTCGGGCGGATCGTCGCCGTCGGGCCGGTCGTCGGCGCCACGGCGTCCAGCGTCTTCAGCCCGTCACCGGTGTTGAGGACGACGGTGGTGAGGGCCGGGTCGAGCACGCCCGCCTCGATGAGCTTCTTCGTCACGCCGACGGTCACGCCGCCCGCGGTCTCCGCGAAGATGCCCTCGGTGCGCGCCAGCAGCTTGATCGCGTCGACGATCTGCTCGTCGTTGACGTCCTCCACCGCGCCGCCGGTGCGCCGGGCGATGTCCAGGACGTACGGCCCGTCGGCCGGGTTGCCGATCGCCAGGGACTTGGCGATGGTGTCCGGCTTCTGCGGCCGTACGACGTCGTGCCCGGCCTTGAAGGCGGTGGAGACCGGCGAGCAGCCCTCGGCCTGGGCGCCGAAGATCTTGTACGGCCGGTCCTCGACGAGGCCGAGCTTGATCAGCTCCTGGAGCCCCTTGTCGATCTTCGTGAGCTGCGACCCCGAGGCGATCGGGATGACGATCTGGTCCGGCAGCCGCCAGCCGAGCTGTTCGCAGATCTCGTACGCGAGGGTCTTGGAGCCCTCTCCGTAGTACGGCCGCAGGTTGACGTTGACGAAGCCCCAGCCCTCGCCCAGCGGGTCGCCGATGAGCTCGGAGCAGAAGCGGTTGACGTCGTCGTAGTTGCCCTCGATGCCGACCAGGTCCCCGCCGTACACCGCGGCCATGACGACCTTGCCCTGCTCCAGGTCGTGCGGGATGAACACGCAGGAGCGGAAGCCGGCGCGGGCCGCGGCGGCGCCGACAGCGCCGGCGAGGTTGCCGGTGGAGGAGCAGGAGAGGGTGGTGAAGCCGAAGGCGCGGGCGGCCTCGACGGCGATGGCGACGACACGGTCCTTGAAGGAGTGCGTCGGGTTGCCGGAGTCGTCCTTGATGTGGAGCGAGCCGGTGACGCCCAGTTCACGGGCGAGGTTGTCGGCCTTGACCAGCTTCGTGAAACCGGGGTTGATGTTGGGCTTCGAGGCGACGTCGGCGGGGACGGGCAGCAGCGGCGCGTACCGCCAGATGTTGTCCGGGCCCTCGGCGATGCGCTTCTTCAGCTCTTCGGGGCTGCCGCTCGGCAGGTCGTACGCGACTTCGAGCGGCCCGAAACAGCTCACGCAGGCGAAGATGGGGCCGAGGTCGAAGCGCTCTCCGCATTCGCGGCACGAGAGTGCGGTGGCGGGTCCGAGGTCGACGGTCTCGTTGGCACCGGTCTCGTTCGTACCGGTCGGGACGGTCTGCACAGCCATGATGGCGAGGCCCTTTCTCCTCATCTTCCTCGCGACGTACTTCGCCGCAAGACGGAATTGGCACCTTCCCCACCGTGACCTCGCGGTCGGCGGGAGGGTTGCCGGGACTTCAACGGGCCGTTCCCTCAGTCCCTCTGGATGAGCGCTATGGCGCCGGAGCCTGGGTCCGGTGCGTTTGTTCACGTGATGACCCCGGCATGCGGTGGTCATTCGTGTTGTTCAAGACTGTAACCGAAGGGGTGGAGGGTTGAGATAGTCGTCCGCACCGCGAGATGGATCACGTCGTGGCACATGTCGTGGCACATACCGCACATATCAAGGACCGCGCAGGGAGTACCGAACGTGCTGGAAGAGGTGGAGCACTGGCTGACCAGGCGTTCCTGGTCGGCGGGGGACCGTACGCCCGACCGGCTCCTGGCGGCGAAGGCGGCGCGCGGCAGCACGGTCAGCGTGGTCCTGCCGGCGCTCGACGAGGAGGAGACGGTCGGCGCGATCGTCGCCGTCATCCGGCGTGAGCTGATGGAGCGGGTCCGGCTCGTGGACGAGCTGGTGGTGATCGACTCCGGCTCCACCGACCGTACGGCCGAGGTCGCCGCGGCGGCGGGCGCGCGGGTGGTGCACCGGGACGCGATCCTGCCGCGGCTGCCCGCGCTGCCCGGCAAGGGCGAGGTGCTGTGGCGGTCGCTGCTGGTGACGAGCGGCGACATCGTGTGCTTCGTCGATGCCGACCTGCGGGAGTTCTCGCCGGACTTCGTCTCCGGGATCGTGGGCCCGCTGCTCACCGATCCTGAGGTGCAGTTCGTGAAGGCGATGTACGACCGCCCGCTGGGCGGGGGTACGGGCGGCGGTACGGAGGGCGGGGCCGGCCAGGGCGGGCGGGTGACGGAGCTGGTGGCGCGCCCGCTGCTCAATCTGCACTGGCCGCGGCTGGCCGGTTTCGTCCAGCCGCTGGGCGGCGAGTACGCGGCGCGGCGCTCGCTGCTGGAGCGGCTGCCGTTCCCCGTGGGGTACGGCGTGGAGCTGGGCCTGCTGGTGGACGCGCTGCACACGGTGGGGCTCGACGCGCTGGCCCAGGTGGACGTGGGTGTACGGCTCCACCGTCACCAGGACGACCGGGCGCTGGGCCGGATGGCAGCGGCGATCTACCGTACGGCGCAGCTCCGGCTCCAGCGGGGCCATCTGGTACGGCCGCGGCTCACGCAGTTCGAGCGGGGCGAGGACGGTTTCACGCCGCGGACGCACGCGGTGGACACGGAGGAGCGTCCGCCGGTGCGGGAGATCGCGGAGTACACGGCCGGACGCGCGGCGTAACGTCGGATCATCGCACTACTTGCCTAGATTCCTCCCTCATGGGCATGAATCTTGCGTTGTCGGGAGCTTCGGAGTTCACGCGGGTGCTGGCGCAGGCCGGGTCCACGGCCGAGCGGCTGTGGCTGCTGGGCGGCATGGCGTTCGCGCTGACCGGCGCCGGGGTGGTCGCGCTGGCCGCGGCGCGCGGGCGGCGCGACTGAGCGGGACGGCGTCGGCTGAGCGGGGCGGCGGGACCGAGCGGGCGCCGCGACCGATACGGACTGGCGCGACCGGGCCGGCGGGGACGTCACACGCACCGTACGTTTGAGCGTTTCCGCGACGGGCTAGGTTTCGCGACATGGCTACCGAGCAGTCCGGCACCCCCGCGCCCGCCCGCGTCCTCGTGGCGTCCAACCGCGGCCCCGTCTCGTACACGCGGCGCGACGACGGCACGCTGGCGGCCAAACGAGGCGGCGGCGGTCTGGTGTCGGGCCTGTCGGCCATCGGGGCGGACGACGATGCCGTCTGGGTGTGCGCGGCGCTCGGCGAGGGCGACCGGGAGGCCGTCCGGCGTACGGAGGGCCGCCTCGACCCGGCCGACACGGGCGGGCAGCGGGTACGGATGCTGGGCATCGAGCCCGAGGTGTACACGGCCGCGTACAACGACGTGGCCAACTCGACCCTCTGGTTCGTCCACCACATGCTCTACCAGACCCCGCTGGAGCCGTCCTTCGGCCCGGAGTTCCGCGCCCAGTGGGCCGCGTACGAGACGTACAACCGCGCCTTCGCCGAGGCGCTGGCGCAGGAGGCGGCCGAGGCCGCGGCGGTCCTGGTGCAGGACTACCACCTGGCGCTCGTCCCCGGGATGCTGCGGGCGCTCCGCCCCGACCTCAGGATCGGGCACTTCTCGCACACGCCGTGGGCGCCCGCGGAGTACTTCCGGCTGCTGCCCGACGACATCGCGGAGCGGCTGCTGCTGGGCATGCTGGGCGCCGACCGGCTGGGCTTCCTGACCTGGCGGTGGGCGGAGGCGTTCAAGGAGTGCGCCCGCTCGGTGCTGGCGGACCGGGGCCTGACGGCGCACTGGCCGGAGGACGGAGCCGGGGACGGCGGGCGCCATCTCACCTTCCCGCGCGGGAACACCCCCGGCCCCTCCGGCGGCCGGACGTATCTCGCGGTCCACGGCCTGGGCGCCGACGGCGACTTCCTGCGCGAGCGCGCGCACCGCCCGGACGTGGCCGAGCGGATGGTGACCCTGCGCGAGCAGATCGGCAGCACCCCGGACGGGGCCGACCGGAGGACGATCGTCCGGGTGGACCGTACGGAGCTGTCCAAGAACATCGTCCGGGGCCTGTTCTCCTACCGGCAGCTCCTGCTCGACCACCCCGAATGGCGCGGGCGCGTCGTCCACGTGGCCTTCGCCTACCCCTCCCGGCAGGACCTGGCGATCTACCGCTCCTACACGGAGGAGGTCCAGCGGGTCGCCGACGGGATCAACGCGGAGCTGGGCACGGACGGCTGGACCCCGGTCGTCCTGCACGTCCAGGACGACTTCGCGCGCTCCCTGGCCGCGTACCGCCTGGCCGACGTGGCGCTGGTCAACCCCATCCGCGACGGCATGAACCTGGTCGCGAAGGAGATCCCCGTCCTCTCCGAGCGCGCCTGCGCGCTGGTGCTGTCGCGGGAGGCGGGCGCCTACGCGGAGCTGGGCGAGGACGCCCTGGTGGTGAACCCGTACGACATCAGCGCGACGGCCGCCGCCCTCCACGAGGCCCTGACGATGCCCACGGCGGAGCGCACGGACCGCGCCAAGCGCCTGGCCGCCGCTGCGACGGCCCTGCCGCCGCAGCGCTGGTTCCTGGACCAGTTGGAGGCGCTGCGGGCCTGAGGTCTCCTGAGAGACCTCGGGTCTACGGGGCTGCCGTGCGCGCCAGTTCCGCCAGGAAGTCCGCCAGGGCCGCCGGGCCCGGGAGGACGAGGTCGGCCCGTTCGACCAGTTCGGGGACTTCGGTGCCGCTGCACACCAGCAGGCCCGGGTGGCCGTCCGAGCGGAGTTTCTCGACCGCCGCGTAGGCCGGCAGGTCGCCCAGGTCGTCGCCCGCGTACAGGACCGTCTCGGCGCCCGTCTCGCGGACGTACTCCAGCAGCGCCACGCCCTTGTCGACGCCCGGCGGGCGCAGCTCCAGGACCATGCGGCCCGGTTCGACGATCAGGCCGTGGCGTGCGGCGAGTCCGGCCAGCGGTTCGCGCAGCGCCTCGAAGGCCGCCTGCGGGTCGGTGGCACGGCGGGTGTGGACGGCGACCGCGCGGCCCTTCTCCTCGATCCAGGTACCGCGCCAGGCGCCGAACTGTTCGAGGAATCCGGGGAGTTCGGCGCGTACGGCCGCGACGCCCTCGTGCGGGGCGGGGGCGTGGACCGTACCGGAGACGGCGTCCCAGCGCTCGGCGCCGTAGTGGCCGAGGACGACCAGGTGTTCCAGCCCCGGCACCCCGGCGAAGCCGCCGTACCGTACCGCCACTCCGGCGGGGCGGCCCGTGACCACCGCGACGGAGGCGACGCGTGGTGCGAGGGCGGCGAGGGCGGGGACCGCGCGCTCGTGGGCGCGGGCCTGTTCGGGGTCGGGGACGATCTCGGCGAGGGTGCCGTCGAAGTCGAGCGCGACGACGGCGGCGCCGGGCCGGGCGAGAAGCGCGGCCAGGCCGTCGGCGCCGGCGGGGGTGGTCGGTTCCGGCAGGGAGTACGCGTGGCTGCCCATGCCCCCGACCTTATCCACGTCCACCGGCGTACGGACAGACATGTGGCCCGTCCGTCAGCGCAGGTCGCGGCGGGCCGCTCTGACCCTGCGGAGCCGGTTCACCGTCACCGGGTCGTGCTCCGCCGCCCTCGGGTCGTCGAGCAGCGCGTTCAGGAGCTGGTAGTAGCGCGTCGGCGAGAGGCCCAGGCGCTCGCGGATCTCCCGCTCCTTGGCGCCGGGGCCCGGCCAGCCGCGCCCTTCCATGGCGAGTACGGCCCGGTCCCGCCCGGACAGGGCCGCGGCGGGCCCGGGCTCAGCGGCGGGTTCCGGCTCAGGGGCGGGCTCCGGATCCGGCTCAGCGGCGGGGTCGGGATCGGGGTCGGGGGCAGGCGTGGTCATATCGATGACACGCTACTCGGCTACTCGGAGGCCTCCGCCGCCGAAGCGTCCCTGGCGATCTGCCCCAGCACCGCCCCCGGGCTCGCGCCGGGCTCGACGGCCCTGCCGATGTTCTTCTTGAAGCTCTCGCTCACCTGCGACCACGAGTTCTTGCCGTACGGGAACAGCTCCGACTCGGGCAGCGCCGTCAGGAACGTCTTCAGGTCCTGGTGCTCCGGGTCGGCGAGCATCCCCGCGTTCGCGCTGTAGGTGACCGGCAGCAGGTCGTACTGGCCGGCGAAGCTGAGCACGTTCTTGTCCTCGTACGCGAAGTCCAGGAACGCGCCGATCTCCTGGCGGTGGCCGTTCTGCTTGAACGCCATGATCCAGTCCGAGACGCCGACCGACTTCGGCTTGCCGCTCTCGCCGGGCATCGGCACCATGCCGACCTTGATGCCCCGCTTCGCCGCGTCCTTCATCAGCGTCGGGTGCCCGTTGAGCATGCCGACCTGGCCGCTGGTGAACGCCTTGAAGGCGGTGGCGCGGTCCAGTTTCCCGGGCGCGACCGGGCCGGTCAGCCCCGGCTTGACGAGGTTCTTCTGGAGCCAGGTGAAGGTGCTGACGTTCACGGGCGAGTCGATGCTGTACGAGCCGTCGGCGGTGTCCGTGACGCCGCCCCCGCCGCTCAGCAGCCACATCAGGGCCTCGCCCTGCGCCTCCTCGGTGCCGAGCGGCAGCGCGAAGGGGGTCGTCACGCCGTCCGCCTTGAGCGCCTCGGCGTCGGTCTTGATGTCGTCCCAGTCCTTCGGGGCGCTCACCCCGGCCGACTCGAAGAGGTCCTTGTTGTAGAAGAGCAGCCGGGTGGAGGCGACGAACGGCATCCCGTACTGAATACGGTTGACCTCGCCGGCCTCGGAGAGCTGGTCGAGGAAGTTCGCCTGGGTGGGTACGGAGAGAAGTTCGTCGGCCGCGTAGAGCTTGTCGTCCTTGGCGAAGTTGGAGTACGAGCCGATCTGCGCGATGTCGGGGGCGTTGCCCTCCTTGACCATCCGCGCGACATCGGAGTCGATCGTCTTCCACGGCCGGATGTATATGTCGATCTTGATTCCGGGATTGTCCGCCTGGAACGAGCTCGCCACGGATTCCCAGTAATTCCGGGAACTGTCCTCGGAGTTGGTGCCGTACTCCGCGGCGACCACCTTGAGCGTGACATCTCCGCTGCTTGAGGGACCGCCGCAGCCCGCCAGCGACGCCGTCATGCCGAACGCGGCCACTGCCGCCGCTGCGGTCCGGTGGCCGCGGTATCCCCGGTGGCGCTCTCGTACAGGTCGCACAGGTCTGTTCCCCGCCTTTGTGGTTGCCTTTGTCGTTCTCGCCGTTGCGCGTAAGGCCTCCGACCGGCCCCCCGTGACGCAATGTCGAACAAGTGATTTTCCCCCATACGGAGGTTTGAGGTCTACCGGGCGGCGGTTTCGCTTCCACAACGCCCGATTTCCCGCGTGTGCGCGGCGTGAATGTTCTGTTCTTTTGTATGGACTGACAACAATCCGGAGCCATCGTCGGAGCTATCACCCGGAGCCATCACCTGAAGTCATCACCGAAGTCATCACCGGGGCCATCAGGAGGCATCAGGTGTAGTGGACTAGACCTTTCACGGGTTCACACGCGAGACTGTCCCCGTGAGATCCGACAGGCACGCCAGACACGTCATCGCCCTGGATGTGGGCGGCACCGGCATGAAAGCCGCCCTCGTCGGCGCGGACGGCGCGCTGCTGTACGAGGCGCGGCGCGCGACGGGCAGGGAGCGCGGCCCCGAGGCCGTTGTCGAGACCGTCCTCGCCTTCGCGGCGGAGCTGCGTGCGTACGGCGCCGAGCACTTCGGGCGGGGCGCGGTGGCCGCCGGGGTCGCCGTGCCCGGCATCGTCGACGCCGAGCGCGGGATCGCCCGGTACGCCGCCAACCTGGGCTGGCGCGACCTGCCGCTACGGGATCTGCTCACGGCCCGGCTGGGCGGCGTACCGGTGGCGCTGGGGCACGACGTACGCACCGGCGGCCTCGCGGAGGGGCGGCTCGGCGCGGGCCGGGGCGCGGACCGCTTCCTGTTCGTACCGCTGGGCACCGGGATCGCCGGGGCCATCGGCGTCGGCGGCGCCATAGAGGCGGGCGCGCACGGCTCGGCGGGCGAGATCGGCCATGTCGTGGTGCGCCCCGACGGCCCCGCGTGCGACTGCGGGCAGCGCGGCTGTCTGGAGACCCTGGCGTCCGCCGCCGCGGTGACCCGCGCGTGGCGGGCGGCGAGCGGCGACCCGGAGGCGGACGCGGCGGACTGCGCGAAGGCCGTCGACTCCGGCGACCCGGAGGCCGTACGGGTGTGGCACGACGCGATCGACGCGCTGGCCGCGGGCCTGGTCACCGCGCTCACCCTGCTGGACCCGCGCACCCTGATCATCGGCGGCGGGCTCGCCGAGGCCGGGGACACCCTGTTCACCCCGCTGCGCGCGGCGGTGGCGGAGCGGGTCACGTTCCAGACGCTCCCCGAGATCGTCCCGGCGGCGCTCGGCGACACGGCGGGCTGTCTGGGGGCGGGCCTGCTCGCCTGGGACCTGGTGGACGCGGTGGACGCGGGGACCGCCCCCGCCCCTCCCTCACGCCCCGCCCCTCCCGCCCCTCCCTCATCCCCCGCCCCGCACGCAGCACCGTCCGACACCCACACCCCGTCACTCGCCCCGGAGGTAACCGCCTGATGGCCGCTCGCGTCACATCCGCCGTACGCGCCGAACCCACCGTCCTCACCGGCGCCCGGGTGGTGCTGCCCACCGGGACCGTGGACGGCGGGCGGGTGATCGTCCAGGGCGGCCGGATCGCGGGCCACGCCCCGGCGGACGCCGCCACGCTGGATCTGACGGGCCACTGGCTCGTCCCCGGCTTCGTCGACCTCCACAACCACGGCGGCGGGGGCGCCTCCTTCACCTCCGGTTCCGTGGACGACGTACTCCAGGGCATCCGTACGCACCGCGAGCACGGCACCACCACGCTCGTCGCCTCCGCCGTCACCGGCGAGATGGACTTCCTCGCCCAGCGCGCCGGGCTCCTCTCCGAACTGGTCGAGCAGGGCGACCTCGCCGGCATCCACTTCGAGGGCCCCTTCATCTCCCCCTGCCGCAAGGGCGCCCACAGCGAGGAGCTGCTGCGCGACCCCGACCCGGCCGAGGTGCGCAAGCTGATCGACGCGGCGCGCGGCACGGCGAGGATGGTCACGCTCGCCACCGAACTCCCGGGCGGCATCGACTCCGTACGGCTGCTGGCGGAGCACGGCGTGATCGCCGCGATCGGGCACACGGACGCGACGTACGAGCAGACCGTCGAGGCCATCGGCGCGGGCGCGACCGTCGCCACGCACCTCTTCAACGCGATGCCGCCGCTCGGCCACCGGGCGCCCGGGCCGATCGCCGCGCTGCTGGAGGACGAGCGGGTCACCGTCGAGCTGATCAACGACGGTACGCATCTGCACCCGGCCGCCCTGGAGTTGGCGTTCCACCGCGCGGGCGCGGACCGCGTCGCGTTCGTGACGGACGCGATGGACGCGGCGGGCTTCGGCGACGGGCGGTACGAACTCGGCCCGCTCGCCGTCGATGTGACGGACGGGGTCGCCCGGCTGGTGGACGGCGGCTCGATCGCGGGCTCGACGCTGACGCAGGACACCGCGTTCCGGCGGGCGGCGACGGTGGACCGGCTGCCGGTGGAGGACATCGTCCGGGCCATCTCCGCGAACCCGGCGAAACTGCTCGGCGCGTACGACAGGGTCGGCTCGCTGGAGCCGGGCAAGGACGCCGACGCGGTGGTGCTGGACGCGGACTTCAGGCTCAAGGGCGTGCTGCACAAGGGGGAATGGGTGATCGACCCGCGCGTCGGCTGACCCCGTACGGATACGGAGTCGGATACGTACGCGGTCGTGAAAGCGGATACGGGAGCGGTCGCTCCGGGGTCTGGGCCAACCGCTTTCTTTTTGGCATGATCGTCCCGGCGCTCCGCCACGCGACCGCGTACCCAGCACCGCGTACCCAGCATCGCGTACCCAGGCAGGGGGATGGATGATCCTCACGGTGACGCTCAACGCCGCGCTGGACATCACGTACCGCACGCCCGCGCTCGTCCCGCACACCACCCACCGCGTCAGCGAGGTCGCCGAGCGCCCCGGCGGCAAGGGCGTGAACGTCGCGCGGGTGCTCTCCGCGCTGGGGCACGAGACCGTGGTGACGGGGTTCGCGGGCGGCCGGACCGGCGACGTACTGCGGGAGTTGCTGGGCGGCAGCGGCGGGCCCGCCGCCTGGAGCGGCCGGTCCCGCGCGGCCCGTCCGGTCGACGCGCTGCTGCCGATCTCCGGGGCCACCCGCCGCACCATCGCCGTCGTGGACGCCTCGACCGGCGACACCACCCAGCTCAACGAGCCGGGCCCGGTCGTCTCCGCCGCCGAGTGGACCGGCTTCCTCTCCCACTACGACCGGCTGCTGCGCACCGGCGCCGAGGCCGTGGCGCTCTGCGGCAGCCTGCCGCCCGGCATCCACGTCGGCGCGTACGCCGAGCTGATCCGCCGCGCCCGCGCCGCCGGGGTCCCCGTACTCCTCGACACCAGCGGCGAACCGCTGCGCCGGGGCGTCGCCGCCCGCCCCGACCTCGTCAAGCCCAACGCGGACGAACTCGCCCGCCTCACCGGCTCCCGCGAGCCGCTGCGCGCCACTCAGGGCGCCCGGCGGCGCGGCGCCCACGCGGTCGTCGCCTCGCTGGGCCCCGACGGGCTCCTCGCGCTCACCCCGGAGGGCGGCTGGCGCGCGGCGCCGCCGGACACCGTCCGGGGCAATCCGACGGGCGCGGGCGACTCGGCGGTGGCCGGGCTGCTCTCGGGGCTCGTCGAGCGCCTGCCGTGGCCGGCCAGGCTCAGCCGCGCGGTCGCGCTGTCGGCGGCGACGGTACTGGCCCCGGCGGCGGGCGAGTTCGACGCGCGGGTGTACGAGGAGTTGCTGCCCCGCGTCAAGGTGACGGAGACCGGGCGGCCGGAGCCCGAATGAGCCAGATCCCGAGCCGGGACCCGCAGGAGAACAATCGCGAACTGGGGACCACATGCCACTCGTCACCACCGCTGAACTCGTCTCGGATGCCGCGGCCCGGGGCCACGGCATCGCCGCGTTCAACGTGATCACCCTGGAGCACGCGGAGGCGATCGCGGAGGGCGCCGAGCGGGCCGGGGTGCCGGCGATCCTGCAGATATCGGAGAACGCGGTGCGGTTCCACGGCGGCCGGCTCACCGCCGTGGCCGCCGCGACCGCCGCGGTGGCCCGCGCCGCCGCCGTACCGCTCGCGCTCCACCTCGACCACGTCGAATCCGCCGAACTGCTGCGCGCCGCACCGGCCGAGGGGTTCAGCTCGGTGATGTTCGACGCGTCGAAGCTGCCGTACGCGGAGAACCTGAAGGCGACCGCCGAGGCCGTGCGGTGGGGCCATGACCACGGTGTCTGGATCGAGGCCGAACTGGGCGCGGTGGGCGGCAAGGAGGGCGACGGCAGCCAGGGCGACGGCGGCCCGGAGGGCGGCGCCGGGCCCGCGCTGGACGCGCACGCGCCCGGTGTACGGACGGACCCGGCCGAGGCGGTGCTCTTCGTAGCCGAGACGGGCGTGGACGCGCTGGCGGTCGCCGTCGGCTCGTCCCACGCGATGACCCGGCGCACGGCCGCCCTCGACCACGCCCTGATCGCCGCCCTGCGCGGGTCCGTCCCCGTTCCGCTGGTCCTGCACGGCTCCTCGGGCGTCCCTGACGAGGAGATCCGCCGGGCCGTCGCCGCGGGCATGGTCAAGATCAACGTCGGTACGGCGCTCAACACGGCCTACACGGAAGCGGTACGGACCCACCTGGCCGGGCATCCGGCGACGGTCGACCCCCGGAAATACCTCGTCCCGGCTCGCGAGGCGATGGCCGGGACGGTGGCGGGTTTCCTGCGGGTCGTCAGCGCCGCGGAGGCGTGAGCGCCGCGAGGCTTCGGGGACGTGCCGGTCAGGTCTTCGGGGGCGTGACTTCGAGCCAGTCGAGGATGGCGTCGCACTGGTTGCCCTGCTCGCAGGAGATCTTGAGCGTGTTCTTGCCCGCCTGGAGCTCGACCGGTGCCCAGGTGGTCTGCCAGTTCTTCGACAGATCCGGGTCGTCGGACTTGATGAAGTTCTTCAGCCCGAGGGGTGAGTTGTTCGCCTTGCCGTTGACGGTCAGCGTGGCGTTCGCGTCCTTGGCCGGGATGGCGTAGCGCACGGACAGCGCGTAGTTGCCGGCTTCCTTGATGTCGGCGGTCCAGGTCACGGAGGCGCCGACCGCGTTGAACCCGGTCACGTACGAGCCGTTGGTGCCCTCGGCTCCGTCTATGTCCGTGGCAAGCGCGGCGGGCGGCCCCAGCTTGAGGGTCGCCGCGTCCTGCTTGGGCAGCTCGATGCCGTCCGCGGCCTTGTCGCCGCCGTTCTCTTCGTCCTTGCCGGACGCGGGCGCGCTCGGGTCCGCCGACTGCTCGACCGACGCGCCGGGGTCCGACGGCTGTGCGTCGTTGTCGTTGTCGTCGTTGCTGGAGAGCAGCGCCGCTGTGATGCCGATCACCACGACCGCGACCACCGCGATCGCGCCGATCAGCAGGCCCCTGGTGTTCGGGCCGCCGCCGCTGCCGCGTCCGCCGCGGCGCTGGGCGGGGACCTGGGCGGTGGTGGCGCCGTACTGCTGCGGGGGCGCCTGCTGGCCGTGGGGAGGAGCCTGGCCGTACGCCTGCTGCTGGCCGTACGCCGCCTGCTGCGGCGGCACCGCCTGCTGCCCGTACTGGCGCTCGCCGACCGTCCTGACCTGGTTGTACGACGTTCTGGGGACGCCCGGCTGCGTGGCCGGACCCGGGTAGCCGTAACCGCCCTGGCGCCGCTGACCGGCGCCCGCCGCTGCCTGTCCGTCTTCGTACAGGTAGCCGAACGGGTCGTCGTCCTCGGGCTTGTTCGCGCCGTTGTTCCCGGCCGTCATCGGTGGTCACTCCTTACCATCTCGCCAGCGTCGCCGACCGGCCGAGCCTACCTCGTGCGGGCAAGCCTACGGACGGGTCTTGACGGGTGGCTGCCAGTCTGGGGCCCTTGGGTGAACAACCGATCGCGGACATGTCCCAGCCCTGTCCCGAACGGACACCGCCCGTTGGTCCCCGGTTGTCGCCCTGTCCTGCCGTGTACCCCGAGGGGCGCGTCCGGCACGGCCCCGGGCGCCGAGGGGACACCCCCCGTCGTGTTATCCCGCCCGCCGCTGCACCTGCTTGCGCGAGCGCTTCTCGACGTACATCCGCTGGTCGGCGGATTGCAGGACCTCCTCGACCGACATGCCGCAGGCCGCCCAACTGATGCCGAAGCTGGCACCGACCCGGACCGCCCTGCCGTCGACTCTGATCGGCGGGATGATCGCGTTCCGCAGCCGTACGGCGAGGTCGGCGGCGTCCGCCGAGCCGAGGCCGTCGGCGAGGACGACGAACTCGTCGCCGCCGAGCCGGGCCACGGTGTCGCCGTCGCGTACGCCGGTGGTGAGCCGGCGCGCGACCTCGATCAGTACCTCGTCGCCGGTGTTGTGGCCGAAGCGGTCGTTGATGGACTTGAACCCGTCGAGGTCGCAGAAGAGGACCGCGAGCCCCTTCGTGCCGTCGTCCGCCTCGCCCTCGGCGGGTGCGACCAGGTGGACGTGGTGGTCGAAGGGGCCGGCGCCGGACGGCGGGAGCAGGCCACCGCCGTCGCGTACGCCGCCACGGCCGCCCGCGTGCTCCTCGTAGCCGTCGTGGCCGGAGTAGCCGTCGCCCGGGCCGCTGGGGCTGTGGGTGGCCGTGTACCCGTCGCTGCTGCCGCCGTCGTAACCGTTGCCGTTGCCGGCGTAACCGTTGCCGTTGCCGTATCCGGCGTACGTGTCGTAGCCGGGCTCGTACAGGACCGTGCCCTCGTACCCCCCGTACGCCGCGTCCAGGGCCTCGACGGGGGTCTTCTCCCGCGTGGCGAACGGGCGCGAGCAGAGCCGGGCGCTGAGGCGGGAGCGCAGCTCGGCGCTGTTGGGCAGGCCGGTGAGGGAGTCGTGCGAGGCGCGGTGGGCGAGCTGGAGTTCGCGGCCCTTGCGCTCCTCTATGTCCTCCACGTGGGTGAGGAGGAAGCGGGGGCCGTCCGCCGTGTCAGCGACGACGGAGTTGCGCAGCGAGACCCAGACGTAGGAGCCGTCGCGGCGCGCGAGGCGCAGCTCGGCGCGGCCCCCCTCGGCGGAGGTGCGCAGCAGGGTGCCGATGTCCTCGGGGTGGACGAGGTCGGAGAAGGAGTGGCGGCGCATCACGGAGGCGGGGCGGCCCAGAAGGCGGCAGAGCGCGTCGTTGGTGCGCAGCAGCCGGCCGTGCTGGTCGCCGCCCATCTCGGCGACGGCCATGCCGCTGGGCGCGTACTCGAAGGCCTGGCGGAAGGATTCCTCACTGGCCCGGAGCGCCTGTTTGTCGCGCTCCAGACGGACGAGGGCGCGCTGCATGTTTGCCCTGAGGCGGGCGTTACTGATCGCAATGGCCGCCTGGGACGCGTACATCTGGAGCGCTTCCTGCCCCCAGGGGCCGGGGCGGCGGCCACCGCGCGGGCGGTCGACGGATATCACGCCGAGCAGCTCGCCCCCGCGCCCCGCGGCGTGCGCCGGCGGGTCCTTGCGGGCGGTGGAGTACATCGGGGCGTAGAGGCGGTCGGCGGGGTGCCACTCGTCCTCGAAGCGGGGCTCGGGGCCTTCGGTGTACCACTGCGGTACGTCGTCCTCCAGCAGCACCCAGCCCTCGGTGTGCGGTATGAACCGCAGGTCACCCCAGGTCTCCCCCATGGCGAGCCGGCGCTCCCAGGAGGTGCGGGAGCCGACCCGTCCGGTGATCAGCGCCTCGGCGGCGGCGCTCCCCGCGAAGGCGGCGACGACGAGGTCGCCGTCGGCCTGCACGACATTCACACACGCGAGTTCATAGCCGAGCCCCGTGACGACGCCGTCGGCGACGGTCTGCAGGGTGTCCGCCAGACTGCGGGCGGTGTTGAGCTCTGCGACGGCCTCGTGCAACTGCCGCAGGGTCGCAAGACGGACATACGGCTCCGACTCGGTCTCCATTGCTCGCTCTCCCCGAGACCTCGACAGCAACTCCAGGATTCTCATCGGCGCTTGTGTGGCACTGTCCTCGCAACTGAATCACAGCGAGCTGTTCGGCAGGTACACAGGGTCAACAATTACCTCGCTCTGTGTCTCAAGTCACATACCCGGGGAGGGGAGGAACGCCTGGTGGAAGCGCTCCCGCGGCTTTGCGGAACGCAATTCCCGGCCGTGGGGGACCGATCGGAGCGTGGTCCTAGGACCTGGCTGGTCCCCTGGTCCGATGCGGGCGCGGGACCGCCGAGACTAGCGTCTCCCCTGTGTCCCAGACGAGTCCCGCCCCCCGTACCCGAGCCGTCCCGCATGCTGAGGGGGTGAGTGACGACGAGTTCCGCGCAGCCCTCGCCCGGCTGGCCGCCGGTGTAGTGCTGGTGACGGCGCACGAACCCGCCCTGAGCGCGGACGGACCGCGCGGTGAGGACGCGGGCATGACGGCGACGGCCTTCCTGTCCGTCTCCCTGGATCCGCCGCTGGTCCTGGTCAGCGTCCGCAACGGCTCCCGGATGGACGACCTGCTCGTCGAACAGCCTTTGTGGGCCGCGTCCTTGCTCTCGGAGAACCAGCGGCACATCGCGGGCCGGTTCGCGATGAAGGGTCGGATCAGCGACCGGCTGCTGTTCCAGGACCTCCCGTACCGGCGGGGCGAGGTGAGCGGCGCGCCGCTGGTGGAGGGGGCGCTGGCGACGCTGGAGTGCCGTACGGAGCAGCGGGTCGAGGCGGGCGACCACACGCTGGTGATCGGGCGGGTGCTGACGGCGGACCTGCCGGGCGGGGACGCCGGGCCGCTGACGTACTTCAAGGGCCGCTACCGCCAGTTGGGCCAGGGCTGAGGCGCGGGGGCCGTGTCGGCCCCGGCTCCTCGTCCGTCTACCAGTCGCGCCCGGTACGGCCGCGCTTCGTCTGCGCGCGCGCCTTCTTCTCGCGCAGCCTGCGCTCGTTGATCCCGCGCGGGATCTTCGTCTTGCGGCGGGGGCGCGGCGGCGGGGCCGTCGCCTCGGCCAGCAGGGCGGCCAGCCGTACCGACGCCGTCTCGCGGTTGCGCCACTGGGAGCGGTGCTCCGACGCCCGTACGGTGACCACGCCGTCCACCAGCCGGCTCGCGAGCCGGTCCAGCGCGCGCTCCTTCCAGACGGGCGGCAGGGCCTCGGTCCTCGCCAGGTCGAAGCGCAGCTCCACCTGGGAGTCGCTGGTGTTGACGTGCTGGCCGCCGGGCCCCGACGAGCGCGAGAAACGCCACATCAGCTCGGCCTCCGGCAGGGAGACCGAACCGCGGATGACATGAGGAGGCCCGGACATGGCCCCATGGTCGCGCGTCCGCGCCCCTCACGTCACCTCTTTAATCCCCGGGCCCCTTGAGCGGCGGGCCCCTGGGCCGCCCGGGTAAAGAAAGTAAAGGGGTACGGAACCTCCGGGGCCTCTGCCCGCGTTATGTCGGATGACGGTAGCTTCGGGTCCACCCGAAGCCCGCACACGACTACGAAAGGGACATCCCATGGCTGTAAGCCTGTCCAAGGGCGGCAACGTCTCACTCACCAAGGAGGCGCCCGGCCTCACCGCCGTCACGGTCGGCCTCGGCTGGGACGTCCGCACGACCACCGGTACGGACTTCGACCTCGACGCCTCGGCGATCGCGGTGAACGACGCCGGGAAGGTCTTCTCGGACGGTCACTTCGTCTTCTTCAACAACAAGGCGACGCCGGACCAGACCATCGTCCACACCGGTGACAACCGGACGGGCGAGGGCGACGGCGACGACGAGGCCATCAACGTCAACCTGGCGGGCCTGCCGGCGGACATCACCAAGATCGTCTTCCCGGTCTCGATCTACGACGCCGAGACCCGCAGCCAGAACTTCGGCCAGGTGCGCAACGCGTACATCCGCATCCTGAACCAGGCGGGCGGCGCGGAGATCGCCCGCTACGACCTGAGCGAGGACGCGGCCACGGAGACGGCGATGGTCTTCGGCGAGCTGTACCGCAACGGCGCGGAGTGGAAGTTCCGCGCGGTCGGCCAGGGCTACGCCTCGGGCCTGGTGGGCATCGCGACGGACTTCGGCGTCAACCTCTGATCACCGGTCGCTCCTGATCGCTGATCACCGGCGTCCGACGACGCAACCACGCAGGGCCCCGGCTCCGGCCGGGGCCCTGCGTGGTTCCGCGTTCCCACACGACCGGGCCGCGCCCCGCGCGTCCTGGTCGATTCATAGCCGCATGACTCGTAGTCGCACGCAGCGCGTTCCCCAGCAGACGGTGCCACGGCGGACCTCCCTCGCACCTGGCGACACTGCCTGAGCAGACCAGGCCCCGGGCAGGGAAACGCGGCGGTTCACTCGAACGTGACACCATCGGGTCGTGCTCGACATCGGCTACTCCCTCTCCCGGCGCTTTCCCGATCCCCCGCAGACCGACTACCGCCGCGCGGAGGTCAAGGAGCTGCGGCACGATCTGTTCTGCGGGGACGTCTATCTCGCCGACACCTCCGCCGACCGTGAGGTGTCCACCGCGTGGGGATGGGTGCCCGTGCTCGACTTCGCATGGGCCCTGTGCGACATCGTCGAGCGGATCGACCAGGACCCCCGGGGCAGCCGGGCCGCGACTCCTCAGTACGCCGAGCTGGACTTCACGGAGTCGGCGGACCGGATGTTCTTCCAGCGGCGCTTCGGGTGGGTCGACATCGAGGCCGACTGGATGCACGGCGACGAGCCGCCGCTCACGTTCAGCCACCGGCTGCTGCGCCGGGAGTCGCGGGACTTCCTGCACGATCTGATCGCGGACCTCACCGACCTGCACGACGGACTGGCCGACAACCCGGCCGTCTGGGACCTCCAGAGCCGCTTCCCCCGCTGCTGAGGCGCGGGCGGCAACACGCCCTCCTGGACCTCCCGGAATCCTCCTGAAACCCCGTGAGGCCCGTGGCGTCCCACAGCCACCACAGAGTCGTCGCACAGTCGTCACACAGCCCACTCACGGATCCCGGCGTCCGCAGGCGTACATCGCGCGTCCCCGGGCAGATGCAGTCTGCCGGGGCACTGCCGGGGACGCGGGCGACCGCTTCCCTCCCCCCACCGAAACGGCGTGCCTCTGGAGTACCGCGTGGGCCTCGGCCTATCCCCCCGGGCCGGGGCCCACGGCGTACCCCCTGACGACCGGACCGGTCAGTCCTCCACCCGTACGCCGATCTGCGCCGCGAACGCCGGTGCGAGATGCAGCAGTTGCGCCGAGCTGATCACCGCTCCCGCCAGCCGGTCCAGACCGCGCGCGATGTCCAGCTCGGCGACCGTCCGCAGATCGACGTCCTTCATCCGGACCCCGCTCAGATCGACCCGCCGGAGCACGCAGTCCCGGAACTCCACCCGCTCCAGCTCCGCTCCCGCGAAGTCCGGCTCGGCCAGCACGCACCCCTCGAACACCACATCCTTCAGCCGTGCCTTGCGCAGATTCAGGTAGTCGATCTTCCCGCCCTTGATCAGCACGCGCTCCAGCACCGCCCCGTGCAACTGGAGCCCGCCCAGCCGCGCGTCCACCACCTCCACATCCCGCAGGGACGCCCCCGCGAGGTCCGTGCCCACACCCCGGACGCCGGTCAGGACACAGTCGACGAACCGCGCCCGCCCCAGCGCCGTCCCGTCCAGCCCGCACTCCCGCAGCGCGCAGTCGATGAACCGCGCGCCCGGCCCTTCCTGGCCGCCCAGGTCCAGGCCCTGGAACTCCAGCCCGTCGTAGTCCCCGTCCGGCTCCAGATCGCCGCCGTACGGACTCAGCGGCGGGAGCCGCACCTCCGCCCGCCGCGCCGCAACCGTCCCGCTCTTCGCCGTCTTCCTCGCCATACCCCCATGGTGGCCTACGGCACTGACAACGCCCCGATGTCACATCCGACAGGCCGTGCCACGTCACCTCAGTGACCGCGCGAACGAACGAGGGAGAGAGGTCACCATGGGTAGCAGCCCCAGCCCCAGCACCAGCCCCAGCACCGGTATCACCGTCATCGGCGGCGGACTCGCCGGACTCACCGCCGCCATCACCGCCGCCGAGGCGGGCGCCCGTGTCACCCTGCACGAGGCCCATCACACCCTCGGCGGCCGGGCCAGGACCGCCGAAGGCCCGTACGCGGTCAACGACGGCCCGCACGCCCTCTACCGGCGCGGCCCCCACTGGGACTGGCTCCGGCAGCGCGGGCTCCTCGGGCCCCTGGCGAACCCGCCCCTGCGCGAGGCCGCGCGTTTCCGCTTCCACCACGGCGGCGCGCTGCGCCGTATCCCGCCCGTCGGGCTGTTCGCCCTCGCCCGCCGCAGCGCCGAACAGGCCCCGGCCGACGTCGACTTCCTCACCTGGGCGACGGAGCGGGCCGGGGAAGCGACCGCCCGCGCCGCCGCGCACTACGTCGCCGTGGCCCTCTTCCACCACGACCCGGGCTCGCTCTCCGCCGCGTTCGTCCAGGAGCGGCTGCGGCGCGCCGCAGCGCTGCCGCCGGAGGCCCGGTACCCGGTGGGCGGCTGGGGCAGGCTCACCGAGCGGATGGCCGGGCACGCGTGGAACCTGGGGGTACGGATCGAGACCTCCACCCGGATCGACACACTGCCGGACGGACCCGTCATCGTGGCCACCTCCTTGGACGCGGCCCGGAGCCTCCTCAAGGACGACGGGCTGCGCTGGCCCAGCGGCCGTACGGTCCTGCTCGACCTGGCGCTCCGTACCCGCCGGGGCGACCCGTTCGTCGTCTCGGACCTGGACGCCCCGGGGTGGCTCGAACGGTTCACCGCGCAGGACCCCTCCCTCGCCCCGGCCGGCGAACAGCTCATCCAGGGCCAGATCCCGATCGGCCCCGACGCACCCCGCGCCGAAGGGCTCGCGCGCGCCGAGCGCCTGCTCGACCTGGGCTTCCCCGGCTGGCGCGAGCGGACCGTCTGGCGGCGCGAAGCACTGGCGAACGGCCGTACGGGCGCGGTCGACCCGCCCGGCACCACCTGGCGGGACCGGCCCCGCATCGACCGGGGCGGGTCCGGGGTCTTCCTCGCGGGGGACCAGGTGGCGGCGCCGGGGGTGCTCTCGGAGGTGGCGTTCACCAGCGGGATCACAGCGGCGTCGCTGGCGCTCAAGGCGCTCGCCGGGGTGTCCACGGGCGGTGCCTGACCTCCGGCGAACGTGAGGCGCGGTCAGGCGGCCCAGCGGCGCGGAGTGTGCACGAGGGTGGCCCAGGTGCGGGTGCCGGTGCCGGAACCGGCACCCGCACCGTAGTGGTGCGCGGCCCCGAACCCCCAGCTTCCGTGGTGGGTCTCCACCAGTTCGGGCACGCCTTCGAGCGCGTCCAGGCGGCGTTCGTCGCACGCGGCGGCGAGGCGGGGGTGGGTGTGGGCGGCGTGGGTGTCGTGCACGGTGACCCGCAGGGCGCCCTCCAGGTCGTGGTGGAGGGCGAGGTGGATCTGCTCCCCGGACGCGGTAAAAGCGCAGGCGTAGGCGACGAGTTCGCGTACGAGGCGCAGGGCCGGGTCGATCAGCAGATCGGCCACGCAGTGGACATCGAGGATGACCTCGGCGGCCTCCCGCGCGATGGCGGGCGTGGCGACGGCGGAGGGCAGGGCGAGACCGTACGCGAGGTTCCCGGGAGCGGGCTCCTCGGGGTCCTGCGGGGGCGGAGGGCACTGGGTGAAGCGCGGGACGGGGTACGCGGCGGGGGCGGTTCCGTTTTCGGGCATGACAACTCCGCTCGGCGGTGGGGTGGTTGTTCGTGCCGGTGGACACAGGTGGCACGCTTGCGCAACGCTCTCCACGCTTGCCTTGCGTGAGCGTCGCACTACTGAAGGTAGGGTATTGAGTGCATCATGCGCCACCCCAACGCTCGGATAGTGCGTCACCAGTAGCCCCGTATCGTGATGCCCGCCAGACTGAGCATCGGACAGGAAGGATCTCCATGCCCCCACGGACCACGCCCACGCAGCGGCAGAAGCGTCTCGGCGCCGAGATCAAGAAGTTGCGCATGGTCGCGGGCATGACCGCCGAACGGGTCGCCGAGTTGATCGGCGTCGACCGGGGCAAGATCTCGAACATCGAGGCGGGGGTCCGCAACATCAGCCCGGAACGGCTGCGCGCGCTGGCCGCCCACTGCGGCTGCACGGACGAGCGTTACGTGGACGCCCTCTTGGAACTCGGCACGATCCACCAGCGGAACTGGTGGGACGAGTACCGAAAGAAACTGTCACCCGGGTTCATGGACATCGCCGAACTGGAATGGCACTCAACCCGGATCCAGACCATCCAGACGGTTCACATCCCTGGCCTGCTCCAGACCGAGGACTACGCCCGCAGCGTCTTTTCCGCAGTGCTTCCCGCCTTCTCGCGTCTCGAAGTCGAACTGCATGTGGCCCATCGGATGGACCGCCAGCGCGTACTCACCCGCGAACAGCCCGCCGGTTACACGGGTTACGTGCACGAGGCCGCCCTGCGGATGCGCTTCGGGGGCCGCGATACGACCAAGAAGCAGCTCAGCACCCTGGTCGAAGTGAGCGAGCGGGACAACGTCACCGTCCGCATAGTGCCTATCGAACTCGGCAGCTTCCCCGGCGCCGGACACGCCCTTCTCTATGCCGAGGGGGCCGTCCCCCAACTCGACACCGTCCAGCTCGATTCGGCGCACGGCCCGGATTTCATGCACACCGCAGAACAACTCTCCAAGTACCGAGCACACTTGGACTGGATGGACGAGGCGTGTCTGTCCTCGCCTGCCTCCCGAGACGTCATCCACAGCATCATCCGCGAACTGTAAGGACCTCAGCCATGCCCAAGATCACCTGGGAAGACCCGTTCTGCGGCGCGGGCAACAACTGCTTCCGCATCGGCACCGACCCCGACGGCAACGCCTACATAGCGGTCGCAGGCCAGGAGGACACCTACCTCACCGACACCCGCGAAGCCCTCGCCACCCTCATCCGCGACATCAAAGCCGGCAAGGCCGACCACCTGCTCTAGCCAGTCCACCGGAAGGGATCCAGCCATGCCAGACATCACCTGGGAAGACCTGTTCTGCGCGGAGAGTTCGAACTGCTTCCGCATCGGCACCGATCCCGAAGGCAACGCCTACATAGCGGTCGCAGGCCAGGAGGACACCTACCTCACCGACACCCGCGAAGCCCTCGCCACCCTCATCCGCGACATCAAGGCCGGCAAGGCCGACCACCTGCTCTAGCGGGTCGAGGCGATCGTCACTTGTCGTCGGGGGCGTCGATGATGTCGCCCTTCTCGTCGATGGTGTGGGTCTCCCAGTAGAGGTCCCACTTGTCGCCGACGCGCTTCGGCTCCTTGCCCTCCGGGAAGCGGGTGTACCCCTTCGGGGGTTCCTCGCCCTTGGGTACGCAGGCCTGACCGGTGCTGCCCACCGTGATCACCCCGTACTCGCCGCCGCCGCAACTCGCGTCCTCCATCGAGCAACTGGTCAGCGTCGCGACGGCCGCGCAGGCCAGGGCCAGGCCGGCCGCCGACCGCAGCATGCGCCTGCCTCGTACGAGGGAGGAGGTACGGAATCCGGCGGTGGCACGCATGGGTGGCTCCTTCGATTCGGGTCTGTGCGGACCATCCTGTGCGACGGCACGAACGCAGTCGTGAGTACACGTACTCAACTGATGTGCGGGCGCGACCACATCGACCGGCAGCCCGAGGCGGTGCCGCACGGCGGTCAGTCGCGGTAGGCGGTTGCCGCGAGGTGGACGAACGAGCGGATCAGTGGGTTCGGGTCGCCCTCGTTCCATGCCGCCACCACGCGGCTCGGCGCCATGTCGATCAGTTCGACCACGGCCAGTTCCGCCGGGTGGTCGTGGCCGAGCGGGGTCATGCCGACCGTGCCGTTCCACAGCACGGCCTGTACGCACTCCTGGACGGCGCGCACCACCGGGCCCTCGCGGGGCTCGCCGCCGTGCCAGTACGCCTGCCAGAGCGGGTCGGTGCCGTCCGGGAAGCGGAACCAGCGCCGGTCGGCGAGGTCCGCCAGCTTCAGGTGGTCGTGGCGGGCCAGCGGGTCGTCGGCGCGCAGCACCGTACCCACCGGGTCGGCGCGCAGTTCGCGTACGGTCAGGCCGGTCGTGTCGAACGGGGCGCGGGTCAGGGCGACATCGACCAGTCCGGCGCGCAGCCCGCAGGTCGGGTCGGTCAGGTCGGTCTCGCGGACGCGGACCTCGACGCCCGGGTGCTGTCTGCGGTACGCGGCGGCGAGCCGGGTCGCGCCCCGGTCGGTGCCGTCGCCCAGGATGCCGACGGTGATGGTCGCGGCGCCTGCCGCCGCCGCGACCCGTACGCGTACCCGGTCGGCCCGGTCGAGCAGGGTGCGCGCCTCGTCCAGCAGTACCGCTCCGGCCGGGGTGAGCGTGACGCCCGTGGGCGAGCGGTGCAGCAGGGTGGCGCCGAGGTCGGTCTCCAGGTGTTTGACCGCCCGGCTCAGCGGCGGCTGGCTCATGTGCAGCCGGGCGGCGGCGCGGCCGAAGTGGAGTTCCTCGGCGACGGCCACGAAGTAGCGCAGCGTGCGTAGGTCCATGACCGGCGAAGATACCCGGCGGCCGGACCCTGGGCAGGTCCGGCCGCCGGGCCGGGATCGCGCCGTTCCCCCGTCCCCACGGGGTGCGGCGCGACGGGGCCGCCGCCGCTTTCGGCGGCCCCGGTCAGGGGGGAAGGGGAGGGAAGGGAAGGGGAGGGGAGGGAAGGGTCGGACGCGGGCCGGTTCGCGGTCGGCCGGGGGCGGGGAGGTGACGCGCCCGGACCGTCGGGGGTCGTCAGGCCGGGTGCCGCTGGGCGCCCGCCGGGCGCCGGCGGGCGTCGTCCCGGAGCAGGCCGATCCGCGCCCCGAGCGAGACGGCGGCCATGCCGACGGCCGTCGCGACGCCCTGCGCGCCGTCCAGGACGAAGGGCGCGATCACGGCGACGACCAGGTTGAACAGGAACAGGAACCAGAGGACCGGACGGGAGGAGAGCAGCGCCTTCATGACGTTTCCTTGGGGGTTCGCGAGCGGTGGGCCTTCTGGCTTCAACCCTCCCGGCCCGCCCGCGCCCGGACGAGGTGGCCCACTCCCGAACCGGTGGTGTAGCGGGCTACACCGCCTGTTCCGGTACACGGGGGCGCGGCGGGTTCATGACGAGGGGCACGAGAGGCGGATACGCCCCATTCGTGGTGTCCTGTCCAGAGGTCCACGCGCCTACCGACCACCTGCCGATCCCTACGGAGCCACTACCGAGCCATTACGGAGCCACTGCGAGGGAAGAACCCGATGAGCGACCCGGCGACACCCGGCGCGGCACCCGGCGTACGGCCCGGTACCTCCGACACCGACCCCGAGGCCCACCGCTGGTGGGGCCTCGCCGTCATCGCGATGGCGCAGCTCATGGTCGTGCTCGACGCCACCATCGTGAACATCGCCCTGCCCTCCGCCCAGCGCGAGCTGGGGCTGACCAACGGGAACCGGCAGTGGGTGATCACCGCGTACACCCTCGCCTTCGGCGGGCTGCTGCTGCTCGGCGGCCGGATCGCCGACCTCGTCGGCCGCAAGCGCACCTTCATCGTCGGCCTCATCGGCTTCGCCGCCGCCTCCGCGCTGGGCGGCGCCTCCCAGAGCCCGTCCATGCTCTTCGCGGCCCGCGCCCTCCAGGGCATGTTCGCGGCGCTCCTGGCGCCCTCCGCGCTCTCCCTGCTCACCACGACGTTCAGCGACGGCAGGGAGCGCGCGAAGGCGTTCGGGATCTACAGCGCCATCGCGGGCGGCGGGGCCGCCATCGGGCTGCTGCTCGGCGGCATCCTCACCGAGTTCCTGTCCTGGCGCTGGTGCCTGTACGTGAACGTGCCGATCGCCGCGCTCGCCGTCTTCGGCGCGTTCACGCTGCTGCACGACCGGGCCGGGCACAAGGAGTCGCGCCTCGACATCCCGGGCGTCGTCCTCGGCTGCGGCGGACTCGTCGCCCTCGTCTACGGCTTCAGCGAGGCCGAGTCCTCCGGCTGGTCCTCACCGCTCGTCCTCGGCCTGCTGTGCGGCGCCGTGGCGTTGCTGACCGCGTTCGCCTGGTGGCAGACGCGCGCGCCGAGCCCGCTGCTGCCGCCGCACATCATCAACGACCGCAACCGGGGCGGCTCCGTCCTCACGATGTGCCTGACGACGATCGGCATGTTCGGGCTGTTCCTGTTCCTGACGTTCTTCCTCCAGAACATCCTCGGCTACTCGCCGCTCAGGACCGGCCTGGCCTTCCTGCCGATGTGCGCGATGATCATCATCGGTTCGACGCAGATCGCCGCCCGGCTGCTGCACTTCGTACCGCCGCGCCTGCTCATGGGCCCCGGGCTGCTGCTCGCGGCGGGCGGGCTGTTCAGCCTCACCTTCATCGACACCCACTCCAGTTACGCGGGCCACATCCTGCCCGGCACGCTGATGCTCGGTCTCGGCATGGGGCTGACGTTCCTGCCCGTCATGTCGGTCGCCACGGGCGGGGTCGCGCCGAAGGACGCCGGGGTGACCTCCGCGACCGTCAACACGGCGCAGCAGGTGGGCGGCTCCATCGGTACGTCCCTGCTCAACACCGTCGCGACGACCAGCACCACGGCCTATCTGGCGGGCCGCCTCGCGGAGGCGGCGCGCCAGGGCGGGCTCACCCCGGCGGAGAAGACCACGCTCGTCAACACGGGTACGGTCCACGGCTTCACCGTGGCCATCGGCTGGGCGGCGCTCATCCTGGTGGTGGCGGCGATCCTCGCGATGGTGCTGGTCACGGCCCGCTCACCACGGCAGAGGGAGCAGGCCGCCACCTGAGCGCCGGGTGGGTCGCCGCGCCCAGGTGAGTCAGCCGCGCCCGGCTGAGTCGCCCCGCCCGAGCGCGTCCAGCGCCCCGTCCGTCAGCCGGAACACCGTCCACTCGTCCTGCGGGAGCGCCCCCAGCGACCGGTAGAAGGCGATCGACGGCTCGTTCCAGTCGAGGACCGACCACTCCAGGCGTTCGTAGCCGCGCTCCACGCAGATCCGGGCCAGCTCGCCCAGCAGCGCCTTGCCGTGGCCGCCGCCCCGGCGGTCGGGGCGTACGTACAGGTCCTCCAGGTAGATCCCGTGCACCCCGCGCCAGGTGGAGAAGTGGAGGAACCAGAGCGCGAACCCGACCGGCTCGCCGTCCTCCGTCTCCGCGAGGTGGGCGAACGCGGCGGGCCGCTCGCCGAACAGCGCCTCGTGGAGCTGTTCCTCGGTCGCGCGCACCTCGTGCAGGGCCTTCTCGTACTCCGCGAGCTCCCGGACCATCGCGTGGATCACCGGTACGTCTGCGGGTGTGGCGGTACGGATCATGGGCTCAGCTTGCCGTCCGCCGCGCCCCGCGCGCCAGCAGTGCCCGAGCGATGGACACCTGTACGGGGTCCAGCTCCGTGTCCCCCTCCCCCAGCCGCCACAGCAGGTTCTGGAGCACGCGCCCCAGCGTCCAGGCCGTGGCCCGTGCGCGGTCCAGGCCCAGCGTCTCCGTCATCAGGTCGAAGCGCCAGAGCGTGTCGTCCGGGTCGAAGCGGTTGCGGAGCGCGGGCATCAGCTCGAAGCCCGGGTCGCCCGCCAGCGGCTTCGGGTCGATCGCCAGCCAGGGCTCCCGGTCCGCCGCGAGGACGTTCTCGAAGTGCAGGTCCCAGTGGAGCAGCCGGTCGCCGGGCTCCGCCGCGACCTCCCGTACCGCCGCCGCGCAGTCCAGCAGCAGCCGCCGGCCGGGCCCGGCGGGCAGGGTCGCCGCCAGGGCCGGGGTGTCGTCGAGCATCCGCGCGGCGATGTCCCCGAGGCGGCGCAGCTCCGGCGGGGCGGGCGTCGCGGCGAGCCGCGCCAGCAGCCCGGCGATGACCGGCAGGGCCGCGCGCGGCTCCAGCGCGCCGAGGTCGCGGGTGCGCAGCCGCTCCAGCAGCAGGGCGCCCGTCGTACCGTCGTACCGCAGCAGTCGTACGGCGCCGTCGCCGCCCCAGGCGCGCAGCGCCACCGGCTCGCCGGCCGTCTCGTCGTCCACCGGCTGGAGTTTGAGCATCGCGGGCGTGCCGTCGGCGTCCGCCACCGGCAGCACCAGCGCGCATCTGCCGGTCAGGGAAGGGCCGTTGACCCGCAGCTCCCAGCGCGCGAGCAGGTCGGCGGCCATGGACGGCAGGGCCGCGAGGAACGCCCGGCCCGCCGCCCCGCCCTCCATCGACTGTGTTTCCGCGAACTCCTCCGGAATGTCAATCACGCCCCCGATCCTAGGACCGTGGGTGAATCGCCCCATGCGCCGCATCCTTCACACGGTCCGCGTCCCGATCCAACCGGTCCGCGCCTGGGTCACGAGTGCTCCGGGCACCTACCTCTGGCTGGCCGCGCTCTTCGTCACGACCGTCGCGCTGCACCGGATGTCGCCGGATTTCGAGGAGGCCTTCCTCCGCCAGCGCTCGACCAACATCCACGAACTGTCCACCGACCCCGTCCGGGTCCTCATCGCCAGCGCGTTCTGGATCGACGGCGGTACGTGGCTCCCGTACGCCGTGCTCTACACGGTGTTCCACGCCCCGGCCGAGCGGTGGCTCGGGACGGCGCGCTGGCTCGGCGTCGTCGTCCTCGCCCATGTCGGCGCGACGCTGGTCAGCGAAGGGGTGCTCGGCTGGGCCGTCCACCACGGGCACGCGCCGCAGTCCGCCGTCAACACCCTGGACGTCGGGGTCAGTTACGCGCTCGCGGGGGTGATCGGCGTCCTCACGTACCGGATTCCGCGCCCCTGGCACCTGCCGTATCTCGCCGCGGTCCTGATCTACTTCGGCACACCGCTGATCGTCGGGCGCAGCTTCACCGACCTGGGGCACTTCGCGGCCGTGCTCATCGGTCTCGCATGCCATCCGCTGACCCGGGAGGCGGCCCCGAGGAGCGGCGCCGCCCGGCGCAACACCCGTGCCGCGTCCGGTCCGTAACCCGGAACGGACCTGGTCATGGCGGTCCGACTACGCTGACCCCCGTGGTTCCCGGACGATGGAGTGTGAGCATGAACGCGGGTCGGACAGCGACGGTCCAGCAGACGGCGCCGGTACGGGCCGGGCACCGGCTGGACATCGCCCGCGCCGCCACCGGGCTGTTCCTGGCCAGGGGCGTGGAGCGCACCTCCCTCGCCGACATCGCCGACGCGGCTGGCATCCCGGCCAGCACGCTGTGGAGCCACTTCCCGTCCAAGGAGGAGTGCGTCACGCCGCTGTACTCCTTCGCCACGGAACGGATCGCGCGGCGGCTCGATACCTGGCCGCCGGACCACCCCCTGATCGACGCCTTCGACGCGTTCGACGGCGAGGACTGGCTGACCCCGACGGGCCCCTCCGGCGAGGAGACCCTGCGCGCCATTCTCGACGCGCTGCGGCTGACCCGCGAGGAGCCGAGCCTGCACACGTTGTGGATACGGGAGAGCTTCGCGGCGCTGCCGCTCGTCGCCCGCGCGATCGCCGCCCGCTCCGGCCGCTCGGAACCCGGCATGGACGCCACGGTGCAGGCGGGCATGCTGCTCTCCGCGCTCCAGCTCGCCCTGCGCGCGTACGCGTGGACGCCCCCGGAGGAGCGCCACGCCGACCTGGTGGAGACCCTGCTCGAAGCGGTACGGATCGCGATGCGCGGGCTGCCCGCGTGACACCGGGTGCCCCGTCCGCCTGACGCCGCGCGGGCTGTCCGCCTGACGCCGTACGGGCTGTCCGCCTGACCAGGGGATGCCGCCGATACGGGAGATTCGGCCGATCTGCTGGCTGCGTCCCATTCCTGTCGCTACGGTTCCTGACATGGCATCCAAGGACGAGCACTCCAAGGACGAACCTTCCGAGCAGGACCCTTTCCAGGACGAATCCTTAAAGGCCGACTCTCCCAAGGCGGACTATCTCCGGGCCGAATCCCTCCAGGCCGAATCCCTCCAGGGTGATTCCCTCAAGGCCGAGTCCTCGGCCGAGGACTGGCCGCTCCCCCCGTCCTGGATGTGGGGGTGCACGGAGTGCACCGTGCTGTACAAGGCGATGAAACGGGCCCCCGAGGTGGTGGACGCGGCGCGGGTGGCGGGCGATCCCGGCATCGACTACGACCCCATGGACACCGTGGTGACCACGCAGATCCGGCTCGCGCGGCACATCGCCACCGACCACGCCGAGGACGTCCCGGCGGTGGACGAGAGCTGCGACCGCTGCGTGTCGGACGTCAAGGCCAAGCACTTCCCCGCCGTGCTCATGCTGGAGCACCGGGCCCGCCACCTCTTCGCACCGCCGAGCATCGCCGGCCTGATCTGACGGCCTGATCTGACGGCCAGGGCTGCCGGTACGGGGCCCGGTCCCATAGGCGTCTCGGCTCAGCGGAAGGCGGCGGCGTTCTCCTCGGCCCACTGCCGGAACGTCCTGGCGGGGTCCCCGGTGATCCGCTCGACGGTGTCGCGCACCTTCAGCAGTTCGTCGTTGACGTCGCCGCCCGTCAGGTCGAGCACCGCGTCCGCGGCCTCGTCGCCGAGGAGCGCCGCCAACCGGCCGTGCGCCTCCAGCCGGTCGGTCTCCGCGCACACCACGTCCCGGCCGAGGGCCGCGGCGACGGCCCCGATCTGCTGCCGGGGCGTGATCCGCGCCGGCCCGGTCAGTTCGTACGTACGCCCCTCGTGCCCGGCGCCGGTGAGCGCCGCGCGGGCCACCGACGCGATGTCCGCCGGGTGGATGGTGGGGAGGCCGATGTCCGCGTAGGGCACGCGGACCGTTTCGCGCGCGCGGATCGTGTCGGCCCACAGCAGGGTGTTCGAGGCGAACTGCGTCGGGCGCAGGATCGTCCACGCCATGCCGCTGTCCCGGAGCGACCGCTCGACGGCCAGATTCTCGCCCGCGGGGCCCAGGTGCGGGTGGGTCAGGGCGGCGAGGGACGACACCAGCACCACCCGCTCCACACCCGCCTCCCGGGCCGCCGCCAGGATCTCCGCGTCGGGTCCGACCCGGGACACCAGGAACAGCGCGCGCACCCCGTCCAGCGCGGGGCGCAGCGACGCCGCATGGGCGAGGTCGCCGTGGACCGCCTCGGCGCCGTCCGGGAACCCGGCCGCCCGTGCCCGTACGGGATCACGGGTGAGCCCCCGCAGGGGACCCGCGCCCGCCGCCAGGAGTTCCCGGAGGAGGGCGCTGCCGATGTTCCCGGTGGCGCCGGTCACGAGGATCATGGGTCCGCTCCTTGCCTGTCGGGCCGTCAGCCCCCGGGCCGTCGGCCCCGGGCCGTCAGCCGTCAGCCGTCGGTGGTTGATCGGTACGGCCCGACGCTAGGACCTCAAGCCTGCTTCAGGTCAAGGACGCCCGTGACCTCCGGCGTCGCCGGTACGGCGGCCGGGCGGTGGCGCGGGAGGAAGAGGCAGAGGACGAAGGCGAGGAGCGCGGCACCGGCGCCGGTGGCCATGACCGCCCTGAAGCCGTCCTGCGAGGGCAGCGCGGTGGTGCCGAAGGTGATGGTCATCTGGGCGAGGACCACACCGGCGACGGCACTGGCGAACGACGTACCTATGGACCGCATCAGCGCGTTGAGGCTGTTGGCGGCGGCGGTCTCGGACGCGGGCACGGCGCCCATGATCAGGGCGGGCATGGCCCCGTACGCGAAGCCGACACCCGCGCCGATGACGCAGGAGGCCAGGATGAGGTGCCACACCTCGGACATCAGCAGGATGTTGAGGACGTACCCGGTGGCGACGACGAGCGCGCCGATCATCAGGGTGACCTTCGGGCCCTTGCTCTTGGAGATGGCCGCGGAGAGCGGGGCCGTCGCCATCATCACCAGGCCCTGCGGGGCGAGGACCAGGCCGGTGTAGAGCATCGACTTGCCCAGGCCGTAGCCGGTGACCTCGGGGAGCTGGAGGAGCTGCGGGAGGACCAGGGACATGGCGAACATCGAGAAGCCGAGCGCCACCGAGGCCAGGTTGGTGAAGAGCACCTGGCGGCGGGCGGTGGTACGGAGGTCCACCAGCGGCTGCGCGGTCCGCAGCTCGAAGAAGCCCCACGCCACCAGGACGGCGACCGCGAGGGCGAACAGACCGAGGACGGTGCCGCTGGTCCAGCCCCAGTCGCCGCCCTTGGAGATGGCCAGCAGCAGGGAGACCAGGCCGGTCGCCAGACCGAGGGAGCCGACCAGGTCGAACCGGCCGCCGGTACGCACCTTCGACTCGGGCACCAGCACCATGACGAGAACGGCGGCGGCGGCGCCGAGGACCGCCGAGGTCCAGAACAGCACGTGCCAGTTGAACTTGTCGGCGATGAGGGCGGCGGAGGGCAGGCCGAGGGCGCCGCCCACCCCGAGCGAGGCGCTCATCAGCGCGGTCGCCCCGGCGAGCCGCTCGGCGGGCAGGACGTCCCGCATGATGCTGATACCGAGCGGGATGACGGCGCCGGCCAGCCCCTGGAGGACACGTCCGACGATCATCGGGACCAGGGAGTCGCTGAGCGCGCAGACGACCGACCCGGTCACCAGCAGGGCGATGCTGACCAGCAGCATGCGGCGCTTGCCGTACATGTCGCCGATGCGCCCGGCGACCGGGGTGGCGACGGCGGCGGCGAGCAGGGTGGCGGTGACCGCCCACGCGGCGTTCGACGCCGAGGCGTCGAGGTACTTCGGCAGCTCCGGGACGATCGGGATCACCAGGGTCTGCATCAGCGAGACGACGATCCCGGCGAAGGCCAGGACCGCCACCACGGCGTTCGCCCTCGGCGGGGCGGAGCCCCCGGTGTCGGGCCGGGCAAGGGTGTCGGACATGGAAGTGCCTCCGTGAGAGCCATCGGATGTGCGTCGGCGTGCTCCGGGCATGCCTTGGGCGCGCTTCGGCATGCTTCAGGTGCGCCGGGTGTACTTGACTCACGCAACCATATTCCGATTGATTGACTTAAGCAACTTTACCCAACCGTGACCGGATACCGCCGGAAGGTTTGCATTACTTGAGTCAAGCAATCTTCAGACTCTTGCTTAACTTAGGCAAGCAGCTCTACGGTGGTCCCATGCCCACACCCCCACCCCCGGCGGCACCGGCCCCCGAGCCCGCCCCGACGGATCTGAACGAGATCGAACGGGGTCTCTCCCGCCTCACCTACCTGGCCGGGCGGGCCCGGCACCACGAGCATCTGAAGACCGTGACCGGGCTCCCGCTCGACCGGGCCGCCGTGGCGATCCTGCGGCGCCTCGCCGCACGCGACGGCGAGGCGGCCCCGCGCCCCGGAGCGCTGGCGGTCCGGCTGTCCGTTGAGGCGTCCCATGTCGCCCGGCAGTTGCGCCACTTGGAGCAGCACGGCTACGTGGCCCGCGCCCCCGACCCGGACGACCGCCGCGCGCAGCGCGTCCGGCTCACGGACGCCGGACTGGCCGCCGTCGACCGCGTACGGGAGGTGAGCCGCCGGAGCGTGGAAGAGGCCCTGGCCGACTGGTCGCCCGAGGAACTGCGGGAGTTCGCCACGCTCTTCCGCCGCCTGGCCGAGGACTTCACCGCCCGCTCCGAGAACAGTGTCGATGTACGGCCCTCCGCCTGACGGCGGAGCCGCGCTCCGCGCGGACCGGTCCTTATGACGAACGGTTTTGTCATGCAGAGCAGCCTCAACGAGAAGCTGTCGCCGCGCCGTGGTGACGGACAGCACGTCCTGGTCGTCGCCGACGATCCCGGTATCAACGAACTACTCACCACCACCCTGGAGTTGGCGGGCTACCGGGTCGGCATGGCGGGCACCGGCGCCGAGGGGATGGTACGGATCTCCCAGCACCGGTTCGACCTGGTCGTCTGGGACGCCACCCTGCCGGACCTGGCGGCCTTCGCCCGGGGCCGCCGCGTCGTCCCGGCGGACCGGCCCCCGCTGCTCTTCCTGGCCGCGTGCGACGCCCTCCCCCGCCTCGCCCCCGAACTCAGCCCCGGGGCCGAGGACTACGTCACCAAGCCCGTACGGATCGCCGAGGTGCTGGCCAGGGCCCAGGCCCTGCTGGGCGCCCGCCGCCCCGGCCCGGGCCCCGCAGGGCGGTCGGCCGGGCCGCCCTGCTACGGCGACCTGGTCCTGGACGACACCACCTGCCGGGCACGGCGCGGACCCCGCCCGCTCGGCCTCACCCCGGCCGAGTACCGGCTGCTGCACCATCTGATGGCCAACGCGGAGCGCGTGCTGTCGAAGGAACAGATCAGCCGGCACGTCTGGGGCGACTTCCGCGCCGGGCAGGCGATCGAGAAGCTCGTCTCCCGCCTGCGCCAGAAGGTGGACCAGGAGGAACCCGCGCTGGTCCACACCCACCGGGGCTTCGGCTACTGGCTCGGCTGCCCCAGCCACTGAGCCTTCACCGCCTTCACCGCCATCCTTTGCCGACAGGCGGCCCGCAGCGTGGACCGGCCAGCAGCCATACCTCTGCCCGCATGCCGCGCCATCGCGGACGGCGATCCTAATGCGGCTGGCCCCGCGTGGCGCGGGGCCAGCCGTGTGCCGTGGGTCAGGAGAGGGGGTGCAGCCAGTGGGCCTCCAGTTCCCCCTCGACCAGGCCCGCGATGGCGGCGAAGTACGTCTGCATGAACGGCTGCGAAACGTGCGCCAGCAGGTGGGCGCCGGAGGACCAGCGCTCGTAGAAGGCGAAGGCGCCCGGCTGGTCCGGCGTGGTGTGCACCACGTACTGCTCGCATCCGTCCTCCTTGCGGGTGAGGCCGATGATCGCCTGGATCTCGCCCAGCATCCGGCCCTCCCCGCCCGCCTTGGCCCGGGCGTATCCATATACCGCGACTGGCGTGTCCGAGGCGAGGATGGCGGCGGGGATGAGGCCGTCGGGTGTCGTGTCGTCAGTGCTCATGAGGTCCTACTCCGTCATGGTCGGTTCCGCCGGTGCTGATGGCCGGCTACCGGAGTGTAAAAGTTGACGTTAACGTCAAAGGCAAGTCCAGTGACGAACCCCGGGACGGCCCGACAGCAACCGGGACCCAGCGGCATGCGGAGCAGAGGGAGCGACGGGATGCGAATCGGCGAGGTGGCATCGGCCGCGGGAGTGAGCACGCGGGCGCTGCGCTACTACGAGCAGCAGCAGCTCATCGCGTCGAGCCGCAGCACAGGCGGGCAGCGCCTCTACACCCCGGACACGGTCGAGCGAGTGCGGTGGATCCAGCTCCTCTACGCTGCCGGGCTGAGCAGCCGGACGATCGTGGAGTTCCTGCCGTGCGTGCACACCGGTATCGCCGGCCCGGAGATGATCGCCCGGCTTCGCGCGGAGCGGGACCGCCTCGACGATCACATGCGGGACCTTGCCGCCACGCGAGCCCGACTGGACTCTGTCCTCGCCGCCGCCGAGTTCGGCGCGACACGGCCGGCCGGCGAGGCCGCGGGGGTCTGAGGCTCGACCAGCACGCGCACGCCTTGGCCCGGTGCCCAGGCCGAGGACGCCGAGCTGGTCCTCCATGCCCTCGCGGTAGCCGACGACCACATCCGGGCCGAGGACGCCGAGGAGTGGCTGTTCTCGGACTTCAGCTGGGCGGAGTTCGACACCGAGGTGCATCTGATGCGCACGCTGGGCCGGTTCGAGGGCGGCGTTGACGCAGACCGGCCCCTTGGGGACTCCTTGGAGGAGTTCACGGCCTCCGAGTTCCACTTCCCGGTCCGCGACTGGGACCTGTGCCGCTACAGCGACTGGTTCCTGCTCTCCTGCGTGGTGCTGCCCTGGATCGTCGAGCAGTACGACGCCGCGCTGGTGCCCGCCGGCTGACAGGCCCGCTTCAGTCGGCCGCCGACTCGTCCTCGTCCAGCTCCGGCGCATCCGGGTCGCGCAGCGGGCGCAGGGCGCCGGCGGCCGGGGTGGAGGCGGGGAAGCTGTAGCGGCCGAGCAGGTTCAGGTTGCGGTGCTTGAGCGGGGACAGGCGGGCAATGTCCTCGTCGCGGAGTTCGTGGCCTTCGGCCTGGAGCTGGGCGACGGCGGCGTCGACGTAGCGCGTCGTCCAGAGCACGATGGCGTCGAGGACCAGACCGAGCGCGCCGGGCTGGTCCTCCATGCCGTCGCGGTACGCCTGGTGGATGGTTCCGCGCTTGCCGTGGCACACATCGCGGGCGAGCTTGTGGCGGGACTCCTGCACGGTGAGCTGCCGGTTCATCTGGCGGCGGTAGGTGTCGTCGACCGGGTCGACCACGCGGAGCAGGTGTTCGGTCCTGGCGATGCGCCCGTACTCGGCGAACGCCTGCCCCAGCGGGGCGGGGCGTCCCTCGCGGCCGAACATCCGCAGCAGGTCGTAGGCACGGACCTGGTTGGTGACCAGGGAACCGGCGACCCTCAGCATGTCCGGCCACTGCGTGATCACCCTGTTCAGGTTCACGCGGTTGCGGGCCAGGTCCTCCAGCACTCCGTACGTCCCGGTCTCCACCCCGGGCATCGTGGCCCGCCAGAACCGCTGGTCGTCCAGGTCGCGGAACCGCGGGCTGAAGTTGTAGCCCAGGTCACCGGGCAGCGCCGCATCCGCGCGGCGCGCGGCTCCCGCGACGGTGGCATGCAGCCGCCTGTCCGCGACCTTCCGCACGTCCGACACCTGCCGGGCCAGCACACTCACCCCCGGCAGCAGCACCCGGTTGCGGCGCAGCCACCCCACCGCGTGGTCGAACAGCGCCTTCGGCCCCTCGGCATGCGTCCACGCACGCCCGTGCAGGAACGTACGGAACCGCCGCGGCCACTCCGCATCCTCGTACTCGCGGTACTCGTAGGCGTCCCTGATCTCCCACGCGTGCTCGTACGCCGTCTTCGGCCGCTCGGTGTACCGCTCCACCACCGACGGGTCCTCGATGCCGAGCTGCGCGGCCAGGTGCTCGATCACCGGCCACGGGGCGTCGAGCGGGCCGTCCGGGAGGAACCGGCCGATGTAGCGCACCGTGCACATCTGGAGCGCGAAGCCCAGTTGGTGGTGCGTGGAGCGCCGCCGCACGATCAGATCGCGGTCGACGTCGTCCAGGAAGAAGAACCGCTCCAGCTCGGGGCGGGTCGGCTCCTCGGCGAACGTCCCGTACGCCTCAGCCTGCTCATCAGTCAGAAACTCCACCGGCACGAGCGGACCGTAGCCGGCACCGGTGCCCGCCCGGCGATCTTTCCGCGAACCCCAGCGGGGCCTCCGGCCGGTGTGCTGGCTGACCATGATCGTTCTCGGCGCCAACCGCTGTACCGATGTTCCCCGAGGCCGCGTACGGACAGCCCGGTCCACCCCGCGGGCATCGCACGGCCGTTCCACCTCCCCCAGGAATTGCAAACTTCTGCAATTGCCTAGATGCTGTACGGGCCGTGCGCCCCGGCGTGGGGGCGGTGCGGCGAGAGGGAGAGCGAGGGTTTCGTGGGGGTTCCGCTGTACCAGGCGAAGGCGGAGTTCTTCCGGATGCTGGGGCATCCGGTGCGCATCCGGGTACTGGAGCTGCTCCAGGACGGCCCGATGCCCGTACGGGACCTGCTCGCCGAGATCGAGATCGAGCCCTCCGCGCTCTCCCAGCAACTGGCCGTGCTGCGCCGCTCCGGGATCGTCACCTCCAGCCGCGAGGGCCCGACCGTCGTCTACGAACTGGCGGGCGGAGACGTCGCGGAACTGCTGCGGGCCGCGCGGCGGATCCTGACCGAGATGCTGGCCGGTCAGCACCAACTCCTGGAAGAACTACGGGAATCCGAGGTCTCCGCGCGATGACCCGGCGCATCGCCCCGCTGCCCCACCGCCATGTGCTGACGCTCCCCGCCAAGCCCGCGGCCGTACGGACGGCACGCGAGACCACCCAGCAGTTGCTGGCCGAGTGGGGCATCAGCCCGCACCATCCCACCGTCGACGCGGCCCTGTTGATCCTGAGCGAACTGGTCACCAACAGCGTCAGGCACGCCGCGTCCGTCTCCCCCAGCCTCACCGTCAGCTACGCGGCCGGCCACGACACCCTCGTGTTCGCCGTCCACGACCGCCACCCCTATCAGCCCTCCCTGCGTACCACGACCGGCACGGACACCGGCAACAAGGGGCTGGCCACCGTCGTCGAACTCACGTCCAGCCTCGCGGGCTCCGCGGTCGTACGCCAGGACGGGGACGGCGGAGGCAAGAGCATCTGCATCACGCTCCCGCTCTGACCCCAGGAAGCCTCAGACCCTTCCCATGGCCCGGGTCACGGTGATCTCGATCGCCACCCGCTCCGGGTTGACGCGGGGCGGCTTGTAGCGCCGGGTGTAGCGCCGTTCCGCCTCGGCGACCGCTTCCGGGTCGCGGTTGACCACGGCGGTCCCTTCGAGCGTGGCCCACCGTGCTCCGTCGAACTGGCTGACCGCGACGTACGCGTCAGGCCCCGCCGCGATGACGTTCCGGGCCTTCGCCGTCGCACCGCCGGTGATGACGCGGGCGATACCGGCCGACGGATCGTAGGTCACCCCTACGGGCACCAGATGCGGGGTGCCGTCGGGGCGGCGGGTGGCCAGCAGGCACACATGGCGCTCCTCCCAGAACGCGAGAAAGGCCGGATCCGCGAGCAGGGTGCGTGATGCCATGGGGGACGTCTTTCGGGACGGGCGGGAGGGGACGTGTCCGTCCCCCGGCGGAGCGGGTGGCCCGCCCACCCCATGCTACGTGCGGAGAACCGGACGCCGACGGACGCCAATGGACAAGGCCGGACGAGGCCGGACCGGCGGAACGCCTTCGCTTTCCAGGACCGCGGCCTTTCATGCACCGGCCCGCGTATTGCCCTCGTTCGTGTGCACGCGACGGCCTTTCCCGACCGCCGCCCCCACGCCGACCGGATAGTGAGGGGACAGCGGCCCAACGACCCGGAAGCCCGGAAGACCCGGAAGCCCGGAAAGCAGAGGTGAGCGCCATGCGTACCGTCGAGGCGACCAACCGTGTCCAGCTCGTCTTCTCCCTGTTCGACGCGGACGGGAACGGCCTGCTGGAGGCCGACGACTTCGCGTTGATGGGGAGCCGCGTGGTCTCGGCGGTCCCCACGGCCGGTGGCGCCAGGAAGCAGGCGATGCTCGACGCCTTCCGCCGGTTCTGGACGACGCTCGTCACCGAGCTGGACGCCGACGGCGACGGACGGGTCAGCCAGGAGGAGTTCACCGCCTGTGTGCTGAATCCGGCGCGGTTCGACGCGGCGAGCGACGCGTTCGCCCGCGCGATGAGCGCGCTCGGCTCGCCGGAGGACGACGGACTCGTCGCGCGCCCCGCCTTCATGGCCGTGTTGACAGCCGTCGGCTTCCAACAGGCCAACATCGAGGCGCTGTTCGACGCCCTGGGGCCCACGGACGACGACCGCGTCGGGGTGGACGCCTGGGCGGAGGCCATCAGGGAGTACTACCGCCCCGAGAAGGCCGGCATCGCCGGGGACCACCTGACCGCGGGCGTGGCTCTGTGACCCCGTCCCTCGACGGCACGGCCCCGGAACGGGACCCCGACACGGCGGGCGGCGTGGGCCTGACCGCCCTCATGGTGGCCGCCGCGCGGGCCATCGAGACCCACCGGCCCGCCCCCCTGGCGCGGGACGAGTTCGCGGAGCACTTCGTCCGGGCGGCACCGGCCTCGGCCGGCTGGCCGGTCCGGGCGGACCAGGTGCCCGGGGGACACACGAACCCGTTCTGGGAACGGCTCGGCCGCTACTTCGCCGTACGCACCCGGGTCCTGGACGACCATCTGCTCCGTACGGTGGAGGCGGGCGTGCGCCAGGTGGTGCTGCTGGGCGCGGGCCTGGACTCCCGGGCGTTCCGGCTCGGCTGGCCGCCCGGCTGCGTGATCCACGAGGTCGACACCGCGGAGATGCTCGCCTTCAAACAGGCGGTGCTCGACCGGGCGGGGGCCGTCCCCACGGCCGACCGCAGACCGCTCGCGGCCGACCTCCGGTTCGACTGGGGCGACGCGCTGATCGACGCGGGCTTCGACCCGGCCGTACCGACCGCCTGGCTCGCCGAGGGGCTGCTGCTCTACCTCCCGGCGGCGGCCGAGCGGCACCTCATCGCGACGGTGGCCGGGCTGAGCACGGCCGGGAGCACACTGGCGTACGAGATCAAGGAGGTGGAGGGGGCGAAGGTGCGCGCCCACCCCCTCTACACCACGGCGAGGGAGCAGATCGGCCTCGACCTGCCGGCCCTCTTCGACCCGGAGCCGCGCCCCGCCTCGGCCGCCGCACTCGCCCGGCGGGGCTGGTCGGTCTCGGTCCGCTCCCCGTACGACTTCACCCGCCTCCACGACCACGGCCCCTTCCCCGAACCGGACGACCCGCTGGCGGCCAACCGCTGGATCTTCGCGGAGACGCCCGCCCCGCAGCCCGGAAGCGGATGACACCCCCGCAGGTCGGAGCTTCCTAGCGTCTGCGGAATGTGAACAAGTTCGGCCAAGGTTGGTCCACGGAGGCGTCCACGCTCTATCGTGGCGCGTGCAGCTGGTTCGCCCTGCCCTCCAGGCAGACGCGTCGTAAGAGGGAACCCGGTGGGAATCCGGGACTGCCCCGCAGCGGTGAGCGGGAACGACCGCCGTCATACGCACTGGATCCGCACGGATCCGGGAAGCGACGGCCAGTAGGTGTCTGCCTCGGCAGATGTGCCCGCGAGTCCGAAGACCTGCCCGTTGCCCGTACGCGACCGTTCGCGTACGGATATCCCGGTGACCTCGTGGGCGGGTCGGCGTACATACCGGACGGACGAGCGCGCCCGAGGCGCCGCACCGATCGTCGGGTCCCGTCACCCCTTCGCGCCCGCGTCCCGTCCCCGGGATGTTCAGGAGTCATCTCGCGAAGGAGATTTCCGTGACACCGAAGTCCGCAGCCGCGGCAGCACGAGCCACCGTGTACGGCTACCCCCGCCAGGGCCCGAACCGGGAACTGAAGAAGGCCGTCGAGGGGTACTGGAAGGGCCGCGTCACCGCGGAAGCCCTCCGGGAGACGGCGGCAGGTCTGCGCCGGGCGAACTGGCGGCAGATGGCCGACGCCGGCGTCCACGAGGTGCCGACCGGCGACTTCTCGTACTACGACCACGTCCTGGACACCAGCGTCATGGTCGGCGCCGTACCCGAGCGGCACCGTGCGGCCGTCACGGCCGACGCGCTCGACGGCTACTTCGCGATGGCCCGCGGCACCAAGGACGTGGCGCCGCTGGAGATGACGAAGTGGTTCGACACGAACTACCACTACCTCGTCCCCGAGCTCGGCCCCGACACCGTCTTCACCGCCGACTCCACCCGGCAGGTCGCCGAGCTGACGCAGGCCCTCACGCTCGGGCACACCGCCCGCCCGGTCCTCGTCGGCCCCGTCACGTATCTCCTGCTCTCCAAGCCCGCCCCCGGCGTGGCCGCCGACTTCGAGCCGCTGACCCTGCTGGACAGGCTGCTGCCCGTCTACGCCGAGGTCCTCGCCGACCTGCGCGCCGCAGGCGCCGAGTGGGTGCAGCTCGACGAGCCCGCGCTCGTCCAGGACCGTACGCGCGCCGAGCTGAACGCCGCCGCCCGCGCCTACCGCGACCTCGGCGGGGCGGCCGACCGGCCCAAGCTCCTGGTCGCCTCCTACTTCGACCGGCTCGGCGACGCCCTGCCCGTCCTGGCGAAGGCCCCCGTCGAGGGCCTGGCGCTGGACTTCACCGACGCCGGCGCCGCCAACCTCGAAGACCTCGCCGCCGCCGGTGGACTCCCCGGCAAGCGGCTCGTCGCGGGCGTCGTCAACGGCCGCAACATCTGGATCAACGACTACGAGAAGTCCCTCGCCACCCTGGGGACGCTCCTCGGCCTGGCCGACCGGGTCGACGTGGCCGCGTCCTGCTCCCTGCTGCACGTACCGCTCGACACCGCCGCCGAACGCGACATCGACCCGGGCGTCCTGCGCTGGCTCGCCTTCGCCCGGCAGAAGACCGCCGAGATCGTCACCCTGGCCACGGGGCTGGCCCAGGGCACCGACGCCATCGCCGCGGAGATCGCCGCCAACCGCGCCGACCTCGCCTCCCGTACGAACTCGGCGCTCACCCACGACCCGGCCGTACGGGCCAGGACCGCCGCCGTCACCGACGCCGACGGCCGCCGCTCGCAGCCGTACCCCGAGCGCGCCGCCGCCCAGCGCGCCCACCTCGCGCTGCCGCTGCTGCCGACGACGACCATCGGCTCGTTCCCGCAGACCGACGAGTTGCGCACCGCCCGCGCCGACCTGCGCGCGGGCCGGATCGACACGGCCGGTTACGAGGAGCGCATCAGCGCCGAGATCGGCGAGGTCATCTCCTTCCAGGAGAAGACCGGGATCGACGTCCTGGTCCACGGCGAACCCGAACGCAACGACATGGTGCAGTACTTCGCCGAACAGCTCACCGGCTACCTCGCCACCCGGCACGGCTGGGTGCAGTCCTACGGGACCCGCTACGTCCGCCCGCCGGTGCTGGCCGGCGACATCTCGCGCCCCGAACCGATGACGGTGCGCTGGACCTCGTACGCCCAGTCCCTCACCAACCGCCCCGTCAAGGGCATGCTGACCGGGCCCGTCACCATGCTCGCCTGGTCCTTCGTCCGCGACGACCAGCCGCTCGGCGACACCGCCCGGCAGGTCGCCCTCGCCCTGCGCGACGAGGTCGGCGACCTGGAAGCGGGCGGCACCTCGGTCATCCAGGTCGACGAACCCGCCCTCCGCGAAACGCTGCCCCTGCGCGCCGCCGACCGCGCCGCGTACCTGGACTGGGCCACCGAGTCCTTCCGCCTCACCACCGGCGGCGTACGCCCGGACACCCAGATCCACACCCACATGTGCTACGCCGAGTTCGGCGACATCGTCCAGGCCATCGACGACCTCGACGCCGACGTCATCAGCCTGGAAGCGGCCCGCTCCCACATGCAGGTCGCCCGCGAACTCGCCGCCCACGGCTACCCCCGCGAGGCGGGCCCCGGCGTGTACGACATCCACTCCCCGCGCGTCCCCAGTGCGGACGAGGCCGCCGCCCTGCTCCGCGAGGGCCTGGCGGCCATCCCCGCCGAACGCCTGTGGGTCAACCCCGACTGCGGCCTGAAGACCCGCGGCTGGCCCGAGACCAGGGCGTCCCTGGAGAACCTGGTCACCGCGGCCCGCACGGTCCGGGGCGAACTGCCCACGTCCTGACGGAGAGCCCCGCGGGGGCCGGGGCGCGTACGGACGCCCCGGCCCCCGCTTTTCCGTCTCCGCCTACCGCTCGCCTCTCACCGCCGCCCGTCGACCAGGCCGGATTCCCAGGCCCAGGCGGCGATCTCCACCCGGTTGCGGGCGGGCAGTTTGACCTGCACGTTGCCGAGATGGGTCTTCACCGTGCCCACCGAGATGGTCAGTTCGGCGGCGATCTCCGCGTTGGTCAGCCCTCTGGCCACCAGACGCACCAGGTCCTTCTCCCGTTCGGAGAGCGCGGTGTGCGGCTCCCGGGGGGCGGGCGCCGCGTTGTTGACGCGCCGCAGCAACCGTACGGTGATGGCCGGGCTCACCAGCGCCTCGCCTGAGGCCGCCGCCCTGATGGCCTCGACCAGCAGGGCCGGCCCCGAGTCCTTGATCAGGAAGCCGGAGGCGCCCTCGCTCAGGGCGCGCTGGACGTACTCGTCGTCGTCGAACGTCGTGACCACGACGACCTTCGGCGGATTCACGGTGCCGGGGCGGGTCAGCCGGCGCAGCGCCTCCAGCCCGTCCATGCGGGGCATGCGGATGTCCATCAGCACCACGTCGGGCCGGTGGCGCTCGGCGAGTTCCACGGCGTGCACCCCGTCCTTGGCCTCCCCGACGACCTCGATGTCGTCCTCAGCGGCGAGGATCATCGTGAACCCGGCACGGACCATCGCCTGGTCGTCGGCGATCAGCACACGGATCGTCACGAGACCATCACCCCGGCCGTGGACACCGGGAGCGTCGCCTCGACAGCCCAGCCGCCGTCGCCCGCCACCGGCCCCGCCTGGACCCTTCCGCCGACCAGGCCCACCCGCTCGGCCAGGCCCTTCAACCCGAAGCCGCCGTGGGAGACATGGCGCGGCTGCCCGTCGTCGCCGACCCGTACGGTGACCTGGTTGCCCGAGCGGTCCACGCGCACCCGTACCTCGGTGCAGCCGTGAGCGTGTTTACGTACGTTGGTGAGGGCCTCCATCACCACCCGGTGTGCGGTGGTGGTCACCTCCACCGGCAGGTCGTCGAAGCTCCCCTCCAGATCGAGCCGGGCCCGGGCGCCACCGACGGCCGAGAACTCCTCGACCAGCGACCGCACTTCGCCGATGCCCGCCAGCGGTGTCAGCGCCACCTCCCCGTCGGCGTCGCGCAGCATCCCCACCATGTGCCGCATGGAGGTCAGCGCCTCCGAACCCGCCTGTTCGATCCGCTCCAGCGCGGGCGGCACCAGTTCGGGCCGCCGGTCCGCCATCGCCTGGGCTCCCTGTGCCTGGACGACGATGCCGGTCACGTGGTGGGCGACGAAGTCGTGCAGGTCCCTGGCGAACTCCGTACGCTGCTCCAGCCTGAGCGCCGCCGCCTGCCGCCGCCGGTCCGCCAGGAGCAGACGCATCACGAGGCCGACACTCAGCGCCGTGACCGCTCCCAGGGCGAAGAGCAGCGCCAGGATGGTGGTGGACTGCCGCATATTGATCGACACCGGCCGCAGCACGATCGCCGCGCACAGCAGGGGGACGGCCAACGCCGCCCATGACGGCTTCCCCCGCCAGGCGACGAGCAGCAGGAGCGCCGCCAGTGCGGCCGGTTCGGCGAATCCGTACGCCAGCGAGCTGACCGACAGCTCCACGCGCAGCAGGACCGAGACGCACAGCGACACGAACGCGAGTGCGCAGGCGGCCACCGACAGCGCCCGGCCGTCGAGCCGCGGCGACACCACGACGCCGGCGAGGGCCAGCAGGGCACTGCCGAGCTTGGCGAGGCCCAGCTGGATGAGGCTGCTTTCGCCGAGCCAGTAGAAATCCCCCACGCAGTCCAGCAGGACGAGGCCGACCAGGCCCGCGACCACCAGCAGCCACCCCGTGACGGGCAGGGGCAGCGAACGCCCCTCGCCCCTGGTGGCCGCGGCTGCGGTCGCTCCGTACGCCGCCCGTGCCATCTCATCCACCGTCGTCCACCGTCGTCTCTCTCGCCGACCGGCCGAAAGTCGCAGCCGGCCGCGCATGATCTGCCTTTCGCCCGATCCGCCGCGGGACGCGGCCGAGGAGAGTGGTTCCACCGGGCGGCGTTCGCCATTCATTGCATAAGGAGCATGTCATGACCACGGCCGACGCCACCCGGGCGGGGACGCCGGAGGCGCCGGAGCCCACGCAGGCAGGCCCCCGCTCACTCTCCCTTTTCCCCTCCTCCTCATTTCCCCCCTCCCCTCTCCCCTCCCCTCCACCTCCCCTCCCCCCACGCACAGGAGCCCCACATGGACCACGCGGTGACGCACCACGGAAGCGGAACGGAGTTCGCACGGCCCGTCGGCGCCGGCTCCGGCTCCGGCGAGTCGGCGATCGAGGCTCAGGGGCTCGGCAAGAAGTACCGGCGCGGCTGGGCGCTGCGGAACGTTTCCTTCCGGCTGCCCGCCGGGCGGGTCTGCGGCCTCGTCGGCCCCAACGGCGCAGGCAAGAGCACCCTGATGGGCCTGGCCAACAACATGATCCGGCCGACGACCGGCGCCCTGCGGGTGTTCGGAGCGGCACCGGGGTCGACGGAGTCCGTCCTGCGCACCGCGTTCCTGACCCAGGAGAAGCCGCTGTTCCGGCGCTTCACCGTGGCCGAGACCCTGCGGCTGGGCCACGAACTCAACCCCCGCTGGGACCAGGAGGTCGCCGAGGGCATCGTCCGCGCGGGCCAGGTGCCGATGGAGGCGAAGATCGGCACCCTGTCCGGCGGACAGCGCACCCGCGTCGCCTTCGCCCTGGCCTTCGGGAAGCGCCCCGATCTGCTCATCCTCGACGAGCCGATGTCCGATCTGGACCCGCTGGTCCGCCGCGAGCTGATGACCACGCTGAGGACGGAGGCCGCCCAGCACGGCACGACGGTGCTGGTGTCCTCGCACATGCTCGCCGAGCTGGAGTACATCTGCGACTACCTCCTCGTCATCGCGAACGGCGGTCTGCGTCTCGCGGGCGAGGTGAACGAACTGCGCGCCGCACACGCCCTGTTCGCCGTCCCGGCGGACGGCTCGCCCCCCGCCGTCGCCCCGCACCAGGTCATCGAGTCCCGCAGCGGCGAGGGCCGGCCGGGCCTCCTGGTACGTCTCGGCTCACCGATCGAGTACGGCGGGCCGGCCGAGCCGCCCACCCTGGAGGAGTTGCTGCTCGCCTATCTGCGGTCCCCCGACGCGCCCGCGCTGATCGCCCCCAGCGCCCGGGTCGGCGACATCCACGACATCCTCACCCACGACCGTACGAAGGCTGTGACCGCATGACCACGCTCACCCGTGAACCGGCCCACGCGGCACCCGCCGGCCCCACCCGGAAGAACGTGATGCCCCGGCTCGGCGGTACGGTCTGGCTCGTCTGGCGCCAGCACCGCGCCGCGTTCTGGACGATCATCGCCGCCACCCTCGTCGGCGTGGCCGCCATGCTCTACCTGCGCGGGCAGATGATGGACTTCCTGGGCACCCAGGAGCCGACCTCACGGAGGTCCGGCGGCCTGCCGCCCGAGTTCGAGACCCACGTCGACCGTCTGCTGAGCATCGGGAGCTACCTCAGCTACATTCCTGTCCTGGCCGGCGTCCTCCTCGGGGCTCCGCTCATCGCGGGCGACCTGGAGTCCGGCACCGCCAAGCTGGTGACCTCGCAGTCCGTCAGCCGACTGCGGTGGCTCACCACGAAACTCGCCGTTCCCGCCGCGATGCTCGCCCTGTCGACCGGCGTGCTCGCCGCCGTCTTCACCCGGTGGTGGGGCCCGGTCAAGGGACTTTCCGACGGCCTCATGTGGACCTCCCTCTTCAGTGTCACGGGGGTCGTACCGGTGGCCTACGCCCTGCTCACGTTCACCGTGGGCGTGGCGGCCGGCCTGCTCCTGCGCCGCACGCTGGTCTCGATGGTGGTCACGCTCGGCATCGTCGTGGCGATCGAGTTCCTCTGGAGCGAGGTCTGGCGGAGCCTGGGACACGTCATGTCGATCAGCACCGACCAGGGCGTCGGCCCCGGCATGACACCGCCGGAGCTGCCCGCCGAGGCGGAGCAGCAGGGCCAGGGCACCTACTTCCTCACCGGCTCCGGCGACCGCCTGGACTGGATGACCTGCCTCGACCAGATCGAGAACGACCGGGCACACACCGCCTGCCTGCAGTCCAAGGACGTCATCGGATGGGCCATCGACTACCTCCCGGTCGACCAGATGCAGACGATGCAGTGGCTCGGGGCGGGCGCCATGCTCACGATCACGGCCGCCGTCGTCGCCTTCATCCTCACCTGGGGCCGCAAGCGCCTCCTGTGATCCACGGGACCGGAGCACCACGGGGACCCACGGGCGCCTGGCACCCCTGGCGTCACACCCGGGCCGCAACACAGCGAGAAGCCCAGGTCGGACAGCATCCGACCTGGGCTTCCTCGGAGCCCCCTGTCGGATTCGAGCCGACGACCTGCGCATTACAAGACCGTGAGCGTTCGTGTTGCGTGGTACCTGGTCGTGCTACCGAGGGCCGGGAGTGCCTCGGCCTCCTGCTCGACCGGCGGCGCACAGGCTGTGGATACGTCAGCCGTTGCCGCGCGGGTGAAGGGGATCCTTGACTGCGGTGGCTGATGCGGCGGTCGTACAAGGCCGCCGGGGTCACCCTGACGCGGACGACTGGCCGGCCTCCACCGCCTCCGTATGCCGTCCCTTCGGCGTCGGATGCGCCCGGCGCGGTATGCCGAGGCGCCGTGCGCTTGCGGCCCGGCCGATGTCCTCGATGACGTGCGTCTGTGTCACCCACCTGTGGGCGCCGGCCCGGTGGCGCCGTGTCATTGACGGGTGAACCGGCTCAGCCGTGTGGTCCCGCGCCGTGCAGGAGTGTGTCGATGACGAGCGTGGCCAGCGCGTCCGGGTCCTGGTCCGCGCCGGGCCTGTTGAGGGCTTCGCTGAGGAGGGCGTAGTACACCTGCCGCACCCATTCCAGGTCCGCGTCCGGGGCGAGCAGGCCCTCCTGCTGCGCCCGGACCAGGAGTTTTACGGTGTGGGTGTTGATCTCCTCCCAGAGTGCGGCTGCGGTGCTCGTGTGGGCGGTGGCGTGGCTGAGAGTGAAGCGCCAGGTGCTCTTGACCCGCAGGACGTTCGCGGTCACCCGGTGCAGCGCCACGAGTGCGGGAGAGGCATCGGGCCGTGCTTCCTCGATCGCGTCGATGAGCTGCTGCTTCGCGTTGACGGCGAGCGCCTCCAGCAGTGCCTGCCGGTTCGCGAACCGCCGGTGCACGGTGATCCTGGTCAGCCCCGCCGCCTCGGCGATCTGCTCCATCGAGGCGCCGGCGTCTTCGGCGAGGACTTGCTCGGCCGCCTCCAGAATCGCGCGCACGCTGCGCTCGGCGTCTGCCCGTAGTGCTCGGACCATGTCCTTCTCCTTACTCGACGTTCATCTCTCGATCCGCCATAGACGATACGTGAGCGCTACGACTACCTAGATAGTCGATCCGTCCATGTTGCCATTAAAGCAATACCTGATACTGTCGTGAAACAGATACGGGGTTGTCGAACTGGCCAACCCCCTAAAGCGGGACGAACGAGTCCCCCTGAGCCAGGAGCCCGAAATGGCGACAACACGACCGGTGGCCCTCGTGACGGGTGCGTCCTCCGGCATCGGAAAGGAAGCCGCCCTCGCGCTGGCCGCACAGGGCTACGAGGTGGTCGGCACCAGCCGCGACACCGCGCACGTCGCCCCGCTGAAGGGCGTGACCTTCCTCGACCTGGATGTGGCCAGCGACGCGTCGGTGACGGCCGCGGTCGCCTCGGTGATCGACCGGTTCGGGCGGATCGACCTCCTGGTCAACAACGCCGGCGTCGGCTCGGCGGGCGCCGCCGAGGAGAGCTCCGTGGCGCAGGCGCAGGGCGTCTTCGACATCAACGTGTTCGGTGTGATCCGTATGACGAATGCCGTTCTGCCGCACATGCGCGCCCAGGGCAGCGGGCGCATCGTCAATCTGTCGTCCATCGTCGGGTTCATGCCGCAGCCCTACATGGCGGTCTACGCCGCCTCCAAGCACGCCGTCGAGGGCTACTCGGAGTCCGTCGACCACGAGGTCCGTCAGTACGGCGTGCGGGTCCTGCTGGTGGAACCCGCCTGGACCAGCACCGCCTTCGACGCGGCCAGCGTGCGCCCTGACCTGCCCCTGGAGGTCTACGCCGAGCAGCGCCACGTCTTCGAGGAATACATGGCCTCGGCGGTCAAGGACGGCGACGCTCCCACCGTCGTGGCCAAGGAGATCGTCGCGGCGGCGACCGACGCCAAGCCGAAGCTGCGCTACACCGCCGGCGCCATGACCGGACGGGTGCGCACCATGCGCCGCCTGGTCCCCGCCCGCATGTTCGACCAGCAGCTGCGCAAGCAGAACCAGCTGCCCGCCTGACCACCCCCACACCGCACAGCACAACACAGCACAACACAGCGACAAGGAAGCGACGTTCGCCATGACCACCTATCTGGCAGACACGGCCGAGAACCTCACCGTGGAAGGCCCCTCCGCGACGTTCACCTACCGGCGCATCGGTCCGCGCGGCGGCCTCCCGCTGGTCCTGCTCAACCGGGTCCGGGGCACCCTGGACGCGTGGGACCCGCAGTTCCTGGAGCACCTCGCCGCCGGCCACGACGTGATCGTGTTCGACAACGTCGGCACCGGCTACACCACCGGCACCCCGCCCGACTCCGTCGAAGGGCTCGCCGCCGGCACCCTGGAGTTCATCGAGGCCCTCGGCCTGGACCGGGTCGACCTGCTCGGCTGGACGCTGGGCGGCACCGTCGCCCAGCACATCACCCTCCGGCGGCCCGACCTGGTGCGCAGGCTGGTCGTGGCGGCCGCCGGTCCGGGCGGCACGGTGCCCGGCGCGCCCGCCCCGAACCCGAAGGTCGGGGCCACCATGACCAAACCCGAGGTCACCGACGACGACCTGGTGTTCCTGTTCTTCCCCGAAACCGACACCGGACGCACCGCCGGTCACGCATACCTCGCCCGGGCCGCCACCCGGCTGGCCGCAGGGCTCCCCGACGTGTCCCGAGCCGCCGCCATGGGCCAGATCGCCGCGATCCAGAAGGACGCGTCGATCCCCTTCGAGCAGGTGCGGGCGGACCTGGCGGCCATCGGGCAGCCCGTCCTGTACGCCACCGGCATGCAGGACGCGATGATCCCCGCGCTGGCCGCCTACACCGCCGTCCAGCACCTGCCCAACTCCACCCTCGTCGCCTACAGCGACGCCGGCCACGCCTTCCTCTTCCAGCACGCCAAGGACTTCGCCGCCCAGGTGACCGCCTTCCTCACCGATTGAGTCGCCCACTCGCACGCCGGCACCGCCGGCTGACACGGGTGGACCTCCGCGGCACTGCTCGACGAGATCGGGCGCGGCACCGATGCCACCGGTTGTCCACAACAACCTCACCGTGATCGAACCGGCGTGACATCGCCGTCACCCCAGGCCGCCGGCCTACGGCATCCAGAAGATCGTCGTGGACGACATCAGCCGCCAAGTGCAGGCTGGACTGGCCGGTGGCGTCGCAGCGCTCTACCCCGAGCTGCCCTGACGAGCAGTCGCAGGAGTCATGCGGCCATCACGCGATCCGGGTCCACAGCCCCCTTCTCGTCCGCCTGCCAGCAGATCCACCGACCGCATGCCCCACGGCGGACGACTCGCAGAAACGACGCCCCTTCCCGGAGCGAGATCAAGAACGGTCGGCGGAAGCGGTCCGGATCACGGGATTCACTGTCACAACTCGTTCTCACTCAAAAGTGGGACCAGGCATGTTCTGGGAAATGCTGAACAGCACCCGGGTCCGGGTCCCCCCGCAGTTCGAGGCCAGGACATCCAGCCCGGCCCGCTCATCCCCACCGGCTGCCGTAAAGGACAGAGCCCCGGCCTCTCCAGCATCTACCGGGCTCCGGCCGAGCACGAGAAGACCCAGGCGCACCCGGAGGCCGTCGAAACGGCGCACGCCGACTTCGCCGCCCTCCAGCAGCGCGGTGGAGCAGCCGGTGCCGGTGCCGATGCCGAGGAGCTCCAGCACGCGCGCCACCAGTGACGGCAGGGTGGCCGAGGATGTGGGCCGGCCCGCCTGCGGCGTGGTGGCGGCGCCCGGTCCGCCGATCCGGGTCACCAGGGTCTTGTCGGCGTACGCCAGGTGCAGCCAGCCCTCCTCGCCGAGGTCGCTGCGGGAGACCGGCTCCCACAGCAGGTCGCGGTTCTGCCGGTAGAGGTGGCTGCCGAGGAACACCTCGCGGGGCACGGCTGTCGGCGGGCGCCACTGCTGGCTCGTACCGGTGACCTGCCGCCTTCGTCGCCCCCTTTCCCCTCCCGCGCCAAGCCGCAGATTCCCGGCGATCGCCGGAGCCGCTCCTTGCCATCCACCCCATCGCGCAATAGGCTTACGATCGTAAGCCAAACGATCGTAATTCAATGACGCAAGGAGTCCGTGATGGCGACACATCGGCCGGTAGCACTCGTGACGGGGGCGTCATCGGGGATCGGTAACACCACCGCTCGCGCCCTCGTCGCAGCCGGGTTCGAGGTGATCGGAACCGGACGGAACACCTCGGGCCTCACCCCGCCCGCCGACGTGACCTTCCTCGACCTCGACGTGACCAGTGACGAATCCGTCACCGCCGCCGTCCAGAAAGTGATCGAACGGTTCGGACGGATCGACGTCCTCGTCAACAACGCCGGTCTGGGCTCGGCCGGCGCCGCCGAGGAGAACTCCGTCGCCCAGGCCCAGAGCCTCTTCAACCTCAACTTCTTCGGTCTCGTCCGCATGACGAAGGCCGTCCTGCCGCACATGCGCACCCAGGGCCGTGGACGCATCGTCAACCTCTCGTCCGTCCTCGGCGTCATCCCGCAGCCCTACATGGCCCTCTACGTCGCCGCGAAGCACGCCGTCGAGGGCTACTCCGAGTCCCTGGACCACGAGGTCCGCGAGCACGGCGTCCGCGTCCTGCTCGTCGAGCCCGGCTACACCCGGACCGCCTTCGATGCCAATGCCGCGCAGCCCGACACCCCGCTGCCGCTGTATGCGGAGCGGCGGCGTGTCTTCGACGAAGTGCTCGCTGCGGCGATGAAGACCGGCGACGACCCCGCCGTCGTCGCCAAGGAGATCGTCACGGCAGCCACCGCCCCGAAGCCGAAGCTGCGCTACACCGCCGGACCGCTCGCCTCACGCATCACCACCGCGCGACGCCTCGTCCCCGCCGGGATCTTCGACAAGCAGATCCGCAAATTCAACCGGCTGCCCGGCTGACGTCGCCCCCGGCCCATCGCCCCGCAGTGCGCGCGAGAGGCGCGCGCGCTCAGCTCGGACCTGACAAGGAGCATCACCATCATGGGAATCAGCACGGAAGCACAGCAGTTCGCGCAGTTCCTCGAAAGCGTGCGCGCGAAGGCGTCGACACCGGGCCTCGATCTGGCCGTCGTCCGCGCCATCGTCGACACACACGCTTCGGCCTCGACCGAGCCGGAAGGCGTCACCTACGCCGACGTGGACGCGGGCGGCGTCCCCGCCCTGTGGGCCATCCCTGAGGGCGCCGACCCCGACAAGGCGCTGCTCCACTTCCATTTCGGCGGATCGGTCGCCGCCTCGATCGCATCGGACCGCAAGGCAGCCGGCCACATCGCCAAGGCGGCCGGAGCCCGCTCACTCGTCGTGGGCTTCCGTCTGGCGCCCGAACACCCCCACCCGGCGCAGATCGACGACGCCGAGACCGCCTACCGCTGGCTGCTCGCGCAGGGCTACGAGCCGCGGAACATCGGCAGCACCGGCCACTCCATCGGAGGCACCCTCGCGGTCGCGCTGCCGCTGCGCCTGCTCGCCAAGGGCGAGGCAGCCCCTGGGGCGATCATCAGCATCTCGCCGTGGACCGACCTCACCATCAGCAACCCGAAGGTGGACGAGAACGAGGAACTCGACAAGATGCTCAGCCGGGACATCCTCCAGCAGTTCCGAGCGGCTTGGCTGCAGGACCCCGGCGTGGACTTCGCCGCCCCCGACATCAGCATCGTGAACGCCGACCTGACCGGCCTGCCGCCCACGGCCCTCCACTACGGCGAGTACGAGGCGCTCGCCGGCGAGGGCGCCGACTTCGGCCGTCGACTCGCCGACTTCAAGATCCTCTCCGAGGTCCGCCCGCTGCCCGGGGGCCAGCACTCGTTCATCCTGGGCGCGGGGCGCGTGCCCGAGGTGGACCGGGCGATCGAGCAGATGGGGCAGTGGCTTCGACGGCACCTCGGCAGCTGATGTGGAAGCTGCCCGGACATGCGCATCGTCCGCAGAGAAAGCAACCGAGAAGATCACGCAAAAGGGGTGGCTGACATGAAGGCATTCGTCGTCGAGAAGTACGGCAAGGACGGCCTGCGCGCCGCAGACGTTCCCGAGCCTGCGGTCGGGGACGGCGACGTCCTGGTCCGAGTGAGCGCCACCAGCATCAACCCGCTGGACAAAATGGTCCGCAACGGGGAGTTCAAACGACTCCTGAAGTACAGGCTTCCGTTCGTGCTCGGCCACGACGTCGCCGGCATCGTGACGCAGGTCGGGTCGGCCGTGCGCGACTTGGCAGTCGGCGACGAGGTCTACGCACGCCCCCGCGACCTGCGGATCGGAGGCTTCGCCGAGTTCATCGCGATCGACCAGGACGACGTCTCGCCCAAGCCGGAGTCACTCACCCTCCCCGAGGCGGCCGCGGTGCCGCTGGTGGCCTTGGCCGCCTGGCAGATCCTCGTCGACCGCGCCCACGTGATGCCGGGTCAGAAGGTGCTCATCCACGCCGGTGCAGGTGGCCTCGGATCGACGGTCATCCAGCTCGCCAAGCACCTCGGTGCCACGGTGGCGACGACCACGAACTCCCGCACCGAGAAGCTGGTCAGGAGCCTCGGCGCCGACATCGTCGTCGACTACACCAAGGAGGACTTCTCGCAGGTGCTGTCCGGCTACGACCTGGTGCTGGACTCCCTTGGCGGGACGAACCTCGAGAAGTCGCTGACTGTGCTGAAGCCGGGCGGCCTGGCCATCGGTGTCGTCGGCCCGCCGGACGTCGGGTTCGCCAGGCAACTCGACGCCCCGTCGTTCATGGGCGTGGTCATGAACGCGCTCAGCCGCAAGGTGCGCAAGCAGGCCAAGGCCCTGGGGGTGCGCTATCAGTTCTTCTTCATGCAGGCCAGCGGCGCCCAGCTCCGTGAACTCGGCGCCCTGTACGACAACGGACGGCTCCGCCCGGTCATCGACCGAACTTTCCCCTTCGACCGGACGCTTGAGGCGATGGCGTACGTTGCGCAGGGGCGTACCACGGCCGGAAAGGTCGTGATCTCGATGGCGCCCGACAGCGACTGAATCGGGCTGGCCGCAGAGAAGGCATGGCGGTGCTTCAAGCCGCCGTCCGCACACCATTGGAGTACGTTCGCAATCCAATATGATGGCGAAGCCGGCGGAGGGCAGGTGACCCTTCCGGCGCACAAAGGAGCGAGCGCGTGGCGCGTTACGAGAAAGACCACAAGCAGGCGACGAGGCAGCGGATCATAGAGACCGCCGGCCGCCGGTTCAAGCAGGACGGTATCGACGGCTCGGGCATCTCGACGCTGATGGCGGACGCCGGACTGACCAACGGCGCCTTCTACGCCCACTTCGCATCCAAGGACGACCTCGTGACCACCGCGGTCGCGGACCAGTTGCGCGCGCAGTACGCGAACGTCATCGAGCAGGCGGCCCCCGGGATCGCCGGACTCGAGCAGATAGTGCGGTGGTATCTGTCGCCCCAGCACCGCGACAGTCCCGACGAGGGCTGCCCCTCCGCCGCTCTCCTCGATGAGATCGGGCGCTGCACGGACGAGACCAAGCAGGCGTACACCGACGGCGTACTCGCCGTCATCGACGGTATCGGCGCCCGCCTGGCGCCTGCCGATCCGCGCTCGGTGCACATGAAGGCCCTCAGCGTCTACGCCATGATGGTCGGGACGCTGCAGCTCTCCCGCGCCCTGGCCGACCGGCGGCTCTCCGACGAACTCCTCGAAGAGGGCATCCGTAACGCCCTCACTCTGCTCTGCGCGCAGGAGCCCCGCTGACACGCCGCAGCACCACGCGGCAGCCCCGCCCGAGCCGCTCCACACCACGCCCCCGGCCGAGCGTCCCCGCCGCCACGGTTGGCCACACCGAGCTCCACCAACGTCACTCTCGGCCACTTGCCGCTTCGGCGTAGCTCCGGGAGCGCAGGGCCGTCTCCCAGCCTGCCGGCGGCGCCCAGGAGGTTGAGGCCGAAGCGGCCGATGCGGCGGACAAGCGCAAGGAGTTGGGAGCGATTGTCCAGCGGCATCGCCACCATCGGGGGTGTCTGGGAGTAGGAGGCGGAGGCGCTGACCATGGTGCTGTGAGGGCGATCGCCATCCATGGTGGTAACCACGGTTGACCGGGGGCGACGGCGGCCATGGCGTCGCGGAACGCTTGAGGGGGCGCGGAGTTGGACGGGTGCGGGGTGGTGGTCATGACCGGGCTGGCTTCGTGAGGCGTGGGTCGAGGCCGTACTGCTCGTGGGCGCCGAGGTTCTCGCGCAGGGTGGGGCCTTCGTAGTCGTCGTGGAACAAGCCGCGTTCCCGCAGGATCGGGACGACCTGGTCGACGAAGGCGTCGAAGCCGTCGTGGTAGCTGTCGATGGCGATCGAGAAGCCGTCGCAGGCCCCTGCCTCGAACCACTGCTGCATGTGGTCGGCCACGTCGGCGGCGGTGCCGGCGACCACCGGGTGGTAGTCGATGACGCCGTGGGCGAGCACGTCGCGCAGGGTCCAGCCTTCCCGGGCCACTTCGAGGGCGCGGGCGGAGCGCGGGTCGTGCGGACTGGGCATGGCGTCGGCGAGCTGGTCCGCGGTCAGCGGCTCGTCGAGCCGGCCGGGGCCGAGCGGGAGGCCGATCATGGCGCCGAGGTAGCGGACGCGTTGGTCCAGGTCGACGACCTCGTCCAGGAAGTGGCGCCGCTCCAGGGCGGCCTGGCGGGAGGGGGCGATGGTCGGCATGAAGCCGGCGAGCATCTTCACCTCGTCCGGGTCGCGTCCGGCGCGCTTGGCGGCGTCCCGCAGGGTCTGGCGCTGGGCCCGGGCGTCCTCGATGGTGTACGGGTTGGCGTAGACGCCGCTGGCGTACCGGCCCGCGATTTCCAGGCCGTAACTGCCGCCACCCGCCTGGAAGATGACCGGCTGGCCCTGCTCGGACGGCGGAATGGGCAGCGGGCCGCGGGAGGCGACATGCTTGCCCTGGAGGTTGACCGGCTGGATCTTCTCCATGTCGGCGAACCGCTTGCCCTCGACGTCGAGCAGCCAGGCATCCTTCTCCCAGCTGCCCCACAGTGCCTGGACGATCTGGATGACCTCGTGGGCACGCTCGTACTTCTCCGCGCGCGGCGGGATCGTCGCGCCGAAGTTCGCCGCGGCGGCGGGGTCGGAGGTGGTCACCGCGTTCCAGCCGGCCCGGCCGCGGCTGATCACGTCCAGGGCCTTGAACTGGCGGGCGAGGTTGTAGGGCTCGGTGAACGTGGTGGAGGCGGTGGTGACCAGGCCGATCCGCTCGGTCTCGCGCGCGAGGACGGTCAGGATCAGCAGCGGGTCGATCATGTGGTGCGGGGCGTGGTGGTCGAGGTCGACGTCCAGGACCGGGGTGTCCGCGATGAACAGCAGCTGGACCTTTCCCCGCTCGGCGGCCTGCGCGTAACGCACGAACTGGTCCATGTCCGTGTAGCTGTTCAGGTTCGCACCCGGCAGCCGCCAGGCCCCGGGCGCGGCCCCGTAACCGCCGCTGAACTGCATGCCCAGGATCATCTGTCGGCTTGTCATGGTTGCTCCTCCAGACGAGGCGATGAAAACGGAGGGCTCCTCCGGTTGCCTTCCCGACGAGAATACGGAGGCATCCTCCGAATTGTCAAAAGCCTTGCGGCGCCGGGCCCGGGCCGGCCGAGTGGTGGCCCGGACCCACGCGCCGGACGGTTCCTGCGGGCGGACGTGCTACTGCCTGTCGAGGACGCCAGGGGTGTCATGCAGGACCACGCTCCGCTGGAGCGGGATCCGCTCCCTGCCGACCGCGTTCACCGGTGCCGCCGGGTCGGCCGTGCCGAAGGAGATGCCGAACAGCAGCTTGAGCTCCTCGGGAACGCCCAGGAACTCGCGGACGGTGTCGGCGTAGACGCCGAGTACGGTCTGCGGGATGCCGGCCAGCCCCCGGGCCGCCAGCGAGAGCAGGAAGTTCTGCGCGTACATGCCGATGTCGCCGGCCGTCCGCACCCCGTCGCCGAGTGCCGGCATGAACAGGAAGGCGGCATGGGGCGCGCCGTAGAACTCCAGGTTCTCGCGGACCGCCGCCCGCCTGCCCTCCCGGTCCGAGCGCGCTATGCCCCGGGCTCCGTAATTGGCTGCGGCCAGGGCCTGCGCCCGCTCAAGGTAGATGCCCTCACCGTAGCCATCGGTGAAGTCCGGGGAGGTCCGTCCCTCCTCCTCGGCCCGGAGCAGCTCTTTGCCCAGGGCCTCCCGCGCCGCACCCGAGACGACGTGCACCGCCCACGGCTGGGTGTTGCTGTTCGAGGGGGCCGTCTGTGCGTCTTCCAGCACACCGCGGATGTCCGAAGGGGACAGGGCGGCGGGCAGGAACCGCCGGGGGGAGCGTCGGGAGCGTGCGATGTCGGTGAAGGGTGATGCGGTGCCGGGCAAGGCGGTTCCTCTCTATGGCGCGCAGTCACCGCCACGGCGCAGTACGGCAGGCCACACCAGGAGGCGGCCGGCGTAAGGGCCGGGTGCGGACGCACCCCTACGGGTACCGGCAGGCTTGCGGATGCTCGTGGGCAGCGGCGTGCCGGGGCCGCAGGCTGCAGCGTGGGGGGCTGTGCGCTCTTCGTGTTCGTCGTGTGTGTGCGTGGCGTGCCGACGCTGTCGCCCTGGTGCCGTTGTGTGCGCGAGAGCCGCGTCGGTGGCTCAGCGGTGGGCGGCGCGGTTCATTTCGACGATGTCCTCCAGGGTGGCCGTGGCCGGGAGGGTGGCGAAGCGTTCCGGCACGCTGTCGCGGATGGCCGCGTCCTTGACGCGGTCGGCCGCGGCCAGGGCCGCCGGGAGCTCCTCCAGGGTCAGCTCGGTGCAGTAGGCGGGGCTGTTGGGCTGCTGGCGCCAGGAGTCGGCCAGCGTGCCGGCGTCGTAGGGGTCGAAGCCGGTGTCGTCCACGAGCTGCATGGCCACACGCCGCGCCTCCTCGAAGTCGCCGGCGACGGGGATGGCGAGGCGGCCGGGTGTTCCGGCCGGAACGCCCCGGGTCCGCTGGGTTTCGGCCAGGGCGGCGTTCCACGCCTTGACCACGGGGCGCCCCAGCTGTTCGGCGTTCCACACGCTGTCGACCTCGCCGTTGTCCACGGCCTCGATCTGCCCGCTGAGGTGCGGATAGTAGTTCGAGGTGTCGATGACCACCGTCTCGGCGGGGACCGGGGCGAACAGGCCGGCCAGCTTCCCCGCCACCCCGAAGGGGACGGCCAGGACGATGACGTCCCGGCCCTGGACGGCGTCGGCGAGGTCCCTCGCACGGGCCCCGGACTCCAGCACCTGTGCCCGGACGGTCTCGGGGCCGCGGGCGTCGGCCACCTGGACGTCGTGACCGGCCGTGCTGAGCTTGGCAGCGAGGTTCCCGCCGATGGCACCGGCGCCTATGACAGTAATTTTCATGATTTATCCCTTGGGAGGTTGTGCTGCCCCTGAGGGCAGCGCGATGTGATGGCCGCGTCGTGGTGCCGCCCGGCGTTGCGGGGTGCCGCCTGGCGTTGCGGGGTGGAGCGGGGTGGTGCCGGCGTTCTACGCCTGGACGTCCCGCTCGCGGTAGCCGCTCGCGATGAGCGTGCGGAGCCGGTCGAGCGGCTCCTCCTCCATGCCGGTGCCCTTGATCCAGGCAACGGAACAGGCCGCGAGGAACAGGTCGTGCCCCCGCACCGACGCGCGCACACGCCCCGCGAGCTGCGCCGCTTCCACGTACTGATCGGTGGCGGAGATGAGGATGTCGCAGGGAATCGTGAGCGGGTTGTCCGGCTCCTGCGCCCTGGCCGCGGCCATCAGCGGGTCCGGCAGCCCGCTGAAGGCGCTGAAGTACTCCTCCATCGCCCGCAGCCACTGCTCCAGCGCATCGACCGGGTCGCCGAGCTGATCGATGTCCGCCTGGCGGGCCACCAGCTCCTCGGAACGCGTCTGCAGCACAGCCGCCAGCAGCGCCTCCCGCGTGGGGAAGTGCCGGTACAGGGTGCCCGGCCCGACGCCCGCCTCCTTGGCCACCGCCTCAAGCGAGGTGCCGACCCCGTGCCGCAGGAAGTGACGCTGCGCGGTCTCCAGGAGGGCAGCGCGATTGCGCTGGACGTCCGCGCGGGGCTTGCGCCCCCGCTGCTCACCAGCGCCCATGATGCCCTCCTGCCTGCCTGCCGTGATCCTGCGGTCGCAGCAAAACGGATGCTGCCTCCGTACGCATTCGAGAGTAAAGCGGAGGCGGCGTCCGGTCAAACCGGCGACCCGCCGGCGACCCTGACCGGGTTCGGCACACAGGTCCCCACACCCCGGCCGAAGGGCACCAGGACGTCAGGGGGTGAGCTGCTGGTGCCCTATGACGGAGAGCAGTTCGAGCTTGCTGTGGCTCTCCGTGCCGGGGCGCGTGGTCAGCACCACCAGAGCCTGGGCACGGTTCTCGGTGAACAGGACCTGGCCGTCGACATCGATGCGGCCGAGTTCGGGATGGAGGATGGTCTTGCAGTCGTCGTAGCGTTGGGCGACCTCCTGAAGTTCCCACATGCGGACGAACTCGGGGCTGTGTTCCTGGAGTTCGGCGAGGATCCGGGCGGCTCGGGGGGTGTCGCTGCCCGCTGCCAGCGCGGCCCGCAGGCGCGCTGCCTGGGCACGGCCGTGGCGTTCGTGGGTCTCCTCGGGGTACAGCAGACGCTCGGCCGGGTCCATGAACCAGCGGTAGTAGCCACTGCGGGCCAGACCGGTGTGGCGGGTCTGGTCGCCGAGCAGTGCGACAGCCAACGGGTTCATCGCGAGGGTGTCGACCAGGTCGGTGTGCACCAGGGCCGGGGTGTCGTTCAGTCGGTCCAGGACCCGCATCAGCGTCGGGCTGACATGCTCGGAGCGCTGGAAGCGGGCCGGGGCGTTGTGGCCGATGAGGACGAAGAGATGGTCGCGTTCGTCCAGGGTCAGCCGCAGCGCCCGGGCGAGAGCCGCGGTGATCTGGACGGAGGGCTGCGGAGCACGCTGCTGTTCCAGCCGGGCGTAGTAGTCGGTGGACATGCCGACGAGCTGCGCGACCTCCTCGCGGCGCAGCCCCTGCGTACGCCTGCGCGGCCCCTCGGTCAGCCCGACGTCGCGCGGGCGCAACATCTCACGCCGGCGGCGCAGGAATTCCGCCAGTTCTTTCTTGTCCATGTCTCCATACTCGCCCCGTCCCGCCCGACTATCCAGAGACCACCGGTCCATGGATGAGCCGTCCTCTCCCACCCGCGCGAAGCCGCTCGTTCGACCGACGCCGAGGGCGCTCGCAGCGAGACGACCCGATGCCCACTTGACCTGCATGACCCGCTGGGACATTCGCCGACCGTCGGCGGTGCGCCGCAGGCCGTCGGCGTGGAAGGCGGCCTGCGGCGACGGTCCCCCCGTCGACGACGCCCGCCGCTTCGGACCGGCCTCGGGCCTCGTCGCCCGGACCGTCCGATACGACTGTGTTCGTCGGTGACGGGCGACCTCGTACCCGTCGGTACTCAGGACGGAGCTGGTCGCTTCCAGCCCGGCGACCGGGGCGAAGGCGAAGACGCTTCCTTACCGTTCCGCGTCTTCGGCGAGGACCTCCCCGCAGCGGTCCGGCTCGCGTTCATCCCTGATGTGACCCCGCAGGGACCGCCCACGTGCTGATCCGACAGTGTCCTCGTCGTCCTCGTCGGCTTCGGTCGTGTGTTTCGCTTCCGTCGTTACGGGTCGGTCAGCTTCCGCTGATCATGGCGAGGACGTTGTCGTAGGAGCCGTTGGCCTCCGCGTCGCGGATGATCCTGGCGCGCTCGACGACAAGTTCCTTCGCGTCGGGCTTCTGGCGCAGCAGGTCGAGGGTCTCGGTGAGGAAGTCGTCCAACGGCATGGCGTGGTCGTCGTCCTGCTGGCCCAGCAGGCCCGTACGCACGCCCGGCGGGACCATCTCGATCACCTGGACGCCGGCGTCATCACCGGCGAGTTGGATGCGCAGGCTCTCGGAGAAGGAGTGCAGCGCGGCCTTGGTCGCGCTGTAGGTCGGGGTGATCGGGAACGGTACGAACGCCAGCGCGGAGGTGACGTTCATGACGACCGCATCCTCCTTGCCCACCAGCAGCGGCAGGAAGGCGTACGTCATCCGGATCGTGCCGAGCAGGTTGGTCATGATCTGATCCTCGGCGACCTGGAGTCCGGCCGGGTCGAGGACGTTCTCCCGCAGCATGATGCCGGCATTGTTGACCAGCACGTTCAGCCCCGGGTGGCTCGCCGCCACGGTCTCACGGGCCCGGGCAATCGAGTCGGGGTCCGCGACATCGAGGACGAGCGCGTCGATGCCCGGATGCTTGGCAGTGATCTCGTCGAGGAGTTCCTCGCGCCGGCCGGCGACGACCACCTTGTTGCCGGCCTCGTGCAGGCGCAGGGCCAGGCCGAGCCCGATCCCCGAGGTTCCGCCGGTGATCAGGATCGTGTTGCCGGTCATCTTCATGGGGGGTTCGCTCCTTGGTTGCGGCGGGCCGATGAGCGCCCGCAGCCTCGACCGTAGGGGCGCCCGCGCGGGGGCGGGAGAGGAAGGTTTATCCATGGATCGGCGGTCTCTGCCTGGTGAAGTGGTCCCACCCGGCGGATCCGGTGTCGCTGTTCGGCGTCGCGGCATCGGGTCGAGCTGAGGCGGTGGTGGGCAAAGGAGCCGTCGAGGGGTGACCGCACTCGACGGGCACGGCTACGTGTCGGCGCCGACCTTGGCGGTGTCCAACTCGCCCTGCGGCGGCGTGGTGGTGCGGGAGTGCAGGACCTTGCGGGCCTGTTCGGTGTCGAAGTCGTTCTCCCACTTGCCGATCACGATCGTGGCGACGGCGTTGCCGAGGACGTTGATGAAGACGCGGCCCTCGTTGAGGATGCGGTCGATGCCGACGATCAGGGAGAGGGCGGCGAGCGGGATGTGGCCGACCGCGGTGACGGTGCTGGCGAGGACGATGAACGCGCCGCCCGCGATCCCGGCGGTGCCCTTGCTGGTGAGCATCATGACGCCGACCATGATCAGCTGCTGCTGCCAGGACAGATCGATGCCCATGGCCTGGGCCAGGAAGAGGGAGGCCATCGTGAGGTAGACCGCGGAGCCGTCCAGGTTGAAGGAGAACCCGGAGGGGATGACGATGCCGACCACGGGCCGGCCGACGCCGAGGATCTCCAGTTTGCGTACCAACTGGGGCAGAACGGCCTCGCTGGAACAGGTGCTGAGGGCGACGAGCAGTTCGGCCTTGAGGAAGCGCATGAGGCCGAACAGGCTCAGGCGGCAGGCCCGCATGATGGCGCCGAGGACGACCAGGACGTAGATGACGCAGGTCGCGGTGAACAGGATGATGAGGTAGCCGAGCTGTTTGAGGCTCTCGGCGCCGTAGGTGGCGACCACGGTGGCCAGGGCGCCGAAGGTGCCCAGGGGCGCGAGCCGCATCACCCAGCCCACGATGCGGAAGACGACGTCCGACAGCGCCTTGATGCCGCGGGTCAGCGGTGCCCCTTCCTCGCCGGCCATGTTCAGGGCCACACCGAAGACGATCGAGACCATCAGCGCGGCCAGGATCGCGTCCCCGGTGATCGCGCCCAGCAGGGAGGCGGGGATGAGGGAGGAGACGAAGCCGGTGAAGGTGGCGTGCTCGGTGGCGGTCCTGGGCACGTCGTCGGCGTTCAGCGACGAGGGGTCGACGTGCAGGCCGGAGCCGGGCTGGAAGATGTTGGCGACGACCAGCCCGATCAGCATGGACACCAGGGACAGCACCAGGAAGTAGCCGATCGCCTTCACACCGATCCGGCCCGCCTTGCGCAGGTTGTCCATGGAGGCGATGCCGGTGGTGACCACGCAGAAGATGACCGGGATCACGATCATCTTGACCAGCGCGATGAACCAGTCGTTGAGCGGCTTCAGGTCCTCACCCAGCCCGGGCGCGAGGATGCCGACGGCGATGCCGAGGACGGCGGCCAGTACGACCTGGAACCACAGCTCACGTATGAGACGGCTCAGCCGTGACCGCTGCGGGCGGTCGGCGGTGGTGGTGCTTGTCATCGTTGGTGCTCCCTTGCACGACGATCGTGTGTAGCCCTGTCCCGTGGGGGTGCGGGGGACGCGACGCGGCTCGCGCGCCCCCGATCTCGTGTGCGGCGCCCGTATCCGACGGCGCGGCCGACGGCGCCCGCCCGGTGGCGGGCGCGTCTGCGGCGGGGTGGCGGTCAGCCGTGCAGGGCGCGCAGCACCTTGTAGAAGGCGGCCTTGCTCTCGAAGCCGATGCCGGGGGTGTCGGTCAGGCCGACGCGGCTCTTCTCGACGACGGCGTCGTCGGCGAAGCCGCCGGTGGGCTGGAACTCGCCGGGGTAGGACTCGTTGCCGCCGAGCTTGAGGGCGGCGGCGATGTGGAGGGAGAACTGGTGCCCGCCGTGCGGGATGCAGCGCCGGGAGGACCAGCCGTGCTGACGGAGCATGTCCTGGATGCGCAGGTACTCCACCAGACCGTAGGAGAGCGCGGGGTCGACCTGGACGGTGTCGCGGTCGGGGCGCAGGCCGCCGTAGCGGATCAGGTTGCGGGCGTCCTGGAGGGAGAAGAGGTTCTCGCCCGTGGCGATGGGGCCGCGGTAGTGCTCGGCGACGGTGGCGTTGAGGTGGTAGTCGAGCGGGTCGCCGATCTCCTCGTACCAGAACAGCCCGTACGGCTCGATGGCCCGCCCGTACTCCAGGGCGGTGGTGAGGTCGAAGCGGCCGTTGACGTCGACGGCCAGCCGGGAGCCGTCGCCGTCCAGGACGTCGATGACGGCCTCGATACGGCGCAGGTCCTCCGCCAGGTCGGCGCCGCCGATCTTCATCTTGACGACGTCGTAGCCCAGGTCGAGAAAGCCGCGCATCTCGTCCTGAAGGTCGGTAAGGGTCTTGCCCGGGGCGTAGTAGCCGCCCGCGGCGTAGACGAAGACGGAGTCGTCGGGCTGTCCGTCGCCGTAGCGCTCGGACAGGTACCGGTACAGCGGCTTGCCCTCGATCTTGGAGGCCAGGTCGAACAGGGCCATGTCCACCACACCGACCGCGACCGAGCGCTCGCCGTGCCCGCCGGGCTTCTCGTTACGCATCATCACGTCCCACGCCTTGGCGTGGTCCAGGCCGCCCTGCTCGTCGAGCAGGCTGCCGGGTTCGGCGTCCATCAGCCGCGGCAGGACGCGGCGGCGCAGGATCTCGCCCGCGCTGTAGCGGCCGTTGGAGTTGAAGCCGTAACCCACCACCGGCTTCCCGTCGCGGATGACATCGCTGACGATCGCGACGATCGAGCAGTCCATCGCGCTGAAGTCGATCCACGCGTTGCGGATCGAGGAGCTGATCGGAACGACGCCCTCGTAGACGTTGGTGATCTTCACTGCGAAGCCTTCCTCATATCTTATAAGATGCAACGCCTGTTAGAGTGAGCTGGCCCGCTGCGCGATGTCAAGGGGTGGAGAAGCTCCGGAAAGGAATGGTCAGGGGGCTATGGCAGGACAGAACCTGTTCTTCAGCAAGAGCGACCTCGCCTACGCGGAACTCCGCGACCGGATCCTCTTCGGCACCCTTCCCGCCGGGTCACGGCTCGCCCAGTACGACCTCGCCGAGTCCCTCAACATGAGCATCACGCCCCTGCGCGAGGCCATCCGCCGCCTCAGCAGCGAGGGGCTCGTCACCGTGGAAACCCACCGTGACGTCCGGGTCTCCGTCATGAATTCGGACGAGGCCCGCCAGCTTTTCGAAGTCCGCCTGTCCCTGGACCCGACCGCCGCCGAACTCGCCGCCCGGCGACGTACCGACGACGACATCGCCACGATGCAGGCCGCCGTCGACCGCCTCCTCCCCGTCACCCGCCAATGGGGGGAAGAGGCACTCACGGCCCACCGCGGCTTCCACCAGGCGCTGTACCGGGCCTCGCACAACGACGTCCTCATCCGTCTCCTGGACGACCTGTGGGACAAGTCCGACCGGTACCGGCGCCTCGGCCTCGAACTCCCGCCCGGTGACGAACCCCGCACCCGGGACCTACAGGAACACCACCAACTTGTCTCCCTCATCGTGGAAGGACGCGCCGCCGAAGCCGGCCAGCTGATGCGGGGCCACATCACCCACAGCCTCACCGCCACCGCCATCAGCGCCCTCGAAGACCGCGAGGGCGTTCGCGTGACGTGACGCGCGGACGGGGACTGATGAAAATGCGTGAGCTGGAGTATTTCCTGGCAGTCGTCGACTCCGACGACTTCAACCGTGCCTTCGCCCTGTACGTCTCGTGACCGCCCCTGTCGGTTTCCAGGCAGTCCGTGCGCTGGAGCACGACAGGTCCCGACCCGAACCCGGGTCCGCCAGGAGGGACTTGGGGATCTCGGTCAGCATGAACACCTCGTCCTCGCGGGTGTGCAGGTGGAACGGCGGGGCTTCGCCCTTGGCGACGTCGAAGCGGCCCACGGTGGGTCAGTCGGGAACGCTTCACGGGCGCGGTACGGCAGACACTCGGTACGCCACCCGTGCCCCCGTAGCTCAAGCAGGAAGGGGCGCCGGCCGAGAGCAACGGAGGGGCCAGATCACCAAGCGGGGCAGGCTCACCCAGTAAGCCCTGGCCCCCTCCGCTCACGCATCGCTCACGCAAGCCGGCTCACGGCTTCTCGACCGCCCCTCATGTTCATGTGTCGAGCAGCAGAAAACCCCAGGTCAGAAGCCGTCCGACCTGGGGTTCATCGGAGCCCCCTGTCGGATTCGAACCGACGACCTACGCATTACAAGTGCGTTGCTCTGGCCAACTGAGCTAAGGAGGCGCGTCCGAGAAGTGTAACCGGACCCGATCACCCGTCCTCCGGGAATTTACCCCGTGCAGGAGTGCTGACAGATCGCCGAGCGGCGGGTAGCGTCACCGGGAAGTTCACCCAGGTGGACTAGACCCATCTCCCGCCTCCTTCGGCGGGAGACCCATTCCTTTACTCGGATCGTCCGGCACGTTCCTGCCGGTGAGGGGACACATCGCCATGGCTACTGTCTCGTTCGACAAGGCAACCCGCGTCTACCCGGGCTCCACGAAGCCCGCCGTGGACCAGTTGGAGATCGAGATCGAGGATGGCGAGTTCCTCGTCCTCGTCGGTCCCTCCGGTTGCGGCAAGTCGACCTCCCTGCGCATGCTCGCGGGTCTGGAGGACGTCAACGGCGGCGCCATCCGTATCGGCGAGCGCGATGTCACGCACCTGCCGCCCAAGGACCGCGACATCGCGATGGTGTTCCAGAACTACGCGCTCTACCCGCACATGTCCGTCGCCGACAACATGGGCTTCGCGCTCAAGATCGCCGGTGTGAACAAGGCGGACATCCGTAAGAAGGTCGAGGAGGCCGCGAAGATCCTCGACCTCTCCGAGTACCTGGACCGCAAGCCGAAGGCGCTCTCCGGTGGTCAGCGGCAGCGTGTCGCGATGGGGCGGGCCATCGTGCGGGAGCCGCAGGTGTTCCTCATGGACGAGCCACTGTCGAACCTCGACGCCAAGCTCCGTGTCTCCACCCGTACGCAGATCGCCTCGCTCCAGCGGCGCCTCGGCATCACCACCGTGTACGTGACCCACGACCAGGTCGAGGCCATGACCATGGGCGACCGGGTGGCGGTGCTCAAGGACGGGCTGCTCCAGCAGGTCGACTCGCCGCGCAACATGTACGACCGGCCCAACAACCTCTTCGTCGCCGGCTTCATCGGCTCCCCCGCCATGAACCTGGTCGAGGTGCCGATCACCGACGGCGGTGTGAAGTTCGGCAACAGCGTCGTGCCGGTCTCCCGCGAGGCGCTCTCCGTCGCGTCGGAGAAGGGCGACAAGACCGTCACGGTCGGCGTCCGTCCCGAGCACTTCGACATCGTCGAGGAGGGCGGCACCGCGGGCGCGCTCTCGAAGGACGCCCCGGCCGGACTCGCCGTGACCGTCAACGTCGTCGAGGAACTGGGCGCCGACGGTTACGTGTACGGCACCGCCGAGGTCGGCGGTGAGTCCAAGGACATCGTCGTCCGCGTCAACGGCCGTGCCGTGCCGGACAAGGGTGCCAAGCTGCACGTCGTGCCGCGCGCGGGCGAGACGCACGTCTTCTCGACCTCGACGGGCGAGCGCCTCACCGACTGATCCCGCCCGATCCCGTACCGCGAAGGGCGGAGTCCGGCGCGCCCGCGCCGGTCTCAGGCCCGAATTCGTCCGCACGGCCCCGTACTCCGGTGCGGGGCCGTCGGCGTATTCTGTCGGCCTGTCGCAAATACCGCCCCATAGGGGCCATTTCGGATGCCGCTCGTCAACATCCGATTCGAAAAAACCTATCGAACCGTCCCTCAAGTGAGTGACTAAATGTCGCCAAATCATCACTGACCGCTACGCTCGCCTGCGTGACCCACACAGCCCGCCGTATCGGCCGAACTCTCGCATTCGTACTGCCCGTCGTCCTGGTGCTCTCCGGGACCCTCGCGGTCGCCCGTGTTCCGTGGGCGACCAGCACCACCGAGTCGCAGGTCCTGACGGCCTCCTCGGACACCGCCTCGGTCCGGGCCAAGTCCCGTACCCCCCAGGATGTTCTGCGCGACCAGCTCCTCGTGGAGCTTCAGGAGAAGGATCCGGGGATCGCCCTGACGCACCTTCAGCGGCAGGTCGAGGAGCGCCCCTCGCTCGCGCGGCACTGTGTGTCGATCGCCCGCGCCCTCGGACGCGCCGCGGTCGCCACGTACGGCCCGGCGCGCGCGCAGTCGTTCTCCCGTCCCGTGTGCGACACGTCCTTCGCGTACGGCGTCTCCGAGCAGGCCACGGGGAGCTGATCCCCCGGACCGCGGACGCCCGCACGCCGTCCGCCTCGTTCGCTCCGTACCCGTACCCGTACTCGTACCCGCACCCGGACCGCCCGCTCCCTGGCCGCGAGCCGCCTGACCGCCCCGCCTATCGTTCACGGCATGCATACGTATCCGACACAGGCCGTGGTGCTCGCGGGCGGCCAGGGGTCGCGGCTGCGGCCGTACACCGACGACCGCCCCAAGCCGATGGTCGAGATCCCCGGAACCGGGACCCCGATCATCGGCCATCAGCTCGCCTGGCTCGCCGCCGAGGGCGTGACCGACGCCGTCGTCTCGTGCGGCCATCTCGCCGAGGTCCTCCAGGAGTGGCTGGACTCGGCCGATCTCCCCCTGCGTGTCACCACCGTGGTGGAGGAGGAGCCCCTGGGGCGCGGCGGCGGCCTCAAGCACGCCGCGGGCGGGCTGCCGGATCCCGGGCAGCCCTGGTACGCCACCAACGGCGACATCTGGACGCGCTTCTCGCTGCGCGAGATGGCCGCCTTCCACTTCGAGCGCGACGCGACCGCCACCCTCGCGCTCGCCCGGCCGCGGATCCCCTGGGGAGCCGTCGAGACCGACGAGTTCGGCCATGTCCTCGACTTCATCGAGTCCCCGCCCTCCCCGTATCTGATCAACGCGGGCGTGTACGTGTTCTCCGCGGGCTTCCACGAGCTGCTGCCGGACCGCGGCGACCATGAGCGGACCACCTTCCCCCGGCTGGCCCGGGAGCGCCGTCTCGCGGGCTTCCCGCTGCCCCACGGGGCGTACTGGCGCGCCATCGACACCGCGAAGGACCTCACGGAGGCCGCGAAGGAGCTGGCCGGCGGGTCCCGCTGAGCCCGGACAGGGCGAACAGGAGGAAGGGGGCGGCCATCCCGTGGTCCGGGTGGCCGCCCCCTCGTCGGAGAGCGGGTGTGGCGGTCGCGTCAGCCGAGGAGTCCACCGATGGGGTTACGGTTTCCGCCGCCCCCTGAGGAGCCCCCGGACGAGCCGGTGGCGGGCGCGCCCCCGTCGCCGCCTCCCCCGCCGCTCCCGTCGCCCGTACCGCCCGTGGAGGACGGTCCCTGGCTGCTGGCGGGCGGCGGGGCCTGCTCGGCCGTCCGGGGCGGCTGCTGGACGGCGCCCTGGGTCTGGCTGGGCTGCTGCTGTTGCTGTTGCTGCCCCGTCCGCCCCGTGCCCGTCCCCGTACCGGCCCCGGTGCTCGCGCCGCCGCTCTCCGGCGTCGTACCGGCGCCCGGCGCCGACTCCCGCGCCGACGGGCTGCCCGAGCGGGTCGCTGACGGCGCCGACGACGTACCGCTGGTGGCGCCGCCGCTGTCCGGCGAGCCGGACGCGCCGCCCGACGCGCCGCGCTGCCGCTGCGGCAGCGGCATGCCGGGAAGCTGGTTGACCGGGTCGACGCCCGGGCCCGGCACCCGCACCAGGTCGGAGGAGCGCACGGCCCCGCCCAGCATCGAGCCGATCAGCAGCGTCAGCCCGATGACGACGCTCGCCACGATCGTGCCCCTGCGCAGCACGCGCCGTCGCAGGTCCCAGATCTCGGAGCGCGGTCCGAGCGTGCGCCACGCCTCGCTCGCGAGCCGTCCGTCGACGGAGTAGACGGGCGCGCCCGCGATGATCAGCGGGGACCAGGCGGCCAGATAGATGATGTCGGGCGCGTCGTACGCCGGTACGGTCCGCCAGCTCACCGTCAGCAGCAGCGCCGCCGACAGCAGCGTCCCGACGGAGGCGGCGACCCGCTGCCAGAGGCCGAGGACGGTCAGGACGCCGACGACGATCTGGAGGAAGGCGACGCTGAGCCCCGCGCCGACCGGGTGCGAGAGCGCGAACTCCCGCAGGGGTTCCGCCAGCGCCCACGGGTGCAGCGAGCTGAGCCACTTGACCATGGAGCCGCGCTCGCCGCCGTCGAAGTAGACGGGGTCGCAGAGCTTGCCCATGCCCGCGTAGACGGAGATGAAGCCGAGGAAGACGCGGAGCGGGAGCAGCACCACGCCGAGGTTCATCCGGCGGCCGGGGTAGTAGGCGTGCCGGACGGAGTCGTTGCCGTGGCGCTGGAGGCGCGGGCGCTCGTCGGGGTCGTACCCGAGGTCGTCGTCGAAGTCGAAGCCGGTGCCGGTGTCGTCCACGCCCCGGCCGCCGTACGCTCCCCTGCCCTGCTCGGGCAGGTCGTACGCGCCGACCGCCCGGCGCATGGGCGGCAGCAGCGGCGTGGCCTCCGTACGGGGGCCGCCGACGACGGGGGTCGGCATCGTCGTCTCGGTGTCGGTGCCCGGTCCCGGCCGGGGGATGACCTGCGTGGCGCCGGCCTCGTACCGTCTTCCGGGGCCGTGGGCCCCGCCCGCCGGTACCAGGGCGGAGTTCCGTACGGCCTGGAGGAGCCCGCCGGCCCCGGGGTCGCCCGGCGCCGACTTCCCGCTCCAGACGACGGGCGCCCGCCTCCGTGGCGCCCTGCCGCCGGCGGCGACCGCCGCGCCGGTCATGGCGGGGATGCGCAGGGGGCTGGGGCGCTGAGGCGTTGCGAGCTTCACCCGGAAGCTGGCGTGGTTCACGATGACCTGCGCGGGATCGCAGTCCACCTTGAGCATGCTCAGCGGGGGCTGATCGTCGAACCCGGGCCGGGGCGTTCTGGTGTCCACACTCATCTAACCGAGTGACTTGTGTTTAGGACACTGCCTTGACACGCCTATGTGTCCGAGACCCGTCAAGATCATCAAGCAGGGCCGTTCGGGGGACGGTACGGGGGCGGACGGCGGGCCCGTTCAGGGGGCGGTACGGGGGCGGTCAGGGGCGGTACGGGGTGTGTCCCGACCGCCCCGTGAAGGCTCCGTGAAGGCTCCGTCCCCTCCCCGGTGACCCGTCTCAGGCGCGGTGCCGCGACGCCTCGTACAGCACCACACCCGCCGCGACGCCCGCGTTCAGCGACTCCGCGCCGCCCGGCATCGGGATCCGTACGCGGATGTCGCAGGTCTCCCCGACCAGCCGGGACAGACCCTTGCCCTCGCTGCCGATCACGATCACGACCGGGCCGCTCAGCGCCGCGAGGTCGCCGACCTCCGCCTCGCCGTCCGCGGCGAGACCGACGACCGTGAGACCCGCCTTCTGGTACGCCTCCAGCGTGCGGGTGAGGTTGGTGCAGCGGGCGACCGGCGTGCGGGCCGCCGTACCCGCCGAGGACTTCCAGGCGCCGGCCGTCATCCCGGCGGCGCGCCGCTCCGGTACGACGACGCCGTGGCCGCCGAAGGCGGAGACGGAGCGGACGACGGCGCCCAGGTTGCGCGGGTCCGTCACCCCGTCGAGCGCCACGATCAGCGGGTCCTCGCCCTCGTCGAAGGCGGCGGCGGAGAGGTCGTCCGGGTGCGCGTACTCGTACGGCGGGACCTGGAGGACGAGCCCCTGGTGGTTGAGGCCGTTCGTCATCCGGTCCAGCTCGGGCTTGGGGGCCTCCATGAGGTGGATGCCGCCGCGGTCCGCCGCGAGCTGGAGCGCCTCGCGGACGCGCTCGTCGTTGTCGATGAACTGCTGTACGTAGAGCATCGAGGCGGGCACGCCGTCGCGCAGCGCCTCGAAGACCGGGTTACGGCCGACGACCATCTCGCTGGTGCCCTTGCCGCCGCGCCGGACGACCTGGCGGCGGGCCGTCTGCTTGGCCTTGGCGTTGGCGACGCGGTTCTGGACATGGCCCTTGCGCGCGGACGCGGGCGGTGTCGGGCCCTTCCCTTCCAGGCCGCGGCGTCGCTTGCCACCGCTGCCGACCTGCGCGCCCTTCTTGTTGGACGTACGGCGGTTCCTGCGCTGGCTGTTCCCGGCCATGACCTACCTGTTTCATTGCTTTCGTTACGCGGCTACGCGGCGCCTTCGTTCACGCGGCGTTCATACGTTTTATGTCAGGGTACGTAAGTGTGCCGCCCGGACCACCGGGCGGCACACTTCAGCAGGTCAGCGCGGTCCCAGAGTCCACCGCGGACCCGAGGGCCCGTCCTCGATGACCAGTCCGGTCTGCTGGAGCTGGTCCCGGATCCCGTCCGCCGTACCCCAGTCCTTGCGGCCCCGCGCCGCCTCGCGCTGCTCCAGCACGAGCCGTACGAGCGTGTCCACGACGCCGTGCAGATCCGCGCCGCGGTCGGTCTCGCCGGCCCAGTGCGGGTCGAGCGGGTCCAGGCCGAGGACGCCGAGCATGGCCCGTACCTCCGCGAGCCGGGCGACGGCCGCCTCCTTGTCGTCGGCGGCGAGCGCGGAGTTGCCCTGGCGGACGGTGGTGTGGACGATCGCGAGGGCCTGCGGGACGCCCAGGTCGTCGTCCATGGCCTCGGCGAAGGCGGGCGGCACCTCGTCCGCGGGGGCGACGGCCTTCCCCGCTTTCTCGGTGACCCGCTGCACGAAGCCCTCGATCCGCGCGAACGCGGACTCGGCCTCGCGCAGGGCCTCCTCGCTGTACTCGATCATCGAGCGGTAGTGCGGGGTGCCGAGGTAGTAGCGGAGCACGATGGGGCGCCAGTGCTTGACCATCTCGGAGACCAGCACCGAGTTGCCGAGCGACTTGGACATCTTCTCGCCGCTCATGGTGACCCACGCGTTGTGCACCCAGTACTTCGCGAACTCGTCGCCGTACCCCTTGGCCTGCGCGATCTCGTTCTCGTGGTGCGGGAAGATCAGGTCGAGGCCGCCGCCGTGGATGTCGAAGGCGGAGCCCAGGTACTTGTGGGCCATCGCCGAGCACTCCAGGTGCCAGCCGGGCCGGCCGCGGCCCCAGGGCGTCTCCCAGGAGGGCTCGCCGGGTTTGACGGCCTTCCACATCGCGAAGTCGCGCTGGTCGCGCTTGCCGGTCTCGCCCTCGCCGGACGGCTGGCGCAGATCGTCCAGTTCCTGGTTGGACAGCTCCAGATAGCCGGGGAAGGACCGGACGTCGAAGTAGACGTTGCCGTCGGCCTCGTACGCGTGGCCGCGCTCGATCAGGCCGCGCATCATCTCGATCATCTCGGTGATGTGGCCGGTGGCGCGCGGCTCGTACGTGGGCGGCAGGCAGCCGAGCACGTCGTAACCGGAGTTGAAGGCGCGCTCGTTCTCGTAGCCGATGGACCACCACGGGCGGCCCTGGTCGGCCGACTTGGCGATGATCTTGTCGTCGATGTCCGTGACGTTGCGGATGAACGTCACGTCGTAGCCGCGGTGCTCGAACCAGCGGCGCATGATGTCGAAGTTCAGTCCCGACCGGATGTGCCCGATGTGCGGGGCGGCCTGCACGGTGGCGCCACACAGGTAGATCGAGACGCAGCCCGGGACGAGCGGGGTGAAGTCACGGATCTGCCGGGCGCCGGTGTCGTACAGCCGAATAGTCACGCGACAAGGGTAGTGCGCCCGGGGCAGTGCCCCGCGACCCTTTGGGCCACGGGGACACCGAAGCGTGACATTGACGCCCCCGGTCATGTGTCACGGTCACCTGGCGCGGACGCCCGTCACGGCGTTGCGGCCGGGGCGGGCGGGGCGGACGGGTCCGCGGTGGTTCAGAGCCTGCCGACGACCTTGCGGGGCGTGATGCGGACGACGACCCGCGTGTTGTCCTCCCCGGCGCTCGGGTTGAACGCGGCGTACGGCTTGCCCGTGTACTTCAGGGACAGCTCGTCGATCAGCTCCTGGCCGCCCTCGGTGGTGAGCGCCGCCGTGCCCCGGATCTCCGCGTAGGTGTACGGGGCGTCGGCGGGCTGCACGACGACGGTGACCCGGGGGTCGCGGCGCAGGTTCTTCTCCTTCTGGCGGTCGACCGTGGTGGAGATCAGTACGTCGTCCCCGTCGCGCTTCACCCATACAGGTGAAACCTGCGGGCTTCCGTCGGGCTGGATGGTGGCGATGTTGACGAAGATGGGGGTGTCGAGGAGCTTCTTGAGGTCGTCGGAGAGTGCGGCTGTCATGACTGCCTTCCTGCTGCTGCCGAACGGTTGATGAATACCGGACGATGATCGCCCGATCCGGTCACTCCCGCCGGTATTTCGCGCCGTTCGGGCTCAGTCCGCCGCGTGAGGGCCGCGGTCCGCCACGTTCGGCCCCGGTCCGCCGGGTTCCGGCTCAGCCCGCCGCGTTGGGGCCGCGGTCCGCCGGGACCGTACGGACCACCAGCGCCGTGGCGATCGCCGCCAGCCCCTCGCCGCGTCCCGTGAAACCGAGGCCGTCGGAGGTGGCGGCGGAGACCGCGACCGGCGCGCCGACCGCCTCGGAGAGCACCTTCTGCGCCTCGTCCCGGCGCTTGCCGATCTTCGGCCGCGTACCGACGACCTGGACGGCGACGTTGCCGATCGCGAAGCCCTCCGCGCGGACGATCCGGGCCGCCTCCTTGAGGAGGGTGACGCCGGGGGCCCCGGACCACTCGGGGCGACCCGTGCCGAAGTGCGCGCCGAGGTCGCCGAGGCCGGCGGCGGAGAAGAGCGCGTTGCAGGCCGCGTGCGCGACCACGTCCGCGTCGGAGTGGCCGGCCAGCCCGGGTCCCTCGCCCTCCCAGAGCAGGCCCGCGCACCACAGCTCGCGGCCCTCCTCGAAGGCGTGGATGTCGGTGCCGATGCCCACCTGCGGCAGCGGCGCCATCGGCGCGGGGTGGGCCTCTTCAGGGCGCTCAGAAGCCATCGGTGAGCCTCCTCCGGGCGAGAACCGCCTCGGCCAGCACCAGATCCAGCGGCCTGGTCACCTTGAACGCCTCCTCGTGTCCTGGCACGACCACCACGGGCGCGCCGAGCCGCTCGACCATACCGGCGCAGTCCGTCGCGCCCTCACCCACCTGCGCCACCGTCCGGTGCGCGCGCTCCAGCGTGGCGCGGTCGAAGCCCTGCGGGGTCTGTACGGCGCGCAGCAGGGCCCGATCGGGGGTGGCGACGACCGGCTCCGGCTCGCCCTTCTCCCGGGGCTCGACCTGCTTGACGGTGTCGGCCAGCGGCAGCGCGGGGACGACGGCGGGCGCACCGTCCCGTACGGCCTCGATGACGGCGTCCACGGTCTCGACCGGGACCAACGGGCGGGCCGCGTCATGGACGAGGACGCTGGTGACGGCCTCGGGCAGGGCGTCGATGCCGAGCCGTACGGACTCCTGGCGGGTCTCGCCGCCGGGCACGACGAGGTAGTCGGTGCGCTCGGGCAGGGCGTGCGCGTCGAGGAGGTTCTTCACCTCGGGCGCGCCGTCCGGCGGGGCGACCACGACGACGAGCGAGACGGCGCGCGAGGCGGCCATCGCGCGGACGGCGTGGATCAGCATCGGTGTGCCGCCCAGCGCGCGCAGCGCCTTGGGGGCGCCTGGACCGAGCCGTACGCCCCGGCCTGCGGCGGGGATCACCGCGGCGGTGCGGTGGGAGCGGGGTTCCTCAGACATCGCATGCACTCCGGCGGGTTCGTTCTGGCTTTGTTCCGGCAGGTTTGTTTCCGCGGCCGACATGGGTAGGGGCTCAGCGAGCCGGGCGCGACGCCTTGACCGGACCCTTCCGTGACCAGGGTCGAGACGGTCGCCGCACCGGCCACCCGAGGGCCTCGGCGTCGGACGTACGAACGCACGACGCGCCGCGCACGAAGCGCGACGCGACATCCACACATCCGGGGGCGCGTGGGTATGAAGACGAGGGCATGAAGCGTGAAAACGTGGACATGAGCGTGCCACGAAACGAACATGGACACGATCATGCATAGACGCGACCATGCCGGACACGAACATGCCGCAGTGCCCGACGACTCGGCTTTCCCCCAAAAACCGGCCAACGGGCACCACGGCATTCACTGCACGGCATTCACTGCTTCACTTCACATCGCGCGTGTGCGTGCGTCGCGTTCAGTTCAGGACACGCAGTTCAGGACGCGAGGACCTCGTCGAGCAGAGCCTCGGCCTTGTCTTCATTCGTGTTCTCCGCGAGAGCCAGCTCGCTGACAAGAATCTGCCGCGCCTTGGCGAGCATGCGCTTCTCACCCGCGGAGAGTCCGCGCTCGCGCTCCCGGCGCCACAGGTCGCGGACCACTTCGGCGACCTTGATGACGTCGCCGGAGGCGAGCTTCTCGAGATTTGCCTTGTAGCGACGGGACCAGTTCGTCGGCTCTTCCGCGTACGGCGCCCTGAGCACCTCGAAGACCCGGTCCAGCCCGTCCTGACCGACCACATCGCGTACGCCGACGAACTCCGCATTGTCCGCCGGTACACGCACCGTCAAGTCGCCCTGGGCGACCTTGAGCACCAAGTAGGTCTTGTCCACGCCTTTGATCTGGCGAGTTTCGATGGCCTCGATCAGCGCGGCCCCGTGATGGGGATAGACCACGGTGTCGCCAACCTTGAACGTCATGTGACAGGTACCCCTTCCGTGGCTATCCAGGGTAACACGAGAATGGCTTCTTCTGAATGGCGTTTTCGCAGGTCAGGGCGCATCTCGGGGCTTGACAACAGCGCCAGGAACGTGCTGCGAGCGGCTTCCGGAAGGGGGTATTCGCAGGTCGGAGCCGCTGCACGGGGGCGCGGAAACGCCCACGTTACGTGCGGCACGACCCCCTCAGCGGAGGACTAACGTCCCGTTTTGCCGGATTCAGGCAGCGGAACTTCCCGTACCGCGTTCGGCTGTCGCTCACCCGTACGAACAGAAGTGTGGCGGGGGTACGACAGAAGTGCGACGGAAGTGCGCGGGAATCCGAATTCGATCACGGTCGCGCGTGCCACGGTATTCGTAAGGAATGCGAGGGCGGCCCGGATAATCGATCACCGGATTTATGTGAACGGCGTGCGAAACGAGAGGAAGATCAACCGTCGGCCGATCATCGACGGGGACGGGGCCGGAACCCGCGACCGACGGCGAAACGGACGGGCGGTGCCGGGAGGCGGGTCGGGTGCGGGGCGGCGAGGGCGGCTCGGTAACCTGAGGGCGCCGGTGCGCCTTTGGCCCGTCTTGAGGTTCTCGGCTCGCTGCTCGCACCCGTATCACCGCAGCACTCGTATCACCGCAACACTCGTTCCGCAGCAGCACCCGTATCACCGCAGCACTTGTTCCACCCGCACCACCGCAGCATCACATCGTCCACAGCCCTCCGTCCGTACGTCCTAGGAGATGCCGCCGCCGTGAGCCGCAGCCTTCGACGCGGCGCCCTCGCCGCTTCTGCCCTCGTGTTCTCGCTTGCCTCGCTCACCGCGTGCGGCGCCGGCAACAACGCGCAGACACTCGGCGTCAAGCCGGACAACGCCGCCACGTCCGTCGACAAGATCACCCTCCAGAACATCACGGTGGTCACCCAGCCCGAGGCCGACGCGGAGGGTCCCGCGGTCGTCACCGGCACCGTCTTCAACAACGACACGAGCGCGCAGACCCTCGACTCGGTGAAGCTCCCGGGCACCAGCGCCACGGTGAAGCTCGCGCCCGCCAAGGGCTCCGGGCCGATCACCGTCCCGGGGCTCGGCTCGGTCCAGCTCGGCGGTGCGGGCAATGCCTCGGCCGTGGTCGAGAACGGCCGCGAGGCCGCGAAGAACGGCGACGCGCAGAAGGTCGTGTTCTCGTTCAGCAAGACCGGCGAGGTCGCGCTGCGCGCGTTCGTCTTCCCGTCGGACAGCTACTTCAAGGGCGTCGGCCCCAGCTCCGCCCCGTCCGGGGGCACCCCCAGCGGCAGCCCGTCGGGCGAGAAGACGTCCGGCGCCGGTGCGGCGGGCGAGGACGCTCCGGGAACCCCGTCGAACTCCACCTCGGCCGACGCGGAGACGGACACGAGCACGGACACGGACACGGGTACGGCCCACTGAGGCACGAGCTCGGCAGTACGGATACGGCGTTGGGGGGGGGGGGGGGGGGGGGGGGGGGGGGGGGCCCCCCCCCGGCGGGGGGGGGGGCGGGGGGCGGGGGGGCCGGGGGGGGGGGGGGGGGGGT
>NZ_JBITHL010000020.1:0-102550 GCF_044457965.1 Streptomyces sp. NPDC050509 | reverse complement strand
CGCCCGCCCTGGCCGGGGGGCCCCGGCGGGGCGCCGTGGCCCCCCCCCCCCCCCCCCATCCGTATTCCCCCGCCCCCGCCCCCCCCCCCCCCCCCGCCCCCCCCCCCCCCCCCCCCCCCACGGCTCCGTCTTTTCGTGCGGGCAGCAAAGAATAGGCCGCGCCTATTTATTCTCTTTGTATACGGCTCGATTGTTAATGCTGTGCGCTCGCGATGTTTACGGCGTGTTGCGAAGCCCTCACCTTTTCCCGGGCCCGGCCGGGGTCGGGGCCGTGCCCGGGGCGGCGCAGCCGGTGCACCGCCATCGTGCGCTCCGCGTGCAGGGTGGTGAGCGCCCGCGCGCGTTCGCCGTCGCCGCGCGCCACCGCGTCCACGATCGCGCCGTGCTCCGCCCAGGACTCCACCGGGTGGCTGGGCTGCTCGACCACGTACATCCAGGCGATCTTGTGGCGGAGCTGGGTGAGCAGCGAGGTGAGCGCGGGGCTTCCCGACGCCTGGGCGAGCGTCTCGTGGAACCAGGCGCCCAGCGAGCGCAGATCCTCGCCCTGGCCCCTGCGGGCCCGTTCCTGGCCCAGTCTGACCAGGCCGCGCAGGACCTTGAGGTGGGCTTCCGTACGGCGCTGGGCCGCGCGCGCCGCGCCCAGCGGCTCCAGCAGCAGCCGTACCTCCAGCAGGTCGGCGGCCTCCTGCTCCGTGGGCTCGGCGACACAGGCGCCGGCATGGCGGCGCGTGGTCACGAAGCCCTCCGACTCCAGTGTGCGCAGGGCTTCGCGTACGGGGACGCGGGAGACGCCGTAGCGCCGCGCGAGCTGCTCCTCGGTGAGCCGGCTGCCCCGCTCGAACAGTCCGGAGACGATGTCGTCGCGAATGGCCGTGCATACCGAGTGCGCGGGAATGCGCATGTCCGAACCTCCGCCTTAATCCGCGCGAAACGCTGCCGATTGACGCCTGTTCCGTGACTCTATTGCAATCAACGCGAATTTCCGATGGGTGCCCGGAATCCATGGATATCTTTTGGCCAGCGCGGGAGCACGGCGAAGGCCCCGGCGCGGAGCCGGGGCCTTCGTGGGAAGCGGTGCGCGGGTGGGGCGGGAGGTGTCAGACCGTCACGCCGTGCGCGCGGAGGTACGCGACCGGATCCATGTCGGAGCCGTAGTCGGCGCTCGTCCTGGCCTCGAAGTGGAGGTGCGGCCCGGTGACGTTGCCGGTGGCGCCCGAGAGGCCGATCTGCTGGCCCGGGGTGACGCTCTGGCCGACCGAGACGCCGATCGAGGAGAGGTGGCCGTACTGGGTGTAGGTGCCGTCCGCCATCCTGAGGACGATGTTGTTGCCGTACGAGCCGCCCCAGCCGGCCTCGACGACGGTGCCCGTGCCGACGGCCACGACCGAGGTGCCGGACGCGGCGCGGAAGTCGACGCCCGAGTGGCTGCCGGAGGACCAGAGGGAGCCGCCGGACTGGTAGCCGGTGGTGACGTACGAGCCGGCGACGGGAAGCCGGAAGGTGCCCAGCCGCTTGCGCTCCTCGGCGCGCGCGGCGCGCACCCGCTCCTCGCGCAGCTCCTTCGCGCGGGCCTCAGCCTTGCGCTCGGCCTCGGCCTTCGCCGCGGCGCGCGCCGTGGCCTCGGCCTTCAGCCGTTCGACCTTCTCGGCGGCGTGGCGCTGGGCCTCCGCCTGGTCGTCGACCGCGCCGGCGACGGCGTCGCCGATGGCGATGACCTGGGTGAGTCCGGTGTGCGTGGCGGCCTCGGTGGAGCTGTCGGCGGCGAGCGCCGGGGAGGCGAGGGAGCCGATGACGCCGGTCGCGGTCAGCGTCGCGAACCCGGCGGCGCTCGCGCCCTTGCAGGTGATGCGGTTCGGGGCGCGGTGCTTCCCGGTGGCACGGGTGAACGCCATGGAGTGGCTGGTCCTTTCCTTCCCTCTCGCCTACCGGGTTAGCTGACGGGTTCGGAGCAGGAAGGTCTCCTACGGACCCCTCCGCGCGGTGTGCCCGCGAAGGCCGTCCGATTCACCCCAGGGACGTGGGTCCCCGGCTCCCCAGGCTCGCGCCTGACGGGGACTCGGCGATGGCTGCCCGATGCCACTGATGCGGCGCAACGGCGAACAGCCGGACCGACGCTAAGCGGCTCGTCTTTCAATAACCAAACAGACAAGGTTTTTTGTAGCGCACACCACAGGGCAGACGGGCATCCTCTCCACCAAAGGGGACATAAAGCAGAACCCCGGCGACCGTGGTCGCCGGGGTTCCACGGAAAGACGAATCAGCCTGTGACAACCGTCACTTCACCGATTCCGAGAGCCTCGACCGGCTCCTTGATCTGCGCCGCGTCCCCGACCAGAACGGTGACGAGCCGGTCCACGGGGAAGGCGTTGACGGCGGCGGCCGTCGCCTCGACGGTGCCCGTCTCGACCAGCCGCGCGTAGAGCCGCGCCTGGAAGTCGTCCGGGAGGTGCTGCTCGACCTGGTCGGCCAGCGTGGCCGCGACGGAGGCGGCCGTCTCGTACTTCAGCGGCGCGACCCCCACCAGGTTCTGCACGGCCACGTCGCGCTCGGCGTCCGTGAGCCCTTCGGCGGCGAGGGTGCGCAGCACCGTCCAGAGGTCGTCGAGCGCCGGTCCGGTGGACGCGGTGTCCACGGAGCCGCTGATGGCGAGCATCGCGGCGCCCGTCCCCCCGTCCGGCGAGGACGGCGCCGAGGAGCGCAGCACCTGGCCGAAGGCGCGTACGCCGTAGGTGTAGCCCTTCTCCTCGCGCAGGACGCGGTCGAGCCGGGAGGTGAGCGTGCCGCCCAGGCAGTACGTGCCCAGCACCTGCGCGGGCCAGACGCGGTCGTGCCGGTCGGCGCCGATCCGGCCGATCAGAAGCTGGGTCTGGACGGCGCCGGGGCGGTCCACGATGACGACCCGGCCGGTGTCGTCGGCCGTGATGGCCGGTGCGGTCCTGGACGCGGCCGTGTCGCCCGTCCAGGCGCCGAGGGTGTCCGCGAGGATCGCGTCCAGGTCGACGCCCGCCAGGTCGCCGACGATCACCGCGGTGGCCGTGGCGGGGCGTACGTGCGCCTCGTAGAAGGCGCGGACGCCCGCGGCGTCGATGCGCTCCACGGTCTCCTCGGTGCCCTGGCGCGGTCGTGACATGCGCAGGGAGGCCGGGAACAGCTCCTTGGAGAGCTGCTTGGCGGCGCGGCGGCCCGGGTTGGCGGTCTCGTGCGGGATCTCGTCGAGCCGGTTCCGTACGAGCCGCTCGATCTCGCTGTCCGCGAAGGCGGGGGCGCGCAGCGCCTCGGCGAGCAGGCCGAGCGCCTTGAGCAGCCGGGAGACGGGGACCTCCAGGGAGACCCGCAGGCCCGGGTGGTCCGCGTGCGCGTCGAGGGTGGCGCCGCAGCGCTCCAGCTCGGCGGCGAACTCCTCGGCGCTGTGCTTGTCGGTGCCCTCCGAGAGCGCCCGCGCCATGATCGTGGCGATGCCGTCGAGCCCCTCGGGCTCGGCGTCCAGCGGGGCGTCGAGATTGATCTCGACGGCGACCACCTGCTGGCCGGGTCGGTCGCAGCGCAGCACCGTCAGGCCGTTGCCGAGCGTGGAGCGCTCGGGGGCGGGGAAGGCCCAGGGCCTGGCCTCGCCGGCGGTCGGCTGCGGGTGGAACTCCATGGTCACGGCAGCGTCGGTCACTGGTCCGCCCCCTCGTGCTCGTCGGTCTCGTCGGCGTCCGCCGCGTCTTCGGGGGCGATCGGCTCGTACACCAGCACCGCCCGGTTGTCGGGGCGCAGCCGCGCCGCGGCGACGGCCCTGACCTCGTCCGCGGTGATGTCCAGGACGCGGTCGACGGCGGTCAGCGCGAGCTGCGGGTCGCCGAACAGGACGGCGAACCGGCACAGTTCGTCGGCGCGGCCGGCGACCGTGCCGAGCCGGTCCAGCCATTCACGTTCGAGCTGGGCCTGGGCCCGCTCCATCTCCTCGGTGGTGGGGCCCTCGGCGGCGAACCTGGCCAGCTCCTCGTCGACGGCCGTCTCGATCGCCGGGACCTCGACCCCGCCGGACGTCTTCACGTCCAGCCAGCCGAGCGAGGGGGCGCCCGCGAGCCGCAGCAGCCCGAAGCCGGCGGCGACCGCGGTGCGGTCGCGCCGTACCAGCCGGTTGTGGAGGCGGGAGGACTCGCCGCCGCCGAGGACGGTGAGCGCCAGGTCGGCGGCGTCGCACTCGCGGGTGCCGTCGTGCGGCAGCCGGTAGGCGGCCATCAGCGCGCGGGCCGGGACCTCCTCGTGCACCTCCTCGCGGAGCTGCTCGCCGATGGTGTCGGGGAGGGTGCCGTCGCGCGGCGGCTGCTTGCCGTCGTGCGAGGGGATGGAGCCGAAGTACTTCTCGATCCAGGCGAGGGTGCGCTCGGGGTCGATGTCGCCGACGACGGAGAGCACCGCGTTGTTCGGCGCGTAGTTCGTACGGAAGAACGCGCGGGCGTCCTCCAGGGTGGCGGCGTCCAGGTCGGCCATGGAGCCGATCGGCGTGTGGTGGTACGGGTGGCCCTCGGGGTACGAGAGCGCGGTCAGTCGTTCGAAGGCCGTACCGTATGGCACATTGTCGTACCGCTGGCGGCGCTCGTTCTTGACGACGTCCCGCTGGTTCTCCATGGACTCCTCGTCGAGCGCGGCGAGCAAGGAGCCCATCCGGTCGGCTTCCAGCCAGAGCGCCAGTTCGAGCTGGTGGGTGGGCATGGTCTCGAAATAGTTGGTGCGTTCGAAACTGGTGGTGCCGTTGAGGGAGCCGCCGGCCCCCTGCACCAGCTCGAAGTGGCCGTTCCCCGACACCTGCGCCGAGCCCTGGAACATCAGGTGCTCGAAAAGGTGGGCAAGGCCGGTACGGCCCTTGACTTCGTGGCGCGAGCCGACGTCGTACCAGAGGCAGACCGCGGCGACCGGGGTCAGGTGGTCCTCGGAGAGCACCACGCGGAGGCCGTTGGCCAGGCGGTGCTCAGTCGCTGTCAGGCCGCCGGAACCGGCCTGCGCTGTGGCCGTGTGACCCATGGGCATGTACGTCCCTTCGATCGCGATATGGAGAAGTCCTGCCACTGTATGCAAGCGTGCCGACACCTGGCGAAGTTCCCGTAACAGGTCCGGGATCTGGCACCCTTCCGACACGCGCCCCTTCCCGTCCCAACGACGGGTCGAGGTCGGCGTTGTCAGTGGCGCGGTCCACAATGGTCCGCGTCAGTTCCAGAAGTTGCCGTACAGAACTTGTGAAGGAGCCGCAGCCGCGATGGCCCGCCGCAGCACCAAGACCCCGCCGCCGGAGGACTTCGAGGAGAAGATCCTCGACATCGACGTGGTCGATGAAATGCAGGGCTCCTTCCTTGAGTACGCGTACTCGGTGATCTACTCCCGGGCCCTGCCCGACGCCCGGGACGGCATGAAGCCGGTGCACCGCCGCATCGTGTACCAGATGAACGAGATGGGCCTGCGCCCCGACCGCGGTTACGTGAAGTGCGCCCGCGTCGTCGGCGAGGTGATGGGAAAGCTCCACCCGCACGGGGACGCGTCGATCTACGACGCCATGGTCCGCATGGCGCAGCCGTTCTCGATGCGGCTGCCGCTGGTGGACGGCCACGGCAACTTCGGCTCCCTCGGGAACGACGACCCGCCGGCCGCCATGCGGTACACCGAGGCCCGGATGGCCGACGCGACGTCGCTCATGACGGAGTCCATCGACGAGGACACCGTCGATTTCGAGCCGAACTACGACGGCCAGGAGCGCGAACCGGTCACACTTCCGGCCGCGTATCCCAATCTGCTCGTCAACGGGGCCACCGGCATCGCGGTCGGCATGGCGACGAACATGCCGCCGCACAACCTGGGCGAGGTCGTGGCGGCAGCCCGCCACCTCATCAAGCACCCGGCCGCCGACCTGGAGACGCTGATGCGTTTCGTACCGGGTCCCGACCTGCCGACCGGCGGCCGGATCGTCGGTCTCACGGGCATCAAGGACGCGTACGAGAAGGGCCGGGGCACCTTCAAGATCCGGTCGACGGCGACGGTGGAGGACGTCACCCCGCGCCGCAAGGGCATCGTCGTCACGGAACTGCCCTTCACGGTCGGCCCCGAGAAGGTCATCGCGAAGATCAAGGACCTCGTCTCCGCGAAGAAGCTCCAGGGCATCGCGGACGTCAAGGACCTCACGGACCGCTCGCACGGCCTGCGCCTGGTCATCGAGGTCAAGAACGGCTTCGTGCCGGAGGCGGTGCTGGAGCAGCTCTACAAGCTGACGCCGCTGGAGGAGTCCTTCGGCATCAACAACGTGGCGCTGGTGGACGGCCAGCCGCTGACGCTGGGCTTCAAGGAGCTGCTGGAGGTCTATCTGGACCACCGGTTCACGGTGGTACGCCGCCGCAGCGAGTTCCGCAGGACGAAGCGGCGCGACCGGCTGCATCTGGTCGAGGGGCTGCTCGTCGCGCTCATCGACATCGACGAGGTCATCCGGCTGATCCGGTCGAGCGACAACTCGGCGCAGGCCAAGGAGCGGCTGATCGAGCACTTCTCGCTCAGCGACATCCAGACGCAGTACATCCTGGACACGCCGCTGCGCCGGCTCACCCGGTTCGACCGGATCGAGCTGGAGAGTGAGCGCGACCGCCTCAACGGCGAGATCGACGAGCTGACCGGCATCCTGGATTCCGACAGCGAGCTGCGCAAGCTCGTCTCGACGGAACTGGCCGCGGTGGCCAAGAAGTTCGGCACCCCACGCCGTACGGTCCTGCTGGAGTCGGGCGCCGCCGCGGTGGCCTCGGTGCCGCTGGAGGTCGCGGACGACCCGTGCCGGGTGCTGCTCTCCTCCACTGGACTGCTGGCCCGTACGGCCAACGGCGAGCCGCTGGACGCGGGCGAGGGCCGACGCGTCAAGCACGACGTGATCGTCTCGGCCGTCCCGGCGACCGCGCGCGGCGACATCGGCGCGGTGACGTCCACGGGACGGCTGCTGCGGATCGCCGTGATCGACCTGCCACGGCTCCCGGACACGGCCGCGACACCGAACCTGTCGGGCGGGGCGCCGGTCGCGGAGTTCCTGGCGCTGGACGACGGCGAGGACCTCGTCTGTCTGACGACGCTGGACGAGTCGTCCCCCGGGCTCGCGCTCGGCACACTCCAGGGCGTCGTCAAACGGGTCGTCCCCGACTACCCCTCCAACAAGGACGAGTTGGAGGTCATCTCCCTCAAGGACGGCGACCGGGTCGTCGGCGGCGCCGAGCTGCGGACGGGCGAGGAGGACCTCGTCTTCATCACCTCGGACGCCCAGCTCCTGCGCTATCCGGCGGGACAGGTACGGCCGCAGGGCCGGGCCGCGGGCGGCATGGCGGGCGTCAAGCTGGCCGACGACGCCACGGTGATCTCGTTCACCGCGGTCGACCCGGCGGCGGACGCGGTGGTGTTCACGGTCACCGGGTCGCACGGCACGCTGGACGACTCCGTACGTACGGCGAAGCTCACGCCGTTCGACCAGTACCCGCGCAAGGGCAGGGCGACGGGCGGGGTGCGCTGTCACCGCTTCCTGAAGGGCGAGGACATGCTGGCCCTGGCCTGGGCGGGGGCGAGCCCGGCGCACGCGGCGCAGAAGAACGGCACACCGGTCGAACTGCCGGCCCCCGACCCGCGCAGGGACGGTTCGGGTACACCGTTCACGGCGGTGGTCGACGTGCTGGCCGGGCCCGCGCACTGACGGCGGACGTGCCTCAGCGGGTGCCCTCGGGGGCCGGGTCTTCGGACCCGGCCCCCGAGGGGTTTCCGAGGTCCGGGACGTCTCCGCTGTCCGAGGGCTCTCAGCGTTCCGAGAGGTCCCCGGGGTCGGAAGGATCTGCGGGGTCGGAAGGGGCCCCGGGGTCGGAAGGGTCCCCGGGCTCCGACAGGTCCGGTACGTAGCGCAGGACGCCCCACATGTCCCGCTGATCGGCCGTGGCCTCGGGTCCCTCCCCCGCGCCCGCCCGCCCGCGCGCCTCCGCCTCGGTCTCCTGGCACGCCTCCAGCTCCTTCAGCAGCGCGTCCGGGTCGATGCCCGAGCCGATCAGGACGAGCTGGGTGAGCCGCTCCGTACCCCGGGCCCAGGGCTCCGGGCGGAAACGCAGGAAGCGGCCGACCGCGTGCACCCCGTACCGGTGGTCCGGGTCGCCCGCGCCGAAGTCCACGAAGCCCTTGATCCGGTAGAGCCCCGCGGGCCGGGAGTCCAGGAACGCCATCAGCCGGCGCGGACGCATCGGGGCGGACGCGGTGAACGACACGCTCTCGTACGCCGTGTGGAGATGCCCCTCGTGACCGGCGCCGTGACCGGCACCGTGGCCCGCGCCCTCGCCGTCATGCGCGTCCTCGCCGTCATGCGCGTCCTCGTCCTCGTGCAGGTCCTCGAAGGAGAGCTGGCGTACCTTCTCCTCCTCCGCGGGCCGGACGGCGGGGTCGAAGAGCAGCTCCGGGTCGACCCGTCCGTACGACGCGGAGACCACCGGCGTCCCAGGGCCGAGCGTCTCCAGGAGGTCGAGGATCCGTGCGTGATCCGCCTCCGCCACCCGGTCGGTCTTGTTCAGGACCACCAGATCGGCGAGTGCGAGATGGCGGTCGATCTCCGGATGGCGCGCCCGGGTCGCGTCGAACTCGGCGGCGTCCACCACCTCGACCAGCCCCCCGTACACCGTGTGCGGATTGTCCCCGGCGAGGATCATCCGGACGAGTTCCTCCGGCTCGGCCAGGCCGCTGGCCTCGATGACGATCAGGTCGATACGGGCCGACGGGCGGGTCAGCCGCTCCAGGTAGCCGTCCAGCTCGCTCGCGTCGACGGCGCAGCACAGACAGCCGTTGCCGAGCGAGACCGTCGAACCGACCTGCCCCGCGACTGTCATGGCGTCGATCTCGATCGCCCCGAAGTCGTTGACGACCACCGCGATCCTGTTGCCGGCGCGGCGCCGCAGCAGATGGTTGAGCAGGGTCGTCTTCCCTGATCCCAGAAAGCCCGTGAGAACGACCACCGGGATCTGCTTCCTGCTCACGCCTCGCGCCTCCGTGCTGCGTCGTCCGGGCCCGCGCACCCGCGCCGGGCCCCGGGCGGACGATCTTGAGTCCGCCGCCCGGCTCCAGGATATGGGCGCGCCGACCCGGCCCCGCCAGGTATCGGGGCGGCCGTCCGGCGAGGATCCACCGCGTACCGATTCCGCCGAAATTTCGGAAAGCGCGGCGCGCCCTCTACCGTTCGTGTACATGAGTGCCGGACCGAGCACCGCGGGCGGACGACGAAGATTCGGCTGGCCGCGCCGGGTCTTCTCCCAGGTGCTGCTGATGCAGCTCGCCATCGCCGCGGGCGTCACCGTGCTGGCCACCGGCCTCTTCCTGGCCCCCTTCAGCGCCGAGCTGGACGACCAGGCGATGCGCCGTGCGCTCGCGATCGCCGAGACCACCGCCTCCGTACCCGTCGCCGAGGACCTGCTGGCCACCCGGCCGACGGTCGAAGGCCCCGTACAGGCCGAGGCCGAACGGATCAGGCGGGCAACCGGCGCCGAGTACGTCGTGGTCATGGACAAGCGCGGGGTGCGCTGGTCCCACACAGACGTCGACGAGATCGGCAGGGTCGTCTCCACCGACCCCAGCGACGCCCTCGCGGGCAAGGACGTCATGGAGCTGGACAACGGCACGCTCGGCCGCTCCGCCCGGGGCAAGGTGCCGCTGCGCGACAGCCACGGCACGATCGTCGGCGCCGTCTCGGTCGGGATCGCGTACGACAGCGTCCGCGACCGGCTCCTCGCCGCGATCCCCGGGCTCCTCGCGTACGCGGGCGGCGCCCTGGCGGCCGGGGCGCTCGCCGCGTATCTGATCTCCAGGCGTCTCCAGCGTCGGACCCACGACCTGGCGTTCTCCGACATCTCGGCCCTGCTCACCGAGCGTGAGGCCATGCTGCACAGCCTGCGCGAGGGCGTCGTCGCGCTGGACGGTTCCGGCCGGATCCGGCTGATGAACGACGAGGCGCAGCGGCTGCTGGGGCTCGGTCCCGACGCGACGGGCCGCCCGCTCGGCGAGGTGCTGGGCGACGGCCGTACCACCGAGGTGCTGACCGGGCGGGTACGGGGCGAGGACCTGCTCACCGTACGGGGCAGCCGCGTCCTGGTCGCCAACCGGATGCCCACCGACGACGGGGGCGCGGTCGTCACCCTGCGCGACCGCACCGAACTGGAGCGGCTCGGCCGGGAGCTGGACGCCACCCGCGGGCTGATCGACGCCCTGCGCGCCCAGGACCACGAGCACGCGAACCGGATGCACACGCTGCTGGGGCTGCTGGAGCTGGAGCTGCACGAGGAGGCGGTGGAGTTCGTCACCGAGGTGGTCGGGGTGCACCGGGCCACCGCCGAGCAGATCACCGAGCGGATCCACGACCCGCTCCCGGCGGCCCTGCTGGTCGGCAAGGCGACGGTCGCCGCCGAGCGTGGCGTGTCCCTGCGGCTGGCGCCCGCCACCCTGCTGCCCGACCGGCTGGTGGACCCGCAGGGCCTGGTCACGATCGTGGGCAACCTCGTCGACAACGCGCTGGACGCGGCGGTCGGCTCCCCGGAGCCGCGTATCGAGGTGGAGCTGCGCGCCGAGGGCCGTACCGTCGTGGCGGTGGTCTCCGACAGCGGTCCCGGGATCCCGGAGGAGCGGCGCGAGCTGGTCTTCACGGAGGGCTGGTCGACCAAGAAGCCGCCGGCGCACGGCAGGCGCGGGCTCGGCCTCGCCCTGGTCCGCAGGCTCGCGGAGCGGCAGGGCGGCAGCGCGCGGGTGGGCTCGGCGGTGGGCGGCGGCGCGCGGTTCACGGTCGTCCTCCCGGAGGCGCTGACCGAGGCCGGGCAGGAGGGCGCCCCGGGGTCCGAGCGGCCCGAGGGGCCCGTGGGACCCGATCCCTCGGCCGGTACGTCACACGAGCAGGCGACGGCAGGGGAGAAACGATGATCGATGTACTGGTCGTGGACGACGACGTCCGCGTCGCGCGCATCAACACGGCCTATGTGGCCAAGGTGGCCGGCTTCCGTGTCGTCGCCCAGGCCCACTCCGCCGCGGAGGCGCTGACCAGCGTCTCCGAGCACTCCGTCGATCTGATCCTGCTCGACCACTACCTGCCGGACGAGAACGGGCTCGCCGTCGTCCGTGAGCTGCGGCGGCTCGGCCACCAGACCGATGTGATCATGGTGACGGCCGCGCGCGACGTCGCCACCGTCCAGTCGGCGATGCGCCACGGCGCGCTCCAGTACCTGGTCAAACCGTTCAATTTCGCCGGGCTGCGGGCCAAGCTGGAGGCGTACGCGACGCTCCGCCGCACCCTGGAGAGCGGCGGCGAGGCGGAGCAGTCGGAGGTGGACCGGATGTTCGGGGCGCTCTCCGCGGCGAGCGCCCCCTCCCTCCCCAAGGGCCACTCCCCCACCACCGCCGAGCTGATCCGCCAGGTGCTCATGAAGGCCGAGGGGCCGCTCTCGGCCCAGGAGATCGCGGAGCACGCGGGGATGAGCCGGCAGACCGCGCAGCGCTATCTCAAGCTGCTGGAGCAGTCGGGGCGGGTACGGCTGACGCTGCGGTACGGCGAGACGGGGCGCCCGGAGCACCGCTACGCGTGGGCGGCGAGCGCCTGACGTACGGGGGGGCCGGGGCTTCCCCGTACGGGACCGTACCGCCCCCGTACGCCCGCCCCCGTACCGGACAGGGACCCGTGGGCACCGCACAAGGACCCGTGTACCGCACAGGGACCCGTCAGACCGCTCCCGCGCCGGTCAGCGACCTGACCTCGGTCTCCGCGTGGCGGGCCGCGTCCGGCGGCTCGGTGGAGGTGACCGTACCGATCCACCCGGCGAGGAAGCCCAGCGGGATCGAGACCAGCCCCGGGTTCTCCAGCGGGAAGACATGGAAGTCGACCCCGGGGAGGACGGCCGCGGGGCTCCCCGACACCACCGGCGAGAGCGCCACCAGCAGGAGCGCCGGGATCAGCCCGCCGTAGACGGACCAGACGGCGCCGCGCGTGGTGAAGTTCCGCCAGAACAGCGAGTAGAGCAGCACCGGCAGATTGGCCGAGGCGGCGACGGCGAAGGCGAGCCCCACCAGGAAGGCGACGTTCAGCTCCTGTGCGAGCAGGCTGAGCGCGATGGCGACGGCGCCGATACCGGCCGCGGCGATCCGCGCCACCGCGACCTCGCCGCGTGGCGTGGAGCCGGGGCGCCGGCGCCGCAGCGAGGCGTACAGGTCGTGGGCGACGGAGGCCGAGGAGGCGAGGGTGATGCCCGCGACGACGGCGAGGATGGTGGCGAAGGCGATGGCGGCGACCACGGCGAACAGGATCGTTCCTCCGGTCGAACCGGCGCCGCCGCCGAGTTCGAGCGCGAGCAGCGGTACCGCGGTGTTCCCGGCGGCGTTGGAGCTACGGACGGCGTCCGAGCCGATGAGGGCCGCCGCGCCGAAGCCGAGCACGATCGTCATCAGGTAGAAGCCGCCGATGAGTCCGATGGACCAGACGACCGAGCGGCGGGCGGCGCGCGCTGTCGGCACGGTGTAGAAGCGCGACAGGATGTGCGGCAGCCCGGCCGTGCCGAGGACGAGGGCGAGCCCCAGGCTGATGAAGTCGAGGCGCGCGGTCCAGTCGCCGCCGTACTTCAGCCCGGGGACGAGGAAGCCGCCGCCGTGGCCGCTGTGGGCGGCGGCGGTGTTCAGAAGCGCGTTGACGTCGCCGTGGAAGCGGACCAGGACGAGTACGGTCAGCGCGACGGCACCGGCCATCAGCAGGACCGCCTTGACGATCTGGATCCAGGTCGTGGCGCGCATCCCGCCGAGCGAGACGTAGACGACCATCAGCGCGCCCACACCGATCACGGTCCAGGTGCGCGCGGCGCCGCTCGTCCCGCCGAGGAGCAGCGCGACCAGGCTCCCCGCGCCGACCATCTGCGCGACGAGGTAGAGCACGGAGACGGTGACGGAGGAGGTGCCCGCGGCGATCCGGACGGGCCGTTCGGCCATCCGGGAGGCGACGACGTCGGCGAGGGTGAACCGGCCGCAGTTACGGACGAGTTCGGCGACCAGGAAGAGGACGACCAGCCAGGCGACGAGGAAACCGACCGAGTAGAGCATGCCGTCGTAGCCGAAGAGGGCTATCAGACCGGAGATGCCGAGGAAGGAGGCGGCGGACATGTAGTCGCCGGCTATGGCGAAGCCGTTCTCCATGGGCGAGAAGAGCCGGCCGCCGGCGTAGAACTCCTCGGCGGTGCCATGGCGGTGGCGGCTCACCCAGGTGGTGATGGCGAGGGTGACCGCGACGAACGCGCTGAACAGCACCAGGGCCAGGGGCTGGTGGTCGCCGCTCATCGCCCGTCCCTCTCGCTCGTCCGGGCCGTCCCGGATGCCTCGGACGCCCCGGATGGACCGGATGTCCCGGACGGACCGGATGCCCCGGACGCCTCGCCGCGCTCGGCCTTCCCCGCGCGCTCGTGGTCGAAGACGGCCCAGCGCAGTTCGAGCGCCGCGCGGTCCCGGTGCAGCCGGGCGTGCCGGGCGTACGCCCAGGTCAGCAGGAAGGTGGAGAGGAACTGTCCGAGACCCGCGGCCATCGCCACGTTCACCGCGCCCACCACCGGCCGGGCCATCAGCCCCGGCGCGGCGGTCGCGGCGACGACGTACGCGACGTACCAGACGAAGAAGGCGAGCGAGGCGGGGACGACGAACCTCCGGTACCTGCCGCGTACTTCCTGGAAGGCGGCGCTGCGCTGGACCTCCCGGTAGATGTCGGCGGCGGGCCGGCCCCCTCCGGCCGCGTCCCCCCGGCCGGGGCGTAGCCCTGACCCGGGAGCCGTGCCCGCCCCCGTACCGTCCGGGTCGCCCCAGTCCGAGGCCAGCGCGTCGTACCACGGGTCGTCGAGCCGCACCGCTGCGGCGTCGCGCCCTTCCTGCTTCTCCACCGGTCAACTCTCCTTGTCAGCGAACCGTTTCGGCGCGCGTAGCAAGGATGGTCGGAGCAGGGGGGCCGGCTGCCGGTCTCTCCCCGACTTCACCCCATCAGGTGATGTCTGTCCCGGGTGGTGGGATGAATCCGCGCTGACAGGCGTATCACACGGCCCGGGCGCGGGTCGCGCACCCGGCTCGGGGTGGATCACGGGTACAGGAACGGCCTCCACCCGTGGGTGGAGGCCGTGTCCCGCGCCGTGCCCCGCGACCTGCCCGGGGCGGCGGTGGTCAGGCCGTCTCCCGTGCCGTGCCCCGCGACCGGCCCGGGCCGGTGGTGGTCAGGCGTCGATGCGCGAGCGGTCCAGGGTCGCCGCGGAGCTGGTGATGAACTCCTTGCGGGGCGCCACCTCATTGCCCATCAGCAGATCGAAGATCTGCTCGGACGACTCCAGGTCGCCGATGTTGATGCGCCGCAGGGTGCGGTGGCGCGGGTCCATCGTCGTCTCCGCGAGCTGGTCGGCGTCCATCTCTCCGAGGCCCTTGTAGCGCTGGATGGAATCCTTGAACCGGATGTTCTTGCGCTGGTACTCCAGCAGCGTCTGGCGCAGCTCGTTGTCCGAGTACGTGTACACGTACTTGTCCTGGCCCTTCTTGGGCTGGACCAGCTCGATCCGGTGCAGCGGCGGTACGGCGGCGTAGACGCGGCCCGCCTCCACCATCGGCCGCATGTAGCGCTGGAAGAGCGTGAGCAGCAGGATGCGGATGTGAGCGCCGTCGACATCGGCGTCGACGAGGAGCACGATCTTGCCGTAGCGGGCGGCGTCGATGTCGAAGGTCCGGCCCGAGCCCGCCCCTATGACCTGGATGATCGCTCCGCACTCGGCGTTCTTGAGCATGTCCGTGACGGAGGCCTTCTGGACATTGAGGATCTTGCCGCGGATCGGCAGCAGCGCCTGGAACTCACTGTTTCTGGCGAGCTTCGCCGTACCGAGCGCGGAGTCCCCCTCCACGATGAACAGCTCGCTGCGGTCCACGTCGTCGCTGCGGCAGTCGGCGAGCTTGGCCGGCAGCGAGGAGGACTCCAGCGCGGTCTTCCTGCGCTGCGCGTCCTTGTGCTGGCGGGCCGCGATCCGGGTGCGGGCGGCGGCGACCGCCTTCTCCAGTACGGCGCGGGCCTGCGCCTTCGCGTCGCGCTTCGTCGAGGTCAGGAACTCCTTGAGCTCCTTGGCGATGACGTTGGCAACGATCCGGTTGGCCGCCGAGGTGCCCAGGACCTCCTTGGTCTGGCCCTCGAACTGCGGCTCCGCGAGCCGCACCGTGACCACGGCAGTGAGACCTTCCAGGGCGTCGTCCTTGACGATGTCGTCCTCGGCGACGCGCAGCATCTTGGCCGAGCGCAGCACCTCGTTGACCGTTTTGGTCAGGGAACGCTCGAATCCGCTCACATGGGTGCCGCCCTTGGGGGTGGCGATGATGTTGACGAACGACCTGAGCGTCGTGTCGTACCCGGTGCCCCAGCGCAGCGCCACATCGACGCCCAGCTCGCGGGTGACCTCGGTGGGGGTCATGTGGCCCCGGTCGTCCAGGACCGGCACGGTCTCCTTGAAGGTGCCCTGGCCGGTGAGGCGCAGCACGTCGCAGACGGCCTTGTCCTGCGCCAGGTACTCGCAGAACTCGCTGATGCCGCCGTCGAAGCGGAAGGTGTCCTCGACCGGGCCGCCCCCGCTCTCGCCGAGGCCCCGCTCGTCCCTGACGACGATGGTCAGCCCGGGGACCAGGAAGGCGGTCTGGCGGGCGCGCTGGTGCAGTGTCTCCAGGGAGAGCTTGGCGTCCTTGAGGAAGATCTGCCGGTCGGCCCAGTAGCGCACGCGGGTGCCGAGACGGTTCTTGGGCACCCGCTTCGCCTTGCGCAGCCCGTTCGCGGGGTCGAAGGGGCTGTCGGGGCCCTGCTCGGTGAACATTCCGGGGACACCGCGCCGGAAGCTGATCGCGTGGGTGGTGCCGTTACGGTCCACCTCGACGTCGAGACGGGCGGAGAGGGCGTTGACGACGGAGGCGCCCACGCCGTGCAGACCGCCCGAGGCCGCGTACGAGCCGCCGCCGAACTTGCCGCCCGCGTGCAGCTTGGTCATCACGACCTCGACGCCGGAGAGCCCCGTCTTGGGCTCGACGTCGACGGGGATGCCCCGGCCGTTGTCCTTGACCTCGACCGAGCCGTCCTCGTGGAGGATCACGTCGATGCGGTCGCAGTGTCCGCCCAGGGCCTCGTCGACGGAGTTGTCGATGATTTCCCAGAGGCAGTGCAGGAGGCCGCGGCTGTCGGTCGACCCGATGTACATTCCGGGGCGTTTGCGGACCGCTTCGAGTCCTTCAAGGACGAGCAGGTGCCGCGCGGTGTAGTTGGAGCCGTCACGGTCTGCTGTCAGCAGCGCTGTGGACGGCACGGACGTATCGGCGGTCACGCGGGTTCGCTCCTCGCTGAATTTGAGATGTGGCCCCGTGGGGTAAAGGCCCGGCGTCTGTCACCGGTCAGAGGGTACAGAGGCCTGGTAGAGCCGTTGTCACGCCACCCTCGCGAATTCTTATGCTAGTCCAAGGTCGCATACGTGTTCGATCCTTCGTTGGAGTGAAGCACACATCACGTTCCCTTCCAGGCATGAACCATTTAGGCTCCGGGCACGTCCTCATCAACAACCGGCAAGCCGGCCGGCGCAGGACACACCCCCTGACCACAATCTGCAAGCAACGCGAAACCCGTAGTGCGAAGCCCAACGATGCAATACGGCTCATTCGCCGCCAACCGCCAGCAGCCAGCCACGACGGAAGAAAATTTCGAGGAAAAGCCGCGAGCGGGAACGTTTTCGGCCTGGTTGGATGTTGACCCTGGTACGACAGCTCGTCGAGCTAGAGAAGAGGCGACGTGACTACTGTTCTGACCCCCGCGAGCCCCCTGACGGCGGCTGACCGCTGCGACCGGTGCGGCGCCCAGGCCTATCTGCGCGTCCTCCTGTCCAGCGGTGGTGAACTGCTCTTCTGCGCCCACCACGGACGCAAGTTCGAGCCGGAACTCAAGAAGATCGCCGCGGAAATACAGGATGAGACCGACCGACTGACGGCCGTCCCGGCCGGCGGTGGTGAAGAGGAACGCTGACACCTCGCATCCACACGACGAGCCAAGGGTCGGCCCGCTGACCGGCCGACGGGCGGCCACCCCGCGACACCGCGGGGTGGCCGCCCGTTCTCATGCCCTCGGGCCCCGGCCGGCCAGGCCGGCCGCCGGTCAGGGCGCCCGCCGGGTCGCGAGGGCGTCGGCGACCGGCTCCACCGCCGTACTGACCCGGGTGTAGACCCCCGGGTTCCCCGCCTTTCCGCAGCCGCTGCCCCAGGAGACGAGCCCGATGAGCCGCCCCTCGGCCACCAGCGGCCCGCCGCTGTCGCCCTGGCACGCGTCGTGCCCGCCCGCCGGGTCGCCCGCGCAGAGCATCGTGGTGGCCTCGTAACGGCCTCCCTGGGCCCCTGAGCCGCCCGGGTAGGCCCGCTCGCACTCCGCGTCCCTGAGGACCGTCACAGGCGCTGAGTGCAGCGCCTGTGCGTAGTCGCCGCCGCCCGTGGTGTCGCCCCAGCCCAGGACCGCGGCGTCCGTGCCGGGCGCGGTGGCGGGGTCACGCTCCGCCGCCGGCCGGATGGCGTACGCCGCGGGCAGCGCCCTCGACAGGGTCAGCACCGCGAGGTCCGCCGCGTTCGTCGCCGGGTCGTACGCGGGGTCGACGAGGACGGAGCGTACGGGCACCTCGTGCCCTCCCGGGCCGCGCAGCCGGTCGCGCCCGGCGATGACCCGCAGGTCCCGTACGGCGTCCGGGGCCGCGCCGAGGACGTCCCGGCCCATGCAGTGGGCGGCCGTCAGCACCTTCGTCGGCGCCACCACCACGCCCCCGCAGAACTGGCCCGCCCTCGTACCCCCGAAACGGTCACGACTGGAGAGCGCGACGACCCAGGGGTTGTCCTCGACCCGGACCTGCTTCCCTCCGATGATCACGCTGTCGGCGGTGGCGGAAGCGGGCGTACCGAGCGGCAGCAGGGCCCCCGCGGCGATCACGGCCAGACCTCCGGTCGACATGCGGGCAAGCGAACGGCGCATACGGGCTCCTGACTCTCGGGGGGTGCGGTGACGCTCGGTGGACAGTGATCTACCCAGGGTCAGTCACCCGGACGGGTCTCGCACCCCCGCGCACAGCGCGAAGACCCGGAGCCTGGTGGCATCCGGGTCTTCACTCGTGCTTCGCGCGCCCTCTGGCGCGTCGTGGACCGGTCCGGGTAAGGGACCGGTCCAACCGCTCCGCCGGACAGCGCCGACTAGTCCAGGTAGTCGCGCAGAACCTGCGACCGGGACGGGTGGCGCAGCTTCGACATCGTCTTGGACTCGATCTGACGGATGCGCTCACGCGTCACCCCGTAGACCTTGCCGATCTCGTCCAGCGTCTTGGGCTGGCCGTCGGTGAGACCGAAGCGCATGGAGACCACGCCCGCCTCCCGCTCGGAGAGCGTGTCCAGCACCGAGTGGAGCTGCTCCTGGAGGAGGGTGAAGCTCACCGCGTCGGCCGGGACGACCGCCTCGGAGTCCTCGATGAGGTCACCGAACTCGCTGTCACCGTCCTCGCCGAGCGGGGTGTGCAGGGAGATCGGCTCACGGCCGTACTTCTGGACCTCGATGACCTTCTCGGGGGTCATGTCGAGTTCCTTGGCCAGCTCCTCCGGGGTGGGCTCGCGGCCCAGATCCTGGAGCATCTGGCGCTGCACGCGCGCGAGCTTGTTGATGACCTCGACCATGTGCACCGGGATACGGATGGTGCGGGCCTGGTCGGCCATGGCGCGGGTGATCGCCTGCCGGATCCACCAGGTGGCGTACGTGGAGAACTTGTAGCCCTTGGTGTAGTCGAACTTCTCGACCGCGCGGATCAGACCGAGGTTGCCCTCCTGGATCAGGTCCAGGAAGAGCATGCCGCGGCCGGTGTAGCGCTTGGCCAGCGAGACGACCAGGCGGAGGTTGGCCTCCAGCAGGTGGTTCTTGGCGCGGCGGCCGTCCTCGGCGATGATCTCCAGCTCGCGCTTGAGCTTGGGCGCGAGCTTGTCGGAGTTGGCCAGCTTGTCCTCGGCGAAGAGACCGGCCTCGATGCGCTTGGCCAGCTCGACCTCCTGCTCCGCGTTGAGGAGCGGGACCTTGCCGATCTGCTTCAGGTAGTCCTTGACGGGGTCGGCGGTGGCACCGGCGACGGCGACCTGCTGCGCGGGCGCGTCGTCCTCGTCGTCGTCGGAGAGGACGAAGCCCTTGTTCTCGCCCTCGGTCTCCTCCTCCTCGCCCTTTCCTGCCTGGATCTCCTCGGTCGACTCGTCGCCGTCGACGACCTCGTCGGAGTCCTTCTTGCCCGCGGTCTTCTTCGCCGTCGTCTTCTTGGCGGCGGTCTTCTTTACGGTCGCCTTCTTGGCGACGGTCTTCTTGGCCGCCGCCTTCTTGGCGGGGGCGACGGAGTCGTCGGCGGCGGCGACGCCCTCCGCCGTCGGGGCGGCGGTGGCCGCAACGGTCTTGGTCACGGTCGTCTTGGCCGTGACCGTCTTGGTGGCGGTGCGCTTGACCGGGCTCTTCGCTGCGACGCTCTTGCGGGTGCGCTTCGGCGACTCCGCGGCACTGACCATCAGCGTCACACCCTCTTCCTCGAGGATCTGGTTGAGGCTGCGCAGAACATTCTTCCACTGGGTTGGCGGAATCTGGTCGGCCTCGAAGGCGCGACGCACGTCATCGCCGGCGATCTGCCCATCAGCCTTTCCCCGCTCGATGAGCGCCATCACAGACTCGGACTCGGCGATCTCCGGCGGGAGCGTACGGGATGTGCTGGCCGACACGAACAACCTCTCGGAACGATGGAAACGGCTTCCGGCCCCGCCCATGATCGGGCCGGAGCCGACGACCGTCGGCTGGGGATGTCGCCGACGACGCGGGCTGGACCTCGGAGACGAATACAGCGCCACATGTGGCGGTCGCATTCCCTCCTCGGCTGTCACCTCTTAGGTCATCGCCCTGCCTCCAGGAGTGTTACGCCCAATCCGCGTGGCCCGAGTCACACCCCATTTACGGCAAAGCAGCCAGAAGCGGGATTCACCGTCCCACCGTCGCGTCGCCGGACCTCCAGGTCCGGCGACACACGACGCGTACATCCCCGTACGCCCTGGCCCCGGGGAGCGCTCAGTGCTCGCGCGGCGCCGGTACGACACGCTCCACATCGGGCTGGACGGTGAGCAGTTGACGCATGGCCGATTCCGCGGCGTGCGCGTCCCCGGAGGCGAGGGCGTCGGCGATCCGCGCGTGGTGGTCGAGCGACACCTCCGTGGGCCGGTCACAGCCGGTGACCGGACCGCCGGAGACCTGGAGGGCGGCGGACACGATCCCCGAAAGGTGCTCCAGCATCCGGTTTCCGGCGAGCTGGATCAGCAGGGAGTGATATTCGGCGTCCGCCCGCGCGAAGGTGATCCCATCCCCCTGGGCGAGGGCGTGGCCCATGATCCCGACCATGTCCGCGAGACGCTGCTGCACATCGGCCCGGCCGTGGCCGGCGGCCAGCCGCGCGGCGAGGGGCTCGATCGTCCAGCGCAGCTCGCTCAGCTCACGGCGCTGGTCGTCGCGCTGCGGTCCGAAAGCACGCCATTCGATGATGTCGGGGTCGAGCAGATTCCAGTCACTGACCGGCCGGACCCGGGTACCGACATTGGGCCGGGCGCTCACGAGCCCCTTCGCCTCAAGAACGCGCAGGGACTCCCGCACCACCGTGCGGGAGACCTCGAAGCGCTGGCCGATCTCCTCGGGGACGAGCGGCCGGTCGGCGCCCAGATCACCGGAGACGATCATCTGTCCGAGCTGCTGGACGAGTTGGCCGTGCAGTCCGCGGCCCCGGCTGCTCGTCGTACGCCGTCCCACCCGGCCCAGATCGGTGTCGGCGCCGTCCCACACGGGTGCGGCCCTACGGTCGGCGTTGGGCGCCTCGGCGAAGGGGTAGCGGTCGAGTTCGCCCGGCTCGGCGAGGCCGGACTCGGCGGAGCGGGCGGCGGTCATCATGGTGTGCGCAAGGGTACTCACGCATCCTTTGTCGGCGTTGCTTCCACGCGCCTTGAGGTCTTTGGTGAAAAGCACACGAAAGGGTGATCGGCGCCCGCCCTTCGATTGACGCCTTATCGGAAAGAAGCGGGCTTTATCAGGGGAGTTACGGCCATGAGATGACTCTCCGGTCGTACGTGGTCACCAACGGGCCCTGCGGCGAAGGCCGGTGAGCAGATACGCGCAGAGCAGGGCCGACAGCGACAGGGTGAGCGCCGCAGCGACCGGTTGGGCCGCGAGTCTGAACGTCGCAGTCAGCCACTGGTCCGCCTGGTGCGGCCAGACCGGCCAGGCCATGTCGCGCAGTCTGCCGGGGAGTCCGGCGACGGAGCGCGTGGAGGGCCCGGCGAACGCCTTCTGCAGCAGCGGGACGACCAGGGTCGGTACGGCGACGACGGCGGCCATGCCGGCGATCGCGATCCGGAAGACCCCGGCGCCGAGCAGTCCCGCCCAGGCACAGCCGACCGCGAGTCCGGCCCAACCAGCGCCCAGAGAGACCCAGTTGTCCGGTACCGGGACGGCGTCGGCACCGTACACGAGGCGGAGCACCGCGCCGTCGGCGAGCACCGCGAGGAGCGCGAGGAGCAGGGCCGTGCCGGCCGTCACGGCGAGCTTGGCGAGGAGCAGGGCGAGACGGCGCGGGACGGTGCCGCGCGCGCCCGCGAGGGTGGGGTGGCGGAACTCGTCGCCGAAGGAGAGCGCGCCGAGCAGACCGGCTCCGAGGACGGCGGGCGGCAGGGGCAGGATGGCGGGCCAGGCGGCGAGCAGTCCGGGCAGCGGGGTTCCGCCGGTACGGCCGAGGGGGACGGCGAGGGCGACGGAGGCGAGCAGCACGGCGACCATGATCAACGGCGCGGTACGGACGCCGAACATGCGGCGCAGCTCGTAGCGGACGGGCCGGAGCGGGGAGCGGGCCGGGCGGCCGGGCAGGGGCGCCGGGAGCAGGGCGGGCCCGTCGGTGCGGGATCCCCTGCGGATTTCTGCGCGGCCCTCCGCACGGACCTCTGTACGGACCTCTGTACGGACTTCCGCGCGGGCCTCCGGAGCCGGGGCGGGGCCCGGCACGGAGCCGGACGGGGGTGCGAATACAGGTGCGGAGCCGGGTGCGGAGCCGGACGCGGACGACGGCGCCGGTCCGGGCCCCGGGCCCGTGTCGCCGATCTCGTCGGCGAGCTGATGGACGAGGACGCCGTGCCGGAAGGCGGTCTCCCCGATCTCCGGGCAACTGCTGCCGTAGACGGTGAGCAGGCTGCCCGCCTCGGCGACCACCTCGACGGAGCGCCGGCCCGCGCGGGCCTCACGGCTCAGCGCGTCGGCGAGCCGGGCGGCATGCGGAGTCCTGACGGCGACGCGGGGCCGCAGCCTGGTGCGGGCGAAGGAGGCGGTGTCCTGGTCGGCCACGAGACGGCCCTCGTCGAGGGTGACGACACGGTCCGAGACGCGGGCGGCCTCCTTGGGGTCCTCCGTGGTGTAGAGCACGGTGCCGCCCTGGCCCGCGTGGGCGCGCAGCAGCCCGTGCAGCCAGCTCTTCTCGCGCGGCGAGAGCTCCGCGGACGGCTCGTCGAGCAGCAGGGTGTGCGGGTCGCCCAGCAGCGCGACGGCGAGGCCGAGCCTGCGGTCCGTACCGAGCGACAGGGAGCCGAGCCGTTCGTCGCGCAGGGGGGCGAGCCCGACGACGTCGAGGAGTTCGTCGGCGCGGGAGGCGGGCACCCCGGCGGCGGCACAGACCAGCTTGAGCTGCCCGCGGACGGTACGCGCCGGATGGCCGGGCACATCACCGAGGAGCACGCCGATCTCGCGGGCCGGGTGGGCGACGCGGTGGAGCGGGCGCCCGCGGAAGTAGGTGACGCCGCGGCCCGGTTCGAGTTCGAGCATCAGCCGGAGCGCGGTGCTCTTGCCCGCGCCGGGGGCGCCGAGGAGTGCCGTGACCGAGCCCGGCCGCGCCTCGAAGGTCAGATCGTCCACGGCGGGCGGGAGATCTCGACGGGGGGAACTGGTCAGTCCGATGGCCTGGAGCATCGCTTCTCTCGCGGGGAGGTGAGACCGCTCGACGGCAGCGGGTACCGCAGCACGATAACGCGACATGTCCGATTTGCCAGGTAACGACCTGGTGCGCGATAGCCGGTGGATCAGCGAGCGGCGTCATGCGGGTTCGAATCCAAGGCGGAGGCGGAAGGCGACGCAGGAGCGGATGAGGTCTCCCCTGGTCGAGCGAAGCCGAGACCTTGGGGATGACCGACGCCAACGCCGGAGGCGGAGTCGCAGGGCGCCGGGAGCCCGCTGGCCATCGCGCACCAGGTCGTAAAAGGGGCCGTCCGGGCCCCGCCCGTCGGATCTCCCTGCCGGGCCCCGCGCGTCAGACCTCGGGGCGGAGCATCGGCGGGTTGAGTACGGTCGCCCCGCCCGCCCGGAACAACTGCGCGGGCCGGCCGCCCTGACGGGTGGTGGTGCCCCCGGACGGAACCAGGAAGCCCGGGGTGCCGGTGACCTTGCGGTGGAAGTTGCGGGGGTCGAGCACCACGCCCCACACCGCCTCGTACACCCTGCGCAGCTCGCCGACGGTGAACTCGGACGGGCAGAACGCCGTGGCGAGCGAGGAGTACTCGATCTTGGAGCGGGCCCGCTCCACCCCGTCCGCGAGGATCCGGGCGTGGTCGAAGGCGAGTGGGGCGGGCTGTTCGTCCTCCCGGGCGAACCCGCCCTCCTGGCTGAGCAGCGCGTCGACCGGGGCCCAGCGCGCGCTGTTGGCGTCTCCCCCGGCCCGGGGCGCGGGCAGGTCGGGCGAGAGCGCGAGATGCGCCACGCTGACCACTCGCATCCGGGGATCGCGCCCGGGGTCGCCGTACGTGGCGAGCTGTTCGAGGTGGGCGGCGTTCCCGGGCGCCGGGGAGACCGGGTCGTGGGCGCAGAGCCCCGTCTCCTCGACCAGTTCGCGCGCCGCGGCGCCCGCCAGGTCCTCGTCGGCCTTGACGAAGCCGCCGGGCAGCGCCCACCGTCCCTGGAAGGGCGGTTCTCCGCGCCGCACGACCAGCGCGCAGAGCGCGTGACGGCGCACGGTGAGCACCACCAGATCGACGGTGACAGCGAATGCCGGGTAGGCCGAGGGGTCGTAGGGCGCCATGCCGCGATCTTAGTCGTCTGCCTGACGATAAACACTCCTTCCGTCATTCACGCCCGCTGCTGTTCACACCTGCTGCCGTTCACGCCCGATGCCCTTCACGCCCGATGCTTCCCGGCGGTCAACGGCGGCTCCTGGTCCCGCGCTGTCCGCCGCGCCGTACCGCGCGGTCCTGGTCGTGTCCCGCCCCGGCGCCGGGGCGCGGCTGCTTCGGCTCGGGGGTCTTCCGTGCCCTGGGCGGACGCGCGGGGCGGGGCTTGGCTCGGCGGGCCGTGGCGCGCGGACCCGGCAGCGCGCGGGCGACGCGCTCCTCGCGCAGACAGCGGCGCAGCGTCTCGGGGTCCAGGCCCTCGTTGCACGCCTGGTGGAGCAGTTGGGCGAAGACGTACTTCGGGTCGAGGCGCAGGGCGAGCCCGAGGGCGACCCGGGCCCCCACGTCGTCCCCGGTGGACCAGGCGACCCAGCCGGCCAGGGTCAGCGGGGCGGTGGCGTGTTCCGCGTAGGGGCCGACGCAGCGGCGGGACAGCGCGCGCCAGAGCCGTAACGCGGGCGCGGCGTCGGGCCCCTCCATCCACTCCGCGGCCCGGTCCCGGGTCTCGCGGTCCTGGAGGCCGAGGATGACGGCGGCGGCCTCGTCGTCCCCGATGAGCCGGTCGTCCTCGGTGTCCGTGCCGGTCCGGTCGCCGGCCCCCGCCCCGACCAGCCGTTCGACGAGGGAGCGGGCCAGCGTCAGGGTCTCGGCGCCGACTTGTTCCCGGCTTCCGCTGATCAGGATTCTGGGCACGAGGGAGGCGCCGGCACGGTCGAGCGCCCGTTCCTGCGCCTCGACGGCGGCGGGGGTGGTCCAGGGCGCCAGCCGCGCCTCCATCTCGCGCAGCGACCCCCGCACCTGGACCCCGGCGTAGGCGGCGGTAGCGGCCATCACCGACGTGCCCGGCAGGGCGAGACCGGTCCCTTCGAGGGGACAGCAGCGCTGGTCGGGGCAGCAGTAGGACCAGAAGCGGCCGTCGGAGATGCAGAGCACCTCGTGCACGGGGACGTCGAGGCCGCCGCACGCGGTGCGCAGCCGCTGGGCGAGGGGGCGCAGCCGTTCCATCACCTGCCGGCCCGTCTCGCTGGGGCCCGGGTCCTGGCAGAGGAAGGCGACGATGCCGTCCGGACGGGCGCCCCGGCGCTCGCTGCCGTCGATCAGGCACTCGGCGAGCTGGTCGGCGACGGGCGGCCACTCCTGGGGCGAGCGGGGGATGCCGAGCCTGAGCCGCCCGCCGAAGCGTCCGCGCTCGCCGTGCAGGGCGACCATGACGACGGAGTCGGTGGGATGGAATCCGAGGAGATAGGGCAGGGCGTCGGCGAGCTCCGCGGGACTGCGCAGGGTGATCTGCTGCTGGTCGGCGGATCCGGTCGGTTCGTGGTGTTCGCGGTGCTGGTTCATGACTCGACCGTGCCGGATTCCGCCGGATCCCGCTGACCCTGTGGATAACTCTTTTCCACAGGCCGCCGGCCCCATTCGCGGTTTGTCGGACCCATCGGGTTGCATGGGTCCATGACCAACGCAGAACGCGCAGCTCTCCGGGGATCCGCCGACTCCGTCCTCGCCCGCCTGGTCGGTGACGCCACCGGCGCCGCGCGGCTGCGCGAGGACCAGTGGCGGGCCATCGAGGCGCTCGTCGCCGACCAGCGCCGTGCGCTGGTCGTCCAGCGCACGGGCTGGGGCAAGTCCGCGGTGTATTTCGTGGCGACGTCGCTGCTGCGGGCGCGGGGCGCGGGTCCGACCGTGATCGTCTCGCCGCTGCTGGCGCTGATGCGCAACCAGGTGGAGGCCGCGGCGCGGGCCGGGATCCGCGCCCGGACGATCAACTCGTCCAACGCGGAGGAGTGGGACGCGATCCAGGACGAGGTGTCCGCGGGCGAGGTCGACGTCCTGCTGGTCAGCCCGGAGCGGCTCAACAATCCCGACTTCCGCGATCAGGTGCTGCCCCGGCTCTCGGCGGCGACGGGCCTGCTGGTGGTCGACGAGGCGCACTGCATCTCCGACTGGGGCCATGACTTCCGCCCCGACTACCGGCGACTGCGCACGATGCTCGCGGAGCTGCCGTCCGGTGTCCCGGTCCTCGCCACGACGGCCACGGCCAATTCCCGTGTGAGCGCCGATGTCGCCGAGCAGTTGGGCACGGGGGCGGGGACGGACGCGCTGGTGCTGCGCGGCCCGCTGGACCGGGAGAGCCTCAGTCTCCATGTGCTCCGGCTGCCGGACGCGGCGCACCGGCTGGCATGGCTGGCCGACCACCTCGGTGAGCTGCCGGGATCGGGGATCATCTACACGTTGACGGTCGCGGCGGCCGAGGAGGTCACGGCGTATCTGCGGCAGTGCGGGCACACCGTCGCCTCGTACACCGGCCGTACGGAGAACGCGGAGCGGCAGCAGGCCGAGGACGATCTGCTGGGGAACCGGGTGAAGGCGCTGGTGGCGACGTCCGCGCTGGGCATGGGGTTCGACAAGCCGGATCTCGGGTTCGTGGTCCATCTGGGTTCGCCCTCCTCCCCCATCGCCTACTACCAGCAGGTGGGCCGCGCGGGGCGCGGGGTGGCCCACGCCGAGGTGCTGCTGCTGCCGGGCAAGGAGGACGAGGCGATCTGGCAGTACTTCGCGTCGGTGGCCTTCCCGCCGGAGGAGCTGGTCCGCCGCACCCTCGACGTCCTGGGGCGCGCGGACCGGCCGCTGTCGCTGCCAGCCCTGGAGCCGCTGGTCGAGCTGCGGCGGACGCGCCTGGAGACGATGCTCAAGGTGCTGGACGTGGACGGGGCGGTGCACAGGGTCAAGGGTGGCTGGACGTCGACGGGACGACCGTGGGTGTACGACACGGAGCGGTACGCATGGGTGGCGCGGCAGCGGCAGAGCGAGCAGCAGGCGATGCGCGACTACGCGGCGGCGTCGGGCTGCCGGATGGAGTTCCTGCGGCGTCAGCTCGACGACGAGGAGGCGGTGCCCTGCGGGCGGTGCGACAACTGCGCGGGGACACGTTTCGAGGCCAAGGTGACCGACGCCGCGCTCGACGCCGCCCGCGGCGAGCTGGGCAGGCCCGGGGTGGAGGTGGAGCCCCGCAAGATGTGGCCGACCGGTCTCGCCGCGGTCGGGGTCTCCCTCAAGGGGCGGATCGCGCAGGGCGAGCAGTCCTTCCCCGGCCGGGCCCTGGGGCGGCTCTCCGACATCGGCTGGGGAAACCGGCTCCGTCCGATGCTGACGGCGCGCGCCACGGACGGTCCGGTGCCCGACGACGTGGTGAGCGCCGTGGTGAGTGTGCTCGCCGACTGGGCGAAGGGGCCCGGCGGTTGGGCCTCGGGTGCCGAGGACGCGCCGCCCCGGCCGGTGGGTGTGGTCACGGTCGCCTCCCGTTCCAGGCCCCGGCTGGTGGAGTCGCTCGGTGCCCGGATCTCGGAGATCGGCAGGATGCCGCTGCTCGGTGCGGTCGCGTACGCGCCGGGGGCCGACGAGGCCCGGATCTCCCGCACCAACGGCGCCCAGCGGGTGCGGGGCTTGCACGAGACCCTGACCGTGCCGCCGGAGCTGGCGGCGGCGCTGACTGCGGCCGGCGGGCCCGTGCTGCTCGTCGACGACCTCTCGGAGAGCGGCTGGACGCTCGCGGTGGCCACCCGGCTGCTCCGCAGGGCCGGAGCCGAGGGGGTGTTTCCGCTGGTCCTCGCTGTTCAGAGCTGATGGGGTGCCGGGATTGTGGCGCCCGGCCCGCAAGGTGACGGGAGTGCGCAGGTATATAGCCCTCATATCTACGCATTTCCATCAGCAGCGCCAATTGCTCGTTGCCGCGCGCCCCCGCGCCGGTGAGAATTGGAACTGCCCCCGCACTGTCCCCTCGCGCTCCGCAAGGGCTGTGCCGCGGCGCGTCCCCGCCCGACCCTGCCCGCACCATGGGCGCGTATGCGAAGGGAGGAACGTGACCTTCGGATTCGCTCCGTCCGCAGCCACTTCGATCAGTGCTCAGGCCGCTTCCGTCAGCCGCCTCGCCAGAATGCTCGAACCCGCCGAGTGGGCCGCCGCCGGGATTCCGCTCCTGCGCAATCCCCGTGAGGTCGTCAGCGGTCTGCACAGCCGGCACGCGCCGACCCCGGCGACCGCCGTGGTGGCCGTGCTCGACCCCGAGGAACGGCTGGCCGCCAGCGCGTCGTTCGTGCCGCGCGCCGCGCCGGTGGACGGCTGGGAGTTCCGCAACGCGCTGCTGGCGCACCTGCGTCGGGTCATCCCGCACGACCTTCGTCGGCGCACGCCGGTGCGCACGGCTGTGCTGCTCTACTGCCGCGAGGGCGACGAGCGCTGGACGGAGGAGGACGGCGCCTGGATGTGGGGGCTGCGCGACGCGTGCACGCTGCACGGGCTGCGCTGCGGCGCGTACATCACGCTGACCCGCGGCGGCTGGCAGGTGTTGGGCGAGGGGCGCGGAGGCCGTCGCCCCAACTCGGAGTCGCCACCGGCGAACCTGGCGGAGACAGCCGACCCGGCCCCGTCACCGCTGCGCGGTGGAGGGGGCGCGGTGGAGGCACAGCGCCGTACCGCCGCGCGCTGAACGGCCGCCCGCGGAAAGCGGGGCGGCCGACGCGTACGTCCCTGCGGGCGGTTCCCCGAAGCGGCCCGGCCACCCACCTGAAAGGGGCGGCCGGGTCACCACCGGAACGTGACCACGCGGGCGCGCCCACCGGGCGCGCCGGTTGTCGTACGGCTCAGACGCCCGCGCCGAGCACGGCGTTGATCCGCTCGGCGTCACCGGACACCACGAGCAGCGCGGTGGCCCGGCCACGGGCCAGGGGCAGCGCCGTGGCGACGGCGTCGTCGTCACCACCGTTGACAACGACGACCACGACGGGCCGGGACTGTGCACGGGCGACGGCGGCGGCGTCCGCGAAGAACACGTCCTCGCAGGCGTCGTGCTGGGCCCAGTACGCGCTCTCACCGAACGACAGCTCGTGGGTGGCCCACGGGTGCTGTTCGCCGGTGGTGAGCACCAGGATGTCGCCCGGCGCCCGGCCCGCGTCCAGCAGCAGGTCGATCGCCTCCTCGGCGGCGTCCAGCGCGCCGTCCACAGGAGCCGGGATCACCTGGACCTGGGGGACGGCGGAAGAGGGGGAAGGGGCGGGGTCGGCGGTGCCGGACGCCTTCGGCTGACCGGCGGAGCTGTGCGAGCGCTGCGCCGGCGGCGCGGGCCTCGCGGGACCGGGACCCGGACGTCCGGGCCTCGGTGTCGTCGCGGAGCGCGGCCCGGGGACGGGACGCGGACCGGGTACGGGACGGGGGGTCGAAGCGGTGCGACCGGTGGCCGACGTGGCGCTGGGACCCTGGGCTCTCTCGTGAATCTGAGGCTCCTGAGGGATGAGAGGCATGACTGGATGTCTATCAAACACCGGCGCGAAAAGCATCGGTGGGTGGGCGCATTCGTGCCCGTGCCCGAGGCCGCGAGGCACCCGGGCGGGGGTTCGCCGGACGGGTCACCGGGTGTCCCGGGGAGGCCCGTGCCGGAAGTCTCACGTTCCGGGGCCGGACGTTCCGGAGCCGGATGCTCCGGACGCCGGACGGTCCGCTGTCGGATGGTCGACGGTCAGAAATCGAAGCCGAGTTGGCCCCCGCTTTCCGTCACGTCGGCCTGCGCGGGGACCCGGACCTTCTTGAGGTGCCGCCACCGGGGCAGCGCGTCGAGATAGGACCACGACAGCCGGTGGTGCGGTGTCGGTCCCCGTTCCTCCAGCGCCGCCCGGTGCACCGGTGAGGGGTACCCGGCGTTGGCGCCGAAGGCGAACGGTACGTACTCCTCGGACCCTGCGCCCAGTTCGGCCATCATCGCGTCCCTGCGCACCTTGGCGAGCACCGAGGCGGCCGCCACGGAGACACAGGACTGGTCGCCCTTGATGACCGTACGCACCTGCCAGGGTCCTCCGAGATAGTCGTGCTTGCCGTCCAGGATGACCGCGTCGGGCCGTACCGGCAGCGCCTCCAGGGCGCGTACGGCGGCGAGCCTGAGTGCCGCGGTCATCCCGAGGGCGTCGATCTCCTCCGGGGAGGAGTGCCCGAGGGCGTACGACGTGACCCACGCCTCCAGTTCACCGGCCAGCTCCGTACGGCGCTTGGGCGTGATGAGTTTGGAGTCGGTGAGTCCCGCCGGGGGTCTGCGCAGTCCGGTGACGGCCGCACACACCGTGACCGGACCTGCCCACGCTCCGCGTCCGACCTCGTCGACGCCGGCGATGATCCTGGCGTCTGTGGTGGCGCGCAGCGAGCGCTCAACGGTGTGCGTGGGTGGTTCGTACGGCATGGCACCTGCCAGGTTACGCCGCCCGCACCCCGCGCGACAGACCGGGTACCGGCCGTGCCGCGCGGCCGAGTCGGGCACACCGTCACGTACCGTCCCAGTCCGCCCGCGCGCGCAGCACGGGACCGTGATCCCGTCAGCGGTACACCCCCGGGCAGGAGACGTCGCTCCGCAGCCCGCGCTTCGCCAGCAGGTCGCGGGCCCTGCTCTCGCCGAGGCTGGTTGCGTACCAGGGCCCGTCCCCGTCCACCAGGTCGAGGTCGATCCCGCGCAGGGCGCACGAACGCAGCGGCTCGGGAAGCCGGTCCAGCGCCGGTACCGCGTCGGCCGACAACTCGCGGAAGTACTCGGTGTCGATCTTCTTGCTGTCCTCGTACCGCTGTACGTTCCGCTCAGCGACCAGCGCGTCCGGCGAGATCAGGCCGAAGGCGAGGACCCCGGCCCCGACACTCGCGGCGACGGCGCGCGGCAGCCAGCGGCCCCTGGTCGCGCCGGCCACGAGCATCAGGACGATCACGAGCCCGAGCCACAGCTCCACCGCCGCCACGGTGACCCGCAGCCGGGTCAGGCCGAACGCGTCGACGTACAGGTCCATCCGGCGCAGCGCGGCGGCGACCACGACGAGGGTCAGTACGCACAGGGCGCCCAGTACGGCGCGGACCAGGGCGGAGTCGCGCGCTCCGCCACGCGGGGCCCAGCGCCCGGCCACCACGATGACCACCAGAACCAGCACCGTGACCCACAGGAGCTGCCAGAAGCCTTGGCGCGCGTACTGAGCGGGCATCAGGCCGGTCTCCTTCAGCACCTTGTCGTATCCGCCGAGGAGCACCACGAGCTGGACGGCGATGAACGCCGCGAAGAGCAGATTGAGGACGATCAGCGGAAGCGCCCACTCCGTACGGCCGCGGGCCCGCCCCGGTCGTACGGTCACCCGGTCCCAGCGCAGCGGCGACGCGGCGGTGTGCGCGGCGGCCAGGGCGCCGAAGAGTCCGAGCGCGAAGAGGAACACCTGCCAGGGCCCTCCGGAGACGGAGACCTCGGGGGCGAGGGAGTCGAGGAGTCCGGCGAACGCCGCGTCGGCGCTGGCGAAGAGCGCGCCGAACACGATCAGCAGAACGGCGGCGACGGCGACCGCGCGCAGGACGGGGACCACCCGGCCCCGGGTCCCGCCCGCGCGCTCACGCAGACCGCTCAGGGCCCATACGGTGCCGGGGCCGATCGCGCCGAACAGCCCGGGCAGTCCGAACAGCACCCCTGGCCAGGTGCGGCTGCCGCCCAGCGCCAGCGCGCCGAGCGCCACGGCGGAGACGACCGCGAGGAAGGTGGGCAGACCGGCGTCCCGCAGCGCGGGCACGGTCAGCAGGGCCAGGCCGCCGATGGCCCAGACCAGCGTCCAGGGGCGGGGTGCCCGGCCCGCGGCCTGGGCGGCGAAGAACGCGGCGAGAGCGGCGGGAACGGCCACGACCAGCAGGTTGAGACCGAGCCCGTCGCGCAGCAGCAGGGAGCTGAGCAGCGCGGTCGCCAGGACCGCCCAGAGGGTGGCGGTCCTGATCCGCGCGGGCGGCTCGGGCCTGACCTCGGTCAGCCACGCGGGCGGTTCGCCGCGCTGGGGCTGCCACTGCTGCCACTGCTCCCGGTACTGCTGCCACTGTTCCCGGTACTGCTCCGGGCTCTGCCCCGCCTGGTCCGGCCGGGGCGGGGCGCCCTGGTACTTGCCGTACGTGTACGGCCGCGGGGTCGGAGCGGGCGGCGACGGCACCGCGTCCCGCGGTTCGGCGTCCGCCTCCCGCAGTTCCGCGTCCGCGTCGCGCGTCGCGGCTTCCGGTGCCGGGGCCGGCTCCACGGCGGGCTCGGGTGTGGACGGTGCATCTGGTGTGGACGGTGAATCTGTCACGGGACCCCCTCCCGACCGGGCCCGTTCGCGGCGGAGGAACGGCGCGCGGAACCCGGTGTCTCGTCGGCGCGCGCCGGTGGAAGATCAACACGGCGGCGTGGCCGAAGGGTAGGCACAGGTTTCTCGGGCTCATGCCTCCGGAAGGACGGCTGTGGCAGGGCCGTGACAATGAACGGCGCATATACCCCGTAAGCCGCACGCCCCGGCGCGCACGCCTGCCCGTGAGCCCCGCCCCGTCAGCGGGTGGCCGTCACCGTCAGCCACCCCGGCAGCGCCTCCGTACGCTCCCGCCAGTGCTCCGGCGCCGCCCCGCTCGCGCCCGCGGCCGAGATCACTCCCCCGACGATGGCGCAGTTGGTGTCGACGTCGCCGCCGACCTGGGCGGTCGTCCAGAAGGCCCGCTCGTAGTCGCCGAGCCCGCGCGCCGCGGACCAGAGGGCGAACGGCACGGTGTCGTGGGCGGAGGTGCGCCGCCCGCAGCCGAGCACGGCGGCGACGGTGCCCGGGTCGTCGTAGTCCAGCATGTCCCTGGCCCGGCGCAGCCCCGCCCCGACCGCGCTGCGCGGCACCAGCGCCACCACCCCGTCGAGCAGCGCCTCCGCCGTGGGCGGTCCGTCCGGGGCGGCGGCGAGGGAGGCCGCCGCGGCCACCGCCATGGCGCCCACGACGGCCTCGCGGTGCTGATGGGTGGTGTACGCGGAGATCTCCGCCTGGTGCGTGGCCTGCTCGGGGTCCTCCGCGTACCAGGCGCCGAGCGGCGCGATCCGCATCGCGGCCCCGTTGCCCCAGGAGCCCTGGCCGTCGAAGAGCCCGGCGGCCAGCACGCGCCAGTCGCCGCCCTCCCTGATCAGCCGGAGCATCCGGTTCACGGCGGGGCCGTAACCGCGGTCGAAGTCGTGATGCTCGGCGAAGGAGCGCGCGAGGGCGTCCTGGTCGACCCGGTGGTGGGCGGCCAGCACGGCCAGCACCGACGCGGCCATCTCGGTGTCGTCGGTCCACTGCCAGCCGCCGGGCGGCAGCTCTCGGCGCTTGAGGAGCGGATAGTTGGCGGGCACGAAGAACTGGGAGCCCAGGGCGTCTCCCACGGCCAGTCCCCGGAGGCTGGCCAGGGCGCGTTCGAAGCGCCGGTCGGATACGGAATCAGAGGTCATCGAACGGGCACTTTAGCCGGTACGGGCCTCACTTGCGCGGGTTTATACGGTGCGGCCGTACGGTTCCGGGACGCGCCACTGTTCGAACGGCCGGTCCAGGGTGTAGCGGCCGTCGGAGCCGATCATCAGGATCCGGTACTCCGCGTTGCCCGGGTTGGACAGCGACTCGAACTCCGCGACCGACCAGTGGAACCACCGCATGCAGAACAGCCGCATGGTCAGCCCGTGGGTCACCAGCAGGACGTTCTCCGGCGAGTCGGGCGTCTCGAAGCTGCGGTGCAGGGACTCCAGGAAGGCCCCGACGCGGTCGTAGACGTCGGCCCCCGACTCCCCCTGGGCGAAGCGGTAGAAGAAGTGCCCGTACGCGTCGCGGTAGGCCTTCTGGAGGCGTACGTCCTCACGGTCCTGCCAGTTCCCCCAGTCCTGCTCGCGCAGCCGGGGCTCCTCGCGTATCCGCACCTGGCCCGGGTCGAGACCGAACGCCTCGAAGGTCTCGTGGGTACGGCGGTAGGGCGAGACAAAGACACTGACCGGCTCCTGGCCGAACAGTTCACGCAGCCGTTCCCCCGTCTCCTCGGCCTGTCTGCGGCCCTTCTCTGTGAGCCTCAGGGCATGGTCGGGCTCGCGCTCGTACACCGTGTCATCTGCGTTCCCTTCCGACTCGCCGTGCCGGACAAGGACAATGCGCCGCGGTCGTGCCATGACACGACCCTAGATCGCCCGGGCCGCGACTGTGCGGCCACCCGGCACTCCGGGCGTCCGTACGGCCCCGTCAAATGGGTCCTGGACCGTGTTCACACGGTCCAGGACGGCTCCAGATCGATGACGTCCCCGGCCAGCGCCGCGACGTCCGTGGCCGTCTGGGCACGGAGCGTCAGCCGTTCGACCCGCTCGACGCGGTACTTGCCGTGCTCGGCCGCCGACTGCCACATGGACAGGACGATGAACTCATGGCCGGGCGCCTCCCCGAAGAGCCCGCGCAGCATCCCCGGCGAGCCGGCCATCGCGGGGTTCCACACCTTCTCCTGCATGAGGGCGAAGTGCTCCACCCGTTCCTCGTGCACCCGGGAGTGCGCGACCCGGACCACGTCCGCGTCGGTGAAACGCGGCTCGAAGCCGGTCTTCACGTCGAAGCGGTGGTCGAAGAGCTTGACCTGGATCTCCTTGTACGTCCCGAACTGCGAGGCGGACAGCCGGTCGTGCGAGCGCGCCATGAACGAGTCGTAGAACGCGCGGCTCTCCCAGAACGTGAAGACATGGACGACGCCCGGCCGCGACCTGCTCCATCCCCCGCCCTGCCCCCGGAACCCCGGCTCACCGAGCAACCCCGCCCATTTCCGCTGCCCGCGTTCAAAACCTCGACGGTCGATCACGGTGCAGCGAATCCACTTGACCAGCACCGCGCCATCGTACGGGGCGGGACGTGGCATCGGTCACGCCCGGACGGGACGCGCCAGGGGCTCCGCGGGGACGCCCGGCCTGTCGAGTATCGGCCAAGGTGGCGTCAACTGGCCAGATGGGGCAGCGGGTTGTCGGTGGCGCGGTCTAGCCTTGTGTGAAGGTCCGGAGATCCGCACCGGTTCCGCAGAGAGGGAAGACTGGTGAGCAGTTTCAACAGAGGCGTGTCCAAGATCGAGGTCACCCTCAAATGGGATCCAAGCCCCAGGGGCGAGACCCCCCACGACCTGGACCTCGTCGCCGCCACCTACACGTCGGACGCCCCGGACACACCCGCCTATCTGGTCCACTTCGGCAGCCGCTCCCCGGACGGGACGATCACGCTGGACCGCGAGAGCCGTACGGGCCAGGGCTTCGGCTCCGACGAGGAGATGACGCTGGAGCTGGACCGCCTCGGGTCGGACTACCGCCGCGTGGTGGTGGGGGTGGCCATCCAGCAGCAGGGCGGTCGCAGGACGTTCGGGGACGTGGCCAACTCCTCGGTCCGTCTGGCGGAGGGGTACACGGAGCTGTCGGCGCACGACTTCACGGCCGTGGACGACGCGACGGCGGCGACGTTCGCGGAGTTCACCCGCGACGGATCGGGCACCTGGCAGTTCCGCCCGGTCCTGCACGGCTTCGACACGGACCCGCAGTCCTTCGGCGCCCTGATGGGCACCGCCTGAGGGGCGGCGGGCCACTTCGGCCCACCGCCCCTCGGAGTGCTACGGGACTACCTCGTCACCGGACCGCCTCGTCACCGGACCACCTCGTCCACGTGGCGGTCGTCACGGTCGTGACGGTTCTGCCCGTCGCGGCCCGTTCCCTCGCGGCTCAACTGCAGCCGCTGGTGGAGCCGCAGCCCTCGCAGATGTAGCAGGACCCGGCCCGCTGCATCTTCGTACCGCAGGAGAAGCAGAGCGGGGCGTCGGCGCTGATGCCGAGCTGCATCTCGACCAGTTCGGCCGAGGTGTGCGCCTCCTTGGGTGCCGGGATCACCGTCGCCTTGGGCGCCGCCGCGGGGGCGGACTGCTGGGTGACCGGGCGGGGCGAGGCCGTGGCGGCCAGGCTCTCGGTGTCAAAGGCACCGTCCACGTCGAGGGCGGGCTCGTACGAACCGGTGTCCAGGTGACGCTGACGCTCCTCGGCCGAGTGGATGCCGAGCGCGGAGCGGGTCTCGAAGGGCAGGAAGTCCAGGGCGAGGCGCCGGAAGATGTAGTCGACGATCGACTGCGCCATCCGTACGTCCGGGTCGTCCGTCATACCGGCCGGCTCGAAGCGCATGTTGGTGAACTTGGAGACGTACGTCTCCAGCGGCACGCCGTACTGCAGACCGACCGAGACGGCGATCGAGAAGGCGTCCATCATGCCCGCGAGCGTCGAGCCCTGCTTCGACATCTTGAGGAAGACCTCGCCGAGACCGTCGTCCGGATAGGAATTGGCGGTCATGTAGCCCTCGGCACCACCGACCGTGAAGGAGGTGGTGAGGCCGGGACGGCCCTTGGGGAGGCGCTTGCGGACCGGGCGGTACTCGATGACCTTCTCGACGGCCTCGCGGATGGTCTCCTCTGCCTTCTCCGCGACCTTCTCGTCCTTCTTCTTCGCGGAGAGCGGCTGGCCGACCTTGCAGTTGTCGCGGTAGATCGCGAGCGCCTTGACGCCCATCTTCCACGCCTCGAAGTAGACCTCCTCGACGTCCTCGACGGTGGCGGTCTCCGGCAGGTTCACCGTCTTGGACAGCGCGCCGCTGATCCACGGCTGGATGGCCGCCATCATGCGGACGTGGCCCATCGCGGAGATGGAGCGCTCGCCCATCGCGCAGTCGAAGACCTCGTAGTGCTCGGTCTTCAGACCGGGCGCGTCGACCACCACACCGTTCTCGGCGATGTGCTCGACGATCGCCTCGATCTGCTCCGACTGGTAGCCGAGCCGGCGCAGCGCCTGCGGCACGGTGCCGTTGACGATCTGCATCGAGCCGCCGCCGACCAGCTTCTTGAACTTGACCAGCGCGAGGTCGGGCTCCAGGCCCGTGGTGTCGCAGGACATCGCGAGACCGATGGTGCCGGTGGGCGCGATGACCGACGCCTGGGCGTTGCGGAATCCGTTCTTCTCACCGAGGCGCAGAACGTCCTGCCATGCCTCCGTGGCCGCGGCCCAGACCGGGCTGTCCAGGTCGTCGACGCGGACGGCCACGCCGTTGGCGTCGGAGTGCTGCTTCATGACGCGCTTGTGCGGCTCGGCGTTGCGGGCGTAGCCCTCGTACGGGCCGACGACCGAGGCCAGCTCGGCGGAGCGGCGGTACGACGTGCCCGTCATCAGCGAGGTGATGGCACCGGCCAGGCTGCGGCCGCCGTCCGAGTCGTACGCGTGGCCCGTGGCCATCAGCAGGGCGCCGAGGTTGGCGTAGCCGATGCCGAGCTGGCGGAAGGCGCGGGTGTTCTCGCCGATCTTCTGCGTCGGGAAGTCCGCGAAGCAGATGGAGATGTCCATCGCGGTGATGACCAGCTCGACGACCTTGGCGAAGCGCTCGGACTCGAAGGACTGGTTGCCCTTGCCGTCGTCCTTGAGGAACTTCATCAGGTTCAGCGAGGCCAGGTTGCACGAGGTGTTGTCCAGGTGCATGTACTCGCTGCACGGGTTCGAGCCGTTGATCCGGCCGGACTCGGGGCAGGTGTGCCAGCGGTTGATCGTGTCGTCGTACTGGATGCCCGGGTCGGCGCAGGCCCAGGCCGCCTCGGCCATCTTGCGGAAGAGGGACTTCGCCTCGACCTCTTCGATGACGTCACCGGTCATCCGGGCGCGCAGCCCGAACTTGCCGCCGGCCTCGACGGCCTTCATGAACTCGTCGTTGACCCGGACGGAGTTGTTGGCGTTCTGGTACTGGACGGACGTGATGTCGTCGCCGCCCAGGTCCATGTCGAAGCCCGCGTCGCGCAGGGCGCGGATCTTCTCCTCCTCCTTCACCTTGGTCTCGATGAAGTCCTCGATGTCGGGGTGGTCGACGTCGAGGATGACCATCTTGGCCGCGCGCCGGGTGGCGCCGCCGGACTTGATCGTTCCGGCGGAGGCGTCGGCGCCGCGCATGAAGGAGACGGGACCCGAGGCGTTGCCGCCGGAGGAGAGGAGCTCCTTGGAGGAGCGGATCCGGGAGAGGTTCAGGCCGGCGCCCGATCCGCCCTTGAAGATCATCCCCTCTTCCTTGTACCAGTCCAGGATCGAGTCCATGGAGTCGTCGACGGCCAGGATGAAGCAGGCGGAGACCTGCTGCGGCTGGGGCGTGCCGACGTTGAACCACACGGGCGAGTTGAAGCTGAAGACCTGGTGCAGGAGGGCGTACGCCAGCTCGTGCTCGAAGATCTCGGCGTCGGCGGGTGCCGAGAAGTACTGGTGCTCCTCACCGGCCTTGCGGTACGTCTTCACGATCCGGTCGATGAGCTGCTTGAGCCCGGTCTCGCGCTGCGGGGTGCCGACGGCCCCGCGGAAGTACTTGCTGGTGACGATGTTGACCGCGTTCAACGACCAGAAGTCGGGGAACTCGACGCCACGCTGCTCGAAATTGACCGAGCCGTCGCGCCAATTGGTCATGACGACGTCACGGCGCTCCCAGGCCACCTCGTCGTACGGATGCACGCCAGGGGTGGTGTGGATCCGCTCGATACGCAGCCCCTTGCCGGCCTTGGTCCCCTTGGTGCGGGAACCCCGTGCCGAGCCGCTCGCCGTCTCTGTCATGCCGCCTCCCATATACGTACAAAAACGCCCTGTCGTGCCATGTTCTTCCCGTGGCACGGGGTGTGTGTCTGATGCCTCGGGCACGCGCACAGCGCACCCGTGACAGGTCTTGGTCGCCGCGGAGCGGCCGGGATCGAGCCGGCCGGTCAGTCCGCGGCGGTGGCGGGCACGGGGACCTCAAGGGCCTCGCCGGTGCCGCATTCCTCCGAGGGAGGCCGCTCGCGCAGTTCCGCGATGGCGGCCTCGAAGTCTTCGAGTGAGTCGAACGCCCGGTACACGGACGCGAAGCGCAGATACGCGACGAGGTCGAGTTCCTGCAACGGGCCGAGTATGGCCAGCCCCACGTCGTGGGTGGTCAGCTCGGCGCTCCCGGTGGCGCGCACCGCCTCCTCGACCCGCTGGCCGAGCTTGGCGAGGGCGTCCTCGGTGACCGGCCGTCCCTGGCACGCCTTGCGCACGCCGGAGATGACCTTGGTACGGCTGAAGGGTTCGGTCACGCCGCTGCGCTTGATCACCATCAGCGACGCGGTCTCCACCGTCGTGAAACGGCGGGAGCAGTCGGGGCACTGACGGCGGCGCCGGATGGACGTCCCGTCGTCGGTGGTGCGACTGTCGACGACCCGGCTGTCGGGGTGCCTGCAGAAGGGACAGTGCATGGCTCCCAACCCCTCCTTCACAGCACGACTGAATAGCCCCGCCAGGGCCCGGAAAGGGCCCCTCGAAGCATGTCCCAGCATAGGCGATGCGCTCGGGACCGAAGACCCGGGACCACAACTTCTGGGTGGCTGCGACAATCCAACCACTAGATCTGGGGTTTGACTGCATCCTAGGCCCCAGCGCGTGTCGCACGTCGGGGCGGGTGCGGCGGGGCCGCGGCGACCGGCCACGAGAGTACGGGAAGGGCGCGGCGCCGGGGATCGCGGGCCACCGGATGCGAGACTGGAGGGGCCCCGGACGGCGTACCGGAGCGCCCTCCGGGCGGCCGCGAGGAGCGCCCCGGACGCGAGCTCACGGAGGCCCCGGCGGGGGCGGAACCGGCCGGGAGACAGGGGACGGAACCGGGCCGCGAAACGACGCGGAACGGGCCCCGGACCGCCTGCCGCACGGTGGCATCACGGCGGCGTCTCACCCGGAAGAACCTGCTCATACACCCAGTCAGCCGCCCACGACAGACACTCCGCAATTTTTCACTCGAACGTGTGTTTGGCGCAACCTTTCGAAAGCTACTACCGTTGTCCAGCTAGGGAGAACATTTCGAGAGGGGCCACCGTGACCACCACCGCAGACAGTGCCACCATCACTGCCCAGGACCGCTCCCAGGGCCGACTCGATCCGGTGCATGCCATGAATGTGAATGACACAGCCTCGAACCCGGAGGGCGCCAAGCCCACCCGTTCGATGCCCGGCCGACCTCCAGGGATCAGGGCGGACAGCTCGGGTCTCACGGACCGGCAGCGCAGGGTGATCGAAGTCATCCGGGACTCCGTGCAGCGCCGCGGATACCCGCCCTCGATGCGGGAGATCGGCCAGGCCGTGGGGCTCTCCAGCACCTCGTCGGTGGCGCACCAACTGATGGCCCTGGAGCGCAAGGGCTTCCTGCGCCGCGACCCGCACCGGCCGAGGGCGTACGAGGTCCGCGGGTCGGACCAGCCGAGCACGCAGCAGACGGACACGACGGGCAAGCCCGCCGCTTCGTACGTCCCGCTGGTCGGCCGGATCGCCGCCGGTGGACCGATCCTGGCGGAGGAGTCCGTCGAGGACGTCTTCCCGCTCCCCCGCCAACTGGTGGGCGACGGCGAGCTCTTCGTACTGAAGGTCGTCGGTGACTCGATGATCGAGGCAGCGATCTGCGACGGCGACTGGGTGACGGTCCGCCGCCAGCCGGTCGCGGAGAACGGTGACATCGTCGCGGCGATGCTGGACGGCGAGGCGACGGTCAAGCGCTTCCGCCGCGAGGACGGCCATGTCTGGCTGCTCCCGCACAACGCGGCGTACCAGCCGATCCCCGGCGACGAGGCGACCATCCTCGGCAAGGTGGTCGCGGTCCTGCGCCGGGTCTGAAAGGGCGACGGAGTGCGCCGGGCCCCGCAGGGGGCACGGCACGTACGGGGAATGCGCCGCCCGCGCCGTTCATACGGTCGGCACGGCCCACGGCGCAGCAGGATCCCGTTGCGGTACACGCCGACCTCTCGTGTACCGCAACGTCGTGGAGAGGGCTACCGCCCGTCCGCCCGGGCCGCCTCGTCGATCGTCGCCAGCGACCGCCGTACCTGATTGCGGTCCGTGGTGTACCAGAACTCGGGCAGCGAGGCCCGCAGGAAGCTGCCGTACCGGGCATTGGCCAGCCTCGGGTCGAGGACGGCGACCACACCGCGGTCACCGGTCGCCCGGACGAGACGGCCGGCGCCCTGGGCCATCAGCAGCGCGGCATGCGTGGCGGCCACGGCCATGAAGCCATTGCCGCCGCCTTCCTCCACGGCCTTCTGCCGCGCGCTCATCAGCGGATCGTCCGGACGCGGGAACGGAATCCGGTCCATCACCACGAGCTGGGAGCTGGGCCCCGGCACATCGACGCCCTGCCAGAGCGACAGAGTGCCGAAGAGGCACGTCTTCGGATCGGCGGCGAACGCCTTGATCAGCTCGCCCAGTGTCTCCTCGCCCTGGAGCAGGATCGGCGAGTCCAGTCGGCTCCGCAGTTCCTCGGCCGCCGCCTGGGCTCCCCGCATGGACGAGAAGAGCCCCAGCGTCCGCCCACCGGCGGCCTCCACCAGTTCCGCCAGCTCATCCATCATGTCGCCGCGCGTGCCCTCCCTCCCCGGTGGGGAGAGATGGCGCGCGACATAGAGAATGCCCTGCTTGCGGTAGTCGAAGGGCGAGCCGACGTCGATGCCCTTCCACTGCGGGACGTCGTCGCCCTCCGTGCCCTCCGGCGCCAGGCCGAGGGAGGCGCCCACCCCGTTGAAGTCGCCGCCGAGCTTGAGGGTGGCGGAGGTGAGCACCACCGAGCGGTCGGTGAACAGCTTCTCCCGCAGCAGCCCCGACACGGAGAGCGGGGCGACCCGCAGGGACGCGCCGAACCGGTCGTGCCGCTCGTACCAGACGACGTCCCACTCGGAGCCGTTGGCGATCCGCTCCGCCACACCGTGGACGGACTCCACGGACGCCAGCGCCTGCTTCCGTACGACGTCCTCGTCCGGCACGGACTTGTCGCGTGTCGAACCGATCGCCGAGATGACCGTACGCGCCGCGTCGCGCAGCGCCATCAGGGCGAAGCCGAGGTCCTCGGGGATCTCCTCCAGCCGGCCGGGGAGGGCCAGCTCCATCAGCCGCTCGAAGGTCTCGGCCGCCGTCTGGAGCGCGTCCGCCGCCTTCTCGTTCACCAGCTTCGCCGAGCGGCGTACGGCGCGGTGCACCTGCCCCGGGGTCAGCTCCCCGGTGGCCACCCCGGTGACCCGTGAGACCAGCTCATGGGCCTCGTCCACGATCAGTACCTCGTGCTGCGGAAGCACCGGGGCACCCTCGATCGCGTCGATCGCCAGCAGCGCGTGGTTGGTCACCACGACATCGGCGAGCTTGGCGCGCTCCCGCGCCAGCTCTGCGAAGCACTCCGCGCCGTACGCGCACTTCGACGCGCCGAGGCACTCCCGGGACGAGACGGAGACCTGCGACCAGGCTCGGTCGGAGACGCCCGGCGTCAGGTCGTCCCGGTCACCCGTCTCCGTCTCGTCCGACCAGTCCCGCATCCGCAGCAGGTCCTGGCCCAGCTTGCTGGTCGGCGCGGCGGCCTCGAACTGGTCGAAGAGGCCGTCCTCCTCGTCCTGCGGCACGCCCTCGTGCAGCCGGTGCAGACAGAGGTAGTTGGACCGTCCCTTGAGCATGGCGAACTGGGGGCGGCGGCGCAGCAGCGGATGCAGTGCGTCGACCGTCCGCGGCAGATCACGCTCCACGAGCTGACGCTGGAGGGCCAGCGTCGCCGTGGCCACCACGACCCGCTCTCCGTGTGCCAGGGCCGGCACCAGATAGCCCAGGGACTTACCGGTGCCGGTACCGGCCTGGACCAGCAGGTGGGAGGGGTCGTCGATGGCTTGGGCGACGGCCTCGGCCATGGTGACCTGGCCTGGCCGTTCCACGCCGCCGACGGAGCTGACGGCGGCGTGGAGGAGCTCGGGGAGTGATGGCTTCGTCATAGCCCGACCACCCTACGGGGCAACGCCGACAACGATGCTCAGTCGCTCGGCTGTACGACGGCGAGCGGGTTGGGCACCGTACCGTGCACGGCGGCGTGCGGCCGGTCGGAGCGGTCCCGGTAACCGTCGAGATGCAGCCGGTTACGGTTGAGGCAGAGACGCTCGATACGCGGCGTGAGCAGGTCGAATGTCTCGAAGCGCTCCTTCAGCTCCGGGAACCTGGCCTGGTGGCGCAGAATCTCCGCCCGTACGAGGGACCAGAACACGTCCTCCGGCACGTCCAGTTGGTCGGCGCACAGCGGTGCCAGATAGCGGAAGACGCCGATGAAGAGCCCTGAATGGATGAACTGCGGGAGAAAGGCGGGCTCCTCCGTGAGAAGCGTGTCCTTCACGTCGTCGGGCATCGCGTCGTGTTCGGGCAGCGGCCGGGCGCTGAGGTTCACGTCGTCGACGAAGTCCTTCATCGCGAGCCGTACGGGCACGTCCTGGTCGTCGAAGACGACGATGGCGTTCTCGCCGTGCGGGGAGAACACCGTCCCGTAGCGGTAGAGGAAGTGCAGCAGGGCGGGGAGCAGCGCCGCGAAGAGGCGGCGCAGCCACTCCTCGGGGGTGAGCCCGGAGCGGGCCACCAGTTCGGCGGTGAACGCGCGGCCCGCCGGATCCGTATGGATGAGCGAGGCGAGCGTACGGGCGCGTTCGCCAGGGGCCAGCCGGGTCTGGAGGGGCTCGCGCCAGATCGTGCCGAGCAGTTCCTTGTACTGGTACGGGACTTCGGGGAGGTGATCGTAGAGCGGATGCTCGACGGTCACGGAGGCGACCTCGCCGAGGAGGATCACGCGGCACTCGTCGCGGAGGAACGGGTCCGCGTCGCGCACGCCGTGCATCCACGCGGTGACGGCGGGGGCGGCGAGGGTGCGTTCGGTGGGCAGTCCGCGCCAGACGAGGGTGTTGAGGATGGACAGCGGCAGCTTGACGGTATGCCGGTCGGGCCGCCGGACGTTGAGGAAGGTACGGATCGACTGCTGCGGCAGCCGGAGGTCGCCGTCGGTGGGGAGCGGGACGATCGCTCCCCCGGCTATGGCGGGCGCGTAGAGCTGGAGCAGCACTTCGTCCCACTGCCAGGGGTGTACGGGCAGGTAGAGGTAGGTGGCGGGGTCGAGGCCGCGCTCCCGGAGCACGGTGTCGAAGCGTTCGCGTACGGCGTCGTCGAGTTCGAGCGCGTAGAGCTGTTCCGGGGTGGCGAGCGCGGCGACGCCCCGGTAGGTGGCGAGGGTGGTGCTGACCGCGATCCAGGGGAGGGTGGCCGGGGTGCGGCCCTCGGGAGCCCAGCGGTCCGCGTCGCTGCCGGAGAATCCGACGCGGCCCTTGTTGAGGACGATCCAGGGGTGGCCGGTCTGGTGTCCTTCCAGCTCCGCGTAGCCGAGGTCGGCGAGTTCGGCGGCGCTCAGGGCGGTGTGGTCGAGCTTGGCGTCGGCGGCGAGCGTGGTGGTGAGTTCGCGGACGAGATGGCCGAGGGTGGTGCCGTCCAGGCCGAGCAGCCGCCGCGCCATCAGCAGGAAGCGCAGGGGGTCGGTGAAGGGCCGGTCGTCGCACCGTACGGAGCCGAGGGCGACCCTCCAGTGGCCGTACGCGCCGCGCGCGGCGCGGAAGGTGAGCGTCTCGCCGGCGTCGAGCGTGATCGCGTAGTGCCCGGGGCCGGCCGCGGATGCGGACGCCGGTGCGGACGCCGGTTCCGAGGCGGGTTCCGAGGCTGGTATGGACGCCGGCACCGGCCGGGGGGCGATGATCTCCTCGTACGCGAACTCCCCGAGCGTCTTGGCGAGCAGACGGCCGGCCGCGCGCTCCCACGCGTCCGGGTTCAGCTCGGGCGGGGCGAAGAGCGGGGCGGGGGCGGGCGAGCTCGCGGCGCCCGCCGTACCAGGGGTGGCTATGGAGCCGGTCGGGTCGGTGGAGACAGGAGCGGCAGTAGTGGCGGGAGCGGCAGCAGTGGCGGAGGAGGCGGGCGATGCGGGCGAAGCAGGGGAGGTCGGCACGAGGACTCCTCGGGAGGGAACCTATGGGTGTGGAGCGGGACGTACGGGGCGTGCGGGGTGGTCCGCGCGAGCGGGCCGGACGGGACATACGGGATGTGCGGGGTGTACGGGGTGTACGGGGCGCGCGGTGCCGAGGGGGCGGCGGATCGATCACAGGAGGTCGCGCAGTGCCCGGTCACGGACCATGAGCGCGGCCCGTTTGTCGGGCAGGTCGACCTCCGCGGCGAAGCGGAAGCCGGCGCTGAGAAAAGCGGAGACGGAGGGGGTGTTGCGCAGATCGGGTTCGGCGACGACCCGTGCGCACCGGGGCCGGTGGTCGAGGACCAGGTCCGCGACGGCCCGCAGCAGAGTGGTGCCGACCCCGCGCCCACGGTTCGCGCCCCCGCCGAGCAGCAGATGGATCCCGGTGTCGTGGGGGCGCGCGGGGTAGTGGCGCGCGAGGGGGTCGAGGTCGGCGCGGTACAGCTCCCAGTAGCTCATGGGGACCCCGTCGAGCACGCCGAGGAAGGGGATCGTGCGTCCGTCGCCGTCGACCTGGGGCCGCACATGGGCTTCGGTGACGGCGTCCGGGCCCGCGAGGTGCCAGAACGCGGCGACTGCCGGATCGTTCATCCACCCGCTGACCAGGGCGAGGTCGCGCTCCACGGAGACCGGGACGAGTTGGAAGACCCCGGCGGCGGTGGCGGTGGAGCCCCACTCCGCCGGGGCGTCGAGCAGATCACCGGTGGGGGTGTCGCCGGACGGCGGGGGCACGGCCCCGCGCGTGGGTGACCCGGGGCCGGTTCCGGTGTCGGTGCTCGCTTCGGTGGAAGGCACAGTGGCGCTCTCCTCTCAGCAGTTCTGACGGTTCTTCATGTTCCTTCACTCACGCAGAGGGTTGGTGAGGGTGACGTAGACGGACTGGGTGTCCACCGGGCCGACGAGTTCGTCCAGGCCGTGCAGCCGGGTGAGCAGATTGGCCTTGCAGCGCAGGGTGTCGCTCTCCAGGAGCAGGCCGGGCAGGGACGAGCCGAGGTCCGCCGCACCGGCCAGGAAGCGCCGGAAGGCCGCGATGAGCACGCGCTCGTCGGCGAGGCCCTGGGCACCGAACGCGCCGATCAGCCCGAGGACGTTGTTGATGCCGAGGTAGTAGGCGAAGCGTTCGTCGGTGACAGCGTCGGAGACGAAGGTGTCGCTGACCGTTCCGATGCCGGGGAGCCTGCGCTCCAGCGCGGCGCGGTGGGACTCGCGGAAGTAGTAGCCCTGGTTGTCGCGGTAGCGCCCGCCGACGGGCCAGCCCGCCGGGTCGAGGAGGACCAGCGTGTTCTGCTGGTGCGCCTCCAGGGCGATCCCGGCCGTACCGTCCAGCCAGAGCACTGGGCGTACGACCTGGTCCAGGTAGCGCAGGAACCACTCGGCGGCGACGGCACCCTCCGGGCGGCCGGTGCGGGCCGCGAGCCCGGAGACGATCTCGGCCAGCCGCGAGTACATCCCGGTGTGGCCGGGGTACGGGCGCGGCGCGGTCAGTCCCGCGATGCACACGGCGTCGTCCGCCGGTCCGAACGGGTTGTGGCGCAGCATGACGTCGAGTCCGGTGACGGGTTCGCCCTCCGTGGTGTCCACGGCGAGCCAGGCGGGGTCACGGACGATGTCGAAGCCGGGGTGCGCGGCCCCCCACTCCTTGCCGAGGCCGCTGCGCAGCAGCCGGTGGACCTCGACGCCGCGGTGGAGTTCCTTGCGGAGGTTCTCCCGGCGGGAGTTGGTGATGCGTACGCCGAGGGAGAGCTTGAGCATGGCGGGGGCGCCGGGGCGGTGCACCGTACGGATGGAGGAGGTGGGGTGCCAGGGGGCGCCCTGGGGCCCGAGGTCGTGCAGGAGGCCGGCGTCGAGGAGCTGTCGTACGGCCGGACGGTGGGTCAGGTCCCGGGCCTGCCAGGGGTGCAGGGGCAGGGCGACGGTGTTGTCGGGGAAGGGGTGGTCCCCGAGAAGGCGGGCCGTGAGCACGTCGGCGGGCAGGACCCGGCCCTGTTCGGTCCAGGCCGAGTCGGTGGCGAGGACGGAGCGGTCGACGGCCATCCAGTGGAGCGGGAAGGAGCCGCGCATCTCCGGTGAGTAGAGGCGGGCTTCGGCCTCGGAGAGCCCTTCCCTGCTCTTGGGCGTGGGGTGCAGGGGGTGTCCGAGGAGCAGGGACTGCTCGGCGGTGAGGAACGGGTCGGCGCCGTCGGCTGCCTCGGGGCGTGCGCGCCGGTCGGCCAGGAACTCGGCGGTGTGGCCGAGCGAGTTGGCGACCCGGCCCACCAGGTCGGCGCCCTGGTAGCGGCCCGACTCGCGGCCGAGGAGCGCGGCCACGGTGACGGCCTCGGCGGCGGGGGCGTCCTGTGGGCCGCCTTCCAGGAAGGGCATCCCGAAGCGGTGCCAGCCCGTCGCGGACCAGTGGCGTACGGGGACGAGGAGGGCGGTGCCGCTGGCGTCGAGCGGGACGCGCAGCACCGTACCGTCGGGGCGGGTCAGTCCGGTCTCCCGGACCCAGCAGCGCAGCAGGTTCTCGGTGGCCGCCGCGTCGGCGGCCTTCTGCGGGTCGGGGTGGTCGAGGTGGTCGGTGTGCGCGACGGCCTCGGCGGGGCCCGACGGGGCGGCGGGGCCGGTGAGTCGCCCGTCGGGTCCCCCCGCGGCCTGCCGTGGCACCGTGACCGACTCCGCGGTGGTGGGAGGGCCGTCGGCCTCGGGCGTGTCGGGTGAGGGAGTGGTGTTCACGGAGGGCTTCCTTGTGAGGAGGGGTCGGGGTCAGCGGGGCGGACCGGTCTCTTTTCGGCGGGGCCCGGCGGTCGCGCCGCGGCGCGCGGCTGCTTCTTCGCGGGGCGCGGGGAGTTCGGCCGTGGCGAGCGCGGCGTCGAGCGCGTCGGCGAAGCGGTCGAGGACCGCGTCGGCCTGTTCGTCGGTGAGGGTGAGCGGTGGGAGCAGCCGTACCACTGACGCCTCGCGCCCGCCGAGTCCGACGATGAGGCCGCGACGGAGACACTCCTGCTGGACGGTGGCCGCGAGTGCGGGGGCCGACGGGGCAGGATCGCCGGCTGCCGGGGCGACGAGTTCCACACCGATCATGAGACCACGTCCGCGTACGGCGCCGACGCGGGGGTGGTGGGCGGTCAACTCCGCGAGCTGTCCCCGCAGGTGCGCCCCGAGGTGCGCGGCGCGCTCGGCGAGCCGGTGCTGCCGGACGTACGCGAGTGTGGCCGCGCCCGCCGCCATCGCGAGCTGGTTGCCGCGGAAGGCGTCCGTCCGGCCGTCGGGCAACGGGGCGTCCAGGTCCGCGTGGTGGACGATCACGGCCAGCGGGAGGGAGCCGCCGATCGCCTGGGACATCACCATGGCGTCGGGGGTGATCCCGCTGTGTTCCACGGCCCAGAACGCGCCGGTCCGCCCCACCCCCGTCCGCGTCTCGTCGACGATGAGCGGAATGGAGCGGTCCGCCGTGATCCGGCGCATCCCGCGCAGCCACGCGTCGGGCGCCGGGATGACCCCGCCCTCGTCCTGGACCGGTTCGAGGAGCATCGCGGCGGGGGCGGCCGGCCCGCCCCGGGCGTCGAACAGCTCCGCCGTCCACGCGTCGTGGTCGGTCCCGGTGAAGGTGAGCGCTCCGTCGCGGCCGGTGGCGGCACGGGCCAGGGCGAGCGCGCTCCCGACGGCGTCGGCGGCCGTGGGACCGCAGAACCGGACCCGGGCGCCGGCGGCGAACCCGGCCGGGAGCGTGGCGAGGAGCTCGGCGGTGAAGGCGTCCTTGACGGGGGTGGCCAGGTCGGGGACGTGCAGCGGGGCGCCGGAGTCCAGGACCTTCCTGATGGCCTCCAGGACGACCGGGTGGTTGTGTCCGAGGGCGAGGGTGCCCGCCCCGGACAGGCAGTCCAGATACCGTCTGCCGTCGGCTCCCTCGATCGTCAGCCCCCGGGCGCGTACGGGAACGACGGGCAGGGAGCGCGCGTAGGTACGGGCCGACGTCTCGCGCGGGGTCTGGCGCCGCAGGAGGCCCGCGTGGGCGACGGTCGGCGCCGCCGGAGCTGGTTCGGTCAGGGCCACAGCGATCGGTCCTCCCGTAGGCATCGTTCGGTCCTCCGTCAGTACGGCGCCCGCTCACCGAATGTTCGACGGCGCACCGCCGGCCGGGCCCGTCGTACGTACCAACGACGTGCCGCGCCCGGGATCACGGGCAGCGGGAAGATCCTTGGGCCGGGGAACCGCGGCCCTGCCCGACGCCGTCCCCAACGGCACCGGCATAGTGGGGGCGCGTCCCGGCTCCGGTCACCGTCGCCGGGTGCGCCACATGTGCTCCTTTGTTCAGAACTGTCCAGAAGTACCGGGGGGATATCTCCATGCGATCCATACGTCCGACGCTCGCCGCACGCCGCGGAAGGAGCTCGCGGCGCAGAACCTCCCCCGCTCTCGCCGCCGCGTCGATCGCCGTGGCCCTCGCGCTGACGGCCACGGCCTGCGGCCCCGAGGAGGACCAGGCCGCGGCGCAGGCGAGCGAGTCGGCCACGGCCGCCTCCGACGGCAAGATCACGATTCCTGACGATCTCAAGGACCGGCTCAAGGAGCACGGGATCGACATGGACAAGTGGCGGGGCGGTGAGTGGAAGAACTGGGACCGCGAGACATGGCTGCGTGAGGCCAAGGACTTCGTCAACCCGATCATCGAGGGCCTCTGGGACCCGGACCGGATGCGCGACGCGGACAAGCCGCCGGAGAAGTCCGTGGACGACCAGGACATCTCCGGGGACACGGGCGTCACCGACCCGGAGCCGGCGCCGGTGACCGCGCGGGCGGTGAGCGCGCCGTACGGCGAGAACGCGGCGCAGGCGGGCAAGTTGTTCTTCGACGGGCCCGAGGGCTCGATGGTCTGCTCGGCGACCGTGGTCGAGGACCCGGCGAACCCGGGCAAGTCCAACATGGTCTGGACGGCCGGTCACTGCGTGCACTCCGGCAAGAGCGGCGGCTGGTACCGGAACATCGCGTTCGTGCCCTCGTACAACAACAGCGCGCTGTCGACGGCCGAGTTGGAGACCGCGTCCAAGGAGCGGATCGCTCCGCACGGGGTGTGGTGGGCCGACTGGGCGCAGACCTCCGCGCAGTGGATCGCCCAGGGCGGACCGACCGGCGGGCAGGGCGCGCCGTACGACTTCGCGGTGATCCATGTCACGCCGGAGAAGGGCGGTACCGGCACGTCCCTGCAGGAGACGGTCGGTTCGGCGCTGCCGGTGGAGTTCAACGCCCCGGCGACCCCGGACATCGCCGCCATGACGGCGACCGGTTATCCGGCGGCGCCGCCGTACGACGGCCAGAAGCTCTTCCAGTGCGAGGACGAGCCGGGCCGGCTGTCACTGGCGGCGGACGATCCGACGATGTATCGCGTGGGCTGCACCATGACCGGTGGTTCGTCGGGCGGCGGCTGGGTCGCGGCCGGTCAGGACGGCAAGCCCGCCCTGGTCTCCAACACCTCCATCGGCCCGGTCACCGCGGGGTGGCTGGCGGGGCCGCGCCTCGGCGACGTGGCCAAGGGCGTCTTCGACGGCGTCAGCAAGAAGTTCGCGACCCGGTGAACCGGCGCGGGCGCGCCTCCTCGTGGGGCGCGCCCGCCGCCGTACCCGGACAGGGCCGTGGGCCGGTCCGGGGCCCGCGGTGAACACCGACTCCAGACATGACAAGCTCATGTCAGACCATCCGTACCCAGGGGGAACTGCTCCATGCGATCCGTACGACCACTGCTGACGGCCACCTGTGTGGCCGCGGCGCTCGCCCTGACCGCCACCGGCTGCGGTGGCGGCGACAGTACAGGCGACGACAAGGACGCCAAGACCGCCGGGGCCGCCGCCTCGTCCGGCTCCGCCGCGGCCGATCCCGCCTCCGGCAGCGACGGGGACGCCCCGGCGATCCCCGCGGACCTGGCCGACGCGCTCAAGAAGCACGGCGTCGATCCGGAGAAGTGGAAGGACGGCGGGTGGAAGGACTGGGACAGGAAGAAGTGGCTCAGTGAGGCCAAGGACTTCGTCAACCCGGTGATCGACGGGCTGTGGAAGCCCGAGCGGATGCAGAAGGCCACGTCACCGACGAAGACCCTCGCCACCCAGGACATCTCCGGCGACCGGGACGTCACCGACCCGGAGCCGAGCCCGGTGCGCGCGGTGGCGGAGAAGACGCCCTACCACAAGAACGCGGCGGCCGTCGGGAAGGTCTTCTTCGACGCTCCCGAGGGCTCGATGGTCTGCTCCGCGACCGTGGTCAAGGACCCCGCGAACCCCGGCAGGTCCAACCTGGTGTGGACCGCGGGCCACTGCGTGCACGCGGGCGGGACCGGCGGCTGGTACCGCAACATCGCCTTCGTGCCCGCCTACAACGACCTCGGCAAGTCCGCGGCGGCGCTCGACCGGGCCTCGTCCCAGGAGATCGCCCCGTACGGCGTCTACTGGGCGGACTGGGTCTCCACCTCGGGCGAGTGGATCGATGGCGGTGGTCCGACGGGTGGCGCGGGCGCCGCGTACGACTACGCCGTGATGCACGTCGAGCCGGAGAAGGGCGGCAAGTCCCTGGAGGAGACCGTGGGCACCGCCCTGGACGTGGACTTCGACCTCCCCGAGGCGGCGAACATCGCCGGCATGGGCGCGTGGGGCTACCCGGCCGCGGCACCGTACGACGGGCTGCTGATGCACAAGTGCGTCGACAAGCCGGGCCGGCTCTCCGTCAGCCCCGGTACGCCGACGATGTGGCGGATCGGCTGCACCATGACCGGGGGCTCCTCGGGCGGCGGCTGGTTCGCCACGCAGCCCGGCGGGAAGCTCGTCCTGGTCTCCAACACCTCGATCGGCCCGGTCACCTCGGGGTGGCTGGCGGGGCCCCGGCTGGGCGCGGGCGCCGAGCAGATCTACACCGCGATGAGCGACAGGTTCGGCGGACGCTGACGGACCGGACGTCCGCTCCCGCGCACGACGGAGGCCCGCCCCCGATGAGGGGGCGGGCCTCCGCCATGGGCCGGCCGGCAGGGCCGTGCACGTACACCGTCCGTGTCCGTACACCGTCCGTGTACGGACGGTGTACGCGTCAGTGGGCCACCGGGACGTACGGAGCGAGCGCGGCGGCCAGCTCCTCATGGACCCGCGCCTTGAGCAGCGTGCCCTCGGGCGTGTGCTCCTCGGAGAGCACCTCGCCCTCGGCGTGCACCCGCGAGACCAGGGCGCCCTGCGTGTAAGGCAGCAGCACCTCGGCCTCGACCTGGGGCCGGGGCAGCTCCGCGTCGATCAGCGCGAGCAGTTCCGCGATGCCCTCGCCCGTACGCGCGGAGACGGCGATCGCGTCCCGCTCCGTGCGCAGCAGCCGCTGGAGGACCAGCGGATCGGCCGCGTCCGCCTTGTTGATCACGACGATCTCGCGTACGTCCACCGCGCCGACCTCACGGATCACCTCGCGCACGGCGGCGAGCTGCTCCTCCGGCACCGGGTGCGAGCCGTCCACCACGTGCAGGATCAGGTCGGAGTCACCGACCTCCTCCATCGTGGAACGGAACGCCTCGACCAGGTGGTGCGGCAGATGGCGGACGAAGCCGACCGTGTCGGCCAGCGTGTAGAGCCGCCCGCTCGGGGTCTCGGCCCGCCGGACGGTCGGGTCGAGGGTGGCGAACAGCGCGTTCTCCACCAGGACACCCGCGCCGGTGAGCCGGTTGAGCAGGGACGACTTGCCCGCGTTGGTGTATCCGGCGATGGCCACCGAAGGCACCTTGTTGCGGCGGCGCTCCTGCCGCTTGATCTCGCGGCCGGTCTTCATCTCCGCGATCTCCCGGCGCATCTTCGCCATCTTCTCGCGGATCCGCCGCCGGTCCGTCTCGATCTTGGTCTCACCGGGACCACGGGTGGCCATACCGCCACCGCCGCCGCCGCCCATCTGCCGGGACAGCGACTGGCCCCAGCCGCGCAGTCTCGGCAGCATGTACTGCATCTGCGCGAGCGCGACCTGTGCCTTGCCCTCACGGGACTTGGCGTGCTGGGCGAAGATGTCCAGGATCAGCGCCGTACGGTCGACGACCTTGACCTTGACGACGTCTTCGAGGTGGATGAGCTGGCCGGGGCTCAGCTCACCGTCGCAGACGACGGTGTCGGCGCCGCTCTCCTCCACGATGTCCCGCAGCTCCTGGGCCTTGCCGGAGCCGATGTACGTCGCGGAGTCGGGCTTGTCGCGGCGCTGGAACACCCCGTCGAGCACGAGCGCGCCCGCCGTCTCGGCGAGGGCGGCCAGCTCCGCGAGGGAGTTCTCCGCGTCCTGCATCGTCCCCGAGGTCCAGACACCGACCAGTACGACGCGCTCCAGGCGCAACTGCCGGTACTCGACCTCGGTGACGTCTTCGAGCTCCGTGGAGAGACCCGCTACACGTCGCAGCGCGGCCCGCTCCGAGCGGTCGAACTGATCGCCGTCCCGCTCTCCGTCGATCTCGTGGCTCCAGGCGACGTCCTCTTCCATCAGGGCATCGGCCCGAAGGCTTTCCGTGCGGGAGTCCGCGAAGTTCTGCGTGTCCTGGGAAGGGGAGGAAGAGGAGGTCATTGGATCCTTACGTCGAAAGAGATGTCCGTTACGTCAGTCACAACGCGTGACGGCCCGGATTGATTCCCGGCCGCGTCGCCGACTCGTCGATGGTGGCACGGTTCGGCCCGGCCGTCACTCCGGTTTCCCGGCTCTTCGCGGCCTTGGGCGGGTTGCTGCGCCAGTCGGGGTGGCCGGGCATCGGCGGGGTCGTCCGCCCGTACAGCCACGCCGTGAAGAACGCGGACAGGTCACGCCCCGCGACCTCGGACGCCAGCGCGGTGAAGTCCGCCGTGGTCGCCGTCCCGTCCCGGTGGATCCGTACCCAGTCGCGCTCCAGCCGCCCGAAGGCGTCCTCCCCGATCTCCTGGCGCAGCGCGTACAGGACGAGGGCGCTGCCGTCGTAGACGATCGGCCGGAAGAGACTGATCTGATCGCCCGGCGTCGGCGGCTTCGGGGCCGCCGGGGGGCCGCCGTCCGCCCGCCAGCCGTCGGACCGCCGGTAGGCGTCCCGCATCCGGGTCTCCAGCGTCTTGCCGGCGTGCTCCTGCGCGTACCGGGCCTCGTACCAGGTGGCGTGTCCCTCGTTGAGCCAGAGGTCCGACCAGGTGCGCGGGCTGACGCTGTCCCCGAACCACTGGTGGGCCAGTTCGTGGACCATGACCGAGTCGACGTACCAGTCGGAGAAGGCGGAGCTGGTGAACAGGGAGCGTTCGAAGAGCGAGAGGGTCTGCGTCTCCAGTTCGAAGCCGGTGTCGGCGCCGGCGATCAGCAGACCGTACGTCTCGAAGGGGTACGTCCCGACCTGCCGCTCCATCCACCGGATCTGGTCGGGGGTCTTCTTGAGCCAGGGTTCCAGCAGGTCGCGGTCGGCGGCGGGCACCACGTCGCGTACGGGGAGACCGCCGGGTCCCTCGCGGTGCACGACGGCCGAGTCACCGATGGAGACCTGTGCCAGCTCCGTCGCCATGGGGTGCTGGGTGCGGTAGACGAAGGTGGTGCGCCGGCCGGCCACGGCCTTCGCCACGCGAAGACCGTTGGCGACCGCGGTCAGCCGCTTGGGCACCGTGATCCGGAAGGTGAAGTACGCCTTGTCGGCGGGATGGTCGTTGCCGGGGAAGACGCGGTGGCCGGCGTCCGCCTGGTTGGCCATCGCCAGCCCGTCGGTGGTCCGCAGCCAGCCGCCGCCCTCTCCGGACGGGTCGCTGGTGTGGCGGACGGTGATCCTCATCCGTTCGCCCTCGCCGACCTCCTCGGCCGGCGTGATCACCAGGTCCTCCCCGGCCGTCGCGAACTCCGCCGTCTCGCCGTCGACCTCGACGGAGCGGACCTCGCCGTGGGTGAAGTCGAGGTTGATCCGGTCCAGGCGCCGGGTCGCTGTCGCGTCGATCTTGGTGATCGCGTCCAGGGGCTTGCTGTTGTCACCGCTGTAGGTGAAGGCGAGATCGTAGGTGCGGACGTCGTAACCGGGGTTGCCCAGGTACGGGAAGAGCGGATCCCCGATGCCGAGCGGCTCGGGCGGGGGCAGGGTCGCGGCGACGAGGGTGGCCGAGGCGGCGGCCAGCAGAGCGGCGCGCAGTCGGCTGGAGGTGAACAGCGTGGACAGCATGGACCACGGCTATCAGCGGCTGCCCGGCGCGCGGCGACGGCGCGCGCCGCTCCCACTCGAAAGGGGCAGCTCGCGCGCGGACGCCGCCGCCGGATGCCCCGTCGCACGAAGTTGACGGTGGGTGAGTCCCTGAAGGGGCCCGCAGAGCCGTAGGAGGGGCCCGTCGTGAACGCATGCCTTGGAGAAGTGCGTTCACGGCAGGCGTCCCGGCCCGGTTCCGCACGCTCTCAGGCGGTCGCCGGGTGCTGGGCGCGGCTGACGTCGTACACGCCCGGTACGTCGCGCATGGCGCGCATCAGACCGGGCAGGCCCGCCGCGTCCGGCAGCTCCAGCGTGTACGTGTGCCGTACGCGCTGCTCGCTGGGCGGCTCCACCGTGGCCGACACGATCGCCGCGCCCGCCGTGGCGATGGCGTCCGTGAGCTCGGCGAGCAACCGGGGCCGCCCGAACGATTCGGCGTACAGCGTCACCCGGCACTCCGGCGCGTCGCCCCAGCTCACCGGGATCGGGCGCCGGTCCAGCGCCCGCATCCGGTCCACGGCGCGGCACTCCTGCCGGTGGACGGTGACCACGCCGCCGCGTACGGAGAAGGCGGTCACCGCGTCGGGCGGTACGGGCGTGCAACAGCCGGCCAGCCGTACGGTGGCGCCCGGCAGGTCCACCACCGCGTTGGTGCCGCCCCGCCGGTCGGCGGTGACGGCGAGCGCCGCGCGGGGCGCTGCGTCGGGCGTCCCCACCGCCTCGGGGTGGGCCGCCAGCCAGCCGGTGATCGCGATCCGGGCTGCGGGGGTACGGGCGTGGTCGAGCCACTGCGGCGAGGGCCCCGAGGCGGCGTCCTGGGCCAGCAGCAACTGGACCGTGTCGCCGTCCCGCAGGACCGTGGAGAGCGGCGCCAGACGGCCGTTGACGCGCGCCCCGAGGCAGCCGTGCGCCGCCTCGCCGTGCTGCGCGTACGCGGCGTCCACACAGGTCGCCCCGGCCGGCAGGCCGAGCATGCCGCCCTCGGCGCGGAAGACGGTGATCTCGGCGTCCTGGGCCAGGTCCGCGCGGAGCGTCGTCCAGAAGGCGTCCGAGTCGGTGGTGGCCTCCTGCCACTCCAGGAGGCGGGAGAGCCAGCCGGGCCTGGTCGGGTCGGCGCGCTCGCCGTCCTGGGGGTCCGCGGCCGGGGCACGCTCCGTACCGTCCTGGGCCCCCACCGCGTCGACGGACGCGTACGGGTTGCCGAGGGCGACGACCCCGGCCTCGGCGACCTTGTGCATCCGGTGCGTACGGATGAGGACTTCGGCGACGGCGCCGTCCGGGCCCGCGACCGCCGTGTGCAGCGACTGGTACAGGTTGAACTTGGGCGCCGCGATGAAGTCCTTGAACTCGGAGATCACCGGGGTGAAGCAGGTGTGCAGCTCGCCGAGGACCGCATAGCAGTCGGCGTCCTCGGTGACCAGCACCAGCAGCCTGCCGAAGTCCGTGCCGCGCAGCTCGCCGCGTTTCAGCCCGGACCGGTGCACGGAGACGAAGTGCCGGGGCCGCACCAGGACTTCCGCGGTGATGCCCGCCTCGCGCAGCACACGCCTGACGTCCTCGGAGATGGCCGCGAGGGCGTCCCCCGCGGTGGCGTTGTCCGCGATCAGGGCGCGGGTGTGCGCGTACTCCTCGGGATGGAGGATGGCGAAGACCAGGTCCTCCAGCTCGGTCTTGAGCGCCTGGACACCGAGGCGTTCCGCGAGGGGGATGAGCACGTCGCGGGTGACCTTGGCGATCCGGGCCTGTTTCTCGGGGCGCATCACCCCGAGGGTGCGCATGTTGTGCAGCCGGTCCGCCAGCTTGATCGACATCACCCGGACATCGTTGCCGGTGGCGACGAGCATCTTGCGGAAGGTCTCGGGCTCGGCCGCCGCCCCGTAGTCGACCTTCTCCAGCTTGGTCACGCCGTCGACCAGATAGCAGACCTCGTCGCCGAACTCCCTGCGGACCTGATCGAGCGTCACGTCGGTGTCCTCCACGGTGTCGTGGAGGAGGGAGGCGGTCAAGGTGGTGGTCTCGGCGCCGAGTTCGGCCAGGATCAGGGTCACGGCGAGCGGATGCGTGATGTACGGCTCGCCGCTCTTGCGGTACTGCCCGCGGTGCGAGGCCTCGGCCAGGACGTACGCCTTGTGCAGTACGGCGAGGTCGGCGTCCGGGTGGTGCGCGCGGTGCGCCTCCGCGACATGGCCGATGGCGGCCGGCAGCCGGTCCCTGGTGGCGGGGCCGAGTAAGGCGGCCCGGCCGAGCCTGCGGAGGTCGATCCGGGGAAGACCGCGTCTGCGGCTGTGGGCACCAGGGCTGGTTGCCTCTGCGCTCATGGGGCACCTCCGGGCAGCTTCGACCGGCGGGGAGAGGGCGGGGACGCCCTCCGGGCCGGTGCTTGATGCTATCGACCCCGTCGCGTGCGGCAGTCCCGGTCCCGCCCGACGTGAAACGGATCACCCATCCGAGCGAAGATTTAACCGAAGGCGGATTCGAGCCAGACCGGGTCGATGTGACCCTCCGCGACGATGACGGCGGGCCCCGTCATCTCGATCCCGCCGTCCGGGCGCTCCGTGACGAGGAGCCGCCCGCCGGGGAGATCCACGGTGTACGTGACGGGCTCGCCGGTCACCGCCGGGTCCGCGCCGTCCCTGCGAGCGGCGGCGACGGCCACGGCGCAGGCGCCCGTACCGCAGGAGCGGGTCTCGCCGGAACCGCGTTCATGGACACGGAACGCGACATGGCGGGGGCCGCGGTCGACGACGAATTCGACGTTCACCCCGTCCGGGTAGACGGACGCGGGGCTGACCGGCGGCGCGGTGAACAGGTTCCCCGCGTGCGCCAGGTCCTCGACGAACGCGACCGCGTGCGGGTTGCCCATGTTGACGTTGAGGGCGGGCCATTCCCGGCCGCCGACCGTGACCGCCGCCTGCGCGGCGGGGAGCACGGCGCGCCCCATGTGGACCGTGATGTCACCGGCCCCGCCCTCCGAGCCGTCCTCGGCGAGGTGCACCTTCTTGACGCCGCCGCGGGTGGCGACGGTCAGATCGCCCGCCTCGGCGTGTCCGGCGCGCTGGAGGTAGCGGGCGAAGACCCGCACCCCGTTGCCGCACATCTCGGCGATCGAGCCGTCGGCGTTGCGGTAGTCCATGAACCACTCGGCCTCGGCGGCCAGGGCGCGCGCCTCGGGGTGCGCCGCGGACCGTACGACATGGAGCAGTCCGTCGCCGCCGATGCCGGCCCGGCGGTCGCAGAGGGCGGCCACCGCGCGGGGCGGCAGCTCCAGGGCGTTCTCCGGGTCGGGAACGATCACGAAGTCGTTCTCCGTCCCGTGTCCCTTGAGGAAGGCGATGGGGGCGGCCTGCGAGGCGGCGGTCTGCGGAGTGCTCACGGAAACCATCGTACGAGCCGGGTCGGACATCGCCGTCCGGGACGGCCGGCGCGGGGTCCGGGAGCTCGGTGCGGGGTCCGGGAGCCCGGGTCAGCGCAGTCGGGCGACCCGCCAGACGGCGAGGGCGACCAGGGCGGCACCCACGGTGACGTACAGGGCGAGGACGCGCCAGTCGGGGCGCTCCCCCGACGACCGGCTCGGCAGCCCCGGCCAGGTGTGACCGACGCGGCGCGCGGCCATCATGCCGGCGCCCGCGGCGCAGCAACTGATCAGCAGTCCGAGCATGGCGACGACCGCCCCGCCGTCCCCGGTGCCGAAGGCGAGGGGGAAGGCGAACATGAGCGATCCGACGGCGGCGAGCATCACGATGGGGGCGAGCTGCCAGATCCGCAGCCTGCGCTGGGGCCGGAGTTCGACCTGGACCTCGTCGGTCCCGGTCTCTTCTTCCGGACCGTCAGGACTCAGCCTCGGGCCGTCCTCCGACGTCTCCGAGGACGTGGGTTCTCTGTCGCGAGGGCCGGCCTCCATCGCCACGCGCCCTCCCAAGTCGGACTCCACTGGTCGATCGATGCCCGATGGTCGACCGTTGCTCGATGATGGCACGCCCGGAAGGACCGCACGGACGCGCGGAGCGTCCCGATGCCATCACGTGATCAGGCTGTGACCGCCCGTTCGACCAACGCGAGCGCCCGGTGCGGGAGTTCTTCCCGGTGCTCCGTTCCGCCGCCCAGCCAGTGCACCCGTGAGTCGCGGCGGAACCACGAGTCCTGGCGGCGCGCGAAGCGTTTGGTGGCGCGTACGGTCTCCGCGCGCGCCTCCGTCTCGGTGCACTCGGCGGCGAGCGCCGCGAGCACCTGCTGGTAGCCGAGGGCGCGGGAGGCGGTGCGCCCCTCGCGCAGTCCGCGCGCCTCCAGGGCGCGCACCTCGTCCACCAGACCCTCGTCCCACATCCGGTCGACCCGGCGCGCGATCCGCGCGTCCAGCTCGGGGCGGGCGACGTCGACGCCGATCTGGAGCGTGTCGTACACGGAGTCGTGGCCCGGCAGATTGGCCGTGAAGGGCTTGCCGGTGATCTCGATCACTTCCAGCGCGCGGACGATGCGGCGGCCGTTGCTGGGCAGGATTGCGCGGCCCGCCGGGGGGTCGGCGGCGGACAGCCGGGCGTGCAGCGCGCCGGAGCCACGGAGCGTCAGCTCGGCCTCCAGCCGGGCGCGCACCTCGGGGTCGGTGCCGGGGAAGTCGAGGGCGTCGATGGCCGCGCGTACGTACAGCCCGGAGCCACCCACCAGGACGGGCGTACGGCCCTCGGCGAGCAGCCGGTCGATCGCCGCTCTCGCGAACCGCTGGTACTCGGCGACACTCGCCGCCTGGGTGACCTCCCAGATGTCCAGGAGGTGGTGCGGCACTCCGGCGCGCTCCTCGGTCGTCAGCTTGGCGGTGCCGATGTCCATCCCCCGGTAGAGCTGCATGGAGTCGGCGTTGACGACCTCACCGCCCAGTTGCCGGGCGAGGTGAACGCCCAGATCGGACTTGCCGGCCGCGGTAGGACCGACGACGGCGATGACCCGCGGTGCGGTAGGTGCGCTTCTCACTGCCCCAGTCTCGCAAACAAGGGGCCCCTGCCCGAACGAGTTACGTGACGGGGCACCGCCGGGGGTCGTTGCCTGTTGCGAGGTTACGGCCACGGGTTTCCGGGACCGGCGCCCCTGAGCCGCGCGACGGGTGGATCAGAACGGCGCGGATCTTCGTCCCCGCGCGTACGATATGGAGCAGATATGGGTGTTTTTTCATGGTTCAGCAGGAGGTCCAGGACTTTGTCCGGGACGAAGGAGACCGGCACCGCCGAGGCCGGGCCGACCGGGAACGACCGGACGGAGGCCGTCGCCGCCGAGGGAGTGGAGATCCCGAAGCAGCAGTCGGCGGAGGCGGCGGCGGACAACGAGGCAGGAAAGAGCACCCGCCAGTAGGCTGTTGTCTCCTCCGAGGGAAGGTGGCCCATGGGCTTCCTGGATTCATTGAAGGCCAAGATCGGTCCGGCCAAGGAAAAGGTCGCCGACCTCGCGCAGCAGCACGGGGACAAGATCGAGCACGGGCTGGACAAGGCCGCCCGCACGGTCGACGAGAAGACCAAGGGCAAGTACAGCGACAAGATCGACACGGGTACGGGCAAGGCCAAGGACGCCCTTGGCAAGCTCGCCCACAAGGACGACGGCACTCCCCCGCCGCCGCCCGCTTCCTGATCTCCAGCCGCACGGGTACGGGGCGGTACGGGGCCTTGACGCCCCGTACCGCCCCGTACCCGTTCTTGTTCTTCTTTGCGCGTCTCTTCCACGACGCCGCGGGACCCTGCGACTACGGCGCCGCGGACCCTACGACCAGGTCGCCACGAGGTACCCGACGCCGTACGGCGCTTCCTCGTACAGCAGCGCGCCCCCCAGGCCCGCGCCCTCGGCCGCGCCCGCGAGTACCTGCCAGGGTGCCCGCCCGGCCGCCTTGAGTTCGGACGCCAGCCCCACGTCGAGCGCCGTCAGCGCCGCCCCGTCCGCCGCGGCCAGCGCGGCGGCCACCGCGGCGTCGAAGCCGTCCGCCCGGTCGTCCAGATAGCCGGGCGCCTTGAGCGTGCGGCACGCGCTGGCGTCGCCCATCACCAGCAGCGCCACCCGGTCGGCCCCCGCCGCGATCTCCCGTCCGGCCAGGACGCACCGGTCGGTGGCGAGCGTGCCGTCCACGGCCAGCCCCGACACGGGGGCGGCGGACCAGCGCACGTGATCCAGCAGCCACGCCGCGACTGCGAGGGAGGCGGGCAGCGCGGGCCCGGAGCGGTGTCCGGCGCCTTCCGGCGCGGAGTCGGCCTTCGCGGAGTCGGCCGTCCCCGCGCCGCGCGGCCCGGCCGCGCCGAGGACGACGTCCACCTCCACGCCGAAGCCGCGGAACGACCCCACGGCGCCCTGCGCGTGGGCTCCCGCTCCCCCGGCACCCGCTCCCCCGGCCCCAGCTTCCGCCGGTCCGACGACCACCAGCCGGTCGGGCCGGGCGGCGGCGAGCACACCCAGGGCGTCGGCGCAGGCGGCGCGCGCCCCGTCGAGTTCGGGCGCGGCGCCGGCCGCCACAGCGGGCACCAGCAGCGGCGGACTCGGGCATACGGCAGCGGAGACGAGCATGATCAGCAGCCTAACCAGTAACGACCAGGTCGTACGTCCCGCTCCGCTCAGGCGGGTGCGCAGCCGCCCGTGACGGCGGGGAGCGGGGCCGGGACACCGACCGTGGGCAGGCCCAGCAGGACTCCGGCGGGCTTCGCCGCCTCGGCGGTGTTCCGCTTCTCCCACGCGTCGCCGGCGCGGGTGCGCCGTACCCGCGTCGTCGGCCCTTCGGCGAGCAGGTGGTGCGGGGCGGCGTAGGTGATCGCGACGGTCACCACGTCGCCGGGACGTACCTCTTCGTCCGGCTTGGTGAAGTGGACGAGCCGATTGTCGGCCGCGCGCCCCGAGAGCCGGTGCGTGGCGCCGTCCTTGCGCCCCTCGCCCTCCGCGACCATGATCTCCAGCGTCCGGCCGACCTGCTTCTTGTTCTCCGCCCAGGAGATCTCCTCCTGGAGGGCGGACAGCCGCATGTAGCGCTCCTGGACGACCGCCTTGGGAATCTGTCCGTCCATCTCGGCGGCCGGGGTGCCGGGACGCTTGGAGTACTGGAAGGTGAACGCCTGCGCGAAGCGCGCCTCGCGCACCACGCGCATGGTCTGCTCGAAGTCCTCCTCGGTCTCGCCGGGGAAGCCCACGATGATGTCGGTGGAGATCGCGGCGTGCGGGATGGCGGCGCGCACCTTGTCGATGATGCCGAGGTAGCGGTCCTGCCGGTACGAGCGGCGCATCGCCTTCAGGATCGTGTCCGAGCCGGACTGGAGCGGCATGTGGAGCTGCGGCATCACGTTCGGCGTCTCGGCCATCGCCGCGATCACGTCGTCCGTGAAGTCGCGCGGGTGGGGCGAGGTGAAGCGGACGCGCTCCAGGCCCTCGATCGCGCCGCAGGCGCGCAGCAGCTTGGAGAACGCCTCCCGGTCACCGATGTCGGAGCCGTACGCGTTGACGTTCTGGCCCAGCAGCGTGATCTCGGAGACGCCCTCGGCGACCAGCGCCTCGATCTCGGCCAGGATGTCGCCGGGTCGGCGGTCCTTCTCCTTGCCGCGCAGCGCGGGGACGATGCAGAAGGTACAGGTGTTGTTGCAGCCGACCGAGATGGAGACCCACGCGGCGTACGCGGACTCGCGCCGCGTGGGCAGCGTGGAGGGGAACGCCTCCAGCGACTCGGCGATCTCGACCTGCGCCTCCTCCTGGACGCGGGCGCGCTCCAGGAGGACCGGCAGCTTGCCGATGTTGTGGGTGCCGAAGACCACGTCGACCCACGGGGCGCGCCGCACGATGGTGTCGCGGTCCTTCTGTGCCAGACAGCCGCCGACGGCGATCTGCATGCCCGGGCGCCTGGTCTTCATCGGCGCGAGCCGGCCGAGGTTGCCGTACAGCTTGTTGTCGGCGTTCTCGCGGACGGCGCAGGTGTTGAAGACGACGACGTCGGCGTCACCGTCGGAGCCCTCGGGCGCCCGGACGTACCCCGCGCCCTCCAGGAGGCCGGACAGCCGTTCGGAGTCGTGGACATTCATCTGGCACCCATAGGTGCGTACCTCGTAACTTCTCGTACCGCCCACTGCCTGACTCCGGTCGCCGCTGCTGGTCATCCCTCAAGGGTAGGTGCTCCCGTGCGGCCTCCTGCCGCCGTGCTCCGGCCTCCCGGGCGGGCCCGCGCGGAGGTGGGTGGCGAGTCCTGGACAAGGCCTGGCCATCACGGGGAGTGACCTGACAGGATCGGCCCATGCTCACCCTTCCGTTCCGTCTCAGCCGTGGCCGTGCCCTGCGGGGCGCCGCCGCCGGGCTGGTCGTGCTCGGACTCCTCGTGTGGTGGCTGGCGCCGATCGGTACGACGTCGCCGAGCGGTTCGGTCACCTTCAGCACGGGGGTGACCACCGGGGTGTACCAGCGGTACGGGACGCTGCTCAAGGAGGATCTGGCACGCGACCTGCCCCATGTGTCGGTCGATCTGCGGGACAGCGAGGGCTCCCAGCAGAATCTGGCACGGGTGGCGACGGGCGAGGCCGACTTCACGATCGCCACCGCCGACGCCGTCGCCAAGTACCGGAAGGACGGCAGCCCCGGTGCGGACGGGCTGCGCGGCTGCGCCCGGCTCTACGACGACTACGTACAGCTCATCGCCGCCAAGAGCGCCGACATCAGCTCCGTCGCGGACCTGCGGGGGAAGAAGGTGGGCGTGGGCCAGGAGGGATCGGGGGTCCGGCTGCTCGCGGAGCGGATCCTGGCAGCCGGCGGGCTCGATCCCGAGAAGGACGTCAGTCCGGTCCTGGCCGGGATAGACACCATGCCGGGTCTGCTCGAAGCGGGGAATCTGGACGCCTTCTTCTGGTCGGGCGGGCTGCCCACCACCGCCGTGCAGGAGCTGTCCGCGCGCTACGACATAAGGCTGGTCCCGCTGGACGCCGCGCTGGTCGAGAAGTTGCACACCTCGGGCGGGGCCTCCTCGCGCTACTACCGCTCGGCCGAGATACCCGCCGACGCGTACGGCGAGATACGGAACACGACCCCCGTCCCCACGGTCGCGGTGGCGAATCTGCTCGTCACCAGCGACCGGATCGACTCGGATCTGGTGGAGGGCTTCACCCGTACGGTGATCAAGAGCCGGGACCGCATCGGCCACAAGGTGCACCCCGCCCAGTTGGTGGATCTGCGGACCGCCATCTATACGGACCCGCTCAAGCTGCACGAGGGCGCGAGGCGCTACTACCAGTCGGTCAAGCCGTAGCCGTAGTCATGGCCGCAACCCTGGCGGCCGTGGCCGAAGCCGCCGGGGACTCCGCCGCCCTGCCGCAGGTCGCGCCGACGGTCAGGGCGCCGTTCTCGGGACGCTGACGGTGACCCGCAGACCGCGCGGCTCGCCGTGCGCGTACGTGATGGTGCCGTCGCCCGCCGCGAGCAGTGCGCGGGTGATGGAGAGGCCGAGCCCCGAACCCTTGATGTTCTGATGGCGGTTGCTGCGCCAGAAGCGGTCACCGATCCGGGACAGCTCCTCGTCGGTGAGCCCGGGGCCGCCGTCGTTGACGACGACCGTGGAGGTCGTGCCGTTGCGGGCGACCGTGACCGTGACCTCCTCGCCCGCCGGGGTGAACTTGAGGGCGTTGTCGATCACCGCGTCCAGAGCGCTGGAAAGCGCGATGGGGTCGGCCCAGCCGGTCACCGCCGCGCGGTGCTCCGTGAGCCGTACGCCCTTTTCCTCGGCCAGCGCCCGCCAGGCAGCGACCCGCTCGGCGGCCACCTCCCCGATGTCGGTGACCCGCAGATCGGCGGCGGTGTGCTCGGCCAGCGCCAGGTCCAGCAGGTCGTCGAGGACCTGGGCCAGCCGCTTGCCCTCGGTGCGCACGGAGGCGATCTCCTCGTTCCCCTCGGGCAGTTCGAGGGCGAGCAGCTCGATCCGCAGCAGCAGCGCGGAGAGCGGGTTGCGCAACTGGTGGGAGGCGTCGGCGACAAAGGCGCGCTGCTGCTCCAGTACGTCCTCGACGTTGTCGGCCATCTCGTTGAACGAGCCGGCCAGCCGCCGCAGTTCCGGCGGGCCGCCCGCCGCGGCGACGCGCGACTTCATCCGGCCGGTGGCGATGTCGTGGGTGACGGCGTCCAGGACCCGTACGGGGCGCAGCACCCACCCGGTCAGCCGGATGGCGGCCCCGACGGCGATGAGCATGGCCACCGCCTCGCCCACCGCGATGACCAGCCAGCTCCGCAGGGTGCGCGAGCGCATCTGGCCGGTCGGCGAGTCGGTCACCACGACGGCGACGACGTCCCCGTCCCGTACGACCGGCGAGTCCACGATGAGCCGGCCGTTCTGCCAGGGCCAGACCTGCTCGGGGTCGCCGCTGCGGCGGCCCAGCAGGGCCTCCTGGAAGGACTGGCGCCCCGGGCCCGCCGCCGGCACCCGCCAGCTCTTCGGGGCGCTGGCCATGGCCTCGCCGTCGCGGTAGAAGACGCCGACCCTGATCCCGTACACCTCGTGGTAGCGGGTCAGTTCCTCCTCCAGCAGGTCGCGCCGCTCCTGGCTGCCCGCGCGGCCCTCCGTACCGGTGCGGCCCTCGGAGACGAACTGCGCGAGGGCCGCGACGCGCGTCGTGTCGTCGATCCGGTCGATGACGACGTCCTGCTGCTCCGCGGCGGCGCGGCTGACGGCGAGCGGGAACCCCAGGGCGAGGAGCACGGCCGCCATCAGAATGATCAGCAGCGGCAGAAGTCGGGTACTCACCGGGCCGCTACGACCCCGGGTGCGGGGCCGGGACGACCAGCCGGTAGCCGACTCCTCGCACGGTCTCGATCAGCGCGGGCATGCCGAGTTTGGAGCGCAGCGACGCCACATGGACCTCAAGCGTGCGCCCTGTCCCCTCCCAGCTCGTGCGCCACACCTCACTGATGATCTGTTCCCGGCCGAAGACGACTCCGGGGCGCTGCGCGAGCAGGGCCAGCAGGTCGAACTCCTTGCGGGTGAGCTGTACGGGCATTCCGTCGACGGTGACCCGGCGGGTGGGCAGTTCGAGCGTGAGGCGTCCGAGCCGCTGGGCCGTCTCCTCCGGGTGCCCGGGCTCGTCCCCGCTCACGGTGCGCCGGCTGACGGCGTGGATACGGGCGAGGAGTTCACCGGTGTCGTACGGCTTGACCACGTAGTCGTCGGCCCCGAGGTTGAGGCCGTGGATCCGCGAGCGTACGTCGGCCCGTGCCGTCACCATGATCACCGGGGTCGAGGTGATCTTCCGGATCTTGCCGCAGACCTGGTAGCCGTCCTGGTCGGGCAGTCCGAGGTCGAGCAGCACCACGGCGAACGGCGGTCTGCCAGCGGCGGGCAGCACGGCCTGGAGCGCCTCCTCGCCGTTGCGCGCATGGACGACCTGGAATCCGTGCTTCGCGAGCACGGCGGACAAGGCGGCGGCGACATGGTCGTCGTCCTCCACGAGCAGCAGCCTCACGGGCCCCCTTTTCGGTCGTGATCCCGAATGTCGGGATCTTGAGTCATGTCCGATGTAGGTGTCTACGTATCTCGCATCCACGCCCATGGCGCCGCGTCAGTCAAGAGCCTTCCCGTTACGCCGAGGTTTCCGTTACCCACCCGGTACTCCCCGCACCGCCCTCTTGACACGGAGTGTCCGGTTGCGGCCGGATCGTTATGCTCAATTTCAGCTCAGATGTAATGACGCTGATCGCAGTGCGTGACTAGGGTCCTCCCCAACCGAGTGAGGACGGAGCAAAAAGCCGATGAGCGGAGTGTCAGCGACCAAGGACACCGGGAGCGCCGGGCCGGCGACGGACGACCTGGTCGTACTGAGCAACGTGAACAAGCACTTCGGCGCGCTGCATGTGCTCCAGGACATCGACCTGACCATCGCCCGTGGCGAGGTCGTGGTCGTCATCGGACCCTCCGGGTCCGGCAAGTCCACACTGTGTCGCACCATCAACCGCCTGGAAACGATCGATTCGGGTTCCATATCGATCGACGCCAAGCCCCTGCCCGACGAGGGCAAGGAACTGGCGAGGCTACGTGCCGATGTCGGCATGGTCTTCCAGTCGTTCAACCTCTTCGCACACAAGACGGTGCTGGAGAACGTCACGCTGGGCCAGATCAAGGTCCGCGGGACGGACAAGAAGGAGGCCGAGGCGACCGCGCGCACCCTGCTCGACCGCGTGGGTGTCGGTTCGCAGGCCGACAAGTACCCCGCCCAGCTCTCGGGCGGACAGCAGCAGCGTGTCGCCATCGCGCGGGCCCTGGCGATGAACCCGAAGGTCATGCTCTTCGACGAGCCGACCTCGGCGCTCGACCCCGAGATGATCAATGAAGTGCTCGAAGTCATGCAGCAACTGGCCCGCGACGGAATGACGATGGTCGTCGTCACGCACGAGATGGGCTTCGCCCGCTCCGCCGCGAACCGGGTCGTCTTCATGGCCGACGGCCGGATCGTCGAACAGGCCACGCCCGACGAGTTCTTCAGCAATCCGCGCAGCGACCGTGCCAAGGACTTCCTCTCGAAGATCCTGCACCACTGATCCGCCGCTGATCCGCGCCACTGATCCGCGCCACCGGCTCCTTCTACGGCTCACGGCTCTTCTTAGCGGCTTACGGCTCTTCTACGGCTCTACCGAGTTCGGCAGAACCTGATTCGTTCACGTCTCACCCGAGGGAAGTTCACGCATGAAGCTCCACAAGGCAAGCGCGGCCACGGCCGCCGCACTGATCCTCTCCCTGACCGCCACCGCCTGCGGTGGCAAGAGCGACGAGAACGGCGCGGGAGGTTCCGGCGGCGACAAGATCACCATCGGCATCAAGTTCGACCAGCCCGGCCTCGGTCTGAAGAAGCCTGACGGCACCTACGCGGGCTTCGACGTCGACGTCGCCACGTATGTCGCCAAGGAACTCGGCTACGACGCCAAGAACATCATCTGGAAAGAGTCGCCCAGCGCCGAGCGCGAGAACCTGATCGCCAACGGTGACGTGAAGTTCGTCGCCGCGACCTACACGATCAACGACGAGCGTAAGAAGCGGGTCGACTTCGCGGGTCCCTACTTCCTGGCCCACCAGGACCTGCTGGTCCGCGCGGACGACAGTTCCATCACCAAGGCCGCGGACCTGAACTCCAAGAAGCTCTGTTCCGTCACCGGCTCCACCTCGGCGCAGAACGTCAAGGACAAGCTCGCCCCCAAGGCGGACCTCATGGCGGTCGGCGGCTACTCCGAGTGCCTGACCGGTCTGGAGAACAAGGCCGTTGACGCCCTGACCACGGACGACTCCATTCTCGCCGGGTACGCCTCGCAGCAGGAGCACCAGGGCAAGTTCAAGCTCGCGGGCCTCAAGCTCAGTGACGAGCCCTACGGCATCGGCCTCAAGAAGGGCGACACCGAGCTCCAGAAGAAGATCAACGACGCGCTCACCAAGATGGAGTCGGACGGTTCCTGGGAGAAGGCCGTGACCGCCAACTTCGGTCCGGCCAAATACAAGAACGAGCCCGCCCCGAAGATCGACGCCACGAGCTGAGAGAAGCAGTGACGCGCCGCCGGCCGGGCCGGCGGCGCGTACCGACCAGCAAACCAGGGGAGAGCGCGGGGCATCGTGTTCGATTTTCTTGATTCCGGGCAGTACGACCTGCTCGGCGCCTTCTGGGTGACGGTGCAGCTCACCCTCTATTCCGCAGCGGGTTCCCTGATATGGGGAACGCTGCTGGCAGGGATGCGGGTCAGTCCCGTACCACTCATGCGTACTTTCGGTACCGCCTACGTCAATATCGTCCGTAACACCCCGCTGACCGTGGTGCTCGTCGGCTGTTCGCTGGGGCTCGGCCAGACGCTCCAGATCAACCTGGGCGGCGACAACTTCGAGTCCAGCGGCTTCCGGCTCGCCGTACTGGGCCTGGTCGCCTACACGGGCACCTTCGTCTGCGAGTCCCTGCGCTCCGGCATCAACACCGTGCCCGTGGGGCAGGCGGAGGCCGCCCGCGCGCTGGGGCTGAACTTCGTCCAGGTGCTCACGCTGATCGTGCTGCCCCAGGCGTTCCGCTCCGTGGTGGCGCCGCTGGCCAACGTGCTGATCGCGCTGACGAAGAACACGACGATCGCCGCGGCCATCGGGGTCGCGGAAGCCTCGGCCCTGATGAAGACAATGATCGAGAACGAGAGCAGCGCGCTCTTCGCCGTCTTCGCGGTGATCGCCTTCGGCTTCGTCGTTCTCACCCTCCCGACCGGCCTGCTCCTGGGCTGGGTCAGCAAGCGCGTGGCGGTGAAGCGATGAGTGGCACGTCCGTTCTGTACGACGCCCCGGGTGCACGCGCCAAGCGGCGCAACATCATCTACACGATCGTGTTCCTGGTGCTCTTCGCACTCGCCGCCTGGTGGGTGCTGGCCACGATGGCCGATAAGGAGCAGCTCGCGTCCGAGAAATGGAGCCCGTTCGTCACGGACTCCGCGGTCTGGACGACGTACCTGCTGCCCGGACTCGGCGAAACCCTCAAGGCCGCGGCCCTCGCCATCGTGATCGCCCTGCCGGTCGGCGCGCTGCTCGGCATCGGCCGGCTCTCCGACCACGCGTGGGTCCGCGTTCCGGTCGGCGTGGTCGTGGAGTTCTTCCGCTCCCTGCCGGTCCTGATCATGATGGTGTTCGCCAGCGCGCTGTACGTGCAGTTCAGCGATGTCTCCTCGGACCTGCGGCCCCTGTACGCCGTGGTGACGGGTCTGGTCCTCTACAACTCCTCGGTCATCGCCGAGATCGTCCGGGCCGGCATCCTCACGCTGCCGAACGGCCAGACCGACGCCGCGAAGGCGATCGGGATGCGCAAGAGCCAGACCATGTCGTACGTCCTGCTGCCGCAGGCCGTGACCGCGATGCTGCCGGCCCTGGTCAGCCAGCTCGTGGTGATCGTCAAGGACACGGCGATCGGTGGCGCGATCCTCGGCTTCAACGAGCTGCTCTCGCAGAACCGTACGATCACCGCGAACTACGGCGCGAACACCATCGCCGCGCTCGTCGGCATCGCCCTGATCTACATCGCCCTGAACTTCGCGCTCACGAGTTTCGCCGGGTGGCTGGAGCGGCGCCTGCGGCGCGGCAAGAAGAGCACCGGAGCGGTCCTCGGAGCCGAGGACATGGATCTGGCCAAGACACCGGGCGGCGGCGTCTCCTGAGGCGAGCGGGACGGGGGGTGTGCGCGCCGCTGAGCCCGTCGCTTGACGCGGGCACCCCCAGTAGGTTGCATACGTTCTGTGATCACACACCGGGCTCCTACCGCCGCCCTTGACCGTATGACCGCACGGGCCCGAAGGGTCGCGCCGTGGACCCGGTGATCGTCGTCGGCGCGGGCCCGGTCGGGCTCGCGCTCTCGCTGGCCCTCGCCGTGCAGGGTGTCCCGTCCGTCGTGCTGGACGAGGGCACCGGCACGGACGACCCGCGCCCCGCGCGGACCGCCGTACTGCGGCCGGACACCGCGGCGCTGCTGGCCCGGCTCGGCTGCACCACCCTCGGTGACGAAGGCACCCACTGGGTCGGCTGGCGCCTGATGCGGCGCAAGCAGCTCATGCGGGAGCTGCCGCTCGGCAGGGCCGGTGACGGCTCGCCGCCCCCGCTGCACATCCCGCAGCACGCCCTGGCGCGCGGGCTCCGCGCCTCCATCGCCGAAGAGGGCCTGATCCGGGTGGTCCCCGGCAGCCGGCTCGACGCCCTGGAGCAGGACGGTCACGGGATCACCGCGCACACCCGCGGCCCCGGGGCGACCTGGTGGCGCGGCAGCCATCTCGTGGGGTGCGACGGTGCCCGCTCCACGGTCCGCAAGCTGCTCGGCATCCGCTTCCCCGGGCGTACGGCGGTGGAGCGGCACGCGGTCGCCGCGCTCCGCGCGGAGCTGCCGTGGCCGGACGAGGCGCTGCTGCACCGCCGGCCGCCCTGGCCGAGCGGGGGCGAGGAGGTGTCCGCGAGGCCGCTCCCGGGCGACGTGTGGCGGCTCGACTGGCTGCTGCCCTCCCGGGGCGACCTGGTGACGCCCGACGCGCTGGTGGCGCGTTTACGGGACACCCTGGCCGGCTGGTGCGGCGAGACGCCGCCGTACGAACTGCTCGACACGGGCGTCTACACGCTGCACCACCGGCTCGCCCGGCGCTGGCGCGCGGGCCGCGCCTTTCTCGCCGGGGACGCCGCGCATCTGCTGGGCGCCGTCGGCACCCAGGGGCTCGACGAGGGGCTGCGCGACATCGGCAACCTCGCCTGGAAAATCGCCGAGGACTGGCACCACGGGGCCTCGGAGACCCTGCTGGACAGCTACCAGGCCGAGCGCCGCACCGCCGTGGCCGCCCGGCTGCGCGCGGCCGACCAGTCGCTGCCGATACTGCGGGGCGGCGGTGGACTGCGTACGTACATGCCGGGCGCGACCCGCGGGCACGACACGCTGCTCGCCGACGGGCACCTCGGGCACGGTCCGCTGGGCGCACCGCCCTCCTACCCGCACTCCCCCCTCGCGCCTCCGTACGCCGAGGCGCACACGGCGGTGGGCACGCCCCCCGGCGGACAGGTCGACGACGTACGGGTGACGGCGCCGGACGGCACGACCACGCGCCTCGGCGAGCGGCTGGGCCGGGGGCGGCTGCTGGTGGTGCTGGTCGCACCGGGCACCGGGGTCTGGGACCGGCGGCACTGGCTGACGGCGGGGGTGATGCCGCGGCTGGCCGACGCGGTGTCCGCCCTGCCCGTACGGGCGGAGCTGCTGGTCACGGAGGCTTACCCGGGTGCCTCCGCGCACAGTGTGCTGCTGGTGCGGCCGGACGGGCACCTCGTGGCCGCCTTCGGCGGGGTACGGCCCCGGGAGCTCTACGCGGCGGCGGACGCGGCGCGCGGCGGGGCTCCACAGGCGCCCTCGGGTGGTGCCGGGGCTTCGGGCGCCGCCGATACGCCGACGGCGCACTCCGTCCCGAAGCCGAACGCTCCGGTAACCCCTGACCGCACCGCGAACATCAATTGACCGCCACGGGCTCACATGGTGTACTCCGAATCGTGACTGACACCGATGTGCGCCTGTGGCGGAGGGTCCATATGGACCTGGTCCGCTATGCGGGCTGCGTGTGTCGCCCGTCCTGTTGATTCGCCGCTTCTCCATCCGCGCCCGCCGCTCCGTGCCGCGGCAGGGCACCTTCGCGAACCTCTCAGGACGGTCAGCATGTCTCTTCTTCCCGTACGCACCTCCGCGCCCGCCGCCGGGGCCGGCCCGTCGGTCCCGGCCGCCGCGGTCTCACCGGCCGCCGCGGTCTCACCGGCCGCCCCGGTCTCCCCGGCCTCACCGGTCGGCGGCCCCACCCCCGCCGAACTGCTGGACTTCGTCCGCGGCACCGCCGCCGACAGCGCGCTGATCGCCTCCCTCCCCCTCGACCCCGAGGGCCGGACATGGATCCGGCTGGACGGCCCCGGGGGCAGCGAGGCGTGGCTGATCGGCTGGCCACCCGGCACGGGCACCGGCTGGCACGACCACGGTGGCTCGCACGGCGCTTTCGCCACGGCTTCGGGCACGCTCAAGGAGGACTCGCTGGCGGCACGGCTGCCCACCGAGGGGTGGAAGACCCTGGAGCTGGCCGAGGGCGTCGACCGCGAACGGCAGTTGACGGCGGGCGAGGGGCGGGCGTTCGGCAGGCATCATGTGCACGAGGTGCGCAACGAGTCCGGGGGCTCCCACGCCGTGTCCGTCCACGCGTACTACCCGCCGCTGCCGCTGATGCGGCGCTACAGCCGCACGGGCCAGGTGCTCCGTCTTGAGCAGGTCGAGCGGCCCGAGGAGTGGCAGTGAGCGAGCAGCGTACGAGCAACGGGCGGGTCGGTATAGACGAGCTGCTGGAGCGGGTCCGCGCGGACCTGGACCGGCTGGAGCCCCGCGAGGCGTTCGAGGCCGCGGTGGACGGCGCGCTGCTGGTGGACATCCGGTACGCGGCGCTGCGCGAGCGCGACGGTCTGATCCCGGGGGCGCTGGTCGTGGAGCGCAACGAGCTGGAGTGGCGGCTCGACCCGCAGGGCAGCCACCGTGCCCCGGAGGCCACGAGCCATGAGCTGCGGGTCGTGGTCGTCTGCAACGAGGGGTACGCGTCGAGCCTCGCGGCGGCCTCCCTGCGGCAGTTGGGAGTGCACCGCGCGACCGACCTCGTCGGAGGGTTCCAGGCGTGGAAGGCCGAGGGACTGCCCGTCACACGATGAGCGCGCCCGCGCGCCGCCACGCCCGTACAGGGGATCCCCGTACACGGGACCGACCGCAAGCCCGGGGCCAGACCCGGGCGATGACCGGTTCCCGGGCGAGGACCAGGTTCCCGTGCCGCGACGTGCCGCGACCGGCCATGTCTGCCCCGACGGGTCGGAGCTTGCCGGCGCCGGGAGGGGCACCAGGGCCTGGTACGCGGCCTAGTACGCGCCCTCGTCCAGCCCCTCGGTGTCCTCGCCCTCCTCCTCCAGCGCCCGCTTGACCACCCGGAGCGCCATGCCCTCCGGGTACCCCTTGCGCGCCAGCATCCCCGCGAGCCGGCGCACACGTCTGTCCCGCTCCAGGCCGCGGGTGGCCCGGAGTTTCCGGGCGACCAGCTCGCGGGCGGTCTCCTCCTCCCGCTCGGAGTCGAGCTGCCCGACCGCCTCGTCGATCAGGGCCGGCTCCACGCCCTTCGTCCGCAGCTCCCGCGCGAGCGCCCGCCGGGCCAGGCCGCGGCCGTGGTGCCGTGACTCCACCCAGGCATCCGCGAATGCCGCGTCGTTGATCAGCCCCACGTCCTCGAAGCGGGAGAGTACCTCCTCCGCGATGTCCTGCGGGATCTCCCGCTTCTCCAGTGCGTCCGCGAGCTGCTTGCGGGTGCGCGGGGTGCCGGTGAGCAGGCGCAGACAGATCGCCCGCGCCCGCTCGGCCGGGTCCTGGGGCGGCAGCTCCTGCTCGGCCCTCGACGAGTCGGAGCTGCCGCCCGGCCTTTCGGTCCGTCGCCTCTTCGCATAAGGCACGGTGACGAACTAACTCTTGGCCGCTGCCGACTTGGCCGACCTGGCCTTGGAGGCAGCGGCCACCGGCTTCACCGGCTCGTCCCCGGAGGCGGGGGCGCCCGCGGCGTCCGCGCCCGGCTCGGCCGCCGGTGCCTGCGGCTGGACCCCGACCCCCAGCTTCTCCAGGATCTTCTTCTCGATCTCATTGGCGAGATCGGGGTTGTCCTTGAGGAAGTTGCGGGAATTCTCCTTGCCCTGGCCGAGCTGGTCGCCCTCGTACGTGTACCAGGCGCCGGCCTTGCGGACGAAGCCGTGCTCCACGCCCATGTCGATCAGGCCGCCCTCGCGGCTGATGCCCTGGCCGTAGAGGATGTCGAACTCGGCCTGCTTGAAGGGCGGCGCGACCTTGTTCTTGACGACCTTGACCCGGGTGCGGTTGCCGACGGCCTCGGTGCCGTCCTTCAGTGTCTCGATACGGCGGATGTCGAGCCGGACCGACGCGTAGAACTTGAGCGCCCGGCCACCGGTCGTGGTCTCCGGTGAGCCGAACATCACGCCGATCTTCTCGCGGAGCTGGTTGATGAAGATCGCGGTGGTCTTGGACTGGTTGAGCGCGCTGGTGATCTTCCGGAGCGCCTGGCTCATCAGCCGCGCCTGGAGACCGACGTGCGAGTCGCCCATCTCGCCCTCGATCTCCGCACGGGGCACCAGCGCCGCGACGGAGTCGATGACGATGAGGTCGAGCGCGCCGGAGCGGACCAGCATGTCCACGATTTCGAGGGCCTGCTCACCGTTGTCCGGCTGGGAGAGGAGCAGATTGTCGATGTCGACGCCGAGCTTCTTCGCGTACTCGGGGTCGAGGGCGTGCTCGGCGTCCACGAAGGCCACCGCGCCGCCCAGCCGCTGCGCGTTCGCCACGGCGTGCAGCGTCAGCGTCGTCTTGCCGGAGGACTCGGGGCCGTACACCTCCACCACGCGGCCGCGCGGCAGACCGCCGACGCCGAGCGCGACGTCGAGCGCGGTCGATCCCGTGGGGATGACCTCGATGGGGTCGTTCGGCCGGTCGCCCATGCGCATCACTGCGCCCTTGCCGAATTGCCGTTCAATTTGTGCGAGAGCGGCGTCGAGCGCCTTCTCGCGGTCGGTTCCTGCCATGGGTTCCACCCGATTTGCTTGAGTCGATCGCTTCACGTCAACGACGCTATCCCCTGCCACTGACAACGCGTCCCCGACGCCTCCCCGCCTGTGGACAACTATGGACAACTCGGCCGGGCCGGCCGTCGGCCGACGCCCCCGTCACGCCACCACAGAACACCGCCGACCGGGCCGGGGAAACACCGGCAGCTCTCCCATGAGAATGGATGTTCGATTTTTGTGTCAAGCGACACGCGCCGGGCCCGCGGTACGCCCGGAAACGGCGACGGCGGTGCGCCTAAGGACGGTCGCGGCCATCCTCCCGCGTGCGCAGCACCCGCCGTATCTGCCCCAGCAGCGGGATGTCCCGGCGCCGCCGGCCGCCCCTCACCCGCGGGTCGTCCATCACCTCGTACCTCTTCACGTACGCGCCGAGAAACGCCTGAAGGGTCGCGACGGCGGGGATCGAGATCAGCGCGCCGACGGGGCCCAGCAGCGCCGTACCCGCGATGACCGAGCCGAAGGCCACCGCCGGGTGGATGTCCACGGACCGGGCGGTGAGCTTGGGCTGGAGCATGTAGTTCTCGAACTGCTGGTAGATCACGACGAAGCCGAGGACCCACAGCGCGTACCAGGGGTCCACGGTGAAGGCGATCAGCATGGGCAGGGCGCCCGCCAGATACGTGCCGATGGTCGGGATGAACTGGGAGACCAGCCCCACCCACATCGCGAGCGCCGGCGCGTACGGAACGCCCAGGATCTCCAGCAGGACGTAATGCGCGACACCGGAGATGAGGGCCATCAGTCCGCGCGAGTAGAGATATCCGCCGGTCTTCACGACCGCGATCTCCCAGGCCCGCAGCACCTCCGCCTGCCGGGCGGGCGGCAGGACGGAGCAGAGCCCGCGGCGCAGCCGGGGCCCGTCGGCGGCGAAGTAGAAGGAGAACAGGAAGATCGTCAGAACCCGGAACAGTCCGCCCAGCACGGTGGTGGAGACGTCGAGGACGCCGCTCGCGCTGTTCTGCACGTACCTCTGGAGCCAGTCCGAGTGCAGCAGGCTGTCCTGGACGGCGACCCGGGACAGCTCGGTGTGGAACGTCAGGTTGATCCAGTTGATCACCGAGTCGAGGTACTGGGGGAAGGAGTCGACGATGTCGATGATCTGGCTCGCCAGTATCGAACCGAGCATCACCACGAAGCCGGCGCTCGCGATCAGCACCCCGAAGAAGACGAGGAAAGTGGCGAGTCCGCGCCGCATCCCGCGGTCCGCCATGCGGCTGACCGCGGGCTCCACCGCCAGCGCCAGGAAGAAGGCGATCAGCACATTGATGAGCAGCCCGAAGATCTGATGGAACGCCCAGATGCCGAGCTGGAAGCAGGCGACGAGGGCCAGCGCGAGGACCATGGCACGCGGTAGCCAGCGGGGCATACGGTCGCCCCCGCCGTCCGCTACGGCCGGGCGCGGGGACGGCCCCGCTGGCGTCCCGGAGGACGCGGCGTGCGGGGTCTCCCGCGCGGAGTCCGGCGGAGGGATCGGGGGTTGTACGTCCGAGGCGGTGCTGTCGTTCGGTGCCACGGAGTCAGTCTGGACTACGGCTGTGACAACCGGCCCCGCGGTCCGGGCTTTCGCACCGGATCCCTGCCCGGTCCTGACGGGCCACGCGTCAGCGATTCTCGGCCGGCACACCCATGGCGTCGCACACGGCGCGCCACACGTCCTTGGTCTCCCAGCCCGCGTCGAGCGCCTCGTGCACCGTACGGCCGCCCAGTTCGGCCATCACGTGGTCACGGGCGAAGGAATCCGCGTAGGCGGCGCCGAAGTGGTCCGCCATCCGCTCCCAGAAAATCGTCAACCGCATGCGCCCAGTATCCCGCCCCTCAGAGTGCGGCCCGGCCCGTCCCCCGATGAGTCACGCCGCAAGGCGGACAAGCTGCTGATCAAGCCAACGGGTGGGCCAGGTCGACGCCGATGTCCGGCAGACATCTCGGGGGAACGGCAGCCCCTGACGGGGCGCCAGTTATGTTTCGAGTCATGCCGGATCATCGGCGCCGAGCCTGACAGCAACCCATCCCGGGCCGCAGAAGAACTCTCACAGTTATGTTTTTCGTGGTCCTGCAAGAGGGCCGCTGGCCCGCGCGGCGCGCGGCCGCGCCCGGTCAGCCGGACACGGCCCGTACCGCCGCCGTGACGACCACCGCGGCGCCGACGACCACCAGGAACGGGGCGCGCAGCACCAGCGCGAGGGCCGCCGCGGCGACTCCCGCGCCCCGGGCGTCCAGGACGAGTGCGCCGTTCGCGCTGAAGGTCTGCTGCGCGGTGAGTGCGGCGAGCAGGGCGACGGGCAGCAGGGCGGACAGCCGCTGGACGAGCGGGCGCTCCAGCACGCCCGCGGGGACGAGCAGTCCCAGCAGCTTGAGGAGGTAGCAGCCGACGGCGGTCGCGCCGATCGCGATCCAGACGGTCAACGGTCCGTTCCCTTCGTGCGGCCGGTGTCCCGCGGCCCGCCGGAGGGCGTCCGGCGCGCGCCGAGTCCGCGGCCCTGGAGCCAGAGCACGGTGGGGGCGGCGAGCGCCGCGACGAGCACCGGGACCCCACCGGGCAGCACCGGCAGCAGCCCGAGCCCCAGGACGACGGCGAGGCCCGCGACGGCGCGTTCGGTGGTGGTACGGAGCATCGGCGCGAGCAGCGCGAGAAAGACGGCGGGGCCGGCGGCGTCGAGCCCCCACGCATCGGTGTCGCCGAGGGCCTCCGCGCCCAGTGCCCCGGCCAGGGTGGTCAGGTTCCACAGCGTGTAGAGCGTGAGCCCGGTGACGGTGAAGCCGATCCTGGCGGCGCGCCGGGTGGGCTGGGCGAGGGCGACCGCGGCCGTCTCGTCGATCACCCACTGCGCGGCGAACGGGCGTACGGGGCCCGGCAGCCGCAGCAACTGGGAGAGTCTGAGGCCGTAGAAGGCGTTGCGTACGCCCAGGAAGAACGCGCCCGCCGCGGCGGTGAGGGGATTCCCGCCGGCCGCGAGCGCGCCGACGAGCGCGAACTGCGAGGCGCCGGTGAAGACCAGCAGGCTGAGCGCGCAGGTCTGCGCCACGGTGAGCCCCGCGCCCGCCGAGGTGACGCCGAAGGCGAATCCCGAGAGCCCGACGGCGATGCCGACGCCGAGGGCGTCGCGCACCACGGCGGAGTCGGGTTTGGACGGGGCGGAGGGACTGGGCGAGGGTCGCGGGGTGCTGCCCCCGGGGCCGTCCGCCGGTATGCCGGCCGGTATGTCCGCGGAAGCGGACGCTGTCTGTTCTGCCACGTCGCAGACGCTACGCGGTACGGGACCCCCAGGTCTTGTACGTTCTCGCACCCCACAGCCCCGCGGTCCCGCTGCCCGGCGACCCCGCATCCCCACAGCCCCTCTGCCGCGGCCCGGGCCCGTTTCCCCAGGTCCGGGCGATTGTCAGTGGGCGGGTGCACGATGGGGGCATGGCACGCACCGCGCTCGACTCCTTCTCCCCCGCGACCCGCGGCTGGTTCACGGGGGCCTTCTCCGCGCCCACCGCGGCGCAGGAAGGTGCGTGGCGCGCCCTCCAGGAGGGGTCGGACGTGCTGGTGGTCGCGCCGACGGGCTCCGGCAAGACGCTGGCCGCCTTCCTCGCCGCGCTGGACGAGCTCGCCGCCTCGCCGCCGCCCGCCGAGGCGAAGAAGCGGTGCCGGGTGCTGTACGTATCGCCGCTGAAGGCGCTCGCGGTCGACGTGGAGCGCAATCTGCGCAGCCCGCTCACGGGGATCCGGCAGGAGTCCGTACGGCGTGGGCTGCCCGAGCCGCAGGTGCGCGTCGGTATCCGCTCGGGCGACACCCCGCCCGCCGACCGCAGGTCGATGGCGACGAGGCCGCCGGACATCCTGATCACCACCCCCGAGTCGCTGTTCCTGATGCTCACGTCCTCCGCGCGGGACGCGCTCGCGGGCGTCGAGACGGTGATCCTGGACGAGGTGCACGCCGTGGCCGGGACGAAGCGCGGGGCCCACCTCGCCCTCTCCCTGGAGCGGCTCGATGAGCTGCTGCCGCGCCCGGCCCGCCGGATCGGCCTGTCCGCGACGGTGCGTCCGGTGGAGGAAGTGGCCCGCTATCTGTCGCCGCAGCGCCGGGTGGAGATCGTCCAGCCGCCCTCCGGCAAGGAGTTCGACCTGTCCGTCGTCGTCCCGGTCGAGGATCTGGGCGAGCTCGGTGGCTCCCCCGCCTCGGAGACGGAGAGCGGGGAGAAGCCGTCGATCTGGCCGCATGTGGAGGAGCGGATCGCCGATCTCGTCCAGGCCCACCGCTCCACGATCGTGTTCGCCAACTCCCGCCGCCTGGCCGAGCGGCTGTGCAACCGGCTCAACGAGATCGCGTACGAACGCGCGACGGGGCGGACGATGCCCGAGGAGCACTCCCCGGCCGAGGTGATGGCCCAGTCGGGCGCGGCCAAGGGCGCGCCTCCCCTGCTGGCCCGGGCGCATCACGGCTCGGTCTCCAAGGAGCAGCGTTCCCAGGTCGAGGAGGATCTCAAGGCGGGCCGGCTGCCCGCCGTCGTGGCCACCTCCAGTCTGGAGCTGGGCATCGACATGGGCGCCGTGGATCTGGTCGTCCAGGTCGAGTCGCCGCCCTCGGTCGCCTCCGGTCTCCAGCGGGTGGGCCGGGCCGGCCATCAGGTCGGCGCGGTCTCCACGGGCGTCGTCTTCCCGAAGTACCGCGGCGATCTGGTGCAGGCGGCGGTGGTCACGGAGCGGATGCGCGGCGGGTCCATCGAGGCGCTGCGCGTGCCCGCCAATCCGCTGGACGTGCTGGCCCAGCAGCTTGTCGCCATGGTCGCGCTGGACACCCGGCTGGTGGACGATCTGCTCGCGGTGGTCCGCCGGGCCGCGCCGTTCGCCGCCCTGCCCGACTCGGCGTTCCACGCCGTGCTGGACATGCTCGCCGGGCGCTACCCCTCCGACGCCTTCGCGGAGCTGCGGCCACGGGTGGTGTGGGACCGCGTCGCGGGTACGGTCACGGGCCGCCCGGGCGCCCAGCGCCTCGCCGTCACTTCCGGCGGCACGATCCCCGACCGCGGTCTCTTCGGGGTCTTCCTCGCCGGAGCCGACCCCAAGAAGGGCGGCGGCCGGGTCGGCGAGCTGGACGAGGAGATGGTGTACGAGTCGCGGGTGGGCGATGTCTTCACCTTGGGGACGACGTCCTGGCGGATCGAGGACATCACCCGGGACCGCGTCCTGGTCACCCCGGCCCCCGGCGCCCCGGGACGGCTGCCCTTCTGGAAGGGCGACCAGCTCGGCCGCCCGCTGGAGCTGGGCCGCGCGGTCGGCGCGTTCCTGCGCGAGGTCGGCTCGCTTCCTGAGGACGACGCGCGACTGCGCCTGATGACGGCGGGCCTGGACGACTGGGCGGCCGGCAATCTGCTGTCGTACCTGGACGAGCAGCGCCGCGCCTGCGGGCACATCCCCGACGACCGGACGATCCTGGTCGAGCGGTTCCGTGACGAGCTGGGCGACTGGCGGGTGGTGATCCACTCCCCGTTCGGCGCCCAGGTGCACGCTCCGTGGGCGCTGGCCCTGGGGGCCAGGCTCTCCGAGCGGTACGGCATGGACGCGCAGGTCATGCACGCCGACGACGGCATCGTGCTGCGGCTTCCCGACGCCGATCTGATGGGCCTGGATCTCCTCGACGAGGAGCCGCCGGACCGAGCCGGTACCGCCTTCGACAGCGAGCAGGCCCCGCTGGGCGCCGCGGACGTCGCCTTCGACACGGGCGAGATCCGCGGCATCGTCACGGAACAGGTCGGCGGCTCCGCCCTGTTCGCCTCCCGGTTCCGGGAGTGCGCCGCGCGGGCGCTGCTGCTGCCGCGCCGCAGCCCCGGCAAGCGCACCCCGCTGTGGCAGCAGCGCCAGCGCGCCGCCCAGCTCCTCCAGGTGGCGAGCGAGTTCGGCTCGTTCCCCATCGTGCTGGAGGCGGTGCGGGAGTGCCTTCAGGACGTCTTCGACGTCCCCGGCCTCACCGAGCTGATGGGCGACATCGAGTCCCGCCGGGTCCGGCTCGTCGAGGTCACCACCCCCGAGCCCTCCCCTTTCGCCCGGTCCCTGCTCTTCGGCTACGTCGCCCAGTTCCTGTACGAGGGCGACTCGCCCCTCGCCGAGCGGCGGGCCGCCGCCCTGTCGCTGGACTCCCGGTTGCTCGCCGAGCTGCTGGGCCAGGCCGAGCTGCGGGAGCTGCTCGACCCCGAGGTCCTCACGGAGCTGGAGCGGGAGCTCCAGTGGCTGACGGAGGACCGGCGCGTCAAGGACGCCGAGGGCGTCGCCGACCTGCTGCGGGTTCTCGGCCCGCTCACCGACGACGAGCTGGCCGAGCGCGGCGCGCCGGTCTCCTGGGCGAAGGAGCTGGCCGCGGCCCGTCGTGCCATCAAGGTCCGTATCGCCGGGGCGGACCACTGGGCGGCGATCGAGGACGCCGGCCGGCTGCGGGACGCCCTGGGCACGGCGCTGCCGGTCGGTGTCCCCGAGGCGTTCACCGAACCGGTCAAGGACCCGCTGGGCGATCTGCTCGCCCGCCACGCCCGTACGCACGGCCCGTTCACCTCGTCCACGGCGGCGGAGCGCTTCGGTCTCGGGACGGCGGTCACGGACGGCGCGCTCCAGCGTCTCGCCGCGAGCGCCCGGGTCGTCCAGGGCGAGTTCCATCCGTCCGGCATCGGTCAGGAGTGGTGCGACGCCACGGTGCTCCGCAGGCTGCGCCGCCGCTCCCTGGCCGCGCTGCGCCAGGAGCTGGAGCCGGTCGCGCCCGCCGCGCTCGCCACCTTCCTCCCCCAGTGGCAGCATCTGAGCGGCGACAGCCTGCGCGGCATCGACGGGCTCGCCCGCGCCGTCGAGCAGGTGCAGGGCGCCCCCGTCCCCGCGTCCGCGCTGGAGAAGCTGATCCTGCCGTCCCGGGTCGCCGGCTACACCCCGGCGCTCCTGGACGAACTGACCACCACGGGCGAGGTCCTGTGGGCCGGAGCCGGCGCGCTGCCGGGCAAGGACGGCTGGGTCTCGCTCTATCTCGCCGACGCCGCTCCGCTGCTGCTCCCCGCCCCGCATCCGCTGGAGCAGACCGCTCTGCACGCGTCGGTGCTGACCACGCTCTCGGGCGGGTACGGGCTGTTCTTCCGGCAGATCGCCGACCAGGTACGCGCCACCACCCACCCCGAGGCGACCGACCCCCAACTGGCGGACGCCGTCTGGGACCTGGCCTGGTCGGGACGGCTCACCAACGACACGCTGGCCCCGCTGCGCTCGCTGCTCGGCTCCGGCCGTACGGCGGGCTCCACGGCCCACCGCGCGCGCCGCCCGGTGCCCCGCGGCCGGTACGGCACCCTCACGGCCGCGGCCAGACCCGCGTCCCGTACGGGCCCGCCGACCGTGAGCGGGCGCTGGTCACTCCTTCCCGAGCCGGAGCCCGACCCCACGCACCGCGCCCACGCCCTGGCCCGCACCCTCCTCGACCGTCACGGTGTGGTGACCCGGGGCGCGGTCGCGGCCGAGGGCGTGGCGGGCGGCTTCTCCGCCACGTACCGCGTGCTGTCGGCCTTCGAGGACAGCGGTCAGGCCCGTCGCGGCTATGTCGTGGAGGGGTTGGGCGCCGCCCAGTTCGCGATGGACGGGGCGGTCGACCGACTGCGGGCCGCGGCGACGGCCCGGGACCGCGCCTCCGAGCAGGCCGCGCCCCGTGCCGTGGTGCTCGCCGCGGCCGATCCCGCCAACGCCTACGGGGCCGCGCTGCCCTGGCCGGAGCCGCCGGACGGCGCGGGCCACAAACCGGGGCGCAAGGCCGGCTCCCTGGTCGTCCTGGTCGACGGTGAGCTGACCCTCTACATGGAGCGCGGCGGAAAGACCCTGCTGGCCTGGGTCACGGATCCGCAGGCCCCCGCGCTGGCGGCCGCCGCCGGGGCGCTGGCGGACGCGGCCCGCGCGGGCGCGCTCGGTACGGTCACGGTCGAGCGGGCCAACGGCACACCGGCCCTGACGTCACCGCTGGGCCGGGCCCTGGAATCGGCGGGCTTCCACGCCACCCCCAGAGGCCTGCGCCTGCGCGCCTGACCGGGTGGCGGACCTCCCTACGGACCTCCCCACGGCCCCTCCCCACGGCCTCTCCTCTCCCCGCGCCCCCCTCCCCCTCCCCAAGCCCCCTCCCCGGGACCCATCGGGGCCATCCCGGGGCCTCTCCCCACGGCGACCCCGAAAACCACCGCCCGAACGCCCGCCAAGACCGTTCCCGCCCCGTCGCGCATCATGGGAGACATGCCCGAAGGAGACACCGTCCGGCAGACCGCCCGGCGCCTGCACACCGCCCTCGCCGGGCATGCGCTGACCCGCTCCGACCTGCGGGTCCCCCGGTTCGCGACCGCCGATCTCACCGGCAGGACCGTCCTCGACGTCACCCCGCGCGGAAAGCACCTGCTCACCCGGATCGAGGGCGGACTCACCCTCCACTCGCATCTGCGGATGGACGGCGCGTGGCAGGTCTACGCCCCGGATGAGCGCTGGCGCGGCGGCCCGGCGCATCAGATCCGGGCGATCCTCGGCACGGCCGGGCACACCGCCGTCGGCTACCGGCTGCCCGTCCTGGAACTCCTCCGTACCGGCGACGAGGACCGGGTGGTCGGCCATCTCGGCCCCGATCTGCTCGGCCCCGACTGGGACCCCGCCGTCGCCCTGCGGCGTCTGCTCTCCGACCCCGCCCGCCCCATCGGGGAGGCCCTGCTCGACCAGCGCAACCTGGCCGGGATCGGCAACATCTTCAAGTCCGAGACCTGCTTCCTCGTTCGCGCGACCCCATGGCTTCCGGTCGGCGAACTCCCCTCACCCGAGCGTCTGGTGACGGCGGCCAAGAGTCTGCTCGAAGCCAACCGGGAGCGGCCCGGCAACCGCAGGAAGCTGTACGTCTACGACCGCGCCCACCGGCCCTGTCCCCGCTGCGGCACCCCGATCCGTACGGCCGACCAGGACGGACGCCCCGCCTACTGGTGCCCCCGCTGCCAGTCCGGCCCCACTTCGTGACGGTCCGCCGGTGCCCGCCCCTGACTCCCCGCCCGGCCCCGCTTTCCCCGCGGCGCGGCGGCGTGCACCGGCAGCAGGCTCAGCCCCCAGCCGCCCGCCGCCACCGCGGCCTCCACCACCCCGGTGTGCTCGGGCACCAGCACGAGCCGCAGCACGGCCCACCACCACACCCCGCCGAGGACGCCGAGAACACCTAGAACACCGAGGACGACGGCAGGCGCGACGGCGGGCGGAAGGATCCATCGCCGCGCCATGGCTGCCTCCTCCGGCCGACGTCACGGGACGCCGACCGACGCTGGACCCGCACGATCACCGGCCGGGAGGGCGCATCGGCGCACATCCACGGCGTGCGCCGCGCGCTACGCGCTCTCCGCCTGGAACATCCACGCGTGCTTCTCAAGATCGGCCGTGACCTGGATCAGAATGTCCTGCGTCACCGGATCCGGCTTGTCCGTCACCTCGACGCGCTCACGCATCCGCGTGACCACCGCGCCGAGCGCGTCCACCAGGGTCCGTACCGCGTCCGTGTCCTTGATCCAGCCGTTGGGGACCGGGCCGATCGCGCTGGTCCCCGCCACCGTCGCGGCCCGCCCGTCGGGGGTCACACCGATCGCCGAGGCCCGCTCCGCGACCGTGTCCGAGTGCTGCCGCGCCGTGGTGACGACTTCGTCGAGCTGGAGGTGTACGGAGCGGAAGCGCGGCCCGACGATGTTCCAGTGCACCTGTTTGGCGACGAGCGAGAGATCCACCAGATCCACGAGCGCGCCTTGCAGCGCCTCACCGACCAGCTTCAGGTCCTCCTCGGACAGGGAACTCTTCACGACAGACATACGGGCCCTCCAGTGTTCCGTCGACTCCACCGGCCCGATGGGCCTCACCGGCCTCATCAGGCTCCGTGTCCACCATGACACAGGGGAACAAAACGGTCATCCGGACCATCGAGGGCCGCGCCCCGCCGACCCTGGGGCCGCGGCCTGACGGCAACGGGCCTCCTGCCCGCGCGGAGATCAGCGAGGTCATCTCCGGACATGCCGAAGCCCCGGCCGGTATCGCTACCGACCGGGGCCCGGTCCATCACCTCAAACCCGCGCCATCAGGCGGCGACGACGTCCGCGGGTGCCTTGATCGTCACCCGCTCCGTCGGCACTCCGGCCACCGACGTCACAGAGACGGAATTGAGCATGGGTCGTACTGGCGCGGGCACCGGCTCGTTCGCCGCCGCCGACGCGGCCAGCTCCGCCAACGACAGTTCGTCGCTCACTTCGCGCATGAGCTCGGACATCCGTACGTCAAGCGCGTCGCAGATCGCGGAGAGCAGTTCGGAGGAAGCCTCCTTCTGCCCCCGCTCAACCTCGGAAAGATAGCCGAGCGAGACTCGGGCGGACGAGGAGACTTCGCGCAGAGTACGGCCCTGGCGCTGGCGCTGCCGACGCAGCACGTCACCCAGCAGGCGACGGAGCAGAATCATCGGTGGCTCCCTCCTCGGACCGCGTAGCCGCATCCTTCACGCCCCACCGTACCGCCTTGCGCGGCGGCCGTGCGGGGAGCGATGTCGTGTTCACTCAGGGCTGTAAACATCAAATCCCCCCGTTCTCTTCCGTATCCTGTGTCCGCCCGTTCCCGGAGAGTTCGCCGAGGAGCAGTCCCAGTACGCTCCGTACACTCTCTTTACGGATGTCCGCCCGGTCGCCGTTCAATCGCAGCGTGGCCACTTTCCCGACGCCTTCCGGTCCCGCGACCGCCACGTACACCGTTCCGACCGGCTGCCCGTCCTGCGGCTCCGGGCCCGCCACCCCCGTCGTCGCGACGCCCCAGTCGGCGCCCAGCGCGCCGCGTACCCCGGCCGCCATCTGCCGTGCGACCTCGGGGTCCACGGCGCCGCGCTCGTCGAGCAGGGCCCCGTCCACGCCCAGGACGTCCCGCTTGAGGTCCGTCGCATAGGCCGTCACGGCCCCGCGGAAGGCCCGGGAGGCCCCGGGGACGGCGGTCAGCTCCGCGGCCACCAGACCGCCGGTCAGGGACTCCGCCACGGCCAGCGTCCCGCCGCGGCCGGCCAGCAGCTCCAGCACCCGCGCGGCACGGGCCCCCGCCCCGGTCGCCGTATCGCTCACCGAGCGGATTCCTCCTCGGCGCGCTCCGCGGCCAGCCCCTGGCGTCGCAGGACGACCGCCTGCCGTACGTAGTCGAGCCCCGTGAGCACCGTCAGGACGACCGCCGCCGCCATCACCCAGAACCGCAGCGTGGCCAGCGGCCCGGTCAGCGCGAGGACGTACATCCCCACGGCGACCCCCTGCGTCAGCGTCTTCATCTTGCCGCCGCGGCTGGCCGGGATCACCCCGTGTCTGATCACCCAGAACCGCATCAGGGTGATCCCCAGCTCGCGGAAGAGGATGACGCCCGTCACCCACCACGGCAGATCGCCGAGCGCGGAGAGACAGAGCAGCGCGGCGCCCATGATCGCCTTGTCCGCGATCGGGTCGGCGATCTTGCCGAAGTCGGTGACCAGGTTGTACGTACGGGCCAGGTGGCCGTCGAAGATGTCCGTGATCATCGCTACGGCGAAGGCGGCCCACGCCCAGGCGCGCCAGACGGGGTCGTATCCGCCGTCCTGGAGCAGCAGGTACACGAAGCAGGGCACGAGCACCAGTCGCACCATGGTGAGGATGTTGGCGATGTTCCACAGACTGGCCTGATTGACCACCACCGCCGCCAGCTTGGCGCCGGGCGCCGGCTTCGCGCCGGTACCGCCCGCCGCGGACGCCGGGACTCCGGTCATCTGGCCGCCTCCTCACCCGGGATCCGTGAGTCGTCCCCCGGAAGCTCGTAGCACTCGGCGACCAGGTCCACGCCTTCGGTCCCGACCACCTTCGCCTCGACCATACGGCCGGGGCGCAGTCCCTCGCGCGAGGTGAAGATCACCTGGCCGTCCGTCTCGGGCGCCTGGTGGGCCGCGCGGCCCACGGCGGGCTCGTCGCCGTCGCCGTCCGGGTCGACCGATTCGACGAGCACCTGAAGGCTCTCGCCGAGCCGCTCCTCGGCCCGCTGCGCGGTCAGCTCCTCGGCCAGCCGGGAGAGGTGCGCCAGCCGCTCGGCGACGAGGTCGGCGTCCAGCTTGTCGCCGTACGTGGCGGCCTCGGTGCCGTCCTCGTCCGAGTAGCCGAAGACACCGATGGCGTCGAGGCGCGCGCCGGTGAGGAAGCGTTCCAGCTCTGCGAAGTCCGCCTCGCTCTCACCGGGGAAGCCCACGATGAAGTTGGAGCGCACGCCGGCCTGCGGCGCCTTTCCCCGGATGGTCTCCAGCAGTTCCAGGAAGCGGTCGGTGTCGCCGAAGCGCCGCATCGCGCGCAGCACGTCGGGGGCGGAGTGCTGGAAGGACAGGTCGAAGTACGGGGCGACCTTGGGCGTCGACGTCAGGACGTCGATCAGCCCGGGCCGCATCTCGGCGGGCTGGAGGTAGCTGACCCGTACCCGCTCGATGCCGTCGACGGCCGCCAGCTCCGGCAGCAGCGTCTCCAGCAGCCGGATGTCGCCGAGGTCCTTGCCGTACGACGTGTTGTTCTCGGAGACCAGCATGACCTCCTTGACGCCCTGCTCGGCCAGCCAGCGCGTCTCGCCGAGCACGTCGGAGGGGCGGCGCGAGATGAAGGAGCCGCGGAACGACGGGATGGCGCAGAAGGAGCAGCGGCGGTCGCAGCCGGACGCGAGCTTGACGGAGGCGACGGGGCTGGTGTCGAGGCGCCTGCGCAGCGGCGCCCGCGGCCCGGAGGCCGGAGCGACCCCCTCGGGCAGGTCCTCGGGGGCCGGCGCGATCTCCGCGACGCCCTGTGCGTGGCCGGGGAGCGCGACCTCGGCGCCCTGGCGCTCGACGGGGCTGAGGGGCAGCAGCTTGCGGCGGTCGCGGGGGGTGTGGGAGGCGTGGATGCCGCCGTTGAGGATGGTCTGGAGGCGGTCGGAGATGTCGGCGTAGTCGTCGAAGCCGAGGACCCCGTCCGCCTCGGGCAGGGCCTCGGCGAGTTCCTTGCCGTACCGCTCGGCCATGCAGCCGACGGCGACGACGGCCTGGGTTCTGCCCTGATCCTTCAGATCATTGGCTTCCAGCAGGGCGTCGACGGAGTCCTTCTTGGCGGCCTCGACGAATCCGCAGGTGTTGACGACGGCGACATCCGCCCCTGAGGCGTCCTGGACGAGCTCCCAGCCATCCGCGGCCAAGCGGCCTGCGAGCTCCTCCGAGTCCACCTCGTTACGGGCGCAGCCAAGAGTGACAAGGGCGACGGTACGGCGTTCGGGCATGGGCTCAAGACTACTTTGTCCCGGCCCCGCCCTTACCGTGCAGGGTTGGTCAGCCGACCTCGGGGTCACCCTGCGTGTACGAGAGCCGCTCGACCTGGCCGGGCTCGAACTCGTCCGCGACCTTCTTACCGTTCACGAACAGCTCGATCGCACCGGCGTTGCCGAGGATCAGATCGATCTGCTCGTCATCCTGGAAGGTCTTGGAATCACCCTTGAGAAGGATTCCGTCGAAGAGAAGTTTGCCGTTGTGCGCCTTGGCGGAGATCCAGCTCTTGTCGTCTATGGCCGACAGCTTCACCGTCACCTTGTCGCGGGGCGCGGCGGCGATGGCGCTCTCGGAGGGTTCCGGCTTGGCGCCGGTCTTGGTGGGGCTGGGCTTGGTGTCGGGCGTCGGGCCGTCGGCGACCTCGTTGCTCTTCGCGTTCTTGTCCGTGCTGTCGAGCGCCGTGAAGCCGACGAATCCGACCACCGCGACGATCGCGGCGACCATGGCGGCGGTCCAGTTGGGCCGACGGCGCTCCGGACGGATCCGCTCCGCCTCGAACATCGGCGCCGCGGGTGTGGGCGCGGGGCGCCCACCGCGCTCGGCGTCGAACTGTTCGATGAGGGGCTCGGGGTCCAGTCCGACCGCGCGCGCGAGCATACGGATGTGGCCGCGGGCGTACACGTCGCCGCCGCAGCGGGAGAAGTCGTCCTCCTCGATCGCGTGCACGATGGGGACGCGTACCCGGGTGGAGCCGCTCAACTCCTCGACCGTGCGGTGCGCGGCGATACGGGCCTGCTGGAGTGTCCGGCCGATCGAAGGCCGTTGTTCCTCAGGGGAGTTGCCGTCGGGAGCGCCGGGATCGGGGACGCGGTCGTCGGGGGCGTTGGCGTCGGGGGACTTGCCGTCGGAAGAGTTGCCGATGGACACGGGGGCGCCTTTCGAGCGTGTAGCCACCTGCTGGACACTCAGTCTAGGGGTGGTACGAAAGGGTGGGGCAACCGGGCGGATGCACTTTGTACGCCATCAGAAGGGCCGGACGGCGTGCGAGAGGAACATCATGCCTTTCCCCTCCCCAACTTGACGTCCACCCAAGGGAAACGGTTGCCCTTCGGCTTCCCCCGAAATCAGATTGAAATCCCGGCGGGTCCGGGCGCGTCCGGGTGAGTTCCCGCGCGTCCGGACCAACCGGTGTGCTCGTCGTACGGGAACCGGGCGGTCCCGCGGGCCCTACGGGGCCGACTCCCCGCGGATGATGGCGAGGACCCCGTCCAGTTCGTCCGCCTTGACCAGGACGTCGCGGGCCTTGGAGCCCTCGCTCGGTCCGACGATGTTCCGCGACTCCATCAGGTCCATCAGCCGGCCGGCCTTGGCGAAGCCGACGCGCAGCTTGCGCTGGAGCATCGAGGTCGAGCCGAACTGGGTGGAGACGACCAGTTCGACCGCCTGGCAGAGCAGGTCGAGATCGTCACCGATGTCCTCGTCGATGTCCTTCTTCTTCTGCGTCCCGACCACGACGTCGTCCCGGAAGACGGGGGCCATCTGGTCCTTGCAGTGCTGGACGACGGCCTGGATCTCCTCCTCGGTGACGAAGGCGCCCTGCATACGGGTCGGCTTGTTCGCCCCCATCGGGAGGAAGAGGCCGTCACCCTTGCCGATCAGCTTCTCGGCGCCCGGCTGGTCGAGGATGACCCGGCTGTCGGCCAGCGAGGAGGTCGCGAAGGCGAGCCGCGACGGTACGTTCGCCTTGATCAGCCCGGTGACGACGTCGACCGAGGGCCGCTGGGTGGCGAGCACGAGGTGGATGCCGGCGGCACGGGCGAGCTGGGTGATCCGGACGATGGCGTCCTCGACGTCACGCGGCGCGACCATCATCAGGTCCGCCAGCTCGTCCACGATGACCAGCAGATACGGATACGGCGACAGCTCGCGCTCGCTGCCTTCCGGCACCTTGACCGTTCCCGCGCGCACCGCCTTGTTGAAGTCGTCGATGTGCCGGAACCCGTAGGCGGCGAGGTCGTCGTAGCGCAGGTCCATCTCGCGTACGACCCACTGGAGCGCCTCGGCGGCCCGCTTGGGGTTGGTGATGATCGGTGTGATCAGGTGCGGAATTCCCTCGTACGCGGTCAGCTCGACCCGCTTGGGGTCGACGAGGACCATCCGCACGTCCTCCGGGGTCGCCCGCACCATCACCGAGGTGATCAGACAGTTGATGCAGGACGACTTGCCGGAGCCGGTGGCGCCCGCGACGAGCAGGTGCGGCATCTTCGCGAGGTTGGCCATCTCGTAGCCGCCCTCGACGTCCTTGCCGAGCGCGACGAGCATCGGATGGTCGTCCTCGGCGGCGGCCGCGAGGCGCAGGACGTCGCCGAGGTTGACCATCTCGCGGTCGGTGTTCGGGATCTCGATGCCGACGGCGGACTTGCCGGGGATCGGCGAGATGATCCGTACATCGGGGCTGGCCACGGCGTACGCGATGTTCTTGGTGAGCGCGGTGATCCGCTCGACCTTCACGGCCGGGCCCAGCTCCACCTCGTACCGCGTGACCGTCGGGCCGCGGGTGAAGCCGGTGACGGCCGCGTCGACCTTGAACTCCTGGAAGACATTGCTGAGCGAGGCGACGACGGCGTCGTTGGCGGCGCTGCGCGTCTTGCCGGGGCCGCCGCGCTCCAGCAGGTCCAGCGAGGGCAGCGCGTACGTGATGTCCCCGCGGAGCTGGAGCTGCTCGGCGCGCGGTGGCAGCGGCCTGTCCAGCTCGGGCGCGGGCTTGGTCAGATCGGCGACGGCCGCGACGCCCGGCGTCCGCCTCCCGGCCTCGCGCGCCGCCGGTACGGCCGCGGGGCTCTCCTCCGCGGCGTCCGCGCGCTCCCCGGGACGGGTCGCGGGCCGTTCGGGTTCGTCCGCGCGCTCCCCGGGGCGCCGCTTGCGGTCCACGGAGACGCCCTGCGTGAGGTCGGCGACGATCGGCGAGGGCGGCATCCCGTTGAGTACGGCGCCGTCCAGCGCCGCCGCCGCGGCGGCGGCCACGTCCACGGCGTCCATCCCCCGGTCCGCGGCCGGGAGCGCGGAGGACCGGCGCGGCCTGCGCCGCTTGGAGAGCGCCTCCGCCTCGGCCTGGTCGGGGTCGTACTCCCCCGCCGCGCCCCGGCGCCCGGCGGAGCGCCGCCGGCCGGAGGGCAGCGCCTCGCGCCACTGCTCGTCGTACCGCTCGTCGTCGCCGTGATACCCGTCGTACTCGCTGTCGAAGTGCTCCGCCTCGTAGGGCGGTTCGACGATGCCCAGCTTGACGCCGAGCAGCCGCAGGCGCCGCGGGATCGCGTTGACGGGGGTGGCGGTGACCACCAGCAGCCCGAAAACGGTCACCAGCAGGAGCAGCGGGACGGCCAGGACCTCGCCCGTGGTGAAGATCAGCGGGGTGGCGGAGGCCCAGCCGATCAGGCCGCCCGCGTCGTGCATCGCCTCCGTGCCGTCGCTGCGCGCGGGGGAGCCGCAGGCGATGTGGACGAGTCCGAGCACGCCGATGACGAGGGCGGAGAGCCCGATGACGATCCGGCCGTTGGCCTCGGGCTTCTCGGGGTAGAGGATCAGCCGTACGGCGATGGCCCCGAGCAGTATCGGTACGAGGAGATCGAGCCGGCCGAAGGCACCGGTGATCAGCATCTCGACCAGGTCGCCGACGGGACCGTGCAGATTGGACCAGGTGCCGGCCGCGACGACCAGGGCCAGGCCGAGCAGGAGCAGGGCGACGCCGTCCTTGCGGTGGGCGGGGTCGAGCCCCTTCGCGCCGCGTCCTATGCCGCGGAGCATCGCTCCGACGCCGTGCGCGGCGCCGAGCCAGACGGTGCGGACGACCCAGAACACGCCCCCGGTGGGGTTCGGGGCGGGCTTGGGCGCCGGCCTGGCCGCCGCCTTCTTGGCGGGGGCCTTCTTGACCGGTGCTTTCTTCGCGGGGGCGGTCTTCTTCGCCGCCGTCTTCTTGGCGGGCGCCGCTTTCGCGGCACCGGTCGTACGGCCGGCCCGCGGCTTCGCGGCGCCCGCCGTGCCCTGGGAACCCTTGCCGGACGTACGTGAGGCCATGGTGGTGAGGTTACCGGTGTGAACGGCCGGGGACACGTGTGCCTTCCGCTTCACCCGTTCGTGTCGCCCACAACTCCGCAGGAAAATGGACCGGCTTCGGCGGCGAGGAACGTCAGTTCTGCGACGGGAGTGAGGCTGAGCCGCTCCCCGTGCCCGGCTCCAGCGCGTCGAGCGCCCGCCGCAGCCCGGTGAGTTTGCGCTCCAGGTGCGCGGCGGTCGCCACGGCCGAGGCGTCGGCCGCGTCGTCGTCGAGCTGCTTGGAGAGGGCTTCGGCCTGCTCCTCAACTGCCGCGAGCCGCGCGGAGAGTTCGGCCAGCAGCCCGGCGGGCTCACGCGCCTCGCCCGCTCCGGCGAGCTGCAGTCTGAGCAGTTCGGCCTGCTCCTTGAGCTGGCAGTTCTTCATGTACAGCTCGACGAAGACCGAGACCTTGGCGCGGAGCACCCACGGGTCGAACGGCTTCGAGATGTAATCCACCGCGCCCGCCGCGTAACCGCGGAAGGTGTGGTGCGGGCCATGGTTGATGGCCGTGAGAAAGATGATCGGAATGTCGCGGGTCCGCTCACGCCGCTTGATGTGGGCAGCGGTCTCGAACCCGTCCATCCCCGGCATCTGGACATCCAGCAGAATGACCGCGAAGTCGTCCGTCAACAGCGCTTTGAGCGCTTCCTCCCCTGACGATGCCCGTACCAGCGTCTGATCGAGCGCGGAGAGAATCGCCTCCAACGCCAGCAGATTCTCCGGCCTGTCATCGACCAGGAGGATCTTGGCCTTCTGCACCATGGCCGCCCGCCCTCCTCGCCCCGGCATGGGGCGCCCCCTGCTCACGGACCCGGGAGATGCACCGGGCGCCGTCCCAGGGGACGACTCCCTTACGCCGTCCGTCCTTGTGCCGGTCATGGTAGCCGCACCCCGCCCGTCGCCACACCCTGTCACCGTGATGTCACTGCGCTCGAAGCAGAAACGCGGCGGGAGACCAGAAGGTTCCCCGAATATCAGCGGCTCACACGCCCCCGAAGACAGCCGGTCAGCACACCGTACCGATTCATTCGCTCCTCGCTCACTCCTCGCGCATCCACTGCTCCATCACGGACAGCAAGTGATCGGGTTCGACCGGCTTGGTGACATAGTCGGAAGCTCCGGAGTCGATGGCCTTCTCCCGGTCGCCCTTCATGGCCTTCGCCGTGAGGGCGATGATGGGCAGACCGGCGAACTGCGGCATCCTGCGGATCGCCGTCGTCGTCGCGTAACCGTCCATCTCCGGCATCATGATGTCCATCAGAACGATCGTCACGTCGTCGTGCTGCTCCAGCACTTCGATGCCCTCACGGCCGTTCTCCGCGTACAGGACCGACAGACCGTGCTGCTCCAGCACGCTCGTCAAGGCGAAGACATTGCGGATGTCGTCGTCGACGATGAGCACCTTCTCGCCGGAGAAGGAGAACGTAGGGCTCTCCGCCGGAGCCTCGGAAGCCTCCTGACGGCCTGTGGAGGCCGCACCCGCCCCCCAGAACTCCCGCCGCCCCGACGGTCCGCCGACCCCGCCGGTCCTCGCAGGCGCCCCTCCAGAGGCCCCTGAGGGCCCACTCGCGGCGCCCGTGGTCTCCCCGCGCTGCGGCGAACCGCCCTCCGGCGCGCCCGCGTTCTTGCGGCGGCGCCGGAACAGCGCCGCGGGGCCGGGCAGCTCCGCTGGCGTCGACGCCTCCAGCCGCGCCTGCCCCAGCGACTCCCCCGTACCGTCGTTCGCCAGCGGCGGCAGTTGCTGCATGCCCGCGGGCGTGAGCTGCGGATAGCCCTGGGGAGGCAGTTCGCTCGGGTGGAGCGGCAGATACAGCGTGAAGGTCGAGCCACGGCCCGGCTCGCTCGCCGCGTGGATCTCACCGCCCAGCAGCCGCGCGATCTCCCGGCTGATGGAGAGCCCGAGCCCCGTACCGCCGTACTTCCTGCTCGTCGTGCCGTCCGCCTGCTTGAACGCCTCGAAGATCACCCGCATCTTGCTCGACGCGATCCCGATCCCCGTGTCCGTCACTGAGAAGGCGATCAGATCGCCCTCCACCTCGCGCAGCGAACCGGCCTCCAGCAACTGCTCCCTGATGGCGTTCGGCACGTCGGAGCCCGCCGGCCGGATCACCAGTTCCACCGCGCCGCCGTCGGTGAACTTCACCGCGTTCGACAGCAGGTTGCGCAGCACCTGCAGCAGCCGCTGCTCGTCGGTGTGCAGCGTCGCGGGCAGCTCCGGCGACACCCGTACGGAGAAGTCGAGCCCCTTCTCCGCGGTCAGCGGCCGGAACGTAGCCTCCACGTAGTCGACGAGCTGCACCAGCGCGATACGGGTCGGACTCACGTCCATCTTGCCCGCCTCGACCTTCGACAGGTCGAGGATGTCGTTGATGAGCTGGAGCAGGTCGGAGCCCGCCCCGTGGATCGTCTCGGCGAACTCCACCTGCTTCGGCGAGAGGTTGGACTCCGCGTTGTCCGCGAGCAGTTTGGCGAGGATCAGCAGCGAGTTGAGCGGCGTACGCAGCTCGTGCGACATGTTCGCCAGGAACTCCGACTTGTAGCGCATGGAGACGGCGAGCTGCTCGGCCCGCTCCTCCAGCACCTGCCGCGCCTCCTCGATCTCGGTGTTCTTCACCTCGATGTCGCGGTTCTGCTGCGCCAGCAGCTCGGCCTTGTCCTCCAGCTCCGCGTTGGACTCCTGAAGGGCCTTCTGCCGGTTCTCCAGCTCCGCCGAGCGCTCCCTGAGCTGTTCGGTCAGCTCCTGCGACTGCTTCAGCAGCACCTCGGTCTTCGAGTTGACGCTGATCGTGTTGACGCTCGTCGCGATCATCTCGGCGATCTGGTTGAGGAAGTCCCGCTGGATCTGCGTGAACGGCTGGAACGACGCCAGCTCGATCACCCCGAGCACCTTCCCCTCGAAGAGCACCGGCAGCACGATCACATGCGCCGGGGACGCCTCCCCGAGCCCGGACGAGATCTTCAGGTACCCCGGCGGCACATTGACCTGGATGGTGCGCTTCTCCTCCGCCGCCGTCCCGATCAGGGTCTCGCCCGGGCGGAACGCGGTGGGCATGGAGCCCGCCGAGTAGCCGTAACTGCCGCGCATGCACAGTTCGTACGAACCGTCGCGGCCCACGTCCGTGCCGAGCTGCGGCACCGTACCGGTCTGCATCGCCAGGAAGAACGCGCCGTGCTGCGCCGAGACGACCGGCGTCAGCTCGCTCATGATGAGCGACGCCACGTCCTCCAGATCGCGGCGGCCCTGCATCAGCCCGGAGATCCGGGCGAGGTTGCCCTTCAGCCAGTCCTGTTCCTCGTTGGCGAGGGTGGTGTCCCGCAGGTTGGCGATCATCGTATTGATGTTGTCCTGGAGGACCTGGATCTCGCCCGCCGCGTCCACATCGATCTTGAGGTTCAGATCGCCGCGGGTCACCGCGGTGGCGACGGCGGCGATCGCCCGCACCTGGCGGGTCAGATTGCCGGCCATCTCGTTGACCGACTCCGTCAGGTCACGCCAGGTGCCGTCGACGTCCCGTACCCGCGCCTGACCGCCGAGCTGACCGTCCGTCCCCACCTCACGGGCCACCCGCGTCACCTCCTGTGCGAAGGAGGAGAGCTGGTCGACCATGGTGTTGATGGTGTTCTTCAGTTCCTGGATCTCACCGCGCGCGTCGATGTCGATCTTCTTGGTGAGATCGCCCCTCGCGATGGCGGTGGTGACCGTGGCGATCTGACGCACCTGGCCCGTCAGGTTGGACGCCATCGAGTTCACCGACTCGGTGAGGTCCTTCCAGGTGCCGGAGACACCGGGAACCCGCGCCTGACCGCCCAGTTCGCCCTCGGTGCCCACCTCGCGCGCCACGCGCGTGACCTCGTCGGCGAAGGACGACAGCGTCGTCACCATCGTGTTGACGGTGTCGGCCAGCTCCGCGACCTCGCCACGCGCCTCCACCGTCACCTTCTTGGTCAGATCGCCGTTGGCGACCGCCGAGGAGACCCGCGAGATGTTCCGCACCTGACTGGTCAGGTTGTTGGCCATGGTGTTGACGTTGTCGCTGAGGTCCTTCCAGATCCCGGTGACGCCACGGACCCGGGCCTGACCGCCGAGGATGCCCTCCGTACCCACCTCACGGGCGACGCGCGTCACCTCGTCGGCGAAGTTCAGGAGCTGGTCGACCATCGTGTTGACCGTCGTCACCAGATCGAGGATCTCGCCCCGCGCGTCGACCGTGATCTTCTTCGACAGATCGCCCTTGGCGACTGCGGTGGTCACCTCGGCGATGTTGCGCACCTGGGAAGTGAGGTTGTTCGCCATGAAGTTGACGGACTGGGTGAGGTCCTTCCACGTACCGGACACCCCCTGGACCTCGGCCTGACCGCCCAGGATCCCTTCCGTACCCACCTCGCGGGCCACCCGCGTCACCTGCTCGGCGAAGTTGGAGAGCTGGTCCACCATCGTGTTGAGGGTGTTCTTCAGCTCCAGGATCTCGCCGCGCGCGTCCACGTCGATCTTCTGCGACAGGTCACCGCGCGCCACCGCCGTGGCGACGCCCGCGATGTTGCGGACCTGCGCCGTCAGGTTCCCCGCCATGCCGTTCACGGAGTCCGTCAGGTCCCGCCAGACGCCGGCCACGCCGGGCACCTGCGCCTGACCGCCCAGCCGTCCGTCCGTACCCACCTCACGCGCGACCCTGGTCACCTGGTCGGCGAAGGCGGAGAGCTGGTCGACCATCGTGTTGATCGTGTTCTTCAGCTCCAGGATCTCGCCCCGGGCGTCCACATCGATCTTCTGCGACAGATCACCGCGCGCCACCGCCGTGGTCACCTGGGCGATCTGCCGTACCTGATCGGTCAGATTCCCGGCCATGGAGTTGACGGAGTCGGTCAGCTCCTTCCACGTACCGCTGACGCCGTCCACCCGCGCCTGTCCGCCGAGGCGGCCCTCCGTACCCACGTCGCGGGCCATCACCGTGACCTGATCGGCGAACGAGGAGAGCTGCGCCACCATCGTGTTGACGGTGTTCTTCAACTCCAGCATCTCGCCGGCCACGTCGACCGTGACCTTCTGCGTCAGGTCCCCATTGGCGACCGCGGTCGTCACCTGCGCGATGTCCCTCACCTGACCGGTGAGGTTACGGAACGCCGTGTTGACGGAGTCGGTGAGGTCCTTCCATGTACCCGCCGCGCCGGGCACCTCGGCCTGGCCTCCGAGCCGCCCCTCGACGCCGACCTCCCGGGCGACGCGTGTCACCTCGGAGCCGAACGACTTCAACTGCCCCACCATCGTGTTGACGGTGTTCTTCAACTCCAGCATCTCGCCAGCGACATCCACGGTGACCTTCTGGGACAGATCGCCGTTCGCGACCGCCGTCGTCACCTGCGCGATGTCCCTCACCTGGGTGGTCAGGTTGCGGAACACCGTGTTGACGGAGTCCGTCAGGTCCTTCCACGTACCCGCCGCGCCCGGCACCTGCGCCTGGCCGCCCAGCAGCCCCTCGGCGCCGACCTCGCTCGCCACCCGGGTCACCTCGTCCGCGAAGGTACGGAGCGTCTCGGTCATCTGGTTGATCGTCTCGGCGAGCTGGGCCACCTCGCCGCGCGCGCTCACCGTGACCTTCTGGGAGAGGTCCCCGCTGGCGACGGCGGTGGTGACCTCGGCGATGCCCCGCACCTGGTTGGTCAGGTTCCCGGCCATCGTGTTCACCGAATCGGTGAGGTCCTTCCACACCCCGGCCACCCCGGGCACGGTCGCCTGACCGCCCAGCTCCCCCTCCGTACCGACCTCCCGGGCCACCCGCGTGACCTCGGAGGAGAACGACGAGAGCTGGTCCACCATCGTGTTGACGGTGTTCTTGAGCTGAAGCATCTCGCCGGCCACATGGACCGTCACCTTGCGCGAGAGATCGCCCTTGGCGACCGCCGTGGTGACCAGCGCGATGTCCCGCACCTGGGCGGTGAGCCGGTACGCCATGGTGTTGACGGAGTCCGTCAGGTCCTTCCAGGAACCCGACATGCCGCGCACCTTGGCCTGACCGCCGAGCTTGCCCTCGGTACCGACCTCCAGCGCCACGCGCGTCACCTCGTCGGTGAACGCCGAGAGCTGGTCGACCAGGTTGTTGACGGTACGGGCCACCTTCAGGAACTCGCCCCGCAGCGGACGCTCCGCCCCCTCCACGGAGTGGGAGCGCAGATCCATGCGCTGTTCCAAGTCGCCCTCGGCGACCGCGGAGAGCACCCGGCCGACCTCGGAGACGGGCCGGGCCAGATCGTCCACCAGCGCGTTCGACGCGTCGATCGCGGCGGCCCAGGAGCCCTCACAGGCCCCGGTCTCCAGCCGCTCCGTGAGCTTCCCCTCGCGCCCGACCATGCGGCGCACTCGGGCCAGCTCCCCGGTGAGGTGGATGTTGCGGTCGGCGACCTCGTTGAAGACGGCGGCGATCTCCGTCATCACATCGTCCCCGGAGACCGTCAGGCGTTTACGGAAGTTGCCGTCCCGCATCGACACCAAGGCCGTCAGCAGTCTGTTCAGCTCCGCCGCGTCCACCTCGATGGTCCCGTTGCCGCGGGTCCGTCCGCCTTTCGCGCGCGTGCTCATGCCACGCGCCGCCGTGCCAGACTCCACCGTGTCCCTCCCGCAGGGGTTGACCGTACTGCCCGAGCTGTCCCCGAAAGCCTGCCCAGTGTTTCACTGCGGCTCACCGCCGCGACCAACCCTTGGGGCGTTACGGCGCGAGCGTCAAATCGTTGAAGCCTACAAGGGCAGGACCGCCCTTGTAACGCAGCCGCCCTCAAGGTCACTCGAAGTCCTTAAGGTCACGTGAAGTCCTTACGGCCACGAATCCCACCGGACGGCCTCCGCCACCGCCCCCACACCGAGGGGGCAGACGTGGCCGCCGGACCATAGCAGCTTCACCGAGTCGGGACTCCGTCACACGGGGCACAGGACGACCGTCTAGCCTGGCAAGCGAATCGAAGCGACAAGAAACGGGCACAGGACTCTGGGGAGAGACGAAACACCAATGGGGAGTGCTGTGATCACCGCGCGTGCGGCTGCCACCTTCGATCCGGTAGGGCGGTCCGTCGCGACCGCCCGTGCCTTTGTCCGCGACACGCTCCAGGGGTGGGGTTATGCGGATGTCGTGGACGACGCGGTCGTTCTCACCAGCGAGCTGGTCACCAACGCCGTCATCCATGCCGGCACGTCCGCCGATGTCCTGTGCCTCCGTACGGAGCAGGGCGTCCGTGTCGAGGTCGCCGACCGCTATCCCGAGCGCGAGGTCCCCATCCAGGGCAGCTCGCGCGCCTTCGCCAACGCGGACCAGGAGAACGGCAGGGGACTGCTGCTCTGCGCGGCCCTCGCGTCGCGCTGGGGCGTCGAGTACTCACCCACCTTCAAACAGGTGTGGTTCCAGCTCGAACTGCCGCAGCGTCCCGTGGGTACCCGCTCCGCGGGACCCGTCCTGCCCACCGAGCTGCTGCCGGTGGCCGACGAGCGGGTACGGGTCGCCGTCATCCAGATCGACCGCACGGGCGCCGTCACCAACTGGAACGAGGACGCCGAGCACATCTTCGGATACGCGGACGAGCAGGTCATCGGCAAACCCCTCACGGACATCGCCGCCTGGCCCCACACGCCGGGCATCGGCACGGGCATCGTCGAAGCGCTCCAACTCTCGCGCTGGGAGGGCAGTTACGGCATCCGGGCCGCCGACGGCCGCGTCGTCCCCGTCTACGCCTCCCACCTCCGCGTCCGCGACACCCACGGCGAGCCGTCCACGGTCTGCCTTCTCGTACGCGACCACGAACGCGCCGTGATCCAGACGCCGCTGCGCGCCCCTGCGACCGAAGCGGGTGCCGAGAGCCGCATCGTGGACCCCTTCGAGGTGTTCATCGGCTCCCCCGCACCCGACGACCTCGACGGACTCCTCCAGCGCACGGTGGAGCGCGCCCGCGACATGCTCGACGGCGACTCGGCCTTCCTCCTCCTCGCCACGGACGACGAGACGGAGTTGGAGGTACGGGCCTCCACCGGCCTCCCCTCCGCCCGCCAGCGCTTCGCCCGTGTCCCGGTGGAGGCCGGTGCGGGGCGCTTCGGCTCGGCGCGGATGCCGGCCGTCCACGAGGACCTCACAGCCGTCCCGGGCGCCGTCCCGCTCCTCAACGGCACGGGGATGCGCTCCGTCGTCACGGTCCCGCTCAAGGTCGAGGGCCGGCTCACCGGCTCCCTGGGCGTCGCCGCGGAGGGCGCCGGGCGCTACACCAACGAGGAGGCGCTGCGCCTCCAGTTCGCCGCGGACCGGATCGCCCTGGCCGTCGAATCGGCCCGTCTGGGCGAGCTGGAACGCCTGCGCCGCGGCTCGCTCTCCTTCCTCGTCGAGGCGTCGGACCTGCTCGCGGGCACGCTGGACCGGGACCAGACGCTGGCGCTGATGGCCCAGATGACCGTTCCCACGCTCGCCACCTGGTGCGCCGTCTACACGATCGCCGACCAGGCCTCCGACCCGTACCTCTCGTACGTGCTCCACGAGGACGAGGACCGCATCGACGACCTCAAGGCCCTGCTCTCCAAGATTGCCCCACCGGACCCGGTACCCACCCCGGGTGCCCGTATCTGGTCCGCCCCGGCGGAAGCCGCCCACGAGGCGGCGCTGCGCACCTCCATGCGCGACATGGGCAGAAACAGCCCGCCGCTCTCCCTGGGGATCGGCACGACACTGGCGACGGCGGCGGCTGTGGGCGGCGAGACCGTCGTCCTGCCGCTCGTGGCCCGTAACCGCGTCATCGGCATGCTGACGCTGGGCAAGCCCTCGGACGACCACTTCCGCCAGGAGATCCTGGAACTGGCCGAGGACCTCTCCCGCCGGGCGGCCCTGGCACTGGACAACGCGCGCCTCTACTCGGAGCGCATGGCCATCAGCCAGGCCCTCCAGCGCAGCCTGCTGCCACCGGGGCTCCCTCAGATCCCCGGCGTCGAGGTGGAGGTCATCTACCGCGCGGCGGGCGAGGGCAACGAGGTCGGTGGCGACTTCTACGACCTGTTCCCCATCCGGGACGGCGCCTACGGCTTCGCCATCGGCGACGTCTGCGGTACGGGCCCGGAGGCGGCGGCCGTGACCGGCCTGGCCCGCCACGCCCTGCGCCTGCTGGCCCGCGAGGGCTTCGGCGGCCCCGCGGTGCTGGAGCGGCTGAACGCGGCGATCCTCGACGAGGGTGCCCGCAGCCGGTTCCTGACGCTGCTCTACGGCGAGCTGTGGCCGCAGGAGGACGGCAGCGCGGTCCTCAAGGTCGTCTGCGCCGGCCACCCCCTGCCGCTGCGCCTGCGTCAGGACGGCACGGTCGAACCGGCGGCGGAACCGCAGCCGTTGCTCGGGGTCATGGAGGACCTGGAGCTGTACGAGCAGATGGTCACCCTGGACCCGGGAGATGTCCTGCTCTGCGTCACCGACGGCGTCACGGAGCGCAGAGAGGGAACGCGCATGCTGGGCGACGACGGCCTCGCCGACGTCCTCACGACGTGTACGGGCCTCACGGCCGGCGCGGTCGCCGCGCGCGTCCTGCGTGCGGTGGAACGCTTCGCTGCCGAGCCGGCCTCGGACGACATGGCCATCCTCGCGATGCGCGTCCCGGAGCCACACACCACCTAGGAGCCGCGCACCGGCTCAGCAAAAAGGCCCCCGCCTAATGGCGGGGGCCTTTCCTTTACCTGAGCCCCAATACGGAATCGAACCGTAGACCTTCTCCTTACCATGGAGACGCTCTACCGACTGAGCTATTGGGGCGAGCAACGAGATAAAGCATACCCGATGATCAGAGGTGCGCAAGACCATCCGGAAGCGACCGGAAGCGTCCTCGTCCAGACGGAACGGTCCCGGAACGCAGAAATGCCCCGCACCAGAGGTGCGGGGCATTCCCACAATAATTGTTCGGCGGCGTCCTACTCTCCCACAGGGTCCCCCCTGCAGTACCATCGGCGCTGTGAGGCTTAGCTTCCGGGTTCGGAATGTAACC
>NZ_JBITHL010000019.1:0-119496 GCF_044457965.1 Streptomyces sp. NPDC050509 | reverse complement strand
GCGCCCCCCCGCGCCCGGCGGGGGCGCCCCCCCGGGGGGGGCCGCGGGGGGGGGGGGGGGGGGGGGCGGGGGGGGGGGGGGGGCGCCCCCCCCCCCCCCCCCCCCCCCCCCCACCACACAGGTCAGCCGCCCGCCGGTCGGCCGTCGCCGGCCGGCTCCGCCGCTTCGGCGAGCCGCTTGATGACGGAGAGCCGGGCGTCCCAGTCGGCCGCGACCCGGTCCATCCAGCGCGCGGTGACCGTGAGCCGGTCCGGCCGCACCGTGTACCGCGCCTCGCGCCCCTCCCGGTACCCGGTGACCAGGCCGGCCCGGTCCAGGACGGCGAGGTGCTTGACGATGGCCTGACGGCTCACCGGCAGCTCCCCGGCCAGCACGGTCGCGGTCGCCTCGCCGTGCGCCGCCAGGGCGTCGAGTATCCGGCGCCGGGTCGGGTCCGCCAGCGCGGACAGCACCTCCGCCACCGCGTCCCGACCGGGGTCGGAGCCGGAGCCGGGGGCGGTCTGCCCGGTGTTCCCGCGGGCGGAGTCCGTCGTCATGCGTCGCGCTGCTCCGCGTAGTCCCGGATGGCGCCGACCATGTCCGTCCAGCCCTCCGTGTGGCTCTCCTTGGAGGCGACGTCCCGCCGCTCCTCGGGGATCACGATATCGGCGAAGCCGCTCTCCACGACACGCAGCCGGGTGCCCTCGCCCTCGGGCGTGAGCGTGAACTCGACCAGGGTGGAGTTCCCCTCCTCGGCCACCTCGCCGGGGTAGGCGCTCGCCCAGCGGTACGAGAAGTGGTGCGGCGGATCGACCTTCACGATCGTCGTACGGAACTGTCCGTACTGACCGTGGTCCAGGAACATGATGCCGCCGGGCCGCAGGTCGACGGCTGTCGGCTCGCCCTGACCGAACCACGAGCCGACGTGCTCCGGTTCGGTCAGGACGGCCCAGACGCGCTCAGGGGGCGCCGCGATGGAGACCTCGCGCTCGACGCGGTCGTCGGAAGCGGAAGCAGAGGTGGACGCGGATGTGGACATGAGGAACCTCCCGGCAGGAGTCGGCAATAACGTGCAACCCAAGAGTTGCACTCATCTCCGCCTCGTGCAACCGGGAGGTTGCGCGATATCCTCGGAACGTCCTCGAAAGGTCAAAGATCAGTGGCCGCGGGCCGCCGCCATGCCGATCGTCACCAGCCCCAGGATCACCCACCCGAACCACAGCCAGCCGTTGCTGCCGAGTGCCGCGGTGTACCCCGTGACCACCACCAGCGCGCCGACGGTCACCACACCCATCGTCTTCGTGGAACCGGACATGTATGTCCTCCTCCAGGCCGGGGCCGTGACGCCCATCGTCGCCCGGCGACCCCGGTTCGCGCTACCGTCCCCGGGCCTGGAGCGAGGCCAGGTAGGCGTTGTACTCCGCCAGCTCCCTGTCGCCGTCCCGGTCCGCGGCCCGGTCGGAGCGCTTCGCCTGCCGTTGCTCCGAGTGGTACCACTGGTAGACCAGCGCGACCAGCACCAGCACGGACGGGATCTCGCTGAACGCCCAGGCGATACCGCCGGCCGCGTTCTGGTCGGTGAGGGCGTCGATCCCGAGCGAGGCCGACGGGTTCTCGTACGCCTTGACCATCGGCTCGCTCGCCATCATCAGCGCGATCCCGAAGAACGCGTGGAACGGCATCCCGGCGAACAGCTCCAGCATCCGGATCACGTAGTTGGGCCGGTGCGGCCCCGGGTCGATCCCCATGATCGGCCAGAAGAAGATCAGCCCGACGCCGAGGAAGTGCACCATCATCGCGATGTGCCCCGGCTTGGACCCCATCAGGAAGTCGAAGAGAGGGGTGAAGTAGAGCCCGTACAGGCTCGCGATGAAGAGCGGGATGGTGAAGGCGGGGTGCGTGATGATCTGTACGTAGCGGCTGTGCAGCAGCGCCAGCAGCAGCTCGCGCGGCCCCTTCCGGCTCCTGCCGTCGCTGCCCCGGCCCGCGACCGGCAGGGCGCGCAGGGCCAGGGTCACCGGGGCGCCGAGCAGCAGCAGGATCGGCGAGACCATGCTGATCACCATGTGCTGGACCATGTGCACGCTGAACATGACCATGCCGTAGTCGTTCAGCTTGGTGCACATCATCAGGGCGATGGTCAGCACACCGAGGACGAAGGCGACGACGCGGCCGACCCCCCAGCCGTCCCCGCGCCGGCGCAGCCGGACGACGCCCCAGCCGTACAGGGCGAGCGCCACCAGGCAGCCGGTCAGGAAGAAGAGGTCGGGGGAGTACTCAAGCCCTCGTCCCAGCGTGAACGGCGGCAGATCCATGGTCATGCCGTGCCCGCTGTGATCCATCCGTGCGCTCCCGGTGCTTCCCGTGGCGGGCACCGCGGCGCCCGCCGTGCCCACCGTCCACCGGCGGTGGTTTTCGCGCCGGTTGTCCGCACCAGCCTAGGACCGCCCCCGGCCGCGATCGCGACCGGGGGCGGTCCGTCCCGTACCGGAGGCCGGGGGAGGAGCGGGGAGACGAGTCAGAGCACGCACTCCGCCTCGGCGTACCGCTCCGGAGGCACCGTCTTGAGCGTCTCCACGGCCTCGCCCAGCGGCACCATCACGATGTCCGTGCCGCGCAGCGCCGTCAGCATGCCGAACTCGGCGCGGTGCGCCGCCTCGACGGCGTGCCAGCCGAACCGGGTCGCCAGCACCCTGTCGTACGCCGTGGGCGTGCCGCCGCGCTGGACGTGCCCGAGTATGACCGCCCTGGCCTCCTTGCCGAGGCGCTCCTCCAGCTCGATCGAGAGCTGCCGGGCGACGCCCGCGAAGCGCTCGTGGCCGTAGATGTCCTTGCCGCCGGCGTCGAACTCCATCGAGCCCTCGCGCGGCTTCGCGCCCTCCGCGACCACGACGATCGCGAACCGCTTGCCCGCCGAGAACCGCTTGCCGACCACCTCGGTCAGCTCACCGATGTCGAAGGGCCGCTCGGGCACGACGATGGCGTGCGCGCCCGCCGCCATGCCGGAGTGCAGGGCGATCCAGCCGGTGTGCCGGCCCATGACCTCGACGATCAGTACGCGCTGGTGCGACTCCGCGGTCGTCTTGAGCCGGTCCAGCGCCTCGGTGGCGACCCCGACGGCCGTGTCGAAACCGAAGGTCACATCGGTCGAGGCGATGTCGTTGTCGATGGTCTTCGGTACGCCGACGATCGGCAGCCCGGCATCGGAGAGCAGATGCGCGGCCTTGAGCGTGCCCTCACCGCCGATCGGGATGATCGCGTCGAGCCCCAGGTCGGCGACATGGCCCCGCGCCCGCTCCACCCCGTCGCGCAGATGCGCGGGCTGGACCCGGGAGGAGCCGAGTATCGTGCCGCCGCGGGCCAGGATGCCGGCCACCGCGTCGAGGTCGAGCTTGCGGTAGTCGCACTCCAGGAGACCCTTCCAGCCGTCGTGGAAGCCGATCACCTCGTCGCCGTGGTCGACGACGGCACGGTGCACGACGGACCTGATCACGGCGTTGAGGCCGGGACAGTCGCCGCCTGAGGTGAGCACACCAATTCGCATAGCCCGGATTACCTTTGCAACGTGGGCCGACGGCCGGACACCGTTGTCAGGCCAGATCCTCGCCAGCCTACCGGCGGTCGCCGGGGGTACCGAAACCCCGCGTCCGCCTGCTGGACAGGCGGACGCGGGGCGGGAGGGCGCCGGACGGGGCGCCCGGGGAGTCGATCAGGCGGGCTGGGTCGCCGCGGCGACCCGCTCGGCGCGCAGCGCCTCGTACCACCGGTCGTCCGTCGGCGGCAGCGCGTTCACATCGAGGGCCAGCTTCAGCAGCAGGTCCGCGATCTGCGGGTTGCGCGCCATCACCGGGCCGTGCATGTACGTACCGAAGACGGTGTCGTTGTACGCGCCCTCCGTGCCGTCGCCCGTGCCGTTGCCCCGGCCGAGCTGGACCCGCGCGAACGGCCGGGCCGCCGGGCCGAGGTGCGTGATGCCCTGGTGGTTCTCGAAGCCGGTGAGCTGCGGCAGGTTCAGCCGCGGGTCGATGTCCGCCAGTACGTCGCCGACGCACCGCGCGCCCTCGCCGCGCGTGGAGACCACGTCGAGCAGCCCGAGACCGGCCTCGCGCTCGCCCAGGTCGTTGACGAACTCGTGGCCCAGGATCTGGTACCCGGCACAGACCGAGAACACGATGGCGCCGTTGGAGACGGCCCTGCTGAGCCCGCCGTCGCGGCGCAGCCGCTCCGCCGCCAGCCGCTGGGGCCGGTCCTCGCCGCCGCCGATCAGATAGATGTCGCCGGAGGTCGGCACCGGCTGGTCGCTGCGTACGTCCACCCGCGTGACCCCGAGACCGCGCTGGCGCGCCCTGCGCTCCACCACGAGAGCGTTGCCCTGGTCACCGTAGGTGCTCAGCAGGTCCGGGTAGATCCACACCAGCCGCAGGCTGTTGTCGCTCATTCTGGCTCGTCCTTCCGGGTTCCGGGGAGTCATGTATCCCGACATGGCTTCAGTTGCCCACCCGTCTGCGCAGATCCTGGAACGACGTGTAATTGGCGATCGCCTCGATACGGCCGGGCGGTGCCATCCGCACGGCCTCGTCGGGCGTCTCGCAGACCCGGAAGTCCAGGCCCGCGACCTCCAGACGTACGGCGAGGTCCAGCTTGCGGTCGCCGATCACGAAGATCGGGTGGCCCGCGAGCCGGGTGTAGTCCACGTCCCACAGCCACGAGGTGTCCGTACCGTCGGCGCCACGGGCGTTGACGGCGAGGATGACCGGCGTGGGCGGCGGGTCGATGAGGGAGAACGTCTCCAGCCAGCCCGCCGGGTTCTTGGCGAGCAGCAGCCGCAGGTCACGGCCGAGGAAGGAGACCACGTCGTACCGTCCCGCGACGGCCTGCACCTGGTACATCCGCTCCAGGGCCACCTGCGGCGGCACCCCGAAGGTCGCCGCGACGGCCGCGGACGTCGCCGCGTTGGCCTTGTTGGCGCGGCCCGGGAGCTGGAGGTGGATCGGCCAGGCGGAGCCGTGCGGATCGAGTACGTGGTCGCCGTGGAGCGCCCAGCTCGGCGGCGGCCTGCGGAATCCGCACTCGCCGCAGAACCAGTCGTCGCCGGGACGCTGCATCACACCGCCGCAGGAAGGGCACGACCAGGCGTCGTCCTTCCACTCCTGGCCCGCCGCGACCCACACCACGTTGGGCGAGGAGGAGGCGGCCCAGACGATCAGCGGGTCGTCCGCGTTGGCGATGACGACGGCCTTCGTGCCGGCCAGTCCCTCCCGCCACTTCTCGGCGAGCATGCGGGTCTCCGCGGCGCGGTCGAGCTGGTCGCGGGAGAGGTTGAGCAGCGCGATCGCCTTGGGCGTGGTGTCCCTGGCGACCCCGGCGAGATACTTCTCGTCGACCTCGATCACGCCGAACCGGGCGTCGGAGCCGCCCGCGAGGGCCGAGGTGATGCCGGCCGGCATGTTGGCGCCGAGCGCGTTCGACACCACGGGCCCGGCGGCCCGCAGCGCCTCGGCGATCAGCCGGGTGGTGGTGGTCTTCCCGTTGGTCGCCGACACGAGGATGACGTCGAGATGCTGCGCCAGCCGGCCCAGCAGATCCGGGTCGAGCCGGAGCGCCACCTTCCCGCCGATCACCGATCCGCTGCCGCGCCCTGCGGCGCGCGACACCGCCGCCGCGGCTTTGCCCGCCGTCACGGCCAGCTTGGCCCGCGGCGTCAGCGGGTCCGTGTTGCCTGACATCGCCTTGATCCTCCTTGCGTCGGTCCGTGGGCCAGCCTATCGAGATCCGGCCAGGGCCCCGAACCGTGGCACCGGGCAGAAGGCGGGGTTCACCGTGGACCGTACCCTGACCGTCATGCGAAACCGTCCGATCCCCGGCAGTACCGGGCGAGTACGAGCCATGAGATTGCTCGGAGATCCCGTCCTCCACGCGCCCTGTGAACCCGTCACCGACTTCGGTCCCGCGCTCGGCGCGCTGATCGAGGATCTGTTCGCGACGATGTACGCCGCCCGGGGTGTCGGGCTGGCCGCGAATCAGATCGGCGTCTCCCAGCGGGTGTTCGTGTACGACTGCCCCGACGACGAGGACGTCCGCCATCTCGGACACCTCGTCAATCCCCGGCTCGCCTCGGCCGACGACATCGTGCTGCGCGGACCCGAGGGCTGTCTGTCCCTGCCGGGCATCGAGGCGGGTACGGAGCGGTACGACCATGCCGTGGTGGAGGGCTTCACCCAGGACGGCGTACCGGCCCGGGTGGAGGGCCGGGGTTTCTTCGCCCGCTGTCTCCAGCACGAGTGCGACCACCTGGAGGGCATGCTCTACTCCGACCGGCTCACCGGGTGGCGGCGCTCCAGGACGCTGCGCGCGGCGCGCCGGGCGCCCTGGGCGACGGGTCGCCCGCCCGCCCCGTAGCGCGCTGTACGGCCCCGTGCGCCGGCCCGGCCCGGAACGCGCCGTCCGGGCTCAGAAGCCGGGGCCGCCCGCGCGGTCGTCGACCGCCGCCAGCCTGCCCCACAGGAGGTCCGCCAGGCTGCGCACCAACTGGGCGCGCGGACAGGGGCGTTCCCCGAGCCACCAGTCACCGGCGCCGTGCATCATGCCGACGATGCCGTGGCCCCAGACCCGGGCGAGCTGTTCGCTGCCGGGGCCGAGGTCGACCCGTTCCTCTATGACCTTGGCCAGTTCCTCACCCAGCCGGCGCAGCAGCGGCGCCGAGTGGCGGCCGACGTCGAAGCCCTGCTCGGGGAGCGGGGTGTCCTCGGCCGGGTGCATCAGGAACCGGTAGACCTGGGGCCTCGCCTCGATCGCGGCGAGATACGTGTCCAGCGTGGCCTCCACGCGCTCGCGCCGCCCCGCGGGCGCGTCCAGCGCGGTCCGCAACGCGTCGAGCAGCGCGTCCGTGTGGCGCTTGGCCAGCGCCCGGTACAGCCCGCCCTTGTCGCCGAAGTGCCGGTAGAGGATCGGCTTGGTGATGCCGGCCTCCGCGGCGATGGCGTTCATGGAGGCTCCCGGGCCGTCCCTGAGCACCACCCGGTCGGCCGCCTCCAGGAGCTGTCGGCGCCGTTGCCGGGCCGAGCGCTGCTGCTCGGCCTGCTGTGTGCTCTCCATAGATGTGTCTCCCCGCCCGTGCGATTGCGTGACGCCACCGCAACGTAACACCCTGTCCGCCGTCGACGCTGGTCAGAAGGTGGCCGGTTGACATTCCCTACTTATGAGTAACAGACTGGTGTTACCGCAAGTAACATCAGGGAGCGACACCGTGGGTCACGCGGTGCTGGAGGGGAACATGACCGAGTTCACGCTCGATCTCAACGACGACCAGAAGCAGGTCCGCGACTGGCTGCACGGCTTCGCCGCCGATGTCATCCGCCCCGCCGCCGCCGAGTGGGACGAGCGTGAGGAGACCCCCTGGCCGGTCATCCAGGAGGCCGCCAAACTCGGCATCTACTCCCTGGACTTCTACGCCCAGCAGTTCTTCGACCCTACGGGGCTGGGGATCCCGATGGTCATGGAGGAGCTGTTCTGGGGCGACGCGGGCATCGCCCTGTCCATCGTCGGTACGGGGCTGGCGGCCGTCGGCGTCCTCGCCAACGGCACCGAGGAGCAGATCGGCACCTGGATCCCGCAGATGTACGGGGACCCGGACGACGTGAAGGTCGGCGCCTTCTGCTCCTCGGAGCCCGACGCGGGCTCCGACGTCGGCGCCATGCGCACCCGGGCGGTCTACGACGAGGCCACGGACGAGTGGGTGCTCAACGGCACCAAGACCTGGGCCACCAACGGCGGCATCGCGAACGTCCATGTCGTGGTCGCCGTCGTCGACGCCGGGCTCGGCACCAAGGGCCACGCCTCCTTCATCGTCCCGCCGGACACCCCCGGACTCTCCCAGGGCCAGAAGTTCAAGAAGCACGGCATCCGCGCCTCCCACACCGCCGAGGTCGTCCTGGAGGACGTACGGGTCCCCGGCCACTGCCTGCTCGGCGGGAAGGAGAAGCTGGACGAACGCCTCGCGCGGGCGCACGAGCGGGCCAGGGCCGCCGAGGGCGCGGGCGGTGGCAAGGGCGACAGGGAGCGCGTGAAGAACGCCGCCATGGCGACCTTCGAGGCGTCCCGCCCGGCCGTCGGCGCCATGGCGGTGGGCACGGCGCGCGCCGCGTACGAGGTCGCCCTCGACTACGCGAAGACCCGCAGCCAGTTCGGCCGCCCGATCATCGACAACCAGGGCATCGCCTTCCAACTGGCCGACATGCGCACCCGTATCGACGCCTCCCGGCTGCTGGTCTGGCGGGCCTCCTGGATGGCGACCACCGGCAAGCCCTTCACCTCCGCCGAGGGCTCGATGTCCAAGCTGTACGCGAGCGAGACGGCGAAGCAGGTCACGGCGCAGGCCGTGCAGATACTCGGCGGCAACGGCTTCACCCGCGAGTACCCGGTGGAGCGGATGCACCGGGACGCGGCGATCTACACCATCTTCGAGGGCACGAGCGAGATCCAGCGCCTGGTCATCGCCCGCACCCTGTCGGGCATGCCCATCCGCTAGCGGTGGGGGAGCGCCGGGTCCTCGTACGGTGGCCGAGGACCCGGCCGACGGGGTGTCAGGCGGGGAGCTGCGCCTCGATGGCCGCGACGACCTCGGGGGCCTCCGGCTCCGTACGCGGCCGGATCCGGGCGACGACCTCACCCTTCGGGGAGATCAGGAACTTCTCGAAGTTCCACTGCACGTCCCCGGCGTCGCCCGCCGCGTCGGCCGTCTTCGTCAGCTCGGCGTACAGCGCGTGCTGTGTCTCCCCGTTCACGTCCGTCTTCGCGAGCAGCGGGAAGCTGACGCCGTACGTGGCCGAGCAGAACGTCCGGATCTCGTCCGCGCTGCCGGGCTCCTGCCCCGCGAACTGGTTGCAGGGCACGCCCAGGACGGTGAAGCCCCGGTCGCCGTAACTCTGCTGGAGCCGTTCCAGACCGGCGTACTGCGGGGTGAGGCCGCACTTGGACGCCACGTTCACCAGCAGCACGGCCTTGCCCGCGTAGGCGGCCAGGGAGGTCGGCTCGCCGGTCAGAGTGGTCAGCGGGATGTCGTACAGGGTCATCAGGATCTCCTCGGTCGACGGCGAACTGTCCTCATTGTGGACCCGTGACCGCGGTGACCGGCGGCCGGGCTGGTAGAGGTGGTCCGTGGACGAAACCCCGCTCGACCCCTCGCAGCCCGCCGACGACGGCCGGCTCCCCGGCTCCGCGCCGGACGCCGCCGCCGGCGCGCGGCTCGTCCGGTGCCGTATGTGCGGCAGGCCGCTGACCGGCACGGGCTCGCGCCGTACCGGTCTCGGCCCCGCCTGCGACGCCAAACTCCACCCGCCCGCACCGGACATCAGGACCCGGCGGCGCGAGGCGGAACAGGACCCGCTGCCCGGCATCTGACGCCCTCGCGCATTTTCTGGAACGCAGCAAAATATCTGCAAGTTTTGCAGATCACTTACGTTTTCCTGTTCACGGCCATCGAGCGCCAAAAATCACGTCGTTCGCAAGGGGCGACGGCCAACTTCGGTGTGCCGCACGGCGATTTCGTTCGGTCGGGCCGATGGACGCACTCGCATTTCTCTGCAACTCTCTCACGGCAAAATGCAAAATCCTCCGTTCGTCAGTGCAGAAATGCATGCCATGCAGGCGTGCTGCCGGAGCCGCGCCCTCGCCGCCCTCGCGCCGAGGCCGAAGATCGGGGAACCATGAGATCGTTACGCCGGAGATGGCGAGTCCTCGCCGCCACCCTCGCCAGCAGCCTGTTGATGGCCGGCTGGCCGACGCTCACCGCCGCGGCGGCCGACGGCCCCCGGGCCAAGGGCCCCGATGTCGCCGCGGGCCGGACCGCGACGGCGAGCGCGACCGCGGGCGGAAAGGCCCCCCGGAGCGTCACGGACGGGGACCCGTCGACGTACTGGGAAGGCGGCGGAAAGACATTCCCCCAGTGGGTGCAGTCCGATCTGGGCTCCACCCGGCGCGTCGACCAGGTGGTGCTGAAGCTCCCCACCGGATGGGCGACCAGGAAGCAGACCCTGTCCCTCCAGGGCAGCGCCGACGGCACCAGCTTCTCGACCCTGAAGACCTCGGCCACGTACACCTTCGGCCCCGGGACGGGCAACACGGTGACGGTGACCTTCCCGGCCACCAGGGCGCGCTTCGTACGGGCCGACTTCACCGCCAACACGGCGGGGAAGAAGGCCCAGCTAGCCGAGTTGGAGGTCCACGCGGCAGCCGCCGCCTCGGTCGACCTCGCCCTCGGCAAGACCCTGACGTCGAGCAGCTTCACCGAGGTCTACGGGCCCGGCAACGCCAACGACGGCAACAGGGCGACCTACTGGGAGAGCAGGAACAGCGACTTCCCGCAGTGGATCCAGGCCGACCTGGGCACCTCGGTCCGGGTCGACCAGGTGGTGCTGCGGCTGCCCGACGGCTGGGGCGCCAGGGACCAGACCCTGAAGGTCCAGGGCTCCACCGACCACACCGCCTTCACCGATCTGACGGCCTCCAAGGCGTACAGGTTCAACGCGGCGGGCAGCCAGTCGGCGACGATCGCCTTCGACGCCACCACCACGCGGTACCTCCGGGTGCTGATCACCGCCAACACCGCCCAACCCGGCGGCCAGCTCTCCGAGTTGGAGATCTACGGGCCCGAGACCGGTGACACCGAGGCGCCCACCGCGCCCACCGAGCTGTCGTACACCGAACCCGCCACCGGCCGGATCGTACTCGCCTGGAAGGCGTCCGCCGACAACACCGGTGTGACGGGCTACGACATCTACGCCGACAACGAGGTGCGCAGCAGCGTCCCGGGCACCGTGACCACCTTCACGGACACCCAGCCCATCGGGACGACGGTCTCGTACTACGTACGGGCGAAGGACGCGGCGGGCAACGCGTCGGCGGGCAGCAACACCGTCACCCGGCGCGGCGACAACGGGGACACCCAGGCGCCGACGGCCCCCGCCGACCTCGCCTTCACCGAGCCGTCGGCCGACGAGATCAAGCTGACCTGGGGCGCCTCGACCGACAACAAGGGGGTGACCGGCTACGACATCTACGCCGACAACGTCCTGCGCAAGAGCGTGGCCGGCGAGGTCACCACGTACACGGACACCCAGCCGGCCGGGACGACGGTCTCGTACCACGTACGGGCGAAGGACGCGGCCGGCAACACCTCGGTCAACAGCAACACCGTGACACGGAACGGAAGTTCGGGACCCGCGTCGAACCTCGCCGTCGGCCGGCCGATCGCCGCCTCCTCCGTGGTCCACACCTACGTCGCGGAGAACGCCAACGACAACAGCCTCACCACCTACTGGGAGGGCGCGGGCAGCGGCTACCCCAACACACTCACCGTGAAGCTGGGCGCCAACGCCGACACCCGGAGCGTCGTCGTCAAGCTCAACCCCGACAGCTCCTGGGGAGCGCGCACCCAGAACATCCAGGTGCTCGGCCGCGAGCAGAGCGCCTCCGGCCTCACGAGCCTGGTGGCGGCCAAGGACTACGCCTTCACCCCGGCGACCGGCAACGCGGTGACCATCCCGGTCGACGCACGCGTCGCCGACGTCCAGCTCAGGTTCACCTCCAACACCGGCTCGGGCGCCGGTCAGGTCGCGGAGTTCCAGGTGCTCGGCGCCCCGGCGCCCAACCCGGACCTCACCGTGACCGCGCTGAGCGCCTCGCCCTCGGCGCCGGTCGAGTCCGACGCCATCACCCTGTCGGCGACCGTACGCAACACCGGGCGCGCCGCCGCGCCGGCCGGACCGGTCGAACTCCGGCTCGGCGGCACCAAGGTGGCCACCGCGTCGGTGGGCGCGCTCGCGGCCGGGGCCTCGGCCACGGTCACGGCGGACATCGGTGCGCGGGACGCGGGTTCGTACCAGCTCGGCGCCGTCGTCGACCCGGGCGGCCTGATCATGGAGGAGAACGAGACCAACAACGCCTACACCAGTCCCACCCCGCTCGTGGTGCGGGCCGTCGACAGCTCCGACCTGGTCGCCGCGACGGTCGCGACCTCCCCGTCCTCCCCGTCCGCGGGGGACACCGTCACCTTCTCCCTCGCGGTCAGGAACCAGGGCAACGTGGCGTCGGCGGCCGGAGCGCACGGCATCACGCTCTCCGTGCTCGACGCCAAGGGCGCCACGGTCAAGACCCTGACCGGCACGTACAACGGCACCATCGCCCCGGGAGCGACCACGGCGCCGGTCGGCCTCGGTACCTGGGCGGCCGTCAACGGCTCGTACACCCTCAAGGCGGTCCTCGCCGCCGACGCCAACGAACTGCCGGTGAAGCGCGACAACAACACCAGCAGCCGGCCGCTCTTCGTCGGCCGCGGCGCCGACATGCCGTACGACCTGTACGAGGCGGAGGACGGCACCACCGGTGGCGGGGCGCGGGTCGTCGGGCCCAACAGGACCATCGGCGACGTCGCGGGCGAGGCGTCGGGCCGTAAGGCGGTCACCCTCGACGACACCGGCAACTACGTCGAGTTCACCTCCAAGGCCAGTACCAACACCCTGGTCACCCGGTTCTCCCTCCCGGACGCGGCGGGCGGCGGCGGCATCGACTCCACCCTGAACATCTACGTGGACGGCACCTTCCTCAAGGCCGTCGACCTCACCTCGAAGTACGCCTGGCTGTACGGGGCGGAGGCCGCCCCCGGCAACGCGCCCAGCTCCGGCGCGCCCCGCCACATCTACGACGAGGCCAACGTCCTGCTGGGCAGAACCGTCGCGGCGGGCAGCAGGATCAGGCTCCAGAAGGACGCGGCCAACACCTCGAAGTACGCGATCGACTTCGTCAGCCTGGAGCAGGCCACCCCGATCGCCAACCCGGACCCGGCCACGTACACGGTGCCGGCCGGACTCACCCACCAGGACGTGCAGAACGCGCTGGACAAGGTCCGGATGGACACCACAGGGAAGCTGGTGGGCGTCTACCTGCCCGCCGGTGACTACCAGACCTCCAGCAAGTTCCAGGTGTACGGAAAGCCGGTGCGGGTCGTCGGCGCCGGGCCCTGGTTCACCCGCTTCCGCGCCCCGGCGTCCCAGGAGAACACCGACATCGGCTTCCGTGCCGAGGCCGCGGCGAACGGATCGACCTTCAGCGGCTTCGCGTACTTCGGCAACTACACCTCACGTATCGACGGCCCCGGCAAGGTGTTCGACTTCGCCAATGTCGCCGACATGGTGATCGACAACATCTGGAACGAGCACATGGTGTGCCTCTACTGGGGTGCGAACACGGACCGGATCACCATCAAGAACTCCCGGATCCGCGACATGTTCGCCGACGGCGTCAACATGACCAACGGCTCAACGGACAACCACGTCGTCAACAACGAGGCACGGGCCACCGGCGACGACAGCTTCGCGCTGTTCTCGGCGATCGACGCCGGGGGCGCGGACATGAAGAACAACGTCTACGAGAACCTGACGACGATCCTGACCTGGCGCGCCGCGGGCATCGCCGTGTACGGCGGCTACGACAACACCTTCCGCAACATCCATGTCGCGGACACCCTGGTGTACTCCGGCATCACGGTCAGCTCGCTGGACTTCGGGTATCCGATGAACGGCTTCGGGACCGGTCCGACGACGATCGAGAACGTGTCGGTCGTACGGTCCGGGGGCCACTTCTGGAACGGGCAGACCTTCCCCGGGATCTGGCTGTTCTCCGCGTCCAAGGTGTTCCAGGGGATCCGGATCAACAACGTCGACATCGTCGATCCGACCTACAGCGGCATCATGTTCCAGACCAACTATGTGGGCGGGCAGCCGCAGTTCCCGGTCAAGGACACCATCCTCAACGACATCTCGATCACCGGCGCCCGCAAGAGCGGTGACGCCTTCGACGCCAAGTCCGGCTTCGGGGTGTGGGCCAACGAGATGCCGGAGGCGGAGCAGGGGCCGGCCGTCGGCGAGGTCACCTTCAACCGTCTGACACTCGACAACAACGCCGTGGACATCAAGAACACGACGCCCAACTTCAAGATCAACATCAATCCGTAGCACCCGACCTGTCCGTAGCACCCGACCTGTCGGGGACGGTGCCGGCCGGTACGCTCGGCCGGCACCGTCCCCGTGCGGGCGTTGCAGGGTTAAGCAAGTGGCTTGCAATTCTTGCGATACTCTTGCGCGCATGACGCGACGACTTGCTCAGGTGGCGAAGAAGGTTGGGGTCAGCGAGGCCACGGTCAGCCGGGTGCTCAACGGCAAGCCCGGTGTCTCGCCGGCCACCCGGCAGTCCGTGCTGACCGCGCTGGACGTCCTCGGCTACGAGCGCCCCACCCAGCTCCGCGGTGAGCGCGCCCGGCTCGTCGGCCTGGTCCTGCCGGAGCTGCAGAACCCCATCTTCCCGGCGTTCGCCGAGGTGATCGGCGGCGCGCTGGCGCAGCAGGGCCTCACCCCCGTGCTCTGCACCCAGACCAAGGGCGGCGTCTCCGAGGCCGACTACGTGGAACTGCTGCTCCAGCAGCAGGTCTCCGGGGTCGTCTTCGCGGGCGGTCTCTTCGCCCAGGCGGACGCCCCGCACGACCACTACCGGCTGCTCGCCGAGCGCCGTATCCCGGTCGTCCTGATCAACGCGCCGATCGAGAACCTCGACTTCCCCTGCATCTCCTGCGACGACGCCGTCGCGGTCGAACAGGCGTGGCGCCATCTGTCCTCGCTCGGCCACGAGCGCATCGGGCTGGTGCTCGGCCCGGCCGACCACGTACCGTCCCGCCGCAAGCTCGCGGCGGGGCACGCGGCGTACGCGGCGCAGGGCGGCGGTCCGGCCCTCCCGGACGAGCGGGTCGAGCGGGCGATGTTCTCCCTGGAGGGCGGCCGCGCGGCGGCCGCGCGCCTGCTGGACCGGGGCGTCACGGGGATCATCTGCGCGAGCGATCCGCTGGCCCTGGGGGCGGTACGGGCCGCACGGCGGCGCGGCCTCGCGGTCCCGGGCGAGGTCTCGGTGGTCGGGTACGACGACTCCGCGTTCATGAACTGCACCGAACCTCCGCTGACGACGGTCCGTCAGCCCATCGAGGCGATGGGCCGGGCGGCGGTCGAGATGCTCAACGCCCAGATCCAGGGCGCCACGGTGCCCTCCGGTGAGCTGTTGTTCGAACCGGAGCTGGTGGTACGGGGCTCCACGGGCCAGGCCCCTCGGAGCGGCTGACCACGGCCGCGTCCCGCCGCGTCGCCTCGCGTCCGGATATCTGTCAACTATTTGCGAAATCGGAGCAACATATTGCGGGCATAGGTGGTTGGTGGTTGAGTGAGCGCCGCCACACAGCGAGCTGCTGTGAGCTTCCCGCGCTCATGCCCAAGAGGGGTCCCGCCGATGAGTAGTTCCGGGTTCCGCCGCACCTTCGCCACCGCCACAGCCACCGCCCTCGCCCTCACCGGACTGGCCGCCTGCGGCTCGGGCGGCGACAGCTCCGCCGACGGCAAGACGCGCATCACCGTCAACTGCATGCCGCCCAGGAGCGCCAGGATCGACCGCCAGAACTTCGAGGACGACATCGCGACGTTCGAGAAGGCGAACCCGGACATCGACGTCGTCGGCCGCGACGCCTTCCCCTGCCAGGACCCCAAGACCTTCGACGCGAAGCTCGCCGGCGGCCAGATGGAAGACGTCTTCTACACGTACTTCACCGACGCCCGACACGTCGTCGACATCAACCAGGCGGCGGACATCACCGCGTACGTCAAGGACATGAAGGGCTACAGCGACATCCAGCAGTCCCTGCGCGACGTGTACACCGCCGACGGCAAGGTGTACGGCGTCCCGCGCACCAACTACTCGATGGGCCTCCTCTACAACAAGAAGCTCTTCCGACAGGCCGGCCTCGACCCCGACAAGCCCCCGGCCACCTGGGAAGAGGTCCGTACCGCCGCCAAGAGGATCGCGGGCCTCGGCAAGGGGTACGTGGGCTACGCCGACTACAGCGCGCAGAACCAGGGCGGCTGGCACTTCACCGCGGAGATGTACTCGCAGGGCGGCGACATCGTCGCCCCGGACGGCAGGAAGGCGGACGTCGACAGCCCCGAGGGCAGGGCGGTCCTCCAGAACCTCAAGGACATGCGCTGGAGCGACGGCTCCATGGGCACCAAACAACTGCTCATCCTCAACGACGTCCAGCAGATGATGGGTTCCGGCACGCTCGGCATGTACCTCTCCGCCCCGGACAACGTCCCGATCCTGGTCAAGGAGAAGGGCGGCAGGTACGAGGACCTCGGGCTCGCCCCGATGCCAGGCGGCAAGGGCACACTCCTCGGCGGCGACGGCTACATGTTCAACAAGAAGGCGTCCCCGGAGCAGATCGAAGCCGGCCTGAAGTGGCTGGAGTTCCAGACCAACGCCCCCGGCTCCGGACTCAACGACTGGAAGCGCGCCGCCGACCTCAAGGCCCCGGTCGGCCTCCCCGAGCCCCGGCTGTGGAACGGCGCCACCGATGCCGAGGACCAGGAGCTGAAGAAGCGCTACGCCAATGTCCCGGTCGAGAACTACCAGGCGTTCCTCGACGGAAGCCAGGGGCTGACCGCGAAGCTGGAACCGCCGAAGGCCCAGCAGATCTACTCCGTTCTCGACGGCGCCGTCTCCGCCGTCCTCACCAAGAAGGACGCCGACATCGACCGGCTCCTCAAGGACGCCCAGTCGAAGATCGACGGAATCCTGGCCCGGGGCTGACGCACCCATGAAGACAGCCCAGGCTCCCCGGCGGTCCGCGCCGCCCTCCGCGCCGGTGCCGGGACGCGGCGAACCGGCGGACCGCAGAGCCCCCGGCGCCCTGCGCCGCGCCCTGACGCACCAACTCCGCGCCTACGCCTTCCTCATCGGCGGCCTGATCTGCTTCGCGCTGTTCTCCTGGTACCCGGCGATCCGCGCGGTGGTCATCGCCTTCCAGAAGTACACCCCCGGATCGGAACCGGAATGGGTGGGCACCGCCAACTTCACCCAGGTCTTCCACGACCCCGAGTTCGGCGCCGCCTGGCGCAACACACTCACCTTCACCGTGATCGCCCTGCTCGTCGGCTTCGCCGTACCGTTCCTGATGGCGCTCGTCCTCAACGAGCTGCGCCACGCGAAATCCTTCTTCCGCGTGGTCGTCTACCTCCCGGTGATGATCCCGCCGGTCGTCAGCGCCCTGCTCTGGAAGTGGTTCTACGATCCGGGCGCCGGACTCGCCAACGAAGCCCTACGCCTCCTCCACCTCCCCACGTCGAACTGGACCAACGGCGCCGACACCGCGCTGCTCTCCCTCGTCATCGTCGCCACCTGGGCGAACATGGGCGGCACCGTCCTCATCTATCTCGCCGCGCTCCAGGGCATTCCGGGGGAGCTGTACGAAGCGGCCGAGCTGGACGGGGCCACCATCTGGCAGCGCGTGCGCCATGTGACCGTCCCGCAGACCCGCTTCATCATCCTGATGCTGATGCTCCTCCAGATCATCGCGACGATGCAGGTGTTCACCGAGCCCTTCGTGATCACCGGTGGCGGCCCGGAGAGTTCGACCGTCACCGTCCTCTACCTCATCTACAAGTACGCCTTCCTCTACAACGACTTCGGCGGCGCGTGCGCCCTGAGCGTGCTGCTCCTGATCGTGCTCAGCCTCTTCTCCGCCCTCTACCTGCGGCTCACCCGCACCGACGACTGAGAGGAAGCCGCGGCGCCATGACCCGAGCCGAACACGGCCAGGCCGTACGTACCCTCGTCTCCCCGCTCGCGCTCGCGAGCGCCCGGGGCAAGGCGCTCTACTGGACCGTCTTCGGCGGAGTCGTCCTCGCCTTCGTGGCCGCCTTCCTCCTCCCCGTGTACTTCATGGCGTCCGGCGCCATGAAGTCCCCGGACGAACTGGTGCGGACACCGCCGACCCTGGTCCCCGACACCTGGCACCTCGGCGCGTACACCGACGCGTGGGAGCTGATGCGGCTCCCCACGCACCTGGGGAACACGGTGGTGCAGGCCACGGGCGCCTGGATCCTCCAGCTCGTCTTCTGTACGGCGGCGGCCTACGCCCTGTCGAAGCTGCGGCCGGCGTTCGGGAAGGTGATCCTCGGTGGCATCCTCGCCACCCTGATGGTGCCCGCCCAGGCCCTGCTCGTACCGAAGTACCTGACGATCGCCGATCTGCCGCTGATCCACACCAGCCTGCTCAACGACCCGCTCGGCATCTGGCTGCCCGCAGTCGCCAACGCCTTCAACCTCTACCTGCTCAAGCGCTTCTTCGACCAGATCCCGCGCGATGTGCTGGAAGCGGCCGAGATCGACGGGGCGGGCCGGCTCCGCACCCTCTGGTCGATCCTGCTGCCCATGTCCCGGCCGGTGCTCGGCGTGGTGTCGATCTTCGCACTGGTCGCCGTCTGGCAGGACTTCCTCTGGCCGCTGATGGTCTTCTCCGACACCGACAAACAGCCCATCAGCGTCGCGCTCGTCCAGCTCTCCCAGAACATCCCGCTCTCGGTACTCATCGCCGCCATGGTGATCGCCAGTGTCCCGATGGTGCTGATGTTCCTGGTGTTCCAACGGCACATCATCGCCGGGATCAGCGCCGGCAGCACCAAGGGCTGACCAGGGCCCGCCCGACCGACCCTGGTACTTCTCACCCTCCCCGAAAGGAACACCGCATGGAAGGCAGCCCGCCGGCGCCCACCGACACCCTCTGGTGGCGCGACGCCGTCATCTACCAGGTCTACGTACGCAGCTTCGCCGACGGCGACGGCGACGGCACCGGAGACCTCGCGGGGGTCCGGGCCAAGCTGCCGTACCTGGTCGAACTCGGTGTCGACGCCCTCTGGTTCACCCCCTGGTACCTTTCCCCGCTCGCCGACGGCGGCTACGACGTGGCGGACTACCGCACCATCGACCCGGCCTTCGGCACGCTCGCCGAGGCCGAGAAACTCATCGCCGAGGCACGCGAGCTGGGCCTCCGTACGATCGTCGACGTTGTGCCCAACCATGTCTCCGACCGGCACGTCTGGTTCCGGGCGGCCCTCGCGGCGGGACCGGGCCGCCCCGAACGCGCCCTCTTCCACTTCAGGACCGGGCGCGGTGAACACGGCGAGATCCCGCCCAACGACTGGGTCTCCGAGTTCGGCGGCCCGGCCTGGACGCGGGTCGACGACGGCGAGTGGTACCTGCACCTCTTCGCCCCCGAGCAGCCCGACCTCAACTGGGCCCACCCCTCGGTGCGCAGGGAGCACGAGGAGGTGCTGCGCTTCTGGTTCGAGCGGGGCGTCGCGGGCGTACGGATCGACTCGGCCGCGCTCCTCGCCAAGGACCCCGCCCTGCCGGACTTCACCGCGGGCCGCGACCCGCACCCGTACGTCGACCGCGACGAACTGCACACGATCTACCGCTCCTGGCGGGCCCTCGCCGACACGTACGGCGGTGTCTTCGTCGGCGAGGTGTGGCTGCCCGACACCGAGCGTTTCGTACGCTACCTCCGCCCGGACGAACTCCACACCGCGTTCAACTTCAGCTTTCTGGCGTGCCCGTGGGACGCCGGCCCGCTGCGGGCCGCCATCGAGGCGACACTCGCCGAACACGCGCCCGTCGGCGCGCCCGCCACCTGGGTCCTCTGCAACCACGACGTGACCCGCACGGTCACCCGGTACGGGCGGCGGGCCACCGGATTCGACTTCGCGGCCAAGGAGTTCGGCACCCCGACCGACCCCGGACTCGGCACCCGCCGGGCGCGCGCCGCCGCGCTGCTCTCGCTGGCCCTGCCCGGCGCCGTCTACCTCTACCAGGGCGAGGAACTGGGCCTGCCGGAGGCGGATGTCCCGCTGGACCGGATCCAGGACCCGATGCACGCGCGCTCCGGGGGCAAGGATCCGGGGCGCGACGGCTGCCGGGTGCCGCTGCCGTGGACGGCGGACGCGCCGTACGCGGGATTCGGCTCGGAGACCGAACCGTGGCTGCCGCAGCCGGAGTTCTGGCCCGTGTACGCCGCCGACCTCCAGGCGGCCGACCCCGGCTCGATGCTCACGCTCTACCGGGAGGCCCTGCGGCTGCGGCGCACCGGACCCGGCTTCGGGGACGGCTCGATGAGCTGGCTGGAGTCGGCGCCGGGCGTGCTGTCGTTCGTACGGTCCGGGGACGCCAGGGCCGGGGACGCCGGGGACGGCTCCGCGGGCGCCCTGATCTGCGTGGTCAACTTCGCCGCTGAGTCGGTGGAGTTGCCCCCGAACACCGAGGTGCTGCTCACCAGCGGCCCGCTGGTGGCGGGCCGGCTCCCCCAGGACACGGCTGTCTGGCTGCGCGCCGCCCCGTGAGGGACCTCACCGCACGTGCCGCCGGTGCACAGCGCACCGGCGGCGACGGGGGCGCAGTGTGTCAGGCCGCCGCGCGGGTCTTCTCCGCCTGCGCGAGCCGGGCGGCCCGGGTCCTGCGGCCGAAGACCGCCAGGGCCACGGCGCCGAAGAGCCAGGTGCCGGCGATGAAGTAGAAGGTTCCGGCTCGCCCTGCGGCCGGGCCGCCCGACGCGGTCGCTGCCCCAGCATCCGGCGATCACCGACGCGATCGTGGCCGGCGACGCCGAGGCGGCGGAGGCCGCGGCGAGGGCGCACCTCGCCGGCGTCATCGAGGAGCTGGGCGCGACCCCGGACCGGAGCCGCGAGGAGTCCCGTACCGCCTGAGGGGCACGGGTACGGGTACGGGCACAGGCACGGGTACGGCCGGCGTCCGGGGCCTGTCCTGAGTGGTCGTCATGGACGGGCCGGCCGCCGGCCGCCGCCGCTCACGACCGGGTGGCGGTCCCGCACTCGGCGTCGCCGGCCTCCCGCAGGCGCGCGTCCATCGACGTACTCCGGTCGTACGGGTCGACCTCGGGGCCGTCCGCCGGGGCCCCGCGTTCGGCGCCGAACGCGGGGGTGAAGTAGCCGGTGTGGGTGAAGCAGCCGCCGTTGGTGGTGTCCATCTTGTAGGAGACGAGGGAGAACGTCCCCGGCTCGATGACCACCTTCGCCGGGTCGTCCCAGCTCATCACGGTTTCGCGGCGCACGATGGTCCGCGCGACCTCGTCGCTGCCGGCGGCGGCGCGGACGACCGGATAGACGTACGTGACATCGGCGGTCACTTCGACCGCGCCACGCTCACCCTCCCGGTAGGTGATCCGGCCCTGCGTCTTGACCACGTTCCCGACGAGCCGCACCTCCGTCTTCGCGAACCGGCTGAACAGCAGCAGGGGGTCGTTCTCCTCGCCGGGCTCCCGGAAGGCGGCCGTCACATAGTCCTGGACGTCCTTCTGATGCGGATTGAGCAACGCGATCGCCTTCACCGGACGCTCCCCGCGCAGCACCCCGGCGTCCAGGCTGGACGCGGCCAGGAAGTCCCGGCTCCGGCCGAGGGCCCGCGCGACCTCCGCCTCGCTCATCCAGCCGGTCGCCCGCGCCTCGGGGAGCGCGATCGACGCCACCCCGTTGCCCCACCGGGCCGCGGGCGAACCCCTGAACGGCTCCTCCAGGGTGGGCCGTTGGGCGGCTGCCTCGGTCGCCGGCGGCTGGTCGGGGCGCTCCGACTCAGCGGCGAGCGGTGCGCTCTCGCCGCCTCCGCCCCCGAACCACCCCGTCACCAGCCCCGGAGTCAGTGCCACGATCAGCAGACCGACCGCGGCGACCAGACCGACCGCGTACCAGAGGGTGTTCCGCCGGCGCCGGGCCGGGCGGTAGGTCCGCCATCCCTCCGGCGGACCGGGCTCCTCCCGCAGCCGCCGCGCCACCATCCGGGCCCGCGCCGACGGCTCCTTCGGCGCGTCCGGGACCCCGGCCCCCGCGTCACGCAGGAAGCGCTCCCACTCCTCGTCCGGTATGGACCCCTCGTCCTTGGCCATGCTGCGGCCCCGCCCCCTCACACGTGACCGGTCACACCTGGACCGGTCGGCAGCCCGCATCATCACACAGGCCACCGACACCCCCGCGAATCCCCGAGCCCCACCCGTCCTGCCGGCCGTCAGGCGCCCCGGTCCGGGTGGCGTTGCGGCGGGCCGTGGTAGCCCGCGAGGAACTGGCGGGGCAGCGGTCCCTTGATGCGGGTCCCGTTCTCCGTCTCCTCCCAGGCGTGGGCGAGGATGCCCACACTGCGGGAGAGGACGAACAGGCCCCGGCCGAGCTGTGGCGGGAAGCCGAGTTCCGCGTAGATGATCGCGGTGGCGCCGTCGATGTTCATGGGTACGGGGCGGTCCCGGCCCGCGGCGAGCGCGGTTTCGAGCGCCAGCCCGGCGGACAGGGCAGGGCCGGGGACCTCACCGGCGTCGGCGGCCTCCCGTACCAGCGCGAGCAGGGGGTCCCGCCGGGGGTCCCGGGGGTGGAAGCGGTGGCCGAACCCGGGGAGGTAGGCGCGGCGACCGCGGTACTCGGCGACGATGTCGGCGGCCTGTTCGCCGTCCGTCACCCGTCGCAGCACCTCCATGCACTGCTGTCCCGCCCCGCCGTGGACGTCCCCGAGCAGACCCGTGCCGGTCGCGACGGCGCTGTTCAGCCCGACACCGCAGGTGGCCGCCATCCGGGCCGCGGCGATCGACGGGGCCTGCGGCCCGTGGTCGACGGCGGCGACCAGGGCGGCCTCCAGCAGGCGCCCCTGGACGGGGGTGGGAAGTTCGCCGCGGAGCATGAGCCAGATCTGTTCGGCGAAGGTGACCTGGCCGATCAGTTCCTCGACCGGGTAGCCGCGCAGCCTGATCTCGCCGGGTCTGATCTCGCTGACCGCCGTGGACCACCAGTCGGTGACGGTGCGTTCGGCGATCATCGGCTCGCCCCCGTCCGCCGTCTCCCGCGCCGGTCCGCCGCTCGCCGGTGCCGCTGTGCCGGTCACACCGCACCGCCTTCGCGCAGCGCGGCGATCTCCACCGGCGTGTAGCCGAGTTCCGCCAGTACGGTGTCGGTGTGTTCTCCCAGCAGCGGTGGGGGCGAGGGGGCGGCGGCCGGTGCGTCGTCCACCCGCACCGGGCTGCCGAGGACGTGCAGGGAGCGCTCGCGGCCGTCGGGGAAGGGCAGGTCGTGCACGAAGCCGCGGACGGCCAGATGGTCCAGGCCCAGGGCGTCCGGCACCGACAGCACCCGCGCCGCCGGGACCCCGGCGTCGGACAATATCTCCTCCCACCGGGCCGCCGTCCTGGCGGCCAGCCCCGTCTCGATCTCGTCGCGCAGGGCGTCGCGGTGTGTCTTGCGGTCGGCGGGGTGCGCGAAGCGCGGGTCGGTCGTCAGCTCCTCGCGTCCGATGAGCCGGCACAGGGTGGTGAACTGCTGCTGCCGGTTGGCGGCGATGTTGAGATGGCCGTCGGCGGTACGGAAGGTGCCCGAGGGGGCCGCGGTGAAGTTCTCGTTGCCCATGGGCTCGGGCACCCGCCCGCTGATCAGGTAGTTGGACGTGACCCACCCCATTGCGGTGAGCGCGGACTCCAGCATCGAGACGTCGACGAAGGCGCCCTCTCCGGTGCGGCCACGCCGGACGAGCGCCGCCGCGACCGCGTAGGCCGCCGCCATGCCGCCCAGGGTGTCCGCGACGGGGAACCCGGCCCGCAGCGGAGCGGTCCCCGGGGTGCCGGTCACGCTCATCATCCCGCTCAGGCCCTGGATGATCTGGTCGTACGCCGGACGGTCCCGCAGCGGTCCCGTCTGCCCGAAGCCGGAGATCGCGCAGTAGACGAGCCGGGGGTTCTCGGCGCTGAGGGTCTTCCAGCCGACGCCGAGCCGGTCCATCACACCGGGCCGGAAGTTCTCCAGCAGGACGTCCGCCTCGCGCACCGCGCGCAGCAGCGCCTCCCGCCCGTCCGGGGCCTTCAGATTGAGGGTGAGGGAGCGCTTGCCGGCGTTCTGCGCCAGGAAGGAGGCCCCCAGCAGTTCTTCGCCGAGGGCGCGGTCGGCGCCCAACTGGCGTGCGAGATCCCCGGATTCGGGCATCTCGACCTTGATGACATCGGCGCCGTGCATCGCGAGCTGATAGCCGGCGAAGGGGCCGGCGAGGACGTTGGTCAGATCGAGGACCCGGACGCCCTCCAGGAGGGGAGTCGTCATCAGGCGGTGCCTCCGATGCAGTCGAGCGCCGTGAGAGCGCGTGCGGTGTCCAGCAGGGCGGGGGTGAGACCGGCGACGGCCTCGTCGGTGAAGCGGGTGGTGGGGCCGCCCAGCGCGACCGCCGCGGTCAGCCGGCCCGACGCGGCGAAGACCGGGGCCGCGACACCGGAGACGCCCGGCTCCCGTTCCCCGTGGCTGACGGCCATGCCGTCCTCGGCGGCCTTCCTGGTGTGCTCCCAGAGCAGCGCGTCCCGGTCGTCGTCCGGTGCCAGGGAGGCCACCGCGGCGATGTCGGCGCGGTCCGCGCGGGAGAGGAGGACATGGCTCGCGGCCCCCGACCACAGCGGCATCTCCGCCCCGATACGGACGACATGGCGCAGGGTGAGGGTGCCTTCGTGGCGGGCGACGCAGACCCGGGTGTTCTGCTGGCGGACGTAGACCGAGGCCGTCTCGCCCCCGCTCGCCTCGCTGAGCGCGGCGAGGCGGCGAAGCGCCTCCTCCGGCAACCGCCAGGTGCGGCCCGCCAGTTCGGCCCATCTCAGCAGCCCGGTGCCGGGCACGAGCAGGCCGTCCCCCCGGCTCCAGAGCAGGCCGCACTGCTCCAGGGTGTGGACCAGCCGCACCACGGTGGTCTTCGGCAGTCCGGTGGCGTCGACCAGTTCGCGTACGGACCGGCTGGGGTGCTCGGCGTCGAAGAGGGCGAGCAGGTCCACCGCGCGCTGCACACTGCGGACGCCGCCGGTGTCGGATTCGGGCATGCCGTCTCCCTCGTGTCTCGGTGTCCCGGCACCCGGCGGGGCGATCGCCCCGCCGGGTGCGTGGGCCGCGCCATCACACCACGGAACCATCCAGCGGCACAAGCAAACCACCTGGTGGTACGCCGCCGGTGCGGGGCGCGCATCCGGCGTCGGGTCAGGTGAGGTGGGCGATGATGTGGTCGGCGGCCTCGGTCGCCATCCGGCGCAGCGCCTGCGCGGTCTGCGCGCCGGTGTGCGGGGTGATGACGACCGACGGCTCGGCGCGCAACGGGTGGTCGGACGGCAGCGGTTCGACGGCGGTGACATCGAGTCCCGCGCCCGCCAGATGGCCCCGGCGGACCGCCGTGAGCAGCGCGGACTCGTCGAGGATGCCCCCGCGCGAGGTGTTCACCACCACCGCGCCCTCCGGCAGCGCCAGAAGCTCCGGCAGACCGATGAGGTCACGGGTCGCCTCGACCAGCGGAACGTGCAGGCTGAGGTTCTCGGCCAGGGACAACAGCGTGGGCAGATCCGCGGGTTCGACGCCCGCGTCCGTCATGACGGACGCCGGCACCATCGGGTCGTACGCCAGGACCCGCATCCCGAACCCCCGGCCGGCGATCGCGGCGACCTCACGGGCGATACGGCCGAAGCCGACCAGCCCGAGCACCGCGCCGCCCAGTTCCCGGCCGTGGATCGCGGCGCGAGTGTCCCCCTCGTCGCGCACCGCGATGCCGATGCCCCGGCGCACCGCGAGCAGCAGCGCCACGGTGTGCTCGGCGACGGACCGGCTGTTGGCCGTCGGGGTCGTGGTGACGGTGATGCCCAGCTCGCGCGCGGTGTCGACGTCCACGGTGTCGAGACCGACCCCGTGCCGTGCCACGATCCGCAGCCGGGGCGCGCGGCGCATCATCGCGCCGTCGACGCGTTCGGTCCGCAGCAGAATGGCCGCGACCCGGTCGTGGACCTGGTCGAACGTGACGCCCTCGGCGCCGTATCCGGGACACACCTCGGCGTACGGGCGCAGCCGGGCCGGCGCGTCGTCGTGGACCGGCCGCGGGATCCAGACGAGCGGGCGCTCAGTCACGGGGCACCAGCTTCCGGTTGGCGGCCCGGCGTTCGGCCTCGCCCTCGATGAGCCGGTGCGTCCGCGCGACGACGTCCTCCACCTCCCCGGCCGGGACGACCGCCACCCCGTCGTCGTCACCGAGCACCCAGTCCCCGGGGCTGACCGGCACCCCGCCGACCGCGACGGGGACGGCCGTGCGGTACGGACCGGTCTTCCACGGCCCCGCCGGTGTGACGGCGCGGGCGAACACCGGGACACCGAGCCGCGCCAGCTCGACCACGTCCCGGGCGGCGCCGTCGAGCACGATCCCGCCTATCGCCAGCGCCTTCGCCTTCTGCACCACCAGCTCACCGATGAGCGCGCGGGTCGCGTCCCCGCCGCCGTTGACGACAAGGACCTCCCCGCGCCTGATCGTCTCGAACGCGGCGTGCAGACCTTGGTTGTCGCCCGGCCGCGTCCACACGGTGAACGCGGGTCCGGACAGGATTGCGCCCGGCCACAGGGGGCGGATGCCGTCGGCGACGCCGAACCGGTCCATCGCGTCGGACACGGTGGCGACGGGAAGCGCCCCGGGGGGCGGATAGTTGTGCACGGTTCTCCTTCGACGAGGTCAGTACAGTGCGGGCGGCAGACCGGTGCGGGCGATGTCCTCGGCGCAGCGGCGTACCGCGTGGACGAAGCCGGGGATCTTCTCCTCGGTGAACCGGACGGTGGGACCACCGACGGCGAGGACCGGCGGACGGGCCGGGGCGTCACCGCCGGGGAACGGGACGGGGACCGCCAGACCGCTGTTGCCCGGCTCGCGCTCGCCGTGGGTGACGCACCAGCCCCGCTCGGCCGCGGCCCGCGTCCCGGCCCGCAGTGCCTCGGCGTCACCGCCGCACTCCTCGGCGATGCGGATGACGAGCGATTCCCGCTCCCCGGGCGGTTCGAGGCTGAGCAGGACGTACGCGGCGGACCCCACGGACATCGTCAACGAGTCGCCCGGCTCCACCACATGGCGCAGGGTGCTGGGGCTGGGGGCCTGGCCGACCACCACGCGCCGGGTGCCCTGCCGTACGTACAGGCTCACCGTCTCCCCGGTCTCGGCGGCGAGGGCCCGCATCCGCGCCAGTGAGGCGGGCGGCACCGTCCAGGCCGTGTCGGCGAAGGCGGCGAAGGCGATCAGGCTGGTGCCGACCCGGACCCGCCCGTCCGCCCCGTACTCCACCAACTCCTCCCCGGCCAGCGTCTCCACCAGCCGCAGGACGGTGGTTCTCGGCAGTCCTGTCTCGCGGACGAGGTCGGTCAGTGTGAGTGACATACGTTCCGGTGTGAACGCGCGCAGCACCTGCCACGCCCGGCTCACGGCCCGGATGCCGCCACCGTCGGTCGTCGGGGACATCGGTTTCCCTTTCTTCGTCTTCGCCGTGTCGACTCCATTGCTTCGTCCCGCTCATGATGTTTACCATCTGGCGGTCATTAATATCCACCAGATGGACACACTGGGGTAACGCCACCGGCCATCGGGGACAGCTCGGTACGAGATCACAAGGGAGTGGTCGTGCAGAGGAAACGTTTCATGCTCGGCGTCGCCGGTGCCCTGTGCACCGCGGTGCTCGCCGGGGTCGCCGCCGTGGACGCCAGCAACTCCACCTCGGGCGCCACTCCGAGGTCGAAGCTGACCGTCACGGCCCCGGCCGCACCCGGCGGCGGCTGGGACCTCGCCTCACGCGAGTTCCAGCAGGCCCTGCGGGCCGGCTCGATCGTCAACAACGTCCAGGTCGTCAACGTGCCCGGCGCCGGCGGCACCATCGGCCTCGGACAGTTCGTGGAACTGGGCAAGGACCCGACGCGGCTGATGATGACCGGCACGGTGATGGAGGGCGCCATCACCGTCAACAAGTCGCGGGTGGACCTGGAGAACACCACCCCGATCGCCCGGCTCGCCGAGGACTACCAGGTCTTCATCGTCCCCGCGGACTCCCCGTACCGGACGCTGAAGGACTTCATGGCGGCGTGGAAGAAGAACCCGCACAGCCACGCCGTCGGCGGCGGCGGGCTCGGCGGTACCGACCACCTGCTCGCCGGACTCGCCGCGCGGGAGGCCGGCATCGACCCGAAGGACGTCAACTACATCTCGTTCGCGGGCGGCGGCGAGGTGCTGACAGCGCTGCTGTCGGACACCGTCGAGATCGGCGTCAGCAGCTACAACGACTTCCGCGACCAGATCGAGGCGGGCAACCTGCGGGCGCTGGCGGTCTCGGCCGACACCTCCGTGCCGGGCATCGACACCCCCACCTTCATCGAACAGGGCGTCGACGTGTCGCTGCCCAACTGGCGCGGCCTGGTGGCCCCGCCCGGCATCAGCGACGCACAGCGCCGGGAACTGACCGACATCGTCACCGAGGCGACCCGTACCCCCGAGTGGGAGGACGCGCTCTCCCGCAACAAGTGGGTGGAGAGCCTGCTGACCGGTGACGAGTTCGCCGACTTCATCCGCCAGGACCAGGCCAGGGTGAACACGATCATCAAGGAGCTGGGTCTGTGACCACCCACCCCGGGCCCGCGGACACCGGTCCCGCCGCCTTCCTGCGCCGCCGCACCGGCCTGATCATCCCGTTGCTGCTGCTCGTCACCGGCGTCGTGCTGGGCGCCGGAACCCTCACCATGGAGGTACCGGCCAACGTCGCCTCGCCGGGACCGCGGATGTTCCCCACCGTGGTCGCCGTCGCCTGCCTCGTCTTCGCCGTCCTCCTCGGCGCCGATGTCCTGCGCCGCCCCGAGCCCGAGCGGGTCGCCGCCCCGGCGGACCCGGGCGCCGCACAGGCCGCCGACGACACCGCTCCCACCGACGGAGCGGGCCGGACCCGCAGCAACCACCGGGCGCTGGCCGGACTGGTCGGTACGATCGCCGCCTTCATCGCCCTGCTCGTCCCCCTCGGCTGGCTGCTCTCCGGCGCGCTGCTCTTCTGGGGCGTCGCCCGCGCACTCGGCAGCCGCCGGCCGGTGTTCGACCTCTTCCTGTCGACCGCCATCTCGTCCACCGTCCAACTGGCCTTCTCCGCGGGGCTGGGCCTCAATCTGCCCCCGGGCATCCTGGCAGGAGTGCTCTGATGGAATCACTGAGCAACCTCGGTGACGGGTTCCTCACGATCCTGACACCCATGAACATGCTGTGGGTACTCGTCGGCGCCCTGCTGGGCACGGCCGTCGGTGTACTGCCCGGCCTCGGGTCCGCGATGGCGGTGGCGCTGCTGCTGCCCGTGACCTTCTCGCTCGACCCCATCGGCGCGTTCATCATGTTCGCCGGTGTGCTCTTCGGCGGCCTGTTCGGCGACTCGACCGCCGGAATCCTGATGAACACCCCCGGCAACAGCACCGCCATCGCCGGATCCATCGAGGGCCACCGGATGGCGAAGTCCGGGCGCGCGGCCCAGGCCCTCGCGACCGCCGCCATCGGCGCGTTCATCGGCGGCATCCTCTCCTCCGTACTCGTCGTGTTCTTCGCGCCCTCGCTGGCCGAACTCGCCACGCTCTTCGGCCCCGCCGAATACCTCGCGCTCGCCGTGTTCGCGTTCGTCGCCATCTCGGCCGTGGTCAGCGACTCGATCCTGCGCGGGCTGGCCGCCCTGGTCATCGGCCTCGCGATCGCCCTGGTCGGAGTCGACGGCATGTCCGGCGCCGCCCGCTTCACCGGAGGACTCCCCGAACTGTTCGACGGCATCAACATCGTGGTCATCACCGTGGGCCTGCTCGCCCTCGGCGAGGTCATCTCCGTCGCCGCGCGGCGCGGGACCCAGGAGGACCTGCGCGTCATGCCCTCCACCGGCCGGCTGTGGCTCTCCCGCGGGGAGCTGCGCCAGGCGATGCCCGCCTGGCTGCGCGGCACCGCGATAGGCGTACCGTTCGGCATCATCCCCGTGGGCGGCTCCGAGGTGCCCACCTTCCTGTCGTACGGCACCGAACGCCGGCTCGGATCGCGCCGCGGCGACTCGATGTTCGGCAAGGGCGCCATCCAGGGCGTCGCCGGACCTGAGGCGGCGGGCAACGCCACCGCGGGCACCGCGATGGGCGCCCTGCTCGCCCTGGGACTGCCCACCTCCGCGACGGCCGCCGTCCTGCTGGCCGCGTTCCGTCAGTACGGCCTCCAGCCAGGACCGCTGCTCTTCGAACGGGCCAGCGAACTCGTCTGGGCCCTGCTGGCCAGCTTCTTCATCGCCATGACCGTCCTGCTCGTACTCAACCTGCCCTTCGCACCCCTGTGGGCCAAACTCCTCAAAGTCCCCCGCCACTACCTCTACAGCGGCATCACCGTATTCGCCATGCTCGGCGTCTACGCGACCAGCAGCAAGCTCCTCGACCTCGTCCTGGTCCTGGCGATCGGGCTGCTCGGCTTCGCGATGCGCCGTTACGGACTGCCCGTCGCCCCGGTCCTCATCGCCGTCATCCTCGGCCCCCTCGCCGAGACCGAGTTCCGCCGCGCCATGGCGGTCAGCGAGGGCGACCCCACGGCGCTGGTCTCCAGCCCGATCACCATCACCCTCTATCTCGTCCTCGCCCTCGGCATCGTCGGCCTGCTCGCTCAGCGCGCCCGCGGGGCCCGGCGATGACGTTCTCCATGACCGGGGTGGAGGCCGGACGCCGGCGGGCATCACCACATGAGAGAGATCAGAAGTCCCGCATCACACCCTTGATCCAGTCCAGGCTGTTGGGTACGGAGGAGTAGACCGTACGGCCGCCCGAGCAGTCCGCCGGGTCGCCCTGCGGAGGCCGGGAGACGACACCGATCTGGTAGCGCGCTCCGTCGACCAGCTTGAACAGCGGGCCACCGGAGTCCCCGTAGCACGGCTTGCCGTCGATCGCGGTGGTCAGGATTCCGGGGAAGGAATTGTCCACGACGCGCTCGGTACCCCGGCGCAGCCGGTTGTCGTTCGAGCCGCTGGACGAGGTGATTCCGTAACCGAAGACGTAGGTCGTGGCACCGATCGCGGAGTGCTTCGTCGCCATGGACACCGGCTCGGCGTTCGCGGACCGGCTGAGCTTGATCAGTGCGAGGTCCTGCAGGTCGCGTGACTTGGTCAGCGATACGGCCACGACCCCGCCGCCGGTGTCCGAGTGCACGCTCTTCACCCGCACCTTGAGCCGGCTGTAGGAGATCTTCGGGCCGTCGCCGCCGTCCTCCCTGACGCAGTGCTTGGCGGTGAGGATCCAGTAGTTGTCGACGATCGACCCGCTGCAGTTCGGCCTGCCGTCGAGCGAGATCGCGGCGATCCCACGGGACTCGGGCTTGGTGCCACCGATGATCTGCGCTTCGAGGTCTCCGTCGTCACCGTCCTGGCTGTCGGCGCTGTCGGCGGTGGGTGAGGTCAGCTCTCCCGGGGATTCCTTGGCCTGGGCCGACACCGGTGTCAGTACGCCGACGACCGGCAGCAGCAGTGCCGCGAGCACGGCGGCCGGACGGATTCTGTTCCTCCGCATGTTCCCCCCTGAAACATGGTGCGCGGGGGCCTCTTGATGCCCCCGCGCGTGACGTGGCGATGAAACTACCGGATGCCACTGAATGTGTGTTCGGTATTTACCGGGAGTTCTGTCGATGGCTGAAAAGCGCCACGTCGGGAGCCGAACCGCATCACGAACCGACCGCGGAATCAACGCAGTTCGGCCCTTCCGCGGCTGAGGGTGCCGGGCCACCACGCCTTCGGGCCGATGTCGCGTACCGGCGCCGGTGCCAGCAGCGGGCGGACAACCAGCGTGTCCAGCAGAACACCGAAGGCGACGATGAACGCGACCTGCACGAGAAAGGCGACCTGCACGAGAAACGCGATCTGCACGAGAAAGTCGAGCGATGACGCCCAGAATGTGCGCTCTGCCACTTTCCCGTGGAAATTGGCCACCCTAACGGAGTAATGCTCGACAGATCACGGGATAGTACATTAGGAATGGCAACGAAGAAGACAAGTGACTGGGCTTCAGGTATTCCTCTGTCCGAGCGCCCGACACGGTTCTCCCAGTACCGGTAGCGGAATCGCGAAGAGGGGCCGACATGGCCGCGTCTGTTTCCCACCCCAAGGAAATGACCTGCTGCGGGAACACGTAGCTGGATGACGATCGACGTCATGTCGGCCACGGCCCGGCGAGCGGTCCGCCGGACGGTCTTCTTCCGCTCCGCGGTTGCGCGGCCGACCTCAGGTCCTCCGGTATCCCTCAACGCGCCTGCCCGCTCGACTTTCAACCGTTTCGGCCGACGAGTCGGCGCACCACCCCCTCGTGCCCCAACCGCGCCAAAGCGGCACGGGGCGCACACCGCCATTGCCACCACGCCACCTCACCAAAGGAGTTGACCCATGAGTGGATGCGGCTGCGGGCAGTCCCCCCTCGCCATCGGCGGCTGTCAGCCCTCCAAGCCGGCCTGTCCCCCCGTTGCTTGTCCCGGCTCCAAGCCGTGCGAGCACTGCGAGACGACCCCACTGCGCGACTCCGCGCCGTACCGGGTCGCAGCGACCGCGAGCGGCACCGACCCGACGCCGTACTACACCATCGCCAACACCCATGCAGCGCTGGACCCTGTCGTCGCCCAGACCATCCTGAACAGCGGCACGGGCACGTTCCCGGCCGACGACGGGACGCACAACGGCCGGCACACCTGGCTCGCCGGCGTCGTGCACATCGACCCCACTTCACTGCGCGGCAAACCCACCAGCGTCATGATCAGCGCCTCGGTCCATGTCCACAACGACGGCAGGAACACGGCCTGCCAGCTCTACGGCCGCTTCGCCCTGTGGAACGGCACGACCCCGATTCGCGCCGATCTCCTGGGCCCACCCGATCTGCCGGCGGGGGGTGACGACAACGGCGTCATCCCACCGACCACCGTGTCCCTCGCGGACGTCCTCGCGGGAAAGATCGTCGTCGAGCTCAACCTGGAAACAGGCAACGACGACACCTGCCGGGTCGGCCCCAAGCAGTGGACCGTCGACAGCTTCGTCCTCACCGTCCAGGCGTCCGCCCCGGGTTGCGGCAGGCCGTTCCTCCGTACGACCTGCCGTAACTGCGACGGCGCGGTCACCTGCACGACCGACACCCTCGACGGCTCGACTCCCTACGCCGCGGTCCCGCCGGTCATCCCGGTCGCCTCCTGCCAGGACGGATGCGCCACCGCCCGCCCTCCGTGCCTCTCCACCGACCGGGGCAACGCCCTCACTCGGGGCAGCGACGGGTGTCTGTACGCGCCCGACACGCCTGCTCTGGACCCGTCCCCGTGCAATGCCGCACGGAACACGACCGGTGGGCTGCTCGTGCCGCGGATCGACCTGACGGGTATCGCTCCTGGCGGCAACAGCGGCATCGAACGGTCGGTGGACATCGACGTCACCGGGACGCCCGGCTGCCCCGAAAGGTGGAAGATCGGCGCCCGCCTCACGCCGGTGAGCGCGTTCCTCAACACCGAGAGGCAGCACGCCAACCTCCTGGCCCAGGCCGGTACCGACGTGCCGATCCCCGAGTCCGACATCGTGCTCCCGGAACCCGGGGTGTACCACATCGACAGCGATGTACGGTACGCGCTCGGTTCCGCCACCGGCGGCAGCGGCTACATCATCGGCTGGCTCAGGGACGAGACCACGGACACCCTCCTGACGAGCTTCACCCAGATCGCGGCGATCAACGCGGCGAGGCAGGAGCAGCAAGGCGGAACCACACACATCATGACCGAGTACACGGTCGCCTCCGGCCCCCGGACGGTCCGCCTGCACCTGATGTTCGTCCTCACCGGCGGCAAGATCTCCAACGCCGAGGCCGGCGGCACCGACAGCAATGGCGCGACCCGGATGCGCTTCCTCAAGGTCAGGGATTAGGACATCGCTTCGTTGGTGGGCCGCAACTCGTCGCCGAGGCCGGGACGGGTGGCGACGCGGGGGCTCGCTCACGCTTTCGCGTTGCGCGCGTCCTCCAGCCCGCCGTTCATCCGGCGCAACTGGGTGGCGTACGCCCGGAGATCCGCCGGTGGCGGACGGTCCTGGTCCGTGTCGCCGGTCTTCCGTGTCTCCGGTCTCCCGGTCCGCTGTGCCGGCCCCGCGTTCACCTCAGCCGGTGGTGAAGCGTGTCGAGGAAGGAGCCGATGGCTGGAATTGGCGTGTACATCACATTCGTGATGTCGCGCCTCTTGTCGCGCCCCTGCCTCGCTTTGTAGCTTGGCGCAGGCGCTGCTGGAAGCGCTTTCTACGCATTCTCTCCGCACGGCGAACCGATGAGGTGAGCGGAATGCCCAGGTCAGGCCGGAGCCGGTTGGTGATCTCCGCGGGTGTGCTGCTGATGGCGCTTCTCGCGCCACCGGCCCTCGCACAGGACGGCGCCCCGATCGACGACCCCTTGCCGGACCCCGTGGTCTCCCAACACGGTCTGGTGCTCAAGGAGTTCGCGGCCCTCCCGAAGTCGGAGCCGGTACCGCCTCCCACGGATGCCCGGCTGCAGCGCTGGGCCCGCATCAACTACCTCGGTGAAGTCCCCGACCGCTCCGGGCGGTTGTACGTCCCTGATCTCAACGGCAAGCTCTATCTGCTGGACCGCGCGGGCGCCCCGCGCGAATACCTCGACGTAGGGGCGGCCGTGGGCCCCCACTTCTGGTCGCACCGGGGACTGGGCAGCGGGTTCGGCTTCGTGGCCTTCCATCCGGGCTTCGCGCGCAACGGCGTCTTCTACACCGTCCACACCGAGGCACGCGACGCGCTGACCACCAAGCCGGTCGATCTGCCGGCGCCCGCCACCACGCGCGTCCACTCCGTGATCACCGAGTGGACCGCCGACGATCCCGCGTCCGGCACGTTCAGCGGGACCCGGCGCGAGGTGATGCGTCTGGGATTCCAGGACGTCTTCCACAACATCCAGGAGATCGGCTTCGACCCGAACGCCCGCCCCGGGCAACAGGAGTTCGGCCTCCTCCATGTCGCCGTGGGTGACGGCGGGGCGGGTGCGGGCGGCACCGTTCCCCAGGACCTGACCGCGCCGCAGGGCAAGATGCTCAGGATCGATCCCCGCGGCCACGACGGGCCGGGCGGGAAGTACGGGATACCGGCCTCGAACCCCTTCGCCGGGCAGCCCGGCCGGCTCGGCGAGATCTACGCGTACGGGCTGCGCGACCCCCACCGGTTCAGTTGGGACACCGGCGGACGCCACCAGATGTTCGTCGGGCACATCGGCGAGCACCGGATCGAGTCCGTCTACGAGGTCAGGGCGGGCGACAACTTCGGCTGGAGCGAGCGCGAGGGCCCCTTCGCCTACCGCAAGGCCGACAACCCCACCTGCGGGGTCTTCCCGCTCCCGGCCGACGACGCCGAGAACGGCTACACGTACCCGGTGGCGGCCTTCGACCACAACCCGCCGGCGGACCGCCCCTGCGCCGACAGCGGGAACGCGCTCATCGGTGGATTCGTCTACCGCGGACGGCTGATTCCCGAGCTGCACGGCAAGTACGTGTACTCCGAGGGCGTGAGCGGGCGCGTCTTCTACTCCGAGGTGCGCGAGATGCGCCGCGGCGGACCGCTCGCACGCGTCCACCAGCTCCAGGTCTTCGACGCCCGGGGCGCGGTGACCTCGATGCGGTCGCTGGCGGGCGACGAGCGGGTCGACCTCCGCTTCGGTACGGACCGTGCGGGTGAGCTGTACGTCCTCTCGAAGGCCAACGGCAAGATCTGGAAGGTGTCCGGTGCGCGGTAACGGCGTGCTGAGAGCCACGGGCGCGCTGGTGCTGGCCGCCGGGCTGCTGGGCGCCACGCTCGCCCCCGCCGAGCGGGCGACCGCCGCCTCCGCTCCCGTACCGGCGAGCCTGCGGCCGAACCTCGTCGCGTACTACGACTTCGCCCATCCGGTACGCGGAAATACGGCCCGGGAGCGCGACCGCGGCCGGTCCGGAACCGACCTCCGGCTTGTCAACGGCGGTACCCGGATGCGGGTATGGGACCGCGCCCGCGGCCCCGTCCTGCGGACCGGGCAGATCGCGCCCACCACCGCGGGCAACGACGACTGGAAGGCCGGGGTCTACGCCCAGGACGGCGTGCCCTCCCTGCACGCGTTCAACGGCGTACGCGAGACCACCGTCATGGGCTGGTTCAAGATGACCGGCGAGAACCCGGGCCTCAACTCGAACTCCGCCGACCCCGGCGACCGTTACGGCGCGATCGGACTGGCCGGCGTCCTCTCCGGTACCTCCCAGGGCCACGATGTACGCGCCCTCCTCGAACTCATCACGGTGGGCGGCGAGATGAAGGTGGTCGCGCTCGGCCGCCGTCTCGACGACGGGAGTTCGCAGACCTTCGCCGCCGACGCCGACTGGACGACGCTGCTGCCCCGCGGGAGCTGGGTGTTCCTCGCGGCCACCTTCGACTACGACGACGGCACCATGGCGCTCTACCGCAACGGCCGCCCGGTGCCCGGCTTCTACACCCTCACCGGCGACCCCTGGTCCGTCGAGGGCGAACCGGAGCCCGACACCGCGTCACCGACCGACCCCCGGGGCATCAAGATCGGCGGCAGCTATCCGCAGAACACCAGGGAGGGCAACTCCTGCGACTGCCGGATGGACGACCTGATGTTCCTCGACCGGGCCCTGACCCCGGAAGAGATCCTGGCCCAGTACCGGCGGAGCAGGTGAGGAGAGCGGGCCGGGCGGTCAGGTGTGGCCAGGAGGCCGGCGAGGTCACCGGGGGCTCTCGGCCACGACGGCGACCTCGCCCGCCGCAACGGTGACCACGCCCGATGAACGGGTGCCCGAGAGGATGTCGACCCCGGTCGCGGCCACCTGTGCGGGGTGCGCGGTGTGGTTCACGGCGAAGAGCCAGGTCATGCCGTCGTGGGTGGTGCGGCGGGTGACTTCCACGCCGCGGCCGGCCCCCTGGACCGGAGCGGCGCAGCCCGCCGGTCATGGCGGCGTGTTCCCGGCAGACGGGTGACGACGCGCAGCCCGCCTGACGGGAGCCGGGCGCGAGCGTACGCCCGTCGGCCGTCACCGGCAGCGACCCGGGGTATGAGTGGGAGAACCACAGCGGGGGCGCGGCGGTCGGTGTGGCCAGGTCGACGGCGATGCCCGACGTGTGCAGGAGGGCGATGACCTCGTCGAGGCCGGAGAAGTCGAAGGCGTCCGGCGTGGGTTCGATCCAGGACCAGGCGAAGACCCCGAGGGTGACCAGGTTGACGTCGGCCTCGCGCATCAGGCGGACATCGTCCTTCCAGGTCGCCCTGGACCACTGCTCGGGGTTGTAGTCGGCCCCGTAGGCGGGGCGTGGGACGCGGCCCCAGGCGAGGTGCGGGCGGTCGGATCGCGGCATGGCGGAGCTCCTGAGTCCTGAGCTGCGCGGTAGGGGGTCGAGGAAGGTACGGCGTGGAAGTACGAGGTACCAAGCCGGACCGGCGCCGCACTTCGGAACCGGCCCGGGACCGCTGGTTCGACCGTGACGACGCCGCCGTGAAGGGGGCGGACCAGGCAGGGGCGGGGCCCTGGCAGCGGCCTGCTGCCAGGGCCCCGCCCCTGCCTGCGCCGGTGTCGGCCGAGGGGTCGTGTCAGCCGAGGGCCTTCATCGATCTCCAGTCCTTGGCCAGCGCTACCTTGACCGGCGCGTTGGTGTTGGTCTTCGACGGGTGGTAGATCCGCATCTGACCGTCGACGCCCGAACGGGCCCAGATGTCGGGGACGCCGTCGTTGTTGACGTCGGGGATACCGAGAGCCGTCGAGATGTTCGCCTCGGTCCAGCTCGTTCCGTAGGAGACGTCCCCGTTGAGGGAGTTCCCGGCCAGCTTGAGCGATTCGAGGTCGACGCCGCCGGCCTTGCCGGGTTTGCCGTGGCGGACGTACATGTTGCCATTGTCCAGGTTGCGCCACAGCAGGTCGGGCACGCTGTCGCCGTTGATGTCGGCGACGTTGACGATGTCGCGGCGGGCCCACGCGTCGACGTTCATCAGCGTGGCCGTCCGGAACGTGGCACCGGTGTAGCCGGACAGGACCCAGAAGGCCGGGCCGGCCCGCAGGGCGAGATCGGGCAGGCCGTCGCCGTCGATGTCGCCGACCGCCTTGAGCTGGGTCCAGGTGGCGGGGGACGGGGCGTCGGCGGGGAGCAGGATTCTGATCCGTTTGCCGATGTCGAAGCTGCCGTAGCCGTCGCCGGGGTAGAGCCAGAAGGTGCCGTCCGGCGTGACGGCGAAGAGGTCGGTGATGCCGTCACCGGGGTACGCGTCCCCGTAGTGGGTGATCAGCGCGGCCTTGCCGGTGGTGGGGTTGTACCAGTGGTCGGCCGGGTGCAACTGCTTGTCCGAGGTGTACGAGGCGCCCAGGCAGCCGTTCAGCGAGCCGCCGGGGAGCCCGACGCAGTTGTACAGGTCGCCGTCGCCGTTGACCTGGAGGATGTCGGGGATGCCGTCGCCGCCCGTGTCACCGGGGCTGTCGCCCTTGTCGCCGGGCTGGACGTAGAAGGTGTGGTTGGTGACGGCGCTCTTGTTCCCGTTCGCGTCGTAGGCGTACACCTGGAGCGAGTTGGGGCCCGAGTGCGGGGGCTTCAGGGCGGGGATGGTGGCGGTGCCCTTGGTCGCCGTCACATCGGTCCAGCCCTGGCCGTCGATGCCGTACTGGAACTTCGCTGCGTCCGTGGAGGTGAGGGTGACGGACCCGGTGCCGGGGAACTTGACGGTCGCCCAGGTCAGGCCGTCGTCGGTGGCCTCGGGGAAGACATCGCTCTCGACGGTCGGCGGGGGCGGGGCGGAGCCGTCGACCGTGACGGTGCACCGGTTTCCGCTGGTGGGGTAGTACGCGGAGACCAGGCCGCCGGAGTCCTCCGCACGTACGTCCCAGTAGTACACGCCCTTGTCCACCAGGGTGCTCGACGGGATGGTCAGTGTGCCCTTACCGCTGGACAGACCGGTGACGAGCGTGCCGGCCGGGGTGCTGGCGCCCGACTTCCAGAACCGGAAGCGCAGCCCCTTGAGGTTGCCGTCGGGGTCGGTGGACTTCGCCGACAGGACCAGGTTGGTCCTGCCGATCGTCGCGCCGCCCGTGGTGGTCTTGCAGGTGCTGCCGGGGGTGGAGGTGACGCTGCTGGGCACGGCCGGCTTGCGGTTGTAGACGACGGTCAGCTCCGCCGAGGTCGCCCGGAACTTCCGCCAGGTCTGGGTGTCGCCCTCGCTGGTGGCCTGCATCCCGAAGGTGATGGTGGACCAGCCGCTGTCCGCGCCCTTCTGCGCGCCCGACTTCACGTCGAACGACTCGTAGTCGTCGGGGCAGCCGCCGGACGACCAGCCGTGCGCGAACGACTGCTTCAGGACCGTGCCCGCCCAGCCCGGCTTCTTGTTCCATGTCGTACCCGAGGAGATCGCACCGGTCAGCCCGAACTGGAACTCCCGTTTGGTGCAGGACCAGGAGTGGTTGTTGAGCACCTTGAACTTGGCCGAGGTGACCGTCGCGCCCTTCAGCGTGGTGCTGTACTTCATCCGCCAGTAGGAGCGGGCGGTGCCGCCGGTGTCGTTCTCGTGGCCCACTCGTGCGTCGGACGTGCCCGAACTGAAGTTGGTGCCGTTCCAGAAGCTGGTGTTCGGGTACGGCCTGTAGGCCACGGTCCAGGCCAGCCAGCCCGCGTTGAGCGTCGGGTCGACGAACAACGGGAATTGGGCCTCAGGATCGCTGAGCAGACCGGTCTCGCCGACCTTCACGTCGATCCGCGCCGTCCCCGTACCGTCTCCGGCCAGCTCCATCGGGGCCGGAGTCTGCCGGGACCCCGGCTCGATTCCGGTCAGCCCGGACAGCTTCAGTACGTCCTCCGGGGTGGCGACCGAGGTACGCGGCTCGTTCGTGCCCGCCTCCGTTTCCCCGTTCGTCCCCTCGGTCGTCCCCTCGTCCGTCGCTTCGTCCGTCTCCTCGGGCGCCTCGGGGTCCCGCCCGCTGGAATCCCAGGCGAACGGCGTCGGCACGGACCCGATCTCCTTGCCGTCGGGGTCCAGCACCAGGATCCGGCTTGCCGTCGTGTCGTACCGGAAGACAGCCGTCGACGACCGCAGTCCGTACGACATCTTCGCCAGCGCCGGGTTCCGGGCGGCCTCGCGGTCCTTGACGATGAGCAGTTGCGCGAACCCGCCTTCCTCCCGCGCGACCAGCAGCAGGTCGACGCCCGGCATCGCCTCGGAGTAGAGGGCGCGCGGTCCGTCGAGCACCGGCTCGGGCAGCTCGCCCTGCCAGGTGTACGAGATGACATGGTCATGGACGACCGTCTCCGCCAACACCGTTTCCCCGGGCGGGATTTGATCCTCCGTCAAGCGCGCTCTGGTGTACGACCGGTTCGCGCGCGTCTTCCCGGCGGTGGACGTTCCGTCGGCGAACCGCACCGGTACGGCCGGGTTGACCGGGCGGATTCCCAGTCCGTCGGTGGCGCCGGCGGTGCGGCGCAGGCGGTTGTCGATCGGCGCCCACCGCCCCTCGGCGGTCTTCGCGCGGCGGGGGAGTGCGGCCATCTGCGTGCGCAGTTGGCCGTCCGGCTGGACCCAGGTCATGTCGGTGGCGGTGGTGGCCGTGTCGACGACGACCGCCTTGCCGGTGCGCCGGGCCTCGGCCGCCGCCGCGGCCTCGTCGCGGGGAGCGGTCGCCGCCCTGCGGAGGTCATGTTCCTTGCGGGCTTGGGGTGGTGACGGTTCGTCGGCCTGCCACCAGGGCAGCAGGGCAGCGGTCAGGGCGGCCAGAACCAGGCCGAGACTGAGTGTCAGCCGGGTGCGTGTGCGCACGAAGGGGCTGAGAAAGCGGGGCGGCGCGGACACGGCGGTCTACTCCCGGGTGAACCAGGCGGATGAGGGCACGGGTGCGGAAACGATCACACGACTCACACAGCGTGTCCATACGTAAAGAATTTATGAATCTGTGACGGAGCCTTGGTGTGCTCTTGGTCGCCAATCGCAAATGTCGGATTTTAATGATCTTGGCCAGTGGATGTGTGGCGGTAGTGGCGATTCCCGGTTGGTCTGACTCATTGGGCCGTCGAGCGGTGATTTAGCGGTGATTCTCCCGTGAGGGGCATCACAGAGCGTGGCTCGCGCTTCACACAATGCCCTTGAAACCTGTGGCGCTCATGACAGAAGGTGCGGACCGCCTCTGTTGTTTTTTGCATCGCCTGGGTGGGGTCGTCGCGTATGCGTGTTCAAGGTCCACTGTCCTGGCTGGGTCGAAGACGCCTGGTCAGGACGGAATCACAACGACGGAGCCGGCGGCATGCCCGCATGGCGACCGTCCTTCTGCTGTCCACGACGCTGACCGTCACCTGCCTGGGCGGCAGCGCGTTCGCGGTGCCCGGTCCCGGCATGAGCCGGTCGGTCGAGCTGCCCGAACTGCCCGAGAACACCGCGGTCGACGGTGACGAGGAGGCCGACAAGAGCCTCACCACCGCGCCCGAGGTCCCGGTCGATCCGTACACGCCGACCGCCGTCACGCCGTGGACCGAGGACAGCGGCGTCGCGACGCTGACGAAGGACACCGCGCCCGGCACCACCATCCCGGTCGACGACCTGCCGATCGCGGTCGGGGTGCCCGAGGGCGGCGACGCGTCCGCCCTCGCGGGTGACTGGAAGGTGGATCTGGCTCCGCCGACCACGTCCCAGGACGCGGGCGTCTCCGGAATGATCATGCGGGTCACCCCGCCGGCCACCGCCGATCCGGGCGCCCAGATCGCGCTTGCCGTCGACACCACGGCCTTTGCCGACCTCTACGGGCCGCAGGCCGCCGACCGCTTCGGCCTGATGCTGCTGCCCGACTGCGTCCTGGACGCCCCCGACACCGGCGACTGCGCCGCCGAGGGCGCCACGACCATGTCCGGCAAGGCCGAGGAGAAGGCCGAGCGACTGAGCAGCTCGGTCGAGGTGGTCCCGGCGGCCGAGGCGCCCACCCGTAACGCCGCCGCCAAGAAGTCGCCGACCCGCAAGATCCTCTCGGGCTCGGTCCCGGTCGCCGGACTGCTGTCCGGCGACGCGAGCGACGCGAGCGACTCGGGCGAGGCGGCTGACGCGGACGGCTCCGGCGACTCCGGTGACTCGGGCGCGTCCGCCTCCGGCGCGTCCGTCCGTACGGCTTCCACCTCCACCTCCGTCCTCCCGGCCGTCGACGCCTCCGGCCCCCAGGTGGTCGGCGCCCTGGACACCGGCTCCTCCGCCTCCGGCGACTACACCGCCACCCCGCTGCTCTCCTCGGGTTCCTGGTCGGCGGGTTCGTCCTCCGGGGCGTTCACCTACGGCTATCAGGTGCAGGTCCCGGAGTCCGCGGGCGGTCTGACGCCGAAGGTCAACCTGAGTTACTCCTCCCAGTCGGTGGACGGCCGCACCTCAGCGGCCAACAATCAGGCGTCCTGGATCGGCGACGGCTGGGACTACAACCCGGGCTCGATCACCCGTACGTACGCCACCTGCCGCGAGGACTCCAAGAAGTCCGGCTCGAACAACGCCACCCACCGCACCGCGGATCTGTGCTGGGGCTCGAACAACGCCACACTCTCCCTCGGCGGCATGACCACCGAGCTGGTGTGGGACGACGGCAAGTGGACCACCGCCAACGGCGACGGTGCCAAGGTCGAGCAGATCAAGGACGACACCACCGGCAACGGCGCGCGGAAAGGTGAGTACTGGGTCGTCACCACCCGCGACGGCACCCGGTACCACTTCGGCAAGCACAAGCTGCCCGGATGGTCGAGCGGCCGGCCGGTCACCGACTCCGTCCTGACCGTGCCGGTGTACGGCAACCACCCGGACGAGGACTGCTACAAGTCCGGTGACTGGGCGGGGTCCTGGTGCACCCAGGCCTGGCGCTGGAACCTCGACTACGTCGAGAACGTGCACGGCAACGCCATGTCCCTGTGGTGGAAGAAGGAAGAGAACCACTACGCCCGCAACTTCAACTTCAAGGCCCCGGTCCGCTACGACCGCGGCGGCTGGCTCGACCACATCGACTACGGCCAGCGCAACACCAAGGACGGTGTCTTCGCCTCCCCGGCCACCGAACGTGTCTCCTTCGCCGTCGACGAGCGTTGCCTCGCCGAGGGCGCGCTGACCTGCTCGGACGACAATTTCGCCGACAAGGACCCGGGCAAGTACCGCATCTGGTACGACACCCCGGCCGACCTGCGCTGCCAGTCGGGCAAGAAGTGCTGGAATGCCGGACCGTCGTTCTGGACCCGCAAGCGACTGACCACCATCACCACCTCGTCCCAGCGCCTCACCACCACCGACGCCCGCCAGGTGGTCGACAAGTACACCCTCAAGCAGAGCTTCCCGGTCCTGAAGACCGGTGCCAACACGGCCCTGTGGCTGGAGTCGATCCAGCGCACGGGCTACGCCCGGAAGGGCTCGACCGACGACAGCGTCACCCTGAACCCGGTGCGCTTCGAGTCCAACGCCGAGGACATGCCGAACCGCGTGAAGAACGACGCGCGTCCCGGCTTCTCCCGGCTGCGGATCGCGCGCGTCATCAACGAGTACGGCGGCGAGACCGTCGTCACCTACAAGCGGCCTGAAGGACAGTGCGGTTCGGGCGCCGGCCTGCCCGGCAAGAAGGACACCGCGGAGCTGAAGGCCAACACACGCCTGTGCTACCCGTCGTTCTGGCACCCCGACCCCGAGGCCGAGGACATCGACTGGTTCCACAAGTACGTGGTGGACACCATCGAGGAACTCCCCAACGTCGACGGCGCGTTCGCGACACAGACGGCCTACGGCTACAAGAACGCGGGCTGGAGGCTCGCCGAGGCCGAGTTCACCAAGAAGTCCACCCGCACCTACGCGCAGTTCGCGGGCTTCGAGCAGACCACCGTCATCACGGGCGCGGACGAGACGTCCATCGGCAGCAAGAGGTCCAAGTCCGTCACCCGCTACTTCCGCGGCATGGGCGACACCGTCCCGGTCAAGGACATCACCGGCGCCGAGATCGCCAAGGACCGGGAGCCCTTCGCCGGCCGGATCGCCGAGGAGCTGACGTACACCAGCGCCTCCGACGCGGACACCGACTGGCTCTCGCGCAGCGTCACCGTCCCCGAAGCCACCGAACTGGCCAAGCGGGACCGCGACGACGGCCTGAGCCCGCTGCGCGCCTGGCGGGTCACCGAGCCCGAGGAGGTCGCGTACACCCGCTCCTCCGGTACGGGCGACGACACCCGCACCCAGCGGACCGTCAGGTCCACGACGGCCTACGAGCCGACGTACGGCCTGCCCACCCAGGTCGAGTCCCTCGGCGACACCGGCAAGAGCGGCGACGAGTCCTGCACCAGGCTGGAGTACCTCCACCAGAACGCCAGGAACCTCATCGGCCTCACCAAACAGGCCCTGGTCTCCCCGACCACCTGCGCCGCCGCCGACTTCGCCGACCTGTCCACGCTCAGCGGCGGTACGCGCACCGCGTACGACGGCCAGGGCTACGGCACCGCGCTCGCCGCCGGCACGCTCGGTGAGGCCACCCAGACGTGGTCCCTGAACAGCGAGGGCAACGGCTTCCAGAGCGACGGCCGCTCCGAGTTCGACGACGTCGGCCGCGTCGTCAAGCAGTACGACCCGGACGGCAACGCGGGCACGATCACCTACGACCCGCCCACCGGACAGGTCTTCACGGTCACCGAGACCAACGCGGCGGGCCACTCCCAGAAGCAGGAACTGGAGCCCGGCCGCTCGACGGCCCTCCGGACCACGGACGCCAACGGCCAGGTCAGCGAGGCGACATACGACCCGCTGGGCCGCATGTCCGAGGCATGGGGAGCGGGCCGTACCCCGTCCTCCTCGTCCGTCCCGGACTTCCGCGCGACCTACACCATCCCGCGCTACGACGAGAACAACCCCGACCGCAAGCCCCCGTACGTCACCACCCGGGCGCGCGGCCACGAGGACCGGATCGAGACCTCGGTCACCCTCTACGACGGTCTCGGCCGCGAGCGGCAGACACAGGAGGAGGCCGACGGCGGCGGCCACCTGATCACCGACACCCTCTACAACACCTCGGGTGAGGTCTGGCAGACCAACAACGCCTACCTCACGCAGGACGCGAAGCCCGGTGAGCTGTTCACCCCGCTCGCCGACACCGCCGTCCCCAACATCACGCGCTACACGTACGACGGTCTGGGCCGGGTCCTGGCCGAGACCCCGGTCCTGAAGGTCCAGGACGCGCTGACCGGCGAGGCCACCTCGCGGCCGGTCCCGGAGCGGGCCACCCGCTACGAGTACGGTCAGGACTGGTCGAAGGTCGTCAACCCGGCCGGCACCTCCGACTACCGCGTCTACACCGACGCACTCGGCCGCACCTCCCGCGTCGACACCTTCAACCCGGAGGCGCCGGACGGCTTCACCTCGATGCGGTACGCGTACGACCGGCACGGCCGCATGGAGAAGGCGACCAGCTCGGCCGACACCACCCACCCGTGGAGCTGGACGTTCGACCACCGGGGCCGTCAGGTCACGGCGACCGACCCGGACACGGGCACCACGAGGACCACGTACGACGCCCGTGACCGGGTCCTGACCACCAAGAACGCCCGGAACGTCACCGTCTGGAACGGCTACGACCTGCTGTCGCGGCCGACCCAGCAGCGCCTCGACAGCTCCACCGGCAAGCTGCTGGCCGCCTTCGACTACGACAAGGCGCCGGGCGGCAAGGGCATGCCGTACACCGCGACGCGCTACACCGACGGCGAGGCGTACACCCAGAAGGTCGACGGCTACACCAAGGACTACCAGCCGACCTCGACCACCCTCACCCTCCCGCCCTCCCTGAAAACGGCGTGGGGCCTGGAGAGTTCGTACACGTACGGCTACACGTACAACGACAACGGCATGCTCCAGGAGGCGTCGCTTCCGAAGGCCGGCCGGTTCGACGCGGAGAAGCTCGTCGTCCGCTACAACGAGGACGGCAAGCCGCTCTCCCTCTCCGGCAAGGACTGGTACGGCGCCGAGACCGTCTACGACTCCTACGGCCAGGTCCAGCGCTCGACGCTGGGCGCGCAGCCGAACCGGGTGTGGACACAGGCGACGTACGACGAGTCCAGCGGTGAACTGACCGATCAGGCCGTCTATCGCGAGCAGACCGGAGACCGGAGCGTCGTCGCCGGCAACCTCGTCTCCAAGCGGGCCTACACCTACGACCCGTCCGGCAACGTCACCTCGATCCAGGAGCACTCCACGGGCATCGCCGAAAGGCAGTGCTTCACCTACGACCCCCTCGGCCAGCTCAAGACGGCCTGGACCTCCGAGGAGCAGACCGCCTGCACCGCCCCGAAGAACAGCGACGGATCGCTCAACGTGGCGGCGGGCAAGGACAACTCCGGCTACTGGCAGGAGTACGAGTACGACCTGGTCGGCAACCGTAAGAAGCTGACCGAGAAGGACCTGACGGGCGCGACGGCGAAGGACGCGGTCACCTCCTACACGTACGGCAAGGAGAACGGCACCCAGCCGCACACGCTGACGAAGGTCTCGAAGACCTACACCACCCCGGCGGGCGCCCAGGTCAAGGCCGAGGCGGAGCGCCTGTACGAACTCACCGGCGAGACCAGGTCCATCACCTCGTCCCAGAACGGCGACAAGCAGGAACTGTCCTGGACCCATGACGGTCAGGTCGAGCGCATCACCGGCCAGGGCACGGGCGGCAAGACCCCGTACGTCGGCCTGGCGGACAAGTGCCTCGACCTGAAGAGCGGCCTGGCGGCTGACGCCCAGCCGCTCCAGCTCTACCCGTGCAACACGTCCCCGGCGCAGAGTTGGCGCTTCACCCCGACCCCGGGACAGAAGGACGCCGACATCGGCGCGCTGGTCGTTCACGACGACTGGTGCGCCCAGCCGGCCGCCAACACGGCGGGCTCCGCGCTCGGCATCCAGAAGTGCGACGGCAAGGCGGCCCAGGAGCTGCGGCGGACGGCGTCCGGCCAGCTCGTTCACGAGGCATCGGGCGGCCTGTGCGTAACGGTCAAGGACGGGAACGCGGCAGACTCGACGCCCCTCGTGCTGGCCACGTGCGCGACGGGCAAGGCTGAACAGCAATGGTCCGCACAGAACGACACCCGCTACATCTACGGCCCCGACGGCAGCCGACTCCTCTCCATCAAGGGCAAGCAGGCCACGCTCGCCCTCGGCGACACCGAGATCACGGTCGCGGCGGGCGGCGCGCTGATCCACACACAGCGTACCTACGCGGCGCCGGGCGGCGCGGTCATGCGGTACGCGAACGGCGAGGGCGCCGAGCAGTTGGTCGCGCTGGCGGGTGACCACCAGGGCAGCACGTACGCCGAGGTCGCGCTGAACAGCACGAACACGGTCCGGATCCGCAAGCAGGACCCGTTCGGCAACCAGCGTGGCACCAGTACGGTCGGCGCCAACCTCCAGTCGCACACGGGCTTCCTGGGCGCGACCCGTGACGACTCCTCCGGCTTCCAGCCGCTGGGCGCGCGTCTGTACGACCCGCTGGTGGGCCGCTTCCTGTCGGCGGACCCGGTCCTGGACCTGAACGACGTCCTCCAGTCCAACGGCTACACCTACGCCCACAACAACCCCGTCACGATGTCCGACCCGACGGGCCTGGCCATCTCCCTGACGGCATCGGAGCGCGCGGCGGCCCTGGCCGGCGCGGGCCTCTCGGCGGCCCAGGTCTCCCAGGCCCAGGCCATGATGGGCAAGTCCCTCACCTCGGTGATCCTCGCGGTGGCGTGGGACACCCTGAAGGACTTCATCGGCATCAACGACGCGATGTCGTGCTTCGGCGGCGACATGTGGTCGTGCGGCAGCCTGATCATCGGGGCGATCCCCTGGAGCAAGCTGGGCAAGATCCCCTCGGTGCTGAAAGCCGTCGACCGCACCATCAACGCCGTCATGGCCTTCCGTACGGCCAAGAAGGCGGCGGAACTGGTCCTGAAGGCGGCGAAGGCGGCGGAAGCGGCGGCGCTGCGGGCCAAGAAGGCGGCGATCGAGAAGGCGAAGAAGGAAGCCGCCCAGAGAGCCAAGAAAAAGGCGGCGGAACAGGCGAAGAGAATCGCCGACCGGGCCGCGGCCCAAGCCAAGAAAACCGGCAACGCGGTCCAGAAACAGGCCCAGGCCAAGGCCGCCCCGAAGGTCTCCACCCACAAGGCCTCCAGCGGCGGCGGCGCCTCCAAGGCCGGCGGCTCCAAGCCGGGCGGCAGCTCCGGAGGCTCCTCCCGTACCAAGGGCGGCTCCAGCGGCAGCGGCGGCTCCGGCAAGGCCGACGGGGGCGGCGGGGGCGGCTCCTGTGAGGTCGACAACAGCTTCGTGGCGGGTACGAAGGTCCTGATGGCCGACGGCACCACGAAGCCGATCGAGCAGGTGAGGACGGGCGACAAGGTCGTCGCGACCGACCCGAGAACGGGCGAGACCCGTATCGAGACGGTCACGGCCGAGATCAAGGGCCAGGGCCTGAAGAACCTGGTCGAGGTCGTCATCGACACCGACGGCGAGAAGGGCACGAAAACCGCCGAGGTAACGGCGACGGACGGCCACCCCTTCTGGGTCCCCGAACTCGGCGAATGGATCGACGCCACCGACCTGAAACCAGGCCAGTGGCTGCGCACGGGCGCGGGCACGCTCGTCCAGATCACGGCAGTCGAACACCGCACCGTCCCGGACGAAACGGTCTACAACCTCACCGTCGGCGACCTCCACACGTACTATGTGCTGGCAGGCACCACGTCGATACTTGTTCACAACTGCAACGATGGATATGCGGATGTCTACTTCGACGACGTCGAGGGACACGCGTCCGTCTCGGTTACGCATGGAGACACGACGATGCACACCGAGGCAGGTTCGCAGCCAGGATCGAGTTCGGTTCCTGGTGTCCGCACTCGGCCCCACTCGCCCGGCACGATTGTTGTCAGGGTCCCGCTTCCCAACGCAAGGAATGCGCAGCGAGCTCAGTATGCTATGGAGGATGTCAATCTCGGTCCACACGACAACGATACGAACAACTGTGTGACTTATTGCGCGAGAATCTTGAGGGCTGGTGGAGTGGAGGTGCCAGCCAATGGCTCTCAGAATATCGCCGGTTGGCTACTCAATTCTTCCCATCCGCAGAGGAGGCTCTAGTCGTGGCAGCTGATGGTTGGGAGTCACTCAAGGGCCAGCCTCCGAACTGGGAAGCACCCGAGCAGTTGCGAGGCCCCACGGCTTCAACGGCGATCAATCTTGCTGTTCAGATGATGGGCAGCAACATGATCGGCAACGACGTGATCGAGGTTGTTGCGGAGTTCGTTTCCACCAAAGCCCGAATTGAGTTGTGGATGGGGCATCGTGAACCCTCTCTGACGCTTGGCCAGAAGTTTACTGTTGGTCGGGCCAGTTCGGAGGGGCTGCGAATCGCTTATGAATCCTGGGTCAATTATGAAAGAGCATACGACTTGGCGGGCGGGAAGGTATCGCAAGTCAACCAGGAGAAGCACGCGCTCATCGGTGCCGTTCGTGAGGCTACTGCCATCCTCGCTCGCGCGAAAGCTGACTGCGAGGCTTGAGTCGGCCGGGCGTCCGGGTGTGCTTCTCCGTCATGGTTTGCACTGTCGCTAATGTGAAGTTCCACCAGGTGTGCTTCGGTGGGGCTTCAGAGCGCCGTGACGGCAGTAGTTGACGGCAACGGCGGCGGACACCAGGTGGCGTCCGCCGCCGTTGCCGTACCGTCCCGGACGAAACGGTCTACAACCTCACCGTCGGGGACCTCCACACGTACTATGTGCTGGCGGGCGCCACCCCGGTCCTCGTTCACAACTGCGATGTAGACCCCCAGAGTTCTCCTGGAGGGAAGAACGGCGCTGCCGTTAGCATCAAGCAGGTGAAAATGGCGCTGGGTAGGGCTGACATGAGCGTTGCCCAGTACGACATCGTGCACGTGCCGGAGATCAGCACCGCTGGAGATGGCCTGCCTGCTTACGCGAACAGTCCGCACGACGGTAATGGAAGGCCGAATCTTGGCCCGCGAGGACGTCCGGTAATCCAGATTTCCAACATGGGACTGGCTGATATGGATACCGCCCCGTGGCCACGATCTTCCACGAGATCTACCATCACCGGATGTACGCCACTTGGCCAGGCTCAATGGGTGGAACAGAGTCCGCGGCGGAGACATTCGGGCAAGCTATGCTCGGCGTTTTCAGGCGAAGGACGGGTTCATGATTCAGGTAACGCGCTTCACACCCTCGGAAATCGAGGCTCTCGGGCGAGAGCGAAATTTCCTCCGGGATCAGTCAGAGTGGCTTTGCCCTTCGTGCGGAGAAGTTTCGGTTCGCACCTACCTCAGAAATACGAAACACGCGGATCGTCCTGCTGTGATCAGTTACACATGGTGTGCTGCTTGTCGCAAGATGGCTAGCTCAACTGGTCCTCTGCCGCCCGGTCTGATCATCTCGGATCCATGGCGGGAATTGGACCCGGCAGCGTGGGAACAGTTCGATGCGAGCCTGCCCAGGTTCTTCGCTAGGATCGACCGGCTATGGGAGGACGGTGTGCTGCCACAAAGCATCGTCTGGCGGCGGCAGTAGGGAGCCGATCACGCCGTAACATGAGCAAACAGAAGCCCCGCCAGGACACTTGGATTCGAGGAGTCGTCGCAACACGTGATCACTGATGTGTTGTGAGGCAGGCGATCATGGACGCGATAGCTGGTGCCATGGGCAGGCAGGTGAGGTCCAGATGAATGGCGACGCAGAATTCTTCGAATTGGTTTTCGACATGTCCCTCCCTGCTTGTCTGGTCGAATCGATCAAAGATTGCAGCTGGATGAGTCTGGCCAATTCCCCTAGAATTGAGGCAGTGTTCGGTCAGGCCTCCGTCCGTCCCGGATTCCATTCAATTTCCGGAATGACCGGAATGACGAAGTGGTGGCGTGAAGAGCTCGATGAAGAAACTCTGCAGTGCTACTTCGGTACGTCCGAGGAGTGTGCCGCACCCGGCTATATGTCACGAATGAAGACCGTGATAATCGGGAACCTTGGACCAGATCTTCCTTTCGTTCTGGATTACAGGGAATCTTCTGTAGATCCAAGCGTGGCCTTTCTGGGGGAAGGGGATTCTTGGCAGAGGATTTCCGAGAACGTGTGTGACCTGATTCTCGCGCTCGACCCGCAGCGGGCCGATTCCTGACCTTGGATGAAGATTACGTAAGGAACGACGGCATCAACGGAAATGAACTCAAGGCGTGTGGAAGAGGGCGATCTCTGGGGCGCGGGTAGCTCTGCAGGGTGGCTTGGTCGGTGATGCACCTGGCTGCGTTCAGCCGGGCAGAGGTTCCCGGCCCGGATCTCAGCCCGGGAAACTCCGCCCCACCCACTGTCAGCACAGCTCCAGCGCCACCGATGCCACCAGCGCGATACCGGCCGCGACCCAGGGCGCCGTCGTTCCCGCCAGGCGCGGCCGAGAAGTTCTTTGATGGGTATGTGTACGAGATTCGTGGGGCACCGGGCGGAATCGATGTGAACGAGCGATGGGTGGCATGAACCCGAATGCCCACGAGGCGGAGATAGGCTTCGAAAGCGGAATTCCATGGGCGCATGTGAGCCGAATCTGGAAGAAGGATGAGTGGGGTGAGATCGACTTCGACTACGATGAGCCAATTTGGGAGAGGTAGCGATCCACTCCGGTCGATTGGGGAAAGGCTTGGAAGGTTCAGAGGCTCAAGGGCGACCGCGTGCTATGGGTGTGACATAACCCTGGGTGATGTCACACGCCTGGAGTCGTTTCTCATGGCGCGAACTGCGGGACTTGCCCAGGCGGAGCGTGGATCTGACGAGCGGCAAATGGCGCGCACAGTCAGAAGTGCCCTGCATCACCTCGTGGTCACGCTTCAAACTTCTCTGTCTTTCTCGGATCGGGGCAATGAAGCACAGCCATTGGTGCGCATGCGGGTCGCAGTGTCATGGAACGCCCTGTGGGCGCTGGTATCTTCATGGAAGTGGCATGAAGAGTACGATCTGGAGCGATGGCGCTCCGTCAAGTACTGGGATGAAAATCAAAAGGAAGAATTTGAAAAGTGTTTGGCTGATGAATTTTCCAGGGGTCAGCGCCGTGAGATCTCGGGGAATGATGGCCAATAAGCACTGAAGGTGCTGTGCATGTTTAGGAAATAAGTCGCGCCAATCTTCCCTGCTCTGGTAGAGGGGAGTTTCGAAGCCCCGCCGGGTTCCGATTCCGGTGGGGCTTCTGGGCGCTTGACGGCAACGCTGACTGCAACATCAGCGGACGACGGAGGCGGTCGACCAGGGCCCGTCCACGGACGGCGACGCAGGCCGCGAAGACACCGATCCGGCAGTTGTCGATCTTTCCGGAAGTCCCCGTGTACTGCCTCGGCATCCCGGCCGGCATCGGCGTCCCCAGCGGGCACTGTTGAGTAGATGCTGCGCCCTGGCAGGGCAGGGCTGTTCCAAAGTCCTGGCGGGTGGTGAAGGTGCTGGTCGCGGCGTGGTGACGATGTTGGTGAGGACCGCTCGATGGTGATGTCACTCATCTGGCGTCTCCTCGATCATCGGATCCGCCGTTCATTGAACACTCCCCAACCTGACGGTTCGCCCGGCGGCGTCCCACCCTGGTGTCCTGCGCCGGAGATCTGTCGGCAGAAGTGGGCGAGGGGTCGAGGACATCGTCGGCAGTAACGGCTCGATGAGCGACCACAGTTCGTCCGACACGAACCATGGCCGCGACTGACGGATTCCCATACCCAGACTTACGAGCAGACAGACCGAAACACTCATGATCGGAGGTGCCCCACACCCGGTTGGCACGCATTTGTAGCGATTTGTGATCGTTGCAGAAAGGGTGTCGACCATGCCGAAGCCGCACCCCGCCGAGTTCCGTCGCGATGTGATCGCGTTTGCCCGTGTCCATCCTGAGGAGTCGAAGGCGGAGGTCGCCCGTTTGTTCGGGATCTCCGCGTCCTGTGTGCAGCGGTGGCTGTCGCTGCAGGGCGGTGTCGAGCGTGGTGAGCCAGGGCAGTTCCAAAGCCCTTTGATGTTCGTGTAGTTGCTGGTTACGGGGCAATGCCGAGGAGGTCGAGGGGGCGGGTGAAGGGCTCGTAAGACATCTCGCGGAGGCCTGCCGCGATGCTGGTGTGGCCGTGCCCGCGGAGCTTGTTGATTGCGAGGTTTCGCAGGGTGGCCATATTCTCCGGGCCGTGCCCGGTCCGGATCTGGGAGGCGTCCTCGGCGAACGTGACGTCTCTGATGTGGTGGACGGCCTCGATGCCCCACTGCGATCTGGCGATACGGCCGATGAGATGCGGTGATGCCTCATGTGCCGTCATGTCCGTGACCGCGTAGACGGTCTGCCGGGTCACCTTGCCGCTCTTGAGGTCGGTGCGATGGCGCAGAATCTCCGCGGCCTGGACGACGTGCGGGAAGTCCAGGCTCAGGCCGGTGACGGTGAGCGCGCGCACCGAGCGGGTCTCGCGCCGCCCGTGCCCGCGCTCGCGGTCGTAGCGGCGGGCGGTCACGTCCTTCCACGGCAGAGTCTTGACCGCCGTGTGCAGGTTCGGCTGGTTGCCCTTGACTACCAGCAGGTAGTGCGCCTGCTTCACCTCCACCAGTCATTTCGCGTGCTCGCGCCGGGTGTGCAGGGCGTCGGCCGTCACCACGGTGCCGGCCAGATCGAACGGGGCCAGCAGGGCGGTGAACGCGGAGATCTCGTTGGTCTTGTCCGGTACCCGCACCTGACTCACGACACGGCCGGCGGCCGTGACCGCGGACAGCAGGTGAGCGGCGGGCGCGGCATCGGTGCGCGAGCCGCGGGCGCTCTTGCCGTCCACCGCAACTGATCGAGCTCCCACCGGAGCCTCGCCCATCAGGTCGGCCAGGCCGCCCGGGCAGACAACGGAGACGATCCTGCGGATCGTCGACCTGCTCGGCGCGATCCGCACGTTCAGCGAGGTCAGAAAGCGTGCGCCGCACCGGGCCAGGGTCTGCTGCGGGGCGCTGCGAGCCCATTGCCCGATCGCCGTGTACGAGCGTGCGCCCGCCGCCACCGCGGACGCGGCGATCAGCAGCACCGCCACGAACGGGTGACGCACACCCCGGCGATGGCGCGGGTTCGGCAGCCTGACCAGCCGCTCCGCCAACGACTTCCCCGAACACCCCGCCAGCAACGGCGACTTGACCAGACAGACGGTGGCAGACTGACGGCACATCGAGGCTCCGGTTCTGGACGACGACTCGCAAGGTCATCCGTCCACAACAGGAGCCTCGATGTGTAAGTAGCGGTCCTCACCAACATCGTCACCACGCCGTGACCAGCACCTTCACCACCCGATAGGACTTTGGAACAGCCCTGGCCCGCAGCCTGTCGCTGATAGTGGCAGGCATGAGGAGTGCGTCATTTCTCGGCCTGGGCGGGAGCTCGGGGGAGGCGTAGCCGGAAGCAGGCTCCGAGGGGCCGGGGGGTGAGGGTGAGGGTGCCTTGGTGGCGGTGGGCCAGGTCGCGGGCGATGGCGAGGCCCAGGCCTGTGCCGCCATGGTCGCGGGAGCGGGCGTCGTCGAGCCGGACGAAGCGTTCGAAGATGCGCTCGGCGTCCTCGGTGGGCACGCCCGGTCCGTCGTCGTGCACCGTGAGGACGACCCAGTCGTCCTGGTTCCGGACGGTGATCTGGATGCGGTGTGCGGCGTGGCGGGCGGCGTTGTCGATGAGGTTGCGCAGCAGCCGTTCGTATTCGTCGGGGTTTCCGTGTGCGTGTGCGGGGCCGGTGCTGTCGCAGGTGAGGGTCAACGTTCGTTCGGTGAGGGGGTATTGCTCGGTCAGCCGGGAGGCGAGGGCTGTCAGGTCGACGGTGTCGGGGTGGGCTGTCGGGGTGCGGGTGTCGAGGCGGGCGAGCAGCAGCAGGTCTTCGGCGAGGGCCTGGAGGCGGCGGGTCTGCCGGGCGGCGGTGGTGGCCGCGGCGGGCCAGTCGGTGCGGTCCGGGTAGGCGAGCGCGATTTCCAGGCTGGCCAGCAGTGTGGTGAGGGGGCTGCGCAGTTCGTGGGCGGCGTCCGCGACGAAGCGGCGCTGCTGCGAGGCGGCGTTGTCGAGGCGCTGGAGGGTGGTGTTGATGGTGGTGGCCAGGGCGGTGATCTCGTGTCCCGTGGCGGGGACGATGACGCGTTCGCGGGGGTCGTTCGCGGTGACCGAGGCGGTGAGGACCCGGATGGCCTCGACCGGCCGCAGCGCGATCCGGACGGCGAAGTAGGCGACGGCGGCGATCAGTACGAGGCCGACGAGCCCGGCCCGGAGCAGCAGGCGGTCGGTGGTCCTGGTGATTGCCTCGGCTGTGTACGGGAGCACCACCACATAGACCCGCAACTTGGCGTCGGTGGCGACGCCCAGAGCCGCGGCTTTGTCGGCGCTGAGTTCCTTGGAAGCGAAATCAGATGCTATGACCTGATGAGTCCCGCCGGCCATGTCGAGTGGGTCGCTGGAGTCGTAGTCGGGGTTCGCAGGTAGGCGGACGGTCGTTATTTCCCAGGTCTCTTGGGCTGTCGGCGGGGTAGGCATCACGTGGTCGGTGCCGGGGTAGGTGTCGCTCAGGGCCCCGCCGGAGGCGACAGCGGTGCGTCGGCCGGTCGCGACGACCTCGTACGGTACGACGCTTGTGGAGTCGGGAATGACACCCTGCTCCAACTGTAGGCAGAGAGCCCAGAGTTGGTCCTTGGCTTGGTCTTCGGCGATCTGCATGCTCCGGCGGTAGACGTCGTGGTGTACCCACCAGCCGATGCCGACCAGGACGACGGCGGCGGCCAGGGCGGCGGCCAGGGCCGTGCGGGCTCGTACCGAGCGCGGCCACCAGCGGCGTCGCGGCTCAGTCGCGTTCACGGTCGTCCATCAGCCGGTAGCCGGTACCCCGTACGGTCTGCAGGGACTGCCGGTGGAACGCGGCGTCCACCTTCTTGCGCAGTGCGCTGACGCGCGCCTCCACCAGGTTGGGGTCCCAGGCTTCGTCGGGCCACGCGTGATAGAGCAGATCCGTTTTGGAGACCGCCTGGCCCGCCCGGCGGGCCAGCAGTTCCAGCACGGCGAACTCCCGGGGTGTGAGTTCCACCCGGGTCCCGGCCCGGCGGCAGACCCGGGCGGCGACATCCAACGAGAGGTCGCCCACGGCAAGGACGGGCGGGGCGACCGTGGCGGCCCGTCTGACCAGGGCCCGCAGCCGTGCGACGAGCACCACGTAGGAGAAGGGCTTGGCCAGGTAGTCATCGGCCCCCGTGTCCAGGGCCTCTGCCTGGTCCCATTCCCCGTCCTTGGCGGTGAGTACCAGGATGGGCGTCGCGTTGCCCTCCCGGCGCAGTTGGGCGCAGACCTTGTAGCCGTTGAGTCCTGGCAGCATCAAGTCCAGTACGACAAGGGCGTATTCGCCGGTCCGGGCCATCCACAGTCCCTGTCGGCCGTCATGGGCGAGGTCGACGCTGTAGCCCTCGGCGGTCAGACCGGTGTGCAGGGTGTGGGCAAGGTCCACCTCGTCTTCGACCACCAGGATGCGCATGTGGTGCAGCCTCGCACAGTGCCGGCCCGCCTTCCTGATCGGCCGGTCAGGTTGGGTCAGCATCCGGTCAACGGGGCCCGGGCACGCTGGCGGAGTGTTTTCGCCACTGCTGAAAGGCCCTGCCGCCGATGTCCGTTGATGAACGTGGCCCCGCCGTGGCCAGGACGGTTTCCCCTCCCGTACGCGCCCGTCGACCATCACCGGGCCCGGCCAGGGCCGTTGTCGTCATGGCGCCCTTGTTGCTGACCGTCGCGCTGGGGCTCTGGGGTATCCGCAGGCAGAACACCATGTGGGGGGACGAGTCCGTCACCTATCAGCTCGCGCACCGCGATCTTTCGCAGATATGGCTCACCGCCCAGCATGTTGATCTGGTCCATGCCCTCCACTACGCCATGATGCATGAGATCTTCGGTCTCTTCGGCGCAGGGCTGCTGACGTTGCGGCTGCCGTCTGTGCTGGCCATGGCCGTGGCGGCGAGCGGAGTCGGGCTTCTGGGGCTGCGCCTGGCGGGACCCCGGGCCGGGCTGCTGGCCGGGCTGGTGTTTGCGCTCCTTCCCCAGGTACAGAAGTACGCGCAGGAAGGCCGCTCGTATGCCCTGGTGTGTGCCCTGGTCACCTGGGCCACCTATGCGCTCGTGGTCAGCGTCCCGCATCGCGCCCGGTGGCGGTGGGCCGTCTATGGCTCCACCATGGTGCTCGCCTGTCTGCTCCATGAGTTCGCGGTCCTCGCCCTGGTCGCACACGGCGTCACACTGGTCGCCTCCCGTGTTCCACGACCGGTGCTGAGGGCGTGGAGTGTGACTGCCGCGTGCGTTGTGGCCGGGCTGTTGCCGCTGGCCATCGGGAGTGCGGGACAGTCGGGTCAGGTGTCCTGGATCGACCGGCCCGGACCGATGCGGCTTCTTGGTTTCCTGGCCGTGGCGGTCGTGGGCGTGGCGTGTGCGCGAGCGCCCCTGGGAGTGAGGGGGCCCGTGCGGCTTTCCCTGCTGGCTGTGCCGATTCTTGTGCTTCCGGGCCTTCTGCTGCTGATCGTCTCACTGGTCGAGCCCCTTTTCGTCGACCGGTATGTGCTCTACAGCAGTATCGGAATCGCCTTGCTGCTGGGCGCCTGGATGGATTACTTCCACCGGCTGCGGCGGTCTTCCCGCAACGCGTGGATCGCGGCGGTCGCCGTACTGGCCGCGCTCGTCCCGCCGAGCCTTTCGCTGAGGACGCCCCAGAGCCGGAGCACTGACGTCATCGCCATCGGCGCCACCGTACGCAAGGAAGGCCGTCCCGGCGACGGGCTGCTCTATCTCTCCGGACGGCACCGGGTCTGGACCGCGGCCAACCCCGAGGACACCCGTTTCCTGACGGATCTGGCCCTGGCACAGGACCCCGTTGCATCGAACACACTTGCAGGTATCGAGCTTCCCGCCCAGGACATAGCGGCACACATGCTGGAATTCGACCGGATCGTCGCGGTCCGCGACCCGGCGGGTGCGCACTCGCCCACCAACTCTCAGGAGGAAGCGAAAACAAGCACCTTGCGACGGTACTTCCGCGAGTACGGAACAACCCATCTCACCGGCGCGCGAGTCACCGTCTATGTCCGCGGCCACGACCCGTGGTGGTCCGTCCCGCCACGAACCTCGCCGCTCGTGCGGCCCGCCGGGCCGGTGCGGACCAGGAAGTAAGCATTTTTACCGACGTGGCGCCCGCTCGCCGCTCCTACTGTCCTTCCACGAGCCCCCGGACCGGGATCACCGGGCCCGGGGCGGGGCTGAGGACGGAGGGCGGACATGAGCCGTTTGGCAGGCAAGGTCGCACTGGTCAGTGGCGGGGCCCGGGGGATCGGGCGGGGGATCGCCGACCTCTTCGCCGCGCAGGGGGCCATGGTGGTGGTCGCCGATGTCATCCGACCCGACCCCGGGGCGCCGGACGGCCGGGTGGAGCACGCCGAGGGCCCGGGGACCGTCGCGTTCGAATGGCTCGACGTGACCGATGAGGACGCTTGGGCCCGTGTCGTGGGCGTGGCGCCGGCCTGTCCGGAGCTGACGCCGGACCCGTCGATCGGTCAGGCTCACCTCGTGCACCAGATCCAGGACGGCCGGCACCGCATCCTCGCGCCGTCCCCGTACGCCGACGGCCGGTTCCGGCCGCCGCCCCGGTTCGGGCCGGCGTGAGGCAGCAGGGAGCACAGAAGGACGTGGCGGGACGGTCGCCTCCCCGGGGTCGTCCCGCGGCGCGCTGCGCGGCCATCGGTAGCGTCGCGGGTCAGCTGTCCAGCTTGCGGAACAACCCCTCCTGCACCACGGACACCAGCAGGTGGCCCTGCCGGTCGTAGATACGGCCCCGCGCCAGCCCCCGGCCGCCCGTCGCGATCGGCGACTCCTGGTCGTACAGGAACCACTCGTCCGCGCGGAACGGCCGGTGGAACCACATCGCGTGGTCCAGCGACGCCATGTCGAAGCCCCGCGGCCCCCACAGCGGCTCCACCGGGATGCGCACCGCGTCCAGGAGTGTCATGTCGCTCGCGTACGTCAGCGCGCACGTGTGCACCAGCGGGTCGTCGCCGAGCGGGCCCACCGCGCGCATCCACACCGCGCTGCGCGGCTCCGCGCCGCTGATCTCCTCCTGGGTCCAGCGCAGCCGCTCCACGTACCGGATGTCGAACGGCTGGCGCCGGACCATCCGCTCCAGTGACTGCGGCAGCCCGCCCAGATGTTCGCGCACCTCGTCGGAGACGGTGGGCAGCGACTCGGGGTCGGGGAAGTCCAGCCGGGGCGGGAGCTGGTGCTCGAAGCCGCCCTGCTCGGGGTGGTGGAACGAGGCCGTCAGATTGAAGATCGTACGGCCCTGCTGGACGGCCGTGACCCGGCGCGTGGTGAACGCCCGCCCGTCCTTGATCCGTTCGACCTGGTAGACGATCGGGACGCCCGGGCGACCCGGCCGCAGGAAGTAGGCGTGCAGCGAGTTGACCGGCTGTCGGCCGTCGGTGGTGCGGCCGGCCGCGACCAGCGCCTGGCCCGCCACCTGCCCTCCGAAGACCCGCTGGAGGGACTCCTCGGGGCTGCGCCCGCGGAAGATGTCGACCTCGATCCGCTCCAGGTCGAGCAGATCGACCAGCCGCTCGGCGGGGTTCGTCATGGTGCCGTGTGCTCCCGTTCTCGGTTCACGCTCGTTCTCAGGTGCTGTACCGCGCCGTACAGCCGTGGGTACATCAGAGCTGGCCCACGGTCGTGACACGTACGACCGCGAGCCCTTCCTCGTCGGAGGCCGCGAGGTCGACCTCGGCGCCGATGCCCCAGTCGTGGTCGCCGTTCGGGTCCGCGAAGGTCTGCCGGACCCGCCACAGCCCGTGCTCCGGGTCCTCCTCGATGGCGATCAGCTTGGGGCCGCGGGCGTCGGGCCCGGTGCCCAGGTCCTCGTACTCGTCCCAGTACGCGTCCATCGCCTCGCCCCAGCGGTCCGCGTCCCAGCCCGACTCGCCGTCCAGCTCGCCCAGTTCGTACACCTTGTCCAGCGCGGCCAGCTCGACCCTGCGGAACATCGCGTTGCGTACGAGGACCCGGAAGGCGCGGGCGTTGGCCGTGACCGGCCTGACCTGGTCGGCCTTCTCCTGCGCCTGCTCGGCCGTCTCCACCTCGGGGTTGGCCAGTTGCTCCCACTCGTCCAGCAGGCTGGAGTCGACCTGCCGGACCATCTCGCCGAGCCAGGCGGTGAGGTCCTCCAGGTCCTCCGACTTCAGATCGTCCGGAATGGTGTGTTCCAGCGCCTTGTACGCGCCCGCGAGATAGCGCAGCACAATGCCCTCGGTGCGCGCCAGTTCGTAGTGGGAGGTGAACTCCGTGAAGGACAGGGCCCGTTCGTACATGTCCCGGATCACCGACTTCGGCGAGACGGGATGGTCACCGACCCACGGATGGCTGGTGCGGTAGGTGTTGTACGCGTGGACGAGCAGCTCCTCCAGCGGCTTGGGGTACGTGACCTCCTGCAGCCGCTCCATCCGCTCCTCGTACTCGATCCCGTCCGCCTTCATCGCGCCGATCGCCTCGCCGCGCGCCTTGTTCTGCTGGGCCGCGAGGATCTGCCGCGGATCGTCCAGCGTCGACTCGACGACCGAGACCATGTCCAGTGCGTACGACGGCGATTCGGGGTCCAGCAGCTCGAACGAGGCCAGCGCGAACGTCGACAGCGGCTGGTTGAGCGCGAAGTTCTGCTGGAGATCCACCGTCAGCCGGACGATACGGCCCTCCGCATCCGGGGTCTCCAGCCGCTCCACGACCCCGCCGTCCAGCAGCGATCGGTAGATCGCGATGGCCCGCCGGATGTGCCGGAGCTGCTGCCTGCGCGGCTCGTGGTTGTCCTCCAGCAGCCTGCGCATAGCCTCGAACGCGTTGCCGGGACGGGCGATGACCGACAGCAGCATCGTGTGCGTGACCCGGAAACGCGAGTTCAGCGGCTCGGGGTCGGAGCCGATCAGCTTGTCGAAGGTCGTCTCCGACCAGGCGACGAACCCCTCGGGCGCCTTCTTGCGCACCACCTTGCGGCGCTTCTTGGGGTCGTCGCCCGCCTTGTTCAGGGCCTTCTCGTTCTCCACGACATGCTCGGGAGCCTGCGCGACGACGAAGCCCGCCGTGTCGAACCCGGCCCGCCCGGCGCGCCCCGCGATCTGGTGGAACTCCCGGGCGCGCAGGGTGCGGACGCGGGTGCCGTCGTACTTGGTGAGCGCGGTGAACAGCACGGTACGGATCGGTACGTTGACGCCGACGCCGAGCGTGTCCGTACCGCAGATGACCTTCAGCAGCCCCGCCTGGGCCAGCTTCTCCACCAGCCGCCGGTACTTGGGCAGCATGCCCGCGTGGTGCACCCCGATGCCGTGCCGTACGTACCGGGAGAGGTTGCGGCCGAACTTGGTGGTGAAGCGGAAGCTGCCGATCAGCTCGGCGATCTTGTCCTTCTCCTCGCGCGTGCACATGTTGATGCTCATCAGCGACTGCGCCCGCTCGACGGCCGCCGCCTGCGTGAAGTGCACGATGTAGACCGGCGCCTGCCGGGTGTCCAGCAGTTCGGTCAGCGTCTCGGTGATCGGGGTGAGGCGGTACTCGTAACTGAGCGGCACGGGGCGGGTCGCCGACCGTACGACGGAGGTCGGCCGACCCGTGCGCCGGGTCAGGTCCTCCTCGAAGCGCGAGACGTCCCCGAGCGTCGCGGACATCAGGATGAACTGGGCCTGCGGCAGCTCCAGGATGGGGATCTGCCAGGCCCAGCCGCGGTCCGGCTCGGCGTAGAAGTGGAACTCGTCCATCACGACCTGGCCGATGTCGGCGTACTTCCCGTCGCGCAGCGCGATCGACGCCAGCACCTCGGCCGTACAGCAGATCACCGGGGCGTCGGCGTTGACGGAGGCGTCGCCGGTCAGCATGCCCACGTTCTCCGTGCCGAAGAGCTTGCACAGGTCGAAGAACTTCTCCGAGACCAGCGCCTTGATCGGCGCGGTGTAGAAGGTGACCTTGTCCTGCGCCAGCGCCGTGAAGTGCGCACCCGCCGCGACCAGGCTCTTTCCGGAGCCGGTGGGGGTGGAAAGGATCACGTTGGCGCCAGAGACCACCTCGATCAGTGCCTCCTCCTGAGCCGGATAGAGCGTGATGCCCTGGCCCTCGGCCCAGGAGGAGAAAGCCTCGAAGAGGGCATCGGGGTCGGCATCCGGCGGCAGGCGATCGATAAGGGTCACGTCCCCATCTTGCCCTCCTTCCGGCCGGATGAGGGAACCGGACAGCGGGCAGAAGATCACGAGAGATACGCTGCCGTGTCAACTGGGCATCAGGACAACTGGCTTCAGAGCCCTGAGTCTCACGACACACGGCTTCACCACACGCGGCTCCACAGGGGCGGAGCCTCCGCGACAGGAGGCTCACGACAACTGCAACGGGACGGGACGGACACGACCATGATGGGACCGGCACACTCTCTGTCAGGGGCAGCGGCCTGGCTGGGGGTGGGCGCCGCCGCGACCGCCGCCGGCTACACGATGCCCTGGCCCGTTCTGGTCGTCGGGGCGCTGATCTGCGCGGGAGCCGCGCTCGCCCCGGACCTCGACCACAAGGCCGCGACGATCTCGCGGGCGTTCGGCCCGGTGTCGAAAACGCTCTGCGAGATCGTCGACAAGCTGTCGTACGCGGTCTACAAGTCGACCAGGAAGCCGGGCGACCCCCGCAGGACCGGCGGTCACCGCACGCTCACCCACACCTGGCTCTGGGCCGTCCTGATCGGCGCGGGCGCCTCGGCGATCGCGTACACCGGGGGCCGGTGGGGAGTCCTCGCGATCCTCTTCGTCCACCTCGTCCTCGCGGTGGAGGGCCTGCTCTGGAAGGCCGCCCGGGTCTCCAGCGACGTCCTGGTCTGGCTGCTCGGCGCGACCAGCGCCTGGATGCTGGCGGGGATCCTGGACCAGCCGGGCAATGGCGCGAACTGGCTCTTCACCGACCCGGGCCAGGAGTACCTCTGGCTCGGACTGCCGATCATCCTCGGCGCGCTGGTGCACGACATCGGCGACGCGCTGACCGTGTCGGGCTGCCCGATCCTGTGGCCCATACCGCTCGGCCGCAAGCGCTGGTACCCGATAGGCCCGCCGAAGGCGATGCGCTTCCGCGCCGGAGCCTGGGTGGAGGTGAAGGTGCTGATGCCCGTCTTCATGCTGCTCGGCGGGGTCGGCGCCGTGTTCGCCCTCAATCTGGTCTGAGCGGCGGGACCACGGCGCCGGCCCGCTCGGGTCAGGCGCGGCGGGCGGCCCACACGGTGCGTTCGGTGCGGACCGTGAGGTCGCCGCGGCGCAGGATGCTGAGGGGGCTGCCGGTGTCGAGCAGGTGGTCGAGGACGGTGAGGTCCTCGGCGGCAAGGGTGTCGGCGGCGGCGCCGCGCAGCCGCTTCAGGCTGCTGAGCGCGTAGGGGCCGACCGTCCTGTTGCCGGAGCCGTCGATGTTCACGCTGATCGTGCGCTCGCCCTCGACGGTGAACCCGGCGGCGGTCAGCTTGGGGCCCCAGTCGGCGCCGCGGTGGGGCACATGCTCGGCGTGGTGGTGCGCGAGGGCGGCATGGCAGCGCTCCTCAAGGCCGGGCCGCTCCGCCGGAGCGTCCTCGGGCAGGAAACGCGGGAAGTCGGCCAGCTCCACGACGGCGAACAGGCCGCCGGGCGCGAGCAGGCCGTGGACCGCACGCAGAGCACGGTCGGGGTCGGCCATGTGGTGCATCGACGCCGACGCCCACACCAGCTCGGGCCGGCCGAGCTCGGGCCAGTCCGCGTCGAGATCCGCCGATACGGTGCGCACCCGGTCGGCCAGACCGAGCGCCTCGGCCCTCTCCCGCAGGCGGCGCAGATGTCCGGCCGACGCGTCGACGGCGGTCACCTCCGCCTCGGGGAAGCGCGCGAGCAGGGCGAAGGTGCCGGTCCCGGTCCCGCATCCCAGGTCCACGATGTGGCGCGGCCCCCTCTCGACGGGCAGCCACGCGGTGATGGAGGCGATGTGTTCGGCGAGCACCTCCGCGTCCAGGTCGAGGATCTCCGCCTGGTCGGCCTCCGCCTGGTCGGCCTCCGCCTGTTCGATGTCGGACTGTTCGATGTCGGACTGTTCGGTCTCCGTCAGGTCGTGGGCGCCTGGGGTGTGCTGGAGGACGGGGTGCGCGTCGTGTGCCGCGTGCGAGGAAGCGTGGGTCATGACAGCCACGCTAGGAGGATCATGCCCGCGGGACACCACGGTTCCCGGGATGCGCAAGACGATGGCCGGAGGAACTGCCGAACGCGCAAGACGCCGCCTCCGCCGAGACGGGAGTGGCGCCTGACCGCGGTCTCAGATGTCGTCACCGCGCTGGTGGCCGCGGCGCGCGTCGCGGTCGAAGATGCCCAGGACCTCGCAGGGCCCGCCCTCGGCGCCGATGGCATGCGGCAGCATCGTGGGAAACTCCGCCGCCTGGTTCGTCTCCACACGGATACGCCGGTTGCCCAGCAGCAGGACCGCGGTGCCGGACAGGACGACGAGCCATTCGCGGCCCGGATGGGCGCGCATGCGCGTGGGGCTCTTGGGCGGCGGGTCCGTCATGCGCTGACGTATGACGCTCACGCCGGGCTCCGCCTTCATGGGCCAGCGCATCTGCCCACGGACCCCGTCGATCGTCGGGCTGATGACGACATCGTCGGTGGCCGTCTCCACGAGCTGGTCCAGCGAGGTGTCCAGAGCCCGGGCGAGCGTGACGAGTTGGTCCAGAGCCAGCCGGCGCCCGCCGTTCTCGATACGGCTGAGTGTGGACTGGCTGACCCGGGCGCGGGTCGCCAGCTCCTCCAGGGACCACCCCTGCGCCAGACGCAGAGCCCGGATCCGTTTGCGTACCAGGCTGTCCAGCTCGTCATTGTCTTGCGTCATGGGCAACAGAATATGCCTTCCCGGCAACAGCGAGGCGGCACTCAGCGAGGCGGCACTCGAAGAGAGGCCGCCTCGCCCCGGGTGCCGCCCCGGGACGGGCGGCGAGGCGCCGGGAACAGCACACCGTGCCGTCCCCGGCGGCGGTCAGCGATCAGCCGTGCCAGGAGCGCCACAGCGCCGCGTACGCGCCGTCCGCCGTCACCAGTTCGTCATGGCTGCCCTGCTCACTGATCCGGCCCTCCTCCACCACCACGATCACATCCGCGTCGTGCGCGGTGTGCAGCCGGTGGGCGATCGCGATGACCGTACGGCCCTCCAGCACCCGGGCCAGCGAACGCTCCAGATGCCGGGCCGCCCGCGGATCGAGCAGCGAGGTCGCCTCGTCGAGCACCAGCGTGTGCGGATCCGCCAGCACCAGCCGGGCCAGCGCTATCTGCTGCGCCTGGGCGGGCGTCAGCGCCGTACCGCCGGAGCCGACTTCGGTGTCCAGCCCGCCGTCCAGCGCCCGCGCCCAGCCGTCCGCGTCGACCGCCTCCAGCGCGGTCCACAACTCCTCGTCCGCCGCGCCCGTGCGGGCCAGCAGCAGATTGTCGCGCAGCGACCCCACGAAGACATGGTGCTCCTGGTTGACCAGGGCCACCTGCTCCCGGACCCGCTCCGCCGGCATCCGGGACAGCTCCGCGCCGCCCAGCGCGACCCGGCCCTGCCGTGGCCCGTAGATGCCCGCGAGGAGCCGGCCCAGCGTCGACTTCCCGGCGCCCGAGGGGCCGACCAGCGCCAGCCGGGTGCCGGGGCTGACGTCCAGCGTCACCCGGTGCAGTACGTCGACGCCCTCGCGGTAGCCGAAGTGCACCCGGTCGGCGGTGACCTCGCGGCCCTCGGGCACGACGGACGCGTCACCGGCGGCGGGCTCGATGTCCCGTACGCCGACCAGCCGGGCGATCGACACCTGGGCCACCTGGAGCTCGTCGTACCAGCGCAGGATCAGCCCGACCGGGTCCACCAGCATCTGGGCGAAGAGCGCGCCGGTCGTGAGCTGCCCGACGGTGAGCCAGCCCTGGAGGACGAAGACCCCGCCCAGCACCAGCGAGGCCAGGAAGATCGTCACATGGGTGAGGTTGATGACCGGGAACAGCACCGACCGCAGGTACAGCGTGTACCTCTCCCACGCCGTCCACTCCCGGATCCGCTGCTCCGAGAGCGCCACACGGCGCCCGCCGAGACGGTGCGCCTCCACCGTCCGCCCCGCGTCGACGGTCTCGGCGAGCATCGCCGCGACGGCCGCGTATCCCGCGGCCTCCGAGCGGTAGGCCGAGGGCGCCCGCCGGAAGTACCAGCGGCAGCCGACGATCAGCAGCGGCAGCGCCACCAGCACCGCGAGCGCCAGCGGGGGAGCAGTCGCGGTCAGGGCGCCGAGCAGCAGGATCACCCACACGACACCGATCGCGAGCTGTGGTACCGCCTCGCGCATCGCGTTCGCCAGCCGGTCGATGTCCGTGGTGATCCGGGAGAGCAGATCGCCGGTCCCGGCCCGCTCCAGCACGCCGGGCGGCAGCCCGACGGCCCGGACGAGGAAGTCCTCGCGCAGATCCGCGAGCATCTCCTCGCCGAGCATCGCCCCGCGCAGCCGCACCATCCGTACGAACACGGTCTGGACGACCAGCGCGATCACGAACACCGCGACGACGCGCTCCATGGGGAGGTCGCGCACGCCGTTCGACAGGTCCTCGACGATGGTGCCGAGGAGGTACGGGCCCACCATCGAGGCGATCACCGAGACGGCGTTGACCGCGACGAGCACGACGAACGCCGTACGGTGGCGCCGCAGCAGCTCGCTCACATAGGTCCGTACGGTCGCCGGTGTCCCGACCGGCAGGGTGGTCGCCGACTCCGGGGCCGCCGGGTCGTACGCCGGGGGCGCCAAGCCGATCACGTTGATTCCTCCATGTCGCTCGTGGTCCCGGCCAGTCGCGCCGCGACGGGTGCCATGACGTGGACGTTCTCTTCGTTCTCTTCGTTCTCTTCGTTTTTTTCTCTCTCTTCGACCTCCGTCTCGCGGGTGACGACCGCCCGGTAGCCGGAGTCGCCGCCCAGCAGTTCCCGGTGCGTCCCCACCGCCACGGCCTCGCCCTCGTGGACGAACACCACGCGGTCCGCGTGGTCCAGCAGCAGCGGCGAGGAGGCGAACACCACCGTCGTGCGCCCGGCGCGCAACTCCTTCAGCCCGCGCGCGATCCGCGCCTCCGTATGCGAGTCGACGGCGGACGTCGGCTCGTCGAGCACCAGCACCTCCGGATCCGTGACCAGCGAACGGGCCAGTGCCAGCCGCTGCCGCTGCCCGCCGGAGAGCGAGCGCCCGCGCTCGGTGATCCGGGACCGCATCGGATCACCGCTGCCGTCCACCGAGGCCTGGACGAGCGCGTCCAGGACATCCCCGCACTGGGCGGCGGTCAGCGCCGCCTCCGGGGCGACCCCGCCGGAGGCCGGGATGTCCAGCAGCTCCGTCAGCGTCCCGGACAGCAGCACCGGATCCTTGTCCTGTACGAGGACACTCGCCCGTGCCGAGTCCAGCGGGAGATCGTCCAGCGCCACCCCGCCGAGCAGCACGGACGGACTCCTCTCCTCCTCGGCCGCATGGCCGCCGAGCCGTTCGGCCAGCCGTCCCGCCGCGTCCGGGTCCCCGCACACCACGGCCGTCAGCAGCCCGGACGGGGCGAGCAGGCCGGTGGCGGGGTCGTACAGATCGCCCGTCGGCCGGGCGTCGTCGAGCCCGCCGCGCTCGTCCTCGTACGCCGTGCGCTCCAGGGACAGCACTCGGGCCGCGCGCTTCGCGGAGGGCCGGGAGAAGGAGTAGGCCATCGCGATCTCCTCGAAGTGCCTCAAGGGGAAGAGCATCAGCGTCACCGTGCTGTAGACGGTCACCAGCGCGCCGACCTCGATCTGCCCGTCCAGGGCGAGCCGCGCCCCGTACCAGACCACCGTGACCAGCAGGACCCCCGGCAGCAGGACCTGGATCGCCGAGATCAGCGCCCACATGCGGGCGCTGCGTACGGCGGCCTCGCGCACCTCCTGCGAGGCGGTGCGGTAGCGGTCGAGGAAGAGCTCCTCGCCGCCGATGCCGCGCAGCACCCGCAGTCCGGCGACGGTGTCGGACGCCAGCTCGGTGGCCTTTCCGGCCTTCTCCCGCTGGATGTCCGCGCGTTGGGTGGCGCGGGGGAGCAGCGGCAGTACGGAGAGGGCCAGCACCGGCACGCCGACGGCGACGAGCAGGCCCAGCTCCGGCAGGTACAGGGCCAGGCCGACGCAGATCAGGACGATGGCGATGACGGCGGCCAGGAAGCGCGAGAGCGCCTCCACGAACCATCCGATCTTCTCCACGTCACCGGTGGACACCGCGACGACCTCACCGGCGGCGACCCGCCGGGTCAGCGCGGACCCCAGCTCGGCCGTCTTGCGCGCCAGCAGTTGCTGGAGGCGGGCGGCGGCCGTGATCCAGTTGGTCATGGCGGTGCGGTGCAGCATGGTGTCGCCGACGGTGATGGCCAGGCCGAACAGCGCGATCAGGCCGCCGGCCAGCGCGAGCCGGCCCCCGGAGCGGTCGATGACGGCCTGGACGGCGACCCCGGCGCCGAGCGGCAGTCCGGCGATGCCCAGTTGGTGCAGCAGGCCCCAGGAGAGTGATCTGAGCTGTCCGCCCAACTGGTTGCGCCCGAGCCACAACAGGAACCGGGGGCCTGACCGGACATCGGGAATCCCCGGATCGGGATACGGAAGGTCGCGAATCTGCATGATGTCCCATGACTCGTGGGTGGCCCAAACCGTGCAAGGTTCGCGGTTTTCGAGGGCCCGAGGCAATGGGTTTTCCGCGGGGGAGGCCGGTTCCGGCCGCCCGTCCGCGCTCAGCAGGGGCGCTCGGCGGCCCCGTCGACCAGCGTCGACAGCAGCCCGCCGAGCACCTCGCGCTGCTCGGCGGTCAGCGGCGACAGTACGTCCTCGGCGGCGGACCGGCGCGCGCCGCGCAGCGCGCGCAGCGTCGCCCGGCCGGTGTCGGTCAGCTCGATGCGGATGACCCGGCGGTTGGTCGGATCGGGGGCGCGGCGCACCCAGCCGCTCGCCTCCAGGCTGTCGACCAGGGTGGTCACGGCACGGGGCACCACTTCGAGCCGGGTGGCCAGATCGGTCATCCGCGGGGGTGTGTCGTAGAGCGTGAGGGCGCGCAGCAGCCGTGCCTGGGCGGGGGTGATGCCGATCGGTTCGAGCTGCTGCTTCTGGATGCGGTGGAGCCGCCGGGTCAGCCGCAGGAGCTGCTCGGCCAGCATGCCGTCGACATCGGGGGTGCTCATGCCGGAATAATATCAGGACCAAGGTGATTGTGAACATAGGTAACAGTGAGCTATGGTCGGTAAAGTTGACCGGTCCCGCCCCTCCGGAGCGGGACCGTCGGAGGGCGTCGAGCCCTCGCACTTCACCGGACATCGGACATCTGTCATCGAAGGAGCCCATGAAACCCGAACCCTCCACCTGGACACCCTCGCCCCGCCCCGTCCCCGACGACCCCGATCGGTCCGGCCGGTCTGGCCGGTCGGAGGCGTCGGGTCCACCTGGTCCACCTGGTCCACCCGGTCCGTCAGGGGCGAAGCCGGAGCCGGAGTCGGAGCCGGAACAGCCCGCCCAGCTTCGGCGGATCTTCGGCCTCTTCCGCCCCTACCGCGGCCGGCTCGCCCTCGTCGGCCTTCTCGTCGCGGCGTCCTCGCTGGTCACGGTCGCCTCGCCGTTCATGCTGCGCGAGATCCTCGACACAGCGATCCCGCAGGGCCGTACCGGCCTGCTGAGTCTGCTGGCCCTCGGCATGATCCTGACGGCGGTCGTCAACAGCATCTTCGGCGTGCTCCAGACACTGATCTCCACGACCGTCGGCCAGCGGGTCATGCACGATCTGCGGACCGGCGTCTACAGCCGGCTCCAGAGCATGCCGCTCGCCTTCTTCACCAGAACCAGGACCGGTGAGGTCCAGTCGCGCATCGCCAACGACATCGGCGGCATGCAGGCGACGGTGACCTCCACCGCGACCTCGCTGGTCTCCAACCTCACGGCCGTGATCGCCTCGGTCGTCGCGATGCTCGCCCTGGACTGGCGGCTCACCGCCGTCTCGATGGTGCTGCTCCCCGTCTTCGTCTGGATCAGCCGCAAGGTCGGCCGCGAGCGCAAGAAGATCACCACGGAGCGCCAGCGGCAGATGGCCACCATGGCCGCGACCGTCACCGAATCGCTCTCCGTGAGCGGCATACTCCTCGGCCGCACGATGGGCCGGGCCGACTCGCTCACGCGCTCCTTCGCCGACGAGTCCGAGCGCCTGGTCGATCTGGAGGTCCGCTCCAGCATGGCGGGCCGCTGGCGGATGTCGACCATCGGCATCGTCATGGCGGCCATGCCCGCCGTCATCTACTGGGCCGCGGGCATCGCGCTCGGCGCGGGCGGCACCCCCGTCTCCATCGGGACGCTCGTCGCCTTCGTCTCGCTCCAGCAGGGGCTCTTCCGGCCCGCCGTGAGCCTGCTGTCCACCGGAGTGGACATGCAGACCTCCCTCGCGCTCTTCCAGCGCATCTTCGAGTACCTGGATCTCCCCGTCGACATCACCGAGCCCGAGCGGCCGGTCCGGCTGGAACGGATCCGCGGCGAGGTCCGCTTCGACGGCGTCGACTTCAGCTACGACGACAAGGACCGCCAGACCCTCAGCGGGATCGACCTGACCGTCCCGTCCGGCGGCAGCCTCGCCGTCGTCGGCCCCACGGGCTCCGGCAAGTCGACCCTCAGCTATCTCGTGCCCCGGCTGTACGACGTGACGGGCGGCCGGGTGCTCCTCGACGGCGTGGACGTACGCGATCTGGACTTCGACACCCTCGCCCGGGCCGTCGGTGTCGTCTCCCAGGAGACCTATCTGTTCCATGCCTCGGTCGCCGACAACCTGCGCTTCGCCAAGCCGGACGCCACGGACGAGGAGATGCGCACCGCCGCGAAGGCCGCCCAGATCCACGACCACATCGCCTCGCTGCCCGACGGCTACGACACGCTGGTCGGTGAGCGCGGATACCGCTTCTCCGGCGGCGAGAAACAGCGCCTCGCGATCGCCCGCACCATCCTGCGCGACCCGCCCGTACTCATCCTGGACGAGGCGACCAGCGCGCTGGACACCCGTACGGAACACGCGGTGCAGCAGGCCATCGACGCGCTCTCCGAAGGACGTACGACCATCACCATCGCGCACCGGCTCTCCACGGTCAGGGACGCGGACCAGATCGTCGTCCTCCACGCGGGCGCCGTCGCCGAGCGGGGTACCCACGAGGAACTGCTCCGACGGGACGGCCGCTACGCCGCGCTCGTCCGCAGGGACGAGCGCCCGTCGCACGCGGACGCCTCCGGCGCCGGCGGTCTCGCACCGGTGGCTCTCGAAGCCCGGTGAACACGGCAGCGCCGCCGCTCCCTGGGACGGGAAGCGACGGCACCGCGTTCGGTGAAGGTGTGTCAGACGAGCCAGCCCACGAAGTGGACGATGCCGGCGAGCAGGCTGGTGATGACGTTCATCGAGGTGTTTCTCCTTGTACGTGATGCAACTGCGGGACAGTGCGCTTCACGGTCTGCAGCCCGTCGAACGCGCTCCGTAAGAATCACCCGTCACATCGGTGCGGAGCAATGGATTCCGATGCGATCACACGTTCTGACGAACAACCGATCCCACGTTCGTGTGTTCCTCGATCGTTGTTCGTCCGCCGGGCATTCGTCCGGGCGGTTGTCCGGGTGGTGGTTCCGGCGGTCGTCCCGGTGTCCGTCCGAACGCGTGCCATTCGTGTCGCCATGCCCGAGATGTCGGGTTCGATGATCACTCCGGGTTAGTGTGCCCATATGAAGAACGAGCCTCCGGTGGCACGACCCGGGCGCGGTACCCGGCTGACCCGCCGCGGCCGGCTGGTGCTGATCACCGGCGCCGCCCTGGTGGCAACGGCCGCGGTGCTGGTGCCGGTGGCCCTGCTGACCGGCGGGGACGAGAGCGCCCCGCGGGCGACGTCCCTGATCGTTCCCGAGGGCCGGCGCGCGACCCAGGTCTACGCCTCGGTCGACCGCGCGCTCGACGTGCCGGCGGGCACCACCCGGAAGGCGCTGGCGAGCACCCGGCTCGAACTGCCCGAGGCGGCCCGGGCCAACCCGGAGGGCTATCTCTTCCCGGCGACGTACCCGATCGCCCCCTCGACCTCCCCGGCCGGACTGCTCGACTACATGGTCAGGACCGCGAACCAGCGGTTCGGGGGCGACCGGATCACCGCCGGCGCGCAGGCCCACGGGGTGACGGCCTACCAGACGGTCACCATCGCCAGCATCGTCCAGGCGGAGGCCGCCACAACGGCGGACATGGCCAGGGTCGCCCGGGTCGTGCACAACCGGCTCGCCCTCGGCATGCCGCTCCAGATGGACTCGACGCTCAACTACGCGCTGAACCGTTCCACCCTGGACACCACCCACGAGGACACCCGGACGAAGAGCCCGTACAACACCTACGAACACAAGGGACTGCCGCCCACGCCGATCGGGAACCCGGGGGAGGAGGCGATGCGCGCCGCCGTCAGCCCCGCGCCCGGGGACTGGCTGTACTTCGTCACCGTGAAGCCCGGCGACACCCGCTTCACGAACCGGTACGCCGAACACCGCAAGAACGTCGAGGAGTTCAACAAGCACCGCGAGGGCGCCGCGTAGGAAGGGCGTTCAGCCCCTCTCACGCACGCAGCGCCTCTCACGCACGCAGCGCCTCCGCCTGCTCGTCCCCTGTCGCCGCCTCGCCTGCCGTCCTCTCCCCGGGTGTCCTCTCCCCGGGCGTCCCCGCCTTGGGTGTACGTTCCAGCAGCCGCCCGATCTCCTGTACGGCCGCACGTCCGGCGCGGTTGGCGCCGATCGTGGAGGCGCTGGGCCCGTACCCGACGAGGTGGACCCGCTCGTCCCGTACGGCGCGCGTCCCCTCGACCCGGACCCCGCCGCCCCGCTCCCGCAGCCCCAGCGGCGCGAGATGATCGATGGCGGGCCGGAACCCGGTCGCCCAGAGGATCACGTCGGCGTCCACCGTCCGGCCGTCGTCCCAGGCCACACCCTCCGCAGTGATCCGGTCGAACATCGGCAGCCGGTCGAGCACCCCCTCCTCGCGCGCCCGCGCGACGGCCTCCGTCACCGGCAGCCCGGTGACCGAGACCACGCTCTGCGGCGGCAGCCCCCGGCGCACCCGCTCGTCGACGAGCGCCACCGCCGCCCGGCCCCACTCCTCGGTGAACGGGCCCTCGCGGAAGACCGGCGGGCGGCGGGTCACCCAGGTCGTCCCCGCCGCCACCCGCGCGATCTCCATGAGGTGCTGGGTGCCGGAGGCCCCGCCGCCGACCACGATCACCCGCAGCCCCGCGAACTCCTCGGGCCCCGGATAGTTCGCCGTGTGCAACTGGCGTCCCCGGAAGGTCTCCTGGCCCCGGTAGCGCGGCCAGAACGGGCGGTCCCAGGTGCCGGTGGCGTTGATCAGCGCCCGGGCCGACCAGGTCCCCTCCGAGGTCTCCACCCGCAGCCGACCGCCGGTGCCCTCCCGTACGGCACGGACATCGACCGGCCGGTGGACCCGCAGGCCGAAGCGGTGCTCGTACGCCGTGAAGTACGCGCCGATCACCTCGGACGACGGCCGCCCGTCGTCCTCCGGTCCGGTGACCAGCTCCATGCCGGGCAGTGCGTGCATGCCGTGGACCCTGCCGTACGTCAGCGACGGCCAGCGGAACTGCCAGGCGCCGCCCGGCCGCGGGGCATGGTCGAGGACGACGAAGTCGTGGTCCGGCTCCAGCCCCGAGCGCCGCAGATGGTGGGCGCCGGACAGCCCCGCCTGGCCGGCGCCGATGACCACCACGTCGATGTCGCGTACCCCAAAGTCGTTCACGGTTCTACCAACAGCCCGGGTCCCGGCAATCTTCCCGGCCCGGCCCGGCGCCCGCGACCGGACGCGTACCGGCCGACCGCGCGCGTACCGGGGGTGCGTACGGGCCCCCGGCGGCTCAGCGGCCCCCGGCCAGCAGCAGCGGCGCGCCGCCCCCGCCCCCGTCTCCGGGAGCCCGCGTGCCGCCCGCCCCCGCCACCCCGAGCAGCGGGGACGCCGGGACCTGCGCGAGCAGCCCGCGCTCCGCCAGCACCGGCGTCACTCCCTCCCCGAACCAGTACGCCTCCTCCAGATGCGGGTAGCCGGAGAGCACGAAGTGCTCGATGCCCAGTTCGTGGTACTCCTCGATCCGGTCCGCGACCTCGGCATGGCTGCCGACCAGCGCGGTGCCCGCCCCACCTCGTACCAGACCGACCCCCGCCCACAGGTTGGGCGAGATCTCCAGCTCGTCGCGTGAGCCGCCGTGCAGGGCGAGCATCCGCTGCTGGCCCGCCGACTCGCTCCGGCTCAGCGCGCGTTGGGCCGCGGCCACCGTCTCGGGGTCGAGATCGTCCAGCAGCCGGTCGGCCGTGGCCCAGGCGTCGCGCGCGGAGTCCCGCGAGATGGTGTGCATCCGGATGCCGAACCGGACCGTACGGCCGCGCTCCTCGGCGAGCGAGCGGATCCAGTCGATCTTCTCCTTCACCTGGGCCGGCGGCTCGCCCCAGGTCAGATAGACATCCGCGTGCTCCGCCGCGACCGGCCCGGCCGCCGCCGACGAGCCGCCGAAGAAGATGTCCGGCAGCGGGTCCGGCGGGAGCGCGGTCAGCCCGCCCTCCACCTGGAAGTGCTCCCCGTCGAAGTCGTACGGGCGCCCCTCCCACGCACCCCGTACCACCGACAGGAACTCCGCCGTCCGGGCGTAGCGCCGGTCGTGGTCGAGATGGTCGCCGAAGCGCCGCTGTTCCGTGGCATCGCCGCCGGTCACCACGTTGAGCAGCAGCCTGCCCCGGGTGATCCGCTGGTACGTGGCCGCCATCTGCGCCGCCAGCACCGGCGAGATCAGCCCCGGCCGGAAGGCGACCAGGAACTTCAGCCGCTCGGTCTGCTGCGCGAGTGCCATCGTCGTCAGCCAGGCGTCCTCGCACCAGGTGCCGGTGGGCGTCAGCACCGCCTCGAAGCCGAGATGCTCGGCGGCCTTGGCGATCTGCGCCAGATACTCGATGTCGGGCGCCCTGACCCCGCTCACCGGGGTGATCTTCGATCGCTTGATGCCCCCGTCGGTGTACGCGTGACGGTCCACCAGGGTGCGCCCGTCGCCCCCGGTCGGCAGGAACCAGTGCAGATGAACGCTCATCGGGAAGAAGCCTTTCCGTAGCTGCGCGCGGGTGAGGTCGACGGCGGCAGATCCTTGTTGAAGCGGCCGTCCAGGTAGTCGGCGAAGTCGAAGCGGCGGGGGATGAGCCCCTGCTCGGCGAAGGTGTCGGCGATCTTCTGCTCGGAAGCCACCGCCGCGGCGTCCAGCGCCACCGGCACCCGCGTCCCCCAGGTCAGTTTCACCGCGTCCAGGGCCACGTCGTACGGCAGCCCGGTGTCCTTCGCCCAGACCTTCGCCCACGCCTCCGGATGCCGGTAGACCCAGTCCTGGGCGCGGCGCAGCCGGTCGATGAAGTCACCGAGCGCCGCCGTCTTCGCCTTGTTCTTGAGCGCGGCGTCCGCGGCGACCTGGAAGTTCAGCCCGTTGACGACCCCCTGACCATCCGTCAGGACCTTGCCCTGTCCGGCATGGAGCACCTGTGACGTGTACGGGTCCCACACGGCCCAGGCGTCGACCTTGCCCCCGGCGAACGCGGCCAGCGCGTCGGCCGGCTGCAACAGGGTGACCTTGATGTCCTTGAGGGTGAGGCCGGCGCGCCGGAGCGAGGCGATCAACTGGTAGTGCGCCGAACTGCCCTGGGCGACCGCGACGGTCTTCCCCCGGAGGTCGGCCGTCTTTCTCAGCTTCGAGTCCTTCGGCACGAGAATGGTCTCGCCCCGGGCGTCGCCATGCGTGGCGCCCACGATCGTGATCTTCGACTTGGCCCCGGCGGCGAAGACAGGCGGGGTGTTGCCGACCGAACCGACGTCCACGGCACCGGCGTTGACCGCTTCGAGCATCGGCGGACCGGAGGTGAACGTCGACCACTTCACCTTGTAGGGCAGATCGTCGAGTTCACCGGCGGCCCGCAGGACCGCCTCGGAACCGCCCTTCTGGTCACCGACGTTGAGGGTCACCGACCCCTTCCCGTCGGTGGAGCCGCCGACGCCGCCGGAGCCACCGGCGGACGAACCGCCGGAGCAGGCGGTGAGCAGCAGGGCGAGGGGCAACAGGACTGCGGGCAGAATGCGTTTCATGAGCGGTCTCTCAGGGGGTGGGGGGAGGGGGAGCTACGGTTTTTCGGGGACGGCGGGGTCGTCGATGTCATCGATCCCCGACGACATCGATCCCTGACGACATCAATCCCCGACGTCATCGACCCCCAACTCGGCGAGCAGCCGGGCGCGGAGAGCCGCGAAACCCGGATCGCCCACGGAACGCGGCGGGTCCAGCGCGACCGGAGTCTCGTACGCGATGACACCGTCCCGCATCACCAGCGCCCGGTCCGCGAGCAGCAGGGCCTCCTCCACGTCATGGGTGACGAGCAGGACCGCGCAGCCGCGCCGCTGCCACAACTCGGCGACCAGCCGCTGCGCCGTGAGCCGGGTCAGCGCGTCCAGCGCCCCGAACGGCTCGTCGAGCAGCAGCAGATCCGGCTCCCGTACCAGCGCCCTGGCGAGCGAGGCGCGCTGGGCCTCGCCGCCCGAGAGCGTCCTGGGCCAGGCGCCCGACCGGTGGCCCAGGCCGACCTCCGCCAACGCGCTCTCCGCCACGGCCCGTTCGGGCTTGCCGTCCAGACCGAGCAGCACATTGCGCCAGACCCGCTTCCACGGCATCAGCCGCGGCGCCTGGAACGCGACGGCGCGCCGCTTCGGTACGAGTACGGTGCCCTCGATCTCCCGGTCGAGGCCCGCCAGGACCCGCAGCAGGGTCGACTTGCCGCAGCCGCTGCGGCCCAGCAGGGCGGTGAACTCCCCTGGCCGCAGGGTCAGATCGAGCTGGTCGATCACCGGCCGCCCATCGAAGGACCGGGTCAGCCCCTCGACCCGTACGGCCGCAGCGCCGTCGAGATCCGGCGCGCTTTTCACTGGCCCTTGAAGGTCGGTCGCCATTGCAGCAGCAGCCTTTCGAGAGTACGGACGACGGCGTCGGCGAGCAGGCCGAGCAGGGCGTGGACGACCAGGCAGACGACGATGATGTCGGTACGGAAGAAGTCCCTGGCCTGGTTCATCAGGAAGCCGATACCGGCGTCCGCGTTGATCGACTCGCCGAAGACCAGCGCGAGCCAGGCGGTGGCGAGCGAGTACCGCAGACCGGTCATCGCGCCGGGCAGCGCGCCCGGCAGGACCACATGCCGGATCAGCCCCCAGCGGCCGAGCCCCAACGACTCGCCCGCCTCGATGAGTTGTTCGTCGACGCCGCGGATCCCCGCGTACACGTTGAGATAGAGATGGAAGGCGACCCCGAGCGCGATGAGCGCGATCTTGGGCGCCTCGCCGATGCCGAGCCAGATGATGAACAGCGGGATCAGACCGACCCAGGGGACGGTGCGCAGCATCTGCACCGTGGCGTCGACCAGATCCTCACCGAGCCGGGAGAGCCCCGACACCAGGGCGAGGGAGACCCCGATCACCCCGCCGAGCAACAGCCCCGCGGCGACACGCTGGAGCGAGACCCCCATGGCGGCGGGCAGGGTTCCGTCGGCGATCAGATCGCCGGCGGCGCGGGCGATGGTGCCGGGCGAGGCGAGGATGTCACGGTGCAGCACCCCCGCCGCGCTGAGCACCTGCCAGCAGACCAGAAGCAGCAGCGGCCCGACCGTACGGCGCAGCCACCGGGGGACGGTACGCAGCCGTGAACCGTGCGCGGAGACGGGGGTCACGGCCTCCAGAACAGGGGGGAGATAAGTTGATTCAGGGGATATGTCGGGCGGGGCATGATCGAGCGTCATGGGGGCTCCACGGGCAGCGACAGAGCGAGGGAGGGGGGATGGCGTCAGGACCCCGCCCCGGCGTCCGCGCACAGTGGTGCTACGGCACGGTCAGCCGGGTACGACGGGGTGGTGGGGAGACGCGGGGCTCGGGGAAGGAAGGCGCCGGAGCCGAAGAGAGGTCAGCAGCCGCGACAACACGCGGCGGAAGCCACCCGCAGCAGGTCGATGTGACCGCGCGTGGTGAGCAGAGCTGATCGGGACATGTCGCCGAACGTAGCGAGATGTTCCGGACCCGGTCAATGCCGTCTCGCCACGCGGACGCGCGCTTCCGTCTGGCGGTCGGCAAGATGGACGTATGTCTCACGCGTTCACCACCAGAGTCCTGCGTCTCGCCACCGGCACCGAGGAGACGGTGACCGATCTGACCCACGCCTGCGCGGAATTCCTCCGGGAGACGGCGGCGGGCCGGGACGGCCTCCTGAACCTCTTCGTGCCGCACGCCACCGCGGGGGTGGCGGTCATCGAAACGGGCGCGGGCAGCGACGACGACCTCCTCGCGGCCCTGCACACCCTGCTCCCCGCCGACGACCGCTGGCACCACCGCCACGGCACCCCGGGCCACGGCAGGGACCACGTCCTCCCCGCCCTCGTACCGCCCCACGCGACGCTGCCGGTGGTCGCGGGGCGACTGGAACTGGGGACCTGGCAGTCGGTCTGCCTGGTCGACACGAACAGGGACAACCCCGACCGCCAGGTTCGCCTGAGCTTCCTGGGCTGACCGAGATCGCTCCCCGGGGTCGGGCCGCCGATTCTCCGTACCTTCCTGCCCCGGCTCGAAGGTTCGCGTCCCGCGGCTCCGCCCCCTCCCGTAAAGTCCGTGGCGCGGTTGCTCCGTCAGGGCCGAGCACGGTTGACCAGGAGAGGAACCATGGACGCCGAAGCCACCTCCGACTCCCTCACGCAGGTCCCCGGAACGGGACGAGCCGTCCCCGAGGCCGAGCCCGAACTCGTGCGGCGGTGGCGGTCGGAGGGCGGCGAACTGGTCGAGCTGCTCTCCCAGGTGCGCGAGCGGCTCGGCGGCGTCGCCGCGTTCCGCGTCGGGCCGGCCCCTACCGTTCTCGTCACCGACCCGGGGGCCGTACAGCACGTACTCGCCCGGCACCCGGACCGGTACGTCAAGCGCTCCCACCGCGCCCGACTGCTGATCGGCGACGGAGTCCTCTCCGCCACCGGTGCGGCCTGGAAGTCCCAACGCCGCCTGTTGCAGTCCCAGTTCACCGGTCCCGGCATGCGCCGCTACGAACACCGGATCACCGAGGCCGCCCGGACCACCGCCGAACGCTGGGAGGGATACGCCCGTACCGGACAGACCTTCGACGTCGGGCGCGAGATGCGCCGCTTCGCCCTGGACGCGATCTGGCGCTCCCTCACCGGACACCCTCTGGACGACGGGACCGAGCGCGAACTGGAGGCCGTGGCCGGCGTGGCGACCGCCCTCCCCACTCTGCCCGCCGACGTGACCGACGCCCGCGACGCCGTCGCCGCCGATCTCGCCCGGATCGACGCGGTCGCCCGGCAGGCCGTCGAGGCCGCCCGCGGCGGGGTGGCCGGTCCCGACGGGCCCGGCCTTCTGCACGTTCTGACCGACGCCGCCGCCGAGCGCCCCGAGTACACCGACCGGCTGATCCGCGACGAGATGGTGACGCTGCTGGTGGCCGGGCACGAGACCACCGCCACCACCCTGACCTGGCTCTATCTGCTCCTCGACCGGCACCCCGCCGCCCGCGAACAAGCCCTCGCCACCGGCGGCGAGGGCTCGGAGCAGCGTCGCCAGGCCGTTCAGGCCCTGGTCCACGAGACGCTCCGGCTCTACCCGTCCGCCTGGATCCTGCCGCGCCACGCCCCCGAGGACGACACCCTCGCCGGGTACACCGTCGAGGCGGGGACCGACATCCTGGTCTGCCCGTACCTCACCCACCGCGACCCCGAACTGTGGCCGGACCCGGAGCACTTCGCCCCCGAGCGCTTCACCGCCCCCGGCGGCAGGCCCGCCCACCCGGGGGCCTACTTCCCCTTCGGTATCGGTCCTCGCGCCTGCCTCGGTCTCCAGTTCGCGCTCCGCGAATCGACCGTCCTCCTCGAACACCTGCTGCCGGCCCACACCTTGGCCTTCTCCGCCACCCCGGCGAAGACGCTGTTCGGCATCACGGTCCGCCCCGACGGCCCCACTCGCGCGACCTCGGTACGTCCACGTACCTGAAGCGGGCGTGCCGGAGTCAGGCCCCCGCGGACCCCGGGCGAGGCGCGCCCGAGCAGTCCTCGACAGGGCACCGCGGCCCGCCGTTCCTCGATCAGCCGTGCGGCGGCGGTCACGCTCGCCTCGTCGGTCACGTCCAGTGGCACGCCGAACGCGTCGACGTCGGCCGGCGTTCAGGACTCAGGCGTTCAGGACTCAGGCGTTCAGGGAGGGGTGCCCTTCTTCGCGTCGTGCAGGGCCTTGAGGCGCCGGGCGAGTTCAGCCTGCTTGCGGGCCGCCCGTACCTCCTTCGGGTAGAGGGACTCGATCTCGGCCGTGGTCTTGCCGAAGTGGCGCCAGTACGTCTCGCCGACCCGGACGATCTCCCCCGACGCGCTCAGCAGATGGGTGTACAGGATGTCCTTCGCCAGGTGCCGGGCACGCTCGACACTGGTCAGGTCGAACACGACCAGTTCGCCCGGCGCCCGGACGACGAGGTCGGGCCTGAGGTCGCCGATCAGCCGGACCTTGCCGCCCTCGCCCCGGAACAGCGGGGTCAGTTGCCGCTCGTACGGCATCAGGCCCGGGGTCCGCTTCACATAGGCCTCGATCGGCAGGTCCAGGAGCTCGGCCGGGAGCTTCGCGAAGGAGCGCAGGCTGGTCTCGCTGACGAGTTCCAGTCCGCTGAACGCGAAGCGCTCCTTGACCAGGCGGCTGAAGATGGTGTGCAGCTTGGTGCCCTTCACGCTGTTCGGGAGGGTCGCGCTCCCTGGGGCCTCGCCGAGCTCCGCGAGGGCCGCGCCGACGAGCTCCTCCAGTGCCTCCACGGTCAGCACGGCCTTTCCCGCCGCGCCGGCCTCGGTGGCGCCGGACTTCGCGGCTTGCTTGAGGAGTTCGTCGAGCCGCTTCAGCCACGTGTCGATCTCGGTATCGGAGAAGAGGGGAGTGGTGCCGTCCTTGACCGCCTGGACGAACTCGCCGTGCGCGATCGCGACGGTGCCCTTCGTCTTCGGGCCCGAGGCGAGGATGTCGTCACCATCGCTCATCATCAGCACGATGTTGTTCTCGGTGACGAAGGCGCGCTGCTCCGTGAGCAGGAAGCGGACCATGTCCCTGAGGGTGAGCCCGATGTGGTCGAGCATCGCCACCCCGATCCGGTTGAAGGCGGCGACGACCCGGACGGCGCTCCGGCCCAGCTTGGGCAGCGCGCGGACGGCCTCGGGCAGGGTCATCACGGCCACCACAAGCTGACCCAGGAAGCGGCCCGCGTCGAAGAACTCCAGCCGCTCAAGGCGTTCCCAGAAGGTGTCGCGGAGTTGCCGCAGCCCTTCCTGTCCGGTGATCAGCGGGTGCTGGACGGCGGTGACGACCGCCGTCCAGAACTGGTGGCGTTCCTGGGCGAGCCGTTCGGAGAACACCGAGCCGGCGAGCATGCCGATGATCTCCAGGACGTCGGTGACGCTCTCGCCCGCTCCCCACAGCACACCGCTGAACACGGCTGCTCCGTCGGCCAGGTTGGGCTCCCAGTTGGCGAAGATGTACGTCCAGGGCACGTGTCGTTCCTGGAGGTAGGCACGGAACTCGCGGACGCGGACCAGGGCCAGGGTCTCGCCGAGCCGGCCGAGCTTGCGCAATTCCTCGAAGCAGGCCATGACTTCGTCGTCGTCGAGGTCGCGCAGGTACGCCTTGAGGGTGGTTGCCGCGACCGAGCCCGGCGCCTGGGTGAGGTGGTGCAGGACATCGGCGATGCGGGCGGCCGCAGCGCGTGGGGCGCCGGGCTTGCGGCCGACGATGGTGATCTCGCGGAGGGTGGTGAGGTCGCTGGTGTACGCGAGGATGCCGGCCGGGACGGTGGCAGTGTTCCAGGTGAGCACGCGAAGCCCGGTGTCCTGGCGGCGCCCGTCGGCACCGACCCGGTGCACGGCGTAGCCCGCGCCGGGCACGGCGGCGGCCAGCAACGTGAACCGGTCGCGCGGGATCGGGTCGAGGTAGAAGGCGCCGTCGCCGATCCGGGCGGCGACGGTCCGCTCCCGGTCGGCGCCGTCGCCGAGGGCGGGCACGAGCCGGATGCTCTGCTCGCCGACGACGAGGCTGTCCGCGGAGATCCGGCCGATCACCGCGTTGCGGTAGCCGTGGCCCAACTGGGCGCGCAGAGCCTCCAGGGCCTGCGGGGTCCATGCCTTGGGCGGCGTGGGAGTCGGCTCGGGACGGGTACCGGGGCCGCGGCCGAGGTCACGGCCGCCGCCGGCCGGGCCCGCGCCGGCGCCGATCCCGCCCGCCGGGCGTCCCGTGGCGACGGGGCCGCCGCCCTGGCCGGAGGCCCGTACGAGCGGCAGGGCGACCGGGCGGCCCAGGTCGTCGTAGCTGGGCACCGGATACGCACCGACGGCCTGCTCGCCCGACGAGCTCCCCTGCCCTGCGGAACCGGAGGCGGGCCCGGTGAGAGTCTCCGGCGCGTTCCGGCGGGCCTCGGCGGCGCGGACGGCGTCGTCAAGGGCCTGCCGGACGGCGATGCCGAGCAGCCGGGCGGTGTCCGGGGAGAGCCCGACGGGCCTCGGGAGGCTCTCGGGCAGGTGGTAACGGCAGGGGTACGGGGTGCCCGCCCCACCACCGCCGGGCCCCGTGCTCGCGGGCCGGCTCATCGGACCCTCCTGCCGCCGACGATCCGGTAGACAGCGCTGGTGTCATCCGCGGTGACCTCGAAGACGAGGTCGGGGTGGCGGGCGCTGAGCCGGGCCAGGACTCCGGCGCGCGGGCCGCCGCCCAGGGCGGCCGCGCAGATCGAACAGACCTCCTGGTCGACGCGGATGAACACGGTGTGGCCTCGCGCCGCCTCCCGCTCGGCCGGAGTGAGGGCGTTCAGGCGGGCGTCGAGCTGCTGGCCGAGGTCCTGCTCGGCGTGGCCGTGGGCCTGTGGTACGACCACGTTCTCCGGCGGCCGGATCTCGTGCGTGGGGTCGTACGAGCCGAGGGCGCGCGGCGAGCCGCCGGAGAAACGCTCGCCGGCCAGGGCCGGGATGTCGGTGCGGGCGACGGCGACCGTGCCCTCGTAGGCGGCGGCGGACTTGGCGGTCGGCGGCACGCCCTGCCGCCCGGCGCGGGTGTCACGGGTCTCGAAGCCGCCGGGTTCGCGCGTGCCGGGTTCGCGCAGCCCCTCCTGTTCCAGGCTGCGCCGCTCGGCCTCGACGGCGGCGCGCGCCTCGCGCAGGTCGGCGCGGAGCCGTTCCTGGAGGGCGGGGTCGCTGGGCCGGTCGGGCTGGAACGGGCGCCGGGTGCCGCCCCACCGCTCGTCCAGGTACTCCTTGGCGACCGGGTCGCGGGCCTCGCGGGCACGCAACTGGGCTTCGTTCGCGTTCTCGTACCAGGCCCGGTCGAGGCCCGCCTCCGGGTCTCTCAGGGCCGCCTGTTCAAGCTGTTCCCGGGTCTGCCAGCGGGTGGCGGGGCCGGGGCGCGGGCGCGCGGCGGCGCCCTCGACCACGGGTGCGGTGCCGGCCGGTTCGGGCCCTGGGTGCGGGCCCGCGCCCGCCCGGGGCGCGGGGCCGAGCTCCTGCGCGGCCTCGTCGACGCGTTCGGTCAGGGCGGTGGTCCAGGCGCGCGCCTCCGGTGCGGCGACGGTCCGGACGAGGGTCTGCTCCATGCGCTCACGGGTGTGGGCCATGGCCTCCGCCCAGCGTTGGGCCGACACGCCTTCCTCGCGCAGGAGTTGGGTGAGGAGGGCGGCGCGCACGAGGGTCGGCGCGGCGCGTTTGAGGAGGGCGCGCAGGAAGGGAACGACGGTGAACTCGGCGATGATGCCGACCACGGCCCCGTACTCCATGCGGCGCACATAGGTGGCGATGCCCCTCCACTGCCCGTCCTGGAAGGCGACGGAGACGACGTCGTGGGCGAGGGTCTCCAGGCCGGCGGTGGCGGCGCCGCCGACGGCGCCGGTGATGAGCTTGGTGGTGAGCCAGGAGGTGACCCGGCCGCGCAGGGTGGCGGTGCCGATACGGCCGCCGGCCCAGCCGCCCAGTCCGGCGCCGACGCGGAAGCCGACGGCGCCGAGATAGCCGTCGACCGCGGCCAGGACGAAGCCGCCGAGGCTCGCCTCCTCCTGGCCGAGCAGCACCTTCAGGAGATAGGCCGTCTCGGAGAGGCCGATGCCGATGCCCACCGCCGTTCCGCCGCCGCCGAGTTCGATGAGCAGGCCGACGATGCCGGCCTCCAAGACGATGGCGATGCCGCCGACGACGAGCACGACGAGCACGGCGAAGTGGATGGCCTGGAAGACCTCGCCGTGGCGGCCGAGGCGCCACTGCACCAGCCGGGCCTCGAACTCGCCGACGCCCTCGATGAGCGGTCCGGCGGCCGTGCCCCAGGGGGCGCCGCCGCCCAGCGTGCGCGAGACGATCTCGTACGTGACGTTGTAGGACGGGAGCCCGCTGTGCTCGGCGGCGACGACCTCCAGGAGCCGGATGCCGTACTCGACCTGGATCTTCTCGAAGTCGTCGGCGGTGACATGCGCGGCGCGAGCGGCCCGCTGGATGACCTCGTTGGCGAACTCCCCCTCGCTGTAGTCGCGTTGCTCCCGTCCGGCGAGGAGGTCGGCGACCAGCTTCTGTCGCTGGGCGAGGAGTTCGGCCCGCAGCGCCTCGGCCTTGCCTGGCTTGGGGCGCATGGCATCGGCCCGCTTGGTGTAGATCGGGTCGGCGTCGCCGAGGAGGCCGCCCACGGGGACGGTGGCCGTGGGGTCGTGGTGGAGCTGGATCTCGCCCTGTCCGGGGCCGCCGGCGGTGTAGGCGTTGGCGGTGGTGGCGCGGCGCTCCTCGGTGAGGGCGGCGCGCAGGGCTCCTACACGTGGGTGGCGGGCGTACGGGGTGGCCTCGCACTGCTGAAGCAGACTCAGGCGCAGGGCGAACCGGCCGGTGGCGTCGGCCGCGTCGAAGAACTCGCCGAGTTTTCCGTCCTGTTCGAGGACGGCGAGGACATGGCCGAAGAGGCTGCCGAAGCGACCGCGGGCGTGGGGGGCGGCCTCGTCGAGGACGCGGTCGAGCAGGTCGCCGAAGCCCTCGTCGCCGAGGCGCGCGACGAGGGCGGCGGCCATCTGCCGGGCGACGGGGCGGAAGATCGCGGCGCCGAGGCGTTCGGGGGCGAGGTCGAGGTCGGCGCGGCAGTAGAGGACCCGGACGCCCGCTTCGCCGGGCGGCCAGGTGCTCTGCCGCCGGACGGTCTCGGGCAGTCCGGGCAGGTGGGTGTCGTCGGCGACGAAGAGCCGGGCGGCGGGTTCGTGGCGCGGGCTGCCGCTGCCGGCGTGCCGGTCGAAGAGGAGGAACAGGGCCTCGTGCCGGGTGTCCTCGTCGGCGCCGGCGAGGGTGGAGGCGGGGCGCAGCACGGCGGGCTGGGTCCAGACGGTGACGGCGTCGTCGGCGAACTCCTCGGCGTAGCGGCTCCAGGGGACACCGACGGCCCGGGCGAAGACCTCGGGGTCGACGCAGAAGCCGGCCTCGCGCACGGTCATGGTGAGGGACAGCCCGGGTCCTGGCACGGCGACGTCGGTGAGGTCGACGCGCGGCAGATGCATGAAGACGAACAGGACGTGGCCGGGCGGCACACCGCGGACACGCGGGGCGAGGGTGCCGTCCTCATCGGCCTCGACAAGCCGGTGCAGTGCCTCTTCGGAGCCGGTGAGCACCCAGGCGGGTTCGGTGCGCGGACCGTGTTCGGGGCGGGCGCCGGCGGCGGCCCTGGCCAGGATTTCCTGGCCGAGTTCGTCAGGGACGTAGGGCCGGTCGACGCGGACGAGCCAGACGTCGACGGGGCGGCTGGTGCCGGTGAGGGCGGTGTAGAGCACGGCCTGCGGGAAGGGCGTGTGCAGCACCTCCTCGACGTACGCGAGGAACCGTTCGACGGGGAGCCCGGCGCGGCCGGTGCGCACCACGGTCCAAGGGGATTCGGCGCGGCCTCGGACCGGCACCTGTGCGGGCCGGCCGTCGCCCGCGTACGAGGGGAGGCCGTAGCCGGGGCCCGCGTCCCGGGCCGGGTCGTACGGCTCGCGGGCCTCCACCGCCACCCCCGGGGACGCCAAGGGGCGCTGGGCGCGGGCGAGTTCGCGGTCGGCGGCGGCGAGCCGGGCGGTGACCAGTGCGGTGAGGCGGCGGGTCAGCGCGGCCAGTTCGGCGGGGCCCGGGTCGCCGGTGAGGCGGATCCTCACCGGCACCCGGACATGGATTTCCCTGGTCTCCACGACGGTCCGGCCCCGGACTACTCGGTGACCAGGACCAGCACGTGCATGCCGGATCCGACCAGCTCGTCGTCCTCTGCCCACATGCCGAGGTCGAAGCTGTGCAGGCTGCCGACCTCGGCGTCCGGGGGCAGTTGGACCATCATCTCGGAGTCGATCTGGTCGGCGCGGTCCTCTTCGAAACGGAACCGGGTGCCGAGCTCCCTCGGCAGGCCCTCGGTGCGCAGTTCGAAGGTGGGCGGATCGGTGGCGGGCCTGATCTCGACGGGGCCCCCGGAGGTGATCAGGTTGAGTCCGCTTCCGCCGTTCACGCCGGTCTCGACGCCCTCCTGGCTCGCGAGGACGGACTCGGTGGTGGGGTCGAACCGCTCCATCCGGGGGTTCACGTGGGTGGCGTTGACCAGGTACTCGTGGTGACCGCTGTCGGTTGGCGGGTAGGTGGTGTAGTCGACCCACTGCGGGGCGGACGCGGCGGCCTTCTTGACCTTGATGAGCTGGATGTTGCGCTGACCCTGGTGCTGGTCGCCGTTGGGGGCGACGGGCTGGTCGACGTCGACGGGTGTGCCCTCGGGGTCGGCGACGAACTCGTCGCTCTGGAAGCAGTTGGCGATGATGCACGCGTGACCGCCGTTGGTCTTCGCCAGGTCGGTATCGCTGGGGACCCACACCGGATCGGTGTCACAGGTGAACACGGTCGAGCCGCCGGCCGGGACGTCGGACAGCCCGGAGACGAAGGTGTGGAACGCACCCGGCGGTTTCATGGCGCCGATGCCGGGGATGAAGAACCATGCCTCGACCGTGACGTACTTCATCACCTGCTCGCCCTTGTTGCTGACCCGGACCTCGATGTGGGTCGGCTGGCCGATGGTGGCGATGTCGACGCCCGGGTCGAGCCGGATGCTGTTGTTGGAGTACCAGATGGGCCTGTCGCCCAGCCAGGGGCGGTTGGTGCCGTCGTCGGTTCCCGGCTGCTCCGGCGTGTTCAGGCCGAAGTCCATGGAGAGGAAGAGGTTTCCGGTCATGAGGGGTCCCTTTCAGTCGGCGATGTAGGTGAGCTGGACGCTGGTGATGTCGATGCTGTCGCCGTCAACGGCACCGGTGAGCGTCGCCGTGACGAAGTAGCGGAAGGCAGTCATCTCGACCTTGTCCTTGCCCGGGGTGATGCCGACGGGGTCGCCGAAGGTACCGGTGGCCGTGATCTGGGCGAGGGGTTCGCGGCTGCTGGTGCCGGTGAGCGGGGAACGGAAGAGGGTGATGGCGAGGCTGCCGGCGCCGGAGTTCTGGCCGGTCGCACGGAAGTTGACCAGTCTGGCGCCGTCGGGCGGGGCGACGTTCAGGAGCCCGGTGACGTCGGAGTCGCTCGTGGCGTGGCGGACGGCGACGCCGTAACGGTTCAGGCTCCAGGCCGTGCTGGGCGGGAGGGCCACGAAAGCGGGGGCGAGGGAGAGCAGGCGCGGCACGGCGGGGTGCTGGCCGGCCGTCTTGATGCTGGTGTCGATATCGCCGACTACCGTGGACAGTTTCTCCAGGTCCTTCTGGATGGCGTCGAAGCGGACGTTGAAACCGTTCTGTCCGCCGGCCGCGACCCGGTCGCGATTGTCCACCCAGGCGAGGTGTTTGAAGGTGGGGACGAAGCTGATGTCGGTCACGGACTGCCTCCGGTGAGGGTGCGGGTGACGACCTCGACGCCCAGGGGGCGCAGGCCTGCGAGGAGGTTCACGACGAGCGCGTGGGTGGCGGGGGTCAGGGTGTGGCCGGCGAGTTCGTCGCGCAGTCGTACGGTCATCTGGTACGGACCGGGCTTGTCGCCGATGCGGTAGGCGGCCTGCACCCAGGCGGGGCCGGGGCGTTCACCCCGTACCGACATCTCGCCGGGGCCGGTGGTCAGGAGCGAGGCGGCGCCGTCGCCGGTGGACCAGACGAGCACGCCGGCGGCGCCGACCTCGGCGGCGGTGGGGGCGACGGCCAGGATCGTGGTGGCGCCGGTCTCCAGGACGCCGTCGGACAGGCCCGGGGCGGTGACCCGTACGGGGTCCTGGGCGGCCTGGGAGACGATCACGGTGGTACCCGCGACCCGGACGTGGGTGAAGCCGGCCCGGTGGGCGAGCGCTGCGAGCGGGCCGGCTGCCAGACCCGGGTGGGCCAGGCGCAGTTCCCTGCCCTCCACGGCGAGCGCGCTCGCTCCCGCGCCGAGGTCCCGCCGGACGGCGAGCTGGGCGGCGCCTGCGGGCAGGAGGCCGATCAGCCGGTCGAGGTGTTCGAGGGTCTCGCGGCGCATCACGTGGTTGCCTGGCTCGGCCCCGTAGTCGACGTGGGCGGGGTCGTCGTGCCGGACGAGGAAGACGGGGTGCTGGGCGTCGCCGGAGGGTTCGGCGAGTGGCGGGTCGGGGTCGGGGGTACCGTCGGAGCCGATCGCGTGGCCGTCGGCGACGGTGACAGGGTGGACGGTGATCTCGCGGGAGGCCGTGAGGGTGAGGCCGGCGAGGCGGAGTTCGGCGGCGACGACGAGCCGGCCGGCGGCGGTGCCGGTGAGGGTGGCGGTGGGGCCTTCGGCGGTCGTGGACGCGGGCGGTCCTGGGGGTGCGCCGGCCGGCGGGGCGAACTGGGCACGTCCTGCCCCGCAGGGCACCGTGGACCAGCGGACGAGGGAGTCGGACGGCGGCGGAGCGGGCAGGGCGGTGAGGACGAGGGTGCCGCCGACGGGAAGGATGCCCTCGCCGAAGCCGATACCGAGGAGGTCGCCGGGGGCGCACTCGGCGTACACGAGTCCGTCCTCGCGGTGGGTGACGAGGTCGAAGCCGGCCCGGTGGGCGAGGGCGGCGAGCCGGCCGGCGTCGGTGGCCGGGTGGCTGAGGAGGACGGCGCGGCCGGTGGCGCGGGCGTCGGCGGCGTGCGGGTCGTAGCCGGCGCGGACCCGGACGCGGCCGGTGAGCAGGGGGGCGAGCCGGCCGAGGGCGGCGGCGACGCCCGGCTGGACCTTACGGGGGTCGGCGTCAGGTCCGGCGGGCGGGTCGGTATCGGCGTGGGCGGGGTCGAGGGTGACGAGGAGGTCGGGGTGGAAGGGATCGTCGGCGTCGGGCGGAGCCAGGTCGATGCCGAGCACGCCGACGGATCCGCGGATGTCGATGCTGCGGCCGGCGAGGACGGTGCCGGGGACGATCCGCAAGGGCAGCAGGCCGCGGCGGAGTTCGGCGTCGGTGTCCTCGACGACGAACGGGTTCTCCTTGCCGTCGACGCGTCCCACGGCGTCGTTGAGGGCGGCGGCGAGTCCGGCCGGGGTGGGCAGGGTCCAGCGGCGAGCGACGGTGAGCCGGCGCTTGTAGGCGTCGTCGGTCTCTCCCGGGGAGCGGACGACGCCGAGTCCGGCACCGATGTGGTCCAGTTGGATGCCTCCCGCGTTTTTGACGCCGCGCACGCCGAGGGTGCGGGCGATCTGTCCGCGCAGGTGGTCGCGTTCCCAGCCGACGGCCCACAGCAGGCGGGCCGTGGTGCCGAGCAGCACGGTGATCCGCCAGTAGTCCTCCTGCGGTCCGGCGAGGCCGGTGGACCGAATGCCTGTCAGGAAGCCCATGGGGGTGGGCAGGGGGACGGAGGTGCCGGCGACGAGGCCGTCGAGCAGCGTGACGTCGAAGGTGTCACCGCCGGTGACGGTGAGGGTGACGGTGGTGGCACTGATCTCCTGCCGGGCCTGGAGGATGTAGAGAGGTTCCGGGACGCCGCCGAACTGGGCGCGGTGCAGGTCGAAGGTGTACGCGTCGATGCCCGTGCCCCGTACGGTGAGGTGGAACTGGTCGGACCCGCGGGCGAAGGGCACGGTGAGCCGGGCCGCCATGTCGGCGACGGCGAGGCGGGGCCGTTCGGGCGCGGCGGTCGGGTCGTCGGTGGCGGTGGTCACGGGTTGGCCACCTCGATGCTGCTGAGGGCGGGATCGGTGGCGAAGACGGCCATCTCGGTGGGGCCCATGGCGAGGCTCTCGCCGACGGCGGCCTCGACGGTGGCGAGCTGGTAGGGCACCCCGCCGAAGCCGAAGCGGCCGAACGCGGGCGGGCAGCGCCGCAGATGGAGCCGGCGGACGTCCTGGACGCCGGGCTGATCGACGACGGCGCACATCACCCGGGCGTACAGCACGTCGTCGCCGAGCCGGAGCCGGCCGATCTCGGCGGCGAGCCGGGCCCGGATGCGGTCGATGACGGGGCCGCTGTCGAAGCCGTGGATGAGGACGATCTCGGCGCGGACGGCGATGTCGATGTGGTCGGCCTCGACGACGTTGACGTGGATGCCGATGGGCCGGACCCGGTCGACCTCCTGGGCGACGAGGTCGTGGACGCCGGTCACGGTCACCCCGCCGGGGCCGGTCCGGGTGTCCCAGGGGCGCAGGCCGCGGTGGGCGACGGCGACCTCGGCGAAGTAGGGCTCACCGATGCGGCGATCCTCGGTGAAGGTGCGGCCGCCGAAGTCGAAGCTGCCGAAGTACGCCTGGGAGACGTCGATGCCGCCGAACGGGTCGGAGACCCGGGCGTCGATGACGTCGGGCACGCGCAGCGCGGCCTGCTGGACGGCGTCCGGGGTCCACAGGGCGTACGGCAGGGCGATGAGCCGGGCCCGGTAGGCGTCGTCGTCCTCGGTCACGAGTTCGGTGAGGGGGCCGGCGTTGCCGACGGTGAGGGTGGCGGGCGCCCAGTCGGCGAGGTACTGGGCGCGGTCGTCGGGGTGGACGTCGTTCACGGCGGCCGCGGGCACCTCGGCGTCGCCCGGTTCGAGGGCGAGGACCCGTACGGTACGGGACGGGGCCCCGGCGGCGAGTTCGACGGGGGCTGTGGTGGCGAAGGCCCGGACGTCGGGCCCGGTGGTCAGCAGGATGGTCCCCTGAGGCACCACGTAGGTGCGGCCGGGGGCGCTGCCACCGAGGGTGAGGGTGACGTCGCCGCCGCGGCGGCCGCCCTGCCGGGGCAGTCCGGCGTCGTCACCGAGCAGGTCGAGGGAGGCGCCGGTGGCGGTGGCGGGGAACTGCGCGTAGTACAGGTCCTCCAGCGCCTTCCACAGCTCGGCGTCCTCCTGGGCGCCGACCTCCAGGAGTTTGCCGAGCGGGCTGGTGGGCGACAGGTCGAGGTTCTGCCCGAGGGCGGCCAGGGTGCGGGTCCTGCTCTCGGCGAGGATCACGTCGAAGCCTTTGAGGACAAAGCCTTCGTCGGTGACACCGAACGTCATGGTTCACACCTCCACTTCGGCGGTGAGAGCGGTGGTGCGGCCGTCGACGGCCTCGACGAGGACGCGCACGGACAGCACCCGGGGGCGGGGTGCGCCGGGCTTGTCGGGCCCTTCCTCGGCGAAGGCGACATCGACGACCTCGTGGACGCGCGGGTCGGCGGCGAGGGTGCGGACGATCTCCAGGCGCAGCAGGTCCTGGAGGGCGCTCTTCCCGCCGGGGTGCCCGAAGGCCGCGCCGGCGCTCAGCCCGTACCGGTGGTCGCAGCGGTCGGTGCCGTACGGGGTGAGCAGCCGCAGGGTGAGGGCCTGGACGAGGTTGGCGAGGCCGTGCACCTCGGCGAGGCCGGTGCCGCGGACGACGAGGTCGCCGTCGTCGAGAAGCAGGCTGTATCCGAGGGGTTCCGGGGCGTTCATGGCGGTCGGTGCGCTCCTTCAGTCCTTCAGTCGGTGCTCAGCCGGGTCTGGCCGGCGGAGGCGACCTGCCAGGCCACGGGGAGGACGGGGCTGGCCTGGGTGGTGCCCTTGGCGGTGTCGAGGGCGACGGGGCTGCCGTGGACGGAGAGCAGCCGGCTGGCGCCGGTGCTGACCGCCGTGATCTTCACGCAGGGCAGTTGGCTCTTGCTGGCGTCGATGTTCTTGCAGTCGGGGACGGTGGCGGTGAGCAGGTCGCTGACGAGGAGGACGGGGTTCCCGCCGACGGTCAGGGCGTGCTGGGAGGCGGTGACGAGGAAGGTGCCCTGGTGCGCGCAGCGGATCACGGAGGAGGTGGTGAGGACACAGGGCATCACTTCACCTCCACGGAGGGGCCGTCGAGGGACAGGCTCACGGCCCCGTTGGTGAGACTGATCCTGCTTCCCTTCGTGCTCACGGTGACCGCTCCGGTGGTGTCGATGGCGATGGTGGTGCCGGTGTGGTGCTCGATGGTGAGGGTGTCGTCGCCCGGCGGGGTGGGCCGGACACCGACCTGCGGGAGGGTCGTGGTGCCGACGCTGACGCGGAGGCCGCGGGCCTGGACGATCCGGCCGCCCTTGGCGTCGGTGAGGTCGTTGACGCCGGGGCCGAAGGGCCGTCCGTCCGAGCCGAGTCCGGTGGGCAGGGCGAGCCAGTGGTCGCCGGGTTCCGGCGAGGGGGCGCGGGCGCCGGGGGTGCGCGGCCAGAGGTAGCCGACGACGACGGCGTCGTTGACGAGGCCGCGGTTGTGCGCGAGCAGGGCGCGCATGCCGGGGTAGACGGGGGTCATCAGACCGCAGGGGCCGAAGGCGAAGGGCGCGGCGACGGGTTTGTCGAGGAGGGGGACATCGTCCTCCACGCCCCCCTGCACGCTGGGCATGCTCATGGCGGGCGGCGGGTCCTGCCCGTACGCGAGGGAGACCTGGTGACCGGCGGACCTGTAGGCGGTGACCTGGCCGACATCGACGGCCGGGCGGGCGAGGCGCTGCCGTTCGGCGCCGGCCTCCATCCGGTCGACGCAGGAGCGGACGCCGTCGCCGGCCTCGACGTACTCACCCGCGGCGGCGGCGACGAGCTTGACCTCGCACACGTAACCGGTACGGACACCGAAGCGGTGCACGACCCGGGTGATGCGCAGCGGGCCGTCGGGGACGTGGTCGACGTTGTTCACGGTGGCGACCTGGCCGGCCCGCAGGCCGGGGTGGCCGAGGACGACGAGGTCCATGCTGGTGCGGGTGGGCGGGCGTTCCTCGCCGGGGGCGACGACGATGCTCTCCTCGCCCTGCGCGTCACCGTACGAGACGAGGTTGACGGCCGGGTCGAAGACGACGGGCGCGGGGTCGTCGGAGCCGACGACGGGGCCGACCAGGACCCGCTTCCCGCGGATGACGACGGGGGCGGGGACGGTGGCGGCGAGGTCGCGGAGCGCGCCGAGCGCGGTGGGGTTGCGCACGGTGTAGTCCTGCAGGTCGGCGAGGAGCACGGAGCCCTCGGCGAGAGTGAGTCCGGCGGCCTTGACGACGTTCTCCGCGAACTCCGTGGCGTGGCAGGAACTGGCTCGGTATGCGGCGGCCGGGGTCATGCGCAGGGCATAGCCGCCGGCGTCCTGGCCGGTGAGCCGAGCCCGGTTCAGGCCGTCCTCGCCGACCCAGGAGGCGAGTTTGACGACCCGGCCTTCCATGACGGGTTCGCGCCCGAGGCTCGGGGCGTCGAAGTAGCCGAGTTTGACGGTGGCTTTGAGAGCCTGGTCGGCGAGCTTGCCGCGGAGCATCTCGACGGCGTCGCCGGGCGGGTTGACGAGGACGATCTCGAAGGTGCTCGCGAGGGCACCCTCGTGCATGGTGACGGTGATGTCGGCGTCGAGGATGAGCGAGCCGCCGAAGATGTCGTTGGAGACGTCGAGGGGCAGTCCGGCGATGCCGAAAAGGGAGCCGGCGGTGGCGGCGACGGCCCCGAGCAGTCCGCCGCCGGCAGGCTTGTCCTCGTCGACGGTGACGCTGTAGCGGATGGCGAAGCTCATCGGGCGGACACCCCCGCGCGGATCCGGGAGCCGTAGCTGCCGGTGCCGTTGAGGTTGCGGACGTCGACGACGGCCTCCTTGAAGACGATGCTGAAATCGCCGGCCGGGCAGGGCAGGTCGCGTACGGCCTTGCGGCGCAGCAGCGGGACGAGGTCGGCGGGGCCCTCGCGGTGGACGGCGACGACGAGGAACGGCCCGGTGCCGAGCAGGTCGAGGAGGCCGCCACGGGCCACGGTGTCCTCGGTGGCGTTGACGTACAGCTCGATCCGGTGGACGCGGTCACCGAAGCGCAGCCGGAAGGACTGCGGGAAGCCCTCGTCGGCGTCGACGGGCAGGCTTGCTTGCACGGGGCCTCCTCTCGGATGGTCGAGGGTCAGGGTGTTCCGGGGCTCAGCCCAGGGGCGGGCCAGGGGCCCGGGGTACGGGGCCGGGCGCGGGTACGGAGGGGACGGGGGCGCTGCCTGCGGCGAGGGCCAGGTCGGCGGCCTCGCCGAGCAGCGCCGTCAGGCTCGACCGCGGCACGTGCTGGAGCGTCAGCGACACGTCGAACGCGTCGCGTTTCTGCACGCTCTGCGCGAAGCGCAGGTCGGTGATCTGCATGTCGAGGCTGAGCGTGAGCCCGCACACGACGGGGATGCCGCTGGCCGCGAGGGCCGGCCCGGCCGCGGAGAGCAGGGCCCGCGAGGTGAGCGCCAGGACCTCCAGGGCCTTCTTGACGGCGAGCCGGTCGGGGCCGAGCAGCAGCGCCTCGATGGCGATCGTCTTCGTGGACGGCTGGGTGGCCTGAGCGAACCGGCTGCCCAGGATCCGCTCGACACGGTAGCCCTCGCTGAGGGTGATGCTCTGCACGTACAGGAGCGGGATCGCGCCGACGAGCACCTTGTCCGCCACGGTTCACCCCCGGCTGCCGAGTTCGCTGTCGAGCGCGTCGAAGACGTGGTCGGCGATCCGCCGCAGGTGGTGGTCCTGGAGGGTGCCGACGACCTCCACCTCCACGGGGAAGTGGTAGTGGACGACGGTGCCGCCGCCCGCGTGGTGGGTGACGACGGCCTCGCTGCCCGGCGCGGGCAGGACGTACTCGCCCTCGTGGACGAGCGCGATGCCGGTCCGCTCCACCCGGGCCGCGCCGGCGCCGGCGTCACCGGGGTCGCCGCCGGGCTCGTCCGAGGCAGCCACGATCACTCCTCCACGCCGACGTTGAGCGCCATGCAGGTGAAGGTGGCCTGCGGGACGCCGTCGACGGTGACGTTGCTCGGCTGGGCGGCGTTGACCACGCAGCGGCCGAACTTGAGCGAGGAGAACGCCCAGTCGGTGCCCTTCTTCTCGGCCACGGCGATGGCGAACTCGCCACCCTTGACCGCGAGTTCGGTCAGCTCGGCGACGGCGGAGGCGATCGCGGGGACGGTCAGCGTGAAGGTGAAGGTGAAGGGCTGGCGGACATAGCCGACGCCGTCGGCCTCCAGGCTGTGGATGACCGTGTGCGGGACGTTGAACGAAGGGGAGAAGTTGGTGATCGGCGTGATGGTCCGGCCACCGAGTTTCACTTCCAGCCGGGTGTTCCAGTCGGGCATGGGGGCGGCTCCTTACTCGAATGACTCGGACTACTCGAAGTTCAGGGTGATGTTGATGCGGTGGATCGCCCCGGCGTAGACGACCTTCACCATGACGTCGGCGGCCCGCTCGGTCCGGGCCTTCAGGATCAGCCCTTCCTCGACGGGGCTGGGCTGTGGCTTGTCGAGCAGGACGAGGATGGGGACGACGATCTCGTAGCTGTCGATGACCTCGGCCCGCCGCAGGGGTTCGAGGACGGTCTCCATCTCGGCGACGAGACCGCGCAGCCCGGAGCGGCTGATCCGTAGGTTGCCGATGGAGGCGATGAGCTGGGCCTTGAGCCGGAACGTGATGTCGTCGACGGTGCGGACCATGTCGATGTACTTCTTGGCGCCGGGCCCACTGTCGCCGGTGTAGCCCTCTCCGAGGTAGACACCCGCACCAGGGATCAGCGGCGGGTCGACCAGCCAGTTGACGCCGAAGCCTCCCGGGCCGCCGCTGTTCTTGCCCTCGCTTCCGTTGATCTTGAGGACGTCCGCGACGCTGAAGGCCCCGGAGCTCACCTTGACCTTCTTCAGGAGCAGGGAGACATGGGGCTCGTAGCCGGCGATCGTGCCGGCCACGGCGGCGGCGACGTCCTCGTCGCTCTTGTGCGCCATGTACACCATGCGTTCGGTGACGAGGCTGCCGGAGACCACGGCCGGGTCGGCGTCCCCCTTGCGGAGCATGGCGATGCCCATGCGTTCCAGGCCGTCTCCGGTGGGCGCGGAGACGTGTTCGGCGAGCTTGACGATCGCCGGGGTGGGCACGGCCGGGGCCCCGGCGGCCGCGGTGTTGACGAGCGAGGTGTTGGCGAGCGCGACCAGCTGGACGTCGAGCGTGGCCACTTGGGCGAAGGCGGCGTCGAGGGACTCGGGGCTGGCGTCGGTGAGGCGCACGGCCCACACCTCGCTGGGCCCCGGCTCCTGGACAAGCGCCGTCGCCACGGCGTCGCCCAGGGGTCCGGTGGCGATCGTGCGGGCGACGCCGGTGTCGACGATCAGGGTGGGCACGTTGGGCTGGACGAAATCGTCGGGTGGGGTGGCGGGCGGATCCACGAGGCCGAGGATGGCGATGTTGCCGTAAGCGCGAGTGGCGGGGGCGAACGGGACGCCCTCGGTCTTGACGCGGACGTAGCGGACGGGATCGGTGGGCATGGGGCGTGCTTCCTTCCGGCAGCGGGAGGGTGTGGGGCGCGGTGTGCGGCGCGGGAACCGCGGCCGGGGGGCCGGGGCTTCGGGGGGTGGGCCGGGCCTCAGGCGAGGAAGAGCGCCGCGATGCCGGCGTCGCCGAGCAGGGTCTCGATCTCTGCCTGACCGAGCCCCTGTTCCGGGGGCGGCGGTCTGGGCGACGGTACCGGGAAGGCGACGGCCAGCGCGTACGGAGCGACGCGCACCCCGAACGGCCCTGGCGCGAGCGGTCGGTCGCGCGCCGCGGCGGCGACGCGGCGGGCCGTCCGTACCGCTCCGGCGACGTCGTTCATGGCCCCGATGACGACGGCGGTGTCCAGGCCGACGGTACGGCGGTTGGCCGGGTCGGCCGGGTCGAAGACGGGCGGCCGGCGCAGCCTGACCTCGGTGCGCAGGTATTCGCCCGAGTCGCGCAGGTCCTCGACGGTGCGAAGGCCGTGGCTCGCCATGAAGGCGTCGAGGTCCAGGAATCGGAACTGCGCGCGGAACTCGTCGAGAGTGGTGTAGTCGTCGACCGCCTTCACGACGAGCGAGTCGAGCCCGCCGGGGTCGGTCTCGGCGACCAGGTCGACCTCCACCTCGGCGAGCACGTCGATCCACACCGGTTCCGCCGTCTCGCCCGCCCAGCCGAAGTCGGCGCGGGTGATCGAGGGGACGACCTGGCTCCAGTAGCCCTGGCGGGAGTCGGGCGGGAAGAGCGGGGACTGGGGGGTGACGGAGCGGACCCTGAGGTCCGTCACGGAATCGACGCGCTCGTTCTCCAGTTCGTGGGTCAGCTCGACGAGGAGCCGGGCCCGGGGAGTGAGCAGTTGCGCGAGGCCGGCTTTGTCGGTGAGCCGTGCCATGGCCCGGTCCTGGATGACACCCATACTGCGCGTCCTTCGGCTCGGGTCCTCTCGCACCACGGCGCACCGGACTGCGCGTCAGCGCGGAAGCTCCGGTGTATAGCTGAAAATAGTTATATATACCGGACAAGTCTCGGGCAAGAGTTCCTGCTCCGGGCGGAGTAAGAACCTCACCCTTCGGACGACTGCGTCCGCGAGGGGTTTCAGGGGCCGCCCCCGCCCCGGCGACCGAGCGCCGGGGCGGTGCACCGGGGGCGCGCATCCGACGCACTCTCCTCAACGGGACTTCCTCGGCGGATAGTTGGGCCAGTGCGGCGGGGCTCCGGTGCTGCCGAGAAGGCCGAAGACGGAGCGCGGTCCGCGCGGGCGGCGGGCAGGTTACTCGGCGAAGTGGACCCGGGCGTCGAGCGCACCGGCCTCTGTGGGACTGCTCTGGCCCGTCCTCGTCGTAGGCGAAGCCGTTGAGGAGGACGGCCCGTCCGATGCCGTGCCGGCCGGCCTTCCGCTCCACGGTAGGGGAGCAGCCCCGGGCCCCCTGTTCGTCACCCTCTTTGCTCCGCCGTACCGCCCTGCGGCTAGTTTGGGTGCAGTACAGGTACGCAGGCCCGTGGTGACAGAGGTGCACGGGGGACGAGAGGTCGGGAAGAGTGTCGCTGCGCGGAGGTGATCCCACCGAGATCGGCGGTTATCCGCTTGAGGCGCGGCTCGGCTCGGGGGGAATGGGCACGGTCTTTCTGGCCCGCACGAGCTCGGGGCGACCTGTCGCGATCAAACTCATCCACCAGCAGTTCGCGGGGGACGACGAGTTCCGCATCCGTTTCCGGCAGGAGGTGGCGGCGGCGAGACGGGTGAGCGGCGCGTTCACCGCCGCCGTGGTCGACGCCGCCCCCGAGGCCGAGCAGCCGTGGATGGCGACGACCTATATCGAGGGGCAGACGCTCGCCCAGCGCATCGCGGCGGAAGGCCCGCTGAACGGAGCGGAGCTGAAGCTGCTCGCCATCGGGCTGGCGGAGGCGCTGCGCGACATCCACCGGGTGGGGGTCGTCCACCGTGACCTGAAGCCCTCGAACGTGGTGCTCTCGCCCGAGGGCCCGCGCGTCATCGACTTCGGCATTTCGCGCGCCGTGGACCAGCAGACGCTGACGATGACAGGGCGGGTCATCGGTACGCCGCCCTTCATGTCGCCTGAGCAGTTGCAGGCCCCGCGTGGTGTGGGGCCGCGGTCCGATGTCTTCTCACTGGGGACGCTGCTGGTGTACGCGTCGACGGGCCACGGGCCCTTCGACGCGGACAGCCCCTACATCACGGCGTATCAGGTGGTGCACGAGGAGCCTTCGCTGGGCGCCGTGCCGGTGGCGTTGCGCGCGGTCGTCGAGTCGTGCCTGGCCAAGGAGGTCGAGGGGCGCCCCTCGACGGACGAACTCCTCGTACTGCTGCGGGACCTGCCGGCCGACCTCGGCGGGACCGACGCGCACGGGGACGGCGCGGGCCGCACCCGCGACATGGACACCCAGCATCACTTCGCGGCGCGGGCCACCCCGGAGCCGAGCGCCCCGGCCACCGACCCGGCCGGTCCCGGCACACGCGGTACCGGCGCCCCCGTCGGCCGCCGTCTGCGTTGCCGATGGCGTCCCGTGCTCGCGACCGCGGTCGCGGTGGCCGCGATCGGCGGGGGAGCCGCCGCGCTGAAGACGGGCGGCTTCGGGGCGGACAGCGGCGGCCACCAGGACAACAGCGTCGCGGCGCCGGTTGCCGCACTTCCGGACGGCTTCGAGCCGTGGCACAACACCGTGCTGGGCGGTCGCGAGGACATCCCCGACGAGGTGCGGTGCGTCGCACGCGGCGACGCGCTGTTCTGCGGCGGCGGCAGTGTGGTCGCGACCCGTATCAGGGTCTCGGACGGCTCGCAGGTGTGGACGGCGAAGAGTCCGGGCGTCCCCGTCCAGGGCAAGCACCTGATCGGCGCCACCGATGACACGGTGCTCGGTTACCGCTTCGCCGCCCAGGACGCCCCGCAGGACCCTCCCAGTGAGGTGGTGGCCATCGACGCGGACAGTGGCCGGGAGCTGTGGTCCGTGCCGTCCGGCGCCCAGTCGCAGGCCGTCACGGGCCGGACTCAGGACGCCGTTGTGGTCGGCTCCGCCGTGGTGACGGTCGACGCTTCCAACTCCCGCTTCGAGGCCCGGGACGCGCACAGCGGTACGGTCACCTGGAAGACGCCGTTCCCCGCGGGCACACAGTGCGCTCCCGTTCCGGTGGGCCGGCAGCTCCTCGCGATGTGTGCGACGGACACGGAGGTGGACGCCTTGGAGGTGCGCCACCCCACCCTGTACCCGGTGGACCGCGCCTCGGGGACGCTGGGCAGGCCCATCGCGGTCGACGGCCCCGCCGTGCCGATGGGCGTCGCCAACGGCAGGCTCGTACTCCTTCAGGTACGTATGGAGGGACCGGCGCCGGCCGGCTACGACGGGGTGGCGCGGGTCCACCCGGCCTCGCGGAAGGTCACGTACTCCCGGTTGGCCACGACATACTCGGGGACGCCCGGCATGGCGGACGGCACCCTCTACGTGAGCAGGCAGACCGGTCTCGTCACGGCCGTCGACCCCGCGACGGGCCGGGTGAAGTGGTCCCGGCAGACGGGCGTGGAGGGCGCGTCGGGTCCCGTGGCGGGATCCGGCGCACTGTATTTCAGCTCGGCCACCGGCCGGGTGGTCGCGCTGTCGCCGCACGACGGCAGGTTCCTGTGGACAACGGATCCGCAGGTCGACGGTTTGACGGGCGAGCAGGGCGCGAGCCCGCGCGTGATTGTCGCGGGGCGTGCGGTGATCGTGGCCGCGGACAAGAACACTCTCTTCGCCTTCGACACGCGGAAGCCGCCGAAGTCGGGCTGACCCCGGCAGGACCGGCCGCCGGCCCGGCTCTTCGGTGGAGCCTCCGACAGTGCGCATGGCCGCCATTGAGCGGGCAGGTGAACAGCTCAATCGCTGTTCGGACCATTCCGGGGCCGCTGTCCAAAGTCACAGTGGTGTGCGAAGTGAGGTGCGGGTGTCCCGCGTGAGGTGCGGGCGTCCCGCCAGCCGCTGACGCGGCCGGAGCTCCCTGATCCAGCCGGATCCGAACGGAAAGACCCTAGCTAGGACGGGCGCATAGTGCCAGTTCAGGGTATTCCTGTCCGGGTGAGTCGGCACAGTTGGTGACCGCAGCGTGAGAGCACGTGAGACGACTGAGCCCCGCCGGCTGGTGCGGCGGGGCTCAGTCGTGATGGGGACTGCGCGGCCCACGCGCCTGTCGCCTGGCTTTGGAATCCAGCCGGCCGGAGCCGAAGAACAAGTCCGGGCTCTACGCGGGGTTCCGCGCGGCTCGACCCTGGCCGAGCGGTGTCACTCCGACAGGGTCAGTTCCAGTGTGTCGGTACTCGCGCCGCCTCCGCAGGTGAGCGCTCCTCCGACGAAGTAGGCGCGGTCCCCGATCCGGGCGGCGCCGAACGCGTGCCGTGCCTGTGGCAGCGCGGGGAGAGTGGACCAGCGGTCCGTGCGCGGGCTGTAAGCCGTCACGTCGTCGTAGGTGCCGGTCGGGTCGGCGCCCCCGGCGGACTTGCACTCGCCGCCGGCGTAGACGATACGGCCGTCCACCACGGCCGCGGCGCCGGCGGAGCGAGGCGTGGGAAGGGGCGCCGCCGTGGTCCACCGACGGGTCAGCGTGTTGTAGACGTCGTGGCGTGCCAGGTTGTCCGCCACATCCGCCACCCGACCACCGAGGACATGGATGCTGTCGCCCAGAACGGCGATCCCCATGTGATCGCGAGGTTCGACCGGCAGCGGCAGGGCATGGGTCCAGCGCTGCCGCGCCGGATCGTAGACCAGGTGGGTCCGGACCGTCCCGAACCCCTGCGAGATCGGCGGCTGCGTGCCCGGCACCGTCACGACGGTGCGTGAGTCCCGTCCGCCGATCAGGTGCAGCTTCCCGCCCACCGCCGCGACCGCGACCGACCCCAGCTTCCGGGGCATGTCGGGCAGCCTCGTCCAGATGTCGCTCCGCGGGTCGTACACGAAGGCCACCCGCTGTGGGTCGAGGTGCACGATGTCGGTGAATCCGCCGAACGCGTACAACGTGCCGTCCAGCACCTCCACACCGACATGGGTGAGCGGCCGAGGCAGCGGAGCGTGCCGCGACCAGCGGTCGGCGCGTGGGTCGTAGCTGGTCACCAGAGTGGTCGTGAACTCAGGTGCGTCGTCGCCGCGTTGTACGGTGCCACCGACGACATACACGCGACCGTCGAGTGCGGCGACCCCCATCTCGGCACGCCCTTCGGGCATCGGCGCTCCGGCGCGCCACTGTGTTTGACGGTCGCCGACGCGCTCCGTCGCCGACGCGCCGACGGCCGGTGCCACCGGTCCGACACCGACGACCGAGAGGCTTCCCGCCGCCACCGCGAGCGCGGCCGCTCCGAGCACCTTTCTCATCACGGCATTCCACCGTCCGGCTCGTCCCTGACCCACCGTCGAATCCCGAATCACCATCATCGCCCTCCGCATCTCGGCTACCGGGACGTGATCGCCGCGACGGGCACAAGCGGGAAGTGGAGTCGCGGTTCACGTCCGCGTCCAAGCTCACGCGGTCCGGCTCGTCGGGTCCAATACCTCTTCCGAGCCGTCGATGCCCTCCCGCTATCAACGCTGGTCAACGCTGGTCGGCGCCGGTCGGCGATAGCTGGCGGCGACGGGTTCAGCAGGAGCCGCCCGGGGCGGCCGGGGGCGGCCCGTCACTGCCCGGAACCCCGTGACAGCAGCCGTCACCCGCTCCCTTCTCCGCCCCGCCCGGCTTCAGCAGCGAATCGACAGCCGCCGTGAGATAGGGCAGTACGGCGGTGTCCGGTGCGGAGCTGAGCGCGGGCGGCTGGACGGCCAGCCGCATCAGTGTCATGCCCAGCACCAGCGCCGCCAGCAGTTCGGCGCGGACCTCGGCGTCGGGGCCGTCCAGACGTCCGGCGAAGCTCTCCGAGAAGACCGCGGTCACATCGGCGCGCATACGTCCGACGGCCTCCTCCCGGTTGGGTGAGCGGAGCATCGTCAGCACCGGATGCGGTATCTCGCCTTCTTCGGGGCCTTCGAAGGCGAGTTGGTGAACCCACTTCGCCACCTCCTCCAACGGCAGGTGGCGCAGGGGTTCGAACACGGCGGTGCCCCTGGTCACGACCGCTGCGAAGAGCCGCTGTTTTGAGCCGAAGTACCGGTAGACGAGAGCGGCGTCGACATCGGCGACCCTGGCGATGTCGCGGATGCTGGCGCCGTCGTACCCACACGTCCCGAAGCACCTGGCCGCGGCGCTCACGAGAGCCGCCTGGGTGCCGGCGGCGTCGTATTTACGGGGCGAGGTGCGGCCGGCGCCGCCCCGTTTCGCCTCTTCGGGTCTGTCCATCTGGTTCTCCTCCGTCGGGCGGTTCCGTACACATGCTCCCGGTGCCGGCCCGCGCTGTCCAAAAGCCGCCAACCAATGTCACCGATCGTTGACAAATGGTTAGGCGGGCGAAGTAGCTTGTCGGCGCGGGCCGTTGATCTCCGACACCCGTCCTCCACGTTCAGGTCCGACGACGGTGTCGGACCTGTTCCCCTGCTGGTGATACGGCCGAGGCGCCGGCCCTCGGTGAGGCTGAAACTCGAACAAGCAGAATCGGTGATTCTCATGGGACTTCGACATATAACCGTCATTGGAACCGGCTATGTCGGACTGACCACCGGCGCCTGTCTGGCCTCCCTCGGGCACCGGGTGGTGTGCGCGGACGCCGACGAGCGCAAGGTCGAACGGCTCCGGCGGGCGGAGGTCGACATCCTCGAACCGGGCCTCACGGAAGTCGTCCGCGAGGGGCTGGAATCCGGCCGTCTTGAGTTCGTGAGGGACACCCGGGCGGCCGTCGAGGAGGCCGAGGTCGTCTTCCTCTGCCTGCCCACCCCGATGGGCGTCGGAGGCGCCGCCGACCTGGCCGCCGTCGAGGCGGTCGCCGACGAGGTCCGCGACCGCCTGCCGCGTGGCTGCACGGTGGTCAACAAGTCCACCGTGCCGGTCGGCACCGCCGAGCGCGTCGCGGCCCTGCTCGGCCGCCCCGACGTGACCGTGGTGAGCAACCCGGAGTTCCTCCGCGAGGGACACGCGGTGGGCGACTTCCTCCACCCCGACCGGATCGTGGTGGGTGCCGCCGACGCGGACGCGGCCCGGCTGGTGGCCGACCTGTACGTGGGCATCGACGCACCGCGCGTGGTCACCGACACCGCCGGCGCCGAACTCGCCAAGTACGCGGCGAACTTCTTCCTCGCGATGAAACTGTCGTTCGCGAACAACCTGGCCACGCTCTGCGAGAGTCTCGGCGCGAACATCGACGACGTGGTCGCCGGCATCGGCCACGACCCGCGGATCGGCGGCGCCTTCCTCAAGCCCGGGCCCGGATGGGGCGGTTCCTGCCTGCCCAAGGACACGCACGCGCTGCTGCGCGTCTGCGAGGAGTCCGGCGTCGAGTTCCCGCTGCTCCGGGCCACCATCGAGACCAATGTCGAGCACCAGCGCCGGCTCGTCGAGCGGGTGGCCGCCGGATGCGCGGGGGCGGACGGTTCGCTGCGCGGCGTCCGGATCGGGCTGCTCGGTCTCACCTTCAAGGCCGGCACCTCCGACCTGCGCGACTCGCCCGCCCTCGCCATCGCCCGCCTGCTGCGGGAGCAGGGCGCCGAACTGCGCGCCTACGACCCGGCCCTCAGCGAACTCCGCCCCGACCTCGGCGATCTGCTCACCATCACCGGCACCCCCCTCGAAGCGGTCGAGGGGGCCGGCGCCTGCGTCGTACTCACCGAGTGGCCGCAATTCCGCGACCTGGACTGGGAGGCCGTCGCCGGGCGGCTCGCCGCGCCGCTCGTCTACGACTTCCGTAACATCCTCGACCCGGCACGGCTCGACAGGGCCGCGCTGACCTGGGAAGGCATCGGCCGTTCGCTGGCCATGGCCGGTTGACCGCGCCCCCTTCCCTTCCACCCCCCTCTCAAGCCCCGAAGAAAGGCTTGTCGTGCGAGTACTGTTCACCACGCTCGGTAGTCCCTCCCACGGTCGCGCGCAGCTTCCGCTGGCCCGGGCGTTCGCCGCGGCCGGACACGAGGTCCTCGTGGCCACCACCCCGATCGTCGCCTCCGTCTTCGAACAGGACGACGTCCGGGTGACCGTCTGCATGAGCGATTTCACGCCACAGTCCTTCATCACCCCCGAATTGCTCGAAGAGGCGATGCGGCCGGGCCAGGACGGCGAGCCGCAGGACGCCATGGCGCGCCTCATGCCCGAGATCACCTCCGGTCCGATGGCCAGGAAGCTCTGGGAAGAGATCCTTCCGGTGGCGCGGGAGTTCGCCCCCGACCTCATCCTGCGCGACGGCATGGACCTGAGCTCCTGCCTGATCGCGGAACACCTCGGCATCCCGCAACTGCCCACCCCGTCGGGCACCAACAATCTCATCGACCCCGCCATGGTACTGCCCGGTCTCAACGGCCTGCGGAAGGAATTCGGGCTGTCCGCCCAGGAGGACCCGCTGTCGCTCGTCCCCCACGGGCGCGTCGACTACGTACCGGCGGCCTTCTCGTTCGCCCAGCACCTGCCCCCGTCGTGGTCCTACCGGCAGACCGTGACCGTGGACCGCAGCTCGGTCCTGCCGGAGTGGATCGCCCAACTGCCCACCGACCGCCCCCTGGTGTTCGCCGCTCTCGGCACCGCGCTTCCGATGATCAGGGAGATGGGGGCCGAGGCGAACGGGCCGTCGCTGTTCCCGATGCCGGACCCGGTGGATACGCTGCGGTCGATGATCGAGGCGGTGTCGCGGCTCGACGACTGCACCGTGATCGTCGCCACCTCCGGCATCCCGGCGGACACCGACGGCCTGCCGCCGCATGTGCACGTCACCGACCGGGTGCCGCAGCCCCTGCTGCTGGAGGCCGTCGACGTGTTCCTCACCCACGGCGGCTTCAACAGCATCCGGGAGGCGCTGCGCACGGCCACCCCGATGGCGGTGCTGCCCCAGTTCGGCGACCAGCCCGTCAACGCGCGCCGCGTCGAGGAACTCGGCCTCGGCAGGGAGATCACCGACATCACCGCGGAGGGCATCACCAAGGCCGTACGCGAGGTGCTGACCGACCCCGGCGTCCGGGCCAGGGCGCGCGAGGCCCGGCTGGCGATGCTGGCGCTGCCGGAGATCGACAGCGCCGTGGCCGATCTGCAGAAGATCATCTGACACTCGTCGGACAGTTGGCCCGTCGGACGGCCCCCGTGGCGGACCGTCGTCCCGCCTGGCCGTCGTCCCGTCCGGCTGTCCGGTAATCGCCCCCCCGGCCGGAGCCGAGCCCCCTGGGCCCCGGCCGGGCGGCTCGGCCCCCTCCTCATGCCCGCCCCCTCCCGGCCTCCGCTTCCGCTTCCGCCTCCGCCTCCGCCTCCGTCCACCGTACGAACACGCAGCGAAAAAGGGTTCCCATGCCGCCTTCCCCGCCCCCTGCCACCACCGTCACCAAGGCCGTGATACCGGCCGCCGGTCTGGGCACCCGCTTCCTCCCGGCGACGAAGGCCATGCCCAAGGAGATGCTGCCCGTCGTCGACCGCCCGGCCATCCAGTACGTGGTGGAAGAGGCCGCCGGCGCCGGTCTCTCCGATCTGCTCGTGATCACCGGGCGGAACAAGCGCCCGCTGGAGGACCACTTCGACCACGTCTGGGAACTGGAGGAGGCCCACACCTCGGCGGCCGACGGCGGCCCGGGTGTCGCGGCATGAGCGGGGGAAGCGGGGGAAGCGGAGGAAGTGACATGACCACCTCCGACGCGGCCCGGCCCGGCGGCACGGGCGCCCCCGCCGGACCCGCGCGGCTGGAGCACCGGCAGATCGTCACCGTGCTGTCCGGGCTCATGCTCGGCATGTTCCTCGCGGCGCTCGACCAGACCGTGGTCTCGTCCGCGCTGCGCACCATCGCCGACGATCTGCACGGGCTGACCGCGCAGGCGTGGGTGACGACCGCGTACCTCGTCACCGGCACCATCGTCACCCCGCTGTACGGAAAACTCTCCGACATCTACGGCCGCCGACCGGTGTACCTGTGCGCGATCGTGCTGTTCGCCGTGGGCTCGCTGCTGTGCGGCTTCGCCACGTCGATCTACGAGCTGGCGGCCTTCCGCGCGGTGCAGGGTCTCGGTGGCGGCGGGCTGATGTCGCTCGCCATGACGATCATCGCCGACCTCACCTCGCCCCGGGAACGCGGCCGGTACCAGGGCTACATCACGGCGGTCTTCGCCGGTGCGAGCATCGCGGGGCCGCTCGTCGGAGGGGTGTTCGCGGGGCAGGCCACCCTGCTCGGGCTCGACGGCTGGCGCTGGATCTTCCTGCTCAACGTGCCGCTGGCGGCGCTCGCCGTCGTGGTGATCCTGCGGGTGCTGCACGTCCCGCACCAGCCCGTACGCCACCGCCTGGACTACGGCGGAGCGCTGGCGCTGGCCATCGGTATCGTCCCCCTGCTCGTCGTCGCCGAGCAGGGCCGGGCCTGGGGCTGGCTCTCCGGCCCGGCCCTGGCCGCGTACGGGCTCGGACTGGCCGGTCTGATCCTCTTCGTCCTGCTGGAGCGCCGGATGGGGGATGCCGCCCTGCTGCCGCCACGGCTGTTCCGGATTCGGGCGTTCCGACTGGGAGCCGTCCTGCACTTCGTCGTCGGCATCGCCATGTTCGGCACCATGACGACGCTCCCGCTCTACCTTCAGCTCGCGAAGGGCATGAGCCCGGTGGACGCGGGTCTGGCCACGCTGCCCACCGTGGTGGCGAACGTGTCGGTGACGCTGCTGGTCGGGCGGCTGATGTCCAGGACGGGGAAGTTCAAGATCCATCTGGTCCTGGGCATCGCCTCGTTGACGCTCTCCCTGGTGGTGTTCGCGACGCTCCGCGCGGACAGCCCGCTGTGGTACGTCTCCATCGGCATGCTGCTCATGGGTGCCGGCCTCGGCGCCGCGATGCAGACCATCACCACGCTCGCTCAGTCGGAGGTGCCCCGCGGTGACATGGGGGCGGCGACCGCGGCGGTGAACTTCTTCCGGTCCAACGGCGGCACGGTGGGCGCCGCCGCCTTTCTCTCCATCCTCTTCTCCCTCGCGGGCACACGGATCACCGAACGCCTCACCGCGGCGTCGGCCGAGCCGGCCTTCCGCCGACTCACCGAAGAACCGGACAACGCCCGCGCCCTGGACGGCGTACTCCGAGCCGACGGCAAGGTGAACCTGGAGGACTCGGCCTTCCTCCACGCCCTCGATCCCCGCGCCGCCCAGCCCTTCCTTGAGGGTTATGTCAGCGCCATGCAGGTCGTCTTCCTCACCGGTGCCGTCGTCGGTCTCGCCGCCTTCGTGATCGCCGCCTGGCGGGTACCCGACACCAAGCTGTCGGACGAGTGAGCCTCGCCTGTCATTTAGTGGCATAGTGTCTCTTGGAGACATTCGAGGGTGGGGAGGACGAAGAGATGGATCGGAGCCTGCCCCAGCGTCTCTACCTGCTCTGCTACTCCGTGGACAAAGGGAAGTTCGAGGCCGTCAATCTCCGGGGGCTTGGCCAGTTGCTGCGCGCCGCGGCGCTGGCCGAGCTGACCCTGGACGGGCTGCTCACCGCCGACCGAGGCAGGGTCCTGCGGCACGCCGCCGAGCCGCCGAACGATCACTTCCTCGCCGAGGTGTGGCGTGACGTACCCGAGGAGCCGACGCACTGGCTCCGGATCGTGCACCACAAGGCCGCCACGGCCGAGCAGCCCGTACGCGACCAACTCGCCGCCTCGGGAGCCGTCACGCTCCCGAGCGGACGAGGTCCGTCGCCGCTCGCCTCGCACTACGTCACCGTCAACGACCCGCAACAGGTCCTCGCCCTGCGGGAGACGGTACGCGACACCGTGGCGGCCGGCCGCGATCCGGCGGCCCTCCCGGCGGACGCGCTGGCCATGGCTGTGCTCCCCGTCGAATGCGAGAGGACCAGTGTGTTCACGAGAGAGGAACTGCGCGAACACAAGCTCACGCTCAGGGCGTTCGCCGAGCGCCTCGACGAGCTCGTTCCCGGTCTGCGCAGGGCGTTGCGCGACTCGTTCCTGTTGAGCGGGCCCGCCGGGGGCGGTGGGGGAGTTGGGGGCACATGAGCGGCGCCCCCGCTTCAACAAGGCGCTGACGGACAGCGGTTCCCGGCCTCACCGTCCGGGCCCCGTCATGAGGCGCGTGCGCAGCCAGGTGCGCACGGCGGTGAACAGCGGCTCTCGCGCATCGGAAGGACGGAAACCGTGAAGACGGTGGGCCGTGCGCCGGGCCCACCACAGTCCGCATGCCCCCACGAGCAACAGCCAGGCCAAACGCCCCGCGCCGACATGGTCCTGGCGCGTCGCCGCGACCATCACCGGCGTGGTCAGGGCCAGCACCCCCAACGGCCCGCGCCCGTACCAGACGGCCGTCTGGAGCGCGGCGGTGTTGCCCATCGGCGTCTCCCCGCCGATCAGTACATGCGGCGGGACCGCGCCGCGGTACGCGCTCACCAGCGCCGCGCCCACGAGAGCCGGCGCCGCCGCGAGGAGGACGAGGTGCCCCGGTGCCCACCACCCGGCCGCCCGTGACAGGACGAGGGCCGCGCCCGTTCCCGCGATGAGCAGGGCGCCGGGCACGAGCGCGTGCCACAGTGCGAGCGTCCTGAACGCGTAGGGAAGGCCCGAGGAGCGGCGGAAGTCGTCGCTCTCGACGCGAGCCGGCTCGGCCAACTGGGCCGCGGCCAGATACCCGGCCACCAGGGGCAGGGCGCACAGGACGATCTGCCCGCGCGGCTGCCCGGCGGAGGCGAACGCGCTCAGGGCCACGGCGGCGGCCGTCCACAGAGCTCCCCATAGCAGCCGTCCCGGCGCGCGCAACAGCGCCGTCGCGTCGCGCCACGGCACGAGCAGCCACGGGTGGCGCGGTACGGGCAGCCGCAGCGCGGGCCGGGATCCCCGCCGCCGCGGGTCGCGCACGGTGGAGCGGGCCTGCCGCAGGTCCAGGGCGAAGAGCGACGCGGTCAACTGCGAGGCCACGGTGGCCCGGGAACGCAAGGTCTCCTCCGGGATCCGCGGGGTCTCGCGCCATGCCAGGAGCAGCGCGGCGAGCGCGCACACCGCGGAGAGGGCGGCCCCGGCGCCCCATCCCGGTGTGTCATGCCCGGCGGCGGAGACAAGCGGCTGGGCCGCCCATCCCCAGGGGCCGGACCACAGCAGCACCGGGCCGGCCCACGGGCTCCCGTTCCGGACGGCCGCGTCGACCGAGAGCGCCGACGCGCCGGCCAGAAGGACCCAGGCGGCCCCGAAGGCCCGGGCGCCGTAACGCCTGACCGTACGGTCGTGGCGCTCGACCAGCGCCCCGGTCGCGACGGCCGTGAGCGCCGTGGCCAGACCGGCCCACGCCCCCGCCGCCGTGAGCGGCGCCCATCCGCCGGCTCCGGCCACGTACAGCAGATATCCCAGCACACCGCCGGCGACCGATCCGGTGAACGCCGCCAAGGACACCGACGCGAGCAGTCCGGGCAGCAGGAGCGGGCCGCGGAGGATCGGTGACGGCAGCAGCCAGGACACGGTGGGCAGATCCACCAGCACCGGCCCCCGCCACAGGGCGTTGCGTGCCACCAGCAGCAGCGCCAGTGCCGACAGGGCCGGCGCGGCCACCGGCAGACTCGCCTCCACCTGCCGCGCGGTGTCCCCGTGCCACGCGCCGCGCTCCCCGGCCCGGGCGGCAGCCGCCAGCAGCGGGGCGCCCCAGAACACGGCGAACAGCGCGACGACGTACACGGTGAAGGCGCCGTTCCTCCGCCTCTCCCGGCGGTACGACGTGCGTGCCTCGCGAAGGAACTTCAGCGTCCGCTCCGTACGATCCGCAAGTCCCTCCGCCGTACCGGACATCAGCGGGCCCCTCCGGCGAGCGGTTCGGGTCCCCCGACGGCGGTTCCGTCCTCCAGCGTCACCACCCGGTCCGCCACCGCCCGTGCCAGGGCGTCGTGATGGGTGGCGATCAGGATCGCCGCCCCGGCCTTCTTGTGCGCCGCGAGCCGTCGCGCCAGTTCTTCCCGGGCCCGTGTGTCCAGTCGCTGCTCGGGTTCGTCGAGGATCAGCAGGTCGTGCGGCCGTACGAAGGCCGAGGCCAGCGACAGCGCCTGCGTCTGCCCCGAGGAGAGGGCCGACGGCAGGGTGCGGGCGTGATCGGTCAGGTGATGGTCCGCCAAGGCCTGGTCGACCGCGTCCGCGGCCTCCGCGCCCAGGCCGTGCGCCAGTGCCACCAGCATCAGGTGTTCCCGCACCGTCAGGTCCGGATAGTGTGTGCCCGCGTCCATCACCGTGGCGATACGGGCCCGGATCGTGGGAGTGTCCTCGTCGACCGGTCCGCCGTCGAGGACGACGCTTCCCGACGTCGGCCGTTCCCGGCCCGCCGCCAGCCGCAACAGCGTTGACTTTCCTGCCCCGTTGCCACCCACCAGTGCCACGCACTGCCCTGCGGTGAGGTCCAGGGTGACCGAGCGCACCACCCACCGCTCCCCGTAACGGCGTCCGACGTCGGCCAGTTGGAGCAGGGGGGTGCCGCGCGTCACGTTGATACACACCTTCGTCCGTTGGTACGGGCCAAGCTACCGTCCGTGCGCCGGGCACCGTTCACGCCGGCCCGTCCTTCCTCGCCGCCCGTCCTGATCGCCGGGACGGCCGACGCCACCGGGCGCCGGCCGTCCTGGGACACGATCCCGTACCGGGTACGGTCAGTTCCGTACCGCCAGCAGGTCCCGTACGCGGTCGGCGAGTTCGGGAGCGGCGCCCGCGTTGCAGGGCGCGGCGCCCTCCAGCGCCTTCTCCAGCCCGGTCGGGTCGGTGAAGGGGCGCGCGAAGGCGAGGTCCCGCGCCCACTCCCGGTCGGCGCCGCACTCGGCGACGAGCGTGTCGACCGCCTGTGAGGTGGGGAGCCGGTCGAACCAGCGCAGCCCCAGGGCCGCGAGCCCGTCCTGCGTGGGCTCGCCGATGAGCCGCAGGCGGGCCAGCCCGCCGTCCGGGTAGACGTCCATCCGGACATGGGTCACGGGCCGGGCGGTGCGCAGCCGGAAGCGGTGCCGGGTGTCCCGTTGCAGCCGGGTCCGGGGCAGCAGGTCGGACCATGCCCCGGGATCGGTCGGGTCCCCGGTGGTGGCGTCGATGCCCTGGAGGCGGGCGGAGCCGGGTGCGTTGCCGATGAAGTACGAGGTGTCGACGGCCGCTTGGGTGATACGGCCCCGTGCGGCGAGCTGGACCACCATCCAGTCGTTGCCCGCGCCGCGGCGCCGGCGCGTCTCCCAGCCGTCGCCCATCACCCGGGGCAGCCCGGGGGCCAGGACGTTGTTGGGCGGGGAGTAGAAGCGGTCGCTGGCGTCGGTGACGGCACCACCGTTCTCCGTGGCTGCGAGGTCCCAGGCGGTCCCGGTGAGGAAGCGCGGGTCCGGGATCACACTGCCGTGGACCCGCAGCCGGGCCACCCCGCCGTCGGGATGGATGTTCAGCCGTACATGGGTGAAGCGCTGCTCGGCATCGACGTCGAAACGGTGCTCGCTGTCACCGCGCAGGGCGCTCCTGGGGACGATGGGCACCCACTCGGCGCCGCTGAGTTCGTCGGCGGTGGGGTAGCCCTCCATCGCGCAGGCGTCCAGGGAGCAGTACTCGGGGTAGTTCCCCGTGAAGTGGGCCGTGTCCACGACGACGCCGCGGATCAGGCCGGGGGCGCCGAGGCGGACGATCGCCCAGTCGCGGTCGCCCTCCTCGAACTCCGGGCGGCGGCGCCTGGTCTCCCAGCCGTCCATGATCTGGCCCTTGTGGCCGAAGGTGTGGGCCTGGAAGACCGGCGGCGCGGGGCGCAGCAGGTTCTCCTTCTCGGCGAAGAACTCGTCGTTGGCCGCCACGACGCCGGCGCCGAGTGAGCGGGCGGCGAGGTCGGGCAGCAGGGTGAAGTCGGTCATGCGTCTCCTCTGTTCTGTTCCGGGAGCGCTCTTCGGGTACCGGCCCGAAGGGCGTTCAGCCGCGGGGGGCGAGGGTCGCGCCGGGCGCGTGCTCCGCGTCGGTGGCCAGTTCCTCGAACTCGGTGACGTTGTCGAGTTCGGTGCCCATGGCGACATTGGTGACGCGTTCGAGGATGATCTCCACGATCACCGGCACCCGGTGCTCGGCCATGAGCTTCTTGGCCTCCTCCAGCGCCGGCTGGATGCCGTCCGGTTCGAAGACACGGATGGCCTTGCAGCCCAGTCCTTCGGCGACCTTGACATGGTCGACCCCGTAACCGCCCACCTCGGGCGCGTTGATGTTGTCGAACGACAACTGGACGCAGAAGTCCATGTCGAAGCCGCGCTGGGCCTGCCGGATCAGTCCGAGGTAGGCGTTGTTGACGACGACATGGAGGTACGGGATCTTGAACTGCGCGCCCACGGCCAGCTCTTCGATGAGGAACTGGAAGTCGTAGTCCCCGGAGAGCGCGACGACGGTGGCCTCCGGCTCGGCCGTAGCGACCCCCAGCGCCGCGGGGAGGGTCCAGCCCAGCGGGCCGGCCTGTCCGGCGTTGATCCAGTGCCGGGGCCGGTAGACGTGCAGCATCTGCGCCGCCTGGATCTGCGAGAGACCGATCGTGCTGACGTACCGCGTGTCGCGGCCGAACGCCTTGTTCATCTCCTCGTAGACACGCTGCGGTTTGACCGGCACCTGGTCGAAGTGGGTCCTGCGCAGCATCGTCCGCTTGCGCTCCCGGCAACTGTCCGACCAGGCGGAGCGGTCCTTGAGGGACCCGGCGTCCTTGAGTTCCCGCGCGGCCCGCACGAACAGTTCGAGGGCGGCCTTGGCGTCGGAGACGATACCGCGGTCCGGGGCGAACACCCGGCCGATCTGGGTCGGTTCGATGTCCACGTGGACGAAGGTGCGTCCCCGGGTGTACGTGTCGAGGCCCCCGGTGTGCCGGTTGGCCCAGCGGTTGCCTATGCCGAGCACGAAGTCCGAAGCGAGCATGGTGGCGTTGCCGTACCGCTGGGACGTCTGCAGGCCGACCATGCCGGCCATGAGCGGATGGTCGTCGGGGATGGCGCCCCAGCCCATCAGGGTGGGCACGACCGGAACGCCGGTCAACTCGGCGAACTCCACCAGCAGTTCACTCGCGTCGGCGTTGATGACACCGCCGCCGGCGACGAGCAGCGGCCGGTCGGCCGCCTGCAGCAACTCGATCGCCTTGTCGATCTGCGCCCGTGTCGCGGCCGGCTTGTAGACCGGGAGCGGCTCGTAGGTGTCCGGGTCGAACTCGATCTCGGTCATCTGGACATCGATCGGCAGATCGATCAGCACCGGGCCCGGGCGCCCCGAACGCATCAGGTGGAACGCCTGCTGGAAGGCGCCGGGCACCTGCGCGGGTTCGAGGACGGTCATCGCCATCTTGGTGAGCGGCCCCGCGACCGAGGCGATGTCGACCGCCTGGAAGTCCTCCTTGTGCAGCTTGGCCACCGGCGCCTGGCCGGTGATGCACAGGATCGGGATCGAGTCGGCGATGGCCGAGTACAGGCCGGTGATCATGTCGGTGCCCGCGGGGCCGCTGGTGCCCACGCAGACGCCGATGTTGCCCGGCCTGGCCCGGGTGTAGCCCTCGGCCATGTGCGAGGCGCCCTCGACGTGCCGGGCGAGGACGTGGGTCAGGCAGCCGTCGCCGCGCATCGCCGCGTAGAAGGGGTTGATCGCGGCGCCGGGCAGACCGAAGACGTGGGTGATGCCCTCACGCTTCAGGATCTCCACCGCGGCCTGGGCCGCAGTCATGCGAGCCATGAGGTTCTCCTATGGGTCGGGGGTCATCGGGGGTTCAGTGCTGGGCGTGGCCGGCGAGGCGTTCGACGCCCCGCAGCAGCGCGGAGTGGTCAAGACCGCCGTCGCCGCAGGCGCGCGCGGAGGCGACGAGCTGGGCGACCAGGGCGCCGACGGGCAGCGGGGCGCCCACCGCGCGGGCGGCGTCGGTGACGATGCCCATGTCCTTGTGGTGCAGGTCGATACGGAAGCCGGGCTTGAAGTCGCCGCTCACCATCGCCGCGCGCTTGCGGTCGAGGACGGTGGAGCCGGCCAGTCCGCCGCCCAGGACGTCGAGCGCCGCCGCGAGGTCCACCCCGGCGTTCCGCAGGAAGACCACGGCCTCGGCCAGGGCCTGGAGATGGACGGCGACGATGAGCTGGTTGGCGGCCTTGACCGTCTGGCCGGCGCCGTGCGGGCCGACGTGCACGACGGTGGTGCCCAGCGCGTCGAACACCGGCCGGGCGTCGGCGAAGTCGTCGGCCTCGCCGCCCACCATGATGGACAGGACGGCCTCGATCGCGCCGGCCTCCCCGCCGGAGACCGGCGCGTCGAGCGTACGGACGCCCCGCTCGCGCGCGGCGGCGTCCACCTCCAGGGCGGTCCCCGGGGTGACGCTGCTCATGTCGATCAGCAGGGTGCCCGGCGCGGCGTGCCACAGGACGCCGTCCTGGCCGAGGACGACCTCTTCGACCTGGGCGTCGGCCGGGACCATGGTGATCACGACCTCGGCGTCGCGTACCGCCTCGGCGATACTGCCGGCGCCCCGGCCGCCGGCGGCGATCAGCCGGTCGACGGGGGAGCCGCTGCGGTTGTAACCGGTCACGGTGTGACCGGCCTTCACGAGGTTGGCGGCCATCGGGCCGCCCATGATGCCCAGTCCGATGAAAGCGATCTTCCGGGGGGTGGTGCTCATGGTGCGTCTTCCTTCCGTCGTCGTGTGGTGGTGCGGTGGGGGCCCGCGCCACCGGGAGAAACCGGCTCAGGCGTCGCGGCCGAGTGTCCTCAGGTAGGCGCGCCAGCCACCGAATTCGGTGATCTCCGTGTGGATGCCCTTCTCCAGCTCCCCACGGCGCAGCACCATCGAGAAGCACGAGGAGCCGTCCTGGAGCTTGATGACGCCGAACTCCAGCTCCGCCGGTTCGCTCGGCAGCAGTTCGTCGCGCAGCACCTCGTCGGGGACGTCGTAGACCTCGCCCGCCACGCTGGTGTCGACACCGGGGTCGGGGAGCAGCCCGGGGCAGGTGTCACGGATCGAGAAGAAGCGGTGGCCGGGGGCGGTACGGGTCCTCGCCACCAGGGGTGCGCCGCCCAGGTGGTGGTGGAAGGGACCGCCCTCCATCGCCTGGCCGTTGAGGAACATGCGTGCCATGGGATCTCCTCCAGGGGAGTGTCAGCGGGTGGGGGACGTGGCCGGGTGGTGCGGTGAGGGGTGGAGTCAGGCGCCGGTGCCCGACCTGGCGCGTACGGCGTCGGCGACGGCGGGGGCGACCGTCGGGTCGAAGACGCTGGGGACGATGAAGCCGGCGCCGAGTTCCTCGGCCGCGACCCGGTCGGCGATCGCCCGGGCGGCCGCGATGAGCATGGCGTCGGTGATCTCGTGGGCGCCCGCGTCGAGCAGTCCGCGGAAGAAACCGGGGAAGGCCAGGACGTTGTTGATCTGGTTGGGGAAGTCGCTGCGGCCGGTCGCGACGACGGCGGCGTGGCGCCGCGCCTCGACCGGGTCGATCTCCGGATCGGGGTTGGCGAGCGCGAAGACGATCGCGCCGTCCGCCATCGCGGCGACATCGGCGGCGGTGAGGACGTTCGGCCCGGACACACCGATGAACACGTCCGCGCCCCGTACGGCCTGCCCCAGGGTGCCTGAGCGGTTCTCGGCGTTGGTGGCGTCCGCGATCCGGCGGCGCGCCTCGTCGAGGTCGGGGCGTCCGCGGTGGACGATGCCGGTGCGGTCGCAGGCCACGATGGAGCCCGCGCCCTCGGCGGCCAGCAGCCGGATGATGGCGGACCCCGCGGCGCCCACTCCGCAGACCACGATCCGTACGTCGGCGAGTTTCCTGCCGACGACGCGCAGGGCGTTGGCGAGCGCCGCGAGGACGACGATCGCGGTGCCGTGCTGGTCGTCGTGGAAGACCGGTATGTCGAGCTTCTCGCGCAGCCGCCGCTCGATCTCGAAGCAGCGCGGTGCCGAGATGTCCTCCAGGTTGACGCCTCCGTACACCGGGGCGAGGAGTTCGACGGTCCGGACGATCTCGTCGGTGTCCTGGGTGTCGAGGCACACCGGCCAGGCGTCCACCCCGGCGAAGCGTTTGAACAGGGCGGCCTTGCCCTCCATGACGGGCAGTGCGGCGGCGGCGCCGAGGTTGCCCAGGCCGAGCACGGCGGATCCGTCGGTCACCACCGCCACCGTGTTGCGTTTGACGGTCAGACGGCGCGCCTCGTCGGGGTCGTCGGCGATGGCCTGGCAGACGCGGGCCACCCCTGGTGTGTAGGCGCGGGACAGGTCGTCGCGATGGCGCAGCTCGATCCGCGGGGTGATTTCGAGCTTGCCGCCCAGGTGCATGAGGAACGTACGGTCACCGGTCTCCTGGACGGTCACACCGTCCAGCGCCTCGACGGCGTCGCTGATGGCCTCGGTGTGCTTCTCGTCCACGGCGTCGCAGGTGAGGTCCACCAGGATGCGGTCGGTACCTCTCTCGACGACGTCCAGGGCGGTCAGCGCGCCACCGGCGCCGCTCACCGCGGAGGTCAGCCGCGCGGTCGAGTCGGGCGCCGCGGGTGCCTCGGCGCGCAGCGTGATGGCGTATCCGGGACTTGGTGTGGACATGAGTGGACCTCGCACAGTCGGGGATCCGGCAGGATGCCGAACTAGTTCTGCGATGCGGATAGTATTTTCTGCATGGTGGAATAACAACCCCTCTCGCGGGACGTGCTCGTCGGGCGGGTGCCGCGGGGCCCCTGTGTGGCTGTTGTGTGTCGGCCCGACCGTGGGCCTCCCTGTGTGGCCGACCGGATGTTCGGCGTATTTTCAACAAAAAGTTTGATTTATCCGTCTTGTGAAAACCGTTGACAAGGTCATCCGGCGGGCCTATACATCTCCCCAGTTGGAAACTTATTTCCGCACGGTGAAATCCAAAGAGACGCGGGGAGCCGCACCGCCCATCCCGCAACCGGCGGGCCGAGCCGCCAACGGCGACCGCCCCGGGATGTGCTCGCTCCCCCACGGAGTCCCGCCCGCCCCAGGAGGTTCTTGACGTGAAACCCACCCATCTGCTTGGTGTGATCCCGTTCATCGGGATCCTCGGCGGGATCTTTTTCGCGAACCGGGTGACGCCCTATGTCCTCGGCATGCCGTTCATTCTTTTCTGGCTGGTCATGTGGGTCGTCCTGATCTCCGCGACCATGGCCGTCATCTACCGGCTGGACCCGGCCAACCGGAAGGACCACACGTCGTGACCGCCATCGCCGTCATCCTTGTCTTCCTCGTAGCGGCCCTGCTGCTCGGGCTGCGCGCCCGCCGCGGCAAGGACATGAACCTCGAAGAGTGGTCGGTAGGAGGCCGCGGCTTCGGAACGATGTTCGTCTTCCTGCTGCTGGCAGGCGAGATCTACACGACCTTCACCTTTCTGGGCGCCTCGGGCTGGGCGTACGGCAAGGGCGCTCCGGCGTACTACATCCTCTGTTACGCCTCGCTCGCCTACGTCCTGTCGTACTGGCTGCTGCCGGCGATCTGGCGTTACGCGAAAGAACACCGGCTGATCTCGCAATCCGACTTCTTCGTCGCCAAGTTCGAGAGTCCCCTGCTCGGCGCGCTGGTGGCCCTGGTCGGAGTCGTCGCGATGGTGCCGTACCTCGTCCTGCAGTTGAAGGGCCTCGGGATCATCGTCTCCGTGGCCTCGTACGGGCACATCTCGTCGCACTGGGCCATCATCATCGGCACCGTCGCACTGACGGTCTACGTGACGATCTCCGGCATCCACGGCTCCGCCTGGACGGCCGTGTTCAAGGACGTCGCGATCCTGGCGGTCGTGCTCGTGCTCGGCATCTACCTTCCGGTGCACTACTTCGGCGGCATCGGCGACATGTTCCAGGCCGTCGACAAGGCCAAGCCGGACCTTCTCACCCTGCCCGCCAGCGGAATGAGCACCTCGTGGTTCGCCTCGACCGTGCTGCTCTCGGCGGTGGGCTTCTACATGTGGCCGCACACCTTCAGCGCCTCCTACACCGCCCAGAACGAGCGGGTCTTCCGGCGCAACGCGATCTTCATGCCGCTCTACCAGCTCATCCTGCTCTTCGTCTTCTTCGTCGGCTTCGCGGCGATCCTGGTGGTCCCCGGTCTCCAGGGCGCCGACGCGGACCTCGCCCTGCTGCGCATCACCACCGCCACGTTCCCGCCGTGGGTCGTCGGGATCGTCGGTGGGGCGGGACTGCTCACCGCGCTGGTCCCCGGCTCACTGCTGCTCATGACCTCCGCGACCTGCCTGGCCAAGAACGTCTACCGGCTCGCCCGCCCCGCCACCAGCGACGCCCATGTGGGCCGTCTCGCCCAGCTCCTGGTCCCCGCGCTCGCTCTGATCGCGCTGTACTTCACCTTCAACGGCGGCAGTTCCCTGGTCTCCCTGCTGCTCATGGGCTACGCCCTGGTGACCCAGCTCTTCCCCGCCCTGCTGGCCAGCCTCGCCAGTCGGCGGATCGTCACCAAGCAGGGCGCCGCCGCCGGGATAGTCGTCGGTGTGACCACGGTCGCCGTCGTCACACTCACCGGCGTCACCGTCGGCGACCTGCTGCCCGTGCTGCCGCAGGCGGTCAAGGACCTCAACGTCGGCATCGTGGCCCTGCTCCTCAACACCCTGGTGATGATGGGGGTTTCCGCCGCCACCCGCACACCGGACGAGGCCGCGGCCAAGGACACCCGGCACGAGGCCGCCGCCGGAACCGGCTGACGGGACCCGCGCGCCACGGCCGGCACTCCGCATCGGAGGGGCCGGCCGCGGCGGCGCCGGGGCCCGGCTTTCCGGTCTCTGGAACGCCCTTTCGAAGGGCGTCAGTTGGGAATTTCGGGGTTTACCGACGGTCGGCTTATGATCTTGGTCATGACTTCGCAAACCCCCGAGAAGAGCCCGTCCCGTAAGCAGAAGCTCCAGGAGAAGCAGCGCCGCCAGCTAGTGTCCTGCGCCGGAAATCCTGGCGATATATTTCGCTAATGAGTTGAGGATTTCGTCGGCGCTCTTGGTCCATGCGAACGGTTTGGGGTC
>NZ_JBITHL010000018.1:0-123517 GCF_044457965.1 Streptomyces sp. NPDC050509 | reverse complement strand
GGACCCTGTGGGAGAGTAGGACGCCGCCGAACAATTATTGACGGGAATGCCCCGCACCTCTGGTGCGGGGCATTTCTGCGTTCCAGGCCCATTTCCGACTCCCGTTCCGGTGGGGATGGGGCCATCCCGTGCCCTGTTCATTCCGGGGTCACCAGGCGGCTGTCGTACGCCAGGATCACCGCCTGGACGCGGTCCCGTGCGCCCGTCTTGGCGAGGATGCGGGAGATATGCGTCTTCACCGTCGATTCCGCGAGGTGGAAGCGTTCCGCGATTTCCTGGTTCGTCCAGCCCTGGCCGATGGCGGTGAGGATCTCCTGCTCGCGGTCGGTGAGCCGGGCGAGCCGGGGATGGGTGTCGGCCGGCTCCTGGTGGGCCGGGGGAGTGTTCGCCGTCGGCAGGTGGTGGGCGTACGCGTCCAGGAGGCGGCGCGTCAGGCTCGGGGCCACCACCGCGTCGCCGCTCGCGACGGCACGTATCCCGGAGAGCAGCTCTTCCGGAAGGGCGTCCTTGACGAGGAAGCCGCTGGCGCCCGCCCGCAGCCCGGCGTACGCGTACTCGTCCAGGTCGAACGTCGTCATGATGAGGATCCTGCTCCGGCTGCCGGACGCCACGATTCTGCGGGTGGCCTCGATGCCGTCCAGGCCCGGCATGCGGATGTCCATCAGGACCACGTCCGGGTGGAGTTCGGCCGCGAGCCGTACCGCCTCCGTGCCGTTGCCCGCCTCGCCGAGGAGCGTCATGTCGTCCTGGCTCTCCAGAAGCATGCGGAAGCCGAAGCGCTGCATGGGCTGGTCGTCGACGACGAGCACGGTGGTCACTGGTCTGCTGTGTCCTTCTGGATGCTGGGGAGGTGGAGGCGGACGCGCCAGCCGTGCTCCGGGTGCGGCAGCGGGCCGGCCTCCAGTGTGCCGTCGTACAGGGCCGCCCGCTCACGCATTCCGGTGATGCCCCGGCCCGTGCCCCTGGCGGGCTTGCCCCGGTGCTGGTCCGCCGTTGGTCCGGAGTCGGTGATCGTCACCGTCACGCCGTCCGGTGCGTACGACACGTTCACGTCGGTTCCTGGCGGCTTTCCGTCCTTCCGGCCCGCGTGCTTGAGCGTGTTGGTGAGAGCCTCCTGCACCACCCGGTAGACCGTGAGCTGTTGCCCGGCCGGCAGGCAGTCCGCCGGTCCGAGCACGGTCATGTGTACGGGCAGCCCGGCGGCCCGTACACCGTCGATCAGGTGGTCCAGATCGGCCAGCGCGGGCTGCGGTGCCAGTTCGGCGATCGGGGTCTCGCGCAGGACGTCCAGCAGACGGCGCAGTTCGGCGAGGGCCTGGCGGCTCGTCGTGCCGATGGCCTCCAGCGCCTCCGACGCGCGCTGCGGGTTCTTCTTCGCCGCGTAGGAGCCGCCGTCCGCGAGGCCCGTGATGACGGAGAGGTTGTGGCCGATGATGTCGTGCATCTCGCGGGCGATACGGGCGCGTTCGGCGGCGGCGGCGAGCTGGGCCTGCTGGTCGCGCTCGACCTCCAGCCGCCGCGCGCGCTCCACCAGCGAGGCGGTGTACTCCTGGCGGCTCCGTACGGCCAGCCCCAGCAGCGCGCCCATCACGAGGATGTTCGCGCCCGGCACGATGTAGTAGTTCCAGCTGTCGGCCGTGTAGCGGGTGAGGGCCAGGGCGAAGGGCGCCAGGCCCACGGCGACGCAGCCGGTGAGCGTACGGAGCGGGAGCCGTAGCGCGATGTTGTAGAGGACGACGGTTGGGACGAAGTACGCCTGAAGGTGGGCGCCGCTCCATGTGTTGACCAGGGCGAACGGCAGCATCACCAGCATCACGGTGACCGGGTGACTGCGGCGCCACAGCAGCGGTACGCAGAAGCCGAGGCTCGTCACCACCACCAGCCACGTCGGCGCATCCGGAGTGAGCGCGGTGCTCCGCCAGCCGCCCGAGGCGTCGATGAGCGCCGCCACGACGAAGAAGGCGGTGACGTGGATGTCCCAGGTCAGGGGGTGCCGGCGGTCGAAGCGCCGGATCCGGCCCGCGAGCCGGTTCAGCCGGCCGGTGAGGGGCTGGGCACCGGCCGACCAGCCCGCGCCGGGGGCCGTCCCGGCGTCCGTGGCGCGCTCCTCGGCTGTCGTGTGCACACCCATATTCTCGTCGTCCTCGTCGTCCTCGTGGTGGCGCGGAGAGTGGTCATGGGGTCGACGGTAGGCAGCGGGCGGGCGCGGATCGTCGTACCGGAGGCGGGTGATGGGGCGCCGCGTAGTACCGGGGGAGTACGGGGGCCGGGTGTCGAGGGGGGAAACGCGTTGCGTGCGGGGTGGTGCGCGCGGAGGATCGGCGCATGAACCACGTGATACGGACGGTACGCCCCGACGAATGGCCCAGGACCAGGGAACTCCGGCTCGACGCGCTCCGGGACCCGGCGGCGCCGGTGGCCTTTCTGGAGACGTACGAGCAGGCCGTGGAGCACCCCGACGCCGTCTGGCAGGAGCGGGCGGCCGGCTTCTCGGCGCGGCACGGGACCCGCTCCGTACAGTTCGTCGCCGAGGCGGCCGACGGGGGTTGGTCGGGGTCGGTGGCCGTGCTGGTCGAGGAGGCCGGGCGGGAGGACTTCTTCGGGGGCACCGTCGAGCGGGCGCAGGGCCATCTCGTCGGCGTCTTCGTACGGCCCGAGCACCGGGGCGGCCGGGTCGTCGGCGAGCTGGTCGGGGCGGCCCTCGACTGGGCGTGGGCGCTGGAGGACCCGCGGCTCGCGCGCGTACGCCTCTACGTCAACGAGGGGAATCCGCGGGCCGCCGCCGCGTACCGCAAGCTCGGCTTCGCGGCGACAGGCGGGAGCGTGCCGATGGCGGGTGACCCGTCCGCGAAGGAGCTGGAGCTGGCGGTCGAGCGACCGTGAGCCGCGCTGCGGAAGAGACCAACCGCCGGATGCTCCGCGCGCGGGATGCGATGGACCGGGCCTACGCGCAGCCCCTGGACGTCCCGGCCCTGGCCCGGATCGCCCATGTGTCGCCGGCGCACTTCACCCGCACGTTCCGGGCGACGTTCGGTGAGACGCCGCACCGTTACTTGCAGCGTCGCCGTGTCGAGCGGGCGATGTTCCTGCTGCGGGAGAGCGATCACAGCGTGACGGACATCTGCTTCGAGGTCGGCTTCGGCAGCCCGGGAACCTTCAGCCGTACGTTCCACGACATCGTCGGCCGGTCGCCGAGGACGTACCGGAAGGAAGCCGTGGCCGAGCAGGCGGCGGCCAAGGAGGCGGCGGCTACGGAGGCGGCGGTCACGGGCGTACCGAACTGCTTCACCATGGCGTGGAAGCGGCCGAGCAGTTTTGGATAAGTTTTCGCCCGGCTTGCCCAGTAGCGTGATGAACATGTTCAACGCCATCACGCACTCACAGATATACGTCCTCGATCAGGACGCGGCCCTCGACTTCTACGTCGGCAAGCTCGGCCTGGAGGTCAACACCGATGTCGACCTGGGCTTCATGCGCTGGTTGACCGTCAACGTTCCCGGTCACCCGGAGCGCCAGGTCCTGCTGGAGAAGCCGGGCCCTCCCGCGATGTCCGAGGAGACGGCGCAGCAGGTCCGCGAGCTGGTCACCAAGGGCGCCACGGGCGGCTCGCTCTTCTTCAGCACGGACGACTGCCGCAAGACGTACGAGACGCTGCTGGCCCGGGGCGTCGAGTTCACCGACGAGCCCACCGAACGTCCGTACGGAACCGACTGCGGTCTCCGTGACCCCTTCGGCAACAGCATCCGCTTCACCCAGCCCGCCGGCTGAGGGACGTCCGGCCTCTACGGGGCGTCCGGCAGTTCCCTACGGAGTGTCCGGCAGTTCCTCGTGGGGCCAGCGGTCCTTGCCCTGCTGCCGGGAGCGGAGCAGGGCGAGCGTCGGCATGCCTCGCTCCTGGCCGGTGGTCAGCAGCTCCGGGACGCGGGGGAACGGCGCCACCGCCGCCACGTCGTCCAGGACGAGGGACATTGGTGGGTCGAGCCGACCGTCAGATGACCGTACGGCCATGCGGCGGCCGTGCTCGACCACGCTTGAGGTGAGTGCGGTGAGCAGCGGCATCGCACCCGGGCGGGCGCGGGGATCTTCGATCGACTCGCCCACCACATAAAGCGTGCCCCCCTCGCTCACAAAAGAATCCAGCGCGAGGGCATCGGTTCTGTTCGGCGTGCAGGCGTTCCGGATATGGACCGAGGAGAGGGCGGAGAGCGCCCGTGCCGTCAACTGCTGGGCGACCTCTCGGCGTTCGGGATGCCCGGTGAGTGCGGACTCCAGCAGCCCGGCGAGGCCGGAGGCCGCCTTGGGGTGCGTACGGAGTATCCGTACGGCCTCCTGCGCGCCCCCGCCCTGCGCCCAGCGCAGCACCTGCTTCACCGGCCGCGCGTCCACCGCCGCGGCATGCAGCCAGCAGCGCAGGAGCGTCTCGGCCGTATCGGCCATGGCGGCGTCGAGCAGCGCGTGCGGGCGTACGGGGGAGAGCAGCGCGGTCGCGCGGGCGGCGGCGGTGACGGGGTCCTCGCACCCTGCGGTGGGGGACCAGTGGAGCCGGTCGGGGGTGTCGCAGAGGTGGCCCGGGTCGTACACGAGGACGGGGCCGAGCTTGGCCCGCGCGTCCTTGGTCTCGGCCCAGACGGCGGGGGCGGAGGTGACGACGAGGGCGGGGCCCACGGCGTCCAGGACTGCCTGGACGGCGACGGGGCGTCGGGTGGCCGGGTCGCCGTACCGTACGCGCGGGGCGGGGGCGGCGGGGACGGGCACCGGGACGGGCCGTGGGGCGGGGGCTGGTACGGGGGTTGGTACCGCCGTTGGTACCGGGATCGGGTCCGGGACAGGGGCAGGAGCAGGGGGCGACCCCGACCCCGACGCTGGTTCCGGGGCAGGGACCGGGCTCGGTCTCTGGGGCGGGCTCTTGCCGAGCGGGTCGTGCGCCGGCGGCGCGTGCTCCAGCGTGTGTTCCAGCGCGGGCTCGTGGACCGGTACGGGGGCCTGCCGGGGTACGGCGTCCCGGGCGTCCCGGGTATTCCGCGCGTCCTGCTCGTACCCCTCGTACCGCTCCTGCTCCTTGCGTCTCGCCCGTACCACCCGGTAGCGCGCCACCACCCCGAGCACGAACACCGTCAGGACGGTCAGCACCATGAGCTGGCTGATCAGCAGGCCCCAGAACAGCCCGTACCCCGACAGCTCCCCCGGCGGGGTCTCGGGCCAGGCGCCCGGCAGGTCGTGCGGTGCCGAGGCGAGTTCGCGCATGGCCATCGGCGTACGGACGAAGGTCACGCCCCGTGGCCAGCCGCCGTGGGCGAACAGCCCCGCCAGCCCGGTGGCCGTCCAGACCAGCAGCGTCAGCCCGAGCAGGAAGCCCAGCAGGCCCACCAGCAGCCCGTCGGGGATGCCGCCCTGACCGCCCTGACCGCCCTGTCCTGGCCGCCGCTCCTCCTGGTGGTGGCGCGGCATGTCACGCCACCGTCGACTCGGAGGACTCGTCGAACTGCCGTTGCCGTTCCAGGAGGGCCGCCCGCTGTTCCGCCTCCCACTCCGCGGCCCGCATGTCCTCGTGCGGCTCGTACGGCTGGTGCGGATCCGGTGGCAGCAGCCCGGCGCGCCGGGCCTCGGCCGCGTCGGCGGCGTCCGACGCCTCGGAGTTCTCCGTCATCGCCCGGTCGGTGAAGACCAGCGGCCGTTCCGCCTCCGTGACCAGGTGTTTGACGACCTGGACATTGCCGTTGACGTCCCAGACCGCGATCCCGGGGGTGAGCGTCGGGATGATCTCCACCGCCCAGCGGGGCAGGCCGAGGACCAGGCCGGTCGCTCTGGCCTCGTCGGCCTTCTGGGCGTAGATCGTGCGGGTCGAGGCCATCTTGAGGATGGCCGCTGCCTCCCGGGCCGCCGCCCCGTCGACCACGTCGGAGAGGTGGTGGACCACCGCCACGAACGAGAGGCCGAGCCGCCGGCCGAACTTCAGCAGTCGCTGGAAGAGCTGGGCGACGAAGGGCGAGTTGATGATGTGCCAGGCTTCCTCGACCAGGAAGATGCGCTTCTTGCGGTCGGGGCGGATCCAGGTGTGCTCCAGCCAGACGCCCACGATCGCCATCAGGATCGGCATCGCGATCGAGTTGCGGTCGATGTGCGAGAGGTCGAAGACGATCAGCGGGGCGTCCAGGTCGATCCCGACCGTGGTCGGTCCGTCGAACATGCCCCGCAGGTCACCGTCGACCAGCCGGTCCAGGACCAGGGCGACGTCCAGGCCCCAGGCGCGTACGTCGTCCAGGTCGACGTTCATGGCCTCGGCCGACTCGGGTTCGGGGTGGCGCAGTTGCTCGACGATGTCCATCAGCACGGGCTGCCGGTCGGTGATCGTCGCGTTGACGTAGGCGTGCGCCACCTTCAGCGCGAAACCGGAGCGCTCGTCGAGGCCGTGGCCCATCGCGACTTCGATGATCGTACGGAGCAGGGCGAGCTGCCCGGTCGTGGTGATCGCCGGATCGAGCGGGTTGAGCCGGATCCCGTGGTCGAGCGCCGCCATCGCGTCCAGCCGGATGGGGGTTATGCCCAGCTCCTGGGCGATGAGGTTCCACTCGCCGGCGCCGTCCTCGCCCTGCGCGTCCAGGACGACGACCTGGCGGTCGCGGAAGCGGAGCTGGCGCAGGACGTAGGTCTTCTCCAGCGCCGACTTGCCGTTGCCGGACTCGCCGAGGACCAGCCAGTGCGGGGCGGGGAGCTGCTGTCCGTACAACTGGAAGGGGTCGTAGATGTAGCCCTTGCCGCTGTAGACCTCACGGCCGATGATCACGCCCGAGTCGCCGAGGCCGGGGGCCGCGGTGGGCAGGTAGACGGCCTGGGCCTGGCCCGTCGACGTACGGACGGGCAGCCGGGTCGTCTCCACCTTCCCGAAGAGGAAGCTGGTGAAGGCTTCCGTGAGGACGGACAGCGGATCTCGCACCACAAGCCCCTTTCGGCTCTTCGGCTACGGCGGGTCGGGCAGCATCGGACTGCGTGGGTGGGGGCTGCCGGGTCAGCGGCGGATACCGGTCGCGAACGGCAGGGTGTTCACGAAGGCCCGGTGGTGCTCGCGGTCGCACCACTCCAGCTTCAGGTACGACTTGCCGGCCGACGCCCTGATCGTCCGCTTGTCCCTGGCCAGGGCCTCGGGGGACCTGGACGACACGGTGATGTACCCGACGAGGTTGACCCCCGCGGCCCCGCTGGCGAGATCTTCACCCCGCTGGTCCAGCCGGCCGTGCGCGGCGATGTCGCGCGGGTCGACCGTACGGTTCATCTTGGCGGCGCGGCTGGCTTCGGCGTCGTCGTTGGTCTTCTCCGTCAGCATCCGCTCGATGGCGATCTCGGTCGGTTCGAGGTCCATCGTGACCGAGACCGTACGGATCACATCGGGGGTGTGGACGAGCAGCGGCGCCAGGAAGTTGACGCCCACGGGCGTCATGGGCCACTCCTTGACCCAGGCGGTGGAGTGGCACCAGGGCGCGCGCGTCGAGGACTCGCGCGTCTTGGCCTGGAGGTACGTCGGCTCCATGGCGTCCAGCTCGGCCGGCCAGGCGTTTCGTTTCGTCATGGCCTGGATGTGGTCGATCGGGTGGTCCGGGTCGTACATCGAGTGGACGAGCGAGGCCAGCCGCCCCTGGCCGAGGGGCTGCCGTACGCGGATGTCGGCCTCGGCGAGCCGGGCGCAGATGTCGGTCAGCTCACGGGCCATGACGACGGCGAGGCCCGCGTCCCGGTCGAGCTTCTTCGTACCGGCGGCCTGCCGGGCCGCGCGGGCCATGGCCTGGCCCTCGGCGGCCAGTTCGCGCGTGTAGTGCATGCAGGCGACGAGGTAGGCGCGGTGCTGCTCGCTGGAGGTGGAGACCATCGACTGGAGCTGGTCGTACGAGTCCTGGAGCCAGCCGGGCGAGGAGGCGTCGCCGCGCTGGGCCACGTCCTTCTCGTGCGCGTCGGGGTCGGCGGGCAGCGTACGGGCGAGCATCTGGAGGCGGGTGACGAAGCCGTCGCCGTTGGCGACATGCTTGAGGAGCGTGCCGAAGCGGTCGACCAGGGCCTCCTGGTCCTCGCTGTCGCGCAGGCCGACGCCGGGGCCCTCGATCTCGATGGCGGCGGTGACGGTACGGCGGTCGGCGTGGAGCAGGACGGCGATCTCGTCCGGGCCGAAGGGCGCGGCCAGCCAGTTGATCCGGCCGATGCCGGGGGGCGGGCCGACCTCGACCTCGCGCCCGTCGGACCGGGTGCCGGCCTCCATGGCGCCGGAGCGGTAGACGGTGCCGTTGCGCAGGGTGCGCTTGAAGCTGCGGTTGATCTCGAACCACTTGTAGAGCGTGCGCTGCTTGTACGGCACGTACACGGCGCCGAGCGCGAGCAGCGGGAAGCCGGTCAGCGTCACGATCCGCAGGGACAGGACGGGCACCAGCAGGCCGCACATCATGCCGACGAACGCGCCGGCGATGATCAGGGCGATCTCGCCGGTCTCGCGGTTCTTGCCGACGATCGCGTTGGGCCTGGCGCGGCCGATGAGATACGTACGGCGGGGCGCCATCGGTTGGATCTGGGTCGTCAACGCCCTCCACCTCCAGTGCTGTTGTTGCCGTTACCGGTGCCGCGTGAGCCGCGTGCGCTGTGGGGGGTGGAGCTGGTGGGGCTGCTGCTGCGGGGCGGGGGTGCCGCGGAGGGGATGTGTCCTCCGCCTCCGCCTCCGCCTCCGCCTCCGCCCGTACCGCCGGAGGCGCTGCGCGCGCTGTGCGCGGCGACGCCGCCGGAGATCGGGTTGGCGGGCCGCGCGCCCCCGCCCCCGCCTCCGCCGCCTCCGCCGTCGCCCTGGCCGCCGCGTCCGCTGTGGGTCTTGATGCCCTGCGAGACGAGTGCGGCGGGCGAGCTGATGAGGGCGGCGGCCTGAGAACCGTCCGTGGCCTGCTTGCGGTTGGTACGGGCGGAGGCGATCTCGTCGCCGAAGCCGGGCACGAAGCGGTAGATCATCGCCGAGGCGAAGATCGCGAGGATGATGATGGCGAGGCCCGAGACGACGGCGGAGAGCGCGTCGGGGCCGCTGTCGGCGGAGAGCGCGCCGGCCAGGGCGAGGACGACCACGATCACCGGTTTCACCATGATGACGGCGATCATGATCCCGGCCCAGCGGCGGACGTGCCCCCACATGTTCTTGTCGACCAGTCCGGCGTAGACGACGGTGCCGAGCAGCGCGCCCACGTAGAGGAGGGCCGCCCGGATGACCAGCTCCAGCCAGAGGACACCGGCGGCGAGGATCGACACGAGCGAGACGACGATCAGCATGATCGGTCCGCCGCCGATGCTGTCGCCCTTCTTGAGGGCTTCGGAGAAGCCGCCGAAGAAGACGTCGGTCTGGCCGCCGCTGGAGGTGGAGATGACCTCGGTGACGCCGTCGGTGGCGGAGACGACGGTGTAGAGGATCAGCGGGGTGAAGGCGGAGGCGAGGACGGTCAGCCAGAGGAAGCCGATGGCCTCGGAGAGCGCGGTGGTGAGGGGGACGCCGCGGATGGCGCGCTTGGCGACGGCGAGGAGCCAGAGGACGAGCGTGAGGATCGTGGAGGCCGCGAAGACGACGGCGTACTGGCGGAGGAAGGCGGCGTTGGTGAAGTCGACGTTGGCGGTCTCCTTCACGGCGGCGCTGAGCTTCCCGACGATCCAGGCGGCGGCATCGGCGCAGCCGCGGGCCAGGGAGGCGAGGGGGTCGAGGGCGTCGGTGGTGGTGGGCGGGCCGGAACGGCCGGTGCCGCTCTCGCCCCGCTCGCAGTACTCCTTGACCTGGCCGGACAGCAGATCGCAGTCGCCGCTCGACGAGGGGGACGGGGTGGGCGTCGGCGCCGCCGTGGCGCGCGTGGCGAGCAGGAGGAGCGTGGCCTGGAGGCCCGCCAGTACGGCGACGACGGAGCGGGCCCGGGGCCGTACGAGGGACCGGGAGTGGGCGACGGAGCGGACGCGGGGCCGGACGACGGACCGGACAGGGCGCCGGGAGCTACCTGGCATAGGTGAAGCCTCCGTACTGCTCGACAGCCTTGCTGATCTCGTCAGCGGTGGAGGCCGCGACGTCCCCGGGCACCGGCGCCGGGCCGTTCTTCTGCGCGTCGGTGGCGATCTTCCAGTCGTCACCGGTCCAGCTCAGCTCGAAGGTCCAGGTCTTCCACGTGGTGCTCACCGGGTCGGTGGAGTCGGGCCCTGACATCCCGAGCAGGCCCGTGTACCAGACCGACACCTTCGCGGTGTCCCCCGCCAGGCTCTCCACCTTCGTCCCGACCGGGATCGTCCGGGAGATGAAGTCGCTGCCCTGCGGGGGGTTGCCCTCGGCGTCCAGGCCCAGTTTCCGCAGGAACTCGGGGGAGTACGCCTGGTCCTGCGGCCCCTTCAGCCGGGCCGCCGCCTCGGGGGTGTAGACGCTGTCGACGACGGTGTGGCGGCTGTCCTGGTGGAACATGCCGTCCGAACCCAGGACCACCGCGTAGTTCGCCGCCGCGCTGGCCGCGCCCTGCTCGTTCTTGGCGAAGCCCGACGGGATCGTTCCGTTCTTGCCCGTCACCGGTTTCACGCCCGTCGCCGCCGTCGGGTCGGCGCCCGCGCCCGAGGCGCCCTTGGTGGTGTCGCCGGCCGTGTCGCCGCCGTCTCCGCGGTTCACGAACGCGATGGCGGCGATGAGCAGGACCACCACGCCCACCACGGTGACGAGGGAGCGCGAGCTGCGGCCCGGACGGCGCGGACCGTCGCCGTAGGGGTCGGTGCCTCTGGCGTCGGGAAGGCGGGTACGGGTCTGTCCCGAGCCGCCGAAGCCGTCGTCCTTACGGCCCGAGTCGCCGCCGTAGCCGTGCTCGTCGCCGAAGCTCATGCCGCGTACGCTCCCTCAGCCGTGTGCGATTCCGCGTAGTACGACGGTAGCCGTGCTGGTTCCCGCGCGGGCGCGGTGTGGTGACTCGACATCAGGGTGACGCAACCTCAGCGGGTGGATGCGAGGGACAGGTGGGGTCGAGGGGTGGGCGGGGGAGAGGAGGGGACGGAGGGGGCGGAGGGAGGAGGGGGCGGGCCGGCGAGGCCGGTCCGCATCAGACGGCCATGCCGTACACGATGGTGAACAGCGTGCCCAGCGAGCCGATGATGAAGACGCCGGTCAGCCCGGCGACGATCAGCCCCTTGCCCTGCTCCGCGCTGAAGGTGTCCCGGAGCGCCGTCGCCCCGATCCGTTGCTTCGCCGCGCCCCAGATCGCGATACCGAGGCAGAGCAGGATGGCCACCGCCATCACGACCTCGATCATGACTCGGGCCTCGTTCCCCAGTGTCCCGAAGGGCCCCCAGTTGGGCGCGATGCCACCGATGATGGTGGTGATGTCGCCCTTTTCGGCCGCCAGGTACATGTAACTCACCGCCCCTGTTGGGTCATTCACGCCCGTGCCCCATGACACGGGTCACGCTCTATCTTCGCTGATGGAACTGGCCTCGTGGGCCGCTTGGCGGCTCTCTTTACCCGATCCCCGCACAGATGACCGACCCGGGGCTCTGACCAGCCACGGATCGGGGGGGGTGCGCGTTCACGTATGGTTACTCTGTGTATCACGAGGCGTGACTCCGGGCAATGACTGTCGTTGTTGCACCTTTATGGTCCCGCTCGCCCGGGTCTGCGGGTTCCGTGCGCCCCCTGTGTCCTCATGTCCTCGAAGTGCACCCCCTGATCCGGGGGCCTCCCGCCTACACTGGCCAATCGACAGAGGCCCTGAGGCGGAGGGTGGGTGACGGTGCGTAAGGCATGGCTGGCCGTGGCCGGCGCGGGGGGACTGTCGATGTCCTTCGTCGCCCTGCTCGTCGTGGGTACGTACTCCGCCGCCGCCGGACTCGTCGGCGGTACGGCGGGGGGCGGCAGGGCCGTGGGGCTGGCCAAGGGGGCCGTTCCCGCCGCCTACCAGAATCTCGTGTCGACCTGGGGCAATCTCTGCCCCGCCATCAACCCCGCCCTGCTCGCGGCGCAGTTGTACCAGGAGAGCGGGTGGAACCCGAGCGCGCAGAGCCCGGCCGACGCCAAGGGCATCGGGCAGTTCATCCCCGGTACGTGGGAGGCCCACGGGATCGACGGGAACAAGGACGGCGTCCGGGACATCTGGGACCCGGCCGACGCGATCCCCTCCGCGGCCTCGTACGACTGTGAACTCGCCGGATACGTGAAGGACGTGCCCGGTGACCCGACCAGCAACATGCTCGCGGCGTACAACGCCGGGGCGTACGCGGTCATCAAGTACAGCGGCGTCCCGCCGTACCGGGAGACCCAGAACTACGTCAAGATCATCCGCACGCTGGAGGAGAGCTTCGCCCGGCCCGTCGGACGGGTCGACCCGTCGCGGCAGGCCGCCGCGGCCCTTTACTTCGCGCAGCAGAAGCTCGGCACGCCCTACCTCTGGGGCGGGAACGGGACCGCCGATCAGGGGGGCCGGTTCGACTGCTCCGGGCTGACCCAGGCCGCGTACCGGACCGTGGGGATCGAGCTGCCCCGGGTGGCCAACGACCAGTACAACGCGGGCAAGCACCCCTCGCGGGACGAGCTGCTGCCCGGGGACCTCGTCTTCTTCTCGGACGATCTCACCGATTCGCGGGCCATCCGGCACGTCGGGCTCTACGTGGGGGGCGGGTACATGATCAACGCGCCGTACACCGGTGCCGTGATCCGGTTCGACAAGATCGACACCCCGGACTACTTCGGGGCGACCAGAGTCACCGAGGACGGCGCGAAATCGCTGCCGACCGGGCTGCCGGGAAGCCGTCCCGAAGCCTGAACCGGGCGGACGAGTGGTCGGCCCGTGGTGATCGAGTGGCCGGAAGTCTCCGTCCTTCGGCCCTCCTGAGCTGCGACTTTGTGTCACTCTTCGATAACGTCATGGTGATCGTTCGGTAGAGACTGGAACGGGGGCGGCGTGTAGGCCGTTCCCTGGACGGGAGCTGCGGTACTGATCACTGATCACGCGGCATGTCGCGCGGACGTTCCGTACCGACCACGGGGGTTGGTGGAAGCGGCGCACACGGAGGTGTGCCGCGGCGGGCTTACAAGGCAAGGGGCCGCAGCAGATGGCTGGACTCGTACTGGACGGTTCGAACCCCGACGTCGGCCTGCTCTACGACATCAACGGACTGGCCAAGGACGCCCCGTCCTGGTCCGACCGCGTCATGGCGTTCACCGGCGAGTACGGGATCCTGCTCGCCCTGGTCCTCGTCGCGCTCTGGTGCTGGTGGAGCGTGCGCCGGAGCGGCTCGGCCGAGGACTCGGTCACGGCCGTCGCCGGGCTGGTCTGGGCGCCGCTCGCCGCCGGGATCGCGCTGCTGGTCAACATCCCGATCCGCGGGTTCGTGGAACGGCCGCGGCCGTTCGTCGACCACAAGGACCTCGAAGTCCTCGTCACGGGCAAGACGGACTTCTCGTTCGTCAGCGACCACGCCACGATGGCGATGGCCGTGGGCGTCGGGATCTTCATCGCCCACCGGAAGTTCGGTCTGGCCGCCATCGGTCTTGCCCTCCTCGAAGGCTTCTGCCGCGTCTACATGGGCGTCCACTACCCGACCGACGTGATCGGGGGCTTCGCCCTCGGCACGGCCGTCGCCCTGCTCCTCACACCCCTCGCGCTCGCCCTGCTGACGCCGCTGGTCTCGGCGGTCTCCCGCTCGGAGCGGCTCGGCCCGCTCGTCCGGTCGCGGCGGGCCCGGGAGGCGGACCGCACGGCGGGCGCCGACGCGGTCGGCGGTACGCGGTCCCTGGGCATCCCCGAGCCGCGCCCGGACGACAACAACCTGGCCGCCTGAGCCGACCTGGGCGACGGGGTGACGCGGCTACGGCGCCGCCGCCGCGCTGACGACCACGTTCGCGTCCCAGTGGCCGTCCGCGTCGATGACCCCGCCGCAGGTGATCAGCCGTAGCTGCGGGTCGGGCACCGGACCGTAGACCAGCCCGGTGGGGAAGCGCTTCGTCGGGTACGTGTCGACCGCCGTCACCCGGAACGGCCGCCGCGTGCCGTCGCCCGACTCCGTCTCGATCACCTCGCCCACCCGCAGCCGGCCCAGCCTGGCGAAGACCGCGTTCTTGATGTTGTCCCGGCCGTTGCGGACCGGGACGGTGCCCGGGTTGGCCGGGGCGTCCCGGTGGCCGACCAGCACGGCGGGGCCGGGCTCGCCGGGGCGCGGGCCCGCCGCGTACCAGCCGACCTTCATCGCGTGCCGGAAACTCGGCGCGTCCAGCGTGCCGGCCGGGTCGAGCGCCAGCGGCTGGATCGCGGCGTCGACACCGAGCGCCGGGATCCGCAGTCGTACGGGGGCGGAGGGCGCGTCCGTGACGCGGACGAGGCGGGGCTCGCGGGCGGGGGCGGTCGCGGCGGGTGCGGCGGGCGGCCCGGCCGTCAGGTGCAGCGTCACGGCGGTGGCGCCGCCCAGGACCGCGACGGCGAGCAGCACCCGTATCGCCCGGACCGAGGCGGAGGCGGAGGCCGGCGCCCGGTCCGGGGCGGTGGCGGGCGCACCGTCCGGGGCGGGCGCGCCGTCCGTCCGCCCCGCGCGTCCGGTCAGGGCTCGCCGCCCGTCGCGCGGCGCTGGAGGCGGCGTACCACCAGGATCGTGCCCGCGGAGGCCGCGGCGGTGGTGCCGATGGCGAGGGCGAGCCGGGCCACGCGGTCGCGGTCGGCGGGGCCCGTCGCGTCGGCGGCGGCGACCGGGTGGTCGGCGCCGCCCCGCGCCGCGCCGGACGGGGTGACCCGGAGCGCCCCGACGGACGGGCTGCTCGTGGCCGAGGACCTCCGGGTGGTGACCGGGGCCCTGGGCGTGACGGCGGCCTTCGGGAGGGCCGAAGTCCTCGGGAGGGACTGGGCCTTCGGGAGGGACGGGGCTTTCCGCGTGGCGGTGGCGGAGGCCGTCGGGGGTCTGGCCCTCGACGTGGCCGAGATCGTCCCGGACGCGGAGGGCCTCGGTGACGCCGCCGGCCTCGGCGACCTGGACGCGCCCGCTCCCGCCCCCGCGCCCGTCGTCAGCGCCGTGCCGTCCGGGGCCACCAGGCTGAAGCCCGGCACCTGCTGTCCCTGGGGGCGGTTCGGCCGGTCGTTCTTGTAGTAATACAGCGGGTGCCCGTTGTAGACGACCTGCGGCCGGCCGCTGTTCGCCGCGCGCAGCACGGTCCGCGAGGTCATGGCCGTCACGCCCCGCCCCTTGGCCGGAAAGCCCGTCGCGGCGGGCCAGGTCCTGGCGCACTCGCCCGTGCACCGGAGGCCCGCCGACCGGTCCGCCGTCCGCAGATAGAGCGGGTTGCCCGCCCGGTCGGCCAGCGCCGGGCCCGCCGCGGTGTCGATGAGCGTCAGCTCACCCGGATCGGTCGGCCGGTCGACGGCCGAGGCGGCGCCGGCGCCCGGCGCGAGGAGGAGCAGGGTGGCGGCGGTGACGGGTACGGCTATCCGGAGTCCGGTTCCGGGGCGGTTTCCGGGTCGGTGCATGAGTACGCCCTTGCGGTCGGTGGCCTGGCGGTGCGGGTCTGCTACCAGGTCATCGCCGGGCGCCCCGCGCGGCCACCTCGGTGGGCCGTACGGCCTAGACACGTACGTCCTCCAGCGCCTACAACTCCTACAGCGCCTGCGGGAAGTCGAAGAGCCGGTCCGGGTCGTACCGCCCCTTCAGCCGGGCCAGCCGGTCCGCCGCCGTTCCGTAGTACGCCGCGCGCCAGTCGGTCAGCGCCGGGTCGGCGTAGTTCTGGTAGGCCGCGCCCGACGCGTACCTGCGCATCGCCCCATGGGTGTTTTTCAGCCAGGCCCGTTGCTCCGTTCCCGGGTGACCGGGGCGCCACGCGCCGATGTACTGCGCCAGCATCCGCGAGCGCCGGTGGACGAAGGCCGTCGCCGCCGGGTCGACGCGGTTGACCGCCCCGCCGAGCGCGGTGAGCGCGATCGAACCGGCGCCGCCCCGCGAGGCCGGGAGCCGGGTGAACCCCTCGACCGCGGCGGTCAGGGCGCGCCGCCCGGCGGCGGAGAGGGAGCGGTCGAAGAAGTCGGAGGCCCCGGCGTACGTCTCGCGCCCGAGCGCGCCCCCGGGGTCGCGGCCCGGTGTCGTGCCGGGCAGCCTGCACTGTTCCTCGGTGTAGCCGGAGCAGCCCGCGTACACGAGCATCGCCTCCTCGTAGCCGCGGCGGCGTACGGAGACGGAGCGCGCGGAGCCGGGTCCGCCGGGGCCGTCGGCGAGCCGGTCGACCGCGTTCTTGAGGTCCTGCTCGGTGCCGAGGGAGAGGACGGAGAGCGAGATGGTGGGCGCCTGCCCGCCGGGGCCCGCCGTGAGATGGAGGGCGGACCAGATCTCGTCCGGCTGCTCGGGCCCCCACTTCTGCCAGGCGGCGAGCAGCGTGTCCGCCTTCGACCAGGGCCAGCTCGCGTTCGCGACGACGACGTCGGACGCCGGGTGGGTACGGAAGCGCAGCTCGGTGACGACGCCGAAGTTGCCGTTCCCGGCGCCGCGCAGCGCCCAGAAGAGGTCCGTGTTCCGCTGTGCGTCGGCGGTCAGGCGCTTGCCGTCGGCCGTGACGACGGTCGCGGAGAGGAGACTGTCGCAGGTGAGGCCGTAGGCGCGGGAGGTGACGCCGTGGCCGCCGCCCAGGGTGAGCCCGGCGACGCCGACCGTGGGGCAGGACCCGGCGGGGATCGTCCGGCCGCGGTCCGCGAGCGCGCGGTAGACGTCGGAGAGCCGGGCGCCCGCGCCGATCGTGGTCTCCGTGGCCGCGTACGTGAGCGAGTCGAGCAGCGACACGTCGATGACGAGCCGGCCGTTGCCGCTGGACCAGCCCGCGTACGAGTGCCCGCCGCCGCGGATCGAGACGGGCGTACGGTGCGTGCGCGCGAAGGCGAGGCACTCCCTGATGTCGTCCTCGCCGGTGGCGTAGGCGACGGCGGCGGGTTTCAGGTCGTCGTAGCGGGTGTTGTAGAGCTGACGGGCCGTGGCGTACGCGGCGTCGCCGGGCCGTACGAGATCGCCGTCGAGCCCCCGTGCGAGCGCGGCCCAGCTCGGTCCTGCCGCGGTGGCGGCCACGGAGGTGGACCGGGACGGGGACGGCTCGGGTCCTCGGCCCGGGGCCTTGCCGGAGTCGCCCGTACCGCTCTCCGTACCGCTTCCCGTGTCTCTGCCCGTGTCGCCCGAGCAGGCCGTCGCGGTGGCCGCCAGGCCGACCGCGGCGGTGAGCAGTGTGCGCCGTTCCATGTACGCCCCTCCCGATGACCGCGTCCCCTCGGCGATGCCGTTGGAGTACAGGACGGGTCACGGGGCGCGGCGGGTTCCACCGGGTGGCGGGAGTCTCAGCGGAGGGCGGTCGTGGCGTCGAGGGTGTTGCCGGCGTCCGCGGCGTGGACGCCGGGAGCGTGTTCGGTGGCGTGGTCGGAGGCGTCCGTACGGGCGCGGTCGCGGGCTCTTCGGGCCGGGCCCGACCAGCCGCAGGTGCAGCGGGCCAGACAGAACGACCCGCGTTCGAGGGTCGAGGTCGTGTGCGCCGCGGTGGGGGACGCGGCGGATAGGGGGGAGAGGGCGGTGGGGGGTTCGGAGACGTGCTGCTCGCTCACCTCTCCACCGTACCGGTGAGTCCGCGCGCCGTGACCGGGTGCGGCGTGACGGGGAACGGCGGGCGTCGTTATGCGGAACGGGTGGGCTTCGGACAAACGGCGGTCACGCGTTGGGGGTTGGCAGGCGATGGTGGTGCGGCAGCACGGACACAGAGGAGCGGCGTTCGCCGCCCTGGCCGTGGCGGGGGTCGTGGCCGCCGCCGGTGGCTGTTCCGCGAGCGGCGGCGCGGTGGCCGACGACCGGCCGGGCAGCGATCCGGGGGCGGTGCGGAAGGCGGCCGACGTGCTGCGTGCGGCGGGCAGCTCCAAGGCCCGTACGTCGATGGAGATGGCGGCCGGCGGGACCCGGGTGACCATCAGGGGCGAGGGCGGCTACGACTTCGGCCGGCGGATGGGGCGGCTCCAGGTCGTCCTGCCCAGGGACCCCGCGGGCGCGAGCGAGCACCGGCCGATCACCGAACTGCTCTCGCCGGGCGTGCTCTACATGAAGAACCGCGGCGCCGGGGTACCCGCCGACAAGTGGGTCAGGGTCGACTCGACGGCCCTGGAGGACGGGAATCTGGTCACCGGCGGGGTGACGGATCCGCTCACCTCCGCCGAACTGCTGCGCGCCGCCCGGGACGTGACCTTCGTCGGGGAGCAGGATCTGGCCGGTGTACGGGTCTGGCACTACCGGGGGGTCACCGATCTGGGCCGGGCCGCGAAGACGGCGTCGGCGGACGCGCGCGGGGCGCTGGCCGCGGCGGCGAAAGGGTTCGGCGCGGACGCGGTGCCGTTCGACGCGTATCTGGACGAGGCGGGGCGGCTGCGCAAGGTCAGGCACCGGTTCAGCTATCTCAACCAGGGGCAGCCGGTCGAGGTCGCCTCGACGACGCTGCTGTACGCGTTCGGGGAGCGGGTCACGGTGACGCTGCCCCCGGAGGACGACATCTTCAGCGGAGAGATCAAGACCTGAGCGGTCCGGGAGCGGCAAGATCAGATCAAGCCGTAACCGAGGAGGACCAACACGGAAATGGTCCGGACGTGCCATGCGCGGTGTGTACCACCCTCCCTACGCTAGGAAGCCGAGACCGGCGGGACCGGACGGACCGGCAGGAAGAGGTGAGGGCACGTGGCTCTGGTGCGTACGCCGCCCGTTCACGACCATGTGGCCCTGGCCGAGATCGAGTGGTGCGGCGAGCTGATGATCGCGGCGTCCGCGACGGACGGGGAGCGGCTCAGCCCGGACCGTATCGACGAGGTGCTGAACGTACGGGCCGAGCGCCCCGCGCCCCCGCGCCACCCGCAGCCCTCCCGGGGCCCTCGCCGGCGGGAGCCCTGCTCCGACTGACGGCACCGGCGGCGGCCGTACGGCAGGTCGGGGCCGGGATCGGGGTCAGGGCCGGGATCGGGGTCGGGGTCGGGACCGGGGTCCGGGCCGGGATCGGGCGTGGGGTCAGGTGCGGAGGAGGCGGGCGATCGCTTTCGTCGCCTCCTCCACCTTCGCGTCGATCTCGTCGCCGCCCTTGACCGCGGCGTCGGCCACGCAGTGCCGCAGATGCTCCTCCAGGAGCTGGAGCGCGAAGGACTGGAGCGCCTTCGTCGACGCGGAGACCTGGGTGAGTATGTCGATGCAGTAGACGTCCTCGTCGACCAGGCGCTGGAGCCCGCGGATCTGGCCCTCGATCCGGCGCAGCCGTTTGAGGTGCTCGGCCTTCTGGTGGTGGTAGCCGTGCACCCCGCGGTCGTGATCGGTTTCGGTCACCGCGGTCGTGGACGGCGCCGCCGACGCGTTCGCCGTGCTCGCCGCGGACGTCGCGTTCGTCACGGAGGGCGCGTCGCCCGTCGCCGCGCCGGCCGCCTCTGTGGTCGTCATCGCGTCCTCCTGCTGGTGTTCCGTGCGCTCCGCGCGCGTTGCCCGAAAAGGTGGATATACCCCACGTGGGTATATGGTACCCGTCTGTGAGCCTTGGGGCAGGGCCCTGTGCTCATCTCCTCGCCCCATGAGTGACACTGGGGTGCCGGTTAGCTGTGGCCGGATGATGCGCCTAGCATCACCCCTGACCGAATCCATGTAACCCGAGGACCCCACGTGCGATTTCGTCTGACCCCCAGGGAGACGAGCTTCTACGACATGTTTGCCGCGTCCGCGGACAACATCGTCACGGGCTCCAAGCTCCTGATGGAACTCCTCGGTGCGGATTCCTCCGCCCGGGCCGAGATCGCGGAGCGGATGAGGGCAGCGGAGCACGCGGGCGACGACGCCACTCACGCGATCTTCCATCAGCTCAACTCCTCCTTCATCACGCCGTTCGACCGCGAGGACATCTACAACCTGGCGTCCCAGCTCGACGACATCATGGATTACATGGAGGAGGCCGTCGACCTGGTCGTCCTCTACAACGTCGAAGAGCTTCCCAAGGGTGTCGAGCAGCAGATCGAGGTCCTCGCGCGCGCCGCCGAGCTGACCGCCGAGGCCATGCCGCACCTGCGGACGATGAACAACCTCACCGAGTACTGGATCGAGGTCAACCGGCTGGAGAACCAGGCCGACCAGATCCACCGCAAGCTGCTGGCCCACCTCTTCAACGGCAAGTACGACGCGATGGAAGTACTCAAGCTCAAGCAGATCGTCGATGTGCTCGAAGAGGCCGCCGACGCGTTCGAGCACGTCGCGAACACGGTGGAGACCATCGCCGTCAAGGAGTCCTGAACCACGTGGACACCTTTGCGCTGATCGTGACCATCGGCGTCGCGCTCGGCTTCACGTACACCAACGGCTTCCACGACTCCGCGAACGCGATCGCGACCTCGGTCTCCACCCGGGCCCTGACGCCGCGCGCCGCCCTCGCGATGGCCGCCGTCATGAACCTCGCGGGCGCGTTCCTGGGGCAGGGCGTCGCCAAGACCGTCAGCGAAGGGCTGATCGCCACCCCCCACGGTTCGCGGGGCATGGGCATCCTCTTCGCCGCGCTGGTCGGGGCGATCGTCTGGAACCTGGTCACCTGGTACTTCGGGCTGCCGTCCTCCTCCTCGCACGCGCTGTTCGGCGGCATGGTGGGCGCGGCGCTCGCCGGCGGTACGGAGGTGATCTGGTCCGGGGTCCTGGAGAAGGTCGTCATCCCGATGTTCATCTCGCCGGTCATCGGACTGGTCGTGGGCTATCTGGTGATGGTCGCGATCATGTGGATGTTCCGCAGGTCCAACCCGCACAAGGCCAAGCGCGGCTTCCGGATAGCCCAGACCGTCTCGGCGGCGGGCATGGCGCTGGGACACGGTCTCCAGGACGCGCAGAAGACGATGGGCATCGTGGTGATGGCCCTGGTCATCGCCGATGTCGAGGGCTCCGGCGACGAGATCCCGGTCTGGGTGAAGATCGTCTGCGCGCTGATGCTCTCCCTCGGTACGTACGCGGGCGGCTGGCGCATCATGCGGACGCTCGGCCGGAAGATCATCGAGCTGGACCCGCCGCAGGGCTTCGCGGCGGAGACGACCGGGGCGTCGATCATGTTCGGCTCGGCGTTCCTGTTCCACGCGCCGATCTCGACGACGCATGTCATCACCTCGGCGATCATGGGCGTGGGGGCGACGAAGCGGGTGAACGCGGTCCGCTGGGGTGTCGCCAAGAACATCATCCTGGGCTGGTTCATCACGATGCCCGCGGCGGCGCTGGTGGCGGCCGTCAGCTTCTGGATGGTCAGCCTCGCCTTCGGCTGACGCCGGTCCTCCGCGCCCGGCCCGCGTTCCGTAACGCGATGGGGCCCGCCCCCTGGGAGAGGGGGCGGGCCCTTCGTCTTGCGGTGGCACCGCCATGCAGCACCGCAGGACGTCTGTGTCGCCAGGTCCGGACCGTCCGAGGGCGGCCGACCGTCCGAGCCGTCGGACGGGGACCTATCCGAAGCGGCCGGAGATGTAGTCCTCCGTCGCCTGCACGGACGGGTTGGCGAAGATCCGCTCGGTCTCGTCTATCTCGATGAGCTTGCCGGGCTGGCCGACGGCCGCCAGGTTGAAGAAGGCCGTACGGTCCGAGACCCGCGCCGCCTGCTGCATGTTGTGCGTCACGATGACGATCGTGAAGCGCTCCTTCAGCTCCCCGATCAGGTCCTCGATCGCGAGCGTGGAGATCGGGTCCAGCGCCGAGCACGGCTCGTCCATCAGCAGCACCTCCGGCTCGACCGCGATCGCGCGGGCGATGCACAGCCGCTGCTGCTGGCCGCCGGAGAGCCCGGAGCCGGGCTTGTTCAGGCGGTCCTTGACCTCGTTCCAGAGGTTCGCGCCCTTGAGGGACTTCTCGACGACGTCCGCCAGCTCGTTCTTGCGGGCCGAGCCGTTCAGCCGCAGCCCCGCCGCGACATTGTCGAAGATCGACATGGTCGGGAACGGGTTCGGGCGCTGGAAGACCATGCCGACGGTACGGCGTACCGCGACCGGGTCGACGTTCGCCCCGTACAGGTTCTCGTCGTCCAGGAGCACCTTGCCCTCGACGCGGCCACCGGGGGTGACCTCGTGCATCCGGTTCAGGGTGCGCAGGAAGGTGGACTTGCCGCAGCCGGACGGGCCGATGAAGGCCGTCACGGAGCGGGGCTCGACGGTCATCGAGATGTCGTCGATGGCCCGGTGGGAGCCGTAGAAGGCGGTCAGTCCGCTGACGTCGATGCGCTTGGCCATTACAACCACTGCTTCTTTCGTGGCTCCGCGCGGCGGAGCCGGGATTCGGGCCTCAGCGGCCGGTCTTCGGGGCCTTCCAGCGGGCTATGCCGCGCGCCACCAGGTTCAGGATCATCACGAACGCGATCAGCACCAGCGCTGCCGCCCACGCACGGTCGACCGACGCCACTTCACCGAGCTTGTACTGCTCGTAAATGTAGAAGGGGAGCGACGACTGGGCACCCTCGAAGGGGTTGTTGTTGATGAGCTGGCTGCCGAAGACGAGAAGGATGATCGGCGCGGTCTCCCCCGCGATACGCGCGATCGCGAGCATCACACCGGTGGTGATGCCGCCGATCGCGGTCGGCAGGACCACCTTGAGGATCATGCGCCACTTCGGTACGCCCAGGGCGAGCGCGGCCTCGCGCAGCTCGTTCGGTACGAGCTTGAGCATCTCCTCGGTGGAGCGGACCACGACGGGGAGCATCAGGATCGTCAGCGCGAGCGAGCCCATCAGGCCGGACGGCTCGGTACCGGTCATCAGCATCAGCGAGAGGATGAACAGACCGGCGACGATCGACGGGATGCCGGTCATGACGTCCACGAAGAACGTCACCGCCTTGGCGAGCCCGCCCTTGCCGTACTCCACCAGGTAGACGGCGGTCAGCAGACCGAGCGGGGTGGCGATCACCGTGGCGATGCCGACCTGCTCCAGCGTGCCGATCAGCGCGTGGTAGACGCCGCCGTTCGCCTCGGAGCCCAGGACCCCGGCCATGGAGTGCGTCAGGAAGTTGACGTCGAGGACCTTCACGCCGCGCGCGATCGTGGTCCACAGCAGCGAGAACAGCGGGATGACCGCGAGGACGAAGCACACCCAGACGACGCTGGTGGCGAGCCGGTCCTTGGCCTGGCGCTGGTTCTCGACGGCTGTCGTGACGGTGTACGAGACGGCGAGGAAGGCGACGACGGCGATCAGGCCCCACTGGACCTTGCTGCTCAGGCCCGCGCCCGCGCCGATGCCGACGCCGACGAGAACGCCGAGCGCGGCGAAGCCGGCCGGGGCCCAGCGCGGCAGGCTCCGCTGGCTGAGGCTGCCGCGCCGGCCGCCGGACGGCGGTACGGGGGTCGGCGTGTCCTGTATGGCTGCGTGGCTCATGCGTTGGCCCCCGAGTACTCCTTGCGGCGCGCGATGATCAGCCGGGCCGCACCGTTCACCAGCAGGGTGAGGACGAAGAGGACCAGACCGGAGGCGATCAGGGCGTCGCGCCCCAGCTCGTCGGCCTCGTCGAACTTCGCCGCGATGTTCTGGGCGAACGTGCCGCCGCCCGGGTCGAGCAGGTGGAGCGAGATCAGGTAGTTCGGGGAGAGGACCGTGGCGACGGCCATCGTCTCGCCGAGCGCGCGGCCGAGGCCCAGCATCGAGGCGGAGATGACACCCGAGCGCCCGAAGGGGAGCACGGAGAGCCGGATGACCTCCCAGCGGGTGGCGCCGAGCGCGAGCGCGGCCTCCTCGTTCATCCGCGGGACCTGGAGGAAGACCTCCCGGCTGACGCTCGTCACGATCGGCAGGATCATGATCGCCAGCAGGATGCCGACGGTCAGCATGTTCCTGGCCACGCCGGGCTGCGTCTGGTCGAAGATGTACGTCCACGCGAAGTACTCGTCGAGCCAACTGTTGAGACCGCCGAGATACGGCACGAGCACGACGGCACCCCAGATGCCGTAGATGATGCTCGGCACGGCGGCCAGCAGGTCCACCACGTACGCGAGGGGCGCGGCCAGTCGGCGCGGCGCGTAGTGCGAGATGAACAGGGCGATGCCGACGGCGATCGGAACCGCGATGAACATCGCGATGATCGAGCTGATGATCGTGCCGAAGAGCAGGACCGCGATGCCGAAGACCGGCGGGCTCGCGGAGGGGTTCCAGTCGAAGGTCGTGAGGAAGTTGCCCTGGTCCTGCGAGATGGCGATGGCGGCGCGGTAGGTGAGGAACCCCGCGATCGACGCCATGAGGACGAGCAGCAGAATGCCCGAGCCCCTGGAGAGGCCCGAGAAGATCTTGTCGCCCGCGCGGCCCGTGGAGGGCCGGGACGGGGGGTCGGCCGGCGGGGCCGGCGGAATGTCTATCGGTGTGGTGGAAGCCATGTCTTTCCGGTCTGTGTGGGGGAGTGCTGGCTCCCCTGGCGGCGGTGCACCGGATGGGATGGGGGACGGCCACCGGCCCGGAGGGGTGCGCCGGGCCGGCTGCCGTCACCGTGGAGCGTGTGGCCCTCCCGTGCGGGAGGGCCGGTCGGGCCGGTCAGGCCGGTCGGGCTAGGAGAGCGAGGCGACGGTCTCGCGGACCTTGGCGTTGATCTCGGCCGGGATCGGGGCGTAACCCGCCTCGGAGAGAAGCTTCTGGCCGTCCTCGCTGGAGGTGTAGGTCAGGAAGGACTTCATCGTGGCGAGCGTGGCCGGCTTGTTGCCCTTGTCGCAGGCGATCTCGTACGTCACCAGAACGATCGGGTAGGCGCCGTCGGCCTTGGTGGCGTAGTCGAGGTCGAGCGCCAGGTCCTTGCCGGTGCCCTTGACCTTGGCGGCGGCGATGGCCTTGGAGGCGTTCTCCGAGGTCGCCTCGACGGGGGCGCTGGCGCCCGTGTCGATCTTGACCGTGGAGAGCTTCTGCGAGGTGGCGTACGAGAGCTCGAAGTAACCGATCGAGCCGTCCACCTGCTTCACCTGCGTGGCGACACCGGCGGAGCCGGAAGCGGCCTGGCCACCGGGGGCCGGCCACTTCTTCTCGGCCTCGTACTTCCAGTCCGAGGAGGCCGTGGCGCCCAGGTACTTGCCGAGGTTCTGCGTGGTGCCGGAGTCCTCGGAGCGGTGGAACGCCTGGATCGGCTTGTTCGGCAGCTTGGCGTCCGGGTTGAGCGCCTTGATCGCCGGGTCGTTCCAGGTCTTTATCTTGCTGTCGAAGATCTTGGCGAGCGTGGGCGCGTCGAGGACGAGGTTGTCCACACCCTCCAGGTGGTAACCGATCGCGATCGGTCCGCCGACCATCGGCAGGTTGATGCCCTGGCCGCCACCCGTACACGTCTTCTTCGAGTCGGCGACCTCTTCGGGCTTGAGCGCCGAGTCGGAGCCGGCGAAGCCGACCGTGCCCTGGTTGAACGCGACGATGCCCTCGCCGGAGGAGGAGGACTTGTAGTTGACCTCCACACCGGCGCAGGTGGACATGTAGTTCTTCACCCACAGGTCCATGGCGTTCTTCTGCGCGCTGGAGCCGGACGCGAGCAACTGGCCCTTGGCATCCTTGCAGACCGCGCTGGAGGCGGCGCTGGACTTCGTGCCGCTGCCGGCGGTGCTGCCCTCGTTGTTGTTGTCCGAACCGCACGCCGTGAGAACCAGGGCGCCGGAGACGGCGAGGGCACCGAGCGCGGTGGCGCGCAGCCCGTTCTTGCGCTGAAGCTTCACTTTTGGGGTGTTCCTTCCAGGAGCCGCCGGTCTGACCTGTTGTACGGCGGCGTGCGTCGAGGTGGCCGGTGCGGCGCTTTAACCGTCACCGTGTAAGGCCGAAATTAGGCAGATCAGGTGAAGCCGCCGACGGAAGGGGGTGAACGGAAGGTGAACCTCGCCGGACACCCTGGGGTTCGATTTCCGGCCGAGCTGTGGCCGACCCGTGGCTGCCCCGTGGCCGACCCGCACGGGGCCCGGAAGGGGCGCCTCCGGTGGCGGCTCGTCGTCCGAATACCGCCAGCACGCCGGGGACAGGGGCCCGAAGACTTGGCGTATGACCACACACACCTCCGTGACCGCGTACACCCCCGTGACCACGTGCACCTCCGTGACCGCGTACACCCCCCTGCCCATCGCTCCCGGCGCCCTCCAGGAGCTCCGCGACACGGACGACGCCGGGCAGGGCCTGCGGCCGTTCACCGCGCGTGAGGACGGTGCGCCCCTCGCCTGCGTGGGCAGTCCGCTGCGCTGCTGCCTGCGGAACGTCGTCGCCGGCGACCGGATCGCGCTCGTCTCGTACGCGCCCCTGCGGCGCTGGGCGGCGGCGCACGGGGCCGAGCCGGGGGCGTACGACGAAACGGGGCCGGTGTTCATCCACGCGGAGGAGTGCGCGGGGCCGCAGGGCGCCCCGGGGTATCCCTTCGCACGGCCGGGGGCGCTCCGTACCCTCCGCCGTTACGACGCCGGGGGACGTATCGCCGGCGGACGCCTCTTCGAGGTTCCCGAGGACTCCACGGCCGGTTTCGACCAGGCACTCGCCGACGCCTTCGCGGAGCCGGAGGTGGCACTGGTGCACGTACGGGCCGTGGAGTACGGCTGCTTCCAGTTCGAGGTGCGGCGGCCGTAGGGGCGGCGGTGGGGGCGCGGGCTACGTGATGGTGAAGAGGTCGGAGGCCCTGTCGTCCATGTCCTCCATGGTGACGTCGCCGTCGGGGTCCGTGCCCCCGCCTCCGCCTCCTTCGCCGCCTGATGCGCCGCTGGTGCTGCCCGTACTGCCGGTGGACGAGCCCGAGCCCGAGCCCGAGCCCGATCCCGAGCCGCCTCCGCCGCCCCCGCCCGGGTTGTAGTTGGGGTTCGGGAGATAGGCGCCGCGTGAGCCGTCCGGGTTGGACTGCCACACGCCCTTGATGAACTTCGGGTCGACCCCGCCGGGGAAGGCGATCTCCTGCTGGTACGGGTAAGGAGAGGGGCTTCCGTAATTCGCGTAGGTGGCGTTGATGTCGATCCCGCCGGGCGCCTGGACGTCGTAGACGTACGCGCCCTTCCATTCGAGGTTGAGGCTGTCCGAGGTCGTGGTGGAGACGTACATCGCCGGCTCGTTGGTCAGCACGTAGTTGTGCAGATCCGCGTTGCTGGGTTTGATCGGCCGGAAGCCCTCGTTGAAGATCACCGACGGGGGGCGGTTGTCGGAGCGGTAGAGCGGCTCGTTCGAGTTGCGGTAGGCGACGTTGTCCGGAATGCCGGCCCAGTTGATGTCGGGGTTGGCGGCGACGTCGCGCGGGTCGGGCTGGTCGGCGGTGGTGCCGTTGCTGCCGCTGGGGGTGGAGCAGTTGTCGCCCTCCGGGGCCTTCCCCTTGTCGGGGTTGTCGGGGTTGGACGGAGTGCCCTTGTCGCCGTCCCCCATCTCCGTGTCGCCGTCGCCGTCGAGCCTGTCGCGCGCGTCGGCGTCGGCCTCCTGATAGGTGTCGAAGCCCGAGAGGGAGAGCCCGGCCATGTCGTCGATCAGGCTGCCGATCCCTCCGTCCCCGTCGGACGCGGGCTCCAGCGCGAGCGGGCGGCTGTCGGTGACGGTCGTGTGCTGTACGAGAGCGATGGTGCGGGTGCTTGTGCCGGTGCCTGAGTAGGACGCCGTTGTGGCGATGGGGCGCCGGCCCAGCATCTGCGATCCGATAGGCCGGCCCTCACTGCAGTCGTCGTTGTCTTTCTTGTCTTTGTCCTTGTCCTTGTCCTGGTCTTCGTCCTGGTCTTCGTCCTCGTCCGTGTCTTTGTCGTCTTCTTTATCGTTCTTGTCGTTCTTGTCGTCTTTTCCGCCGGTGGTCTGCCCGCCACTGCTGCTGCCTCCGCCGCTCGCGCCGCCGGAGCTGCTACCGCCGCTGCTGCCCCCGCTGGAGCTGCCGCCCCCGCTGCTGCTGCCTCCGCCGGAGCTTCCGCCCCCGATGCTGGGGCCCCCGATTCCGCTGCCGGAGCTGCTGCCGCCGCCGCTGCTTCCGCCGCCGCTGGAGCTGCCGCCGCCGCTGGAACTGCCCCCGTCGGAGCTTCCTCCGCTGCTGCTTCCGCCGCCGCTGGAGCTGCCGCCGCCGGAGCTTCCGCCGCCGCTGGAGCTGCCCCCGCCGGAGCTTCCTCCGCTGCTGCTTCCGCCGCCGCTGGAGCTGCCGCCGCTGGAGCTTCCACCGCTGCTGGAGCTGCCGCCGCCCGAACTGCCCCCGCCGGAGCTTCCGCCGCCGCTGGAACTGCCCCCGCCCGAACTGCCCCCGCTGGAGCTGCCGCCCCCGGAGCTTCCACCGCTGCTGCTTCCGCCGCCGCTGGAGCTTCCTCCGCCCGAGCTGCTTCCGCCGCTGTCGCTGCCGCCCGAGCTGCTTCCGCCGCTGTCGCTGCCGCCCGAGCTGCTTCCGCCGCTGTCGCTGCCGCCCGAGCTGTCGCTGCCGCCTGAGTTGCTGCTGTTTCCTCCGCTGCTCCCGCCGGAGCTCGTGCCGCCGCCCGAGCTGTTGTTTCCGCCGGAGTTGTTGCCTCCGGTGGATCCGCCGGCGACGGCGAACGGGCCGTCGTCGTCATCGTCATCGTTGGTGCCGCCGGAGGAGCTGCCGCCCGAGGAGCTGCCACCTGATGAGCTGCCGCCCGAGGAGCTGCCACCTGATGAGCTGCCTCCGCTGCTGCTTCCGCCGCCGCTGGAGCTGCCGCCGCCGGAGCTGTTGGTGCCGCCGCTCGCGCCGCCGCTGTCGCTGCCGCCTGAACCGTTGCTGCCGCCGGAGTTGCCGCTGTTTCCGCCGGAACTGCCGCCGCCGGAACTGTTTCCGCTGGTGGAGCCGCCCCCGACGGTGAACGGGTTGTCGTCGTCATCGTCGTTGCCGCCACTGGAGGAGCCACCCCCCGAGGAATTGCCGCCCGAGGAGCTGCCGCCCGAGGAATTGCCTCCGCCGTCGGACTCCCCGCCCGTACCGCCCGTACCACCTGTACCGCCCGCGCTGCCCGATCCTCCGTCGGCACCGCCGGACCCGCCGGCACCGCCGGAGCCGCCCGAGCCGCCGGACCCGCCCGAGCCACCCGAAGCTCCCGAGCCTCCCCCGATGCTGCCGACGCCGCCGTTACCGCCTCCGCCTGTGCCCCCGCCACCTCCGCCGCCCCCGGCCACGACCGTCGTGCACGAGTCGCCCGTCAGGCTGCAGATCGCGGAGTGCAGGCCGTCCGAGATCCGCGCTCCGACGCCGCCGAGGGCGATCGACCCGATGAGCGCCACGACCACCGTCAGGAGCCCCAGGTACTCGACGGCCGTCTGGCCGCGGTCCCGGCGCCACCTGATGAGGTGCGGCAGCGACGGGACCTTGAGGCGGCCCAGTCGTTCCCGGTTCCAGCGCGGCCTCGACGGCCTGATGTCCTGCGGGAGTGCGAACCAGGCGCGGCTGTCCTTGACGCATATCAGCGCCAGCAGCGCGCTGGGCAGCAGCATTTGGCTGAAGCCGTGCTCGGAACCGTCGTAGAGGTTGATCAGGCTGCCGAGCAGCAGCCACGCCTGTACGGCGACCAGCCCGATCCACACGGTCCTCCCGCCCGTCCACAGGCGCTGCGCGAGCACCAGGGCCGCGATGCCGGGGGCGATGGCGTACAGCGCCAGGAGAACCAGTGCGGGGGAGAGGACATCGAGGTCGGCCAGCGAGATGAAGGCGCTGACACCGCCCAGCACGGTGACGGCGAACATCAGGTGCAGCAGGATCCGCACGCCGACGAGCGGTTTCGGCAGCTCACGCCGGTCACCGCGGGCGAGCGCCACGCCCCGCACGGTCAAGCTCTCTGACTCGGACATAGGTAGACGTCCCAACGAAGCCGGTTCCGGCGTGCGACCGCCGACATTTAGGCGGTGTTCAACCGCCGCCTCCCCCGAGAGCGTTGGGCAGTTTAGGTACAGACCTGGTCGCCGAGCTAGGGCCCACGGGCCTATTCAGGGGCCCAACAGCGGTGCGGTGCAGGGAGGAAGGCGAAGTCCGTCGCGGGCGGGGTCAGTTCAGGCCCGGCACGCCGAATGAGCCGAGCCAGCGCTCGTACGCCTCTTTCTGCGCGTCCGCCGTGGAGACCGCCGAGGGCGGGGCGTCGTCGAAGAGGCTCACCATGTCCTCGGGCCTGGCCGGCGTTCCCGGGCGCAGTACGTACGCGCGGTCGCTCCCGGAGCCGCGGAGCATGCCGCTCTGGGCGACGTCGGGGCGGGCCGCGTTGATCGCCAGCAGCCAGCCCTCGCGTTCCAGGGTCCGCCGTACGGTGTCCAGGGCCGCCACGAGGTCGTGTCCGTGGCCCTCGGCGGTGCCCCAGGGGCCGTCCGCGCTGACGTGGTACGACTCCCCGCGCGCGTCGACCGCCCAGGTCAGCGAACACATCACGTGGTCCTCGCGGCCCTCATCGGCCTTGCCGCGGAAGGCGGTTACGTCGTCCCGGTGTCCGAGCGCACGCGCGTCACTCATCTCGTCGTCTCCTTCGCGGCCGTCGGCGGCGCCCAGTCTGGCACGCCTGGAGGGCCGCCCGGGAAGCCGCCCGGGGTTCAGGTCGCGTGCAGGGCGTCGAGCAGCGCGTCCACCAGGACGCGGTCGCGGGGCTGGGTCAGGCGGGTGCGGGCGGCTTCCGGTGTCAGCCAGAGGACCTGGTCCACCTCGCTGTTGGGGACGAAGACGCCGGCCGTCGCCTCGGCCGCCCAGTACGTGACTTCCTTGGGGCGGCCCTGGGCCAGGTAGTGGACGGTGTCCAGGCGGGCGCCCGGCGCGCAGTGGTGGCCCGTCTCCTCCAGGACCTCGCGGACCGCGCCCGCCAGGGCGCTCTCGCCGCGCTTGAGCTTGCCCTTGGGGTGCGACCAGTCGTCGTACTTGGGCCGGTGGACGAGACAGATCGCGATGCCGTCGTCCCCGGACGGCGCGCGGCGCCACAGCACGCATCCCGCCGCCAGGACCGTTCCCCGCACCCTCGCCTCGTTCGACGCCCCGGTCGTCGTCCCGTTCGTCGCCTCCGTCATCGCGTCACCGCCGCCTTCTGCCAGAGCTGCTGGAACGCGAAGCGCGCCGCCTCGACCTCGTGGCGCTGGTCGGCGTGGAGTACGCCCAGCGCGTACGCCGTCGTCGGGGCGATCCGGGGCGTACGGGCCGCGTTCGCCGCCGCCGTGGCGGCCTCCGCGGCGTCGCGGTGCCGCTCCAGGGACTCGCCCGCCGCGAGCAGGGCCGGGTCGGGGGCGCCGCCCGCGCACCACACCTCCTGGGTGTAGCGGTGCAGCCGCAGCAGCCGCCGTACCTGGTGCCAGGGCGCGTCCTGTGTCTCCCCGTCGGACGTGGTGGCCAGGCCGTGCACCAGGGCCTCCGCGTTGTACGGATGGGCCGCGCGCGCCAGCGGCAGTGCGGCCACGGCGTCCAGGAGCTGGGCCTCCGTCGTCTCGCCCGGGCCCGCCAGCACCTCGACCGCGGGTGCGCCGGCGATCGGCGCGAGCGGCACCTCGGAGGCCAGTACGGCCACCGCGTCCGCCACCGCGTGGAAGCGGGACGAGCCGAGCGCCTGGAGCGCCGACGAGTGGGCGCGTGTCCTGGCCAGGGTGAGCTGGCGCTCCAGCAGCGCGCCCGCCCGGGACGCCCCGACCGTCAGCGTGCCCACGGGCAGGGTGCCGGTCCGGGGCCCCGGAGCCTCGGATCCGGCCCGCGCCCCGGCTCCTGCCCCCGCCCCCGCCCCCGAGAGCCGGCCCAGCGCCCCCAGCAGCCGGTGCAGCCGGCTCGTACAGGCGTGCTCCTGGGCGAGGGTGCCGCAGAGCCAGCCCAGTTCCGTACGGAGCTGGTCGGCCCAGACCGGGTCGAGCAGCGGCCGGTACGTGTGCAGCGTGCCGCCGATCCGGCGCGCCGCGCCGCGCAGCGTACGCGCCGCCTCGTCGGCGGCGGCCGTGTCCGCGCCGCTCTCGCCGTACAGCCGCAGCCCGCGCAGGAAGTCGCCCGCGCGGGCGTGCAGATATCCGGCCAGGATCTCGCCGGCCGTCAGCCGCCCGGTCGCTCCCCCCGTCACCGCGGTGTCGGAGGGGCCGGCCGGAGCGGCCGGGTCCGGTGGTGCGGACGGCACCGTTCCGGATGCCGTGACCCGGTCGGTGTCCACTTCATGGTGCTGCACGCCGGCGCCTCCGGGCGTCTATGAGCATTTCCTGTACGTGCCGCAGCGGCTGGCCCTCCGCGTCCGTGGAGTGCCGGGTCCAGTTGCCGTCCGCGCCCAGGTGCCAGGAGGACGTGCTGTCGGACATCCCGGTCTCCAGGAGCCGGGTGATCGCCGCGCGGTGGGCCGGGTCGGTGATCCGGACCAGCGCCTCGATGCGGCGGTCGAGATTGCGGTGCATCATGTCGGCGCTGCCGAGCCAGACCTCCGGCTCGCCGCCGTTGCCGAACGCGAAGATCCGGGAGTGCTCCAGGAAGCGCCCCAGGACCGACCGCACCCGGATGTTCTCCGACAGGCCCGCCACCCCGGGCCGTACGGCACAGATCCCGCGCACCCAGATGTCCACCGGCACACCCGCCTGCGCCGCCCGGTAACAGGCGTCGATGGTCGCTTCGTCCACCATCGAGTTGACCTTGATACGGACATAGGCGGGGCGCCCGGCGCGGTGGTGCGCCACTTCCTTGTTGATCCGGGAGACGAGCCCGTCCCGCAGGGACTTCGGGGCGACGAGGAGGCGCCGGTAGGTCTCCCGGCGCGAATAGCCGGACAGCCGGTTGAAGAGGTCGGAGAGGTCCGCGCCGACCTGCGGGTCCGCGGTGAGCAGCCCCAGGTCCTCGTAGAGGCGGGCCGTCTTCGGGTGGTAGTTGCCCGTGCCGACATGGCTGTAACGGCGCAGGGTCTCGCCCTCCTGCCGTACCACCAGCGAGAGCTTGCAGTGCGTCTTCAGCCCGACCAGCCCGTACACCACATGGCAGCCGGACTCCTCCAGCTTGCGCGCCCACTTGATGTTGGCCTGCTCGTCGAAGCGCGCCTTGATCTCGACGAGGACGAGGACCTGCTTGCCGGACTCCGCCGCGTCTATCAGCGCGTCCACGATCGGGGAGTCCCCGGACGTCCGGTACAGCGTCTGCTTGATGGCCAGCACGTCAGGGTCGGCCGCCGCCTGCTCCAGGAACGCCTGGACGGAGGTGGAGAACGAGTCGTACGGGTGGTGCAGCAGGACGTCGCGTTCGCGCAGCGCGGCGAATATGTCGGGCGCGGAGGCGGACTCCACCTCGGCGAGATCGCGGTGCGTGCCCGCGATGAACTTGGGGAACTTCAGCTCGGGCCGGTCCAGCGACGAGATACGGAAGAGCGCGGTGAGATCCAGCGGCCCCGGCAGCGGATAGACCTCGGCGTCGGACACCTTCAGCTCGCGGACCAGCAGGTCGAGGACGTACGGGTCGATGGACTCCTCGACCTCCAGGCGCACCGGCGGCCCGAAGCGGCGCCGCATCAGCTCCTTCTCCAGCGCCTTGAGGAGGTTCTCGGCGTCGTCCTCCTCGACCTCCAGGTCCTCGTTGCGCGTGACCCGGAACATGTGGTGCGCGAGCACCTCCATGCCGGGGAACAGCTCCTCCAGGTGCGCGGCGATCACGTCTTCGAGAGGTACGTAGCGCTGCGGCGACGCCTCCAGGAAGCGGGCCAGCAGCGGCGGCACCTTCACCCGTGCGAAGTGGCGGTGGCCGCTGACGGGGTTGCGTACGACGACCGCGAGGTTGAGGGAGAGCCCCGAGATGTACGGGAAGGGGTGGGCCGGGTCCACCGCGAGCGGGGTGAGGACCGGGAAGATCTGCTGGCGGAACAGGGTGAAGAGGCGCGCCTGCTCCTTCTCGGTCAGCTCGGGCCAGCGGATGATGTGGATGCCCTCGTCGGCCAGCGCGGGGGCGATGTCCTGCTGGTAGCAGGCGGCGTGCCGGGCCATGAGCTCGCGCGAGCGGGTCCAGATCAGGTCCAGCACCTCGCGCGGCTGGAGGCCGGAGGCGGAGCGGGTGGCGACGCCGGTCGCGATGCGCCGTTTCAGGCCCGCGACCCTGACCATGAAGAACTCGTCCAGGTTGGACGCGAAGATGGCGAGGAAGTTCGCCCGTTCGAGGAGCGGCGTCGTCGGGTCCTCGGCCAGCTCCAGCACCCGCTCGTTGAACGCGAGCCAGCTCCGCTCCCGGTCCAGGAACCGGCCCTGGGGCAGCTCGGCGCCGCCGTGGTCGCGGTCCTCCTCGTACGCGTCGAGGTCGGAGTCGAGATCGGGTTCGAGATCGCCCGCCGACCCGGTCGCGGCGACCGTATGGGGCCGGTGCGCGGCTATGAAGCCGACGGACGGCTGCTGAGGGGGCTGGGACTGCTGGACCGGAACCTCGGCGGGCTGGTGGCTCATGTCCCTATTCTTCCGCGCGGAGGGTACGACAGGCGCGTCGGAGAGGGCGGGGGTCAGACGGATCCTGCCGTTCGGAGCGGTCCTGCCGTTCGAGGCGCCGGTCCGGGGGCCGGGCGAGGTGCCGGTCCGGGGGCCGGTCGGGGTGCCGTTCGGGGTGGGGGGTACAGCGGGCTCGGGCTGCATTCACCGAGGGTCGCAAGGGCTTCTGAATGGCCGGTAACGGCGACATGACATACAGGGAAGCGGGGCGGGTCCCCCCGGGGCCGGGGGAGGCGTACCCCCCCCCGGGGCCGGGGGGTACGGTACGCCGTTCGGGTGGCCCGGGGAGGCCCGCCGCGTGCTCGGGTCCGCATGCTCGGGTCCCGCGTGCTCGGGTCTCCGTGCTCAGGTCTCCGTGCGGTACATCAGGTCCACCTCGTGCGTGACGAAGCCCAGCCGCTCGTACACCGTCACCGCCGCCGTGTTGTCCGCGTCCACGTACAGCATCGCCGTCGGCAGCGCCTGCGCCGCGAGATGGCGCAGCCCGATCGCGGTGAGCGCCTTGCCGAGGCCGCCGCCCTGCGCGTCCGGCCTGATGCCGACGACGTACACCTCACCGAGCTGCTCCTCGGCGTGCACCTTCGTCCAGTGGAACCCGACCAGCTCCCCGTCCCGCTCGGCGAGGAAGAACCCCTTCGGGTCGAACCACGGCTCGGCGATCCGGTCGTCCAGGTCCCGCTGGGTCAGCGCGCCCTGCTCCGGGTGGTGGGCGAAGGCGGCGGCGTTGACCGCGAGCCAGGCCGCGTCGTCCTGCCCGGGGACGAAGGTACGGACGGCGACCCCGGGCGGCAGCACCGGCTCCGCGATCCCCAGCGGGGCCAACGGGCGGCGGAGCTGGCGCAGTTCGCGGAAGAGCGTCAGCCCGAGCACCTGCGCGAGATGGCGGGCCGCCGACTTCCCGCCGTGCGCCCAGGCCCGCAGCCGCTTCCCGGAGGCGCCCAGCAGCGCGTGGCCCAGCGCCCGGCCGTGGCCCCGACCGCGCCGCCCGGGGTGCACGACCAGCTCGACGGTGGGCGCCTCGATGGGGTCGGTGTCCTCCAACTGCCCGTAGCCGACCAGCTCCCGCGTCCCGCCGTCCCCCTCGCCGCCTCCCGCGTCGCCGCCCTCCCGGTCCGCGGTGACCAGGAAGTGCCGTACGCCCTCGCGGTGTCCGCCGCGCAACTGGAGCCGCCCCTGCTCGGAGACGGCCTGCACCCCGTCCGTGGCGGCTGCTTCCGCGAGCAGGCCGAGGACGTCCTCGGCCTGCTCGGGGGTGAGCGCGTCGAGGGTCTGGATCTGCCGGCCGGACTCGCGGGCTACTGCGTCTGTCATGCGTCGAGGGTACGGCGGCGGCGCGGCCCGGGAGGGGTACGGGCCGGAGTGGTGCGTACGTCACCGACCGGCACCGACCGGTGACGTACGCGCGGAGCCGTACGCGTAAAGGCAACCCACTCGTAACCCGCCGACCCTGTCCGAGCTACGCGCGTTGACTCTAGGCTGCCGCTCGCAGGCTCCAGACTTTTGAGTTCATAAGGGGATCGATGTCAGCGACACCGCAGAAGAACCGCGCGGCACGGCGGGTGCTCGCCGCTGCCGCCGGTCTGGCCACCGCAGGCGCCCTCGTCGCCGCGATGCCGGCCACCGCGCAGACCCCCGCACACGGCGGCGGGCACGGATTCGGCCACTCCGAGCCGAAGCCGAAGCCCAAGACGGTCGATGTGCAACTCCTCTCCTTCAACGACCTGCACGGCAACCTGGAGGCGCCGGCCGGTTCGGCCGGAACCGTCACCGAGAAGCAGGCCGACGGTACGACCAAGGCGATCCCCGCCGGTGGTGTCGAGTACCTGGCGACCTCGCTGCGCACCGCGCGCAAGGGCAACCCGTACTCCATCACCGCCGCGGGCGGCGACATGGTCGGCGCGAGCCCGCTGCTGTCCGGTCTCTTCCACGACGAGCCGACCATCGAGGCGCTCAACAAGATCGACCTCGATGTGACGACCGTCGGCAACCACGAGTTCGACGAGGGCGCCACGGAGCTGGCCCGTCTCCAGAACGGCGGCTGTCACCCGACAGGCGGCTGTTACGAGAAGGGCAAGAAGTTCAAGGGCGCCGACTTCCCGTACCTTGCCGCCAACGTGACGTCCGAGAAGACCGGCAAGCCGGTCCTCAAGCCGTACACGGTGTGGAAGAAGAACGGCGTCAAGATCGGCTTCATCGGGGTGACCCTGGAGGGCACGCCGAACATCGTGACCGCCGAGGGCGTCAAGGGCCTCAAGTTCCACGACGAGATCGAGACGGTCAACAAGTACGCCAAGGAACTGGACCGGCAGGGCGTCAAGTCGATCGTCACGCTGATCCACGAGGGCGGCGCGCCGGCCTCCACCGCGTACAACTACGACTGCGACAGCCCCGGCGCCGGTGACGGCATCTCCGGGCCGATCGTCGACATCGCCAAGGGCATCTCGCCGAAGGTCGACGCCCTGGTGACGGGCCACACGCACCAGGCGTACGCGTGCACGATCCCGGACCCGTCCGGCAACCCGCGCCTGGTCACGTCCGCCTCGTCGTTCGGCAAGCTCTACACGGACACGACGCTCACCTACGACCTCCGTACGAAGGACATCGTGCGGGCGGGCGTGAAGTCGGCCAACCACATCGTCAGCCGCGACCAGGCCAAGGCCACGGACATGACCGACCTGATCACGCGCTGGAACAAGCTGGCCGCGCCGATCGCCAATGCCCCGCAGGGCTACATCTCGGCGGACATCAACGGGCGCGGCGCCACGACGCCCGAGACCCCGCTCGGCGACGTGATCGCGGACGCGCAGCTCGCGGGCATGGCCCCGGCGGACAAGGGCGGCGCGCAGATCGCCTTCATGAACCCCGGCGGGATCCGCTCCGACCTGGTGCACAAGGCGTCGGGCAGTGAGGGCGACGGGGTCGTCACGTACGGCGAGGCGTTCACCGTGCAGCCGTTCACCAACATGATGAACGCCGTCGACCTGACCGGCACGCAGCTCATCACCGCGCTCCAGCAGCAGGTCAGCGGCTCGAACGAGGCGTCGCCGAAGATCCTTCAGGTCTCGAAGGGCCTCACGTACACCCTGGACATGACGAAGTCGGGCGCGGCCCGCGTCGTCACGGACTCGGTGAAGCTGAACGGCGCGGCGATCGACCCGGCGAAGACGTACCGCGTCGCGATGAACGAGTTCCTCGCGGGCGGCGGCGACGGCTTCGCGGTCCTGGGCCAGGGCACGAACAAGCTGGTCGGCGCGTCGGACCTGGACATGTTCAACGCGTACCTGGCGGCGAACTCCACGGCGCAGGCGCCGCTGGCGCCCCCGGCGGCGGACCGCATCACGATCATCAAGTAGCGGCAGCGGTCGGTTCCGCTCGGTACTGCTCGGTACTGCTCGGTACTGCTCGAAGGGCGGTGGGCCCCTGGCCCGCCGCCCTTCGGCGCGCCCGGGCACCGTGGCCCGGCGGTACGGCAGCGGTCACGCGCCCCGGAAGATCCGGTCCAGGTGGTGGTCGAGTACGGCGGTGGCGGACTCCGGGGTCCGGTGGCCGACCAGGATGCTCGTACCGAGCCCGGCGGTCAGGGCGAGCAGGGTGATCGCCTCCGTGCGCGGCTCCGTACCGGGGAGCGTGAGACCCGCCTCCCGCGCCTGCTGGAGCAGACCGGCCACGGCGTCCTCGGCGGCGGCGGGGTTGGCGGTGAAGGGCTGGGCGGCGAGCGCCTTGTCGGTCACGGCCAGCACGGCGTACGAGGTGTAGACGAGGTGGAAGGTACGGCTCTCCTCGTCGGTCGGCAGGGACACCAGCAGTACGGCCTCGATCATCGCGCGCGGCCCCGGATCGTCCCCCACGGCCGCGAGTCGGGCGGTGACCCGCGCGGTGAAGCGCCGGGCCAGGTGCTCCAGCCCGTAGAGCAGCAGCTTCTCCTTGGTCTGGAAGTAGTACTGCACCAGCCGCAGCGACACCCCCGCCTCCGCCGCGACGTCACGCATCCCCACGGCGTGCAGGCCCTGTCGCCCCGCCACCCGGACGAGCGCGTCGGCGATCTCGGTACGCCGTTCCTCGTGATCCACCCGCTTGGGCATCGGCCGCGTTCTCCACTCGTCGGTTACGTCGCCTGCCGGCGGGACGCTTTCATGGTACAGCCGTACCATCATCATGATACGGTCGTACCATAAAGAATGGATGCCTCTGGAGGTGGCCCGCCATGCCCGAGACGACGACCCGCACCCGGCCCGACGTCGGCCGCTATGTGAGCGACGCCCTGCGGGACCGCTACTTCGCGGCCTGCGACGCGCTGTACGCGCTGGGAGCACCGGCCGTCGCCGAGTCCGACGTGGAGACCACCTTCGGCACCACCCATGTCTACCGGTACGGGCCCACGGACCCCGCCGCCGAGTCCCGCACCCCGATCGTCCTGGTGCACGGGGCGGGCAGTTGCTCCGCCATGTGGTACCCGAACACCCCGGCGTTCAGCGCCGAGCGCCCGGTCTACGCCATCGACACCCCGGGCGACCCCGGACGCAGCGTGCAGCGCGAGCCGATCCACCAGCCCGAACGGGCCGCACAGTGGCTGGACGAGGCGCTCGCGGGCCTCGGCCTCGACCGCGTGCACCTCGTCGGCAGCTCGTACGGTGGATGGCTCACCCTCAACCAGGCGCACCGCAGACCCGGCCGCCTCGCCTCGGTCACGCTCCTCGACCCCGGCGGGCTGGAGAAAGTGGGCCTCCGCTTCTTCGTCTGGATCTTCGCCAGCCTCATCGCGACCTCCGCCCCGAAGCGGCTCCGCCCCCGCCTGGCGGCCTGGCTGGACCAGCAGGTCCTCGTCGTGCCGGAGCTGCGCGCCATGATCAGGGCGAGCGTCCGCGCGTACCGCGTCCGCCGCCCCGCCCCGCTCCCCCTGACCGAGGACGACCTGCGCACCATCCGCACCCCGCTCTACCTGGTACTCGGCAAGCGAAGCCTCCTGGTCCACCCGAAGCGCCAGGTGGAACGCGTCCCACACCTGATCCCGGGAGCCCGCGCCGAGATCATCGCCGACACGGGCCACGGCCCCCAGATCGACCACGCGGACCGGATCAACGCCCGGATGCTGGAGTTCATGACCTCGGCCGAGTGACGGCGATGCTGGTTGCTGTGGTGGTGGTGGTGGTGGTGGCGGTGGTGGCGGTGGTGGCGGTGGTGTTGGGCGCGGGTTCGGGCGGGTCTGTCGGGGTGGGCCGGTGGTGAGTTGGGCGCCGTAGCCCGCCCCCTCCCTGGTTCGATGATCGCGGCTCCGGGGTGTGCGTCAAGAGCGCTCCTGCGTCGCGTCGGCTGCGCCGATGGCCTCCGGCCACCCTTGACTCACACCCCTGCGCCGCTGGAAAAGGCGTGGGGAGGGGGCGGGGGGAGGGGTCCCCTGGGGAGCATTGCTTGTCGCTGGGGTCGGTTCCAGGCTTGCGGGTGGGTTCGCCCTGCGGGGCGCGCGGTAGTGGAGTGGGGCGGTGACGCGCATCGTCAAGCGTCCGCCGACCGGTCGTGCGCTGGGCTTCATGCCCCGCTGGTTACCCGTCGTGGGTGGGGAGGCCGGGTGGAGTCGGGTCGGATGTGACGTGTGGGGCGGGAGTGGTGTGCAACGGGGGAGTGTGTGCCGGGAGTCCCGCATAGGTGCGCTGGCTGCGCGCAGTCACGGAACAACGGACAGCCAACCCCCAACTGACCAGGCAAACTGGGGCATAACGCATGCTTTTTGGGTGGGGAAGCGCCCTATCGGCCACCAAGACCGCACCTTGCCCCGGCACCGCATCCCGCCCGGCCCCCCACCACCACCCCGGCCCCCCCACCACCCTGGCTCCATCAAGGCATCCGGCTGCGTCAAGTCGCCCCACTCCACGCCGCATTCACCACCGGCCCCACCCACGGCGAGTGACCAGCGGGGCATGAAGCCCAGCGCACGACCGGTCGGCGGACGCTTGACGATGCGCGTCACCGCCCCACTCCACTACCGCGCGCCCCGCAGGGCGAACCCACCCGCAAGCCTGGAACCGACCCCAGCGACAAGCAATGCTCCCCAGGGGACCCCTCCCCCCGCCCCCTCCCCACGCCTTTTCCAGCGGCGCAGGGGTGTGAGTCAAGGGTGGCCGGAGGCCATCGGCGCAGCCGACGCGACGCAGGAGCGCCCTTGACGCACACCCCGGAGCCGCGATCATCGAACCAGGGAGGGGGCGGGCTACGGCGCCCAACTCACCACCGGCCCACCCCGACAGGCCGGCCCGAACCCGCACAGGCGGCCGGATTGGCCTCGCCCCATGGAAAGATGCAGCCGTGCGGTCACCCATGCCCTTAGGGGAGAAGCTCAGGGCCGAGCTGGGTTCGCCCCGGCGAGCCCGCAGGTTGGACAGCAGCCCGCGCTCACGAGTGTGGCGGGCCGAGCTGTCGGGCACGCCTGTCGTGGTCAAGCAGCTTGTCGAAGGCCCGGAAGCGTCTGAGAGGTATGCGCGCGAGGTGACCGGGCTGCGGCTCGCGTCCAGGGTCGACCCGCCCGTGGTGCCGGTGCTCCTGGGCACTGATCCGGCCGAACGGGTGCTGGTCCTGGAGTACGTGGAGCATCAGGCGCCCCGCGAGGACTGGATGGTGGATTACGCGGCGGCGCTGGCCCGGCTCCACGCCGCCACCGGCGCCGACGCCGTGGGCAGTCTTCCGGCCTGGTCGGGCCCGACCCAGGACGATGTCGGCTCTTTCCTCCGGCTCGCCCGGACGCTCGGTGTGGCGGTGCCGGCCGGTGCTCGAACCGAGGCGGAGGCCCTGGTGAGCCGCCTGGCCCGGGCGGAGGGCCATGCCCTGCTGCACGGTGATCCCTGTCCCGGCAACGACATGCACACCAGTACCGGTGTGCGGTTCATCGACTTCGAACAGGCCGCGTTGGGCAACGGGCTGGTGGAACTCGCGTACCTGCGCATCGGCTTCCCGACCTGCTGGTGTGTCACCGATCCCGGCCCGGACATCCTGGTCGCGGCAGAGACCGCCTACCGCACGGCATGGCGCGACGGGACCGGCACGGAGGTCCGGGGTGATCTCACGGACGCGTGTGCCGGCTGGCTGCTACGGGGCGACGCCTTGGTCCAGCGCGCCCAGCGCGGGACCGTCGACCACCTGGGCGACATCCCGGACCGCGACTGGAAGTGGGGCACCGCGACTGCCCGCCAGAGGCTGGCACACCGTCTCCGGATCGTCAGCCGGATGACCGAGGGGAGCGGTGAGCTGAGGGATCTCGGAATGCTCGCTGCGGCCATGCGGGAGAGCGTGCTCGCCCGTTGGCCCGAGCTTCAGCCGCTGCCCTCGCGGCGGCCGTAGAGAACCTTCCGCCCGGCGGCCCGGTACGGGAGTGAAGATCAGCCCTCCTGCCACCAGCGCCAGCGCGACCCCGGCCGCCACGACGTCCCACAGCGGAGCGCCGGTCGCGGGCTGCGTCACGCCCCCGCGACCTCGCTTCTGGCGAGCATGAACCAGACCGCTTTCGCCCGGGGCGAGCAGGCTCCGTAGATCGTCGTGCCCCACGCGCGGGCGAGGGTGTCCACGAGGTGCAGCCCCTGACCGTCCTCGAACTCCTGCGCCTGGCCACGGTTCTGGGGCATCGGCAGGGCCCACGGTCTGTCGTCCGTGACGGAGACGGTGACCTGCTTCCGGTTGATGGTCACGTCGATGCGGATCTGCCGTGTACGGGTGTGCCGATGGGCGTTGGTGACGATCTCGGTGATGCACAGACGGGCGTCGTCCACGAGGGCGGAATGCCTGCCGACGCGCAGAAGTGATCCGACGAAATCCCTTGCGATTCTCGGGGCGTTCGCCGTGTTCGGCACGGCGAGCCGATAGCTCTCGCCGCCCTGTGGGGGCGGTGGTGGTGCCGGAAGTGCGGAAGGTGCGGGAAAGGCGGTAACGGTGGTCATGTCGTCGTCTCCCAACGCGGTCTGAGCTGGTTGCGCTGCTCGCCATGCGTGGCATCGGCCGCACCTGCGCAGGGTTCAGGGCGCGCTGGAGCGGCTGCACTTCGGTCTTGCTGACGTGCGACGCGGTGCAGTGAGTACGTTAGCGGCTAAGTATCAGTTTTGGTACCTGAATGGATACGCTCTGCGACCATGAGTTGTTGATGGCGCACGAGCACACCGGGATCTGACGAAGGAGAAGGCGATGCCACCCAGGAAGACACCCACGGCACGGCAGCGCAGGCTGGGCACCGAACTGCGCAAGATGCGTGAGCATGCCGGCCTCACGCCTGCCGCAGCCGCAGACTTGCTCGGCACGGACCGCACCACCATCAGTAACACCGAATCAGGGCGGTTCGGTGTGAGTGGTGAGCGGGTACGCACGTGGTCCGGACACTATGAGTGTCCCGACGCGGCATACATCGAAGCGCTCGCAGGAATGGCTTCGGAGCGCATAAACGGGTGGTGGGAGGACTATCGGGGCGACCTCTCCACAGACGCAATCGACCTGGCCGAACTGGAGCACCATGCCGCAGGTTTCCGGTCGGTGCAGATCATGTATATGCCGGGCCTGTTGCAAACCGAGGACTATGCGCGTGCGGTCTTCGCGGAGAGCGTCCCGCCGCCCCGGCCTGCGCGGCAGCGCCGCCAACTTTCCCATCGGCTACGGCGTCGGGATGTGCTGGACCGGGCGGATCCGCCCGCCTGCACCTTCCTGATTCACGAAGCGGCGCTACGGATGACGTACGGCGGCGCTGCCGTCGCCCGTAGCCAGCTCGAACACCTGCTGAAGCAGTCGGACCGTGACAACGTCACGGTCCGGGCGATCCCGTTCGCGGCGGGCGGTTTCCCGTTTGCCAGTAGTTCGGCACACTACGTCTACGGTCCTGTTCCGCAGCTCGACACCGTGCAGACGGACACCGCGACCGGTTCCGGTTTTCTGGATTCCGAAACGAGTCTTGAGAACTGGAGAGTTGCGCTGGATCGGACGGAGGAGAAGTCGCTCGACCCTGAGGGCTCGCGGGACTTCATCCGCAAGATCGCAAAACAGGTATGAGTATGAAGGCGTGAAAATCATGGAAGTTCAGTGGCGTAAGTCCTCCAAGTCTTCGAACGCCGAGGGCTCCGATTGTCTGGAGCTGGCCGAGCACGAAGGCGAGATCCTGATGCGTGAGAGCGACAACCCGAACGTCGTCATCCGTACGAGCCGTGCCAAGCTCCGTGCCTTCCTCGGTGGCGCCAAGGAAGGGGAGTTCGACGACTTGGCCTGAGGTGCCGAGTGGTTGACGCGGGCGGTTCCCACCGGCGCAGGTGGGGGCCGCCCGTTCTGTTGTCGTAGCACGTGCGGCAGCACCCCGACTCACACTTTAGACGTCAAACACTTGATACACGCCTCTGGGTGACGCTATGGTCGCTCTGTGTCGCCGGTCGGCCCGTCCGCCGGTCGGCGTAACTCTCCCTGCGACTGCGCCAGTTGGGAGAGCACCGAGGGCGCCCGGCCCCGCTCGCCGCTCGTCACGCCGGCCAAGAGCGGGGGTGGGCGTCGTCGCCCCGGGGCGCGTTCAGGTCAGCAGGCCGACCAGTCCCGCGAAGCCTTCCCCGCCGCCCCCGGTCTCCGCCTGGCGCCGCATCATGTCGAAGAAAGGGGTCAGCAGTTCAGGGCTGACGTTCTGGTCCGCTGCCGTGCCCAGGAAGGTCTTGATGCCCGCGACCTGCATCTCCAGGCTCGACGTGACGCCCGACTCGTAGTCGCCGCTCGCCAACTGCTCGCCGATCTGCGGGATCGTCCCGGACATCGCCGCCACCCACTCCGCCAGCAGCGGTGCGAACTCCGCCGGTGCGATGTCCTTCTCCCCGCCTATCAGCGCGAACGCGTGGGCGACGCCCGCGAGCATGCCGTACATCCCGCTCAGCAGCGCCACGTCCTGGAGCGCGGCATGTCCGGGGTTCCCGCCGACGAAACGGGTGCCCGCAGGGGCCGCCAGGGTCGTGCGGTGCGCCTCGAAGAGGTCCTGGGAGCCGCTGTAGAGGACGTAACCGCCTGCCTCGGGTGTTCCGATCATCGGCGGTACGGCCATGATTCCGCCGCTGAGGAAACGCGCGCCCCGCGCCTCCGCCCACACGGCGCGGGTCCGGGCCTCGGAGGGGGTTCCCGTGGTGAGGTCCACCAGGTCCTTGCCGGTCAGGTCGGCGCCTTCCAAGGTCTCGCCGACCGAGGCGTCGTCCAGCAGGCAGGTCACGACCAGCGTGCTCGCGGCTACCGCCTCGGCGGCGCTCGCGGCAGGTCTCGCGCCTTCGGCGACCAGCGCCTCGGCGCGGCTCGGCGTGCGGTTCCAGACGGTCAGGGGGTATCCGGCGGCCAGCCAGGCGCGGGCGAACGCCGTGCCCATCGCGCCCAGTCCGAGGAGGGTGAGGGAGGGGGAAACAGGGAGGGAGGCAGAGGAGGAAACAGAGGGGGAGTCAGTAGGGGAAGCGGCGTCAGAAGTGGTGTCCGTCATGGCACTTAAGCTGGTCAATAACTCGGAGACCGACAAGTACCCACTTCGAAGTGGGCGCTTTCCCCGAGGTATGTGTCCAGGTGATCCGGGTGATCCATGCGGTCCGTGCGGTCCATGTGAGCCGTGCGGTCCATGTGAGCCGTGTGAGCCATGTGGTCCGGCGAAGGGGAGGGCGAGCGCGATGGCGACCGTGGGCAGGCCGGGCGCGCCCGATGCGTACCACTGCGGGATCGACGCGGCCATGGATGTGATCGGCGGGAAGTGGAAGGTCCTGATCCTGTGGGCGCTCGACCAGGGCCCCTGCCGCTTCGGGGCGCTCCGCCGGATGCTCCCGGGGGTCACGGAGAAGGTCCTGACCGCCCAACTGCGGGAGCTGGAGGCGCACGGCATCGTCTCCCGCGAGGTGTACGACGAGGTGCCGCCGCGGGTCGAGTACGCGCTGACCGCGTCCGGTGCCGCCCTGGAGCTGGCGCTCCGTCCGCTCGGGCTGTGGGGGCGGGAGCACGTCCTCGGGAAGGGGCCCGCCGACGCGGTGCGCTGACCTTCCGTAGCGCAGGACCGGCCCCGTTCCCCGGCGTCGCGTTACTCCATCCGGCCATCAGTGCGTGCGAGTGCTCAAGCCGCCCCGGTGGCGTGGACGAAAGGAAGGTGTTCGGACATCGCGGATGTGCCCCGGCCGGGACATGTCCGGCGATCGGCCACCTTCAAGGAGTACACCTATGCGTCTGCGCGCACGCTGGGCATCGGCCGCCCTTCTGCTGCTCGTTCCCCTGCTCGCCGGTACCGGCACCTCGGCCGCGGCGGCCGACCCCGATCTGGGGCTGGTTCCGGTGGAACGTTCCGCTCAGGCGGTTCCGGGGCAGTACATCGTCTCCCTCAAGCCCACGTACTCGGCGTCCACCGTTCTGCGGCAGCTCCGGGTCAACCCCCTGCATACGTACGAGACCGTCTTCTCCGGGTTCGCCGCCACGCTGGGCTCCTCCGAGCTGGATCTGGTGCGCCGCTTCCCGGCGGTCTCCGCCGTCGAGGAGAACGCGGTGGCCACGGCCAACTCGCCGACGACGAGGGCCGGGGCCGGGGCCGGGGCAGGTGCCCTGGTCGGCCGTCAGGCGCGGGTGCCCGCGCTGAGCTGGGGGCTGGACCGCATCGACCAGCGGAACCTGCCGCTCGACGGGCAGTACGACGTGAAGGGCACCGGCAGGGGCGTCACCGCGTACATCGTCGACTCGGGGATCGAGACCGCGCACAGCGAGTTCGGCGGCCGGGCGAGCGTCGGGTTCGACTCGGTCGGTGACGGTCGGAACGGGCAGGACTGCAACTCCCACGGCACCCACGTGGCGGGCACCGTCGGCGGATCGAACTACGGCGTGGCGCGTGCGGCCTCGCTCGTCTCCGTCCGGGTGCTCGGCTGCGAGGGCAGTGGCACCTGGGCCGGGGTCATCGCCGGCTTCGACTGGGTGGCCAAGCACGCCAAGCAGCCGGCGGTCATGAACGCGTCCATCGGCGGATCCAGGTCGGCGGCCGTCAACGCGGCGGTCAACTCCGTCGCCGACAGTGGTGTCGTGCCGGTCGTGGCGGCCGGCAACGAGAACCAGAACGCCTGTGACGTCTCGCCCGCCAGCGCCTCCAAGGCCGTCACGGTCGGGGCCACCGACAAGGAGGACCGGCAGGCCACCTTCAGCAACTGGGGGACGTGCCTGGAGCTGTACGCGCCCGGGGTCGACATCATCTCCGCCAAGCTCGGCGGCGGATACAAGTCGCTCAACGGCACGTCGATGGCGAGCCCGCATGTCGCCGGGGTCTCCGCGCTGCTCAAGGAGAAGTACCCGACGGCCTCCCTCGCGGCCATCTCCAACTGGCTTGTCCAGGAGTCCGACAAGGACCTGGTGACGTCGAGCGGGGCGGGCTCGCCCAACCGGCTCCTCCACACCAACGGTCTCTGACGGCCGGCAGGCCCTGACCTGCGGCACCGTCCGACCGGCGTCGGCCTCCCACCCGTACTTCCCCTGCGGGCGGGAGGCCGACGCCGTGAAACGGGACGGCGGCGAGCAGCCGGGCGCGGGTCCGCCGGACGGCGGGGCTGTCACCGGCCCCGGCGCGGAAGCGCCGGGTGAAGGTCCCGGCCACCGTGGTCTCCCTGGGCGGCGCCGTGGTCCCCGCCGCCGCGGACGCGCACGTACACCTGGCGGGTCTCGTCGACCTCCGCGCCGCCTCGGCGCTGCTCCTCGGAGCCCTGCCGGTGATCGCGGTACTGCGGCGGCGCCCGCCGCGGATCCCCGACCGTACCCATGCCTGGGCGTACATCGGGCTGCCGGCCGTGGTGACGGTCGCGATGCTCGGCGTCCGGTCGCGGGCAACGACTCTGCCCCCATGGACGCCCCCGGGGCCCTCCACCGGCGAGTTCCGGCACTGTTCACTACTGGGTTATCTGTGCTGGTGCAGTCTGAAGGAGACGTTCTGTTGCCTGCCCTCGAAGAGAAGTCGGCCCTGGGGGCCGCGCGGGTAGGGGTGAGGCACGCGACGCCGGTCGCGCCCGTACCGGCCTCAGCGGCGCCGGACACCGCGTACGCCGGGAGAGCGGGCGACCCGAGCCGGGCGTCGATGCTGGCGTGGCAGGGCTCCGCGGGCAACATGGCCGTCGTACAGAGGATGGAGGCCGGTCCGCACCGGCACGAGCCGTCGAGCGGGCCGCCGTCCAGCGCGGGCAGGGGCGGTACGGGGACGGTGCAGCGCGCCGCGGTACCGGTCCAGTTGGCGCGGCTGTCCAGCGGGAAGATCGCGTTCACCAACCTGAACCAGAAGAACGAGAAGTACCGCGAGAAGGCCACGCGCGTGCTCCAGCTCCTGTCGTCGCACGAGGCGATCCAGCAGTTCCTCGGCAACCGCACGTGCGACATCGTCATCGAGCAGCGGACGACGGAGACCCCGGCGGACGTGGTGGACCGCGGTGAGGACGGCGTCACCGTCACCCTCGCCGCCTATTACTTCGAGAGCTACGACCTCGGCTATATCGCGGGCATGCTCGCCCATGAATTCGCCATTCACCCCATGGCGGACAAGAAGCCTCATCTCGGGGAGGAGGAGGAAGGCTTCAAGGGGCTGCCCTTCCCCGTGCCCGGTCTTGAGGAGAGCCGTGGCGGCCCCAAGACGATGAACTCCGAGGACGCCAAGCAGTCCGACCACGTCCTCGGGGCGATTCCGGGCAGTCCCCGTTACGAGGTCTACAAGTCCGTCGCCCTCGAAATGGCGAATCTGCTCGCGCAGGACGTGGAGAACAAGGAGCCGAACGCCACGTCGCAGGATGTCACCGACCTTCTCGACTGCTTCCTGATGGATGTCGCGAGCATCGCGGCGACCAACGACGACCGCCTCAAGGGCACGCCGGAGAAGTCGGGTGCGATGCAGGTCCGCAAGGACATCGCGACGGTCTACAACAAGTACAAGGCCCTGGTGAGCGCGGGCCTCCCGGAGAACTCCCCGATCAAGCCGTTCTTCCCGCAGGACAAGACCCATTGGGGCGTTCTGAAGGACTTCGCCACCATCGCGACCAGGGTCGCGGGCGGCGCGATGGGCGCGCCGAGCATCGACAAGGGCGACAACGGCTGAGGCGGACGGAGGCGGACGGAGGCGGACGGAGGCGGACGGAGGCGGGAGGGCACCGGGCGTGCCTCCGACGATGTCCTCAGGGGCCTTCAGTCCGTAGCCTGTTCCGAGGTTTGATGGCAGGTCAGCTCTTGCCCGGCGTTCTGTGAAGGAGACGGTCCCTTGCACGGCCACGAAGAGAAGTTGAACAAGGGTGCCCGGCCGGGCGGTGCCGCGGGACGGCAGCCGGCCCCGCCCGTCCGGTCGGCCGACTCTCCCCTCATGGCGCCCCACACGGCGGCCGGCGCGGGAGCGGAGAGCCGGAGTCCGGGGTCGATGATGGCGTTGCAGCGTTCCATGGGCAATGCCGCGGTCGTGCAGTTGCTGGCGGCCGAGAAGCACGAGCACGGTCCGTCGTGCGGTCACGAGGCGGCGGCGGGAGCGGGAGCCGCGGCGGGTTCGGCCGTGCAGCGCCGGGTGCGCCCGGCCACGTACGAGGACGAGATGCAGGGTGGTTCGCTCGTCCACAACGTGCTGGGGAAGACGGGACAGCCGATCCCCAAGCCGCTCCGCCAGGAGATGGAGGCGCGGCACAAGGGCGCCGACTTCTCGACCGTACGTCTGCACGACGACGTGGTGGCGCAGCGTTCGGCGGCGGATATCGGGGCGCGCGCGTACACCTCCGGGGAGCACATCGTGCGTGGGAAGGGCGGCTTCGACAACAAGACGCTGGCCCATGAGCTCAAGCACGTCCTCCAGCAGCGCGAAGGCGAGGTCGAGGGCACGCCGACCGGGGACGGGCTGAAGATGAGCAGCAAGAACGACCGCGACGAGCGTGAGGCGGAGGACTCCGCGGACGAGGTCATGCAGGGTCCGGCGCCCGTGCAGCGGGCCGCCGCGGGGCACAACTGCTCGGGCGGTGGGCACCACCACGAGGAAGAGGACCAGTAGGCGCGGAGGCGGTGACCGGTGAGGTGTCCCCTGGCGATGCCTGGTGACATGTTCCCCCGATGGCATGTTCCCCTGGTGACGTGTTCCCCTGGTGACGTGTACCCGTCATAATCCGAGGGCTGTTTCCCCTGCTCTTCACGGACGACGGAGGCACCCCCACATGAGCGCATCTCCCGGTACCCGCCGCGGCTTTCTCGCCGGCGCCCTCGCCGTATCGGCCACCGCCCTGGTGGGCGCGGGCGCCGCCGGCGGGACCGCCTTCGCCGCCGCGCCGGGCACATCGGCCGCGTCGGCCACGGCGGGCACGCCCCCGCGCCTCCTCGCCACCCACGACTGGATGGGCGGCTTCGCCGACTCCACCCCCGTGCAGCGCCTGACCATTCCCGGTACGCACAACTCCGGCGCCCGCTCCGGCGGGCTCTACGTGGCCTGCCAGAACACCTCCATAGCCGACCAGTTGACCAGCGGCGTCCGCTTCCTGGACATCCGCTGCCGGCTGTTCGAGGGCGCGTTCACCATTCACCACGCCGCGTACTACCAGAACCTGAACTTCGACGACGTCCTCAACGCCTGCCGCGACTTCCTCCGGGCCAACCCCTCCGAGACCGTCCTCATGCGGGTCAAGCAGGAGTACTCCGGCGAGAGCGACGCGGAGTTCCGGCGGATCTTCGACACGTATCTCGACGGCAAGGGCTGGCGCTCCCTCTTCCGGCTCGACGGCGGACTGCCGACGCTCGGCCAGGCGCGCGGGCGCGTCGTGCTGCTCGGGGACAACGGGGGACTGCCCGGACTGCGGTACGGGGACGGCGGGCTCTTCGACATCCAGGACGACTACCAGGCCGATCCGGGCGCCAAGTACCCCAAGATCGAAGCCCAGTTCCGCAAGGCCGCGACGCAGCCGGGCAAGCTGTTCGTCAACTACGTCAGTACGGCGGCCCTGTTGCCGCCCCGGTGGAACTCCGACCGGCTCAACCCGCAGGTGCACACCTTCCTGGACGGGGCGGAGGCGAGCGGCTGGCGCGGGCTCGGGATCGTACCGCTGGACTTCCCCGCCACCCGGACGGGACTGGTGGAGTCGCTGATACGGCACAACGGCTGAGGGCGGCGGGGCGGCGCAACGGCTGAGGGCGGCGGCGGGGCGAGGGGGCGGGGCGAAGGGGCGGCGGGGCGCGGGCGAGGCGTCCGGCCGCCTCTTCGTTCCGTCGCGGAATCGCGAGATCCCCCACATGAATAGCCGGATAATCCTGGTTAAAAGGGCCGATACCGGTGCCGCAACAGGTGTGCTGAATCGGCGGGGCGTGTTGGGATGAGCCGATGCGACCCCCCACCCGCATACCCGAGCACCTGTCCGCCCCCGAGCCCGGCGCCGAGCCCGCCCCCACGCCTCGCACCGCGTCCGGTCCCTACCCCGCCCCGTACCCCAACCCTTACGACGAACTGGCCCAACTCGCCACGCCCGAGGACGAGTTCGTCCACGATCCGCGCGATCCGCAGACTCTCGGTCTGACGTCCGACCGTGACGACGAGGACTGGTCACCGCCCGACCACCGGAAGAGGGGGAGAGGGAGCTGGGGCCGCCGCTTCGGCTCCCTCTCCTCCGCGCTGAAACTGAGCGTCACGCTCGTCGCCTGCACGGCGTTCCTGCTGCTCGCCGACCGCGCCGCCCTGCTCTACGCGCAGGACAAGGCCGAGGAGAAGCTGCAGAAGTCGCTCGGTCTGGCGACCCCTCCGGCCGTCGACATCCACGGCTTCCCGTTCCTCACCCAGGTCCTCGGCAAGCGGCTCGACCGTGTCGACGTCACCGTCCCCCATGTCGCCGCCGACCGGGTCTCGCTGGCCGAGGTACGGGCCAGCGCCAAGGACATCCGGGTCGTCGGTGATCTGCCCACCGCCGTCAAGGGCGCGGTCGTCAGCCGGATGGACGGGGACGTCCTGCTCAGCTTCGACGACCTCAACCGCGAACTGGGCGCCTCCCAGGTCAAGTTCACCGACAACGGCGCGGGCTCCGTACGGATGGCGGGATCGCTGCCGGTGGCCGGCTACGACCTGCGGGTACGGGCCGACGCGCACATCAGGAACGAGGGCGGCAAGGCGGTGTCCACCACCGTCGACGGGATGCGGCTCGACATCCCCGGGGTGGCCACGTACCGGCCGGGCAAGGACCGCGCCCATTCCGGGCTGCGGCTGGCGCCCGAGGCCGCCGGGCTGATCGCGAAGGAGAAGAACCGGGCCCGCGAACTGCTGGAGGTGCCCGCCGTCGTGAAGGCGCTCGGGGTGCCGCAGACGGACGTGGACCAGGCGCTGCGCAGCGAGGAGGCGCTGAGCCGGTTCACCGGGCGGCCCCGCTTCGTCCAGGAACTCCTGCGGCTCAACCTGGTCGACGTCGTCGCCGACAACCCCGGGCTGCTGAAGCGGGCCGGGATCGATCCGGCGCTGGTCGACGCGCTGCTCAACCTCCGCCCGCCGGAGCTGTCCGACCGGCTCTCGCTCTCCTTCAAGCTGCCGAAGACCCCGGGCGACCTGCGGTTGCAGCACATCACCGTGGAGCCGGAGGGGATCAGGGCGCGGCTGGTGGGCTCGGCGGTACGGCTGGGCGGAGCGACGTAACGGGGTCACACCCGGTGCGCGCCGTCCAAGCCGTTCCCGCCGTCCAGGCCGTCCGGCGGCGGTGTCGGCGCGCCCGGGATACGGATCGCCGCGACCGTTCCGCCGCCCGCCGCCTGGCGCAGCGCGATCTCGCCGCCCGCCTGCTGGACCGTACGGGCCACGATCGACAGACCGAGCCCCGAGCCGGGCAGCGCGCGTGCCGACGGGGAGCGCCAGAAGCGTTCGAAGACGTGCGGCAGCTCCTCGGCCGGGATGCCGGGGCCGTGGTCGCGTACGGTCAGCTCGCCGTTTCCGCCCCGGCCGCCGTTGAGCGTGACCTCGATCGAGCCGCCGGACGGGCTGAACTTCACCGCGTTGTCCAGCACGTTGACCAGCGCACGCTCCAGGCTGGCCGGCTCCGCCCGTACGTACCAGGGGCGCAGGTCCGTGGTGATCGTCAGGTCGGGGCCGCGCAGCCGCGCCCGCTCCAGCGCGCTCCCCATGATCTCGTGGAGCGCGACGACCTGGAGGGGCCCGGGGTCGGTGCCGTCCGGCCGCGACAGCTCCTGGAGGTCCCCGATGAGCGAGGCCAGCTCGGTCATCTGCGCCTTGACGGACGCCATGAGGGCGCTGCGGTCGGCCGGCGGGATGGCGCGGCCCGTCTCCTCGCTGCGCGCGAGCAGCTCGACGTTGGTACGGAGCGAGGTGAGCGGCGTCCGCAGTTCGTGCCCGGCGTCCGCGATGAGCTGCGACTGCCGGTCCCGGGAGGAGGCGAGGGCGGCGGTCATGGAGTTGAAGGAGCGCGACAGCCGGGCGATCTCGTCCTCGCCCTCGACGGGGATACGGACGGTGAGGTCCTCCGTACGCGCGACGTGCTCGACGGCCCGGGTCAGCCCGTCGACCGGCCGCAGCCCCGACCTGGCGACCCAGAGGCCCGCCAGGCCCGCGCCGATCACCCCGACGCCGGCGACGAGCGCGAGCAGCAGGGCCAGCTCGTTGAGGGAGGCGTCGATCTCGGCGAGGGGGCGCGAGAGGGAGACGGTGATCGGCGGTCCCGCGTCGTAGTCGACGCGCCGGGTGAAGACGCGGACCTTGGCGCCGTCCTCGGTCACGCTGTCGTGCAGCGAGCTGTGGCCGGTGCCGTTCGCGACGTCGAGGTCCTCCTGCTGGACCTTCACGGGCTCGGAGCCCGGGGCCACGCAGCGCTGCCCGCCCGGCAGGACCACCTGGATGTAGACGAAGCCGGGGGTGGTGCCGGTATCCGGGCTGGTGCCCGTGTTGCAGACGGCGAGCGCGCCCTGTACCGAGCTGCGTGGCGCGGTGGAGTTCTCCAGGGACGAGTCCAGCTCGCTCGGGAGCTGGGTGCGGGTCAGCAGCCAGCAGGCGACGGCGACGGCGGTGACGGCGATCGCCACGGCCGAGGCGACCAGCAGGGCGAGGCGGGAGCGCAGCGGGAGCGTACGGAACCGCTGGACGGGACCGGTCACGCCGGGCCGCCGTCGCGGTACCCGTACCGGTTGCCGCTTCCGCTTCCGTAGCCGCTTCCGTAGCCGCTTCCGTAGCCACTGTCGAAGCTCGTACCGAAGCCGCCGACGGGAGCGATCCCCCCGGCCGGGCCGCCGCCCGCGTCGGAGCGCAGCGCGTACCCCACCCCGCGCACCGTGTGCACCAGCCGGGGCTCGCCGCCGCTCTCGGTCTTCCGGCGCAGATACATCACGTACACGTCGAGCGAGTTGGAGCTGGGCTCGAAGTCGAAGCCCCACACCGCCTTGAGGATCTGCTCCCGGGTCAGCACCTGGCGCGGGTGCGCGAGGAACATCTCCAGCAGCGTGAACTCGGTACGGGTCAGCTCGACGCGGCGGTTGCCGCGCACGACCTCGCGCGTGGTCAGGTCCATCCGCAGATCGGCGAAGGACAGCACGTCGTCGTCGGGCACCTCGCCGGATGCGGCCCCGTAGGAGCTGCGCCGCAGCAGCGCGCGGATCCGGGCGAACAGCTCGTCCAGCTCGAACGGCTTGACCAGGTAGTCGTCCGCGCCCGCGTCCAGGCCGGTGACACGGTCGCCGACCGTGTCGCGGGCGGTCAGCATCAGGATCGGCACCTTCGAGCCGCCCGCGCGCAGCCGGCGGGCGGCGGTCAGGCCGTCCATGCGCGGCATCTGGATGTCCAGGACGATCAGGTCCGGCGCGTAGGCGGCGGCCCTGGCCAGGGCGTCGATGCCGTCGACGGCGACCTCGGTCCCGTATCCGTCGAAGGCGAGACTCCGCTGCAGGGCCTCCCGTACGGCGGGCTCGTCGTCGACGATCAGGATGCGCTGCGGATCGCGATCGCCTTCGGCGGGACTCATGTGGCGGCTACCTCGTCAGTGGTCGGTATCGGACAGTTCGGCCTTCAGCCTCGCACGGCGGCCGTACGGCGGCGGCCCGCTCCACGCCTCTTCGAAGCGGCGCCGGTACGGACCTCGTCGGCGCGGCGCGTGGGCGCTGCGGCCTGGGCAAGATCATGGACGAGGGCGAGCGGAAGCGCCAGATCGCTCGGTCCCGCCGGACGGGTGAGGGGGGTGCCTTCGCCGGTGCCGCTGCCCGTGTCTGTGCCGCTCATGACTGCGTACCGCCGGAGCGCAGCGCCGAGAGGTCCGCCTTGACGGTGTTGATCGGGATGGCGAAGCCCAGACCGACGCTGCCGGCGCTGGAGTCACTGGATGCGGAAGCCGAACTCGGCGCGTACATCGCGGAGTTGATGCCGATGATCTCGCCGTTCATGTTGATGAGGGCGCCGCCGGAGTTGCCCGGGTTGAGCGAGGCGTCGGTCTGGAGCGCCTTGTACGTGGTCTTCGAGGTGCCGGTGTCGCCGTTGAACTGCTGGCCGCCGAACTCGAAGGGCCAGTTGCCGCCGCCGCCCTGCTGCCCCTGCTGTCCCTGCTGTCCCTGCCCCTGTTCCTGCCCTTGATCCTGGTCCTTGGCGACGGTGACATCGCGGTTCAGGGCCGAGACGATCCCGCTGGTGACGGTGCCGGTCAGGCCCTCGGGGGAGCCGATCGCGACGACCTCGTCGCCGACCTTCACCTGCCCGGAGTCGCCGAGCGAGGCCGTCTTCAGACCGCTCGCGCCCTCCAGCTTGATCAGCGCGAGGTCCTTGTCGGCGTCGGTGCCGACGATCTTGGCGGTGTACGTCTTGCCGGTACTGAGCTGGACCTTCACGGACGAGGCCCCGGAGACGACGTGGTTGTTGGTGACGATCTCGCCGTCGGACGTGATGATCACGCCGGAGCCGGTGGCCTCACCGCCCGTCGAGGTCGCGTTGATCTCGACGATCGTCGGCGACACGGACTGCGCGACCCCCGCGACGGTGCCCGCGCTGCTCTGCGAGACGGTCGTTCCGCGGATGGCGGTGTCGCCGTTGCCGACGCCTCCGCTGTTCCCCGTGTACGCGCCGACCAACGCGGCCGACCCGCCCCCGACCACGGCCGCGGCCAGCGCGACGGCGGCCAGCAACGCGACGGGCCCCTTGGCCCGCCGGGCGGTCGCCGTGGAGCCGTGCGCGCCGTGGCCGCCCGCGGGAGCGGCGGAAAATACCGGACCGTACGAGGGCGGCGGCGGGTAGGCCGGGCCCTGGAACCCCTGGGTGGGGTGCTGCTGCGTGCTGTCTGCGTCGCCGCTGCCGCGGTAGTTGTCGGTCATGGCAACGACTCTGGGCGCCGTACATGAGAACAGGCTGAGGAGGCGCTGAGAAGGGCAACAAAACCGCGTATGCCCCATATAAAGGCGGCCGGGGCCGGGGGTTGCGCCCCCGCACGGCACGCGGCGTCTGCTCAGGCGTCACGGCTGCTGTCGCCGTCCTTCGCGCTGCCGGGGCCGTAGGAGCCGCCGGAACCTGGGGCCCCGCCGACGCCAGGAGACCCCCACGACGCCCACACCAGTTTGCCGACGCCAACCCGGTCGGTGACGCCCCACTCATCGGCCAGCGCGTCCACGATGACGAGGCCGCGCCCGCCGCACGCGTCCAGCGGCTCCGCCCGCCGGAACGGCCGCAGGCCGGACGCGTCATGCACCTCGATCCGTAGGCCACCAGGGGCCGGGAGGCGCACCGGCACGAAACGCGTCTCGATCTCCCGCCCCGACGGCACACGGGCATGGCGCACCGCGTTCGTGACCAACTCCGTCAGCACCAGAACCGCGGAGTCCTCCAGTGCCGACAACCCCCAACCGGCCAGCGCCTTCCGCAGTTCCGCGCGCGCTGCCCCCACCGAGCTCGGATGGCGCCGCCACCGCAGCACCACCACGCCGCCTTCGACACATCCCATCAGCCGACCTCCACCGTGCTGGCCGTGCTCAGGACGGACGGAACGGGACGCGCCCGCGTCTGGCCCTGAGCTGTACGATCCCGAGGAGCGTATCGCTATTCGCGAAAAGCGGCAAGGTTGCTCTGTGGCGCGAGCCACGAACAGCGGAACCGACTCGCTTACCGTGTAAAGCAGCAAGGTCAGGTTCCGGGCATCAGCACAGGAGGACGTCATGAGCGTCGGCGCGTGGGTCAGTACCTCGATGCCGTATCTGACACCGCAGGCCCAAGGTCAACCCGACGCGTGGGGAGCGGAGTTGGCGGCGCGAGGGCGGCGGGGCGGTCAGCGGATCGTCGGGGCCGGGGAGGTGGCGGCGTCGGAGGAGGTGGCGGAGCTGCTGGAGGTCGACCCGGGGGAGGCGGTCGTGGTGCGCCGGCGCGTGATGTTCCTGGAGGACGTGCCCTGCGAGCTGACGGACACGTACTACCCCGCGTCGATCGCGCGCGGCACGCGTCTCGCCGGGACGGCGAAGATCCCCGGCGGGGCCGTCACCCTGCTCGCGGAGCTGGGGTACGTCGGCGTACGCGTCCGGGAGGACGTGTCGGCCCGGATGCCCGACGCCCAGGAGCGCGAAGCCCTGCGCACCGAGCCGGGTGAGCCGGTGCTCCGGCTGGTCCGCGTGACCTTCGACGGCGGGGACCGTCCTGTCCAGGCCGATGTGATGACCATGCCCGCTCACCGGCAGCGGCTGCGCTACGAGATGGGGATCGAACGATGACCACGCCTCGCACCGAGGGGGACGCGTACGATCGCCGCTCCCTCCACGAGCGGATCGCCGCCGATCTGCGCGACGAGATCATGACCGGGGATCTCGCCCCGGGCGCCAGTCTGCCGTCCACCGTGCGGCTCAAGGAGCGGTTCGGCGCCTCGAACGCCACCGTGCAGAAGGCGCTGCAACTCCTCAAGGACGAGCGTCTGGTCGTCGGCCGCGCCGGTGCCGCGGTGACCGTACGGGAACACCGGCAGTTGACCGTGCGCCCCGCCTCGTCCATGGCCCCGGCCGCCGCCGGCGAGCCGTACCCCTGGCTCGCCGAGACCGCGAAACGCGGCGGAGAGGCCCGGAGCACCCTCCTCGCCGTCACGGAGACCACACCCCCGGCGGATGTCGCGGCGGCCCTGCGCCTGCCCGCCGACGGAACGGCGCTCGTGCGCCACCAGGTGCTCTCTCTCGACGGCGAACCGGTGGAGCTGGTCCACGCCTACTACCCGCCGCACATCGCCCGGGGCACCGCCCTGGCCGAACACCGCCGGATCAAGGGCGGAACGCCCACCCTGCTGACCGCGCTGGGCCACCCGCCCCGGCTCAGCGTCGACCATGTCTCCGCGCGCATACCGACGCAGGAGCAGTACGAAGCGCTCCACCTGCCCGGCGATCTGCCGGTGCTGCGGACGCTGCGCGTGGTGTACGACGCCGACGAGCGCGCTGTCGAGGTCACGGTGATGGCCAAGGCGGGCCATCTGTACGAGCTGCGCTACGAGTTCACGCCGGGGTGACACCCGCCAGGCGCCCGCTTGCCATCCGGACCTGAACCTTCCTTCCCTCCCCTCCCGCCCCTCCCTCCCATCCCACCCCTGTGACCCAGGTCTCCTTGGGGTGGTGCAGCAGATGGGGCCCTTCCGCCGTCGAGAGGGGGACAGGAAGGAAGGAGCGGCGTGGATCTGGCAACCAAGTGGAGTTCGCTGTTCTCCGAGACGAGCCGGCCCGGCCTCACCGGGCGGGTCGGCCTCACCGGGCGGTCCGGTCGGACCGGGCGGTCCGACCGGGCCGACTCGGCCTGGGCCGGGACGGATCCGGGGGCGGGGTTTCACGCTTTCGTCGCCGCCCGCTCGGGGGCGTTGTTCCGGGGGGCCCTGGTGCTGACCGGAAGCCGTGAAGCGGCCGAGGATCTGGTGCAGGAGACCCTGGAACGAGCCTGCCGCCGTTGGCGCATCATCGCCGTCAAGGATGCTCCGGACGCCTATGTGCGGCGGATCATGGTGAATCTGGCCAACGACAGGTGGCGGCGGTTCCGTCGTGTCGTACCCCAGCCGTCCCCCGGTGACGACCGGGCGGCGCCGGGGGACGAGTACGGGCGGGTCGACAGCCGGGACCAGTTGGTCCGCGCTCTGCAACGGCTGCCGATGGGCATGCGGACCGTCGTGGTACTGCGTTACTTCCACGACCTTTCGGATGCCGAGATCGCCGAGGACCTGCGGATCTCCCCGAGCGCCGTACGGTCCCAGCTCGCCCGTGGCCTCGAAAAGCTCCGGGCCCAGATACCCGCGCTCTCCGAACCTTCGTCACCGCTGCCCCGGAAAGGAACCCGATGACCGGCCACACAGCGCGGTCCTCGGACGGCCGCAGCGGTGACACCCACTTCGAACAGGAACTGGTAACCGCCTTGAACGACTTCGCGAACACCTCTCCCGCACCGCAGTTCGACGCCGCCGGCATCCAGCGCCGCGTCGGCCGCAAGCGCGTCGGCCTCATCGCCGCCGTTGCCGCCGCCATCGCCGTGGCGGGCGGCGGCACCGCGCTGGCCACCGTGGCCGGCGGCGGCTCCGACGCCCCCGCGCCCGCCGCGGTGACCACCACGACCGACCCGGACGCCGCCACTCTGCTGTACGGCGAGATCAGGATCGAACTGGCGGGCGCGCACCCGGACGACGCCAAGGCCGTGCTCCAGAAGGCCCGGTTGAAGCTCGGCACGGTCGGCAAGGCGAAGGCGCCGAACTGCAAGCCGGGCTCGGTCATCGGCGTCGACCCGCACAGCCCGGCGACCGTCGCCAAGGGCGATACGGTCAACCTGACCCTCTGCGCCGGCTGATCCGAGCCGCCGGCTGATCCGAGCCGCCCGGCAGAGAAGAGCCCGCCAGGGTAAAGGGCGGTGGCCCCGCCGTCATCGGGGCCACCGCCCGATCTACGCGCAGCCGCAGGAGCGTCGGACGATCAGGGCCGACGGGAACTGCTTCACGCGCTCGCGGCGCGAGCCCGCCACGCGCAGGCCGTCGTCCAGGACCAGGTCCACCGCCGCGCGCGCCATCGCGGGCCGGTCGGAGGAGACCGTCGTCAGGGGCGGGTCCGTCAGACCCGCCTCCTTGACGTCGTCGAAGCCGGCCACCGCCAGCTCGCCCGGAACGTCGAGGCGCAGCTCGCGGGCCGCGCGCAGGACGCCGATCGCCTGGTCGTCGGTGGAGCAGAAGATCGCGGGGGGCCTGTCCGGGCCCGCCAGCAGTTCCAGGGCGACCAGGTAGGCGTCGTACCGGTTGTACGGGGCCTGGAAGAGCCGCCCCTCCACCGAGTGCCCCGCCTCCAGCATGGCCCGGCGCCAGCCCTCCACGTGGTCGGCCACCGGGTCGCCGACCGCCGGGGTCGACTCGACGCCGCCGAGGCAGGCGACGTACGGATGGCCGTGCTCCAGGAGGTGCCGGGTGGCGAGCTGCGCGCCGCCGATGTCGTCCGTGACGACCGCGACGTCATCGATGCCCTCCGGGCGCTCGTGCAGCAGGACGACCCGGGCGTCCCACGCCTCTATCTCCGCGGCGGCGCGCTCGCTCGGGCCCTGGCTGACCAGGATCAGCCCGGAGACCCGCATGCCGAGGAAGGCCCGCAGGTAGTGGACCTCGCGTTCGTCGCGGTAGTCCGAGTTGCCGACCAGCACCATTTTCCCGCGCTCGGCCGCCGCCTGCTCCACCGCGTGCGCCATCTCCGCGAAGAAGGGCTGCCTGGCGTCGGGCACGACCATCCCTATGAGGTCGGTCCGCCGCGAGGCCATCGCCTGGGCGACCCGGTCGGGCCGGTAGCCCAGCTCCTTGATGGCGTTGACCACCCGCTCGCGCGTGGCCGGGGCGACCGGCCGGGGTCCGTTGTTGATGACATAGCTGACGACGGCGGTGGAAGTCCCCGCCAGTCGTGCCACATCGTCCCGCGTCACCTTGGCCACGCGCGGCAGTCTACGCGTGGTGACCTACCGCTGGGCAGGCCGTACGGATGCTTCTTCGACCGCATCCTGCGCGGCGTCCGGTCCGGCGGCCGTCGCGGCGTCGTCGCCGGGCGCCTGCGCCTTCTCGTGACGGGGCTCCGCGCCGTCCTCCGTACGGGATCCGGCGGATCCGGCGGATCCGTTCGCGCCCGCGGCCTTCGCCCTGGCGTCCTCGGAGCCGCGCTCGGCCTTCTCCGGGGTGACGAAGCGGTAGCCCACGTTCCGTACGGTTCCGATGAGCGACTCGTGCTCCGGGCCGAGCTTGGCGCGCAGCCGCCGTACGTGCACGTCGACCGTCCGCGTACCGCCGAAGTAGTCGTACCCCCAGACCTCCTGGAGGAGCTGCGCGCGGGTGAAGACCCGGCCGGGGTGCTGTGCGAGGTACTTGAGCAGCTCGAACTCCTTGAAGGTCAGGTCCAGGACCCGGCCCTTGAGCTTCGCGCTGTACGTCGCCTCGTCGACCGACAGGTCGCCGTTGCGGATCTCCATCGGGGAGTCGTCGGTCTGGATCTGCTGCCGGCCCATCGCGAGCCGCAGCCGCGCCTCGACCTCGGCCGGTCCCGCGGTGTCGAGCAGGACGTCGTCGATGCCCCAGTCGGCGGTGACGGCGGCGAGACCGCCCTCCGTCACGACGAGGATCAGCGGGCAGCCGGGCCCGGTGGAGCGCAGGAGCTGGCAGAGCGACCGCACCTGCGGGAGGTCGCGGCGGCCGTCGATCAGGATCACATCGGCACCGGGGGTGTCGACGAGGGCAGGTCCTTCGGCGGGGGCCACCCGTACGTTGTGGAGCAACAGCCCGAGCGCCGGCAGCACCTCCGTCGAGGGCTGGAGGGCGTTGGTCAGGAGCAGCAGAGAACTCATCGCCGCTCACCTGCTTCGGCCGGACTCTGTTCCGGACAGTTGCCCGGACTGTTGTCGTTCACGGTTCGCTTGCCCATTACGTCGGTTCCTCCTCGGTCCCTGCGAGGACGTATGCGGCACTGCCTACTGCGTACTGCTTACTGCTTTTGTACTGCCGTACGGCCCGCGCTGCCCCTCGTCCCCGGGGGCGCGACCCGGATGTCCGTGTCTTCCGTCTGTGACATCTGGCTGTAACAACGACCGGAAAACATAAAAGGACCCGGGGGCTACATTGCCCGGATCCTCTTCGAAGCAGAATAACCCACATTCGTTCCGTGTCAGAGGGGCAATCTCGCAGATCATGCAATGAGTCGGGTCCACGGGACCTCGGACGCGGGGCCGCGAGGCCGCCTCGGAGCGGCGCCGGAACCGCGTGGGGAGGGCCCGGAGCGTGCACGAAGAGGCGGTGTACTGCCTGTGTACGGGGGGTTTCAGGCAGGACTTGGAACTTAGACGGCCAGGACCCGATCGGGCGGATCGCACAGGGGGCGCACGGGTGCGTGCCCGCGCCGTACATCATGGAATCCGACGATCCGATGATCTGGTCGATCTGGTCGATCTGGTCATCCGGCCGTCCGGCCGTCCGGGTCGTCCCGGTCATCCGGTCGACCCGGCCATCCGGCATCCGAGGGAAGGAGCTGCCTTCATGGCAGTCGGCACGATCCGCTACTGGGCCGCGGCCAAAGCCGCCGCAGGGGTCGCGGAGGAGCCGTACGCGGCGGACAGCCTGGCCGAGGCGCTCGACGGCGCCCGGGTCAGACACCCCGGCGAACTGACCCGGGTACTCCAGAGGTGTTCGTTCCTTGTCGACGGTGACCCCGTGGGCACCCGCGGGCATGAGACCGTACGCCTTGCCGAGGGCGGCACGGTCGAGGTGCTCCCGCCGTTCGCAGGAGGGTGAACCGCACATCATGAGCAACGATCAGCAGTACCCGTACGGGCAGCAGAACCCCTACGGAGAGCAGGGCGAGTACGGACAGCAGCAGGACGGGTACGGGCAGCAGGCGCCGTACGTTCCGCAGCCTCCCGCGCCTCCTGGGCCCCCGGCACAGGCGTGGGCCGAGCCCGAGCAGGCCGCGCCGGGAGCGGCGGGCGCGGGCGCCGCCCAGACGTGGGAGGGGCAGACCTGGGACACCCAGTACCAGCCCCATGTCCAGGCCCACGCGCAGCCGCAGGCCCAGCCCCCGGCGCAGGCTCAGCCCCAGGGGGTGTTCGGGCCGCCGTCGTACGGGCAGCCCCAGGCCCAGCCCCATCCGCGGCAGGCCGCACCGCAGGCCGCCGCCGACACCGCGTACCTGCCGCCCCAGAGCGCCTACACGCCCCCGGCGCAGGCGGCCCCCGCCCCGGCCCCCGCGCCCGCGCAGGCGCCCCCGTACGCCCCCCAGCCCCCGCAGACCGCCGGACCCGCCGGGACCGCCGGACCCGCCGACGCGGGCGGCTACAGCGCGCCCACCACCCTCGGCAACGCCCGGGTCACCGACGCCCAGCGCGCCCGCGCCGAGGGCCGGTCCCCGATCATTCCGCCGGGCGTGCGGCCGGCCGCGCTCACGGCGCTGCTCGGGCTGCTGCTCGCCGGGGGCGCGGCCCTCGGCCCGTACGCGCTGCTCGTACCGCTCGTGCTGCTCCAGGCCGTCACGGCCGCCGGCTGGTTCCGGCTGAACGGGATGTGGCCGGCCCGGCAGGGCATCGCGCTCGCCTTCCTCGGCGGGATCGTCGCGGACATCGCCGTGCTCGCCGTGGGCCGGTCGAACGGTCCCGCCGCGATCATCGGCACCCTGGGGGTGTGGGTGCTGCTCGTCCTCGTCCTGCAACTGCGCAGCCGCGCGGGCGCCGACGAGCGGATGACGGGCCTGATGGCCACCGTCGTCTCCGCCGCGCTCGCCATCCTCGCCGCCGGGCATCTCGCTGCCGTGCCGGACGCGGTGGTCGTCGGCGGTGTGGCGGTCGCCGCGGCGACCGTGGCCCGCGCGCTGCCGCTGCCGGGGGCCGTCTCGGTCGTGGTGGCCCTGCTGGCCGGCGCGGGCGGCGGGATCGTGGCGGGCGGGATGACGGACCTGGGCGCCGCGGGCGCGCTGCTGGGGCTCGGGGCGGGCGTCTGCGCGCTGGTCGGGCTGCGCGCGGCGAGCTACGACTACCCGTCCACGTTCGTGCACATGACGGCCGGGGTGGCGCTGCCCCTCACGGCCGCCGCGCCCGCCGTCTACCTGCTGGGCCGCGCGCTGGCCTGACGCACGGCGCCCGCTCGTACGCCTGCCACCGCCTGCCACGCACCGGTACCGCCAGGCGTACGACGGACAGGGGCGGGAATCCGTACGCCGGGAACCGTACGTCCCCGTCGTACGTCGATCAGTCCGGCGGCCGGGGGGACGGCCGGGGAACGAACCGGACCACAGGACCGGTCATGACCAGGGTGGGGGACACCGAACAATGCGTGTACTGCGGACACTGCTGATACTCGTCGTGGTCTTCGGCGGGCTGTTCGTCGCCGCCGACCGGGTCGCCGTCCACTTCGCCGAGAACCAGGTGGCGAGCAAGATCAGATCGAGCCAGGGGCTCGACACCGACCCGAAGGTCTCCATCAACGGGTTCCCCTTCCTGACCCAGGTGCTGAACACCTCCCTGGACGAGGTCCAGGTCAGCCTCGACGGGGTCAGTGCCAGCGCCGACGGCCAGGCGGTGCGGGTGACCGAGGTCAAGGCGGAGCTGAAGGACGTGACGTTCGACAGCAGCTTCTCGACCGCGACCGCGGCGACCGCGACCGGCTCGGCGCAGATCTCGTACGCGGACCTGACGGGCTCGGCCCCGAAGGGCGCCACGGTCGGGTACGCGGGCGCCGAGCGCGCCGCCAAGGGGGAGGTCAAGCTCTCGGGCCCGATGGGCGAGGTGCTGGACGGCGCGGGCATCACCGTCCCCGGCCCGTTCAAGTCGCTGCTGGACGGCAAGACCCTCACCGCGTACAGCGCGGTCTCGCTGGTCAACGGCGACACGGTCAGGCTGAAGGCGGTGACCCTGCCCGAGCTGTACGTGCCGGGCGCGGACGAGCGGATGCGGGAAGTCGTCGACTACGACCTGAAGATCGACGGACTGCCGTCGACCATCAAGCTCGACAAGGTCACGGCGACGGAGACGGGCCTGAGCTTCTCCGGTACGGGTACGGACATCTCCCTGGCCGGCTGAGCCACCCGGGGATCGCCCGGTGGGAGGCCACCGGGGGATCGCCCGACGCCGCCGGGCCGGATGCTGAGACGGCCCCGTCCGCTCCCCAGACCGCATCCGGCCGGGGCGGACCCGCGGCGCGCCGCCACGCCCGGCCGGGCGCCGCGAACCCTCCTCCGGTCCCACATCGTGGATGATCGTGTCTTGACATGTGACACACCGGTGACATGACCGCCCGGTCGTCCCTACGATCGGACCCATGCAGTGCTTTATCGGCGGTCTCCCTCAGCGGGGACAGGCGGACCTCACGAAGCGGCGGGCAGTAGACCTGTGCCGCGTCGCCGCCATGCTCTGTCGCACTGTCTGAGCGGGACGGGACGTTCACGTTCCGTATTCCCGATCCCGGCTTTCCGGGCCCTTCGAGCGCTCTCAGGGCCATCCGCGCGGCAGCGCGGTCGAGCCGGCCCCCTCGCATCACCTCGCAGCACACTGCCCGCCGCACACTGCCCGGAGGAGAAAAGCATGAGCCGCAGCGACGTTCTGGTCGACGCAGACTGGGTCGAGGCCCACATCGACGACCCGAAGGTTGTCATCGTCGAGGTCGACGAGGACACCTCGGCCTACGACAAGAACCACATCAAGAACGCCGTCAGGATCGACTGGAAGAGCGACCTCCAGGACCCGGTCCGCCGTGACTTCGTCGACCAGGAGGGCTTCGAGAAGCTCCTGTCGGCCAAGGGCATCGCCAACGACGACACCGTCGTCCTCTACGGCGGCAACAACAACTGGTTCGCGTCCTACGCCTACTGGTACTTCAAGCTCTACGGCCACGACTCCGTCAAGCTCCTCGACGGTGGCCGCAAGAAGTGGGAGCTGGACTCCCGCGACCTGGTCGAGGCCGTCCCGACCCGCGCCGCCACCACGTACCGGGCGAAGGCCCAGGACACCTCGATCCGCGCCTTCCGTGACGACGCGGTCGCCGCGATCGGCACGCAGAACCTGGTCGACGTCCGGTCGCCCGACGAGTTCAGCGGCAAGCTGCTCGCCCCGGCGCACCTGCCGCAGGAGCAGTCGCAGCGTCCGGGCCACATCCCGTCCGCGCGCAACATCCCGTGGTCGAAGAACGCCAACGACGACGGCACCTTCAAGTCGGACGACGAGCTGAAGGAGCTGTACGCGCAGGAGCAGGTCGACCTGGCGAAGGACACCATCGCCTACTGCCGCATCGGTGAGCGTTCCGCGCTCACCTGGTTCGTCCTGCACGAGCTGCTCGGTGTGGACAACGTCAAGAACTACGACGGTTCGTGGACCGAGTACGGCTCGCTCGTCGGCGTGCCGATCGAGCTCGGCGCCAACAAGTAATCACGCCCCGACCCGGAGGACTGAACAACATGTGTGGAGCACAGGCCGGCGGCCCCGACGCTTCGACGATCAAGCCCGGTGAGACCACCATCCAGGGTTCCGTGACCCGCGACGGCGAGCCCGTCACCGGTTACGTACGCCTGCTGGACTCGACCGGCGAGTTCACCGCGGAGGTCCCGACCTCGGCGACCGGACAGTTCCGCTTCTACGCGGCCGAGGGCACGTGGACGGTGCGCGCCCTCGTTCCCGGCGGCTCGGCCGACCGTACGGTCGTCGCGCAGACCGGTGGCCTCTCCGAGGTCGCGATCGCGGTCTGAGGCTCGCGCACGCACCGAAGGGCCGCACCCTGATCCACCGGGGTGCGGCCCTTCGCGTTTTTCCACTCCTTGATGCCGGTTCCGGTCGGTCTGTCCGAGTCGTACGCTGAAGACATGTACGCGCGACGCCGTCGCCGGTATTTCCTGCTCATGGGCGGATGCCTGATCCTCTTCGTCTCCGCCGGGGCCTTCGTGCGTATCTGGTCGGTCCCCGCGGCCATCGCGCTCTGTGTGGTCGCCCTGCTGATCCCGCCGGTCGCCGCCATCGTGGGCAACACGCGCGACAAGGACGACCGCTGGTGGGACGAGCCGCCCGTGGGCCACGAGAACGACGAGAACGACCGGTGGCTGGACGAGCTGGAACGCAGGAACCGCCCGTAGGGCCTACGCCCGGGAGCGGGAACGGCTCGCGACGAGGTGGGCGAGGCCGTCCAGGACGCGTTGCAACCCGAAGTCGAAGGCGTGTTCAGGGCTGTACACGCCCTGGTGGGCCGCGCCCGCGGCGCTTCCGACCCGGGCCGCGAGAGGGAACCGGGCGGGATCGAACACCCTGGCCAGAAGGGGTGCGTTGGCGGCCCACCACTGCGCGTCGGACAGGGCGCTGTCGCGGGCGGCGGCCTGCGTGTCGAGGTCGGCGCGGGCGACGGAGTGGACGAAGCCCAGCAGGAAGGTGAGGGCCGCGTCCATCTCGACGTCGTCGAGCCCGAGGCCGTCGAACGCGGCCAGTTCGTGTTCGTACTTGGCCATGAGTCCGGGGCCGAGCGGCGGGCGGGTGGTGGGCAGGGTCGCCACCCAGTGGTGGCGCCCGTACAGGTCGCGGTTCTCGCGCGCGACGCCTTCCACCCTCGTACGCCACGGCGCGGCCGGGTGCTCGGTGCGCGGCATCCGCAGATAGGCGGCGTCCAGCATGAGATCGAGCAGCTCCGCCTTGCCCGGGACGTACGTGTAGAGCGTCATCGGCGTGACGCCCAGCCGCTGGGCGACGCTCCGCATGGTCAGGGCGTCCAGCCCGCCGGAGTCGGCGAGTTCGACGGCGGCCTCGACGACACCGTCGACCGTCAGCCCCTGCTTGGGCCCGCGCCGGGGGCCGCCGTGTCCGGGCTCGCGCCACAGCAGTTCCAGGGTGCGGGCCGGGTCGTCGGCGCCGCCTCGTTCCTTGGCCATGCCCTCCATCCTCTCCCGTGCGGGCGCGGACCTTTCCCAGTAATCTCTGTACGCCGTATACTGTACGACGTACAGAGATTGACCCCAGACTGCTTGGCTATTGGATCCAGGAGGAACCATGAAGATCACTTCCACCGCCGTCTCCCTGACCGTCGATGACGTACCCGCCTCCACCGCCTTCCTGACCAGGCACTTCGGCTTCCAGGAGGTCATGGCCGCCGAAGGCTTCGCCTCCCTGGCCCGTGAGGACACCGCCAACGTGGTCTTTCTGCGGCGCGGCATCGAGGTCCTGCCCGAGGGGATGAGGGACCGGCATGCCACGGGCGTGATCATCGCGTTCACCGTGGCCGACCTGGAGGCCGAGTACGAGCGACTGCGGCAGGAGGGCGTCCCCGTCACCATGCCGCTGCGCGAAGAGCCCTGGGGCGAGCGCCTCTTCCAGGTCACCGACCCGAACGGAGTGATCCTCCAGCTCGTCGACTGGACCACCGCCGGCGACCGGTGACGGCCCGGAGCCCGGCGCGGGCCGGCGGTCGGCGCGGGCCGGCGGTCGGCGCGGGCCGGGCTCCGGGCCGGAACACGGGGTCGTCCGTCAGTAGACGAGCGCCTGGACGCCGTCCGCCATGATCTCGCTGACGAAGACCTGCGCGCCCGCGATCCGTACCCCGTCCAGCACGTCCTTCTCCGTGATGTCCCGCCGGGCCGCGCACTGCGTGCACAGCGTGATCGACCCCGCCGCCAGGACCGAGTCGATCAGCTCGGGCAGCGGCGCGGCGTGCGGCAGTTCGAACTCGGCCGCCCGCCCCGGCAGCGCGAACCACGCGGACTCGCCCGTCAGCCACAGCGAGACCTCCACCCCGCTGGCCACGGCGACCGCGGCCACCGTGAAGGCCTGGGAGCAGCGCTCGGGGGCGTCGGCCCCGGCGGTCACTTTGATCACGAGCTTCTTGGCGTTCTCGGCGGATTGCATGGGCCGAATCGTAATCCGCCGCCCTACAACCCCCCTGTGCCCTGGCGGGTCAGATCTGTGCGCGGGTAACGGAACCCGCGCTTCATGTCTCGTGGGGGGACTCTTTTGGAAGCTCAGCCCACTCCGGAGCGGACGGGCGCCGCGCAGACGCAGCCGCCGCCTCCGCCGGTATTACCGGCGCGAAGACGCGGCCGTACGGCGCTGCTGATCGCCGTGGCCGCGGTGCTCGGCATCGTCGGCGGCACGGCCACGGGGTACGCGATCCAGGCCGACCGCCCGCCGACGCCCCTGCCGACGCTCGCCCAGCCGGGGCTCGCGTACCCGGCGAAGACGCTGCCCGCGGGGGAGCAGGCGAAGCCGCTCTCCGCCGAGGAGGACAACCAGGTCAGGACGGACGGCGATCTGCGTGAGCTGCTGATCGACAGGCCGGCCGGGGCGCGGGAGACCGCACCGGACTGGCTCGACAACGGCTGGGTGCCGCTCAGGTCCTACGCCTACTACTTCGACGACGGCGTCTACGGGTACTCCTCGGCGCTCGGGGCGGAGATGCGCCGGGTCGCCGGTACCGCCTGGCAGGAGAGCGGCGAGCGCCAGGGGAGCGTCATCCTCGTCCAGTACCACCCGAGCGCCAACGCGCAGGGACCCGCCGAGCTGGCCACGCTGCCCGCGGCCATGCTCACGAGCTCCGGCGATGGCGATCCCGTCAAGGGCACGGCCAAGGCCCGCTACTACGTCTACGAGACCAGTGGCGCGGACGGTGCGCCTCCGTTCCGGGCGTACGCCTCCGCCTACCGGGGTGATGTCCTCATCAAGATCACATTGTGGGACACGGTGCCGATCGCCAAGAAGGACATCCGGATGCTGATCGAGCGCCAGTTGGAGCGCTTGTGAACGACGACCGCACGTCTGTGGTCCCCCGGCCCCGCGCGCGACGGTTCTTCGGGACCGTGCTGCCCGCTCTCCTCGTCGGTGGCGCCGTGGTCGGGGGGTTCGCATTCGTCAGGACCACCGTCGACGGGGCGGACCGGAGCGCTCCCACCACGGTGTGGGCGGAGACCCGCGGCAAGCCGGCGAAGGACCCGGCCGGGCCCATCGGCAGAGGCCGCGCCGACACCGAGCTGACCAGGAAACTCCTGCCGGTGCCGCCGGGCTATCAGCTCGGACCCGATATCGGGGAGTACGGCAACGACACCGAGCTGTCCGCCGGACAGGCGATCAAGATGATGAAGGGCGCCGGTGTCGAATACCCCGGCGCCGCGCGCCAAGAGGTGTACAAGGAGATCGACGAGATGGGGATCGAGGGGCTCGCGCTCCGCTCGTACAGGTTGAGCGGAGCGTATTTCGTCGCCGATGTGTCCCTTGTCGCACTCAAGGACGCCGAAGCCGCACGCCGCTGGTACGCGGTGAAGTCCCAGCGGCCCGGAGCCCGTAAGGGGCCGGTGATCGAGGGCAGGGAGCACTCCTCGTGCTTCGTGGAGCCGGGGAGCGAAGTCGACGGCGTCGAGGCGGTGAGTTGCGTGGCGTACGAGGGCGAGATCGCCGTCGCCGTGCTCGTGCAGGGCATGAAGCCGGTGAACAAGTCCACGCTCGCCGAACTGGTGAAGGGCCAGCTCGACCACCTCGCCTCCTCGGGGAGGTCCGTGTGAGCGAGCAGGCAGTGTCCCCGACCGCGGACGCATCCGCCCCGGCGGCGCCCGTCCCGGCACCGGCCTCCCCGTCCGCCGCCCGGCGTCCGCCGCGCCGCGTGCTGCGCGCGGTCGCCCGCTGGGTCGTCGCCGGGGCCGTGTGCGCCGGGCTCGGCACCGGTGTGGCGTACGGCCTCAGCGGCATGGAGCGCACCGACCTCCCCGGGCTCTCGACGCGCGGCGACGGGCGCTGGGACTACCCGGAGCTCTCGCTGCCCGCCCTGCCGGTCGGCACTCCGCGTCCCTTCAACCCGGAGAACGCCGGAGAGATCCACCACGCCGATCTCCGGGCGCTGCTGCTCCGGGCCCCTGCGGGTGCCACCCCCGACAAGGAGCTGACCGGTGGCTGGGTGAGCACGGAGCGATATCTGTCCGAGTACGCCGCCGGACAGCGCGGCGACCTCACGACGCTGCTGGACGACTTCGCCGTACGGCACATCGCCGCCCGGGGCTGGACCATGCCGGACGGCACGGTCTCCCGGGTCTACCTGCTGCGGTTCCCGTCGTCCGGTCTCGCGGCCGGCTTCAAGCTCGGCGCGGTGCTCGGGAGCGGTGTGGGCGAGACGGTGGCCGCCGCACCCGGCGCGGAGCCGGACCGGTCCTGGCCGGAGCCGCCGCCCGGCTCCGAGATGTTCGTCAGTACGGACGTCTACGCGGAGCCCGAGCCGTACGGCCCGACGCAGGCCCGGCACGCGTATGTCGCGGCGGGGGACACCATCGGGCTGATCGTCCACGAGAAGAAGGGCGGCACCCCAGCCGTTCCCTTCCACCAGACCGTGGTGCTCCAGGGCCAGCTCCTCGGCTGAGCCCGGCGAGCAAGTGACCGGCGGGCGTCGTACGTCCGTCGGCGCACCTCGACGAGAGGGCCGGGACCCCACCGTCTAGGCTGGGGCCCGGCCGTATCGCGTCATACCGTTCATCCGAGGAGCACCCCGTGCTTGAGGCTTTCTTCACTTCCCTGCTGATCCTTGTCTGTGTCGGCGTGCTCGCCTTCACCGGTCTGGCCGTGAAGAAGCTGTACCAGGGCCAGCGCTGATGATCGAGATCCCGTCCGACCTGCACCCGGACCTCGTCCCGCTCGTCTTCCTGCTCGGTGACTGGGAAGGCGTCGGCGTCTTCGACTTCCCCGGTGAGGAGAAGGCCAACTTCGGCCAGGAGGTCTCCTTCAGCCACGACGGCCGGGACTTCATCGAGTACGTGTCGCACACCTGGGCGCTCGACGCCGAGGGCAGGAAGATCCGGCCGATCGAGTCCGAGTCCGGGTTCTGGCGCATCGACAAGGACCGCAAGGTCGAGGTCGTCATGGTGCGGGACCAGGGCGTCGTCGAGGTCTGGTACGGCGAGCTGGCGGACCAGAAGCCGCAGATCGACCTGGTGACCGACGCGGTGGCCCGTACGGCCGCCTCCGGGCCCTACAGCGGGGGCAAGCGGCTCTACGGGTACGTCAAGAGCGACCTGATGTGGGTGGGCGAGAAGTCGACGCCGGACGTGCCGCTGCGCCCGTACATGTCGGCGCACCTGAAGAAGACCGTGAGCCCCGAGCAGGTCGCGGAGTGGGCCAAGGACCTCGGTGACCTCCCGGACGACGGCATCGCCTTCTTCAAGTAGTCCGCCTGCCTACACTGGGGGCGTGGTGAGCACCGACTGGAAGAGCGATCTGCGGCAGCGCGGCTACCGGCTGACCCCACAGCGTCAGCTTGTCCTCGAAGCCGTCGACACCCTCGAACACGCGACGCCCGACGACATCCTCTGCGAGGTGCGCAGGACCGCCTCCGGGGTGAACATCTCCACGGTCTACCGGACCCTGGAGCTGCTGGAGGAGCTGGGCCTCGTCTCGCACGCCCACCTCGGGCACGGCGCTCCGACGTACCACCTGGCCGACCGGCACCACCACATACACCTGGTGTGCCGGGACTGTACGCGGGTGATCGAGGCGGACACCGAGGTCGCGGCCGAGTTCACCGCGAAGCTGCGCCGCGACTTCGGCTTCACGACGGACATGAAGCACTTCGCGATCTTCGGACGCTGCCAGGAGTGCACGGCCACCGCGACCGCCACCGCCACCTCGGCCGCGCCCGGGGAATACGCGCCCGGGGAATAACCGTGGGCGCGGCCAAGTCGTAGGCTTCATGACTATGCAGCGACATGCGACCACCAGCCCTCTCCTCGCCCTGCCCGGAGCCGTCGCGGCCGAAGGCCAGGACGAAGGTGTCGCCGCGCACTACGGCGATCTGTTCCGTGAGCAGCGCGCCCTCGCCGACGGCAGCGGCTTCGTCGACCTCTCGCACCGCGGCGTCGTCACCGTCACCGGGGACGACCGGCTGAGCTGGCTGCACCTGCTGATCACCCAGCACGTCACGGCGCTGCCCGTGGGCCGGGCGACCGAGGCGCTGATCCTGTCCGCGAACGGGCATGTCGAGCACGCGCTGTATCTCGTGGACGACGGCGAGACGGTCTGGGCGCATGTCGAGCCGGGGACCCAGGAGGCCCTGGTCGGCTATCTCGAATCCATGAAGTTCTTCTACCGGGTCGAGGTCGCCGACCGTACGGACGACTACGCGCTCGTCCACCTCCCGGCGGGCTCCATCGCCGCGGCGCCGGAGGGGGCCGTCGTACGGGAGACCCCGCACGGCCGTGATCTCTTCCTGCCGCGCGCCGAGCTGACCGCGTACGCGGAGCAGCACGGCCCGGCGGCCGGGATCCTGGCGTACGAGGCGCTGCGCGTCGAGGGCCACCGGCCGCGGCTGGGCTTCGAGACCGACCACCGGACCATCCCGCACGAGCTGGGGTGGATCGGCGGCGCCGTCCATCTCGACAAGGGGTGCTACCGGGGCCAGGAGACCGTGGCGCGCGTCCAGAACCTGGGGAAGCCGCCGCGCCGGCTGGTCTTCCTGCACCTCGACGGCAGTGATGTCCACCTGCCGGGGCACGGCACGCCGGTGCGGCTCGCGGCGGACGGCCCCGAGGGGCGTCAGCTCGGCTTCATCACCACCTCGGCCCGCCACCACGAGCTGGGGCCGATCGCGCTGGCGCTGGTCAAGCGCAATGTGCCGGTGGACGCGCCGCTGCTCGCGGGGGACACGGCGGCGGCGCAGGAGGTCGTGGTCGAGCCGTAGGGCCGGGAGCCCCCCCGCGGCCACGCCCCGGACGGGTCAGAAGTCCAGCAGCACCGTGAACGGGCCGTGGTTCGTGAGCGAGACACGCATCTCCGCTCCGAACCGGCCCGTCTCCACCTTCGCCCCCACCTCGCGCAGCCGCGCCACCACCGCGTCGACCAGCGGTTCGGCCACCGGACCCGGCGCTGCGGCGTTCCAGGTGGGGCGGCGGCCCTTCCGGGCGTCCCCGTAGAGAGTGAACTGCGAAATCACCAGGAGCGGGGCGTTCGCCTCCGAACAGGACTTCTCGCCCTCCAGCATCCGTATCGACCAGAGCTTGTCGGCGAGCCTCCGCGCCTGCTCCACCGTGTCCTCGTGGGTGACTCCCACCAGCACACACAGCCCTTCGCCGACGATCTCGCCGACGGTTTCCGTCCCGTCCCCGGTCACGGCGACGACGCTCGCGCCGTCGACTCTCTGCACCACTGCTCGCATACGGACCAATCTATCGGGGGCCGAACGGGTGCAGAGCGCCCCCATACCCGGCGGCAGGAGTGGCACGATGCACGGAGGCGGTGCGCGGCAGGCACCCGTCGAGGGATGGGGGTTCCCAGCGGTGTGCGGGACGGGGTCTCCCCCAGCGGAGTGAGGGGAAGTACGCGCGATGAGCACATCGAGCACATCCGGCGCCGGGCAGCCGCCCGGTACCGTACCGGCGACCCGGACGACCAGCGGGGTCGGCAGTGGGGGACCCGTGGCCGGCGGTGAGGGGGCGCTGCCCGCGCCCCGGCCGTACGACTTCGGCGTCCTGCGGCTGCCCGAACTGCGCGCGCTGCGCCGGGACTCGCACCGCGACGAGGGGGACCTCAGCTATCTGCGGCGGCTCCTCCAGGGCCGTATCGACATCCTGCGGGCCGAGTTGGCGCGCCGTACGGCCCCGGAGACCCCGCTGCTCGACCGGCTCTCCGAGATCCTCACGGACGCCCCGTCGCGCCACCGCAGCTCCGCCCGGCACGTCACGCTCTCCACACCGCGCAGCCCGGAGTACCGGGCGCTGGCCGCGGAGACGCTGGCGGAGGTGGAGCTGTCGGACCTGGAGGCGCGTACGGACGAGGAGTTGCACGCGGCGATGGGGCGGCTGGTCCGCAACGAGCGGCAGCTCTCGCGCCGCCGTCACCAGCTTCAGCGGACGGCGGACGATTGCAGCGCGGAGATCGCGCGCAGGTACCGTGAAGGCGAAGCTCAAGTGGACGACCTGCTCATGTAGGGGGCGGGCAGTCCGTTCGCGCGGGCGGGGTCCGTCCTGCCCCCTCCGGAAGGCCGAGGATGACCTCCAGCACGCCCAGCAGCACGTCCACCGCGGTCGGTGTCGGCACCTCCCGTACCGGTACGGGAGCGGACTCGCCCGTGCTCGCCGAGGTCGTACGGTCCGGCTTCGTGGAGGGACGGCACCGCGGCTCGATGGTGCTGCTCGCGGCGGACGGTACGGTCGAACTGGAGCTGGGCGACCCGGAGGCGCCCGTCTTCCCGCGTTCCAGCAACAAGCCGATGCAGGCGGCGGCCGTGCTGCGGGCCGGTCTCGAACTCTCCGGGGAGCGGCTGGCGCTGGCCGCCGCGAGCCACTCGGGCGAGGGCTTCCACCTCGATCTCGTACGGACGATGCTCGCCGAGTACGGCCTGCGCCCCGACGACCTCCAGACCCCGCCGGACCTGCCGCTCGATCCGGTGGAGGCGGAGTCGTACCTCGCCGGGGGCGGGGTGCGCGAGCGGATCGTGATGAACTGCTCGGGCAAGCACACGGCGATGCTCGCCGCCTGCGCGCTGAACGGCTGGCCCACGGAGAGCTATCTCGACCCCGACCACCCCTTGCAGCGGCTCGTGCTGGCGGTGGTCGAGGAGGCGGCAGGGGAACACGTCCCCACGGTCGGTACGGACGGCTGCGGCGCCCCGCTGATGGCCCTCAGCCTCACCGGACTCGCCCGCGCCTTCCGGCACTTCGTCCTCGCGGCGCCGGCGACGGCCGAGGGGCGGGTCGCGGAGGCGATGCGCGCGCACCCCGAGTACGTGGCGGGCACGCGCCGCTCCGACACCTGGCTGATGCGGGAGGTGCCGGGGACGCTCTCCAAGATGGGCGCGGAGGCGGTCCAGGCGGTGGCGCTGGCGGACGGCCGCGCGCTCGCCTTCAAGATCGACGACGGCGGGACCCGGGCGCTGGGCCCGGTGCTGGCGCGGGCGCTCCAGCTCCTGGGCGTGGAGGCGGAGGTGCTGGGCCGGATCGGCCGGGCGCCGCTGCTGGGCGGGGGCGCGGAGGTCGGGGCGGTACGGGCGGCGTTCTGAGCCGGGCTCGAAGGGCCCGGCCGGAAAATACGGATGCGGCGGCGGCGCGGCTGCGCCTAGCGTGCGGACCATGAGTATCGAGGTCCGTACCGTTACCGAGGCCGGGTTCGCCGACTGGAACCGCGCCCTGAACACCGGCTTCCTGCGGACGCCGACCGATACGGACGAGACGGTGGAGTGGCGGCTCGCGCGGGCCGATCTCGACCGTACCCAGGGCGCGTTCGAGAACGGGCGGTGCGTCGCGACCTTCCGTTCCTTCGCCCAGGAGCTGACGGTGACCGGCGGCGCGGTGCTGCGCGCCGACGCGGTCTCCAACGTCACCGTCTCGCCCACCCACCGCAGGCGCGGGCTGCTCTCCCGGATGATGAGCACCGATCTGGCGCGGGCGAAGGAGCGCGGGGACACCGTCGCCACGCTGATCGCCGCCGAGTACCCGATCTACGGCCGGTACGGCTTCGGGCCCGCCGCCTCGGTCACCGAGTGGGCCGTCGACGTGGCGCGCTCGGGGCTCGACCCGCGCTGGGCCGGCCCCACCGCGGCGGACGGCGGCGGCCGGATCGACCTGGTCGACGCCTCGGACGTACGGAAGCTCGGCCCCGAGCTGCACGAGCGCTTCCGGGCGCGGCAGCCGGGCGCGGTCGACCGGGACGAGCGCTGGTGGGGCGCCTCCACCGGGCAGACGTCCAACGGGCTCCCGTGGACGGAGCCGTACTACGCCGTGTACCGCTCGGCGTCGGGCGAGGTGGAGGGGCTGGCCGTGTACGCGTCCGACGGGCTCTGGGGCGACACCAAGCAGCCGCTGAACACCGTCTCCGTACGGGACCTGATCGCGCTGACCCCGGCGGCGGAGCGCGCGTTGTGGCGGTTCGTCTGCTCGATCGACTGGGTCACGACGGTCAGGACGGGCCACCGCGCGCCGGACGACCTGCTGCCGTACTTCCTGCCGGACCCGCGCGCGGCCAGGATCGTCACGCAGGCGGACTTCCTGTGGGTGCGGATCCTCGATGTCGTACGGGCCCTGGAGGCGCGTACGTACGCCGTCCCGGGCACGCTGGTGCTGGAGATCCATGACGCGGCGGGCCTGGCGGGCGGCCGTTTCCGGCTGGACGTGTCGCCGGAGGGCGCGAGCTGTACGCCGACGGCGGAGTCGGCCGATCTGGCCCTGGACGTACGGGAGCTGGGCGCGCTGTACCTGGGGGACGAGTCGGCGCTGCGGCTCGCCGCGCTGGGGACGGTGGCGGAGGAGCGGCCGGGGGCCGCGGCGGTGGCGGAGGCGCTGTTCCGTACGCCGCGGCGGCCGTGGTGCCCGGATGTCTTCTGACGTCGTCTGCATGTCTTCCGAGCGGGCTGTCAGCCGTGGCCGAGCCGGGTGACGAGGAGGGCCAGGACGGCGGCGCCGATCCCCGCGCAGGTGGCGTTCCTGGCCTTGACGCCGAGGGTGAGCAGGAGGAGCGCGACGGTTCCGGCGGTACCGAGGCGCCAGTGCACGAGCTGGTCGAGCCCGATGCCGAGTGCGGAGGTGAGGAGCGCGGACACAGGCATGGCGGTCACTCCTTTACGGCAAAGTTGGCTGCCAACTCGACACCAACTAATGAAGTTGTCCCGCCAAGTCGCGATCCGTAAACAAGTTCTCCGTTACAACTGCCGCGAGATGGCAGGAAGTTGTAACGTACTGTCGTGACCTCAGAACACGCTGCTGCGAACAGCGCGGGAAAGCCCACCCCGGAGGATGTGGCGGAGGCCCTGCGCGCCCGTATCGCCTCGGGTGACCTCGTGGCGGGCCAGGCCCTCCCCACGCAGAAGAACCTGGTGGCCGAGTTCGGCGTGCAGCGCGGGGTGGTCCGCCAGGCCCTGCGGCGCCTCCAGGAGGACGGCCTGCTCACGGAGGTCACCCGGGGCGCGCCGCCCCGTATCGCCGACCGCGCCGCCGCCGGACGGGCCGCCGCCCGGCGGGCAGCGCCGGCGGGCGGTGACGAGGGGCCGCAGGAGACCATGGTCGCGCTGCGCCCGCGCATCATGGCGGCGTTCGAGGCCGACCACGTACGGATAGACGCCCTCTGCCTGACGGCCGAGTCGCTGAGCGCGGCCCTCGGGGAGCAGCGCCTGCGCATCCGGGACCGCGCCGCCCTGCCGGCGGGGGCCGCCGCGCCGGGCGGGGGCGCGCTGCCCGCCACCGTGACGGTCCGGGTGCTGCTGCCGAACCGCGACATCGAGCTGGCGTTCCCGCGCTCCGTCTCCACGACCGACACGCATCCGGAGGAGAGCGACCTCGTCCACCAGCGCTGGCTCCAGCAGCGCAACGCGCACGGCACGGTCCTGAGCGACCATCTGATGGGGATGCGCTCGGCGGGTATCGACGTCGATGTGCGGTTCAAGGCGCTGCCGTTCACGCCGCCGGTGAAGCTGTACGTGCTCAACGGCGACGAGGCGCTGTTCGCGTACTACAAGGTCACCGTGCGCGAGACGGAGATCCACCGGACGTCCGTCGAGATGTACGACGCGCTGGGGGACCGGTCGCCGCTGTTCTCGTTCGGGCCGGGGGAGCTGCGGGCGCAGCGCGACCACGCCTTCGTGACGGAGTCGCAGGCGTGGTTCGACGCGCTCTGGGAGACGATCGCGACGGACCTCGCGCTGGGGTGACGGGCGCGGGAGTTACCGGCGGCACCGTGTCGTACGGGTGTGGTTCGGGGCAAGATGTGACCCGGAGGCGCTGAGGTGCCCGGCCTCCGCCCCGATGGACGGAGCGACGTGACCGACTCGTACGCGGCCGACTGCCGCGCCGCCGAGGGGCCGGCCCGGCTCGGCGTACTGGACGCGGTCTCCGTGCGATGCGTGCTCTTCGACTTCGACGGTCCCGTCTGCGCGCTCTTCCGCAACCACCCGGCGCCGGACGTGGCCGCCCGCCTGCTCGCGGCGCTCCCCGAGGAGATCGCCCGCACCGTGGGGACGGCGGACGGCGTCCCGGTCACCGACCCGCAGGCCGTTCTGCGCGCGGTGGGGGAGTTGGCCCCGGGCGGCGCGCGGGTGGCCGAGCTGGAGGCGTGGCTGACGGAGGAGGAGATACGGGCGGCGGAGTCGGCCGTACCGACCAGGAACGCGGCGGAGCTGATACGGGCGCTGGACGGCGCAGGGGTCGCCCTCGCGATCACCACCAACAACTCGCCGAGGGCGGTGAGGCGCTACCTCGAACGGACCGGCCTCACCCGCCACTTCGGCGGGCACGTCTACGGACGCCGGCACGACCCGAGGCTGCTCAAGCCACATCCGGACTGCCTGGAACGGGCGCTCAAATGGACGGGCGCGACGGCGGCCGAGGCGGTGATGATCGGTGACGCGGAGGCCGACCTCCGCGCGGCGGAGCGGCTCGGTGTCCGTTTCCTCGGGTATGCGACCAGGGAGACGAAGAGCGCCGTGCTGTACGGAGCGGGGGCGCGGGTGGTCGTGGACGAACTTCCTGACAACCTGACGGAGTTGGCCGGACAAGTCCGCCATGTCGGCCAACTCTGACCGTTTCCGGCCGATCCGGGGTACGGGTGAACAGGAACCGCTGATCCGAGTCGGTGAAGATGGCGCCAACTTCCCCTCATGAAGGCCGCCGGAGAGGTAGCTTCCGCACAACGGCTCCACACACCGCACGCACACCGCGTACATCAGAGGCACCACCGGCACCGAGGGCATACGGCACAGTGCACAAGGCAATGACAGTCGGCCGGGCATCCGGCACCGGATCCGGCACGGCGTCCGGCACCGGATCCGGCACCCGATCCGGCACGGCATCCGGCACCGGATCCGACATGCGCAGGCGAGCGGGCGAGCTGAGCCGTGACGGCCAGGGGGTCACCGGCCCCCTCAACGGCTACCACCACGAGACGTACGCCTTCCCGCTGCCCGCCGCCCACGAGCTGAGCGCCCGTTTCGAGCGCGCCAAGCTGCGCGCGCCCCGCCCCGGGCTGCTCTGGTTCGACCGGCGCTGCTTCGCCTCCGAGGATCTGCTGCTCACCGCGCTCCAAGGCCGGGTGGACCGTATCCCGGAGATCGTCAGGGTCGACGGCGGCGTCTATCTCCAGGGCTTCATCGAGGGCCGGACCCTCGACGCCCGCCAGGTGCCGGGGCTCCAGGGCGCCGGCCGGAGTCTCTCCCGACGCCACGCCGACCAACTCGGCCGATTCTTCGGCCAGTTGGTGTCGATCGACCCGAAGGAGCTGGCGGAGCCTGAGGTCACCCGGATCTGCGCCCCGGACGACTGGACGGCCGAGGGCGACTCGGCGGCGTTCCTCGACCGGCTGATCCGGTTCACCGAGGAACAGGTCCACCGGGACCACGGCGAGCCGTACCGGACCCTCTTCGCGGAACTCGGCGTCGGCGCCGACGCCCTGGTACGGCTGCGGAAGCGCACCGCCGAGCTGCGCACCCGCCCCTTCGCGCTCCTCCACTGCGATCTGCACCGGAAGAACCTGATCGTCGACCGGGACGGCGACCTCTGGGTCATCGACTGGGAACTCGCCATGATCGGCGACCCCCTCTACGACCTGGCGACCCACCTCCATCTGATGGGCTACCCGAAACAGGAGGAGGCCCGGGTCAAGGAGTTGTGGGTGACGGCGGTGGAGGAGGCGCGGCCCGGCAGCGCGTACGGCTGGGAGGAGGACCTGCCGCTGCTCCTCGCGTACAAGCGGGTGCAGTCCGTCTTCACCGACGTGATCCGTACGGCGCTGCTCCTCGGCCCCGACGCGGAGTCGAACTGGCGGGTGCTGCCCCGGGCCGCGTGGCGGATCCAGCGCGTACTGGCGGCGGCGGAGCGGGAGGTGTACGGGGCGGACGCGGCGGCGCCGTCGATGCGGCAGGTGGTGACCGCCTACCGGAACTGGTTCCGTACGACGCACGGGGGCGAGGGCGGGGGCGGCGGCGAGGCGGAGGAAACCGCCCTCACGAGGTCCGGGCCCTGAATAGCACGCCCGACAGCCCCAGCGCGACGGCCAGGATCCCGGCGCTCCAGGCCAGCGCGATCCACGGCGCCGTGCCCACCGGCAGCCCCAGCAGCAGTCCGCGCAGCGACTCGATCACCGGGGTGACCGGCTGGTGGTCGGCGAAGCCGTGCAGCCATGACGGCATCGTCTCGATGGGGACGAAGGCGCTGCTCGGATAGGGCAGGAAGAGGACGAAGAAGGTGAACCCGGAGGCCGCCTCGGGGGACTTGGCGAGCAGCCCCACCGCCGCCGAGAGCCAGGACATCGCCGTGATGTAGGCGAGCAGGATGCCCGCGGCGGCCAGCGTGGCGGCCGGCCCCGCCTCGGGGCGGAAGCCGATCAGCAGGGCGACGACGAGGACGAGCGCGGTCGAGACGAGGTTACGGGCGACGCTCGCCGTGACATGTCCGGCGAGGATCGGCGCGCCGCCCACGTCGAGGGAGCGGAAGCGGTCGATGATGCCGCCCTTCATGTCATCGCTGACGCTCACGGCGGTGCCGGCCGAGCCGAAGCCGGCGCAGAGGATCAGGACGCCGGGGACGACGTACGTGACGTACTCCGTACCGGTGTTGATGGCGCCGCCGAAGAAGTAGACGAAGACCAGCATCATCATGACCGGCAGCATCATCGAGGTGATGACGGCGTCGGTGTTGCGCCGGCTGAGGCGGATGCCGCGCCCGGCCATGGCGGCGGAGTGGGTCAGGGCCCGGGGGGCGAGGGCGCGGGGTGCGAGCGCGTCAGACATGGGCGGGCTCCTGGGCGTTGGGTCCGGTGTCGGGGGTGGAGCGGGTGAGGGAGAGGAAGACGTCGTCGAGGGTGGCGCTGTGGACGGCGAAGCGCGCCACCTCCGTACCGTCGGGGTCGATCTCGTCCAGCAGGGCGCGTACGTGCGCGGCGGTGCCGTCGGTGGGCAGGCCGAGGGTGAGCGAGTCGGGGGCGCGGTGCACGGCGCGGCCCGCGAGGCGCAGATAGGCGTCGGGGCCGGCGAGGACGAGGTCGAGCCGGTGGCCCGAGACCAGGCGCTTCAGCTCGTCCACGGTGCCCTCGGCGGCGATCACGCCCTGGTCCATGACGGCGATACGGTGCGCGAGCCGGTCGGCCTCCTCCAGGTACTGGGTGGTGAGGAAGACGGTGGTGCCCCGCGCGGCGAGGTCCCGTACGACCTGCCACAACTCCTGGCGGCTGCGCGGGTCGAGGCCGGTCGTCGGCTCGTCCAGGAAGACCACCTCGGGGGCGCCGACCAGCCCCGCGGCGAGGTCGAGCCTGCGCCGCATACCGCCGGAGTACGTGGCGGCGAGGCGGTGGCCGGAGTCGGCGAGGCCGAACCGGTCGAGGAGTTCGGCGGCGCGGCGCTGGGCGGCGGCCCGGGAGAGCCCGCCGAGGCGGGCCATCATGCGGAGGTTCTCCTCGCCGGTCTGCTTCTCGTCCACGGCGGCGAACTGCCCGGTCAGGCTGATGGCGCCGCGTACGCGCCGCCGGTCGGCGACGACGTCGTACCCGGCGACGCGGGCGGCGCCCCGGTCCGGGGTGGTGAGGGTGGTGAGAATCCGGACGGCGGTGGTCTTGCCGGCGCCGTTGGGCCCGAGGAGGGCGAAGACGGTGCCGCGCTCGACGCGGAGGTCGATGCCGCGCAGGACGCGGTGCGCCGTCCTTCCCTTCTCCTTCCCCGTTCCCCTGCCCGGGTAGGACTTTTCGAGGCCGGTGGCCTCGATGGCCGTATCTGTACGCACGGGTGCTCCCCCTCGACTGCTTCTGCGTATGACATACGCGTTACTGTGTAAGGGTTACGCATTACTAGGATGGGCGTCAAGCGGCGGGGAGCGAACGAAGAGGGGTACGGCGATGACGGGCAACGCGGACGGCACGGCCGGGGGGGCCGGCACCGGGCTTCCCGCCAGCATCGAGGCGGCGTGGGGGCTGCGCGACCGCCCGTCCAAGGGGCCGCGCCCCGGCCTCACCCTGGAGCGCATCGTCGGCGCGGCGGTCGCCCTCGCGGCGGCGGAGGGGCTGGGCGCGGTCTCGATGGGGCGGGTCGCCAAGGAACTCGGCGTCTCCACCATGTCCCTGTACCGGTACGTCGCCGCCAAGGACGAGCTGTACATCCTCATGCTGGAGGAGGCGATCGGCGCGCCGCCCCCGCCGCCCGACCCGGCGCTCGGCTGGCGCGAGGCACTGGCGTGGTGGGCCTGGGGGCAGCGGGAGGCGTTCCACCGCAACCTGTGGTCGCTGCGCCTGCCGATCTCGGGCCCGCCCAGCACGCCCCACATGGTGGCGTGGTGGGAGCGGGGGATGGTGGCGCTGGACGGTACGGGCCTGGACGACCGGACCAGGATCGCGGTGATCCTGCTGGTCAGCGGCTTCGTACGGAACGAGGCGATGCTGACGGCGGACCTGGACGCGGCGGTCGGGGCGAGCGGCGCATCGGCCCAGGAGGTGATGGAGGGCTACGGACGCACCCTGCGCCGACTGGCCGACCCGGCCCGCTACCCGTCGGTCGCCCGGCTGCTGGCCGAAGGCGGCCTGGAGGGGGAGGAGGGGCCGGACGCCGACTTCACCTTCGGCCTCGACTGCCTCCTGGACGGGGTGGAGACGCTGATCGGGCGGCAGGCGGCAGGGGGAGGGGGGAGGAGCGCGGGTGAGTGGCGGAGGTGAGCGCGCCGCACCCGTAGGCTTCTCCGTCATGAACGGCGACGACGACAACGAGGTCCTCGACCCCGCCCCTCACTCCGCCCCCCACCCCGGCCTCCACCCCGGCCTCCACCCCGGCCTCCCCTCCGATCTCGGCCTGCGGGAGCGGAAGAGGCTGCGCCGCTACCAGGAGATCTCGGAGGCCGCGATCACGCTCTTCCTCGCGAAGGGCTTCGACCGTGTCCCGGTCGCCGAGGTCGCCGCCGCGGTCGAGATCTCCAAGCCCACCCTCTTCCGGTACTTCCCGGCCAAGGAAGACCTGGTGCTGCACCGCTTCGCCGACCACGAGGACGAGGCCGCCCGTGTCGTCTCCGGCCGGCCCGACGGCGTACGGCCGCTGGACGCCCTGCGGCTGCACTTCCTGGCGGGGCTCGACCGGCGCGACCCGGTGACCGGCCTCAACGACGCCGAGGGCGTGCTCGCGTACCACCGGCTGCTGTACGGGACGCCGAGCCTGGTGGCCCGGTTGTACGGGTACCAGCGGCGCTCCGAGGAGGCACTGGCCGCGGCCCTCGGGAGCGGGGTCGAGGGGGCGCTCGGCGCCGCGCAGATCATCGCCGTGCAGCGCGTCCTCGCGCAGGAGAACTGGCGGCGGATCGCGGCGGGCGAGCCGGCCGGGGCGGTGTACCCCGACGCGGTCGCCGCGGCGGAGCTGGCCTTCGAGCGGCTGCGCAGCGGGCTCGCCCTCTGGTGACCAGGCATTTTTGACTCGGTAACGTTTTTTCCTCGGTCACGCTATTCTTGGTGGAGTGACCGCATCCGAAGCACTCGACGAGGAACGGACCTACCACCGGACCTGCCGCGCCGCGCTGACCGGCATGGTGGACGACGCGCACGAACAGATCGTCACCGGCGAGAACGCCTTCGCCTCCGGCGCCGACGCCGAGGTCCTCGGCCGCCATCTGCGCAGCTACGCCAAGGAGTTGCGGCAGGAGCCCGACAGCCCGCTGTTCTTCGGCCGCCTCGACTTCGGCGGCGGCCCGGCGGCCGGTGACCACGCCGGGCAGAGCTACCACATCGGCCGCCGCCGGATCTCCGAACACCCCGCCGCCCCGCCCCTCGTGGTCGACTGGCGCGCGCCCGTCTCGCGCGCCTTCTACCGCGCGAGCGCCGCCGACCCGCAGGGGGTCGCCGTACGCCGCAGATTCGGGTGGGCGCCCTGGAGCAAGGGGGAACCGGAGGACCTGACCGGCCTGGAGGACGAGCCCCTGGGGCCGGACGCGGCGACGGCGGGCGCGGCGGGGGCTGTCGCCGGGAGCGCCATCCTCACCGGCGAGATCGAGCGCCCCCGCATCGGGCCCATGCGCGACATCGCCGCGACCATCCAGCCCGAGCAGGACGAACTCGTACGGTCCGCACTCGGCCGCTCCCTCTGCGTCCAGGGCGCCCCCGGCACCGGCAAGACCGCCGTCGGCCTGCACCGTGCCGCGTACCTCCTCTACACCTACCCGCAGCGCCTGCGACGCGGCGGGCTGCTGGTCCTCGGGCCCAACCGGACGTTCCTCTCGTACATCTCCGAAGTACTGCCCGCCCTCGGCGAGATCGGCATCCGCCAGTCGACGGTCGGCGACGAGATCGCGCGCCATCCGGTACGCACGCGGGACACGGAGGCGGCGGCGGTCGTCAAGCACGACGCCCGCATGGCCGGGGTACTGCACCGCGCGCTGTACGGACGGGTCGCGGGGCCCGACGCGGCCCCCGCGCCGCTCACGGTGGCGGACGGCTCGTACCACTGGCGCCTCGAACCGGACGAACTGGCGCGCATCGTCGCGGAGGTACGGGCCGAGGCGCCCCCGTACGGTGTCGGCCGGGACCGGGTGCGCAGCCGCGCCGTACGGGCCGTTCAGCTCCGGGCGGAGCGGCGGGCGGGGCCGCGGTCGGCGCAGTGGGTGCGGCGGGTGGGCGGTTCGCGGGCGGTCACCGCCTACCTGGACGCGGTGTGGCCCAAGGTGAGCCCCGAGGAGGTGCTGGCCGGGCTGCTGGCCGATCCGGCGGCGGCGGACGGCATCCTCACGCCCGAGGAGCGGCGGGCGATCCGCCGCGCGGGTGCCCGCGTCCCCTCCGGGCCCCGGGCGGCCAGGAAACTGCCCTGGTCGGCGGCGGATCTCGTGCTGCTCGACGAACTCGCCGGGCTGATCGAACACCCCGAGGGGTACGGCCATGTCGTCATCGACGAGGCGCAGGACCTCTCCCCGATGGAGTGCCGCGCGATCGCCCGCCGCGCCGCCTTCGGCTCGCTGACGGTGCTGGGCGACCTCGCACAGGGCACCACCCCGTGGGCGGCCCGCTCCTGGCCCCCGCTCCTCGCCCACCTCGGCCGGCCGGACGCGTCCGTGACCTCGCTGACCACCGGATTCCGGGTGCCCGGCGCGGTCGTGGAACTCGCCAACCGGCTGCTCGCCTCGCTGGACGTCGACGTACCGCCTGCCGTATCCCTGCGCGGCGCGGGCGAGTTGACGATCAGCCGCGCGGAGGAGGGGGAGGGGCCGGGCGGGCTGGACGCGGTGGTGGCCGACGCGGTACGCGCGGCCCTCGCCCGCGAGGGCTCGATCGGCGTGATCGCGGCCGGGCCCGAGGCGGACCGGCTCCGCACCGTTCTCGCCGCGGCCGGGATCGCCACCGTCACGGCGGACGAGCTCGGGGCACCGGCTGCCAGGGTGACGGTGCTGCCCGCGACGGCGGCGAAGGGGCTGGAGTACGACCATGTCGTCCTGGTCGAACCGGCGGCCGTGGTGGCGGCCGAGGCCCGTGGGTCGCACCGCCTGTACGTGGCGCTCACCCGCGCGGTCTCCCGCCTGCACATCGTGCACAGCCGCGCGCTGCCGGGGGAGTGGGGGCCGGGGCCCGAGAGCCGCGGGTGACCCTCACGTTCGACTGATCCACCGCCAGGAGCGCCCACGGGCACCTCGGTCCGCTGTCGTAAAGGAAAGGAATGGCCTGTACGTTGCTCTCGCCGGGAAGCGGAGAGCCTGATCCGTATGCGGTCGTCCAGCGGTATCCGTCCATGTCCAGTTGAACCGGACCCAGGTGTTCCGGGCGCACCAGCGAGGCAGCAACCTTCATGAAGCTTCTGCACATCGACTCCAGCATCTCGGGCGCCGAGTCGGCCAGCCGTCAGATCTCGGCCGCCGTCGTCGCCCGCTTCAAGGACGAGCACCCCCGCCTTGAGGTCACGTACCGCGATGTCGCCGCCGAGCCGCTGCCGCACCACTCGGAAGCCATCCTGAAACTCAAGGCGGCCTCGGCGGCGCGGATCACGGACCCCGACCCCGACTCCGGGTCCGGCACCGACCTCGACGCGGGTGCCCGCACCCTGGGCGAACTGAGCAGGCTCGACGAGGCGTTGGAGGAGTTCCTGGCCGCCGAGGTCGTCGTGATCGGCGCCCCGATGTACAACTTCGGCATACCCAGCCAGCTCAAGTCGTGGATCGACGCCCTGGCCGTGTTCGGCAAGACCTTCCACTACACCCAGGACGGCCCCGAGGGACTGGCGGGCGGCAAGCGCGTCATCGTCGCCTCCTCGCGCGGCGGCGAGTACGTGGCGGACACCCCGACGGCGCCGTTCGACCACCAGGAGACCTACCTCACCAGCTTCTTCGCCTTTCTCGGCGTACGGAACCTCGAATTCGTCCGCGCCGAGGGCATCAACTACGGCCCCGAGCAGCGCAAGCACGCGATCGACACGGCGCTCGCCGAGGCCATCGCGCTCAAGCCCGCCTGAAGCGGCTTGAACGGTCCGAACGGCCCGAATGGTCCGAACGGCTCGAATGGCCTGCCCCTCAAGGGCGCTGCGGGCCCGTCGATGAGTTAGTAGCGCGTGTCGTGTCAACTCGTGCCTGACGTCGCGTTCATGACGTATCTGGCCAGTTCGGCGGGGTCCATGAGCCGGACTGGGAGTGGCTCGCTGTAGTGGCCGTGCCGTTGGAGCAGGGGGCGGGCCTGCTTGATGAGGGTGCGCATCTGGTTCTCGCCGATATGGAAGAGGTGGGCGAGAAGCGAGGCGGGCAGGCCGCGCTGGTCCAGGACGGCGGCCCAGATGATGTTCTCGACGGCCAGTTTCCGGTGCCGGGGCCGTTGTTCCGGCGGCATCGCGTCGATCATGTCGCGGAGCTCGGCGACAAGGCGGTCCAGGGCCTGGCGGGTGATGCCGGTCAGGGCGGAGTGGGTGACCAGGGCCGTATCGAAGGTGTGGGCCGTGCGGGGGTGAGCGCGGCTGCCCGCGGCACCGGCGGGACGCCGGGCTGAGGCGGGATGGTGTAGTTCCACTCGCCGTGGAAGTCATCGGTGTTGATCTTCAGGGCGGCGGCGTGTTGTGCGCCGATCTCGATTCCCGTGGGGTATGTGGTCTCGTCCAGCCGAGAGGTCACGCGCAGTCCCCCGGGAGGCGATCGACATGACGGCGCTGCGGGCCCTACGGGAGTCCCGCACCGACGTGGAAGCCCTCGACCTCACTGCCGAGCGACTGCGCCACCTCAAGGACGCATTCACCAAGGCGGCCGACGACTCCCGCGCCCGCGCGGACCGCTACGCCGAACAAGACGACGCCGACGCGGTGCGCTCGGTACGCCAGGACGACCAGCGGGCGCACCGCCCGCTGGAGCCCGGACCGCACCGGGCCGGGAGGCCGACCACTGAGCGTACTCCGATGTCGCGCACCCGGCCGGTTGTGCGCACTGACGATGCCCGGCGTCCGCTCCACCGAGTGGAGTTCACCCGCGTGACACCGGCCGGTGCGGGGTGCATCGAGGGCCTGGCCCACGTCGACGGCCTCCAGCTGCCGGAGGACATCGGTGAGGAACCGCACGGCGAAGCCGATGACCGCACGGGCGATGCCCTCCGCCGCGTTCGGCCCGGCCTGCCCAACGCCGACACCAAGTGAGCCCGCAATAACCCCGGTTACGCACGGCTGCGGTAGAGCACTCTGTGTGGTCGAGAACCAGTCATGCGAACGCACATCCGGCCTAAAGCTGAAAAATAGAAAGCTTTTACGGAGAAGCGGTGACTACTATCTCCTGGTTCTGATCAGTCCCGCACAGCGGGAGGTATCCGGGGGTGGAGAATGGCATGGCGTAATTCACGGCTCATAGGTAGATCTTTCATCGCTTTCGCGCTCGTGGCCTCAGTATCAGGGGGCTTCGGCAGCGCGCGAGCGACCACGGCGGGGGCGACGGGGCCCACCGTCTGCAACATTCCTGAAGAAGGAGAGCTGAGCATCGATGAGCTGCCTGTCGGCTCATCCGTGATCGACTGCGGGGCAGTCGGTCGTATCGTCACCTACGACGGGACCGGGTTAACGGTTCCCGAACCTGGCACGACGGTGAGTATCGATTCACTGACCACGGACGGTGAGACACAGGGGTTCACACTGGAAGTCGCCGCTGACGGCAAGGTCTCCTACGAACTGACCGACGCCGGCGCGGACTTGCCCACCACGGGCTCCGATGTCCCTGACGTTCTGTCGAACCCTGCCAATACGGCAGCTGACCTGTCGCAGGAGCCGGACGGCGCGGACGCGGACGCGACTGACACTACCGCACCCGAAGACACCGAGGTGGCAGATGCGGATGCCATGGCCGCCCCCGGCGCATGCAGCGACGGCGCGTACACAACGGCTGACCGCAAAGAGTACGGCTCCTACGAGTGGTGGATCGGCGACGGGGGAATGCCCGGCGGGCTTTCACGCACAAACGCCTTGGGGGCGTTCTACGATGCCATCGATAACGTCACCCAGAGCTACAACAACTGCGGCTACACCGACCAGGTCGGTGCGAAGCATAACTACCGGGCTCCCACCAGCTGGGAAGCGGACATCAACAACAAAGGCCAGTGCACCGCTCGAGACGGACTGAGCACCTGGGACGCAGGCGACCTCAAGTCCGGAGTCGTCGCTTCGACCTGCTCGTGGACCTGGCCCATGCCGGGCGTCAAGAACGACCTGCGCGAGGCCGACGTCCGCTTCAACACCCACGACTACGACTTCACGAACAAGCCGACCAGCAGTTGCTCCAACAAATATGACATCCGCTCCGTTGCCACTCACGAGGCCGGCCACATCTTCGGATTGGGGCACGTCAAATCGGGCCACGAGAACCTCACCATGTACACGAACGCATTCACATGCACGACGAAGGCAAGGACCCTCGGCAAGGGAGACGTCCTTGCTCTTCGCAGCATCTACTGAGGAGGACGTCCATGAGCTGGGCCGGACGGTCTGCGGGCATGCTGCTGGCGACAACTATGGTGGTGTCAGCAGCCGCATGCACGGCCGACAGCAGCAGCGGTGAAGGAGGGGAGTCCTGCGCACTCCAGTTCACCTACCAAGGCCGAACGTATCGAGACGTTGCGAATGTGGACTTCACGGTCGCCGACAAGCTCGGCGCCGCCACCAAACCGCCTTGTGACGACACCGGCGGCCAGGACGAAGCCGAGGAAGCTGGGACCACGGAGACCGCCTACAAGGTGAACGGGATCTCCGCCAAGGTGGCCATCGCCGTCGGAGACACACCGGAAGAAGCCGTATTCGTCGCCTCCTACTCCGGCTCGAAGCTTCCGCCAGAGGTACAGAAACTGATCGACGGCCCATGACACGAGGTGCGGGGCACCGCTGTGTGAACTGCAGCTACGCCCCGCACTGACAACTGTGAGATTCTCCTTGGGCGGGGGTGCAGCTGCCAGTGCGCACTGACCACGGCGTGCACCGTACGGGCCTGCTCCAGGTGCTTGTCCCGCATGGTCTCCAGGGTGTCGGCGGTGTCCTCAGTACAGCCAGGAGATCGGTACCAACTGCGTCGAGGTCGCCCACCTCGCCCCCACCGGCCATGTAGGCATCCGCGACTCCAAGCGCAAAGCCGGCCCCGCGCTCATCGTCCACGCCGCCGCCTGGGCCGAGTTCGTCGCGGGTGCGCGGTCGGGCCTCTGGGAGGGCGTTTGATGTAGCCGAATGGACGCTTATGCCTAGTAGGTTCCTTGCCAAGCGCATAACGGACGAGACCACACCAACCTGGCGAGGAACCTACTAGGACTTAAAGGGCAATTCGGCTAGATCAAATGCCCTCTCAGACGTGGAGTTCGGGCGGGAAGCCGGTCCAGCGCAGCTCGTCGGGCAGGTGCCGCAGGTCGTTCGCGCAGAGCACGGACGGCGGCCGGCCGGGCGCGTAACGGATCACCGTCAGCGCGGTGTTGGCGAAGTTCAGGCCCATCCAGCGCCACGCGGGCGCGTCGAGGGCCGCGCGTACCAGCCATCCGACCAGGAAGTTGTGCGTGACGACCAGCTCATGGCGGGGCGTGTCACCGGCCACCGGACCGGTGAACTCCGCCTGCGCCTCACGCGCCAGAGCGGCGCCGAGCCTGGCCTCCTCCTCCGTCACCCCCGCGAGGAAACCGAGCAGGCCGTCGGCGGAGTCCGGCGGCAGCTCCGCCTTCCCCGGCAGATGCGGGATGTAGTCACCGGCCGCCTCCGACGCGCGCAGCGGTACGCCGTCGAGTTCGGCGGCGAGCAGTGTGGCCGTCTCCACGGCCCGGGGGAGCGGACCGTGGTGCACCGCCGACAGCGGTACGTCGCGCAGCCGTTGGCCGAGCAGTACGGCCTGGCGCCGGCCGTTCCCGGTCAGCGCGGTCTCGTCCGCCGAGGCCTCGCCGTGCCGGGCGAGATAGAGAAAACGGGGGGCGGTGCTCATGATCGTCTGTGCCTCTCGATCCGTGCGTGTGCAGGACGGCGCCGCGGTCAGCGCGGCGCGGCGGCGCGTTCGGTGACGCGGCCCTGGGCGTCCGCGCGGAGAGTAGCGGATCCGCGGGGGTCCGTGACGGTCACGCGGATGACCAGGGGGCCGGTCTTCGCTTCGTGGCCGATGTCGATGCGCCAGGAGCCGTCGTCACCGATGCCGGAGGTGGTGCGCGCCTCGCGGACCAGGGCGGGGAGCCGCTCGTACGGGAGGGAGCGCAGCTCGATCGACGGCTCACCAGCACCCGTACCACTGTCACTGACGCCGCCGGTGCCGTTGGCCCACATGCTGTGCTCCTCGATCCGGAACTCGACGGCGGTCGACACCCCCGCCGTGGCCAGCGCCTCGACGGTCCGGCGCATCTGCCCCTCCGCCAGCATTGACTCGGTGGTCCGCGCGGAGGTCGTACGCAACGACACGGAGGCCGAGGCGGACACCGAGACCTCGGCGCCCCCGGCCCTGCCGCCGTCCCCGTTCCCGTTCACGCCGTCCCCGTCGCCCTCCCGGAACAGATCGGCGCGGAACAGCAGGACGATGACCGCCGCGCCGAGGAGGAGCGCCAGGAGGGAGAGCAGGCAGTGTGTTCCTTCCCGGTTGGGGTTCTTGACGAGCGTGGACTCGGGGGCGGAGTCCATCGACGCCTCGGCGGCCCGCCGTGCCCACTCCTGATCCGGCCGGGTCACGATGCTGACGTCCCACGGCTCGTGCGCGGGGTACTCGACGACCACGACGCGGCGCGGCGGATAGTCGGCGATGTCGACGAGATTGACCGCCTGGGAGAACGCGACCCGGTAGGCGGCGCGGTCCTCCGGAGCGACGGTCAGGACGAAACTGATCGGAACGTCCGCCAGTTCACCGCTGGTCGCCCGCCGGCTCTCGATCATCGCGAGGGCCTTACGCTTCTCGGCCCGCGGGGTCCGGGCCCGCTCCCGGCGTCCCGAGACGGTGGTGACCAGGACGAGGAGCAGGAAGAACCCGGCACCGGCGCCCCACAGCGTGGCCTTCCCGAGGATGATCCCGACCACCACGGACGCCACCGCGGCGCCGATCGCCCCGCCGGTCAGCACACTGGCCAGCAGCGTGGCGGGTCCGGCGCGGCGGGACTCGACGGGCCCGCTGGTCTCTGTGATCGTCACAAAGGGTGATTGTCCCCCGGCCCCACGACCACGGGAAGCCCCCTGGCCCCCGCCGCGCTCCCGGTCAGGCGCCGACGTACGCCGCGAGGTGCTCGCCGGTGAGGGTGGAGCGGGCGGCGACGAGGTCGGTGGGGGTGCCCTCGAAGACGATCCGGCCGCCGTCGTGGCCCGCGCCCGGGCCGAGGTCGATGATCCAGTCGGCGTGTGCCATGACCGCTTGGTGGTGTTCGACGACGATGACCGACTTGCCGGAGTCGACGAGCCGGTCGAGGAGGCCCAGCAGATGCTCGACATCGGCGAGGTGCAGGCCGGTGGTCGGCTCGTCGAGGATGTAGACGCCGCCCTTCTCCGCCATGTGCGTGGCGAGCTTGAGCCGCTGCCGCTCGCCGCCGGACAGCGTGGTCAGCGGCTGGCCGAGGCTGAGGTAGCCGAGCCCGACGTCGGCGAGCCGGCCGAGGATGGCGTGCGCGGCCGGCGTACGCGCCTCACCTGCGCCGAAGAACTCCTCGGCCTCCGCCACCGACATCGCGAGCACCTCGCTGATGTCCCGGCCGCCGAGGTGGTGGTCCAGCACCGCCGCCTGGAACCGCTTCCCCTCGCACTCCTCGCAGGTCGTGGAGACGCCGGCCATCATCCCCAGGTCCATGAAGAGGACACCGGCGCCGTTGCACTGTGGGCAGGCGCCCTCGGAGTTGGCGCTGAACAGCGCCGGCTTCACCCCGTTGGCCTTGGCGAACGCCTTGCGGATCGGGTCGAGCAGTCCGGTGTACGTCGCCGGGTTGCTCCGCCGCGACCCGCGGATCGCACCCTGCCCGATCGACACCACCCCCGCGTCGGCACCCCCCGTACCGTCGCCGTCCTCCGTACCGCCGTCACCGGAACCCTTGGCCCCGGCGCCCTTGACCAGGGATCCGTGCACGAGCGAGCTCTTGCCGGAGCCGGCGACGCCGGTGACGACGACCAGCACCCCGAGCGGGACATCGACATCGACGTCCCGCAGGTTGTTCGCGGTGGCGCCGCGGATCTCCAGCGCGCCGGTGGGCTTGCGTACCGTCTCCTTGAGGACGGCCCGGTCGTCGAAGTGGCGTCCGGTGAGCGTGCCGGCGGCCCGCAGCCCCTCGACGCCGCCCTCGAAGCAGACGGTGCCGCCCGCCGTACCGGCACCGGGGCCGAGGTCGACGACATGGTCGGCGATCGCTATGGTCTCCGGCTTGTGCTCCACCACGAGCACCGTGTTCCCCTTGTCCCGCAGCCGCAGCAGCAGGCCGTTCATCCGCTGGATGTCGTGCGGGTGCAGACCGGTGGTGGGCTCGTCGAAGACGTACGTGATGTCGGTGAGCGAGGAGCCGAGGTGCCGGATCATCTTCACGCGCTGCGCCTCGCCGCCCGACAGCGTGCCCGCCGGCCGGCTGAGCGAGAGGTAGCCGAGGCCGATCTCCACGAACGAGTCGAGGGTGTCGCGCAGCGTCGTGAGCAGCGGCGCCACCGACGGCTCGTCGAGGTCGCGGACCCATGCGGCCAGGTCGCTGATCTGCATCGCGCACGCGTCGGCGATGTTGATCCCGCCGATCCGTGACGACCGGGCCGCCTCGGCGAGCCGGGTGCCGTCGCACGCGGGGCAGGCGGTGAAGGTGACCGCCCGGTCCACGAACGCCCGGATGTGCGGCTGCATCGCCTCCCGGTCCTTGGCGAGGAACGACTTCTGGACCTTGGGGATCAGCCCCTCGTAGGTGAGGTTGATGCCGTTGACCTTGACCTTGGTCGGCTCGCGGTGGAGGAAGTCGTGCAGCTCGGTCCCGGTGTAGTCGCGGATCGGCTTGTCCGGGTCGAGGAAGCCCGACTCGGTGAAGATCCGCAGCGTCCAGTGGCCGTCCGTCTTGTAGCCGGGGACGGTGACCGCCCCCTCGGCGAGCGACTTGGAGTCGTCGAAGAGCTGGGCGAGGTCGATGTCGGAGACGGTGCCCCGGCCTTCGCAGCGCGGACACATGCCGCCGGTGCGGTTGAAGGTCTGCTTCTCGGCCTTGCGGCCACCGCGTTCGACCGTGATCGCCCCGCTCGCCCGGACCGAGGGGACGTTGAAGGCGAACGCGCCGGGCGACCCGATGTGCGGCTGCCCGAGCCGGCTGAAGAGGATACGGAGCATCGCGTTGGCGTCGGTGGCGGTGCCGACGGTGGAGCGGGGGTCGGCCCCCATCCGCTGCTGGTCGACGATGATCGCGGTCGTCAGCCCTTCGAGTACGTCGACCTCGGGCCGCGCCAGCGTCGGCATGAAGCCCTGCACGAAGGCGCTGTACGTCTCGTTGATCATCCGCTGGGACTCGGCGGCGATCGTGCCGAACACCAGGGAGCTCTTGCCCGAGCCGGAGACGCCGGTGAAGACCGTCAGCCGGCGCTTGGGTATCTCGACGCTGACGTCCTTGAGATTGTTCTCCCGCGCGCCGTGCACGCGGATCAGCTCGTGACTGTCGGCGGCGTGCGGCGCGGGCGGCTGGGCGGCCGTCCTCGGGACCGTGCTCATCGTGTCTCCATCTGTTACGCGGGCATCCGTTGCGCGAGTATCCGTTGCGCGGGCATCTGTCAGGCGGGCATCCGTGACGCGGGGCATCCGTGACGCGGGGGCGCCCCCTGCGGTTTCCGGCGGGAGGTGCGGAACCAGCGGTACGGGGCGGCCACCGCACCCGGGCCGCGGCCGGTCGGCGCGGCGGAACGGTCACCCCGCCGCTGCGGCAGCGCGTCGATGTGTCGAAGGATAACCGCACCGGAACAGCCGCACCGGATACGAGGACATCGGTCCGCGGAGTACGGGGGGCGTCTGTCCGCGGACACGGGGGCGTCTGTCCGCGGACACGAGGCGGGGGACGCCGCAGCGGGCCCGCGGGGCCGGTCAGCCCTCCCGTTCGATCCACTCGCCGCCGCCCAGCGGGTAGTCGTACCCGGGGCGGCCGGCGTCGGCGCTCGTACGGAACGGGGTGCCGTCGTTGTCGATGCGCACCGTGCCGCGGCGGCTGCCGCTGGACCAGTTCAGGCTGAGTTCCCAGCGGACATCGTGCGCCCTGGCGCGCGCGGTGATGTAGAAGACCTCGGGATCGGACTCGCTGACCTGGTACGGGAAGTCGCGCTGGCCGTTCTTGACGGTGACCGTGGGGCTGCCGTTGTCGAGGTCGATGTCGAACGACTTGGTGCCGACGCCACCGCCGCAGCCGACCCCCATCGAATAGTCGTTCCAGGCGAGCGGGGCGCCCTTGGAGACGACGCGTACGTGCAGCTCGTTCAGGACGACCGTGTCCCGCCCGCTGCCCTGAACGGTCAGGGCGACCCGCTGCTCCCCGGAGGAGACCGCGCCGTAGACAGCGGCCCAGCGCGGTGCGTCCGGCTCGCCCGCGGGCGGGCCGACATGCTCGGGTTCGCTGTCGACGAGGAAATGCTGGCTGCACGGGTCGTCGTAGACGTAGGGGCGGGTGGCGATGTTCAGCGGTACGACATCGCTGTCACCGGGGGGCTCGGCCGCGCCCCGCTCGCCGCCGCCCTTCGAGGCGCGGGGGGTGGCCCCGCCGGATTCGACGGCGGAGACGGAGGCGGACGGGCCGGGGCTCTCGCCGCTTGAGGAAGGGGAAGGCGTGGCGGAGCCCGTCGCCGACGGCTCGGCGGTGTCCGCCGGTCCGGTGGTCGCGGAGGTGCCATCGGCCGCCCGGTGGCCCTCCGTATCGTTGCCGCCCCCGCCGAAGGGGACCTGGACGGCGAGCACCACGGCTCCCAGTACGGCGGCCACCACGGCGGAGGCGATCAGCGCGCCACGGCGTCGCCGTGGCGCCGCGGGCTCGCGCGGCATGTCGGCGACCACCGGCTCACCGTCGTCTTCGCCCGGTCCGCCCGGTCCGCCCGGTCCGTACGGTGCCGCCGCGCCGGCCGAGTCCGCCGCCTTGGCCTCCGCAGCCCCGGCCGCCTGATCCGCCCCCGTCTCCCGGGCCGGAGTCTCCGGGACCGGAGTCTCCGGGACCGGAACCTCCGGGACCGGATCCAGCGCCGTGGCCCGCTCCGGCCTGCCCCTTCGTGCCGCGTCCGCCAGGATCCAGCGCCGGTGCAGCTCCACCAGCTCCTGCGGCGTCGCTCGGCACACCCGGGCGAAGCGCTCCGCCGGTGCGTACTCGTGGGGCAGCGCGGTGCCGTTGCAGTAGCGGTGCAGTGTCGACGTGCTCATGTGCAGCCGCTTGGCGAGCGTTCCGTAGCTCAGCCCCGAGCGGTCCTTCAGTTCCCGCAGCAGCGCCGCGAACATGTCCGTGCCCCCGGCACCGGTCGCATCCGACACTCGTTCCACGATCCTCCCCCTGTCCCATTCACCCGTTCCAGGGGAACTATGTTTCGCCTGGTCAGAGCCCGTTTCAGCGTTCCAGCGTCCCGAACTCCCCGCTGTTCATGGCGGCTGGGACGGGTCACCCCACAAGCTTCGGTCATCCAAGCACCACACCCACCCGAACACCGAAGGGGCCACCGCCACATGTCCAGCGTCCGCAACTCCCGCTCCCGCCTCCTGACCGCCGCCGCGACCGTCGCACTCGCCGCGTTCTCCCTGACCGCGTGCAGCGACGGAACGGGCGTGGCCGACGAGGGCAAGGCGACACGTTCCTCCTCGACGGTCCCGCCCTCCACGACCGACCCCGCGTCGGCGGAGCCCGGCTCCGGATCGTCCGGCGGCAACTCCGGCGGCTCCTCCGGCGGCTCCTCCTCAGGCGACGCGAGGTCGGCCACCGCCTCGAAGCCCGACGAGAACGCCCCCGCCGCGAAGGAGGCCGCCTCCTCCAAGAAGACGGTCACCTGTGAGGGTTCCCAGACCAAGACGGTCGCGGCCCCGCTGACCCGCCCGGTCAACCACATGCTCCTCACCGTCACCAACACCGGCAGCGCCACCTGCTACCTGTACGGCTACCCGGCCGTCCGATTCGGCGAGGCCCAGTCGGTGCCGCCGGTCATCGAGGACTCCCAGCCGCAGGCCGTCGTCACCCTTGAGCCGGGCCAGTCCGGCTACGCCTCCGTCAACCTGTCCGCCGCCGACGGCAGCGCCGGACACGGCCGTACGGAGAAGTCCCTCGCCGTCTACTTCCAGGGCCGCTCCGGCAGTGAGAGCGTCGGCAAGGGTGCCACCCCCGCACTGCCCGCCGAGGGCATGTACATCGACGACTCGCTCAAGGTCACGTACTGGCAGCAGTCGATGGACAGCGCCATCAACTGGTGACGAAGCGGCGGCCGGCAGCTCACCCGCGGAGGGTCTAGGAGACCTTGCTCAGGGCGGGGTCGGTGCGCCAGACGAAGGCGAGCTCCGACAGGGGGACGCCGAGCACCTCGCTGAGCCGGACGATGGTGCCGAACGCGGGGGTCGGCAGCCGGCCGGTCTCGATCTTGCGGAGGGTCTCCGGCGAGATCTCCGCCGCCGAGGCCACTTCCACGGGGCTGCGTCCGGCCCGGGCGGAGCGCAACGCGGCCCCGAGGCGTCGGCCCGCCTCGATCTGTTCGGGGGCGAGCGGGTAGCGAACCATCCGCACATGCTAGAGGCGCGGATGATTCGGCGGCAACCACTCCAGCCGGCCACTGGTATAAATATACCTGTCGGTCGCCCCGGAGAAATCGAGGATCGCAGTGATCGAGCACAAATCCCCTCAGGACATCGAGCGTATGCATGTCACCGGGCAGTTCGTCGGCCAGGTGCTGGCCGAGCTCGCCGACCTCGCCGCGGTGGGGGTCAACCTGATGGACCTGGAGCATCACGCCCGCCGCCGGATCAAGGAGCGCGGCGCGGAGTCCTGCTACTGGGACTACGAGCCCTCGTTCGGCAAGGGCCCGTTCCGCAACGTGGTGTGCCTCTCGGTCAACGACGCCGTGCTGCACGGATTGCCGCACAGCTACACGCTGCGCGACGGCGACCTGCTGACCATGGACATGGCGGTGAGTATCGACGGCTGGTCCGCGGACTCGGCCCACTCGGTCGTCGTCGGCACCCCGGCCGCGGAGGACCTGCGGCTGATCGAGGCCACCGAGGTCGCCCTGGAAGCCGCGATCAAGGTCGCCCAGCCGGGCAACAGGCTCGGGGACATCTCGGCCGCCATCGGCGCGGTCGCCGCCGAGTACGGCTACCCGGTCAACCTGGAGTTCGGCGGTCACGGTATCGGCCGCACGATGCACGAGGACCTGCACATCCCCAACGACGGTCGCCCCGGCCGCGGCTGGAAGCTGCGTCCCGGCCTGACGATCGCGATCGAGCCCTGGTTCGCGGCCGGCACCAACAAGATCGTCTACGACCGGGACGGCTGGACGATCCGCTCGGCCGACGGCTCGCGCACCGCCCATTCCGAGCACACGGTCGCCGTCACCGAGACCGGCCCGCTCGTGCTCACCCGGCGCCCCGGGAGCGACGAGGCGCTGAAGGACAAGCGGGAATCATCGGCGACCCGACGCTGACGAGGGCTTCATCGGGGACGCCGGACGAGAGGCCGTCTAGCGGTGGGGCCGGGGTTCGGGCCGGCGCCGGGTGGCGTGGATGGAGCCGAGCAGGTGGAGGGACTGGGCGCTGGGGCTGCCCGGTTCGGCGTGGTAGATGACGAGCTGCTGGCCGGGGGCGTCCCGTACGTCGAAGGCCTGGTAGGTGAGGGTGAGGGGCCCGACGTCCGGGTGGAGGAAGCGCTTGGCGTCGTGGGTCTTCCCGCGTACGGCGTGGGTGTTCCAGAGGCGGGCGAAGTCCGCGCTGTGCTCGGTGAGGGTGTGGACGAGGTCGCGCAGCCGGGGGCTGTCCGGGTCGAACCCGGCCGCCTCGCGCAGATGGGCGACGGTGGCCTGGGCCGCCCGGTCCCAGTCGGTGTAGAAGTGCCGTCGCGCGGGGTCGAGGAAGGTCATGCGGGCCAGGTTGTCCGCCGGCGTGAACGGGGCGTAGAGGGCGTCGGCCAGGGCGTTGACGGCGAGAAGGTCCAGGGTCCGGCTCATGACGAACGCGGGAGTGTTCGGGTAGCCGTCCATCAACTGGCGCAGCGCCGGGCCGACCTGCTCGACGGAACGGCCGGAGGCCCGGTCGACCGGCGCGACCCCGGCCAGCCGGTACAGGTGCGCCCGGGCGTCCTCGTCGAGGCGCAGCGCGCGACCGAGGGCGTCGACCACCTGGGGCGAGGGGTGGCGCTCGCGCCCTTGTTCCAGGCGGGTGTAGTAGTCGGCGTTCACTCCGGCCAGGACGGAGACCTCCTCACGGCGCAGTCCGGCGACCCTGCGGGTGCCGTAGCTCGCCATGCCGACGTCCTCCGGCCGCAGGCCGGCGCGGCGTGCGCGCAGGAAGTCCCCGAGGTGGTTGTCGTCCATGCGTTCAGGCTAGGCGCCGACTCGGTGTGCCGCCTGGGTGTGCCGCACCCGGGCAGCATGTGACCGGGCAGCACGTGACCGGGCACCAGGACAGGTGAGCGGCTGGTGCCCGCGCACCAGGGGAAGACGGTCGCGGGGGACGATGCCCGGCGGGGCGCCGGAGGGAAGGGTGGGCGGCGTGTGCATCCCGCGCGTTCCGCTGAATCCCGCACGTTCCCCTTGCCCGGCGGTGTCCGGAGTGATCAGCAGATGGCGGCCTTTCCCGACAACTCCCCAGGTGCCGGGGCCCGTTCGGTGTTCCGGGCCCGGTGGCTGCCCCGTATCCTCAACCGGGTGCTGCCGAATGGGGATATGGGGATATCGAGGGTGGGGCACTGAGCCGGCCATGACGGACACGGGCGGCGGTGGCCCGCGACCGCACGGCACATGGTGGCGCGAGTGCGCGATCACGGCGACGGCGTTCGTGCTCTGTCTGCTCGGCGGCGCGGTGCGGGCCGACGGCACGCTGTCACCGCCGCCCGCCGCCGCCTGCCTCGTCGCCGTGGTGTCCTGCGCCGTGCTGCCGGTGCGGCACCGGGCGCCCGTGGCCGCCATGGCGGCGACGACCGCGTGCGGTGTGCTGGTGCCGCCCCTGGGTCTCCTGCTGAGCCCGCTCATCGTGGCCCCCGCCGTACTCACCGTCTACTCCTACACGCTCACCGTGCGCACCGAACGGCGCGCGGTGAGCGCGGTGTTGCTCACCTCCGCAGCGCTGCTGGTCGCCTCCACCCCCTTGTTCGGGGCTCTTTCGTGGCAGGACGCGAGCAGGCTGGGATTGGTGGCGGCGTTCCCGCTGGTGGCCGGCGTACTCGGGCACTCGGTGCAGAACCGGCGGGCCTACCTGGCGGCCGTGGAGGAGCGGGCCCGGCGGGCCGAGGAGAGCCGGGACAGCGAGGCGCTCCGGAGAGTGGCCGAGGAACGGGTGCGCATCGCCCGGGAACTGCACGACCTCGTGGCCCATCAGATCACCCTGGCCAACGCGCAGGCCACGGTCGCCGCCCACCTCTTCGACGCCCGCCCGGAGCAGACCCGTAAGAGCCTGAAGGAGCTCGTCGAGACCACCGGCCACGCGCTCGACGAACTGCGGGCCACGGTCGGCCTGTTGCGCCAGTCCGGGGACACTGCCGCCCCCGCCGAACCGGCGCCCGGACTGTCCCGCCTTCCCTCGCTCCTCGCATCCTTCCGCCGCGCGGGCCTGGAGGTGTCGGTGCACCAGGAGGGCACGGCCAGACCGCTGCCGCCGGGAGTGGACCTCACCGCCTACCGCATCGTCCAGGAGGCCCTGACCAACGTGACCAAGCACGCCGGAACCGGGAGCGCCCGGGTGCGCCTCGCCTGGCACCGCGACCACGTGACCATCACCGTCACCGACGACGGAGGGGCCGCCCGTACGACGCCGACCGCATCTGTGGGACCGAGCGCACCTGTGGGACCGAGGGCATCCACGGGACCGAGGGCATCCACGGGACCGAGGGCATCCACGGGACCGACCGCGTCCACGGGACCGACCGCGTCCACTGGACCGAGCGCGTCCACGGGACCGGACCGGCCGCCCGGTTACGGTCTGATCGGGATGCGGGAACGTGCCGGCGCGGTCGGGGGACACCTCTCCGCGGGCAGCCGCCCGGAGGGCGGCTTCCTCGTCTCCGCCCGACTGCCCCTCCCGCCCGCCAAGGACTCGACGCGGAGCACCGGCGGAGCGACAGCCGCCGAGGGGCGCATGGCCTACGGAGCGACAGCCACCAAGGAAGTGACGGGCGACGGAGAGACAGGGGACGCGCCATGACGCTCCGCGTGCTGCTCGCCGACGATCAGGCCCTGCTGCGCGAGGCCTTCCGGATGCTTCTCGACACCGCCGACGACATCACCGTGGTCGGTGAGGCCGCCGACGGCAGGGAGGCGGTGAGACTCACCCGGGAGCTGCGCCCGGACGTGGTGGTCATGGACATCCGTATGCCCGAGGTGGACGGTCTCACCGCCACGGCGGAGATCTGCGCGGACCCGGAACTGCGTGCCAGCCGCATCCTGATCCTCACCACGTACGAGACCGACGAGTACGTCGCCCAGGCGCTGCGCGCGGGGGCCGGCGGCTTCATCGGCAAGGGCATCGGGGCCGAGGACCTGATGGAGGCCGTGCGTACGATCGCCCACGGCGACACCCTTCTGTCCCCCGCCGCGACCCGCTCCCTGGTCGCGCGTTTCCTGGCCACACCGGACGACGCCCCGCCGTACCACCGCGAACAGCTCGCCGTACTCACCCCGCGCGAACGCGAGATGGTGGCTCTGGTCGCGACCGGCCTGTCCAACCAGGAGATCGCCGAGCGGATGTTCCTCAGCCCCTTCACCGTACGCGCCCATGTGCAGCGCGCCATGACGAAGCTGGAGGCCCGCGACCGGGCGCAACTCGTCGTCATCGCCTACCGGACGGGCCTGGCCCGCGCCGCCCCCGACGATGGCACCGACCGCCTGCCGTAGTCCGCCGCTCAGCCCGGGGGGAAGTCGGGCAGCGTAAGGGCCGAGTGGGCGGGCCGTGCCGGTGCGGAGGGCAGGGTGACGAGGCCACGGAGCATGGTGTTGCGTTGCTCCAGCGCCCGCGCCGTGGTGGGGAAGAGCGTGGCCGCACCGTTGTCGACCAGTGCCTGATTCATGGTGACGAACCCGCGAACGCCGTGTTCGTAGGCGGCGAAGGCCGCGGTGTGGTCCCGGTTCGTGGCCAGGGCGTTGGCGAGCATGTAGGCACCGGCCAGTGCGAGGCTTGAGCCCTGTCCGGTGAGGAACGAGGGCGCGTACGCGGCGTCGCCGACGAGCGCGACGCGACCGCTGGACCAGTGGGGCATACGGATCTGACCGGCCGTGTCGAAGAACAGGTCATCCGCGTCGCGCAGGGCGTTGACCATGCCGGGGACCTCCCATCCCGCGCCTGCGAAGACCGTGGCGACCAAGTCCCGCTGGGCGTCGGGGTTCCGGAGAGCCTCGGGGTTCCGGAGGGCGTCGAACGGCGGTTCCGGATGGTGGAAGTTGAGGAAGGCGTGCACCTTGTCGTTGTCCCCGACGGCGTAGAGGGCCGCGGCTTTCCCCGGGGTGTTCCACAGCATGACCTCGCGGGTGAGCCCGAGGGTGTTCGGCATGGTGAAGATGGCGAAGCAGTAGCCGAGGTAGCGGTGGAACTGCTCTTCGGGGCCGAACACGGTCTCCCGGGTGTGTGAGTGCATGCCGTCGGCGCCGACCACCACGTCGAACGTACGCTGTCGCCCACTGCGGAAGGTGACGTCGACCCCTGGTCCGGACTGGTCGAGGGTGTCGATGGAGTCGTCGAACAGGAATTCCACGTCGTCGCGGACCAGCGCGTAGAGGATCGTGGCCAGATCGCCACGACGTACCTCCAGGTCCTGTCCCTCGACGCCGCCGGCAACGGCGCGCGGGCTGACCGAGGCCACTTCGCCGCCCTCGGCGTCGAGGAACGTGCAGCGACGCGAGTCGATGTGCGCGTCCCGCAATTGCGGCAGGATCCCCATCCGCCGGACCACCTCTGTCGCGGTGCCGCGGATGTCGATCGGGTACCCGCCGCCGCGCAGTGCGCCCGCCTTCTCCACCACGGTGACCGCGAAGCCGGACCGGCGCAGCCAGTACGCCAGCGCGGGTCCGGAGATGCTGGCCCCGGAGATCAGCACGGTGCGCTTCGTGTGTGTCCTGGCGTTCATCGACAGACCGGTGGATGTCATGCCTGGGCTTCTTTCCTCGTGATACGGACAACGAGCAGGGACAGTGCGGCGACGAGGCCGGCGAGGGCGAAGCCTGTGGCGAAGGCCGATTCGGCCGGCAGGCCCGTCACCGGGTCGGACCCGGCGGCGAGGATCGCGCCGCCGATCTGGACACCCAGGGCGATGCCGATCACGCGGGTCACCACGAGCAGGCTGGTGGCGATGCCGATGTCCTTGGTCTCGACGGCGGTGGCGGCGCCGGCGAGCAGCGCCGTGGTGCCGACGCCCGCGGCGAACGCGGTCAGCACCTTCGCGAGGACGAGCTGCCATGCCGCGGTGTGCAGCGACGCCAGGGCGATCAACGTGGCCGCCGTGACGACGGTGCCCACGACGACCACGGCACGCGGACCGAAACGCCGCGCCGCGAACCCGCCGACCGAATCGCTCACCGCCCCGGCGATGGCGCCGGGCAGCAGGAACAGGCCGATGTCGGTGGTGCTGCCTCCAAAGCCGTACCCGTCCGCCGATATCGCGAACATCTGCGGGAGCAGGAAGAGCACCATCCCGGAACTGACGGTGATGACGAGGGTGAGCACGCACGCATGCCACATCGCGGGCCTGGCCAGCATGCGCAGATCGACCATCGGCGAGGCCGCCCGGCGCTCGACGGCGACCCATCCGGTCGCGAGGGCGGCCACGACCACCGCGACGGCACCGACCGCGAGGGGCGGCAGGCCGGCGCTCGTCACCGTCACGAGGCCGAGCATGAGCGCGAGCAGCGTGCCGCTGAGCAGGACCACGCCGAGCCAGTCGATCCTGTCGACCCTGGCGTCCGACCGGACCGGCGGATCATGCGGCATCAGCCGCGTCACGGCCCATGTCGCCGCGATGATCGCGATCGTCGGCAGCGCGAACATCCCGTGCCAGGACAGGTTTTCGGCGATCGGCCCGGCAGTCAGCGTTCCCACCATGCCGCCGCCCGTGAACAGCGCGACGACCACCCCGATGGCCACCTGTGACTCTCCCGCCGGGAGGTGTTTGCGCACCAGGATGAACGAGAGGGGCAGCGCACCCACCATGACGCCCTGCAACACCTGACCGAGCAGCAGCACCGGCAGGTTCGGCGCCAAGGAGGCCAGCAGACCACCGGCCGCGACCACGGCCATCAGCCGGACCAGCACCCGCTTTCCGCCGTAACGGTCGCCGAGTTTGCCCGCGACGGGGGCGACGACCGCGCCGGTGATGAGCAAGGTGTTGGCGACCAACGCCCCTTCGGCGGGACTGACCCCCAACTCGCGTTGCAACAGCGGGAGCGCGGGCTCCACCACCGACTGCAAGGTGCCGAGGGCGAGCGCCAGGACGCCGAGGGCACCGATCGACGGTCTCCCGATACGGACGATACGGACCGGGGACACCACAGCTTCGGACATGGACAACTCCAGACGCCGCCAGGCAAGGGGGATTGCGTGGGATCCACGCGCCTCCCACCCTTCCCTCCGGCGCCCCACCGGGCATCGTCCCCCGCCACCGTCCTCCCCTGGTGCGCCCGGACCAGCCGCTCACGCGTCCTGGTGCCCGCGCACCACAGGCCGACTCGGACCTCAACTCGGGGCCCCTGAACGCTAGGCACATCCACTACTCTGCGATACCGTGTAGTGGTATTTGGTGCTACATAGTACTGGGAGGGTGAAGAGGCTCGCGATGGACGATCTGACGGAGATGCTGAAGGGCACGCTCGAAGGCTGCGTGCTGCACATCATCGACAGCGAGGAGACCTACGGGTACGCCATCACACGTCGGCTGAACGAACTCGGCTTCGCCGACGTCGTCGAGGGGACGACGTACACGATCCTGCTGCGGCTGGAGAGGAACGGGCTCGTCCAGGTGACGAAACGGCCGTCCGGACTGGGTCCGCCGCGCAAGTTCTTCGCGCTCAACGACGCGGGGCGCGAAGAGCTCGCGACGTTCTGGGCGAAATGGGAGTACCTCTCCTCACGGATCGACAAGCTCAAGGAGGGTGGGCGATGACTTTCTGGGAGACCGTCACGGGCAGCGACCTCACGAGGGAGTGGAAGACGTTCGAAGCCCGGGCCGAGGCATTGCCGGCCGACCACCGGGCGGCGTGGGACCAGATCAAGGTTCATGTCTTCCCCCACGCGGACTTCACGGGCCGCAACCTGATGCCGATTCTCGACGGCGTCCTGGGGCTGCTCGAAGAAACGGCGGCGGACGGGCAGAGCATCCGTGAGGTGCTCGGCGACGACATCGGCGGCTTCTGCGCGGCGCTGACCGGCGGAGAAGGGGCGCGGGACTATCGCGACCGGTGGCGCCAGCAGTTGAACAGGAACGTCGCGAAGAAACTGGGCCGGCTAGGAGGCTGACGTGGGCATCCAGAACATCATCCAGGGCAAGAAGCAGTGGTGGGCGCACATGGCGCGGGTCCAGGCGCTGCCGCCGGACTACCAGATCGTCTACAAGGAGATGCAGAGGTACCTCTTCAAGGTCGGACCGGTCGACCTGCCCGACGGGCACCTGCTCTCGGAGATCGTCGATTTCTTCGAGGAGGGCGTGGCGGCCGGCAAAGGGGTCCTGGAACTCATCGGCAACGACGTCGCCGCCTTCAGCGACAACCTCATCAAGGACTCGCGCACCCACGCGGACATCTATCAGGAGTCCATCAGAGGGGAGCCCGGCACGGCCGAGAAGTAACACGACCTGCTCGAAGGCGGCCGGTGATGGTCAGCTCTCCGCGGTTGTCAGAATCGCGCTCGCGACCACCTCGAAGAGGCGATCGGCGCGCGGCGCGAGCGAGGACTGATCGCCGAGCCAGGCGAGCATGGCTATCAGCGCGGACACATCGGCGCCATCGATGTCGCTCCGCGCCCTGCCCGCGGCCTGGTCGCGGGCGAGAAGCCGCGCACCGGCCGCGCGCAGGGTGACACATGAGGCGTGGAGTGCGGATTCGGTGTCCTCGATGGCGGCTGCCATCAGCACGGTCACGCCCCGGTACTCGGTTGTCCACGCGACGCAGTCGCGCAGCCACGTAACAAGAGCGTCTTCCTGAGTACCCACGTACCCAGTGTCCGGGGATGGTGGCGCAGAGCGACTCCAGGTCGGCCGGCGTTCTTCCCCGGACGTGCAGCCAGCTGTGGTCGCTCAGTCCGTCGAGCCGCAAGAGTCTTCCGGGTGCGGAGAACCAGCGCACGGGTGAGTCTTCCGTGCCCGTCCACATCGGGTACTCGGGAAACTCCACCCGTGTGAACCGGCTCGATAGCTCTCGAATCAGTTCGGCGGGAAGTTCGCAGGCGTTGTAGAGCCGTTCCTCGGGGCCGAGCAGCGTCTCGCTGAGGACGAGCTCGACCCACGCCAGGGAGACTCGCTCTAGGAAGAGGACCCAGCCGTCCCGTGACTGGACGAACACCGGCGGATCGTCCTGACCGAGGTCCCGCAGCCGCACTCCCCAGAAAGCGCATCCCTGGTTCTCGCTGCGGAAGACGAGCACTCCACCGAACTCGTCGTGCACGAACAGCTCGGAAGGGCGCAGCAGCGGGTCCTGGTTGCCGGTGAGGTCGTGACGCGTACCGAAAAGCGAGTACGCCTCGCGCAACGCGGTCGGCAGCGTGAGCCCCAGCATCTCCTCGGCTCGCTCCAGCTCCTCCGCTCGCGTACCCGCGCCGTCGGCGAGCGGCTCCGCCCACGCTGCGGCAAAGTCCCGAACGAAGGCCCAGGCTCGCGCCCTGTCGGGTATCCCACCGCGCAGAGCTTGAGCCACATCGAACGCGTCAACCATGCGGTGGACCGTACAGGCCGGCCAGCTTCGCCGGGACTCCGCCAAGTCGTTCGCCAGAAGTGCTGGGACTCGCCACATCTACCGAGAACGGACAACTAGCGTGCTCAGTCACAGCGGCCGGGATCTGTGCGGTGGAACACTTTTGCAAGCATTTGCTTGCAAAAGTTAGCGGCGCGGCGCACCATGGCGGCATGGCATCACTCAACGTCGGCAATCTCGGTGAGTACCTGCGGGAGCAGCGCCGCAACGCGCAGCTCTCGTTGCGGCAGCTCGCCGATGCCGCCGGAGTGTCGAATCCGTATCTGAGCCAGATCGAGCGCGGGCTGCGCAAGCCGAGCGCGGACATCCTGCAGCAGCTCGCCAAGGCGCTGCGGATCTCCGCGGAGACGCTGTACGTGCAGGCGGGGATGTTGGACGAGCGGGAGCGGGAGGAGTTGGAGACGCGGGGCGTCATCCTCGCCGATCCCTCGATCAACGAGCGGCAGAAGCAGGTGCTGCTGCAGATCTACGACTCGTTCCGCAAGGAGAACGCCCTCGACACGGACACCTCGGAGCCGGCCCCTGCGCAGACCTCGGAGCAGATCTCGGAGCGAGCCGCCCGTGCGGACGGCGGCAGTGCTGCCAGCCCACCCTCACACTGAACTGACCCGGGAGGACCCCAGTCATGGCCATCACCGATGACCTGCGTAAGACCTTCAGCGACCCGAAGCCCCTCTACTTCGCCGCCGGTACCGCCGATCTCGCCGTGGAGCAGGCCAAGAAGGTGCCCGGTCTGATCGAGCAGATCCGGGCCGAGGCGCCGGGGCGGATCGACGCCGTACGGAACTCGGACCCCAAGGCCGTCCAGGAGAAGGTCGCCGGTCAGGCCAAGGAGGCCCAGGCGACCGTTCAGGCGAGGGTGACCGAGGTGATCGGTTCGCTCGACACCGATCTGCGGAAGCTGGGCGAGACCGCCCAGGACCTGGCGCTGCGTGGCGTGGGTGTGGCCGCGGAGTACGCGGTCAAGGCGCGCGAGACGTACGAGAAGGTCGCGGAGCGCGGCGAGCAGAGCGTACGGGCGTGGCGCGGCGACGCGGCCGACGAGATCACCGAGATCGCCGTCGCCGTCGAGCCGGAGCCCGCGGCCAAGGCCGAGCCCGCCGCCGAGGCGAAGCCCGCGGCCGAGGCGAAGGCCAAGCCCGCCGCCAAGAAGCCCGCGCCGCGCAAGCCGGCCGCCAAGAAGGCCACGCCCCCCTCCGCCGAGTAGAGCGGGCGGGACGGGGAACGGGACAGCGAGCGGGACAACAGGCCGGGCCGGGCACCTCAGGGGTGTCCGGCCCGTTGTCCAGGTACCTTCGACGTACGGACGGCATACGGATCGCAAGGCGTCCCACCCACTGTTAGGCGGTGCTCAGCATGTTGCTCTCGGCATTCGGTTCTGTTCTGTGGCTGCTCAATATGGCCATGCTCGTCCTCGCCGTCGTCGCGCTCTTCTTCTCCGCGACGGCCCGTGAGGACGCCTACCGGGCGGCGGACAAGCAGACCAAGAAGTTCTGGCTGATCCTTCTCGGTGTCACGGTCGCCGTGAACCTCTTCGTGCCGATGCTGTTCCTCCAGATCGCCGGGCTCGTCGCCACGATCGTCTTCATGGTCGACGTACGCCCCGCCGTCCAGCAGATCTCCGGTGGCGGCGGCGGCCGGCGCGGCGGTTCCAGCAGCGACGGTCCTTACGGTCCGTACAACGGCGGGCGCTGACCGGCGGAGCCCGGGAGGGGGAGCCGCGAGGCTCAGGCGCCCCGGCCCAGCAGCAGGACGGCCACGTCGTCGGTCAGCTCGCCGCCGTTCAGCTCGCGTACCCGCGCGACGGCCGCCGCCAGCAGCTCGTCGCCGCGCAGCCCGGCGTCGAGCTGGGTGTTGATCATCTCGACCATGCCCTCCTCGCCCAGCCGCTGTCTGGTCCCCGGTCCTGCCCGGCCCTCTATCAGGCCATCCGTGTACATCATCAGATTCCATGACCCGCCCAGCTCCACCTGCCGGCGCGGCCAGCGGGCCCGCGGCAGCAGGCCCAGCGCGGGGCCGCCCTCCTCGTACGGGAGGAGCCGGGCAGCCCGGCCCTCGCGGGTGATGAGCGGCGAAGGGTGGCCGGCCAGGCACATCCCGGCGCGCCGTCCGTCCGGCGAGATGTCGACGGTGCAGAGCGTCGCGAAGATCTCCTCGCTCTCGCGCTCGTGCTCCAGGACCTGCTGCAGCGTCGAGAGGAGCTGGTCGCCGCAGAGCCCCGCGAGCGTCAGCGCCCGCCACGCGATCCGCAGCTCCACGCCGAGCGCGGCCTCGTCGGGGCCGTGGCCGCAGACGTCGCCGATCATCGCGTGGACCGTGCCGTCCGGGGTGCGGACCGTGTCGTAGAAGTCCCCGCCCAGCAGCGCGCGGGAGCGGCCGGGGCGGTAGCGGGCCGAGAAGCGCAGGTCGGAGCCCTGGAGCAGGGGAGTGGGCAGCAGGCCGCGCTCCAGCCGGGCGTTCTCCTGGGCGCGCAGCCGCGACTCGGTGAGCTGGCGCTGGGCGATGTCCGCGCGCTTGCGCTCGACGGCGTACCGGATGGCGCGGCTCAGCAGCCGTCCGTCCAGTTCGTCACGGAAGAGGTAGTCCTGCGCGCCGACCCGTACGGCCGCCGCCGCCCGCTCGCCGTCGCCCTCCGCCGCCAGCGCGAGCACGGCGTGGCGCGGGGCGAGCCGCAGGACGTGTTTGAGCGGGCCCAGTCCGTCGCCGTCGGCCGCGCCGGGGAGCGCGAGGTCCACCAGGATGCAGTCGATGTCGTCCGTGAGCAGCCGCTCGGCCTCGGTGAGGTTGCGGGCGCTGCGGATACGGACGTGCGTACCCGCGCCCTCCGGCAGTTCCGGGGTGGCGAAGGTGCCCGCCGGGTCGTCCTCGATCAGCAGCAGCGTGAGGGCGCCGCTCTTGACGGGTTCCGTGGCGAGTTCCGTGGCGGACTCGGTGACGAGCTCCGCGGCGGCGGTCGGGTCCGCCTCGGCGGTCGGGCCGGCCGTGACGGCGGCGGTGGTCGTGGTGCCCGTGCCGGCGGTTGCGGAACCTGTGCGCTGCCGCGGTACGGGTGCAGGTGCGGGTACGGACATCGGTCTGGGTTTCCTTCCCTCCCCCCGAGGGCACGATGGGGCGACGATCGACGCCCCACCAGACGGGGACCATAGCGGTAGCCGCCGCCCCAGCGGAATGGCGTACGGACCGGACCACACCGTCATATGCCGCTTCCCGTAACGCATCCGGCGCGATTCGGGGCCCTGCGCCCATGACAAACATCACGTACGTATGCGCGTGTCATTCCGGATAAACATGGAACGCGTCACACAAGCCTCATTCGTGACGTCACCGGCGCCGCCGCCCGGGCCGCCGCTTCCGGCCGGGAACCGCCGCGGTCCTATTTGTCCGGCCGGACGACCCCGAGTATGCGCATCGACCCCGCGCCCGTGACCGTCACGTTCCGGCCCGGCCGCGGCGCGTGCACGATCTTGCCGTCGCCTATGTACATCCCGACGTGGCTCGCGTCCTGGTGGTAGATGATCAGATCGCCGGGCCGCATCTCCTGGACGCCGACGCGCGGCAGCAGCCGCCACTGCTCCTGCGAGGTGCGCGGGATGGGCCGTCCGGCCGCCGCCCACGCCTGCGAGGTCAGCCCGGAGCAGTCGTACGAGGACGGGCCCTCCGCGCCCCAGACGTACGGCTTGCCCGTCTGCGCCGTCGCGAACGCGAGCGCCTTCCTGCCCTGCGCGCTCGCCGTCCGGTTGATCTCCTGGAGCGCGCCGGAGCCGAGCCACGCCGTCTGCGCCGTGAGCGCGGCGTCCTTCTCCAACTGGGTCAGCCGGGCGCGGTCCTTCTCCGCCAGGCTCGATTCCAGCTTCTCGGCGGCGGCGATCTGCTTCGTGATCTCCTTCTTCGCCTTCTCCTTCTTGGCGCGGTTGGCCTCCAGCTCCTGCCACCGCGTCCCCGCGTCCGCGGTGTAGGTCTTCAAGTCCTCCTGCGCCCTGGTGAGTTCGGCGATGAGGGCCCGCGTGGCCTTCTGGCCCTCCCGGGCCCGCCCCACGCCGTCCAGGAAGAGCTGCGGATCGCCGGTGAGCATCAGCTCCGCCTCCTGCGGCAGCCCGCCACCCCGGTACTGCGCCCGCGCCGTGGCGCCCGCCTGCTTCTTGAGGGCGTCGAGCCGCACCTGCCCCTTGACGATGTCCTGCGTCAACCCGACGACTTCCGCCGACTGCTTCTTCGCGCGCTCGTCGGCAAGGTTGTACGCGTCGGTGGCGGAGGCGGCCTTCCGGTACAGGGCCTCTATCTCCTTGCGTACCTCGTCCAAGGAGGCCGCCGCCTCACCCGACGCGGCGATGTCCGACGGCGTGACCCCCGGGGGCAGTTCGACCGGCGGCGGCGCGACGGCGGGCGGTGACGTGGTCGGAGCGGGGCCGGGGGCCGAGGGCGGCGCGGGCGCCGCGTACGCCTGGCCCAGCAGGCCGGATCCCGGCGCGGACAGCACGGCGAGCGCGCAGACCAGGGTGAGCGCGGCAGAGGCACAGCGGCGTCGGTTCACAAGCTCCCCCTCCGGACCGACCACACGGCGGACCCTCCTGACGTACCGTCAGTAACGTCCTGTCACAGGCGAGATCGTGTCATGTCCGCCGTCGAAGCGACAGAGGTCCACCTCTCCGCAGGTGAGACGAACGGGCCCGCACAGTCGTTCCCCAGGCCCCTCTTCCGTTCCCCGGATCCCTTCCGTGCTCTCCGTGCTCCCAGGCCCTCACCGCGGCTCACCGGCCGTGACCCGTCCCCGTCCCCGCTCCCGTCCCCGTCCCCGCTCCCGTCCCCGTCCCCGCTTCCGTCCGCGAACCCGGTGCGAGCGCCGCCCACTCCACCGTCACCTCGCCCTGCCGCCACCGGCGCGCGTCGTCCGCGAGCGGCCAGTCGGCCGACAGCTCCCGTACGGACCTGATCCAGCGCTGCCGCGCACCCAGCGAGGCGTACGGGGCCGCCGCGGCCCACGCCCGGTCGAAGTCGCGCAGGAACGCGTGGACCGGCTCGCCCGGCACATTGCGGTGGATCAGCGCCTTCGGCAGCCGCTCCGCGAGATCGGAGGGGCGGCCGAGCGAACCGAGCCGCGTCGCGAACGTGACCGTACGCGGCCCCTCCGGCCCGAGCGCCACCCACACATGCCGCCGCCCGATCTCGTCGCACGTCCCCTCCACCAGCAGTCCGCCCGGCGCGAGGCGCGCGCACAGCCGCGCCCAGACCGCGGCGACCTCGGCCTCGTCGTACTGCCGCAGCACGTTCGCCGCCCGGATCAGCACCGGCCGGCGGCCGTCGGGGAGCGGCACCTCGAAGCCGCCGTGCCGGAAGCGGAGCCCGTCCCTCTCGTACGGGAGCGCCGCGGCGACCCGTTCCGGCTCGATCTCGATCCCGGTGACCTCGGTGCGCGGATCCGCCGTACGCAGCCGCCGCAGCAGCTCGACGGCGGTCCACGGGGCGGCCCCGTACCCCAGGTCCACCACCACGGGATCGGCCGAACGGCGCAGCGCGGGGCCGTGGGCGGCGGCGATCCAGCGGTCCATGCGGCGCAGCCGGTTCTGGTGGGTGGTGCCACGGGTCACCGCGCCCACCGGCCGTGCCGCACGGGTCGTACGACTCGAACCCGCCGTACGCGCCGAAGGGGAAAGGTGCTGCGCCATACGGGTGAGCGTATCCAGATCGGGCACGGGTGCGCGGGTTGAGCCGTTGTCGGTAATGATTTGGCAAAACGGAAATGAAGGGGGTGCGTTCCACTGTTGAGGGCCATCGGAGGGGTCCCCACACCCTCGTTTCGTCATGCTTCCCGGCATGCCTTCCTGCGAGAGGACCGTGGACGTGAGCCAGTACGTGTCCCGTATCGCCGGCACTTTCGCAGGTCCGCCCAGGCCACCCCGGCTACGGCGCCTCCCCGGAGCGCACCGCAGACCGCGCCGGATAGCCATGCTCAGCGTCCACACCTCGCCGCTGCACCAGCCGGGGACGGGCGACGCGGGCGGGATGAACGTCTACATCGTCGAGCTGGCGAAGCGCCTCGCCGCGATCGACATCGAGGTGGAGATCTTCACGCGCGCCACGACCGGTGGCCTGGAGGCCGCGGTGGAGCTGGCGCCCGGCGTGCTCGTACGCCATGTGGACGCCGGCCCGTACGAGGGCCTGGCCAAGGAGGAGCTGCCCGCGCAGCTCTGCGCCTTCACCCACGGCGTGATGCAGGCGTGGGCGGGCCAGCGCCCCGGTTACTACGACCTGGTCCACTCGCACTACTGGCTCTCCGGCCATGTCGGCTGGCTGGCCTCCGAGCGCTGGGGCGTCCCGCTGGTCCACGCCATGCACACGATGGCGAAGGTGAAGAACGCCGCGCTGGCGGAGGGCGACCGGCCCGAGCCCGCGGCCCGGGTCATCGGCGAGACCCAGATCGTGCGCGCCGCCGACCGCCTGATCGCCAACACGGCGGAGGAGGCCGACGACCTGGTCCGCTTCTACGAGGCGGAGCCGGACAAGGCCGCGATCGTCCACCCCGGGGTGAATCTGGAGTGTTTCTGTCCCGAGGACGGCCGCGCCGCCGCCCGTGCCCGGCTGGGGCTTCCCCAGGACGCGTTCATCCCGCTCTTCGCCGGCCGTATCCAGCCGCTGAAGGCCCCCGATGTGCTGCTGCGCGCCGTGGCCGTCCTCCTGGAACGGGACCCCTCGCTCCGCGGCAAGCTGGTCGTGCCGGTCGTCGGCGGCCCGAGCGGCAGCGGTCTGGCCAAGCCGGAAGGGCTCCAGAAGCTGGCGGCGCGCCTCGGCATCGCCGATGTCGTACGGTTCCGGCCGCCGGTCGGTCAGGCCCGGCTCGCGGACTGGTTCCGGGCGGCCTCGGTGCTGGTCATGCCCTCGTACAGCGAGTCCTTCGGCCTGGTCGCCATAGAGGCCCAGGCGGCGGGCACCCCGGTGGTGGCCGCCGCGGTGGGCGGGCTCCCGGTGGCGGTACGGGACGGGGAGACCGGCTTCCTGGTCCCGGGCCACGAACCGGCGTCGTACGCGACGGCCCTGGGGCGCTTCCTCGACGACCCGGGGCTGGTCGACCGGATGGGCGCGGCGGCGGCGCGCCACGCCCAGTCCTTCGGCTGGGACACCGCGGCGGCGGCGACGGCGGACGTCTACACGGCGGCGGTCCAGGACCACCGGCGGCGCGGCCGTCCCCAGCACCACGGCTGACCCGTCTGTCACCGGCACCACGGCTGACTCATCCGCCACCGGCACCACGGCTGACCCATCGGTCCGGTCCCGGCCCGTGTCGTAGGCTCGGGCCATGGCTGACGTCGATGTCGTACAGCGGACCGCGCGGACCGGGCGGGTCATCGAACAGGCGCTGAAAGGTGCCGAGCTGGAGTGGGAGAGCCCGGAGCCCGGCTCGTACGTCGTCACCCTCCCCGGCACCCGCAAGCTCTCCACGACCTGCTCGCTCCGCGTCGGCCGGCACGCGCTCTCCGTCAACGCGTTCGTGATCCGCCACCCCGACGAGAACGAGGAGGGCGTCCACCGCTGGCTGCTGGAGCGCAACCTCAAGCTGTACGGGGTGAGTTACGCGGTCGACGCCCTCGGCGACATCTACCTGGCGGGCAAGCTCCCGTTGGCGGCCGTCACCGAGGACGAGATCGACCGGCTGCTCGGCTCGGTGCTGGAGGCGGCGGACGGTTCCTTCAACACCCTGCTGGAGCTGGGGTTCGCGAGCGCGATCCGCAAGGAGCACGCGTGGCGGGTGTCGCGCGGCGAGTCCACGCGGAACCTGGACGCGTTCGCGCATCTGACCCGGCGCGGCGAGGCGTCCGACCCTGCCTGAGGCCGCGAGCGCGCATCAGGTCGTTACCCGGGGGCCACCGCCGCCAGGTCGTCCACGCTTCCGGACATGATCGTGCGCACATGCTCGGTGATGTGCTCGACCGGCCAGTCCCACCAGGCGAGCGCGAGCAGGCGGGCGATTTCCGGTTCGCCGAAGCGCTTCCGGATGAGCTTCGCCGGGTTGCCGCCGACGATGCCGTAGTCCGGTACGTCGTCGACGACCACGGCGCCCGAGGCGATGATCGCCCCGTTCCCGATCCGGACACCGGGCATCACCGTCGTGCGGTAGCCGAACCAGACGTCATGGCCGACCATGGTGTCGCCCCGGCCGGGCAGCCCGGTGATCAGGTCGAAGTGGTCGGACCAGGACCCGCCCATGATGGGGAACGGGAACGTCGAGGGGCCGTCCATCCGGTGGTTGGCGCCGTTCATCAGGAACCGCACGCCCTCGCCCAGCGCGCAGAACTTCCCGATGACGAGTTCTTCCGGACCGTAGTGGTAGAGCACGTTCCGGGTCTCGAAGGCGGTGGGGTCGTCCGGGTCGTCGTAGTACGAGAACTCCCCGACCTTGATCAGCGGGGAGGTCACCAGCGGCTTGAGCAGGACGAGACGCGGCTGTCCCGGCATCGGGTGGAGCACCGTCGGATCGGCGGGATCGGCGGGAACAGGGGGAACAGGGGGCACGGCGAACCGTTCTCCTCGCGGTCAGAGGTCCGGGTTGGCCGCCATGATCGCAGGCGCCCCGTCCGCCCGGCCACGCGTTTTCGGCGGGGCCGCGACCACGCCCGCGTCCTTCTCCGGGCCCCCGCCGACCTCCGGGTCCGACAGGTCCGACGGGTCCGACGGGTCCGACGGGTTGGACAGGTCCGACAGCCCCCGTACCAGCAGCCAGTAGCCGAGCCCGGCCGCCGTCCCCAGCACCGCGCACGCGCCCCACAGCCAGTTCGCGCCGAACCGGTCGATCACGAAGCCCGACATCAGCGGGGCCACCAGCGCCGCCGCCGACCAGGACATCGTGTACATGCCCTGGTAGCGGCCCCGGCCGTGCAGTGGGGAGAGCCGGACGACCAGCCCCGTCTGTGTCGGCGCGTTGACGATCTCGGCCAGGGTCCAGACGACGACCGTCAGCGCGTACACACCGAGCGACCCGGCGAACGCGGTCAGACCGAAGCCGTACCCCGCCAGGATCGACGAGCCGATCAGGAGGTGGCGCGGGTCGCGGTGCTGGATGAAGCGGGTGACCGGGATCTGGAGGAAGACGATCAGCGCGCCGTTGACCGCGATCGCCACGCCGTAGTCGGAGCTGTCGAACCCGTCGGCGCCCATCGCCACCGGCAGCCCCACGTACCCCTGATGGAAGATCAGCGCGACCACGAAGGACAGCCCGACGACGCTCATGAAACGGCCGTCCCGCAGAACCGCCCCCAGCCCCGCCTCGGCCACCGCATCCGCGCTGGTGCTCGCGGACGTCGGCCCCGTACGCGCGGGCCGGGACTCCGGCAGCTTCAGGAAGACCACCACCGCGCAGACCAGCGTCAGCGCGGCCTCGCCCAGGAAACCCGCGAGATAGCTGTACTGCGCGATGAACCCGGCGCCCGCCGCCGAGACCGCGAAGCCCAGATTGATCGCCCAGTAGTTCAGGGAGAACGCCTTCACCCGGTCCTCGGGCCGCACGATGTCCGCGATCATCGCCTGTACGGCGGGCCGCGACGCGTTCGAGGCCATCCCGACCAGGAACGCCACCGCCGCGATCGCCACCGGGTCCCGCATGAAACCGAGCAGCGCGACCGACGCCGCCGTCGACACCTGCGCGATCAGCAGCGTGGGCCGCCGCCCCAGCCGGTCGGTCAGCACCCCGGCGCCGAGCGCGGAGACCACCCCGCCGAGCCCGTGGAGCGAGGCCACCAGTCCCGCGTACGAGGCGGAGTAGCCCCGGTCCAGGGTCAGATAGAGCGCCATGAAGGTGGCGACGAACGCCCCGAGCCGGTTGACCAGGGTGCTCGTCCACAGCCACCAGAACTCCCGGGGCAGCCCGGAGACGCTCTCGCGCATCGCGCGGCGCAGCCCGGTGATCCGGGCGGCGATCGTTGTCGTGACCGATGTCGAGACGGGCATACGGATCCCCCGGGGCAGCGGTGTGAGGTGCGGTGGGTGACGTCAGCGGCGCGACCGACCAGCACTGCGACGACCAGGGGAATGTATGGACGAACGACCCCGGTCCGCCACCGGATTGGCGACATCCGTCAATCGTCGGAAGCCCTCGTCGGAAACCGCCGGTTCCGGGGGGTGAGGTGTGCCCCGGAGCGCCTGCGACGGGTCCATTAGGCTTTGGCCCATGGCCGACGCACCGTACAAGCTGATCCTCCTCCGCCACGGCGAGAGCGAATGGAACGCGAAGAACCTGTTCACCGGCTGGGTGGACGTCAACCTCACCGACAAGGGCGAGAAGGAAGCCGTCCGCGGCGGCGAGTTGCTCAAGGACGCCGGCCTGCTGCCCGACGTGCTGCACACCTCCCTCCAGAAGCGCGCCATCCGCACCGCGCAGCTCGCGCTGGAGTCCGCGGACCGCCACTGGATCCCCGTCCACCGCTCCTGGCGCCTGAACGAGCGCCACTACGGTGCGCTCCAGGGCAAGGACAAGGCGCAGACGCTCGCCGAGTTCGGCGAGGAGCAGTTCATGCTCTGGCGCCGTTCGTACGACACCCCGCCGCCCGCGCTGGAGGACGGCACGGAGTTCTCGCAGAGCGACGACCCCCGCTACGCCACGATCCCCAGTGAGCTGCGCCCGCGCACGGAGTGCCTCAAGGACGTCGTGGAGCGGATGCTCCCGTACTGGTACGACGCGATCGTCCCGGACCTGCTCACCGGCCGTACGGTCCTGATCGCCGCCCACGGCAACAGCCTGCGCGCCCTGGTCAAGCACCTCGACGGCGTCTCGGACGCCGACATCGCGGGCCTGAACATCCCGACCGGCATCCCGCTCGTCTACGAGCTGGACGCCGACTTCCACCCGGTCACCCCGGGCGGCACCTACCTGGACGCGGACGCGGCGGCTGCCGCCATCGAGGCCGTGAAGAACCAGGGCAAGAAGAAGTAGAGCAAGAAGAAGTAGAGCAAGAAGGGGTAGGCCCGCACAGAACCCCGCTCGCCCGCTCGCAGAGGCCCCCTACCGGCGATTCCTTCGTCGGTAGGGGGCCTTTCGCGTGCCCGGGCGGCCCTCCCTCGCCATCTGGTTAGAGGTTGTCACGACAGTTATTGACACTTCATCGGGTGATGCGTTACAACTTCTAACGAACCCGATAGCAGGTAACCAGTCGTGGGTCGCACCCCTAGGAGAACGCTCGTGTTTGAACGCTTGGCCGAACTGGGGATCCGCCGGTCCCGGCTGGTCCTCGTCATCACCGTCGTGGTCGTGGCCCTCATGGGCGTACTGGGAGCCGGCGCGTTCGGCACGTTGCTCGGGGGCGGCTTCGACGACCCCGCCTCGCAGTCCAGCCGGGCCGCGAAGGTCATCGACGAGAAGTTCGGCGGGGAGACCAACCTGGTCCTGCTGGTGAGCGCCCCCGAAGGCCGCGTCGACACCCCCGCCGCCACGCGGAGCGCCGAGGCCCTGGTGGCCGAGCTCAAGGAGGAGGAGAAGCTCACCAACGTCGTCTCGTTCTGGGACACGGACAGCCCCGACCTCCGCTCCCGGGACGGCCGTGAGGCCATGGTGCTCGCCCATGTGACAGGCGACGAGACGGAGCAGCGGGAGAACGCGCGGAAGATCCTCGACACCTACACCGGAACCGGCACCTACACCGGCACCGGCAAGGGCGCACTCACGGTCGCGGCCGGCGGCGGCGCCGCCGTGGGCAGCGACCTGTCGAAGCAGGTCGTCGACGATCTGGTGCTGGCCGAGATCATCGCCGTACCGCTCACCCTCGTGCTGCTCCTGTTCGTCTTCGGCAGCGTGGTCGCTGCCCTGCTGCCGCTGGCCATCGCCCTCATCGCCGTCGTCGGCTCGTTCGCCCTGCTCTTCCTCCTCGGCAGCGTCACCGACGTCGCCGACACCGCGACCAACCTCACCACCGCCCTGGGCCTCGGACTGGGCATCGACTACGCCTTGCTGATGACCAGCCGTTTCCGGGAGCAGCTCGCGGCAGGGGCGAGTGTGGACGACGCCGTGCGGCGCACGGTGAGCACCGCGGGCCGCACCGTCGCGTTCTCCGCCGCGACCGTGGCCGCCGCGCTCGCGGCACTGCTGGTCTTCCCGCAGTACTTCCTGCGCTCGTTCGGCTTCGCCGGGGTCGGGGTCGTCGCCATCGCCGCCCTCGCCACCCTGTTGGTGATGCCGGCCCTGCTGGCCGTCCTGGGCCACCGGGTCAACGGCGGGCGGCTGCCGTGGGCGAAGCCGGGGCGCTCCGGTGCCCGGCCGCCGATGTGGGGGCGGCTGGCCCGTACGGTCATGCGGCGGCCCGTGCTCACCGCGCTCCCCGTACTCGCCGTGCTGCTGGTGGCGGCGAGCCCGCTGCTGGGCATCACCTTCGGCACCCCGGACGAACGCGTCCTGCCCGAGAACGCCGCCGGCCGCCAGGTCTCCACTGCCCTGCGGGAGAACTTCGACGGCAGCGAGGACGCGGCCCTCCACATCGTCATCGACACATCCGTGCACAAGGCCCCGCTGGAGTCGTACGCCGTCGCACTGTCCGGGCTCAAGGACGTCGTACGCGTCGAGACCAGCACGGGAACCTATGCGGAGGGGCGGTCCACGGGTACCGGCCCCGGCAACGCCGCCCTCGGCAGGACCGACGCGCAGCGCATCAGCGTGGTGAGCTCCCTGACACCGAAGTCGGACGCGGCCCAGAACCTGGTCGGGGAGGTACGGGCGCTCACCCCGCCCGCCGGGACGCACCCCCTGGTGGGCGGAACCGACGCCGTCCTGGTCGACACCAAGGACTCCATCGCCGACCGGCTCCCGATCGCCGTGGCCCTGATCGCCCTCACCACCTTCGTCCTGCTCTTCCTGTTCACCGGCAGCGTCGTGCAGCCGCTGCGCGCACTGGCCCTCAACGTGATCAGCCTGGCGGCCACCCTCGGCGTCATGACCTGGATCTTCCAGGACGGCAACCTCTCCTCCGTGTTCGGCTTCACGGCGCAGCCGATGGAGGTGTCGATGACCGTGCTGATGTTCTGCATCGCCTTCGGTCTCTCGATGGACTACGAGGTGTTCGTCACCAGCCGGATCAAGGAGCTCCACGATCTGGGCGCCGACAACGAGACCGCGGTGGCCGACGGCCTCGGCCACACCGGACGTATCGTCAGCGCGGCGGCCTTCCTCCTCGCGGTGAGCTTCTTCGCCTTCGGCACCGCCAAGATCAGCTTCATGCAGATGTTCGGACTGGGCAGCGGGCTGGCCATCCTCATCGACGCCCTCGCCGTACGCGGCGTACTCGTCCCCGCCGCGATGCGCCTGCTCGGCCGCTCGGCCTGGTACGCGCCCGGTTTCCTCCGCGGGTTCCACGACCGGTTCGGCCTCAGCGAGGGCGGCCCGGAACCCACGGCGGCCAAGGAGCCCGCGCTGACGAAGTGAGCCAGGGAGAAATGAGCCGGGAAAGGCCGGAGGGCCCCGTCCGGCGGAACGTGGTCACACGTTCTGCCCGGGCGGGGCCCTCCACTTACGTACGCGCATGTGTATACGTACGCGCGTACGTATACACATGCGCATATGTGCGCGTCAGCAGGTCAGCCGCAGCCCCCGCCGCACTGGCACGAGCCGCCCGACTGGCAGCCACAGCCGCAGCCGGAGCCGCAGCCGCAAGCGCCGAGCACGGGCAGACGGACGACGGAGGCAGGGGCCGCCGGGGCCTCCTGCCGGGGGGCGGTCGTAGGGGAATCGGCCATGGGATCCTCCTCAAGGCGTGCACGGATGTCGCCTTCGCCATTGCATGCCCGCCGGAGCCGGGGCAACAACGGCGCATGTGCGGCGCATCCGCGCAAGCGCGGCGGTTCACGCCCCTTCCGCGCTCCCCTGCATCACCTCTGCACGACTACGCGCCCTCGACCGGGATGTCCGCCGACTGGATCTCGTCCGCGTGCTCGCCCGTCACCAGGTAGACGACCCGCTTGGCGACCGACACCGCGTGGTCGGCGAACCGCTCGTAGTAGCGGCCCAGCAGCGTCACGTCCACCGCCGTCTCGATGCCGTGCTTCCAGCGGTCGTCCATCAGGTGCTGGAAGAGCGTGCGGTGCAGCAGGTCCATCTCGTCGTCGTCCTGTTCGAGCTGGAGCGCCAGCTCGACGTCCTTGGTCACGATGACCTCGGCGGCCTTCGCCATCAGGCGCTGGGCGAGCTGCCCCATCTCCAGCAGCGTCGCGTGCAGGTCACGCGGCACGGGCGACTCCGGGAAACGCAGCCTGGCCTGCTTGGCCACGTGCTGGGCCAGGTCGCCGGCGCGCTCCAGGTCGGCGCTCATCCGCAGCGACGTGACCACGATCCGCAGATCCGTCGCCACCGGCTGCTGCCGCGCCAGCAGCGCGATGGCGCGCGCCTCCAGTTCGTGCTGGAGTGTGTCGACCTTGTCGTCCGCCGCGATCACACTCTCGGCGAGCTTCAGGTCCGCGTCGAGCATGGCGGTGGTGGCACGCCCTATGGCGGAACCGACCAGCCGGGCCATCTCGACCAGGTCTTCGCCTATCGAGTCCAGTTCCTCGTGGTACGCGTCCCGCATGGGGTTTGTCCCTCTCTCGACGTTCTTGTCCGATGTTCTTGTCACGTTTCCTGCCGGCCGCAGAGCCGGGGGCCGAGGCCAGGAGCCACGGGGGCCGGGGCCTACGCTCCCACGTTCTGTCCGTTACGCGTCCGGCTCCTCCCTCCCAAATGAACCGGCACTTTCCCCTCGGTGAACTCTGGGCGACGAGTGTTCGAGGAGACACCCTGATGGCTGGGAGCATGTCAGTGGCCGCGCATAACCTGGACACATGGACGTGAACGCGGCGGTCGCCGCATTGGCAGCGATCGCCGGGGTGTGCACCGGCGTGATCGCCATGCTGGCGTTTCGCTGGAGCGAACGCGACCAGGCAAGACCTACACGCACCTCACTGCACACGGATGCCGTACTGCCCCCGGGCGTGGACACCGTGCTCTCGGTGCTGCGCTCCTCGGCCGTCGTGCTCGACGAGAGCGACTCCGTCGTCAAAGCCAGCTCCGCGGCGTATGCGCTCGGCCTGGTCAGGGGCGGCAAGCTCGCCGTCGATCCGATGCTGGTCATGGCCCGCGACACCCGCAGGGACGGCGAGATACGGCAGGTGGAGCTGGACCTCCCCCGGAGGGGTACGGGCCGGGGCGACGCCCTCGCCGTCTCCGCCCGGGTCGCCCCGCTCGGCTCCCGTCTCGTCCTCCTCCTGGTCGAGGACCTCACGGAAGCCCGCCGTATCGAAGCGGTACGGCGCGACTTCGTGGCGAACGTCAGCCATGAGCTGAAGACCCCGACGGGCGCGCTCTCCCTGCTCTCCGAGGCCGTCATGGACGCCTCGGACGACCCCGAGGCGGTCACCCGGTTCGCCGGCCGGATGCAGATCGAGGCGACGCGCCTCACCAATCTGGTCCAGGAGCTGATCGACCTCTCCCGGGTGCAGAACGACGACCCGCTGGAGGACTCGGAGTCCGTACGGGTGGACGAGCTGGTCGCCGAGGCCATCGACCGGTCCCGGCAGCCCGCGTCCACGAAACAGATCACCATGGCCTCGGGCGGCACGGCTGACCTGCGCGTATGGGGAAACCGCGGTCAGCTCGCCGCCGCCCTCGGCAACCTCGTCGAGAACGCGGTCAACTACTCACCGGCCCGCACCCGCGTCGGCATCGCCGCGCACCGTGTCTCCGCCACCGGCGGGGATCTGATCGAGATAGCCGTGACCGATCAGGGCATAGGTATCTCCGAGAAGGACCGCGAGCGGGTCTTCGAGCGCTTCTACCGCGTCGACCCGGCCCGCTCCCGGGCCACCGGTGGTACGGGCCTCGGCCTCGCCATCGTCAAGCATGTGGCCGCCTCGCACGGCGGGGAGGTCACGGTGTGGAGCTCGGAGGGCCAGGGCTCCACCTTCACCCTGAGGCTGCCCGAGGCGGGCGCCGGACGGGATCGCACACCCATCACCGGGCAGGACGAAGACGACCACGCCCCCTATGACACCGACAGCGGTACGGACGACACCGCCACAGACACCAGCCGCAGCCTTCGGCTGGATTCCCCGACCGTGATACCTGCCCCGGAGGTCCTCCCGTGACCCGAGTGCTCGTCGTCGAGGATGAGGAATCCTTCAGCGACGCCCTTTCCTACATGCTCCGCAAGGAAGGCTTCGAGGTCGCGATCGCGACCACCGGGCCCGCGGGGCTCGACGAGTTCGAACGCAACGGCGCCGACCTCGTCCTCCTCGACCTGATGCTGCCCGGCTTGCCGGGCACCGAGGTCTGCCGCCAGCTCCGCAGCAGGTCGAACGTCCCGGTGATCATGGTGACCGCCAAGGACAGCGAGATCGACAAGGTGGTCGGCCTGGAAATAGGGGCCGACGACTATGTGACCAAGCCCTTCTCCTCGCGGGAGCTGGTCGCGCGCATCCGCGCGGTCCTGCGCCGCCGCGGCGAGCCGGAGGAGGTCACCCCGGCCGCCCTGGAGGCCGGTCCGGTCCGGATGGACGTGGACCGCCATGTCGTCACGGTCTCCGGCGGCAAGGTCGACCTCCCGCTCAAGGAGTTCGACCTGCTGGAGATGCTGCTGCGCAACGCGGGCCGGGTGCTGACCCGTATGCAGCTCATCGACCGGGTCTGGGGCGCGGACTACGTGGGCGACACCAAGACCCTCGACGTCCACGTCAAGCGCCTGCGCGCCAAGATCGAACCGGACCCGGGAGCGCCGCGCTACCTGGTGACGGTACGAGGCCTGGGCTACAAGTTCGAGCCGTAAACCGGCGTGCCGTGAAACGGCGGACAGCGACGATACGGCGTTGGGGGGGGGCCCGGGCCCCCCCCCGGGGGGGGCCCCCCCCGCGCCGCGCCGGGCGGGGGGGGGGGGGGGGGGGGGGTACCAGGGGCGGGTGGCGGCGGGGGTGGGGGGCCCCGGGGGGCGCGGGGGGGGTGGGCG
>NZ_JBITHL010000017.1:0-177958 GCF_044457965.1 Streptomyces sp. NPDC050509 | reverse complement strand
CGCCCGGTTACATTCCGAACCCGGAAGCTAAGCCTCACAGCGCCGATGGTACTGCAGGGGGGACCCTGTGGGAGAGTAGGACGCCGCCGAACAATTATTGACGGGAATGCCCCGCACCTCTGGTGCGGGGCATTTCTGCGTTCCAGGCCCATTTCATTTCCAGAGGAGCCTTCTCGTGTGGACGAGGCGGGTACTTTTCCCCGTCCACGCCAACGTCCTGTCCTCCACCCATCTAGGGCGTGGAATCGGAAGTGAATCGTGCGCATAGGGTGTCGGAATGTCGCTGAGCCACATAGCCCTCACGTCCGGCCGTTCGATCGAGCTCACCGAGCTGCGAATGTCTTCGACCTACGGGGGGATGCTGGAGGGCTACCCGTGCAAGCCCATCAACGACATGAAGGTCAGTGGCCTCCAGCGGCAGGCCGGCCACACGTTTCCCTCCACGCCAGTCCACCTGGTTCCGCCCTCCCGCGAGTACCCGGACCAGACCGCCGGTGCCTTCGGCCCTGTCGAGGTGCTGCCTACCGTGGCCTGCATCGGCGCCTTCCGCTCAACAGCGGTAGCCCCTGAACTCGATCCGGTGCTGCACCGTTCCGCCCTCACTGTGGTCTGGTTCCAGACGGTCTTGGATGTCCCGTCGGGCGAGGACGCTGACCTTGCGCTTCGCAGAATTCGCTGGGAAGAGCTGGCCCAGGACTACGAGCTCTAGCGGCAACGCCGTTCAGTTAGGGCGGGGACCGGGGCGTCAAGGGCTGCCCGTGAGCATGTTGATGTGGATGGTGGCCTTGTGGGTGGTCCGGTCGATGGTGGGTCCGGGTGCGTTGTATTTGGAGATCGCGCGTTTGACGATGCGGTCTTTGGTGCGGACCCGCCGGGCCGGTAGGAGGTGGGTCAGGATGTGACGGCCGATGGTGCCGACGAGATCGATGTCGGTGCCGGTGATGACGCCGGCGGCCAGGACGAGCTGATCCCGGGCAGCGGCGAGCGCGGTGGTGAAGCCGGCCCGGTCCGGGTCGGTGCCCGGGACGCTGTCGGTGGCGTCAGCCATCGAGTGCGTAATGCCTGGTAGGCGGTCAGCAGGGCCCGAACCTCCTGTTCGATGCCGTCGGGGGTGCGGGCCCGCAGGACGCGTCCGCCCAGGATCGTGGACTTCAGCTCCGCGTAGGCGGTCTCGATCTCCCAGCGCTCGTGGTAGAGCCGGACGAGTTCACCAGCCGGGTGGGTAGCCGGGTCGGTGAGGGTGGTCAGCAGCCGGTAGCGGCCGGTGCGGCTGCCCCGGGCGGTGCGGATGGTGATCTCGGCGTCGATGACGCGCATGGTCAGCGGTCCGATCCGTGTCAGTACCGAGCCGTCGTGGCAGCGACTCACCACGGGCAGGTTCCGGTTGGCCTTGCAGCGCATCAGCAGATCGGCGCCGGTGGCGGCCAGCTGGTTCAGCAGCGCGGCGGAGGAGAAGTCCCGGTCGCCCAGCAGCAGCATTCCGGGCTGCAGGCTGTCCGCCAGGCGGCGGGCGTACTCCAGCTCATCAGTTGTGGCGGGGCCGAACACAGCCCCGATCACCGACCGGGTGCCGCAGGCCACCAGCGCGGCCAGACGTAGTTGTGGGTAGCCCGAGGTCCCGTTGCCGAGCCGCTGGCGGGTGGATACCGCGAGGTTGGCCGGGCAGTCCGGGACCGGCAGCAGGGTGCCGTCAACCGCGACGACCCTCGGGCCCCGCCACCGCCCGGCAGCGGCAGCGGTCGTGACCGCTGGGCCGCTCACCAGGTCGAACAGCGTTTTCATCGGTGCCGGACCCAACCGCTGGCGGGCTTGACGAAGAGCGCTGCCGCTGGGCCGGAGCAGCGGCAGGCCTGCCAGCCGGGCGCATAACCGGTCGAAAACCTGCTGGTAGCCAAGCCCGTTGAAGAGTGCCGCAGCCAGCAGCAGGTACACCGTGACCCGCGCCGGCACCAGCCGGACCCTGCGCTGCACTGCCCGGGTCTCCGCCAGCACCTCGTCGACCATCTCGAACGGCACGATCCTGGTCAGCTCGCCAATGTGTCCCGGCGCGAACACACCGGCCGCTACCCCGACCGCCCCTGTTACGGCAGCCTGTTCCAACAGCGGAGCTCCTGTGGTGAGGATGTCTTGGAGGACAAACCTCTTCTACAGCAGCTCCGCTGCCTCGTTCACCCGCCTTGACGAACAGCCCTCGCGCTTAACTGAACGGCGTTGGCCCTAGCGGTCGAAGCGTGGCGGCCGGCAGCCACGGGAGCTCAAGATCCACTTTCGAAACACGCCCTAGTGCTGTGACCGGGAAGGTTCACCGGGTTGGCAGTGGTGGTATTGAGGAGGCGTTTCAAGTACCTGCTACGTAAGGTCTGTCGGATGACGATCTCCCATGACGTGGCTGGAAGCGGTCCTGCACTGGTGCTGCTGCATTCCGGGGTGTGTGACCGGCGGATGTGGGACGCGCAGGCGCCTGCCTTGATCGAGGCCGGCTACAGGCTGGTGCGCTGCGACTTTCGGGGCTTCGGCGAGACTGCTGCGGCGGATGGACCCCACAGTGACGCTGAGGATGTGCTGGAAGTCCTGGACGCTCTCGGCATCGGCCAGGCGGCGCTGGTTGGAGCCTCGTACGGCGGGCAGGTCACCTTGGAAGTCGCTGCCCGGTGGCCAGGCCGGGTGAGCGCGATGGTGCTGGTGTGTTCCGCGCTTCCCGGCCATGAGCCCAGTCCTGCGCTTGAGGCTGTCGGCGAGCGTGAGGATGCGCTGCTTGAGGCTGGGGATATCGCCGGGGCGGTTGAGCTGATGGCTGATACCTGGCTGGGCCCGGACGCCGACGAGGCCGCTCGGGAGGCGGTGCACCTGATGCAGCGGCACGCCTTTGAGGTGCAACTCGCTGCCGAGGAGTTCGAGCCGATCGAGGCGGAGTTCGACCTGGCGACAATCGAAGCCCCTTGCCTCGCCCTGTCCGGTGGGCATGATCTGGCGGACTTCCAGCGGATCGCTGCCCGCCTGCCGGATCTACTCTCGGACGCCCGCCACCTCGAACTGCCCTGGGCAGGTCATCTGCCCAGCCTGGAGCGGCCATCCGTCGTCACCGATCTGCTTCTCGGCTTCCTGCGCGAGAGGCTCCCTGCCCATTGAGTCTGCTCACGGCCTGTCGTGTCTTGCCGTGCGGGTGCTGGGCGGCCTCCCCAGCAGACGCCTTTCTCGCTGCGGATGCGGGCTCGTTCGCGGCGCTGGGCGGCCAGAACGTCGGGGTGTCGGGCGTTCTGGTTGCGTCGGCGCAGGTAGCGGTGCAACTCCCGGGTCTGGACGGTGTGGTTGGGGTGGTGGGAGTTGGCCAGGGTGAACCGGCGCAGCGGACCGAAGTGTGCCTCGATCGGGTTCGCCCAGGACGCGTTCGTCGGCGTGAAGCACAGCTCGACCTTGTTCTTCGCGGCCCAGGTCGGAGGGATGCCGTTGCGGAGACGGTTGACGCCCCACAAGGTGTCGTCACCGACCGAGTAGCAGCCGTGGAAACAGGTGACTCCGTGGGTGCGGTGAAAGGTCGCCGGCAGCCGGTCCGGCCGGCTCTTGGGCGCCCAGCACGATCCGGCCGTGGGACGGATACCCAGAGGGCCGAACTCGTCGAAGGAGAAGGTGCGGTCAGGCCGCTCGTTGATGGCGTACTCGATCCGGTCCAACTTGGCGTCGAAATCCGGGTCGGTGGACTCCTTCCAGGTCTTGGTGCGCTGGAAAGTGATCCCGCGGCGCAGGAGCAGACAGCGCAGAGCCTCACGGCCGATCCGTATCGGACGGGCGAAGTTGCGCGGCAGATGATCGGCGAGTTTGCGGATCGGCCACCGGGTGAAGGTCCGGCCGAGCTTGGTGGGACGGGTGGTGGCCGTCAGGATGACGAACTCCTCGTCGTCACCCGTGAGCAGGCGGGGCCGGCCTCCCGCCCAGTGAGGGTCCAGGCAGGCCGGCCCGCTCTCGTTGAAGCGGTGGATCACATCGCGGACAGTGTCCTCGTCCGCCTGCACTGGCTTTGCGATCACCGGGACGCTGTTCCCGCCCGCCGAGGTCAACAGCATCATCGCCCGCCGGAACCGCACCGTGCTCGTGCTGCCCCGCCGCACTATTCGCTGCAGCTTCTGCCCCTCCTGCTCGGTCAGCCTGCGAACCCTGACCGGCTCTGCCATCCCGCCTCCCCGCACCGGTTGGAGTTGTCGTCACATCCAACCGGCACACGGCCAATCGAGACCACCCGGTGATCGTTTCCGGTCACAGCACTAGAGACGTCCAGCCGCTTTGAGCGCGAGGTACGCATCGGCCAGAGCAGGCGCGAGCTTTTCCGGAGTGGCATCCACGACCGTGACGCCCTTGCTCTGCAACAGTTCTGCCGTCCGCCGCCTCTGGCCCTGTGCCTGGGCGCCGGCCGCGGCTTCGTATACCGCGTCCACTGTGCCTCGTGCCGCGCTCATCTTCTCGATGTGAGGATCGGCGACCGAGGCCACGATGACGGTGTGGCGTCGGGTGAGCTGCGGCAGGACGGGGAGGAGTTCTTCCTCCACGGGCGCTGCGTCGAGGCTCGTCAACAACACGATGAGTGATCGGCGAGGGGCGCTCTTCAGCGTTGCCGCGCTGAGGCCGCGGGCGTCCGTTTCCACCAGCTCCGGTTCCAGCGGGGCCAGCACGTTCACCATCGCCGACAGGACGTCGCCCGCCGCGCGGCCCTGGACCTGGGCGCGTGTGCGCCGGTCGTAGGCGAGGAGATCAACCCGGTCGCCGGCTCGCGAGGCGAGGGCGGTCAGGAGGAGTGTGGCATCCATGGCGGCGTCCAGACGTGGGACGTCGCCCACACGGCCCGCCGAGGTGCGGCCGGTGTCGAGGACGATGAGGAGATGCCGGTCCCGTTCGGGACGCCAGGTCCGTACGGTGACGGTCGACTGGCGCGCGGTCGCCCGCCAGTCGATGGACCGGGTGTCGTCGCCGGTCACGTACTCCCTGAGACTGTCGAACTCGGTGCCCTCGCCGCGGGTCAGCACGCTGGTGCGGCCGTCGAGTTCCCGCAGACGGGCCAGTCTGGACGGCAAGTGCTTCCGACTCGTGAAGGGCGGAAGCACACGCACGGTCCAGGGGACGTCGTGGCTGCCCTGGCGCGAGGCCAGTCCCAGCGGCCCGAACGAGCGCACGGTTACCCGTTCCGCGTGCCGGTCGCCGCGCCGAGTGGGGCGGAGCAGGGTGGTGAGCCGGCGGCGCTCGCCCGGCGGGACGGTCACGGTGTGCCGGGAACTCGACCGGTCGGTCCCGGTGAGCCAGCTACTGGGCGGCCAGGCGTCGCGGAGCTGGGCACGCAGGCGGCGGCCTGAGGGGTTGGTGACGGTGAGGTGGACTGCCGCGCTCTCGCCGAGTCGAACTGAGGTGTCACCGTTTCGGGTGAATTGGAGCGTTCGCACTGGTGTCGCCAGGGCGTAGTCGCACAGAATGGCGAGTGAGAGCGGCACATTGACGGCGAGGATCCCCGCCCAACTGGGGGCGAAGACACCGATGGGGAGCGAGCCAAGAGCCGCGAGGAGAGCGCTCCGTCCGGTGAGGGCCACGGTTTCACAGCCTCATCGGGGTACGGGGACATGGGCGAGGATCGCGGTAATGACGGAGTCGGCAGTGACTCCCTCCATCTCTGCTTCGGGCCGGAGTTGGACGCGATGGCGCAGGGTGGGAAGAGCCAGGGCTTTGACGTCGTCGGGGATGACGTAGTCGCGGCCGGTCAGCCAGGCCCAGGCACGGGCCGTGGAGAGCAGGGCGGTGGCTCCTCGTGGGGAGACGCCGAGGGACAGCGAGGGGGATTCACGCGTGGTACGGCAGATATCGACGACATAGCCCGCGATCTCGGGTGAGACAGAGGTCTTGGCGACCGCTTCGCGCGCCGCTTGCAGGTCGGCAGGTCCGGCGACGGGCCGTACCCCCGCGGCCTGGAGATCGCGCGGATCGAAACCTTCCGCATGGCGGGTCAGCACATTGATCTCGTCGTCACGGGAGGGCAGCGGCACCGCCAGCTTGAGCAGGAATCGGTCGAGCTGGGCTTCGGGAAGGGCGTAAGTGCCCTCGTACTCGACCGGGTTCTGGGTCGCGGCGACCAGGAACGGGTCGGGCAGGGGGCGCGCGACGCCGTCGACGGTGACCTGGCGCTCCTCCATGGCCTCCAGGAGGGACGACTGGGTCTTGGGCGGGGTGCGGTTGATCTCGTCGGCCAGCAGCAGATGGGTGAAGACCGGGCCGGGCTGGAAGGAGAACTCCGAGGTGCGGGAGTCGTAGACGAGTGAGCCGGTGATGTCGCTCGGCATCAGGTCGGGGGTGAACTGAACGCGTTTGGTGTCGAGTTCGAGGGAGGCGGCGAGTGCCCGTACGAGCAGGGTCTTGGCTACCCCGGGGACTCCTTCGAGGAGGACGTGGCCGCGGCAGAGCAGGGCTACGACAAGCCCGGTGACGGCGGGGTCCTGGCCGACCACTGCCTTCGCTATCTCGGCGCGTAGGGCTTCCAGGGCCGCGCGGGCGCTGCCCGTGTTCCCGGCAGGTCCGGGGGTCCCGGCGTTCTGTTCGGTCGGGGCACTCATGAGGTGCGTACCTCTCTTTCGAGGGCGTCGAGTTGGTCCGCCAGGCGGATGAGAGCGGCGTCCCCGGTCGGGGCCGGACCGAAGAGGAGGGCGGCCAGGTCGTGGTCCGAGTCCGGCAGACGGGCGGAGACCGCGGGGATCAGGGAGTCGGGCTTGTGTGCCTTGGTGGGAGGAACGCCGACGAGCGGGGCGAGGCGGTCACGGGTGGCCGCGCGCAGGGCTGATGCGGCGTGGTCCCGTGCGTTCGCCTTGCGGTAGAGGCCTGCGCGTCCCTCGGTGGACTCGGAGGCGCGGATGGCCACAGGGAGCCGTTCCGTCACGAGTGGCCCCAGCCGGCGGGCGCGCCAGACGGCGGCGAGCAGCGCGGCCAGGAAGAGCTGGGAGGTGCCCCAGAGCCAGCCGGAAGGGATCAGTTCGAGGAATGTACTGCCGGCGTTGTCCTCGCCACCGTCGGCACCGGAGGCGTAGTCATCACTGAGTGAAGGGAGGTACCAGACGAGATGAGGCCGGGAGCCGAGGAGTTGAAGGGCCAGCGACGCGTTGCCCTGCTGGTCGAGGCGGTCGTTGTACAGGATGTCGGGGGAGCCGAGCAGCACGGTGTCACCGGATGCGGCGTCGGTGGCCGACGTGCCGGCGGAGCCGGTCCTCGTGTCCGGGATTCGGAGGAGGGTCGGTGCGCCGTGGCTCGGGTAGCAGGAGTCGGCCCCGGGCGTGTCCGTCTCGTAGCGCTCGCCGCCGATGTCGACGGTGCCCGCGCGGACGGCGGCGGGCAGCGAGCACCGGGGGGCGTGGGCCGAGACCGGTACGGGGGTGTTCGTACGGACTCCGGGCGCCAGAGTGCCGAGGGACGGCGGGCCCGCGCCGAGCAGGACGGTACGACCGCCCGCGGGGGCCGTCCGGGCGCGCAGGGTGTGCTGCTGCGTGGATGTCAGCAGGTCGGGGTTGGTGACCAGCAGGGTGGTGTCGGGGCCGGCTTCGGCCGTGGCCGCGCGCAGGGTGGTGCGGACGGTGACGGAGACCCCGTGGTCCCTGAGGAGTTCGGCGGTGGCGCGGCTGCCGAACCGGTCCGCGGAGCGCGGGTCGAGACGTCCGTGCTGTTCGCCGGAGCGCAGGGCGGCCATCGCGATCCCGGCCGTCAGCAGGACGAGAAGGGCGAGGAGGAGTCCGCGGCCTCGTGTCCAGACCTGGCGGGCGCTCGGGGCGAGCGAGGTGGGGCTGAGGGGGGAGGTCACTCGGTTGTTCCTCCGGCCACGGTGCTCAGGTGCGGCTTCGCTCGTTCGAGGTCGGTGTCGAGTTCACGCAGTCGCAGATATGTCCGCTCGTCGGCGGTGCGGCCCCCGTACGTGACGTCGTCGAACTCCCTGGCGGCCGTGCGCAGTCGGTCCGCGTGGCCGGGGAGTGCGCGCCCCGCTTCGGAGGCCGCTTCGTCGGCGGTGCGGCCGGGGCGGGGGTCGAGCAGGGCCCGTTCCTCCAGGGAGCGGACGATGGCACGCATCCGCTCCTGGACCGCCTCCGTCCAGCGGTGGGCCGCGGCGTGCGCCTCGGCCGTGGTGCGGTGCTGTGCGGCGCTGCGGGGGCCGTCGTCGAAGAGGGTGCCCGTGGCGGCCGACAGGCGCCGGGGGGTGCCCAGCCGCCACCACAGGGCGGCGCAGAGCGCCACGACGATCAGGGCGATCACGACGAGTCCGAGCGGGCCGCCGGGGGCGGCGCCGGACGCGCCCTCGAAGAGCTTGCCGATCCACTCCGCGATGCGATCGAGGGCACGTTCCAGGAGGTTGGGATCGTTCTCGTGGTACATCGGCTCGGACAGCTCCCGCTCCGCCGCCTCACGGGCGGGGACGCGGGAGGTGTCCACCGGCAGGTCGCCGCTCGCGCGTATCAGCGGCCGTGTCGTCGTTCCCCCCAGGACGGACACCGCATCAGCTCCCGGAGGGGCCGTGGCCCGGCTGTTCGGTGCCGTAGCCCGGTACGCCCGCGGCGCGTGCGAGTTCGAGGTCGAGAGCCTCGCGCCGGATGCGCTGGTCCACGTAGAGAAGGACGGTGACGCCGGCGGAGATCGGGTACGTGATGGTGGAGGCGATCACGGAACCGATGCCGGTGACGATGAGGAAGGGCCAGCCGGTGAGGCCGTCGCCGCCCACCGCCGTACCGATGATCGCGAACGGGATGGCGATGAGCAGCGAGAGCACCATGGACAGCAGCAGGGTGAGGGCCAGGATGCCGAAGGTGCGCCACCAGGCGCCCGCCACGAGCTTGGCGGAGCGGCGCATCGACGGGATGACTCCCTGGCGTTCCAGCATGAGCGCGGGGGAGGTGAGGCTGAAGCGGACCATCAGCCAGATGACGACGACGAAGGCCGCCACCGCGCCGAGCAGGGAGAGCGCGACCCCGGCCGTGGACCCGATCAGCAGGCCGGGCAGCATGCCGACGGTCAGCACGGCGGCGCTCATCAACGGCAGCAGCAGGGTGAATCCGAGCAGCCTGAGCAGGCGGGGGCGGGCCTCGTTCCAGGCGTCCGCGAGGGTGACGGGACGGCCCAGCACGGAGCGGCTGATCACCACGGTGAGTATCGCGGTGGTGAAGAGCGTGCAGATCACCAGGATGGCGAGCGAGGGGGCGTCGGCGGCGAGCTGCGATTGAGCCGAGTCGGCGGTCTGGCTGAGGAGTTCCGACGGCGTCGCGTTCGGATCGAGCGCGACCGGCTCGGGCAGCAGATAGCGCCGGAGGAGGATGTCGCCGATCTGGGAGACCACGGAGACGGCGAGGCTGACGCTCAGCACCGTGCGCCAGTGGACGCGCAGGGTCGAGACGGCGCCGTCGAGGATCTCACCGACACTCAGCGGGCGGAGCGGGATGACCCCCGGCTTGGCGGCCGGCGGCTTGCCCCAGCCGGGACCGGGCCCGCCCGGGGGCGGTCCGCCCCAGCCTCGCGCGGGTCCGGGGGCGTTGGGGCCGGTCCCGGGCGCGCTCGGCGGGGACCACTGTCCGGCCGGTGGCTGGGACGTGGACCACTTCGAGGCGGAGCCGGTGTCGTCGGCGGGCTCTGCTGGCCGGGGCACAGTGGCGTCCTGGCCGTCGGACGGGGCGGATCCGGGCGAGGCCCAGCCCGGAGTGTCGTTCACGGTCGTCCACCTCGTGGATTGGTTGAGAGGCCGGCTCGGGGAGCCGGCGCTTCGACGGTGCCCGTCCGCGGAGCGGGGCGGCGGGCCAGGTCGCGTCCGGTGGAGCTTCGCGGCCCGGACCCCGTCCGCCGCACCGGCGGCGGGAGTCGCCGCCGGTGGCGTGCGCCGAGGGATGGCGGACCGGCGTCGTCGATGGACCGGAGGTACAGGGACGACATCGGCACCCCTGCGGGATGCGGTGCGGGGCGTCGCGGGCCTGTGAAGATCCGTCGGACACGACCTGGGTCCTGTTTCCCGGATCTCCGTGGATCGGTGGCGAAGTGCCGTGCCTGGGGTTCCGGGCCCACGGAGATCCGGGAAACAGGGCCTGGCAGCCATCGTGCCACGCGGCGCGCCGGGACGGACCGGGGGCTGTATCTCCTTATCGGCTCTGTTCTCGCCTTCATTGTCCGTGCCGCAGCGGGCAGACTGAGCGGATGGCTGATCAGTACGCACACACGTCGGTCGGCGCGGAGCCGCCGATGCTCCCCTCCCTCCGTTGGGACGAGCCGCCCGAAGGGCCCGTACTGGTCCTCCTTGACCAGACGCGACTTCCGGTCGAGGAGGCTGAGCTGGTCTGTACGGATGTGCCCGCTCTGGTGGTGGCGATCAGGACGCTGGCGGTCCGGGGCGCACCGCTGCTGGGGATCGCGGGCGCCTACGGGGTGGCGCTGGCCGCGGCGCGTGGTTACGACGTCGAGGACGCGGCGGAGCAGTTGGCGGGGGCGCGGCCCACCGCGGTGAACCTTGGGTACGGGGTGTACCGGGCCCGTGACGCGTACCGTGCGGCGGCCGACCGAGGGGCGGATCCGAAGGGGGCGGCGGCTGCCGCGCTCACCGAGGCGAAGCGGCTCCACCGGGAAGATGCCCAGGCCAGCGCGGAGATGGCGGCGTTCGGGCTCACATTCCTCGACGAACTGCTGCCGGGAGGCGGCCATCGGATCCTGACCCACTGCAACACCGGGGCGCTCGTCTCGGGTGGGGAGGGCACCGCGTTCGCGGTGGCCAGGGCGGCGCACCGCGCCGGCCGGCTGCGGCGCCTGTGGGTGGACGAGACGCGTCCGCTGCTCCAGGGTGCGCGGCTGACGGCGTACGAGGCGGCGCGCAACGGGATGGCGTACACCTTGCTGACGGACAACGCGGCGGGTTCGCTCTTCGCGGCGGGGGAGGTGGACGCCGTCCTGATCGGGGCGGACCGGATCGCCGCCGACGGCTCGGTGGCGAACAAGGTGGGGAGCTATCCGCTCGCCGTGCTCGCCAAGTACCACCATGTGCCGTTCATCGTGGTCGCCCCCACCACGACCATCGACCTGGACACCACGGACGGGGCGTCGATAGAGGTGGAGCAACGACCGGGCCAGGAGGTGACGGAGTTCACAGCGCCGCAGGTCGCGGTGGCGGGGGTGGAGCCCGGGGGCGGGACGCCGGTGGCGCCGCTGGGGACGCAGGCGTACAACCCGGCCTTCGACGTCACTCCGCCGGAACTGGTGACGGCGATCGTCACCGAGTGCGGTGCGCTGTCCCCGGTGACCGGGGGCGGAATCGCGGAGTTGTGTGCCGGGGCGCGCCGGGCGGGGATCGGCTGAACCGGCGGCCGTCCCGCAGGTGTTCATGGTGCGGTCGGGCCGTCCGGAACGGTCGTGCGCTCCACTACCGTGTGGGACGACGGGAGGCGGGATGCGGGTGGGAGTGCCGTGGCGGTCGGCCAAGGGCTCGGATCCACCGCAGCGGGTTTGACATCAGTGCTTGACATCAACGTCGACGGACAGCGACGGTCACACACGGCCATCGGCGCACGTCGTCGCCGGTCAGTGAGACAGATCACGCGTGTCTACGCAACGGAAATGAAAATGGGATGATGTCGATATGAAGGGACGCGTCCTTGTCGTCGATGACGACACCGCACTGGCCGAGATGCTCGGGATTGTGCTGCGGGGTGAAGGTTTCGAGCCGTCGTTCGTAGCGGACGGTGACAAGGCACTCGCGGCCTTCCGGGAGGCCAAGCCGGACCTGGTGCTGCTGGACCTCATGCTGCCCGGTCGGGACGGCATCGAGGTGTGCCGGCTCATCAGGGCCGAGTCCGGGGTGCCCATCGTCATGCTCACGGCCAAGAGCGACACGGTCGATGTGGTGGTGGGGCTGGAGTCCGGCGCCGACGACTACATCGTCAAGCCGTTCAAGCCCAAGGAGCTGGTGGCCCGGATCAGGGCGCGGCTGCGCAGGTCGGAGGAGCCGGCGCCGGAGCAGTTGACCATAGGTGACCTGGTCATCGATGTGGCGGGTCACTCAGTGAAGCGGGACGGGCAGTCGATCGCCCTGACGCCGCTGGAGTTCGATCTGCTGGTCGCGCTGGCCCGTAAGCCGTGGCAGGTGTTCACCCGTGAGGTGCTTCTTGAGCAGGTGTGGGGTTACCGGCACGCCGCGGACACCCGACTGGTCAATGTGCATGTCCAGCGGCTGCGTTCCAAGGTCGAGCAGGACCCCGAGCGCCCGGAGATCGTGGTGACCGTCCGTGGTGTCGGTTACAAGGCAGGGCCGAGCTGACATGTCCGGCGGCAGCGCTGCTCCGAAGCCCGGTGAGCCGGGAGTCCGTGCGGGGCGGGCTGCCGGGCCCGGGCGTGCCTTCTCGGGGGTGACCCGGCTGTTCCAGAGCGGCCGGCTGCTCCAGGACGGTTCGCCGGGCGGTCCTGTGCTGCGGCTGCTCGTGCGGTGGGTGCGGCGTCCGCTGCTGCCCGCCGTGCGGCTGTGGCGGCGCAACATCCAGCTCCGGGTCGTCGCGGCGACGCTGCTGATGTCGCTGGGCGTGGTGCTGCTGCTCGGTTTCGTGGTCATCGGTCAGGTGCGCAACGGCCTGCTCGAAGCCAAGGAGAAGGCCGCGCAGAGCCAGGCGGCCGGCGGTTTCACCGTGGCCAAGGAGAAGGCCGACTCCCCGGCCGCGCTCGGCGGCCGGGACGGCGACGGGGAGAGCGGCCGGTCGGGGAGGAACTCCGTCAACTGGCGGTCCGACCTGGTCGAGCAGCTCGCCAGTGGCGGCCCCGGGGCCTTCAACGTGGTCGCGCTGAGCCCCGACGGGCAGGACGCGGCGTCCACCAGCCGGGCGCCCCGGGTCTCCGGCGGGGTCGACTTCTCCAGCGTTCCCGTCAATCTGCGGACCGCGGTCGCGCAGGGCACCGGGCCGTACCAGAGCTACGCGCAGATCCGGTACACCCGGGCCACCGAGGACCGGGATCCGGAGCCGGGGCTGATCGTCGGCAAGCGGCTGAACGACGCCAACGGCAACGCGTACGAGCTGTACTACCTCTTCCCGCTGACGCAGGAGGAGCAGTCGCTCAACCTGGTCAAGGGCACGCTCGCCACGGCCGGGCTCTTCGTGGTGGTCCTGCTGGGCGCCATCGCCTGGCTGGTGGTGCGGCAGGTCGTGACACCCGTACGTATGGCCGCGGGAATCGCCGAGCGGCTCTCCACCGGCCGCCTCCAGGAACGTATGAAGGTCACCGGCGAGGACGACATCGCCCGGCTCGGTGAAGCCTTCAACAAGATGGCGCAGAATCTCCAGCTCAAGATCCAGCAGTTGGAGGAGCTCTCCCGGATGCAGCGGCGCTTCGTCTCCGACGTCTCGCACGAGCTGCGCACCCCGCTGACGACCGTACGGATGGCCGCCGACGTCATCCACGAGGCGCGCGCCGACTTCGATCCGGTGACGGCGCGCTCCGCCGAACTGCTCGGGGACCAGCTCGACCGCTTCGAGTCGCTGCTCGCGGACCTGCTGGAGATCAGCCGCTTCGACGCCGGCGCGGCGGCCCTGGAGGCCGAGCCGATAGATCTACGCGAGGTCGTGCGCCGGGTGATCGGCGGCGCCGAGCCGCTGGCCGAGCGCAAGGGCAGCCGGATCCAGGTCCTCGGGGACGAGCAGCCCGTGGTCGCCGAGGCCGATGCCCGCCGGGTGGAGCGGGTGCTGCGCAATCTGGTCGTCAACGCCGTCGAGCACGGTGAGGGCCGGGATGTCGTCGTACGGCTCGGTGTGGCGGGCGGTGCCGTCGCGGTCGCCGTACGCGACTACGGGGTGGGGCTCAAGCCGGGCGAGGCCACCCGGGTGTTCAACCGCTTCTGGCGGGCCGACCCGGCGCGCGCCCGCACGACGGGCGGCACCGGGCTCGGGCTGTCGATCGCCGTCGAGGACGCCCGGCTGCACGGCGGTTGGCTCCAGGCGTGGGGCGAACCCGGCGGGGGCTCCCAGTTCCGGCTGACACTGCCGCGTACGGCCGACGAGGCGCTGCGCGGCTCCCCCATACCGCTGGAGCCCGAGGACTCCCGGCGCAACCGGGAGAGCGCCGGGTCCCAGGAGCTGAAGGAGAGCGCGCACCGGCTGGCGAGCGTGCCGGCACAGCCGCGCGTGGACCGCTCCCCGCTCCAGGCGGCAGCGGGACCGCCCGCGCTGCCCCGTACGGCCGCCACGGTGGATCCCACGGCCCTGCCGGGCAGTGGCGCCCGGGTGGTGGCGCGGCCCGCCGGGGAGCGGGCCCCCGAGGCGGGCACTCCATCAGAAGAATCCGCACCGTCGGATCCGCAGCGGGAGGACACGGTACGTGGGCGCTGACCGCCAGAGGGTCGGGCTGGGGAGGGCGGTGCGGACGCCGGTCGTGCTGGGGGTTCTCGCCCTGCTGCTGGCCGGGTGCGCATCGATCCCGGACAGCGGGGAGGTGGAGCCGGTCAAGGCGTCGCCGGCCGGTGAGTCCCAGGTGCGGGTGTACGCCGTACCGCCGCGCGAGAAGGCGGGTCCCGCCGAGATCGTCGACGGCTTCCTGGAGGCCATGACCAGTGACGATCCCGATTTCGCGATGGCCAGGAAGTATCTGACGCCGGAAGCGTCCCGCTACTGGCAGCCGGGCGCCGGTACGACGGTGCTGCGCGCCGCGCCGGACCCCGCGGTCCCGAAGGAGGCGTCCGGCTCGGACAGCGGCGGTCTGACGTATCCGCTGTACGGCGACCGGATAGCCGACGTGGACTCCTCGCACGCCTATCAGCCGCTCGATCCCACGGCGTACAACGGCACCATCCACCTGGTGCGGCAGAACATCGGGGGCACCAAGGAGTGGCGGATCGATGATCTGCCGCAGGGGCTCGTCCTCGGCGAGTCGGACTTCCAGCGCAATTACCGGTCCGTGAACAAGTACTACTTCGCCTCCGGCGAGAACTGGCTGGTGGCCGACCCGGTCTACATCCGTCAGCGCATAGACCCCACGAGCCGGATGGATCCGGTCACCCAGGCGGTCAGGGTGCTGCTCGACGGGCCGACGAACTGGCTGAAACCGGTCGTCGACTCCCCGTTCCCCAGCGGCACCGCACTCCAGAAGGGCACCACGTCACTGGAGTTCGACGACCGCAACGCGCTGAAGGTGCCGCTCAACGAGAAGGCGTCCAAGGCGGGGCGCGCACAGTGCCGGAAGATGGCCGCGCAGCTCCTGTTCACCCTGCGGGACCTCACCGCCACGCCGGTGGGACAGGTCGAGCTGCTGGCCGACGGCTCCTCGCTCTGTGTGCTCAGCGGCGACCAGGCCGAGGAGTTCGCGCCGGACCGCACCACCGGCCGGCCCGACAACCCGTACTACGTGGACGACCGGGGACGCCTCTCGCTGCTCCAGGCGGGCGGCGGCGAGAGCGTGGACCGGTCGCAGGTCATCGGGCCGCTGGGCAAGGGCGATCTGAAGCTGGGCTGGGTCGCCGTGGCGCGCGACGAGAAGCACGCGGCGGGCGTCACGAAGGACGCCAAGGCGCTGTACGTGTCGTCGATCCTCGCGGACAGCGAGCCGGGCGATCCGCTGGTGACCAGCAAGGGACCGGACGAGAAGGAACGGCTGTCGGCGCCGAGCTGGGACGGGCGCGGCGATCTGTGGGTCGCCGACCGGGACCCGGCGAACCCGCGTCTGCTGCGGTTCGCGGACGGAGAGGGCGAGCCGCGCACGGTCACGGTCGACGGTCTGGACGGTGCGCGCATCGAGGGGCTGCGGGTGTCGGCGGACGGGGTGCGGGTCGCGCTGCTGCTGGCGAAGGACGGCAGGACCACGCTCCAGATCGGGCGGGTGGAGCGGCACGGCTCCGCGGCCGAACCGGTGGTGTCCGTGGTGGAACTCCAGTCGGCCGCCCCGCAACTGGAGACCGTCACGGCGGTCTCCTGGGCCGGTCCGAGCAGACTCGTGGTGGTCGGCAAGGAGCAGGGGGGCGTGCAGCAGGTCCGCTACATGCAGACCGACGGATCGACCTCGGCGTCGAGCGTGCTGCCCGGGCTGAACCAGGTGACGGCGATCGCCGCGGCGGACGACGACCAGCAGCCCGTGGTGGCCGACTCGGAGGACGCCGGGATCGTACGGCTGCCGACGGGCGCGAACTGGCAGACGATGGTCGAAGTGGGCTCGTCGCCCGTCTACCCGGGCTGACGTCCGACGGCCGCACTTGAAGGCGGCGCCGTCCGGTGACGGCGCCGCCCTGAGGTGTGGCCTGGAATCAGCCGGTGGTCGCAGACCGCCGGGACGTGGAAACGGCTGGTTACGGGCTTTGCCCGACGGAGTTGTCCACAGGGGTGGCCCGGTGCCTCGGAGGTTGGCACAGTGTGTCCCATGCGGGCGTGGTGGCGGGAGATCACCGGCCTGGTGCTGCCGGTCGCCTGTGGCGGATGCGGGAGCCCCAGGACACCTTTGTGCGAGGCGTGCGGCCGGGCGCTGTACGGGACGTGGCCGTGCCGGGTGCGGCCGGTGCCGGAGCCGCCGGGGCTGCCGGCCGTTCACGCGGCGGCTCCGTACGAGGACGCCGTACGGGCCGTTCTGCTGGCGCACAAGGAGCGCGGGGCCCTGGGCCTCGCCGCGCCGCTGGGACGCGCCCTGGCGGGCGCTGTACGGGCCGCCGCGCCGCCCGGTACGGGCGTGGGGCCGCTGCTCCTCGTGCCGGTGCCGTCCACCCTGCGCGCGGTCGGGGCGCGGGGGCACGACGCGGGCCGCAGGCTGGCGCTGGCCGCCGCCGGAGAGCTGCGGCGTACCGGGCGCGAGTGCCGGGTCCTGCCGCTGCTGCGCCAGCGCCGCCCGGTGGCCGATCAGGCGGCCCTCGGTGCCCGGCAGAGACAGGCGAACCTTTCGGGGGCATTGGAGGTCGCCATCGGGGGTACCCGGCTGCTGGAAGGCGGCCGGGTGGTGTTGGTGGACGATCTCATGACGACCGGTGCCTCGCTCGCTGAAGGGGCGAGGGCACTGCGTGCCGCCATGGGTCCAGGCATTCCCGGATTCGTACAGGTGAGTGCTGCCGTCGTCGCCGCTCCGCCCCTGTCTTTCGAAATAAACCGGAACTGATGGGGACCGTGCATCGTTGCAGGTGAACAGGGCAGGAAAAGAGCTGAACAGAGGTACATGCCGGTAGCGGGTGCCGACACCCGTCCGGGGGGTCTATGTTCGGTTATGAGGAATGGCGCGAGCCGCGACTCATTGAATGCACTGGTGTGCTCCGGCGCTTTTCAGACCCCCGGAAATTCAGGGGAGTGGGGATCTCGTCGCTGGGGGAGGAGGAGGTGAAAGTCGCCAAGTCCGAGGCTCCGGTGACCACCGGGGCCTGGTGCAACAAGGAGTGACTCCGCAGCGAGGCGGAGTGATCCGGGAACGGAGTTCTGCGTGGACATCGTCGTCAAGGGCCGCAAGACAGAGGTGCCCGAGCGGTTCCGCAAGCACGTGGCGGAGAAGCTGAAGCTGGAGAAGATCCAGAAGCTCGACGCCAAGGTGATCAGCCTCGATGTCGAGGTGTCCAAGGAGCCCAATCCGCGGCAGGCCGACCGCAGTGACCGGGTGGAGATCACCCTTCATTCGCGGGGCCCCGTGATCCGTGCCGAGGCGGCGGCGGCCGATCCGTACGCGGCGCTCGACCTGGCCACCGGCAAACTGGAGGCGCGGCTGCGCAAGCAGCACGACAAGCGCCACAACCGGCGGGGAAACGGCCGGTTGTCGGCCGCGGAGGTCGTCGATGTCGTCCCCGGCGTGGCCCAGTTGAACGCGAACGGCGAGACCGCGGCGGAAGAGGCCCGCGAGACGGCCGTACCCACCACCATGATCGGCACCCTTGAGGTGCAGGGCGAAGGCCCCCTGGTGGTCCGCGAGAAGACCCATGTCGCCGCACCGATGACGCTCGACCAGGCGCTCTACGAGATGGAGCTGGTCGGTCACGACTTCTATCTCTTCGTCGATTCCGACACCAAGGAGCCCAGCGTCGTCTACCGGCGCCACGCCTACGACTACGGCGTCATTCATCTCAGGACGGACCCGCTGGCCGGCTCGGAGCCGGACGGTGCGGGTGGCGCTCTCGGCGGCTGAGAGCGCCTGAGAGCGGCTGACACCGGCCGGAAACGGCTGACACACCGGCCGGACCGCCGGAATCCAGCCGGAAAAGAGGCCGGAATCCCACGCCCGTCGGTGTCCCCGAGCGCTCGTAGAGCCCTTGGGGACACCACGGTGCGTCCTGAGGACGACCCCTCGGCGGCCCGGGCATGAAATCATGGAGCCGCAAGCCAACAAGTGGTCTGCGAACTGCGGTTGGCCGGCTCCATGAATGCGGGCCCCGGCCTTCAGGGGGAGGAACGATGGCGGACAGCTTCGGACCGGTGCATCACGCCGGTGGGGCCGGTGGCGTGGTCGGCGGCGCCGGGTCCGGGTCCGACACGGACGCGGACGCGGAGCGGGGCGGCTCGCGCCCGGAACCGATTCGGGTCCTCGTCGTGGACGACCACGCGCTCTTCCGGCGCGGGCTGGAGATCGTTCTCGCGCAGGAGGAGGACATCCAGGTCGTCGGTGAGGCGGGCGACGGGGCCGAGGCCGTCGACAAGGCCGCGGACCTGCTGCCGGACATCGTGCTGATGGACGTCAGGATGCCCAAGCGCGGCGGTATCGAGGCGTGCACCTCCATCAAGGAGGTGGCACCCAGCGCCAAGATCATCATGCTGACGATCAGCGACGAGGAGGCCGACCTCTACGACGCGATCAAGGCGGGCGCCACCGGCTATCTCCTGAAGGAGATCTCCACCGACGAGGTCGCCACGGCGATCCGCGCCGTGGCTGACGGCCAGTCGCAGATCAGCCCGTCCATGGCGTCCAAGCTGCTCACCGAGTTCAAGTCGATGATCCAGCGCACCGACGAACGCCGGCTCGTGCCCGCGCCGCGGCTGACCGAGCGCGAGCTGGAGGTCCTGAAGCTGGTGGCCACGGGGATGAACAACCGGGACATCGCCAAGGAGCTGTTCATCTCCGAGAACACCGTGAAGAACCACGTCCGCAACATCCTGGAGAAGCTGCAGCTCCACTCCCGGATGGAGGCCGTGGTCTACGCGATGCGCGAGAAGATCCTCGAAATCCGCTGACCACGCCCAACCCTCCCGCGTCCGCTTCACGCCCCCCCCCGCGTCTGCTTCCGTGCGCGTGCCCGGCTCGCCGCGCGCTCCCGCGTCACTCCGCCGCGGTGAGCGCCCCGGCCAGCGGGCCGCGCAGCTCGGGCGGGTCGACGCGCTCCACCCGTACGTCCGAGCAGCCGACCCACTCCGCGGCCTCCCGCAGCGCCGACGCCATCGGGGACACGCCCTTCGGGGTGTCCAGGGACACGTGCTTGGCCACCAGCGTGTTTCCCTCGCGCGCGGGGTCGACCCGGCCCAGCAGCCGGCCGCCGGAGAGCAGCGGCATCGCGAAGTAGCCATACACCCGCTTCTGCTTGGGGACGTACGCCTCCAGCCGGTGGGTGAAGCCGAAGATCCGCTCGGTGCGGGCCCGCTCCCAGATGAGGGAGTCGAACGGCGACAGCAGCGTCGTACGGTGCCGGCCGCGCGGGGCGGTCGCCAGCGCCGCCGGGTCCGCCCACGCGGGCTTCGCCCAGCCCTCGACGCTCACCGGCACCAGCCCCGAGTCCGCGATCACCGCGTCGACCTGCTCGCCCTTGATCCGGTGGTAGTCCGCGATGTCGGCGCGCGTCCCCACCCCGAGCGACCGGCCGGCGAGCGTCACGAGGCGGCGCAGGCACTCCGTGTCGTCCAGGTCGTCATGGAGGAGGGCACCGGGCACGGCGCGCTCCGCGAGGTCGTACACCCGCTTCCAGCTCCGCCGCCCCGTGCACACGACCTCCCCGTACATCAGCGCGCGCTCGACGGCCACCTTCGCCTCGGACCAGTCCCACCACAGCCCGCCGTTCTTGGCGCCGCCCAGCTCCGTGGCGGTCAGCGGGCCCTCCGCGCGCAACTGCTTGATCACCGCGTCGTACGTCCCGTCCGCCAGCTCGTGGTACCAGTGCGGGCGGGCGCGGTACGCGCGGCGGCGGAAGGCGAAGTGCGGCCACTCCTCGATGGGCAGCACACAGGCCGCGTGGGACCAGTACTCGAAGGCGTGCGGCTCGGCCGGCGACACGCCGTCGGACGGGGGCGTCCAGTAGGCGTCCTCGACCGTTCTGCGGCCCACCGCGCCCAGTCGCGCGTACGGGATCAGCTCGTGCGACCGGGCGAGCACCGAGATCGTGTCGAGCTGGACGGCGCCGAGATGCCGCAGCACCCCCCGCACGCCGCCGCGCCGGTCCGGGGCGCCGAGGAACCCCTGGGCACGCAGCGCGATACGGCGGGCCTCGTCGGCGGAGAGTTCGATGGTGGCGGGCGGCGCAGTCGTCATGGTCCGCACGATAGACGGCCGCACCGACAACGGGTCCGGGAGGCCGTGGGTCAGCTCCGCGCGGGCAGGTACGGGTGGGCGCCGGGCAGCCCCAGGTCCGAGGGGAGGAGTGAGCCGATCCAGGTGTCCCGCAGGGTGTCCCGGTGGAGCAGGGCGGCGCGGAGCACGCCCTCCACCACGAAACCGGCCTTCTCCGCGACGGCCCGCGACCCCTCGTTGCCGACCTCGGCGCGCCACTCCAGCCGCTCCGCGCCCAGCGCCGTGAAGGCCCAGCGGGCCACGGCCCCCACCGCTTCCACCGTGTGGCCGCGCCCGCGGTGCTCCTTCGCCGTCCAGTAGCCGATCTCCCACGTGCCCGTCTGGCGATGCACGTTGACGGCGCCCAGGAGGGGGCCGCCGCCGAGGGGCAGGACACCGAAGGTGCAGTTGATCCCGGAGCGCCAGCCGTCCGCGACCAGCCGCTCGACGAAGTGCTCGGCGTGTCCGCGTTCGTACGGCGTGGGGACGGCGATCCAGCGCTGTATGCCGGGGTCCTGGCAGATCGCGTGCACGGCGTCGGCGTCGTCGGGCGTGAGGGCGCGCAGCAGCAGGCGCTCGGTGGTGAGGGTGACGGGTTCCATGGACGGATTCTGCTGAGCGGGGCGATGCGGGACGAATGCTTTTCGGGCCGTACCGGCACCTTCCACGGGTTCCGCGCGTTCATATATGAGGGTGGCGGCAGACCCGCGTGACGGCGGCCCTCCCGGCGCGGCCGAGTCCTCGCTTACGATGGCCGTTGCGGTGGGGCCCGCCTGCCGTGCCCGCGCCCGTGTCCGATTCCGACCCACGTGCCAGGCCCGACCGGCAAGGAGACCAGCCTCAGTGTCCGTCTTCAACAAGCTCATGCGTGCAGGCGAAGGCAAGATCCTGCGCAAACTGCACCGCATCGCGGACCAGGTCAACTCTATCGAAGAGGACTTCGTCAGCCTCTCCGACGCCGAGTTGAGGGCGCTCACCGCCGAGTACAAAGAGCGGTACGCCGATGGCGAGAGCCTGGACGACCTGCTCCCCGAGGCGTTCGCGACCGTCCGCGAGGCGGCCAAGCGCGTCCTCGGCCAGCGCCACTACGACGTACAGCTCATGGGTGGCGCCGCGCTGCACCTCGGCTTTGTCGCCGAGATGAAGACCGGTGAGGGCAAGACCCTCGTCGGCACGCTGCCCGCGTACCTCAACGCGCTGTCCGGCAAGGGCGTCCACCTGATCACGGTGAACGACTACCTGGCCGAGCGCGACTCCGAGCTGATGGGCCGCGTCCACAACTTCCTGGGCCTCAAGGTCGGCTGCATCATGGCGAACATGTCGCCCGCGCAGCGCCGTGAGCAGTACGCGTGCGACATCACGTACGGCACGAACAACGAGTTCGGCTTCGACTACCTGCGCGACAACATGGCGTGGTCCCAGGAGGAGCTGGTCCAGCGTGGCCACAACTTCGCCGTCGTCGACGAGGTCGACTCCATCCTGGTCGACGAGGCCCGTACGCCGCTGATCATCTCCGGCCCCGCCGACCAGGCCACGAAGTGGTACGGCGACTTCGCCAAGCTGGTCAAGCGGCTCACCAAGGGTGAGGCGGGCAATCCGCTCAAGGGCATCGAGGAGACCGGCGACTACGAGGTCGACGAGAAGAAGCGCACGGTCGCGATCCACGAGCCCGGTGTCGCCAAGGTCGAGGACTGGCTCGGTATCGACAACCTGTACGAGTCGGTGAACACCCCGCTCGTCGGTTATCTGAACAACGCCATCAAGGCCAAGGAGCTGTTCAAGAACGACAAGGACTACGTCGTCATGGACGGCGAAGTCATGATCGTCGACGAGCACACCGGCCGTATCCTCGCCGGCCGCCGCTACAACGAGGGCATGCACCAGGCGATCGAGGCGAAGGAAGGGGTGGACATCAAGGACGAGAACCAGACCCTCGCCACCATCACCCTGCAGAACTTCTTCCGCCTCTACGGCAAGCTCTCCGGCATGACCGGTACGGCCATGACCGAGGCCGCCGAGTTCCACCAGATCTACAAGCTGGGCGTCGTGCCGATCCCGACGAACCGGCCGATGGTCCGCATGGACCAGTCCGACCTGATCTACCGCACCGAGGTCGCCAAGTTCGCGGCGGTCGTGGACGACATCGCGGAGAAGCACGAGAAGGGCCAGCCGGTCCTGGTCGGCACGACCTCCGTCGAGAAGTCCGAGTACCTCTCGCAGCAGCTCAGCAAGCGCGGTGTGCAGCACGAGGTGCTGAACGCGAAGCAGAACGACCGTGAGGCCACGATCGTCGCCCAGGCGGGCCGCAAGGGCGCCGTCACCGTCGCGACGAACATGGCCGGCCGCGGTACGGACATCAAGCTCGGCGGCAACCCCGACGACCTGGCGGAGGCGGAGCTGCGCCAGCGCGGCCTGGACCCCGTCGAGCACGTCGAGGAGTGGGCGGCGGCGCTGCCCGCCGCGCTGGAGAAGGCCGAGCAGGCCGTCAAGGCGGAGTTCGAGGAGGTCAAGGACCTGGGCGGGCTCTACGTCCTGGGTACCGAGCGCCACGAGTCGCGCCGTATCGACAACCAGCTCCGCGGCCGTTCCGGCCGTCAGGGCGACCCGGGCGAGTCCCGCTTCTACCTGTCGCTCGGCGACGACCTGATGCGGCTGTTCAAGGCGCAGATGGTCGAGCGTGTGATGTCCATGGCGAACGTGCCGGACGACGTCCCCATCGAGAACAAGATGGTGACGCGCGCCATCGCCTCCGCGCAGTCGCAGGTCGAGCAGCAGAACTTCGAGACCCGTAAGAACGTTCTGAAGTACGACGAGGTCCTGAACCGGCAGCGCGAGGTCATCTACGGCGAGCGCCGCCGCGTCCTGGAGGGCGAGGACCTCCAGGAGCAGGTGCGCCACTTCATGGACGACACGATCGACGCGTACATCCAGGCGGAGACCGTCGAGGGCTTCGCCGAGGAGTGGGACCTGGACCGGCTGTGGGGCGCCTTCAAGCAGCTCTACCCGACGAAGGTCACCGTCGAGGAGCTGGAGGACGCGGCCGGCGACCGTGCCGGGATCACCGCCGAGTTCATCTCGGAGTCCATCAAGGACGACATCTACGCCCAGTACGAGGAGCGGGAGAACCAGCTCGGCTCGGACATCATGCGTGAGCTGGAGCGGCGCGTGGTGCTCTCCGTCCTGGACCGCAAGTGGCGTGAGCACCTGTACGAGATGGACTACCTCCAGGAGGGCATCGGCCTGCGGGCGATGGCCCAGAAGGACCCGCTGGTCGAGTACCAGCGCGAGGGCTTCGACATGTTCAACGCCATGATGGAGGGCATCAAGGAGGAGTCCGTCGGCTACCTGTTCAACCTGGAGGTCCAGGTCGAGCAGCAGGTCGAGGAGGTCCCGGTGGAGGACTCCGCCGAGCGCACGTCGCTCGCCAAGAAGGAGGACGCGGTGCCCGCGGCCACCGCGCGTCCGGAGATCCGGGCGAAGGGTCTGGACGCGCCGCAGCGGCCCGACCGGCTGCACTTCTCCGCGCCCACGGTGGACGGCGAGGGCGGCATCGTCGAGGGCGACTTCCAGAGCGCGGAGGGACCGACGCGCTCCACGTCGGACGGCATGACGCGGGCCGAGCGCCGCAAGGCGCAGAAGAGCGCCCCCAGCGGACGCCGCCGCAAGAAGTAGGGCCGGGGCCCGGACAGCGGACCGGGCGGCCGATCGTACGGGCCGGGGCGCGCACTCTCGTGGTGCGCGCCCCGGCCCGCTGCTGTAGCGGGTGCTCACGCCGCTGTAGCGGGTGTTCACGCGTCGGTGGTGACGCGCTCGCCGCCGACCTCGACCGCCGCGCAGCGCCAGCGCAGATCGGTGCTCCGCTCCAGCCGGAAGGCCAGGGCGCGGACCTGTTCGCCCGCGGCGATGCTGGCGGACGCCTCGACCACCCCGGGCCTGGGCTGGGAGAACCGGCAGGTGCGGATCACCGGGCGGACGCCCCTGGCCCTGAGCGGGGTGCCCGGTGCGAGCCGGACGAGCTGTTCGTACGCCTCGCCGACGGTCTGGCCGAGCATCCAGTGCACGGGCCGGTGGCCACTGAGGACGGCGAGCAGCCGCTCCGCGAACAGCTCGTGCGGCGGGACGTGCCGGCTCCGCTGCGGACGTACGGCGCCGGGCCTGCGCGGATCGCGGCGTCCTGGCGGCCTGGCCCCGGCGGAGAAGGCGGTGGTGGAAGTGGAGGAAGTGGCCCTGTTCACGCAGATCGCCCCCGTTCTGCCCGGCCGGTCCGATACCGGTCGGTAACTTGTTGGGGGATCTTTTACGTGTCCTTGGGGGAGCGCCGCAAGGAGGGGGTGTCGGCGGGGCGCCGGGCGGTGAAATCACCTATCCGGGTGATCGGCGGGCGGTACGGAGCGTGGTGGCACGGGTACGAACGGTTCCCGGTGGACGCCTGGGAGCCCCATAGGTGTCACCCCGAAGAGGGACCGGCCCACGTATCCTTAGGTGTTCTCCCGACGACGAAAGCGGCCATGCCATGCGTGTGTACGTCCCCTTGACGCTTCCCGGTCTCGCAGAGGCGCACAAGGCCGGTGAGCTGGGACCGGGGCCGCTGGCGGCGTACGCGGTGACTCCGGGGCTGCGGGAGTGGTACGTCTCGGACGACATCGAGGAGCTGGAGTACGCCGCCCTCAACCGCGCCGCCGCCGCCTCGCTCCGGCTGATCGCCGCCGACCCGGCCGCGGCCCGCCGTCGGGTGGTCGTCGCGGCGGACGTACCGGACCGGGAGGCCGTGTCGGACCCCGACATGCGGCTGGACGCCTCCTCGCTCGGCGAGGTGCGCATCGCGGCGGCGATCGCCCTGCGGAAGGCCGCGGCGGTGCACGTGGACTCCGACGACGCGGACGCCGACGTGACAGCGGCGGCGGCGGCGCTGGGCGCGGCGGACCACGGGGACGACGACGCGCGGTTCACGGTGGACGGCGCGGAGGACCACGAACTGCTCTGGTTCGGAATCCAGGAGATCCCGAACCTGATCGCCTGACCAGCCCGGGCTGCCCCCGGCCGCCCCGCGCGGCGGTGTCCGGGCTGCCCCCGGACCGGTGTCCGGGGGCGTTGTCGGACCCGGCCGGTACGGTTTTGTCCATGGGGAAGCAGAACACGCATCTGGTGTGGGACTGGAACGGCACGATCCTCGACGACATGCGCGCGGTCATCGGGGCGACCAACGCGGCCTTCGCGGAGATAGGGCTGGCGCCGATCACGCTCGACCGCTACCGGGAGCTGTACTGCGTCCCCATCCCGCGCTTCTACGAGCGGCTCATGGGGCGCCTGCCGAGCGACGCCGAGTGGATCGTCATGGACGAGACGTTCCACCGCCACTACACGGAGCGGCGTGACACCTGCGGGCTGACGCGCGGCGTCGAGGAACTGCTCGCGGGGTGGGCGCTCGCGGGCGGCAGCCAGTCACTGCTGAGCATGTACGGGCACGAACACCTGGTCCCGACGGTGCGGGGATACGGGATCGAGCGCCACTTCCTCCGCGTCGACGGCCGCAGGGGCCCGTCGGGCGGCAGCAAGGCGCTGCACCTGGAACGCCATCTGACCGCGCTGGCCGGGGCGGGCGGGGAGATATCCGCAGTCCGTACGGTGGTGATCGGCGACGCGGTCGACGACGCGGTGGCGGCGGCGCACGTGGGAGCCCGTGCCGTGCTCTACACCGGCGGCACCAACAGCCGGGCCACCCTGGAGTCGGTGGGCGTCCCGGTCGTGGACACCCTGGAGGAAGCGGTGGCGCTCGCCCGGGACCTGGCGTAACCCCCGGCCCTGCCTCGGGCAGGGCGGAGGGGCCGGCGCCGTTCCCGGGAGCCGCTAGCCGTTCCCGTGCGCGGACGTGTCCTGGTGCACCGGGGCCTTCGCGCGCAGCACGGTCAGGAACTCGCGCATCCAGGCCGGGTGGTCGGGCCAGGCGCGGGAGGAGACCAGGGTGCCGTCCACCACCGCCTCCGTGTCCTGGAACGTCGCTCCCGCCGTCTGCATGTCGATCTCCAGGGCCGGATAGGCCGTGACCCGGCGGCCGGCGAGTTCGCCGATCGCGGCCGTCAGGAGCGGGCCGTGGCAGATCTGCGCCACCGGCTTGTCCGCGTCGAAGAAGGACTTGAGGATCTTGCGCAGCTCCGCGTCGCCGCGCAGGTATTCGGGGGCCCGGCCGCCCGGGATGACCACGGCCGCGTACTCCGTCGGGTCGACCTCCGAGAACGCCAGGTCGGCGGGGAAGGTGTAACCGGGCTTCTCGGTGTAGGTGTCGAAGCCGGGCTCGAAGTCATGGACCACGAATTGGAGCTTTTTCCGGGACGGAGCGGCGATATGGACCTCGTACCCCTCTTCGAGCAGGCGCTGGTACGGATAGAGGACTTCAAGGGACTCGGCGGCGTCGCCGGTGACGATCAGGACCTTGGCTGCCATGGCTGCTCCCGGGAAGGATGGGGCGGTCTGTCCACCTGTCGACCAGTCTGCCGATCCGTGCCGTCCCCGTCCGCGCGTCCGCGGGAGTGGGCGGCCCGTGTCACTCCGAACCACCCTGCGGGTCTGTCCGAAGTGGCCAATTCGGTGCCTTGCTTTTGTACACAAGCGGCTCATGACGGAGCCTGGGTGGAGAGCGATAGCCTGGTGACCGTGATCAGCGCGATACGCCGTGGGGGCAGCGAAGCCCCCGGCCTGCGCCCGGAGCGCCACCGCGCCCGGGCGACCGCCGCTCACCCGGGTCATTGCCCACGTCAGGATCGCCTGCCGGTCGCGGCACCGGAAACGGGGCGACTGCCAAAATTGGCCAATAAGGCCCCGGCCATCTCTCATCGCGGCATAACGTCGACCTCGACCGGAAACCCCGCGTCGTGGCGTTGTGTCGCTTCCTTCACCTACGTCACGCAACGGCGCGCGACAGGAGCCAGAGGACATGCAGACCAAGCTGGACGAAGCCAAGGCCGAGCTGCTCGAACAGGCGGCCCGGGCCGCTGAGAACAGCCCGCTGGGGGGTACCGGGGGGCTCGGGGGCGGCCTCCGGAAGGACGAGGCCACCACCGGGTCCGACGCCGCAGGGCCAGGCGGTACCGGTCCAGACGGTACCGGGGACGGCGCCGACCGCGCCGCGATCCTCGCGTACCTCCAGCGCTACTACCTGCACACGGCTCCCGAGGACATCGCGGGCCGTGAATCCACCGATGTCCTCGGTGCCGCGCTCTCGCACTACCGGCTCGCCGGGAACCGCCCCCAGGGGACGGCCAGTGTGCGGGTCCACACCCCGACGGTCGAGGAGAACGGCTGGACGTGCAGCCACTCCGTGGTCGAGGTCGTCACCGACGACATGCCCTTCCTCGTGGACTCCGTCACCAACGAACTCTCCCGGCAGGGTCGCGGCATCCACGCCGTGATCCACCCGCAGATCGTCGTGCGCCGTGATGTCACCGGCAAGCTGATCGAGGTGCTTCCCGAAGGGGTGGCCGCCTCCGCCGAGCGCCCCCACGACGCGCTCACGGAGTCCTGGATCCATGTCGAGGTGGACCGCGAGAGCGACCGCGCCGACCTCCAGCAGATGACCGCCGATCTGCTGCGTGTCCTGTCCGACGTCCGCGAGACCGTCGAGGACTGGGAGAAGATGCGCGGCGCCGCGCTGCGCATCGCCGACGAGCTGCCCAGCGAGCCGACCGCCGACGACCTGCGCGACCAGGAGGTCGAGGAGGCCCGTGAGCTGCTGCGCTGGCTCGCCGCCGACCACTTCACCTTCCTCGGCTACCGCGAGTATCAGCTCACGGACAGCGACGCCCTGACCGCCGTCCCCGGCACCGGGCTCGGCGTGCTGCGCTCCGACCCGCAGCACAGCGCGGACGACGACCACCCGGTCAGCCCGTCCTTCAGCCGGCTGCCCGCCGACGCCCGCGCCAAGGCGCGCGAACACAAGCTGCTGGTCCTCACCAAGGCCAACAGCCGCGCCACCGTCCACCGGCCCAGCTATCTCGACTACGTCGGGGTGAAGAAGTTCGACGACAAGGGCAACGTCGTCGGCGAGCGCCGCTTCCTGGGGCTGTTCTCCTCGGCCGCGTACACCGAGTCCGTACGCCGTGTCCCGGTGATCCGCCGCAAGGTCGCCGAGGTCCTGGAGGGCGCCGGCTTCTCGCCCAACAGCCACGACGGCCGCGACCTGCTCCAGATCCTGGAGACCTACCCGCGCGACGAGCTGTTCCAGACGCCCGTCGACGAACTGCGGTCGATCGTCACCAGCGTGCTCTACCTCCAGGAGCGCCGCAGGCTGCGGCTCTACCTCCGCCAGGACGAGTACGGGCGCTACTACTCCGCGCTCGTCTACCTGCCGCGCGACCGCTACACCACCGGGGTCCGGCTGCGGTTGGTCGACATCCTCAAGGAGGAGCTCGGCGGCACCAGCGTCGACTTCACCGCGTGGAACACAGAATCGATCCTCTCCCGGCTCCACTTCGTCGTCCGCGTCCCGCGCGGCACGGAGCTGGCCAAGCTCACCGACGCCGACACGGACCGGATCGAGGCCCGTCTCGTGGCGGCGGCCCGCTCCTGGGCCGACGCGTTCGGCGAGGCGTTGAACGCCGAGTGCGGCGAGGAGCGCGCCGCCGAACTGCTCCGCAAGTACGGCACCGCCTTCCCCGAGGGCTACAAGGCCGACCACTCCCCGCGCGCCGCGGTCGCCGACCTGGCCCACCTGGAAGCGCTCGACAAGGCCGAGGCGGACTTCTCGCTCTCCCTGTACGAGCCGGTCGGCGCGGGCCCCGGCGAACGGCGCTTCAAGATCTACCGCTCCGGCGAGCAGGTCTCCCTCTCCGCCGTCCTCCCGGTGCTCCAGCGGCTCGGCGTCGAGGTCGTCGACGAGCGGCCGTACGAACTGCGCTGCGCGGACCGTACGCACGTCTGGATCTACGACTTCGGCCTGCGGCTGCCCCAGGGCGGCTCGGGCGGCGGCGACTACCTCACCGAGGACGACCGCGAGCGCTTCCAGCAGGCCTTCGCCGCCGTGTGGACCGGAGCCGCGGAGAACGACGGCTTCAACTCCCTCGTCCTGGGCGCCGGTCTGGACTGGCGCCAGGCGATGGTGCTGCGCGCGTACGCCAAGTACCTGCGCCAGTCGGGCTCGACCTTCAGCCAGGACTACATGGAGGACACCCTCCGCTCCAACGTGCACACCACCCGGCTGCTGATCTCCCTCTTCGAGGCCCGCATGTCGCCCGGCCGCCAGCGCGCCGGCACGGAGCTGACGGAGGCCATGCTGGAGGAGCTGGACGGCGCCCTCGACCAGGTCGCGAGCCTGGACGAGGACCGGATCCTGCGCTCCTTCCTCACCCTCATCAAGGCCACGCTGCGGACGAACTTCTTCCAGAGCGCCAGCGGCGGGCAGCACAGCTACGTGTCGATGAAGTTCGACCCGCAGGCCATCCCCGACCTCCCCGCGCCCCGCCCCGCCTACGAGATCTGGGTCTACTCCCCGCGCGTCGAGGGCGTCCACCTGCGCTTCGGTAAGGTCGCCCGCGGCGGGCTGCGCTGGTCGGACCGGCGGGAGGACTTCCGTACGGAGATCCTCGGCCTGGTCAAGGCGCAGATGGTCAAGAACACCGTGATCGTGCCGGTCGGCGCCAAGGGCGGCTTCGTCGCCAAGCAGTTGCCCGACCCGGCCGCCGACCGGGACGCCTGGCTCGCCGAGGGCATCGCCTCGTACAAGATCTTCATCTCGGCGCTGCTCGACATCACGGACAACATGGTCACCGGCGAGGTCGTGCCGCCCGCCGACGTCGTACGCCACGACGGGGACGACACCTACCTCGTCGTCGCCGCGGACAAGGGCACCGCCAGCTTCTCCGACATCGCCAACGAGGTTGCGGTCTCCTACGACTTCTGGCTCGGGGACGCCTTCGCCTCCGGCGGCAGCGCGGGCTACGACCACAAGGGCATGGGCATCACGGCCCGCGGCGCCTGGGAGTCCGTGAAGCGGCACTTCCGCGAGCTCGGCCACGACACCCAGAGCGAGGACTTCACCGTCGTCGGCGTCGGCGACATGTCCGGCGACGTCTTCGGCAACGGCATGCTGCTCTCCGAGCACATCCGGCTGGTCGCTGCCTTCGACCACCGGCACATCTTCCTCGACCCGCACCCCGACGCGGCCACCTCCTACGCCGAGCGCCGCCGCCTCTTCGAACTGCCGCGCTCCTCCTGGGCCGACTACGACAAGGCGCTCCTCTCGCCGGGCGGCGGGATCCACCCCCGTACCGCCAAGTCGATCCCCGTCAACGCGCACGTCCGCGACGCCCTCGGCATCGAGTCGGGCGTCACCAAGCTGACCCCCGCCGAGCTGATGAAGGCGATCCTCCACGCCCCGGTCGACCTGCTCTGGAACGGCGGGATCGGTACGTACGTGAAGGCGTCCACCGAGACCGACGCGGACGTCGGCGACAAGGCCAACGACGCGATCCGTGTCAACGGCGAGGACCTGCGCGTCCAGGTCGTCGGCGAGGGCGGCAACCTGGGACTGACCCAGCTCGGCCGGATCGAGTTCGCCCGGCGCGGCGCCGGCGGCCAGGGCGGCAGGATCAACACCGACGCCATCGACAACAGCGCCGGCGTGGACACCTCCGACCACGAGGTGAACATCAAGATCCTCCTCAACGGCCTGGTCACCGAAGGGGACATGACCGTCAAGCAGCGCAACAAGCTGCTCGCCGCGATGACCGACGAGGTCGGCGCGCTCGTCCTGCGCAACAACTACGCGCAGAACACCGCCCTCGGCAACGCCCAGGCCCAGGCGCCCTCCCTCCTCCACGCCCACCAGCGCTTCATGCGCCGGCTGGTGCGCGACGGACATCTCGACCGGGGGCTGGAGTTCCTCCCCACCGACCGCCAGGTCCGGGAGCTGCTCAACTCCGGCAAGGGACTCTCCCAGCCCGAACTGGCCGTGCTGCTCGCCTACACCAAGATCACGGCGGCGGAGGAGTTGATCCACACCGAGCTGCCGGACGACCCGCATCTGCGCGCGCTGCTGCACGCGTACTTCCCGCAGCAGCTCCGCGAGCAGTTCGCCGAGCAGATCGACTCGCACGCGCTGCGCCGCGAGATCATCACGACGGTCCTGGTCAACGACACCGTCAACACCGGCGGTTCGACCTTCCTGCACCGGCTGCGCGAGGAGACCGGCGCGGCGACCGAGGAGATCGTACGGGCGCAGGCCGCGGCCCGGGAGATCTTCGGGCTGAACGGGGTGTGGGACGCCGTCGAGGCGCTGGACAACCAGGTCCCGGCGGACGTGCAGACCCGGATCAGGCTGCACTCGCGCCGGCTCGTCGAGCGCGGCACGCGCTGGCTGCTCGGCAACCGGCCGCAGCCGCTGGAGATCGCGGGGACGATCGAGTTCTTCGCGGCGGGCGTCGAGCAGGTCTGGGCCCAGCTCTCCACCATGCTGCGCGGCCCGGAGCTGGAGTGGTACCGGTCGATCCTGACCGAGCTCACCGATTCCGGGGTCCCGGAGGAACTGGCCCTGCGGGTCGCCGGGTTCTCGTCCGTCTTCCCGGCGCTCGACATCGTCGCCATCGCGGACCGTACGGAGCAGGACCCGCTGGCCGTCGCCGAGGTCTACTACGACCTCGGTGACCGGCTGCGGATCAGCCGGCTCATGGACCGGATCGTGGAGCTGCCGCGGGCCGACCGCTGGCAGTCCATGGCCCGCGCCTCGATCCGCGAGGACCTGTACGCGGCGCACGCCGGGCTGACGTCGGACGTCCTGACGGTGGGCAACGGCAGCTCGACGCCGGAGGAGCGGTTCACGGCGTGGGAGGAGAAGAACGCCGCGATCCTGACCCGCTCCCGCGCCACGCTCGACGAGATCCAGAACTCGGACGCGTTCGACCTGGCGAACCTGTCGGTCGCGATGCGGACGATGCGGACGCTGCTGCGCACGCACCGCTGACAGCGGGGGCGGCCACAGGACCAGCACAGAGCGCCAGGGGCGCCCGGCTCACCAACGAGCCGGGCGCCCCTGGCGCTCTGTGTGCAGGAGGTTTTGTGCAGGAGGGGCGGACGGAGTCGACGTCACGTCGGCGACGGACTCCTTTCCACTCTCAACGTATACCGCACCGGGGGGCTTGCGGCAAGACCCCCGTCATGCCGCAGAATCACCAGCCGAAGCACCAGCGTGTGGAAATAAATGGGGGTATGTAGTGATCGACGTGATCATCGCCGGCGGCGGACCGACCGGCTTGATGCTGGCCGCCGAGTTGCGGTTGCAGGGTGTGCGCGTGCTCGTCCTGGAGAAGGAGGCGGAGCCGGCCGCGTACGTCCGCGCGCTCGGTCTGCACGCGCGCAGCATCGAGGTGATGGACCAGCGCGGTCTGCTGGAGCGGTTCCTCGCGCACGGCCGCCAGTACCCGCTCGGCGGTTTCTTCGCCGCCATGGACAAGCCCGCGCCGGGCCGGCTGGACAGCGCGCATTCCTACGTCCTCGGTATCCCGCAGCCCCTCACCGAGCGCCTGCTGGCCGAGCACGCCACCGAGCTCGGCGCCGAGATCCGGCGCGGCTGCGAGCTGGTCGGGCTGAGCCAGGACGACGACGGGGTGACCGCCGAGCTGGCCGACGGTACGCGGCTGCGCTCGCGCTACCTCGTCGGCTGCGACGGTGGCCGCAGCACCGTGCGCAAGCTCCTCGGCGTGGGCTTCCCCGGGGAGCCGTCCAGGGTCGAGACGCTGCTGGGCGAGATGGAGGTGGCCGAGGACCCGGAGACGGTCGCCGCCGTCGTCGCGGAGGTCCGTACGACCCAGAAGCGGTTCGGCCTCGGGCCCTTCGGGGGAGGGGTGTACCGCGTCATCGTGCCTGCTGAGGGCGTGGCCGAGGACCGTGCGGTCCCGCCGACCCTGGAGGAGTTCAAGGAGCGGCTGCGGGCGGTCGCCGGCACCGACTTCGGCGTGCACTCACCGCGCTGGCTGTCCCGGTTCGGCGACGCCACCCGGCTGGCCGAGCGCTACCGGAGCGGCCGGGTGCTGCTGGCCGGGGACGCGGCGCACATCCACCCGCCGACCGGCGGGCAGGGGCTCAACCTCGGGGTCCAGGACGCGTTCAACCTCGGCTGGAAGCTGGCCGCCGAGGTCAACGGCTGGGCACCGGAGGGGCTGCTGGACAGCTACCACGCCGAACGGCACCCGGTGGCCGCCGCCGTACTGGACAACACCCGTGCGCAGATGCTGCTGCTCTCCCCGGAGCCGGGCCCACAGTCGGTGCGCCGGCTGGTGTCGGAGCTGATGGACTTCGAGAACGTGAACCGGTACCTGATCGAGAAGATCACCGCGATCGGGGTCCACTACGACCTCGGCGAGGGGCACGAACTCCTCGGCCGGCGGCTGCGGGACATGGAGCTGAAGCGGGGGCGCCTCTACGGGCTGATGCACGGCGGCCGGGGGCTGCTGCTCGACCAGACCGGCCGGCTGTCGGTGGCGGGCTGGGAGGACCGGGTCGACCATGTCGTCGACGTCAGCGAGGAACTGGACGCGCCCGCGGTGCTGCTGCGGCCGGACGGCCATGTGGCGTGGGCCGGTGAGGACCAGGCGGAGCTGCTCGACCGGATGCCGACGTGGTTCGGCGCCGCCACCGGGTGAGCGCCGCCGGTGAGCATCGCGGTCGGGGCGGACGAGCGCCCGCGAGGGGCGCCGTGGGTCAGCGGGGTTGGCGTAGTCCCGCGATGAGCAGCTCCACCAGCCGGCGGGCGTCGTAGCGGGGATCGCTGTCCGCGCCGATGCAGAGGTTCCCGACGCCGCGCATGAGCTCGATGGCCGTCACGTCGGACCGGACCTCGCCGGAAGCCGCCGCCGCGTCGAGCAGGTGGGTGCACACGGGCACGAGCCGGTCGAGGAAGTAGGCGTGCAGCGTGTCGAAGCCGGTGTTGTCGGGCTGCAGTACGGCGGCGAGCCCGTGTTTGGTGACCAGGAAATCGACGAAGAGGTTGATCCACTGCCCCAGCGCGGCGTGCGGCGTCGCGCTGGTCTCCAGCAGGGCGGGACCGGCCTCGGCGCAGGCGTCGACCTGGTGCCGGTAGACGGCGATGATGAGGTCGGCGCGGGTCGGGAAGTGGCGGTAGATCGTGCCCAGTCCCACGCCGGCCTCGGCCGCGATGTCGCGTACCGGCGCCTCCACGCCGGACGTGACGAAGACGGCGGCGGCGGCGTCGAGCAGCGTCTCCTTGTTGCGCCGGGCGTCCGCCCGCTGGGGCGGGGCCGCGCGCTCCGCGCCCTTGTCGCTGTTGCTCACCACGCCGCTCCCTCCGCTGCCGGGCCCGTCCACCGGAACCATGTTCCCTGCCGTGCGTCGTTCCGTACCGTACGTCCGGAACAAAGTTCCGTTTGTCCATCATGTCAGAGCGGGGCCCGGCGGCCAAGCCTCGCATCGTCACCCGGCCGCTCCCTGACCGGGCCCTCTACTTCTTCTTGTTTCTGCTGCCGCTCGTGAACTCCTCGTACGCCGCGACGACCTCCTCCGCCCGCCCGTCCATCCGCAGCGTGCCCGACTCCAGCCACAGCGCGCGGTCGCAGGTCTCCAGGATGGACTTGTTGCTGTGGCTGACGAGGAAGACCGTGCCGGCCTCCTCGCGCAGCGCGGCGATGCGCTCCTGGCTGCGGCGCTGGAACCGCGCGTCGCCGGTGGAGAGCGCCTCGTCGATCAGCAGGACGTCATGGCTCTTGGCGGCGGCGATCGAGAAGCGCAGCCGGGCGCCCATGCCCGAGGAGTACGTCCGCATCGGCAGCGAGATGAAGTCGCCCTTCTCGTTGATCCCGGAGAACTCCACGATGTCCTCGTAGCGCTCCCGCACCTGCTCGCGCGTCATGCCCATGGCCAGCCCGCCGAGGATGACGTTGCGCTCGCCGGTCAGGTCGTTCATCAGCGCCGCGTTGACGCCGAGCAGCGAGGGCTGCCCACGGGTGAAGACCCGGCCCCGGCTGGGCGGCAGCAGCCCCGCGACGGCCTTGAGCAGCGTCGACTTGCCGGAGCCGTTGGAGCCGATGAGGCCGATCGCCTCGCCCTTGTACGCGGCGAAGCTGACGCCCTTGACCGCGTGCACCTCGCGCGCGCCGGGGGTGGACCCGCGGGAGAGGATCCGGCTCAGGGCGGAGGTGGCGCTGCCCTTGCCGCCCTTGGTGCCGTGGACGGTGTAGGTGATGTGCACGCCGTCGACGACGACGGTGGGGACCGGGTCGGGCGCCGTGTCGGATGTCGGGTCCGTATCAGCCACGTCCGTACTCCTCCTCGGCCTTCCAGAAGAACAGGAACCCGCCGACCCCGGCGACCAGTGCCCAGCCGAGGGCGACCGCCCAGACGTGCGGGGGCAGTTGGGCGGCGGTGAAGCTGTCGACGAGCGCGAAGCGCATCAGATCGATGTAGACGGCGGCCGGGTTGCACTGGAGCGCCACCGAGACGACGTGCGGCACGTCCTCGCCCTTCGTCACCCGGTCCACGCTCCACATCACGCCGGAGACGTACATCCAGGTGCGCAGCAGGAACGGCATGAGCTGGGAGACGTCCGGGGTCTTGGCTGCCAGCCGCGCCAGCACCATCGAGACGCCGGTGTTGAACACCGCCTGGAGCGCGAGGGCGGGCACCGCCAGCAGCCAGCCGAGGTCGGGGTACTCGCCGAAGCAGGCCAGGATCACCACCAGCGCGCCCAGCGAGAACAGCAGTTGCTGGAGCTGCTGGAGGGCGAGTCCGATCGGCAGGGCGGCGCGCGGGAAGTGCAGGGCCCGTACGAGGCCGAGGTTGCCGGAGATCGCGCGGGTGCCCGCCATGATCGAGTTCGAGGTGAAGGTCCAGATGAAGACGCCCGTGACCAGGAACGGGATGAAGTCGGGGATGTCGTGCTTGGTGTCGAGCAGCACCCCGAAGATGAAGTAGTAGACCGTCGCGTTGAGCAGCGGGGTCATGACCTGCCAGATCTGGCCGAGCTTGGCCTGGCTGTACTGGGCGGTCAGCCGCGCCGTCGCGAACGTGGTGATGAAGTGGCGCCGCGACCAGAGCTGCCGTAGGTAGTCGGGCAGCGAGGGGCGGGCGCCGCTCACGGTCAGTCCGTGCCGGCGGGCGAGGGCGCCGAGATCGGTCTGCGGCGCGGGGGCTCCGGAGGCCGCGGGGGCCCCGGGGGCCGCAGGTGCCCCAGGGGTGTCCGGGGGTGTCGCTGTGATCGTCCGGCTCTGGCTCACAGGTGTCGCTTTCGACGGTGGCGGGGGCGGTCGACTCCACCCCCGACGACGGGACGCTGCCGTATCGTCGCAACGCCAAGGTAGGCTCGGATTACGTCGCAACGCAACCATGTCGTCGTCACGTGGCCGGAGCGCCGGGGCGCCGCTATGCTCGGTGCTGATGACTACGGACCCCCGCACGCGCCCCGGCACCACCACGGACCCTCGCGCCACCCGCCGTGTGCCCGCGGGCGCCGCCGTGCTCCGGGAGGACGTGACCGACGCCATCCGCACCGCCGTCTTCGACGAGCTGGCCGCGGTCGGGTTCGCCCGGATGTCCATCGAGGGCATCGCACGGCGCGCGGGCGTCGGCAAGACCGCCGTCTACCGCCGCTGGAAGTCCAAGCTGGAACTTGTCCTCGACCTGGTCTCGGCCTTCGCCGCGCAGGGGCTGCCCGCCCCCTCGACCGGTTCGCTGTACGGCGATGTGCGTGCCCTGCTCGAAGTGACCTCGGGCGCCCTGCGCCACCCGGTCGCCTCGCAGGTCATCCCCGATCTGCTGGTGGAGGCGGCCCGCCACCCCGAGATCTCCGACGCGATCAAGACGGCGCTGCTGGACGGCCAGCGGGGCATCGCGGCCGTGATCGTCCGGGAGGCCGTCGAACGCGGTGAGCTGCCCGAGGGCGCCGACGCCGACCGGGCGCTGGATCTGATCGTCGGACCGCTCTACTGGCGGCTGGTCGTCGTCCGCGGGGCGCTGCCCCAGGGGTATCTGGACGACCTGGCCGCCTCAGCGGTCGCCGCGCTCAGCCGCTGATCCGGTGCCGATCCGGTGCTGATCCGGCGCTGAGGAAGACATGGCGGACGACCCGCTCGGCCGCCCGCCCGTCGTCGTACGGACAGAACCGCGCCCGGAACGCCGCCCGCAGCTCGGCGGAGCGCGAGCCGCGCCAGTGGTCCGAGGTGAAGATGTCGATCAGCTCGTCCTGGGTGCGGGCGATCGCGCCCGGCGGGCAGGCCCGCAGATCGAGACAGGTCCCCCTGGCCGCCTCGTACGCCTCCCGGTCGTCGTGGTGGAGCACGATCGGCCGGTCGAGGCTCGCGTAGTCGACCATCAGCGACGAGTAGTCCGTGAGCAGTACGTCGGAGGCGAGGCAGAGCGTCTCGACCGACGGATGGCCGGACACGTCGGTGATCCGGGGGTGCGGCGGACACGGCATCGGCGCGCCGTACCCGGGGTGCGCGCGGACCAGCAGCACGAAGCGCGGGCCCAGTGACTGCGCCACCCGCTCCAGGTCGAACGGGAGGCGCTGGGTGCGGCGGTAGTCGCGGTACGCGGGCGCGTACAGGACGGCGGTGAAGCCCTCCGGGACGGAGAGCGATTCCCGCAGCCGCGCGATGTCGGCCGGTGTGGCCCGGTGGAAGGCGTCGGTGCGCGGGCGGCCGTACTCCAGGGTGGCGGCGGGGGAGGGGCAGGTCCGCTCCCGTACCAGCGTGGAGTGGCGGTTGGCGGAGAGGGAGTAGTCCCAGCGGGCCGCGTCGGCGAGCAGACGGGCGATGTCCGCGGCGCCCGCGACGGCCGGCCGGTCCAGCAGATCGAGCCCGGTCGAGCCGATCGGCGTCCCGTCGTGGGTCTGGAGCAGGATCTGCCCCCGCCGCTTGACGAGCCGGGGGTCGAAACCGGCGTCGCTGACGAGGTAGCGGGAGCGGGCGAGCACGGTCCAGTGCTGAAACGACCCTGCGAACACCCGGCGCGTGCCCGTCGGGACCAGGTGCGCGTGCGCGGGGTCGGTGATCCAGGAGGTGCGCAGGCGCGGGGCGAGTTCGCGGACGGTCTCCTCGACGGCCGCGGGATCCCCGCCGTACCCGTACGCCGGAGGCCGCCCCGTGCCGTGCCCCGTGCCGTGTCCCGTGCCGTGGGAGGCGAAGACCGCGCGGTCGGCGCGGACCGGCAGCCGCCGCTGGATCCCGTAGTGCAGCCGCAGCGCGACCGCACGGGCGCCCCGGCGCGCCGCCCTCGCGCCCCGGGTCGCGCGCCCGCGTACCGCCCGCGCGGCGCGCAGCACACCGTACGTACGGTGCGCGCCGAGCCGGAGCAGCAGCGTGTGCCGGGGCGGGGCGCCCGCCGCCGCGCCTTGAGAGGCGCCCGGGACGGAAGGGGTGGAAGGGGTGGAAGGGGTGGAAGGGGTGGAAGGGGCGGACGAGGCGCGCGAGGTGCGTGGGGCGCGGTAGCGGCGGTGGTGGGCGCGCGCCGCGCGGAAGAACGCGGCGCGGGTACGGCGCGGCAGCGGTCCGCCGGGGAGCTGTCCACCGGGCCGGAGCTCGCCGGACAGGGGGCCGTCCGTCGCCGCGAGCGGTACGAGTCCGCCGAGCGCCGCCAGGTGGTCGAGCATCCGCCGGTGCAGCACCGGCCGCCAGCGCGCCAGCGCGGGCCGCTCCGCGACGAAGGCGAAGACCCGCTCGTACGGGGCGAAGACCTCCAGCGCCCTGGCCGGTTCCGCCGCCTCGTCACGGTGGCGCAGCCGTACGCACACCCGGTCCAGCGTGGCGATGGTCCCGGCCGTCATCAGCGCGGGGTAGGTCCAGGCGAGGTCCGCGTGGCAGCCCGGGGGGAAGGCGAGCCCTTCGCGTGTGACGAACTCCCTGCGGTACGCCTTGTTCGCGGCGGTCATCAGATACGTCAGCAGCCCCGGCCGGTCGGCCAGCCGGAACGCGGCGGAGCCCTCCTGGCCGAGCGAGGCGGCGAAGGCGTTCCGTACCGCCTCGCCGGTCCGGTCGTACGTACGGACGTAGTCGTGGACGAGGATGTCGGGGCCCTCCGTCTCCTTGAGCCGGTCCCCGATCCAGCCGAGCGCGCCCGGTACGAGGGTGTCGGCGCCGTCCAGGAAGAGCACGTAGTCGCCGGTGGCGCGCGCGAGTCCGGCGTTACGGGCCGGTCCCGGGCCCGTCCGGTCGGGCAGCCGGACGGCGCTGACCCGGGGGTCGCGGGCGGCGAACGCGTCGATGATCGCGCCGCAGGAGTCCGTCGATCCGTCGTCCACCGCGATGAGTTCGAGGTCGTCGTGGGCCTGGGACAGCACGGACTCCAGGCACTCCGTCAGATACGCCTGGACCTGGTGCGCGGGGACGATGACGCTGAACCGGGGCATGGCCCGGGAACGGCCCGCGCGGCCAACTGGTTACGCCTGGCGTGGCATTCGGGGGACGGGCGGAACATCTGTCCGGCAAGGAAAGGGAGTTGGGCGTCCAGCGGAAGGGAGTTGGGCGACCGCACTCCGACCGCACTCCGACGGCAGGAAGAGGGCCGGCCGATGTCCTCACGGACATCGACCGGCCCATCCGTACCAACCTCGGTCATCGCGGCGCTACTTGACGGCTCCCGCCATCACGCCCTGCACGAACTGCCGCTGGAACGCGAAGAACACGGCCAGCGGGATCACCATCGAGACGAACGCGCCGGGCGCCAGTACGTCGATGTTGTTCCCGAACTGCCGTACCTGCTGCTGGAGCGCGACCGTGATCGGCGGGTTCTTCGAGTCCGCGAAGATCAGCGCCACCAGCATGTCGTTCCAGACCCAGAGGAACTGGAAGATGCCGAGCGAGGCGATCGCCGGCCCGCCGAGCGGCATCACGACCCGGGTGAAGAGCCGTATCTCGCCCGCCCCGTCGAGCCGCGCCGCCTCCAGCAGCTCCCTCGGGATCTCCGCGAAGAAGTTGCGCAGCAGGAAGATCGCGAAGGGCAGACCGAAGGCGACATGGAAGATGATCACGCCGAAGGTCGTCTCGAAGATGCCGATGGCGCCGAACAGCTTGGCGACCGGGACGAGCGCGACCTGCACCGGGACCACCAGCAGCCCCACGACCCCCAGGAACCACCAGTCGCGTCCCGGGAAGTCCATCCAGGCGAAGGCGTACCCGGCGAGCGAGCCGATCACCACGACGAGGAGCGTCGAGGGGACGGTGATCATGATCGTGGAGAGCAGTGAGTTGGTGATGATGTCGTTGTCGAGGAGCCGCGTGTAGTTCTCGGTGGTGAGCTGCGCGGGCGCGGTGAACACCTTCCACCAGCCGCTCGCGTTGATGTCCGAGGAGTCGCGCAGCGAGGAGATGAACAGGCCGATCGTCGGCATCAGCCAGAACAGGCCGACCAGGACCAGGAAGACCCGTACCGCCCCGCCGCCCGCGTGCGCCGCTATCCGGCTGCCCAGGGACTCCTTCGCCGGCTCCGTCCGCGCCGCCTCCGTCGCCTTCGCCGGACCGGAGCCGGAGCCGGGTTCAGGACCGGGGTCCGCGTCCAACGCCGTCGTCGTGGTCATCGTCGCGTCTCCCTTCGCATGCGCCGTACGTTGAAGAGCATCACCGGGATCACCAGCAGGAGCAGCAGTACGGCGATGGCGCTGCCGACCCCGAGATCCGCGTCCGTGCCGAACGACGAGCGGTAGAGCTGGAGCGCCAGCACGTTCGCGTCGGCCTGGGACGACCCCGGCGGGATGATGAAGACCAGGTCGAAGATCTTCAGCACATTGATCATCAGCGTCACCATGACGACCGCGAGGACCGGGGCCAGCAGCGGCACGGTGATCCGGCGGAAGACCTGCCATTCGGTCGCGCCGTCCACCCGTGCCGCTTCCATGAGTTCACGGGGCACGCTCGCCAGCCCCGCCGCGATCAGCACCATCGCGAACCCGGCCCACATCCACAGATAGCTGCCGATGATCGCCGGGGTGACCAGGCTGGGGCCGAGCCATTCCACCCCGTTGTACGGCTCTCTGAAGTTGGCCGCGGGCAGCCGGAGCTGGGCCCCGTCGGCGGCGGCCGGCAGGCTGAACGTACCGTCGGCGCCCGCGGTCGCGGAGGCCACGACCTTGCCGTCCTTGACCGCCTCGACCTTGAGGCTTCCGAGCCCCAGCTCCTTCGGGTCGATGACGTTCGGCTTCCCGCCGCCGCCCGGGGTGAAGTCCAGCCAGGCTGTGCCGGTGACCCGGCCGTTCTCGGGAGCCGCCGCCTTCGCGGGCCGCGCGTCGGAGGGCATCTTCGCCGGGGCGACGCCGACCAGCGGGAGCAGCACCTCCGTACCCGCCGCGACGGGTTCCTTGGTGACGAACGAGCCGCCGCCGCCCGCCTTCAGCGGATGCACCGGCAGCGGATGCGCCTTGGGATACCCCGCCGACTCGCTGAACGTGTCGTGGACCCCGACCCAGACCGCGTTGGCGACCCCGCGGGCCGGGTCCTGCTCGTACACCAGCCGGAAGATGATGCCCGCGGCGAGCATCGAGATCGCCATCGGCATGAAGACGATCAGCTTGAACGCCGTTCCCCAGCGCACCCGTTCGGTGAGTACGGCGAAGATCAGGCCCAGCGCGGTGGCGACGGTCGGCGCGACCACCACCCAGATCGCGTTGTTCTTGACGGCGGTCAGGATGGTGTCGTCGGTGAACAGCTCCACATAGTTGTCGAGCCCGGCGAAGTTCGCGCCGGACTTGTCGAAGAAGGACCGGTAGACCGAGAAGCAGATCGGATACACCACGAGCGCGCCGAGCAGCACCAGCGCGGGCAGCAGGAAGCCCGCCGCGACGAGCTTGCGGGTACCGGTGACGCTCCTGGGCCCGCGCCCCTTGGGGGACGTACGGGACGGATCCGCCGGGCCGGACGCGGGGGCGGGCGGCGGCGTGGCGCCGCCCGAGGTCGCCGTCGTCACCGCGTCAGCTCTTGTACGCCTTGGCCGCGGCGGCTTCCAGCTCCCGCTGGACCCCGGCCACGTCCTTCGGGTTCTTCAGGAAGTCCTGGAGGGACTTCCACTCGCCCTTGCCGGGCGTGCCGCCGAACGACTGCGGCATCTGGTCCGACATGTCGAAGCGGAAGTCGTCGCCCGCCGCGATCAGCGCCTTGGCGATGTCGCGCTGCACGTCGTTCGGGTACGAGGCGAGGTCCAGCGACTTGTTCGGCGAGACGAAGCCGCCCGCCTCCGCCCAGATCCGCGCGGCGTCCGTGGAGGCCAGGAAGGTCAGCAGCGCCTGCGCGCCCTTGGTGTCCTTCAGCGCCACGGCCGCGTCGCCGCCCGTCACCACCGGCGAGTCGCTGCCGACCGCGGGGAACGGGAAGACCTTCGCGTCCGTACCGATCTTCGCGTCGGTCTCCGCGATGTTGACGCCGACGAAGTCCCCCTCGAAGACCATCGCGCCCTTGGGCTGGTCACCGCCGGTGAACGTCTGGGTGACGGAGGCGGGGAACTCCGTCTGGAGCGCGCCGTCCGTGCCGCCCGCGATCAGATTCGGCTTGCCGAAGAGCTCGCCGAGCGTGGTGAGCGCGTCCTTCACGGACGGATCGGTCCACTTGATCTCGTGCTGGGCGAGCTGGTCGTACTTCTCCGGGCCCGCCTGGGAGAGGTAGATGTTCTCGAACCAGTCGGTGAGGGTCCAGCCGTCCGCGCCGCCGACCGAGACGGGGGTGACGCCGGACGCGGAGATCGTCTCGGCCGTGGAGAGGAACTCCTTCCAGGTCTTCGGGGCCGACGCGCCCGCGTTCTCGAACGCGGCGTTGTTGTACCAGATCAGCGACTTGTTGGCGGCCTTGAAGTACACGCCGTACTGCTCGCCGTCCACCGCGCCGAGGTCCTGCCAGCCCTTGCCGTAGTTCTTGGCGAGCTGCGCCTTGGCCTCCGGGCTCGCGGGCTTGGCCCACTTCTTCTCCACGGCCTGCTGGATGGCGCCGACCTGCGGGAGCATCGCCACATCGGGCGGGCTGCCGCCCGCGATCTTCGTACCGAGGAAGTTGACGATCGGGTCCTGGGCGGGGACGAAGGTGACCGTCGCCCCGGTCCGCTTCTCGAACTCGGCGAGAACCTTGGTGAAGTTGGCCTGTTCCGGACCGGTCCAGACGGCGGCGACCTGTATCTTCTCGCCGTCCAGCTTGGGGAGTTCGACCGTCACGGCGGCCGGCTTGCCCGCGCTGTCGCCCGAGCCCTTGCCGTCGTCGCCGCCGGAGTCGCCACCGCAGCCGCTGAGGGCCATGGCGCCGACGGCGGCGAGGGCGACGGCGGCCCGGCGGGTCCCGTGGACCGTCCTGCCGTTGCCACCTGTACCCACGCCGGTGCCAAGCACCGTGGATGCCCTGCGAGTTGTGCGCATCACTGCCCCGTTTCTCTCCCGTATGCGTACGGATCTACGCGTGCGGGACCGGCATCGCGGCATGACGTGGCGGCGCTGCTCTCGTCCCGTGCGCTCAGTCCTACGCCGCGTTACCGAGGGCCGCAATACCGGGCCGGGTGGGAACGAGCCGATCGTGATGGGCTCGTGACGTGGTCCGTCAGGCGAAAGCGGGCGGTCTGATGATCTTTCGGCAGGGTCCGTGCGATTCAGGGGTGAGCTGGGGTCAGAGGTGCCAGAGGTACCGCGTCGACGGAGCGGGCGGCCCGCTCCAGGGCGCTCGCGAGCAGGGCCAGATCCGTCGGCCCGTTGCCCAGCTCACGGACCGGCCGGCGGGCCGGCGGATCGCCCATCCGCTCCCACTCCACCACTGTGACCGTCGGCCGCAGCGTCGCCGTACGCGGGATGCGGCCGGTGACCCGGCCGCCCTGGAACGGGGTGACCCGGCCGTCCGGATGGCCGAGCCTGCCCCGGCCGGGCGCCGGGTCGTCGGGCGCGGGCGCGGCGGGTGGCGTGTCGAGCACGACGCGCAGCCGCGCGCCCTGGGCCAGTTCCGTGTCGACCGTACGCTCGGGGCAGGCCGAAGCCGCCACGAGATGGACCCCGAGGCGCTCGCCGTCCCGCGCGACGGCCTCCAGGGCCCGTACGACGGAACCGGCGGAGGGCCGGCCCGGGCTGCCCAGGGAGGGCGCGACCAGCGCGTCGTAGTCGTCGACCAGCACGACGAGGCGGGGGAGAGACGCGGACTCGGCGCCGTGGGCACGGAGTTGTGGCCGGCCCTGGTTCTGGGAGTGCTCCCGGGGCTGCTCCCGCGCTTGTTCTCCGACCTGGTCCCGGGCCTGATCCCTGACCTGGTCCCTGGTCTGTTCGCGGATCTGTTCCCTGGTCTGTTCGCGGCCCAGGGTCCGGCTCTGGGCCTGTCCCTGCCCCTGCCCCTGTCCTTGTCCCTGTCCATGGTTCTGCGACTGGGCCTGGCCGGTGCGGGCGGTCTGGTGGCGGAGCCTGAGCGTGCCGCCGCCCAGCGTCTCGCCCGCACGCTGCTCGCCTACGCGCTGCTCACCCGTCCGCTGCTCGGCCGCGCTCGGTCCGCGCTGGCTGATCAGCCGCTCGGGGGCCTGCTGCGCCTCCCGGGGATCCCGGGCCTCTCGCGTCTGCCGTGTCTCACGGAGCTCCCGCGCCTCGTCCCGGGCGCCGCTGTGCCACTCCGTGAAGTCCAGCCGCCCCAGCAGCTCCGCCCGGCGCTTCAGCTCACCGCCCAGCGCCTGCGCGAACTGGCGCATCCTGACCGGGTCCGACGCCACCAGGTGCTCGGTCACATGCGGCAGTTCCGTACAGACCGAGAGCCCCTCGCCGCGCTCGCCCCCGGCGCCGTCGACCAGCAGCAGCCCCAGCCGGTCGGGGCGGGCCGCGGCGGCCAGGGACGCGGCGATGGACCGCAGCAGCTCGGTACGGCCGCTGCCCGCCGGGCCCTCGATCAGCAGATGCGGGCCCTCCTCCGTCAGATCGACGCTCACCGGACCGCGCGGGCCCGCGCCCAGGACCGCCGTGCAGTCCCGGGTGCCGTCGGCGGCCGATGCCCAACGGGCCATCAGGGACGCCGGGGTGGCGCGGGCGAGCCCCAGCTCGTCCAGCAGCCTGGCCGAGCGCGGCAGCGCGGCGGCGGGCCTGCTCCGGCCGCTCCCGGCGGCGCGCAGCGGCGCCAGCGCCCGGCCGAACCGCTCGGCCCAGGCGGGCGAGACCGCGTCCACCACGGCGAGCGTGCCGTGCCCCGCGGGCTGTCCCACCGCCGTACGCAGCAGCCGCAGCGTGGTGGCCACGTCGCCGCTCAGCAGGGCGACGGCCCCGCAGTCGCGGAAGGGCAGCGAGGCGGCGCACGCCGACTCGTAGGTCGCGGCGATCGGCGAGAGCGGCGCGGCGGACTCCGTCTCGGCGAGACAGAGCAGATGGATCCCCGCGGCGGCGCCCCCGCCCGCGAGCCGTGCCGTCGTCTCGCGCAGCGCGGCGGAACCGGGGTCGCCGTCCACGATCACCAGCGTGTACGGGCCGTCGTGGCGGGCGGCGGCCTCCGTGATCGTCCACGGGTCGGCCGAGGCCCAGCCGGGCCCCAGCGGCCCGTCGTCGAGGCGGCGCGTCAGCTCGGCCGTCCTGGCGGTCGCCTGCTCCCCGTCGTACGCCAGGAGCAGCCGGCAGTCCTGGCCGTGGGCCGGCCGGACGTGCGGGAGCCAGCCGAGCCAGCTCCAGTCCTGTCTGCGCTCCGCCAGGCTCCGGGCCCGGTCCGCGCTGATCAGCACGATCTCCAGATCGGCGGGCGCGTGCAGCGCGGCGAGCTGGGCCACCGTCCAGCGGGCCAGCCCCGTCAGCCGCTCCCTGGGGCCCGCCAGACCGAGCGACCCGGCCTCGCGCAGCCCGACCGTCACCGGGACGAGCGGCAACTGCCGGGTGCCGTCGGCGGACGGGCGGTCCGCCGTGCCCAGCCGGACGGCGAGCGCCTCGGCGTGCCGGCTGCCCCGCTCCCACAGCCGGGGTCCCGGGCCGAGCGCGGTCAGCAGCACCGTGGCCGGATCGGGCCAGGTCTCGGGGGAGGGGCCGCGTCCGGTGAGGGTGACGGGTCCTACGGGGCCCGGGGCGGTCTCCGGCAGCTCCTCGCCGCGGCTGCCCGCGAGCCGCCGCGCCCAGGCGCCTATACCGCCGCGCCGGCGGGTGGTCAGGTCGGGCGGCTCCGTACCGCGCGGGGGAGTCTCCTGGCGGCGCGAGCCCGGTGTCCTGCTGTGCGACTGGGGTTCCTCGTACGCCGACGGGTCCGCGTCCCGGCCGGCCGCCGCCGGTCTGCTGTGCCCGCTGTCCTGCCCGCTGTCCTGCGCGTCGTCCCTCGCGCCGTACGGGGACCCGACGGGGCCCCCGGCCAGCGGGGCCCTGCCGCCGTGGTGCGTGTCGGCGCTGCGCGGGTCGGGCACGCGCGGGGCGCCGGGCGGATTGCCGTACTGCGAGCCGCCGTACTCGGGCCGGGATCCGGTGTGGGTGTCGTACGTCCCCGCGCCGTACCGCGCGTCGTGCGCCGTCCGGTCGTACTGCGGGCCGGGGATCCGGGTCGACGCCCCGGCGGGCGCCGCTCCCGGGTCGTACGCGCGGCCCCGGCCGGCAGGGGCCCCGCCGGTGCTGCCGGGCGCCGCGCCCGGCCCCGTACCGCCGCCGTCGCCCGTGCCTGTGCCTGTGCCGTACGGGAGCGCTCCCGGCACGGAGCTCCCGACCGCGGCCCCGCCAGGGGCCTGGTGCCCGGCCTCTTCCGTACCGTCGTCGCGGTCCTTGCCCGGCCGGGTGATCCGCAGATGGCCCTCGCCGTCCGACGCCGTCGCCAGTGCCTCCGTACGCTCCCCGCCCGTGAGGCGGAGTGCCGACTCGCCGAGCCGCAGCAGCGCGCCGGGGGACAGCCGGACCGGGCGGACGCCCACCCGGGCGCCCTCCAGCGTCGTCCCGTTCGTCGAGTTCAGGTCCGCGACCGTGACCCCGCCGTCCTCCGCGACCGTCACCGCGCAGTGCAGCCGCGAGACGTCCGGGTCGTCCAGCGGCACATCGGCGTCGGCGGAGCGGCCGATCCTGATCTGCCCGCCGTGCAGCAGATGCACCCCGCCCGCGTCCGGGCCCGCGACCACATGGAGCTGGGCGGGCGCGTCCTCCGTCGGGACGTCCGCCTCGCCCGGGACCTGGAGCGAGAGCACCGCGCCGTCGATCAGCGGCGGCTCGCCCAGGGGGCACCGCTGCGCGTCGAGCCGCTCGCGGCCGGCGTAGAGGACGACGGTGGCCGGGGCGTCGGGGCCCGAGACGGCCGTGGCGAGGCCGGAGGCGACGGCGGCGAGCGCCGTACCCGCCGGGGCCGTGACGAGTACGTCACAGGAGCGCCCGGCGGCATGGCCGCCACGCGGCGCGAGGACGGTCAGCCGGATCTGCATCGCCGTCAGCGGTCCCTTCTGCGCGGGGTGCCCGGCCGAGGGGGGAAGCCCGGTGATCTCCCCCCAACGCCACGCACGGACGCGTCGTCCGGTACAGGTCGGCACGGGGCGGCGTGATTCCCCCACTCCACACGTCACGTGCTTGAGGGCATCTTCGCACCTGCCACTGACAACACGCCCGGGTACCGGCAACAAGTGATCTTGAATAGTCGGCTGTTGGCGTAAAAGTGCCTGCTTGGGCGCTTCTTCGCGGCGGGTTGGGACCGGGTGTGATGTCCTCGGCCGCACCGTCCGGCAACCAGCCGTACGATGCCTGCGTCTTCCTCTCGGACACGGACCGACCCGATCGGAATCCGATCAGAATCGGAAACCGGCCCGGAGGACCGCGCCGGTGGACGGTTGTCCACAGCCCGGCCGGGGACCCGACCGGCCGGTTTAAGGTGGGTCGGAAGCCCGGCCACGCCGGGCGATGATGATCACGACCAGCGAGACGACCTCGATCAGCTAGGGAGCGCATGACGTGCGGCCCGTAGGCAGCAAGTACCTGCTCGATGAGCCGATCGGACGCGGCGCCACGGGCACCGTCTGGCGAGCCCGTCAGCGAGAGACCGCGGGGGCCGAGGCGTCCGTCGCCGGCCAGCCCGGTGAGACCGTCGCGATCAAGGTCCTCAAGGAGGAGCTGGCGAACGACGCGGACGTGGTGATGCGCTTCCTGCGCGAGCGCTCCGTCCTGCTCCGCCTGACCCACCCCAATATCGTGCGCACCCGTGACCTGGTGGTCGAGGGCGATCTCCTCGCCCTCGTCATGGACCTGGTCGAAGGCCCCGACCTGCACCGGTATCTGCGCGAGAACGGACCGTTCAGTCCGGTCGCCGCGTCGCTGCTGACCGCCCAGATCGCGGACGCGCTCGCCGCCAGCCACGCCGACGGCGTCGTCCACCGCGACCTCAAGCCCGCCAACGTCCTGCTGAGGAACGACGGCGAGCAGTTGCACCCGATGCTCACCGACTTCGGCATCGCGCGCCTCGCGGACTCGCCGGGGCTCACCCGTACCCACGAGTTCGTCGGCACGCCCGCCTATGTCGCGCCGGAGTCCGCCGAGGGCCGTCCGCAGACCTCCGCCGTGGACATCTACGGCGCGGGCATCCTGCTGTACGAGCTGGTCACGGGGCAGCCGCCGTTCGCCGGCGCGACCGCCCTCGAAGTGCTCCACCGCCATCTCAGCGAGGAGCCCCGCCGCCCCAGCACCGTGCCCGAGCCGCTGTGGACGGTCATCGAGCGCTGCCTGCGCAAGGACCCGGACCAGCGGCCCAGCGCCCAGAACCTGGCCCGCGCCCTGCGGACCGTCGCCGCCGGGGTCGGGGTGCACTCCACGCCCGCCCAGGTCGACGCCGCGCTCGGCGTCGCCGCGCTCCTCGCGCCCGACCCGTCGCCCGCGACCGTCCCCGACCAGCCGGGCGGCGGCGACGCTGCCCCGACCCAGGTCCTGCCGAGCAACGCCGCCTCGTACGACCCGGCCGCGGCCACGAGCGTCATGCCGTCCACCGGCCCCGGCGGGCGCGGCCCCGGCGGCGGCGCCGATCCGACCGCGATGATGCCGCCCGTACCGCAGGAGCCCGAAGGCCCGCACCCCTGGCAGGGCCAGTTGCAGGCCGCCCGCGACCGCAACGAGCAGACCCAGGTCCAGTACCTCGACCCCAGCCAGGACCCGCTGCGCCGCCGCCCGCAGCGCCCTCAGGGCGCGCCGGGCCCGCAGGGCTCCCGGCAGCAGCCCCCGCCGCCCCAGCAGCAGCGCCCACCGCAGCAGCAGCCGCAGCAGCGGTACGCGCCGCCGCCCCCGCCCCCGCAGCAACACCAGCCCCAGCAGCAGCGGTACGCGCCGCCGCAGCCGCCGCCCCAGCAGGAACCCCAGCGACCCGCGCCCCGTCAGCCGCGCGAACCGCGCCCGCCCCGGCAGCGCAGCGCGAACCCCATGCGCATCCCGGGCCTCGGCTGCCTCAAGGGCTGTCTCTTCACGATCATCCTGCTCGTCGTCGCCGGCTGGCTCATCTGGGAGCTGACCCCGCTCCAGAGCTGGATCGACGAGGGCAAGAGCTACTGGACGGCGATCGGCGACGGGATCTCCGCGGTGTCCGACTGGTTCTCCCGGATCAGCGGCTAGTGCCGGGAGGGGCACTAGCCCGAGGGTGAAGCCGAGGGTGTTCCGAGGGGACGTACCCCCTCGGAACATCCCATTTCCTCCCTCGGTGCGGGAGTTGATGCCGACCGGCGCACGGAACGACCCGACTTCCGCGTACTTTGATGGGCAACGCCAGCCGCTGAGGGAGCAGTCTTGGCACGGAATATCGGCAGCCGGTACACCGCCCATCAGATCCTGGGGCGGGGCAGCGCCGGCACGGTGTGGCTCGGCGAGGGGCCCGACGGCCCGGTCGCCATCAAGCTGCTGCGCGAGGACCTGGCCTCCGACCAGGAGCTGGTCGGACGCTTCGTCCAGGAGCGCACCGCCCTGCTCGGGCTCGACCACCCCCGGGTGGTCGGCGTCCACGACCTCGTCGTGGACGGCAACGACCTGGCCCTCGTGATGGACCTCATCCGCGGCACCGATCTGCGCACCCGGCTCGACCGCGAGCGCAGGCTCGCTCCCGAGGCGGCCGTCGCGATCGTCGCGGACGTCGCGGACGGACTCGCCGCCGCGCACGCCGCCGGGGTCGTCCACCGTGACGTCAAGCCGGAGAACATCCTGCTCGACATGGAGGGCCCGCTCGGCCCCGGCGGCGCGCACCCCGCGCTGCTCACCGACTTCGGCGTCGCCAAGCTGATCGACACGCCCCGGCGCACCAAGGCCAGCAAGATCATCGGTACGCCCGACTACCTGGCGCCCGAGATCGTCGAGGGCCTGCCGCCGCGCGCCGCCGTCGACATCTACGCCCTGGCCACGGTCCTGTACGAGCTGCTCGCCGGGTTCACACCGTTCGGCGGCGGCCACCCCGGGGCCGTACTGCGCCGTCATGTCACCGAGACCGTCGTCCCGCTGCCCGGCATCCCCGAGGAGCTGTGGCAGCTCCTGGTCCAGTGCCTGGCGAAGGCCCCGGCGTCCCGGCTGCGCGCCTCGGAGCTGGCCGCGCGGCTGCGCGAGCAGCTTCCGCTCCTCGCCGGCATCCCGCCGCTGGACGTGGACGAGCCGGACACGGAGCCCACGGAGCAGCCGTACGAGGAGCCGGGCACCGCCACCGAGGAGCCGCGCCGCAGGGGCGCGGTCCCGCTGGTGCCGGGCGCGGCCCCGGACTCCAACCGGGACACCCATACGAGCATGCGCGTCCCGGCCCCCGACGAGCTGGCGGGCGGCGCCCGCGGCACGGCCCGCGCACCCCGCTCCGCCGGCCAGCGCCGCCCGGGGAGCGCCCGGCACAAGGCGGAGGCGGTCCGCAAGCGCCGCATCACCCTGGGCGCGGCGGCGGTCCTGTTGATCGCCGGGCTGGGCGTGGGCGGTTGGCTGGCCACGGGCGGCGACGCCGACGACACCCCCCAGGACTCGAAGCAGACGACCTCCCCGGTCCCGTAGTCCCCGGTCCCGTAGTCCCACGGGGTACGGAGTGACCGGGCCCACCCCTCCCGATATCGTCCTCGTACCGTCCTCAACCGCCGGACAGGCATAAGGCGCCCCGGAGGCGAACCGAGCCCCCAAAAATTACGCGTTAGGCTGGTGCCGTGGCAGTCGTCGATGTATCCGAAGAGCTGAAGTCCCTCTCCTCGACCATGGGGTCGATCGAGGCCGTCCTGGACCTCGACAGGCTGAGGGCCGACATCGCCGTGCTGGAGGAGCAGGCCGCGGTCCCGTCCCTCTGGGACGACCCCGAGGCGGCGCAGAAGATCACCAGCAAGCTGTCGCACCTCCAGGCCGAGGTCCGCAAGACGGAGGCGCTGCGCGGGCGTATCGACGACCTGGAAGTGATGTTCGAGCTGGCCGAGTCCGAGGACGACGCGGAGGCGCGTGCCGAGGCCGAGGCCGAGCTGGAGTCGGTGCGCAAGGCGCTGGACGAGATGGAGGTCCGTACGCTCCTGTCCGGCGAGTACGACGAGCGCGAGGCGCTGGTCAACATCCGCGCCGAGGCGGGTGGCGTGGATGCCGCCGACTTCGCCGAGCAGCTTCAGCGCATGTATCTGCGCTGGGCGGAGCGGCACGGCTACGGCACCGAGGTCTACGAGACGTCGTACGCGGAGGAGGCCGGCATCAAGTCGACCACCTTCGTCGTGAAGACGCCGTACGCGTACGGCACGCTCTCCGTGGAGCAGGGCACGCACCGGCTGGTCCGTATCTCGCCGTTCGACAACCAGGGCCGCCGCCAGACGTCCTTCGCGGGCGTCGAGGTGCTGCCGGTCGTGGAGTCGAGCGACCATGTCGAGATCGACGAGTCCGAGCTGCGCGTGGACGTGTACCGCGCTTCGGGCCCCGGTGGTCAGGGCGTCAACACCACGGACTCCGCGGTCCGGATCACGCATATCCCGACCGGCATCGTGGTCTCCTGCCAGAACGAGCGCTCGCAGATCCAGAACAAGGCGAGCGCGATGAATGTCCTCCAGGCGAAGCTGCTGGAACGCCGCCGCCAGGAGGAGCAGGCCAGGATGGACGCCCTGAAGGGCGACGGCGGCAACTCCTGGGGCAACCAGATGCGTTCGTACGTCCTGCACCCGTACCAGATGGTCAAGGACCTGCGGACGGAGTTCGAGGTCGGCAATCCGCAGGGTGTGCTGGACGGGGAGATCGACGGATTCCTGGAGGCGGGAATTCGCTGGCGCAAGCAGCAGGACAAGTAAATTCACGCTTTGTCGACAAGGGAACTGCCGCCTGATGGGCGGCAGTTCCCTTTTACGTCACAGTTGCATCCCCGCACGCCGGACAACTCCCGTGATATCGGGCATCGCACGCGCAACGACCTTGACGCGTATATGAAAACCGGGAACTCTGACGCGTGGCACGCGTATATCCGGGGCGCGTGAGACCGGGGGCGGCGATCACGAACCCCCAGCGGCCGCGGCCCCGGACGCTGCACCACTGACGAATGAGCTACTGGGGGTAGCAAGCAGATGACCAAAAAGACGCGGATCCGCGTGGCGCGTGTGGCGGCCGGCGCGGTAATCGCCGCGGGCGCCTCGCTGACCATCGCGGGCGCCGCTCAGGCCGCCGGTATCGGCGTTTCCGTCGAGACGGGCATTGTCGATGTCGGCCTCGGTATCGGCAACGACACCGAGGGCGCGACCGACGGTGGCGGCGACCCGGGTGGCGTCGACAGTGGCGGCACGACCGACGGTGGCACCACGGACGGTGGCACGACCGACGGTGGTACGACGGACGGCGGGACCACCGATGGTGGGACGACCGACGGCGGCACCACGGACGGTGGGACGACCGACGGTGGCACCACCGATGGTGGGACGACCGACGGTGGTACGACGGACGGCGGGACCACCGATGGCGGCACCACGGACGGTGGCACCACCGATGGTGGGACAACCGACGGTGGTACGACGGACGGCGGGACCACCGATGGCGGCACCACGGACGGTGGCACCACCGATGGTGGGACGACCGACGGTGGCACCACGGACGGCGGGACCACCGATGGTGGCACCACCGACGGCGGCACCACGGACGGCGGCTCCACCGATGGTGGGACGACCGGCGGCTCCACCGCAGGCGGTTCGACCGCCACGGGCGGCTCGGCCACCGGCGGCGACAACGGCGCCGGCACCTGCACCGTCGACCTCGACGGCGCCGCGTGCGCGGACAACACCGAGACCGACAACGCCGGCTCGAAGCCGGTGCAGCAGGGTGAGGCCAAGGAGGAGCTGGCGGAGACCGGCGCCGCCGAGACCTCGTTCCTGCTGATCGGCGCCGCGACCATGATCGCGGGTGGCATCGGCTTCCGGATGCTGCCGCGTCTGGTCGGCGGTGGCCGTACCGCCGTCTGATCATCACGCGGTCGTCCGACCGCGGCACGGCGTGACCGCCTGACGGTGTGAGCGCTCGATCACGGCAGAAGGGCCCGGGCATCAAGCCCGGGCCCTTCGTCCTGCGCGTGTGTGCGTGATGTCACGCGGGCTGATAGGTCGCGACGAGCGCCATCGCCGCGAGCAGCAGCACCACCAGTGTCAGCAGCGCTACGGGGCTGAGTCCCCCCAGGGGGCCCTGCTGCTCCAGGCGCTCCCGGTGAGCACGGCACACCCGGCATCTGCCCTCGGTGACCGGACCCGCGCAGTTGGCGCACACCAATCGGTCGTAGGTCATGCGCATTCCTCCTCACCGCGCGGCGGAGCCGCTGACAGCGTCTGTCCGCTCAACGCTCGGGGGAACACGACCGTTCCCCACCCCCACTGTGCCAGTTTCCGGCCGGTTCGGCGCGGCCGGACGGATTCAGGCCGGACCCGTACCGGTGGCGGCGGCTGCGTATCCGTGATAAATCGCCCAAGCCGGTACCCGTCCACCCCCGGACCGGTCATGCCCGGACCCTCGTGACGGTCCGACTTCGGATGCGGACTGCGCGTGCCAGTCGGGTTCGCGTAAGGTCTCGCTCACCTACTCCCGGCCGACCGTGGTGCACCCGTGATCCGATTCGACAACGTCTCCAAGACCTATCCGAAGCAGAACCGCCCTGCCCTTCGTGATGTCTCCCTCGAAATCGAGAAGGGCGAGTTCGTCTTCCTCGTCGGCTCCTCCGGCTCCGGAAAGTCGACCTTTCTCCGACTGCTCCTGCGTGAGGAGCGCACCAGCCACGGCATGGTGCATGTCCTCGGCAAGGACCTCGCGCGCCTGTCCAACTGGAAAGTGCCGCAGATGCGCCGTCAACTCGGCACCGTCTTCCAGGACTTCCGGCTGCTGCCGAACAAGACCGTCGCCCAGAACGTGGCGTTCGCGCAGGAAGTCATCGGCAAGCCGCGCGGTGAGATCCGCAAGGCCGTCCCCCAGGTCCTCGACCTCGTCGGTCTCGGCGGCAAGGAGGACCGGATGCCCGGCGAGCTGTCCGGTGGTGAGCAGCAGCGCGTGGCGATCGCGCGCGCCTTCGTCAACCGCCCCATGCTGCTGATCGCGGACGAGCCCACGGGCAACCTCGACCCGCAGACGTCGGTCGGCATCATGAAGCTGCTGGACCGCATCAACCGCACCGGTACGACTGTCGTGATGGCGACCCACGACCAGAACATCGTCGACCAGATGCGCAAGCGCGTGATCGAGCTGGAGAAGGGCCGCCTCGTGCGTGACCAGGCACGCGGCGTCTACGGATACCAGCACTGACCACCGCCGTTCCGCTCGCCGAGCGGCGCTGGACCGTCGAGTCACCGCGCCGTCGGGTCACCGATTCACCGAGTCACCGAGCACTGAGTATCGAAAGCTGAAAGGACGCCATGCGCGCCCAGTTCGTCCTGTCGGAGATCGGCGTCGGTCTCCGTCGCAATCTCACGATGACCTTCGCGGTCATCGTCTCCGTAGCCCTCTCGCTCGCCCTGTTCGGCGGCGCGCTGCTCATGCGCGAGCAGGTCAGCGTGATGAAGGACTACTGGTACGACAAGGTCAACGTCTCCATCTTCCTCTGCAACAAGAACGACGCGGCGACCGCGCCCAAGTGCGCCAAGGGCGCGGCCACGGGTCAGCAGAAGGACCAGATCAAGGCCGATCTGTCCAAGATGGACAACATCGTCGAGACCGTTCACTACGAGACGTCGGACGAGGCGTACAAGCACTACAAGGAGCGGTACGGCGACACCCCCATCGCCGCGACCATCACACCGGACCAGATGCCGGAATCCTTCCGGGTGAAGCTGAAGGACCCGGAGAAGTACCAGGTGGTCGCGACCGCGTTCGCCGGCCGGGACGGGGTGGAGTCCGTCCAGGACCAGCGGAACATCCTGCAGAATCTCTTCGACCTGATGAACGGCATGAATATCGCCGCACTCTGTGTGATGGCGTTGATGCTGGTCATCGCGTTGATGCTGATCGTCAACACCGTGCGCGTATCGGCGTTCAGCCGGCGCAGGGAGACCGGGATCATGCGGCTCGTCGGCGCCTCCAGTTTCTACATCCAGATGCCGTTCATCATGGAGGCCGCGTTCGCCGGGCTGATCGGTGGCGGGGTCGCCTGCGTGATGCTGCTCCTCGGCCGGTACTTCCTGATCGATCACGGCCTCGCCCTCGCCGACAAGATGCAGTTGGTCAACTTCATCGGCTGGGACGCGGTGCTCGCCAAGCTTCCGCTGGTGGTAGCGATCGGTCTGCTGATGCCCGCCGTGGCCGCTTTCATCGCGCTGCGCAAGTACCTCAGGGTGTGACAAGCGCCCTTGGCGTGGTGACGACAAGCACCGTCCGGCCGGGTCGCGTTGTCCTAGACTCAACGCCATGTCGGGTTCCGAGTCGCTTCTGAGAGCCCGCGGTTTACGCCGCGGGGCGGCCCTGACATTGGTTTTCGCGACCGTGCTCGCCACGGCCGCCGCCACGAACTCCCTGCCGCGCACCAGCGGTGAGGCCCCGTCCGACCCGGCCCGGCCCGTCACCTCGACGGCCGACCGGGACGAGGTCGCACGGGCCGCCGCCGACGCCATGGCCAACGGAAAGTCGGCCACGGACGCCGCGGAGGAGGTCGTCAGCCGCAGCGGGGACCGCTGGGGCGCCGTCTACGACAAGCGGGAGTACGAGGAGTTCCGACAGTCCCTCGACGGCGCGTACACGGGGGTGGGGCTCTGGGCCCGACGTACGGCGGGCGGCCTGGTCGAGGTCACCCGGGTCCAGCCCGGCGGACCCGCCGGGAAGGCCGGGATCGGCGCCGGTGACCTCATCCGGGAGATCGACGGCCGCAGCGTCTCCAAGCGCCCCGTCACGGAGGTCATGGCGCTGCTCCGCGGCGACGGGGCCGGCACGGCCGGCGCCTCCGGCGAGAGCGCCGTGGGCACCCCCGTGGCGCTCGGGCTGGAGCGCGACGGCCGGCGGTGGACGGAGAGCCTGCGCCGCGCCCGGCTCACCACCGAGTCCGTGACCGTCGACACGATCGAGGGCGGCGCCCTGCGGATCAAGGTCGGCGCGTTCACCAAGGGCACGGGCGAGCGCGTACGGGACGCGGTCCTGGACGCGCCGAAGGGCGCCGGTGTCCTGCTGGACCTGCGGGGCAACGCGGGCGGGCTGGTCAGCGAGGCCGTCCGGGCCACCTCCGCCTTCCTCGACGGCGGCCTGGTCGCCACGTACGACATACGGGGCGAGCAGCGCGCGCTGTACGCGGACCCCGGCGGCGACACCGAGCGGCCCGTGGTCGTGGTGGTCGACGGCGGCACGATGAGCGCGGCCGAGCTGGTCACGGGCGCCCTCCAGGACCGCGGCCGGTCCGTCACGGTCGGCTCGCGGACCTTCGGCAAGGGCTCCGTCCAGATGCCGAGCAAGCTCCCCGACGGCTCGGTGGCCGAGCTGACCGTGGGCCACTACCGCACCCCGGCCGGCCACGGCGTGGACGGTCAGGGCGTCACCCCCGACCTCCAGGTCGGCGACGGAGCCCAGGAACGGGCCAGGACGGTGCTGACCGGCCTCGGCGGTACGGAGTAGGACCCGGACGCCGGAGGACTCCGCCGGGTACGGGATCCGCGCCGCGTAAAGGAGTTGCGCGGGGGTGCGAAAATGGGGGGACCATGGCTAAGGAAAAAGGGCGCAAAATCATTGCGCAGAACAAGAAGGCGCGGCACGACTACCTCATTCTCGACACCTATGAGTGCGGTCTCGTGCTCACCGGCACCGAGGTGAAGTCCCTGCGCCAGGGACGTGCCTCACTGGTGGACGGCTTCGTGCAGATCGACGGGCACGAGGCATGGCTGCACCATGTGCACGTCCCCGAGTACACCCAGGGGACCTGGACCAACCACAGCGCCCGCCGCAAGCGGAAGCTGCTGATGCACCGGGCCGAGATCGACAAGCTGGAGTCGAAGTCGCAGGAGACGGGGCACACGATCGTGCCGCTCGCCCTGTACTTCAAGGACGGCCGGGCCAAGGTCGAGATCGCGCTCGCGAAGGGCAAGAAGGAGTACGACAAGCGCCAGACGCTCCGCGAGAAGCAGGACCGGCGCGAGACGGACCGGGCGATCTCGGCGGTCAAGCGGCGCGAGCGCGCCTGACCTGGCGGTCGGCACGCGGGGCCCTGCGGGCCGTGCCCGGGCCGTGCCCCGCCGGGGAATGGACTGGCCCCCGGACGCGTTGGTCACGTACGATGGACCGTGCACCCCACAGAGGGCGCACGTTTGAAAAATAAACATGGGGATGATCGGTTTCGACAGCGGATGTCGAAGCAGGGGAAGCGAGTCGAGGAAGCGGCAATGATCTCGTTAACCATATGTCGCAAACAATAATCGCCACTTCCAAGCGCGATTCCTCCGCCTTCGCCCTCGCTGCCTAATTAGCAGCTAGCGAAGACTCTGCGGAGTGTCAGCCCGGGGCTGTTCCCGACCCGGATCCTGGCATCAACTAGGGAACTAAACTTCTGAATCCGGTCACGGGGTTGAGAAGGAAATCAAACAGTGACTGAGCCCGTCGGAGACTTGTCCGTGTGATCTCCGGGGCCGAGAAAATCATAGCGGACTGCACTCGGAGAAGCCCTGGTTCCGCACCGTTGGACGCGGGTTCGATTCCCGCCATCTCCACAATTCCCATGTGAGACGAAGGCCCCACTGCCCCGGCAGTGGGGCCTTCGTCGTTCCCGGACATACGCCCCGGACATACGCCCCGGACCGCGCGAGCGGTCACGCCGGCCAGGGGTGATCACTGGCCGGCGGTATAGAGAAAATATGGATCGGGCCCCGGCGGGTATAGCCGACGCCGCCATGATGGCGGCCGGTGGCTATCAGAAGGGGAATCATCCATGGCTGACGTCAGGAACGACCAGGGATTCGACCGCGATGGCGAACTGCGACGGCTCAATCGGGAAACGGTCGAGACGTACATGCACACCACGGGAGAGGACCGTCTGCGCAGGCATCTGCTCTTCACCGAGGACGGCAGCGGTGGGCTGTGGACCACCGACACCGGGGAGCCCATCGTCATCCGGGGCCGGGACCGGCTGGGTGAACACGCGGTGTGGTCGCTGAGGTGCTTTCCCGACTGGGTGTGGTTCAACATCGAGATATTCGAGACGCAGGACCCGAACCGGTTCTGGGTCGAGTGCGACGGGGAAGGGAAGATCCTTTTCCCCGGGTATCCCGCGGGGCACTACAAGAACCACTTCCTTCACTCGTTCGTGCTGGAGAACGGGAAGATCAAGCAGAACCGCGAGTTCATGAACCCGTTCGAGCAGTTGCGGGCCCTGAGCATCCCCGTACCGGAGATCAAGCGGGAGGGGATCCCCACCTGAGGACGTACCGCTTACCTGAGGACGTACCGGTGACGCGAGTGCTCCGTTGCTCGTTCGTGAAGGAGGTTTGTGCGCTGTGAAAGCCATGATCGCCTGGTGGGATCTCCAGCAGTCCGACCAGACCATCGATTCGATGCGGGATTTTCTCCGGGACGAGGCGGTGGAGGCCTGGGCCGGTGTGCACGGGCTGCCGCTCAAGTTGTGGATCGCGGACCGGGAGAACGACCGCTGGGGAGCGGTGCTCCTGTGGGAGTCGGCGGAGGCCGCGGCCCCGCCCCACCCCCGTAGCGCCGCCGAGCTGATCGGCTATCCCCCCACCCACCGGACCTGGTTCGACATCGAGGCGGTGACCGAGGGCATCCACTCCCTGCCCGCCCTGGCCGGGTTGGGACTGGCCCTTGAGAACTGAACGGCACCACTCCGAACGGCACCACTCCATGGAGACGCGTATGAGCGGGACCCCGCAGGAGACCCTTCCGCAGTCCACCGAACCGCTGCCGCCGGAGTTCGGGACACCGCCGGCCGACCCGATCCCGCTCTTCCGCGCGTGGCTGTCGGCCGCCGCCGAGAGCGCGGTACGGGAGCCGGGTGCGCTGGCGCTGGCCACGGCCGACGCACAGGGCCGCGCGTCGAACCGGATCGTCCAGCTGGGCCGGGTGACCTCCGACGGCTTCGTGTTCACCACGCACACGGGCAGCCGGAAGGGCCGCGACCTGGAGGTGACCGCCTGGGGATCGGCCGTGCTGTACTGGCGCGAGCTCAACCGGCAGATCGTGCTCAGCGGGCCGGTCACCCGGCTGCCCGACGCCGAGTCCGACGCGCTGTGGAGCGCCCGTCCGGTCGAGGCGCAGGTGATGACCTCCGCCTCGCGTCAGAGCGAGCCGCTCGGCGATGTCGGGACACTCCACGCCGAGGTCCGCCGGCTGACCGCTCTCGGCGGGCCGCTGCCCCGGCCCGGGACGTTCGCCGGATACCACCTCGCGCCGGACCAGGTGGAGTTCTGGCAGGGCAGCGGGGACCGTCTGCACGGGCGGCTGCACTACCGGCGCGTCGACGGCGGCTGGGAGACCTCCCGGCTCCAGCCCTGAGGCGCCGTACCGCTGAACGGGAAGGGGCGCCCGGCCACCAGGTGGCCGGGCGCCCCTTCCCGTGTCCGGGGCCGTGTCGGCGTCAGAGGTCACCCGACCGGCTCTCAGCCCCGGATGACGGTCTTCGTCCGCATGAGGAAATCGGAGAGGTACCCGTCGTGCGGCATACCGATGTCCGTCCAGTGGGTGGGGTGGCCGCCGAGGTGGAGATTGCCGATCGTCGGCTCGTCCACCAGCTCGTCGATGAGCCGCTCGTCCTCGGTGACCGCGGTCAGGACCAGCGTGTCCACCAGCGGCGCGATGCCCTCCGCGCGGGTCCAGGGCGCCACCCACACACAGGGGTAGGGCAGTTCGATGGAGACCTGCGGCGCGTCGGACCGGTCGACCTGATGGACGGTGGGGCGCAGCACCGCACCGCCGTCGCCGAGTTCGTCGACGAAGCCGGAGCCCCCCAGCCAGGCGCGTGTCCCCGAGGCGTTGGCGAGCACGTACCGCTCCAGGGCGCGGGCGGGGGCCAGTGCCTGGACGGGGAGCACGGCCTTGTCGTCCTCCGGCGGCAGGCTGGGGATCGCGGCGAGCCGTTCGGCGAGGGCCTCGGCCACGGGCGCGGGGTCGCCCTCGACCAGTACCGCCGTGGTGTTCACACAGCCCGTGCCGCCGTGGTGGGCGACCGAGTCGACGATCATGTCCAGGTGTCGACGCCAGTCGGCCCCGGCGGTCAGCAGGATCTTGGAGCGGCCCGGTTGCTGGCGCAGGATCGTGGGGTCGTCGTCGAACCTGCGGATGATGTCGTCGCCCCCGTACGCCAGATCGGCGCCGCGCAGTACGGCCTCGCCGGCCTCCTGCTCGGTGGGGAGCAGGACGACCTGGTCAGGACCGAACCCGGCCTCCCGCAGCGCCGTGATGAGCCGGTGCGGGGTGAAGGGCTCCCGGCGGGAGGGGCGTACGGCGACCCGGAAGCCCAGGGCGAGCGCCTCCAGCCACAGGCTGTGGGCGCCGGGGTGCACACCGGAGGCATGGACGGCGAGGACGTCGCCGCGCCGGGCCCACACGGCCCGTCCGGTGCGGGTGAGCGGATCGCGCCAGCCGCCGACGGCCCCGGCGGGCCGGGCGTACTGCACGCTGTCGTACACGTGCGCGGCGCGGTGCGCGGCGTTGCGGGTGGCCGCCCGGATCACCGAGATCGGCAGCCCGGAGACCCGGCTCGTGCGGTACTCGTAGTCGGCCACGGACAGGCCGCCCAGGGTGGCCGTCGCGAACAGGGCGCCGGCGCGGGCGATCGCCGCGATGCGGGCGTCCGCGGGCAGCGGGTCCGCCTTGTGCAGCGCGCTCATGGCCCGGGAGACGAACAGCGTGGGGACCAGGCCCAGTTCGGCGGTCGGACGGCCGGCCACATCCCGGATGTCCTGGTGCTTACGGGAACGGTAGGCGCCCCCCGGGCCCAGCGCGTCCAGCCGTACCGGCTCTGCGGGGGCGTCGGTGCGCGGGTCTGCGGGGGTGTCGGTACGTGGCTCGGCCATCAGTAGACCCCTTCGATGACGGCCTCGTCCTCGAAGCGCGCGACGGGGGCGATGTCGGCGACCGCGTCACCGACCTGGCCCGGCAGCGGTTCGACCCGGACGGCCAGATCGCGTTCCAGGTTGTTGGGCAGGAAGAGCGCCTTGCTGACATGGTTCATGACGACCTGACCGCGCTCCCCGTAGGGGACGAGCCGCTTGGTCTCCGGGTTGACGACCGAGAACGTGATGTACGGGGAGAACGTGTCGAAGACGCAGGGGTCGTCGTCGGTCAGCCCGAGCCGCTGGCCGGCTATGCCGAGGATCATGGTGCTCCCGTAGTGGCCGTAGAGCGTGACCTCGGGGAAGACCTCGGTGCGGTAGAGATGGCGGGAGTCGGCGTCCATCTGGGTGCCGCCCCATCTGATCGCCCGTACCTTCCGGTTGACCAGATCGACGAGTTCGTCGCGGCGCGCCAGCCGCTCCAGCAGCGGGGGAGTGATCGCCATGACGCCGATGTCCTGCGTCCGCAGCACGAACGCGGCCTGGTCGATGACGTGTTCGGCGTAGGCGTCCGCCTGCTCGTACGCGCCCTCGGCGATGAGCCGCTTCACCCAGCGCGGGTCGAGATCGACGGTGTGGCCCACGGATCCGTGCGTGGCCGCCGAGCGGGCGAACAACTGGCCGACGATGTGCGGTCCGGTGGGGGTGATCCCCAGCCAGTTCGCGCCGCGTGGAAATCCGTGCGCGTCGAGGTTGGCGTTGCTCCAGGCGACCATCCGGTCCAGCCAGTCGCGCAGGCACACGACGCGTTTCGGCGCGCCCGTGGTGCCGCCGCTCTCGAAGACGCCCACGATCCCGGGGGCGCCGCCGTAGCCGCGCGGGACGAGGTCCTGGACCCGTACCTCACGCAGCTCGTTCACGACGTTCGGGAAAAGCTTGAGGTCGTCGTGGCTCTTGACGTCGCTGCGGGGATCGAAATCCAGGGTTTTGGCGCGCTCCAGCCAATAGGGCGATCCCGTGTCCGGGCCGAAGTGCCATTCCATCGCGGCACGGATGAACTCGTCGGGGTCGGGCCGCGCGTCGAACGGTAGATCCAGAACCGGGTTGACCACTCGCGACACAGTAACTCCTTGTCATCTGATGCGGATTTCTTCGCTCACCTGGGGGTGGGGGAGAGCCGCTGGGATCGCTCCTCAAGTCGTCCCGCGAGTTCGTTCCAGGTGGCGGCGCATTCACGGGCCGCTTCGGACAGAGCGGTCAACGCGTGTTCCGGAAGGGTGTCGATCAACTGCTCGTGCCGATTGGCGTACAGCGACTGGGCGTCGAGCAGACGGAGCATGAAACGTCCTGCCTCGGTGAACCGCAGGGAGGGGTCCTTGCGCAGAATGGCCAATGCGTGCCGTCCCGCTTGGGGAGGCAGGTGATGGAGGGTGCCGGACGGGGTGTTCCGGCTTTTCCTGTCCTTCTTTCCGCCGGTTTCCTTCGCCTCGCGACGGGCGACCCGCGGTACGGATTTCTCGGGGGCTGGGAATGTGTGCCGTACGAGAACGGGGTCCTGGCCGCGTCTCAGTTTCTCCCGTACGTCGCGCACGGTCTCCGGTGAGATACCGGCGAACCTGGCCACTTCGCGGAGGGAGCCCTCCGGATGGGCACTCAGGTATTCGGCGGCCAGCCGGCGCCCGCGTTCGCTGTTGACCGGCCGGGCGCGTCCGTCCCTGCCGACCCGGACGAGCGGCTGGTGCGCCGTGCCCGCCGTGCGCTTGCGGACCTCGCCGACGGTCTTGGGGGACAGCCCGGTGGCGGAGGCGATCGCCCGGTCCGACCACTGCGGATGGGAGACCACGATGCGCGCCGCCGCGCTCCGGCGCTCCGCGAGGGTGAGCGGCAGCCCGTGCCCGACATTGAGCCGTACGCCGAGCACGAACGCGTCCTGCTCCGTGCCGTCGAAGAAGTTCACCCGTATGGTGTGCTCACCGCGGAGAATCGCCGAACGCACCCGGTGCGTACCGTCGATGATCCGCATGGTGGACCGGTGGACCGTGATAGGCGGCAGGATTCCCCCGGTCTCCGTGAGGGTCTGCACATGGCTGCTTATCTCGCCGCCGATCCGAGGGGAGTCCGCCGGGAGCAGCAATTCCACCGGCACCATCTCGGTCACCGGTGCATCCGGATCGGCAGTGTGTGAAAAGTCCCTGAGTAAGAGGTTTGTGGCGTCAGCGGCGGGCATCGATGCACATTCTCCCTTCAGTCTTCTGATCGGCTGTCGGGCTCACCTTGAACACCATCATCCGTTTTGCTTCTATACGCAGGCGGCGGAAGGCTATACTTTTCCTATATTCTCGCCGCCGTCCTGGGCGGAACAGCGGCGTCCCGGCGCCCCGGGAAGGCATCCGGTGCTCAGGGCGCTGCCCCGCGGACACGGCTGTGCGACTGAGGGAAACCGGCAGTTGGACACCGGCTGCCGGTCACCGTCCCGGAAGGGATTGCTTGGCGTGGCGGAAGCCCACTGGTAGCTTCACCGAAATGCATCCCTATGTAGTCGCGGACGCCTTCACGGAAACTCCGTTGGAAGGGAATCCGGTCGCCGTCTTCTTCGACGCTCTCGATATTCCCACGGAGCGCATGCAGAAAATCGCCCGGGAGATGAACCTCTCGGAAGTCACTTTCGTCCTCCCCGCGGAGAACGGCGGGGACGCGCGCATCCGTATCTTCACCCCCGTGAACGAACTGCCCTTCGCGGGGCATCCGTTGCTGGGTACGGCCGCCGTGCTCGGCGACTCCATCGACGGCGACCGTCTCTCGCTGGAGACCGCCATGGGCGTGATCCCCTTCGCGTTCGACCGGGTGGACGGCAGGATCGCCACCGTCCGCATGCGGCAGCCGATACCCACCTGGGAACCGTACGAGTACGCCGACGAGCTGCTCGCCGCGCTCGGCCTGGAATCCTCCACGCTGCCGGTGGAGGCCTACCGGAACGGGCCCCGGCACGTCTTCGTGGGCCTGCCCGACGTGGCGGCGCTCTCGGCGGTACGGCCGGACCTCCTCGCCCTCGCGAAGTTCCCCGACATGGCGGCCAACTGCTTCGCCCCGGCCGACGGGCACTGGCGGAGCAGGATGTTCTCGCCCGCGTACGGGGTGGCCGAGGACGCGGCGACGGGTTCGGCCGCCGGGCCGCTCGCGATCCACCTCGCACGGCACGGGCTGAGCGAATTCGGCCGGCGTACCGAGATCCTCCAAGGCGTCGAGATGGGGCGGCCGGCGACGATGATCGCCACCGCCCAGGGAGCCGGCGAGCGGGTCGGCTCCGTCGAGGTGGGCGGAGCCGCGGTCATCGTCGCCCGGGGAACCCTGCACGTGTGACGGCCCCGGCGGCATCCGGACAGGAGCCACCGGACAGGGCCCGGGCCGGCACAGAAATCGGACAGCGCCCGGACCGGCACAGGGAATCGGACAGGGCCTGGGGGCGGCACAGCGACATGGCGGAAGAGACCGTGACCGAGTGGCCCCTCGTCGGCCGCGACACCGAGTTGCGAAGGATCGGGTCCGCGGTCGGCAGAGGGCGCGGCGTGCTGCTCAACGGCGGCCCCGGCGTCGGCAAGAGCCGGCTCCTGCGGGCGGCGCTGCGCCGCGCGGCGGAGGACGGTGCCGAGGTGCGGTGGCTGAGCGGCGCGGGCCGGGGCGAGGAGGAGACGTCCGCGCTGCTGGCCGACTGGGCCGACGGGTACGTCGGCGAATCCCTGGGCATCCCCGCGCACTTCCTCGACGCCGCCTACCCCGGCGGGCGGTTCGTGCTCGGTCTCGATGACGCGCACCTCCTCGCCCCGGCGCCCGCCGCCCGGCTCAGAGGGCTGGTCGCGGACGGCCGTGTGACCCTGGTGGCCGCGGCCGAGGCCGGCGCCCACGCGTCCGACGGGATCAGCAGACTGTGGGTCGAACGGTCGGTGGAGCGGCTGGAGGTCGGCGCGTTCGACAGATCCGCGCTGGCCGACGCCGTCCACACGCGGCTCGGCGGACACGTCGTCGCGTCGGCGCTGGAATCCCTGTGGGGGCTCACCCTCGGCAACGCCCTCCTGCTGACGGAGGTGGTCGACTCCGGGGTGGCCGCCGGCAGCCTCCGCCGCGAGGACGGGGTCTGGCACTGGACGGGCGCGGACGTCCCGCAGAGCAGCCGTCTGACCGATCTGGTGCGTCTGCGGATCGGCCGGCTCGCCCCGGACGAACGCGAACTGGTGGAGATGATCGCGCTCGCCGAACCGCTCGAAGCCGGGCTGCCGGTCGTGGCGGGACTGGCCCGCGCCGCGGAGTCCCTCAACCGGCGGGGCGTCGTCGTCGCGGAGCGGAGCGGGCCGCGGCTGCTCCTGCGGCTGGCCTACCCCCTGTACGCGCCGGTTCTCGCCGCCGCCCTGCCCGAACTGACCGCTCTGCGATTGCGGCGGAGGCTCGCCGACGCCCTCGACATCGCCGGACCGCGGAGCGACGACGACCTGCTGCGGATGGTCGTCCTGCGGATCGACGCGGGACAACTGCCCGACGCCGAGCGGCTCCAGTCCGCCGCCCGGATCGCCCTGCGCCGACTGGACTTCGTACGCGCCGAACGGCTGTGCCTGCTCGCCCTCCGGGCCCCCGGAGGCGACACCACCGCGTGGGCGCATCTGCGGGGTCACGCCCTCGCGGGCCAGCGGCGCCACGCGGAGGCCGAAGCCGTCTTCGAGGCGGCGTGCGCCTCCGGCGCGCCCGGCGCCGCCGTACCGCCGGCCGCGTTCGTGCCCGCGGTACGGGCCCGTGCGGTCAACATGGCCTGGGGACTGGGCCGCGTCGAGGACGCCGCGGCCGTGCTCGACGCGGCGGTCGCGGTGACCCCGCAGGCCGACCAGGGGCCGCTCCAGGAGACACGGGCGGTCATGAGCCTGCTGGCGGACCGGCTGCCGGAGGCCGCGGCCATGGGGGAGACCGTACGGGCCGGGCATCCCGGCACGGCCGCGGCGCGGGCCGTACTCCCGCCCGCGGCCTTCGCCCGTACCGAACTGGGCGACGCGGCCGGGGCGCTCGCCCTGCTCGGGCACGACAGGCCCCTGCCGGACCCCCGGGACGACCAGGACGGTCCGACCCGTCACCTGGTGACGGCCTGGGCCGCGATCAGCGACGGCGCGACGGCGCAGGCCGCCGCCGTGCTGGACGGCCTGCCGGACCACACCGCCGTCGACGACCGGTCCCACGCCCCGCGGATCGCGACGGTACGGGCCCGCCTGTACCGCGCCTCGGGGCGGCTGCCCGAAGCGGTGGTCCTGCTCCGGCAGGCCGCCGCGCCGGGGAACACCTGGGACTGGCTCACCACCAAGGCATGGCGGCTCGCCCAGTTGGCCGGGGCGCTGGCCGAGGCGGGGGAGCACGCCGAGGCGTTACGTACCCTCGTCGAGGTCCGCTCCGAGGAGGCCGGCACCGTGCCCTACCCGGTCGCCTCGGACGGGGTGGCCATGGAACGGGCGCTGGTGATCGCCCACGTCGGGGACTTCGCCGGCGCGGCGCAGCAGTCGCTGGACCTCGCCGGGCGGGCGGCCACGGCGGGCCGCCGCTTCCAGGCACTGGCCGCCCTGCACCTGGCGGCCCGGCTGGGCGAGGCGCGCGCCGTCATGGAGCGGGCCTCGGCCCTCGCCGGGGACACCGGCTCCCCGCTGGCCGGACTCCAGGCCGGGCATGTGCGCGCCCTCGCCGCCGACGACGGGGACGCCCTCCACGAACTCGCCTCCCGGGCCGAGGCGATGGGGCTGCGCCCGCTGGCCGCCGAGATGTCCGCCCAGGCCGCCCGGGCCCACCAGACGGCCGGGCGGCATCGCAGGAGCCGGGCGGCCCGGGCCAGGAGCGTGGAGCTGACGGACGGGTCCGGCGCCACCCTGCCCCCGTGGGCGGCGCTGTACGGGCCGGGCCCCGCGCCGCTCACCAGCCTCACCAGCAGGGAGCGCGAGGTGGCGGCGCTGGCGGCGTCCCTGCTGTCCAACCAGGAGATCGCCGACCGGCTGGTCGTCTCCGTACGCACCGTGGAGAACCATCTGCACCGCGTGTACGGAAAGCTGGGCGTCACCGCCCGCGCCGAACTCGCCCACCGGCTGGACCCCGGGCCCGCCCCGGACCGAACCTAGAGCACGATCTTCTGGTGCGATCCGATCAGTTCGTCGATGCGGCGGTCGACGCTTGCCGGGACGTCCTGTTCGTCGCGCAGGAGAACGGCGATGAGACGCCCGAGTTCGGCACACTCCTCGGCGGTGAAGCCGAGACGGGTGATCTCGGAGACACCCAGCCGCAGGAAACCGTCCACATTGATCCGGTGCCGCCCGAGGTGGTCGCGCAGCCGCTTCGCGTCGTCCAGCGGGACATCGATCAGCACCTGGTGGCAGTAGGTGAGTTCGGTGAAGTTCTCCGCGCTCACCCCGCGCAGCGCGATGCCCTCGTCGTGCAGCGAACGGGCGATGCTGCGCGCGTTCACGACCACTTGTCTCGCGTACTCCTCCCACCGGGTCTCTTCGAGCACGATCCCGGTCGAGGCGATCCGGGCGAGATGCGGATTGCAGATGAGGGTGGGGCCGTTGAGCGGGGTGAAGTTGGACAGCGCCTCCACCCGCCGGTGGATCTCCTCGCTGTTGGTGAGAACGATGCCGCCCTGGGGGCCGGGGAAGGTCTTGTGCGTCGACCCCAGCAGCAGATCGGCGCCCTCGCGCAGGGGGTCCTGGTACTCGCCGCCGGCGATCAGACCGAGGCTGTGGGAGCCGTCGTACGCGACGATCCCGCCGTACGAGTGAACGACCTCGCTGATCTCGCGGACGGGCATGGGGTACGTCACGATCGACGAACCCAGGACCACCAGAGGCGGTTTCACCTCCAGCAGGAGGGCGGTGGTGGCCTCCAGGTCGACCTGCCAGTTCTCGTCCGAGAACGGCAGCGGCAGCGGGCGGCGGTTGAAGACCGCGTAGTCGAGCGGATATCCGCCACCGGGAAAGAAGGGAGGAATCCGTCCGACATGGTCGTCGACCCCGGTGAGGGCGAAGACGACGGCCAGCAGGCTCATGTTGCCCGATATCGGCGACAGGTTCGCGTACTCGGCGCCGAACACCTCGCGCGCCAGGTTCGCCACGTGCGCGGTCATCTTCCGGGACGGCTCCGTACCGGAGTAGAAGTCGGCCGCGTAGCGCTGGGAAATGTCCGAACCCAGCGGGGCCCTGGCGCGGTCGGTCATGCGGTTCTCGCTCACGATGAGATTCAGCGAGTTCAGGCGCGCCGCTTCGTGCGCGGTGAGGAAGTCTTCGACGGTTTCCATGGTGATTCCTTCTCGTGAGTGGGGGGTTGGGCGGTTCGAGGGGTCGGCCGACCGGAGGTCAGGCCGTTCAGGGGCCGGGCCCTTCGGAGGCCAAACCCTTCGGAGGTCAGGCCGTGAGGAACAGGTCGGTGATCAGACGGTCGAGTACGGCCGACCCGTCGCGGGTCATCACGGACGCCGGATGGAACTGCACGGAGGCGAACCCCTGGCCGCGCAGCGCGTGCACCTCCCCGTTCACGGGGTCGCGGCACACCTCGACGGCCGCGGGCCGCGCCGGGGGGCCCGGGAAGGAGTCCCGGGTGCTGACCGCGGCGAAGGTGTTGTAGAAGTACACGGCCTCCCGCTGTCCGAAGAGGTCGATCTCCCGTTGCGCCCCTTGGTTGGGCACCTCCTTGCGGACGAGTTCCAGCCCGAGGACCCCGCTCAGCGCCTGGTGCCCGAGGCAGACGGAGAGGAACGGCGTGCCCAGGGCGATCAGCCGGGCCGTCACCTCACGCAGATGGGTGACCTTGGGGTCGCCGGTGTCGCGGGGGTCTCCCGGGCCGGGGCCGACGACGACCAGGTCGTTGCCCTCCAGGCGGTAGTCCTCGTCGAACCGGCGTACGGTCACCTCCAGCCCCAGTTCGCGCATCAGGGCGGCGCCCATCGCGGTGAAGGTGTCCTCCGCGTCGATGAGCAGCGCCCTGCGCCCCGCCAGATGCGGCAGATGCCGGCTCCGTGAGTCGGGTGGCTCCCGCCAGAACGGGGCCAGCGGCATGTTCCTGGCCGCCAGCGCGTGGGCGACCTCGGGAAGGGCGCCCAGCAGCGGCACGCCCGGGACGGACGGCTGTACGGGGACGGGGGCGGCCTCCGCCGGGTCCGCGTGCAGCGCCGCGATCAGGCCGGCGGCCTTGGCCCGGGTCTCGGCCGCCTCGGCCCGCGGGTCGGAGTCGCGTACCAGGGTCGACCCCACGCCGAGGCGCAGGTGTCCGGCGCGGTCGATGTCGGCGGTCCTGATGAGGATGGCCGAGTCGAGCCGACGGCCGCCCTCCGGGTCGCGGCCCAGCAGGGCGACCATGCCGGCGTAGTAACCCCGGCCCTCCGTCTCGTACTTGGCGATGACACGGCAGGCGCTCTCCAGCGGGCTGCCGGTGACGGTCGGCGCGAAGAGCGTCTCGCGGATGGCCTCGCGCACGTCGCGGTCGAAGCGGCCCTCGATGAAGTACTCGGTGTGCGCGAGGTGGGCCATCTCCCGGAGCCGGGGGCCGACGACCTGGGCGCCGCCGTCGCACACCCGGCTCATCATCTTCAGCTCTTCGTCCACGACCATGTAGAGCTCGTTGGCCTCCTTGCGGTCCGCGAGGAAGTCCAGCACCCCGTCGCGGGAGGGGCCCGACGGCGGGTAGCGGTACGTCCCGCTGATCGGGTTCATCACCGCGGTGCCGTGGTCCAGCGTGAGATGGCGTTCCGGGCTCGCGCCGATGAACGTACGGCCGTCCACGCGGATCAGGAACGTCCAGTAGGCGCCGGACGTGTGCCGCAGGAGCCGGCCGAAGAGCGTGAGCGCGGTCCGCGTCGACCAGTTCCCGATCGTGGCGGTGAAGGCGCGCTTGATGACGAAGTTGGATCCGGCGCCGGAGCCGATCTCGTTGGCGATGATCTGCCGGACCGTGTCGGCGTACTCCTCGTCATCGGTGGTGAAGCCGCTGTCCCGGACCTCGATGGGCAGGTCGGGGAGGTGGGCCAGCACCTCGTCGACCGGCACGACGGCCTGCCCGGTGACGGCCATGACGACCAGCGGTTCGCCGTCGTCGTAGTGCTCGTAACCCCGCTCCCCGATCTGCCGGAAGGGCAGCAGCGCCAGCAGCTCGTGCCGTTCGCGCCCGCCCTCCGGGGGAAGCGGCAGATCGGCCGTGCCGGCGACCTCCGACACATCACCGACGAGCAGGTCGATCCGGCCGCCGCCGTCCGCCTCCGGCCGGTGCAGCAGGGCGAACGACGCCGGCGGCGTCGGGCCCGTCAGCCGGCGCAGCAGCCCGGTGCCGTCCTCGTGCGCGGTCAACTCGGCGCTCCAGGACGGGGGTTGCCCAGGGCGGCCAGTACGGTCGCCGTCGGTACGACCATGGAGCAGCGGGTGGCCGCGTAGTCCACGGCCATCCGGTGGTGGCTCTCGGAGAAGTCCGCGACGGCGTCGGCGACCAGGAACGTCTGGATGTCGTGCGCGAAGCCCTCGCAGGCGGTCTGGAGGATCCCGACATGGGCGTAGACACCGCACAGCACCAACTGGTCGCGCCCCCGCTCCCGCAGCAGGTCCAGCAGAGGCGTATTGAAGAACGCGCTGGGCCGCCATTTGTCCAGGACGATGTCGTCCGGCGCGGGCGCCAGCCGCTCGGGCACGCCCCGGTGCTCGGGGTCGGCACTCATCCCCGGGCCCCAGAAGTCCTTGAGCAGACCGCGCTGTTCGGCGGTCATACCGCCGGGCTGCGCGGTGTACGCCACCGGGACTCCTGCGGCGGCGGCGGCGTCCCGCAGTCCGGCCACGTTGCCGACCAGCTCCGTCACCGGGGACTGCCCGGCGGGGAAGGGCCGGAGGAAGAAGTGCTGCATGTCGTGGACGAGCAGGACGGCACGGCGCGGGTCGACCGTCCAGTCGGCGGTGTTCTCCGGCAGGGCGGCGGCGCTGGGCATGGGGTAGGGGGCTATCCGGGGGATGGCCGGAGCTGCCATGGTCGGTCTCCTTCCGTGGTGCCTCGGTCCGTGACGGGGCGGCGCGGCCCGCGGAGCGAGGGGCGGGGGCGGGGCGAGTGGGCAGGGAGCAGGGGTGTGGGGTGGGGTGGTGTGGTGTGGGGTGTGGGGTCGGGGTGTCTCGGGTGCGGGGTCGCGCCGTTCAGGCGGTGGCGCCGTCGGAGCCGCCGGATTCGCCGGAGTCCGGGCGGACCGTGTCGAGATGGCGCGCCCAGCCGTCGATCGTGGGGTCGGCGACCAGGACCTCGAACTCCACCGGCACCCCCGCGCGGCGCCAGCGGCTGCTGAGCCGCATGACGTCCAGGGAGCCGAGCCCGAGGAGGGCGAGGTTGTCGTCCCCCGCGATGGCCCCCGGGTCGGTGTCGAGCAGGGCCGCGACGGCGCTGCGGATCTCGTCGGCGGTGCCGGTCGGCTTCTGGTCCATGGTGGTGTGCCTCTCTGCTGTCACCCGGCGGGCCGGTCCGTGTCCGGCCGGCCGGGAGGGGACGGTACGAAGTCGGCGGCGGCGGGGGCGGGTTCACCCCGGGCGATGGCCGCGAGAATCTTCTTGTCGGTCTTGCCCAGGCCGGTGAGCGGCAGCTCGGCGACGATCTCCAGCCGGTCCGGCAGCTTGTAGCCGGCCAGCCCCCGTTCGGTCAGCGCTGCCTTCAGCTCGCGCAGCGCCGGGGGTTCGCCCACGGGGACGACGAAGGCGCAGATCCGCTCACCGAGGTACTCGTCGGGTACGGGGACCACGGCGGCCCGCGCGATGGCGGGGTGGGCGAGCAGATGGCCCTCCACCTCGCCGGCGGACACCTTGTCCCCGCCCCGGTTGATCATGTCCTTGATCCGGCCCTCGATCACCAGGTTCCCGTCGGGCGTCAGCCGGGCCAGGTCCCCGCTGTGGTAGAAACCGTCCTCGGTGAAGGCCCGGGTGTTGTGTTCCGGGGCCCGGTAGTAGCCGCGCAGGGTGTAGGGGCCCCGGGTCAGCAGCTCACCGACGGTGCCGGCCTCCACGTCCTGGTCCCGTGTGTCGACGATCCGTATCTCGTCGGCGGGGGAGATGGGCCGCCCCTGGGTGGTGAGTACGGCCTCGTCGGGGTCGCCGTCCCGGGTGAAGGTGATCAGGCCCTCGGCCATGCCGAAGACCTGCTGCACCCGGCAGCCCAGCTCGGGCCCGACCCGCGCCGCCAGTTCCGGGTGGAAGGTGGACCCGCCGACCTGGAGCGTACGCAGGCTCGACAGGTCCTGCTCCAGCCACTCGGCCGCCTCCAGCCAGAGCTGTACGACACTCGGGCCGACGGCGGTGACCGTCACCCCCTCCCGCTCGATGACGGGGAAGCAGCGCTCCGGTGTCGGGTCCTCCGCGAGCACCACCGTGCCGCCGGCGAGCAGGGTGCCGATCACACCGGGGCAGCCCCAGGTGAAGTTGAACTCGACCGGCAGGACCGCGAGATACGTGTCGTCCTCGGTGAGCCCGATCGCCTCGACGGCGGCGCGGGCCATGTACACGTAGTCGTCATGGGTACGCGGGATGAGCTTGGGCAGCGCGGTGGTGCCGCCGGACAGCAGGAAGAACGCCACGTCGGCCGGGTCCGGCGCGGGGGACGGGGACGACGGCCCGGCGTCGGCCGGATCCACGGTGGCCTCCACGGCGGAGAGCGGGACGATCCCGTCGGCCTCCGTGGTCCCCGCCGTGTCCACGGCCTCCGTTGCCTCCGCCGTGTCCGTGCTCCCCGCCGTGTCCGCCAGCGTGAACAGCTTCCGCAGGGTGCCGACCTCGTCGCGGATCCGGCGGGCGAGCGCCGGATGGTCGAAGCCGCGGTGGACGCCGGGGAAGACGTAACCGACCGCCCCGGACAGCTCGCACAGGTGCCGGATCTCGCTGGCCCGGTGGGCCGGGAGCGCGAACACGGGGTGGGCGCCCAGCCGGAACAGGGCGAAGCAGACCACCACGAACTCGGCCACATTGGGGAGTTGGACCACGACCCGGTCGGCCGCGCCGATGCCCTGCGCCCGGAACCCCGCCGCCATCCGGCGGGACCGGCCGTCCAGCTCCTCGTAGGAGAGTCGACGGTCGCCCTGCACCAGCGCGGTTTTCCCGCCGTGCCGTCCGGCCGAGGACTCCAGCAGGTCCACCAGACTCTCGCCGCGCCAGTAGCCCTCCGCGCGGTACCGCTCGGCGTACTCCTTCGGCCAGGGGGTGCAACCGTCGAGCATCGGCCGTCTCCTTAACGATTGGTCACTGATGTCTTGGTGAGCGGAAGTGGAGGTGGGAGGGGAAGTGGGAGGGGAAGTGGGAGCGGGGCGGGGCCGGGCGCTCGGCCCCGTACGGGCGTTACGCCTCGTCCGGCCCCGTGGTGATCTCGACGACCGCGCAGCCGACCTCCATGCCGGGCGTGGTGCCGACCATCAGCACCTTGTCGCCGGGGGACACCTGGCCGGTGAGCCACAGGTGTTCGAGCCCGATGACGACGTCGGACATGCTGGCGTGGCCGATGCGCCGGCTGTGCTCCCAGGTCCCGCGCGCCGCGTCGATGCCCAGCGGCTCCAGGTAGAGCGCGTGCAGGGAGTCCTCGTTGAAGCCGACATGCGTGATCCGGGCGACGTCGTCCATGGAGAGGCCGGCCTCGGCCAGGGTGCGCTCCGCGATCACCGAGAGCAGGTCGATGAAGTTGCCCCCGGGCGGCTTGGCGCCGTCGGCCCACTTGCGCTGCCAGAACTTCACGCGGGACTCGAAGTCCAGGAGTTGGCCCACCGGTTCGTGCGGGGGCAGCAGCGACTCCTCGGTACGGTGGCGCCACTCCAGCTTCGGGTCCGACGCCGAGCCGATCGCCAGCACCTTGGCGAATCCGCTCCGCCGGGACACCACGATCGCCGAACCGGCGTCCGCCAGCAGGAACAGCGCGGACGAGCCGAAGCGGTCCACCAGCGGGGTGTTGAAGTTGTCGGCCGCCGTGAGCAGGACGGCGTCCTTGTCGGGGGAGGCGATGAGCCGGTGGGCGGCCATCTCCAGGCTGGTCAGCAGACCGTTGCAGCCCTGCTGGATCACGGTCGCCGTGATCGGCCGGTCCAGCGTGTGCAGCAGGACGTAGTGCGCGGGCGACCAGCCGTCGGGGCCCTGGAGGAACGTGTTGCTGTGCAGCACCGCGGCGAAGTCGTCGGGGCTGTGCCCGGACCGGCGTATCGCGGTCTCGGCGGCCCGTACCGCCATGTCCGGTGCGGACAGGGTGTGTTCGACCGCCACCGACTCCATACCGGAGGCCTTGTGCTCCGCCGCGCCGAACTCGCCCGACTGCACGGCCTGTTCGAGCGGCATCAGCGCGGGGAGGTAGGTGCCCACTCCCGCCAGGTAGATGTTCTCGACCTTCACTTGACTGCCTTTCCACGCACTTGTTGATCTCCGTCGACCGGCCGTGCTCAGCAGAGCACGGCGCACGTGGCCGCTTCCTGAGTGGCCGTTACTCACTTCCGGCGGGGCGGGATCCGTACGGGACCCCGTACGGGACCTCGTACGGGACCTCGTACGGGACCTCGTACGGGACCTCGTACGGGAGCCGTACGAAGCCCCCCGCCAGGGCGTCGAGCACGGCGTCCGCCACGTGCTCGGGGCTACGGCCCCCGGTGCCGATGACGACGCGGGCGACCTCGGCGTACAGGGGTCGGCGCGCCTGCGCCAGTTCGTGCCACCGTCGCGCGGGATCGGCCGCCAGCAGCGGGCGGGTGGTGTCCGGGCCGAGCCGCCGGGCGGCCTCGTCCGCGTCCATGTCCAGGAAGGCCACCGGCCTCCCGGCCAGCAGCGCGCGGACCCCGGGATCCAGGACCGCCCCGCCGCCCAGCGCCAGCACCCCGGTGTGTTCGGCCAGGGCATTGCGCACCGCGGCGGACTCCAGAGCCCGGAAGTACTCCTCGCCGTCCTCGGCGAAGATCGTGGCGACCGGCCTGCCCCGCGCGGCGACGACGTCGGCGTCGGTGTCCCGGCACGCCACGCCGAGCCGGGCCGCGATCAGCTCGCCGACCGTGGTCTTGCCCGCCCCCATCGGACCCACCAGGACGACCGCGGGGCCCCTCGCGCCACCGCTCACCGGACGGTCAGACGGTCGAGGTAACCGGTGACGTTGGCGCGGGTCTCGGCCACGGAGTCGCCGCCGAACTTCTCAGCGACCGCGTCCGCCAGAACGAGCGCCACCATCGCCTCGGCGACGATCCCGGCGGCCGGCACCGCGCAGACGTCCGAGCGCTGGTGGTGCGCCTGGGCGGCCTCGCCGGTCGTGACATCGACGGTGGCGAGCGCGCGCGGCACGGTGGCGATCGGCTTCATCGCCGCCCGGACCCGTACCAGCTCACCGGTGCTCACTCCGCCCTCGGTGCCACCGGAGCGCCCGGTGGCCCGGCGGATCCCGGAGGGCGTCGGGTGGATCTCGTCGTGCGCCCGCGATCCTGGCACCCGGGCCAGCGCGAAGCCGTCACCGACCTCGACGCCCTTGATGGCCTGGATGCCCATGAGCGCCGCCGCCAGCCGGGCGTCGAGCCGGCGGTCCCAGTGCACATGGCTGCCGAGACCCACCGGCACCCCGTGGGCCAGGACCTCCACCACGCCGCCGAGGGTGTCACCGTCCCGGTGGGCCCGGTCGATCTCCGCGACCATCTCCTTGGCGGCATCCTGGTCCAGGCAGCGCACGGGGTCCGCGTCCAGCCGGGCGGTGTCGTCCGGGGTGGGCAGGAGACCGTACGGAGCCCTGGCCGCCGCCAGTTCCACCACATGGGAGACGATCTCGACGCCGGTGGTCTCCCTGAGATACGAGCGGGCCACCGCGCCCAGCGCGACCCGGGCGGCCGTCTCCCGCGCGCTGGCCCGCTCCAGTACGGGCCTGGCCTCGCCGAACCCGTACTTCTGCATCCCCGCCAAGTCGGCGTGGCCGGGCCGCGGGCGGGTCAGCGGGGCGCTGCGCGCCAGCCCCGCCAGGATGTCCGGGGCCACCGGATCGGCCGCCATGACCTGGTCCCACTTGGGCCACTCGGTGTTGCCGATCATGACGGCGACCGGGGACCCCATGGTCAGCCCGTGCCGGACACCGCCCAGGAAGGTGACCTCGTCCCGCTCGAACTTCATCCGGGCGCCACGGCCGTACCCCAGCCGCCGCCGCGCCAGCGCGTCCGCCACCGCCCCGGTGGTGACCGGTACGCCGGAGGGCAGTCCCTCCAGCGTCGCGACGAGCGCGGGGCCGTGCGACTCACCCGCGGTCAGCCAGCGCAACCTGCTCAACAGCGTTCTCCTCTCGGCTCCACTCGGCTCCACAGCCGGGCCGTACAGGGGTGGATAAAGGGGCGTCAGGCGGCGGGACGGCTCGCCCTCGCGAGCGGAGGCGCGGAGGACCCCTCGCGGGTACGGAGGAACTCGGCGACCAGGAAACCGAGGTCCAGGGACTGGCTCCGGTTCAGCCGGGGATCGCAGACGGACTCGTACCGCGAGGCCAGGTCCTCCAGGAGGACTTCGTCCCCGCCCCCCGTGCACTCGGTGACGTCGTCGCCGGTGAACTCCACATGGATGCCACCGGGATGGGTGCCCAGGGCCCGGTGGACGTCGAAGAAGCCCCTGATCTCGTCGAGCACGTCGTCGAACCGGCGGGTCTTGTGACCGGACGGGGCCTCCCGCGTGTTGCCGTGCATGGGGTCGCACACCCAGGCGACCGGCGCGCCCGAGGCGGCGACCTTCTCCACCAGCGGAGGCAGCACGTCCTGGACCTTGTCCGCGCCCATCCGGACGACGAAGGTGAGCCGGCCGGGCTCGTGGTCCGGATCGAGCCGGTCGATCAGCCGCAGCGCCGTGTCCGGGTCGGTCGTCGGTCCCAGCTTCACCGCGATCGGGTTGTTGATCCTGGAGAAGTACTCGACATGCGCGCCGTCCAGGTCCCGGGTCCGCTCGCCGATCCACAGCAGATGCCCGGAGGTCGCGTAGGGCCGTCCGCTGAACTCGTCGATCCGGGTGAGCGCGGCCTCGTACTCCAGGAGCAGCCCCTCGTGCGAGACGAAGAACTCGACGGTGTCGACCCCGCGCGGATCGTTGCCGGTGGCGCGCATGAAGTGCAGCGCCTGGTCGATCTCCCCGGCGAGGGCCTCGTAGCGGCGCCCGGAGGGCGAGCCGGCGACGAAGTCCTGGTTCCAGTTGTGCACCTGACGCAGGCTCGCGTACCCGCCGGTGGTGAAGGCGCGGATCAGGTTCAGGGTGGTGGCCGACGACCGGTACATCCGCAGCAGCCGGGCCGGGTCGGGGACGCGCGCGGCCTTGGTGAAGTCGAAACCGTTCACCGCGTCACCCCGGTAGGCCGGCAGCTCCGTACCGTCCCGGGTCTCCGTAGGCTTCGAGCGGGGCTTGGCGTACTGCCCGGCGAGCCTGCCGAGCTTCACCACGGGGACGGACCCGGCGTAGGTGAGGACCACCGCCATCTGGAGCAGGGTGCTGAACTTGTCCCGGATGGCGTCCGCCCCGACCCCCTCGAAGGTCTCCGCGCAGTCGCCGCCCTGGAGCAGGAACGCCTCGCCGCGCGCCACGGCGGCGAGCCGCTCCTTCAGCAGGTCGCACTCGCCGGCGAAGACCAGCGGAGGGGCCGTCGCCAGCTCCTGGGTCACGGAGCGCAGAGCGGCCCGGTCGGGCCAGTCCGGTTGCTGGGCGGCCGGGAAGGCGCGCCAGGTGTCCCTGGGGGCAGGGTCCGACCCGTTGGGGGGAATGTCCTTGAGGAAAGAGCGCATGTCATGAATTCGCTTTCTCGAATCAGGGATGACGCCGGGCCTTGCTTTCCCAAATGAGAGCTCCTACGCCTCCGGATTCTCGGCAGGCACCAGATGGCGCGCCACGCTGTCGAGCTTTTCGCAGGTCTCCTCGAATTCCCGCTCGGGAATCGACTGCTCCACGATTCCGGCGCCCGCCCGCAGCCAGGTGCGGCCGTTCTGCCGGTAGACGCTGCGCAGCACCAGGGCGGCGTCCATCGAGCCGTCCTGGTCCACGGTCAGGACCGCCCCGCTGTACAGGCCGCGGGGCTGGTCCTCGTGCCGGCGGATCGAGGTGTACGCGGCCTCCTTGGGCACGCCGGACGCGGTGACGGCGGGGAAGACCGCGCCGAAGGCGTCCCAGGCCCGGCAGCCGGGCGCCAGTTGGCCGGACAGCCGGGACGCCAGGTGCTGGACGCTGCCCCGTTCCCGTACGGCCATGAACTCCGGCACCTCCACCGAGCCGGGCTCGCAGACGTCCGCCAGTTCGTCGACGCCGGTCTTCACCGATATCGCGTGCTCGTACACCTCCTTGGAGGAGGCGAGCAGATCGGCGCGCAACCGTTCGTTGGCGAGGAGGTCGGCGGTCAGCGCACGGGTCCCGGCGAGCGGCTGGCTCACCACCCGGCCGTCCGCCGACACCTGGACGACGATCTCCGGGCTGAAGCCCGCGGCCTCCAGCCCGCCGAGGTCGAGCAGGAAGGACCTGGCGGGGTTGTTCCGCCGGCGGCCCACGACGTAGGTGCTGATCAGGTCGATGTCGCCGGTGACGTCCACGACACGGGAGAGGATCACCTTGTGCAGCTCCCGCTGCTCGATCTCCTCGACGGCGAACTTGACGGCGTCCTGGTAGCCCGGCCGGCCGACCCCGCGGACGTCCATCGGCTTCGGCGGGCGGCTCACCTCGGGGGCCGGGCCCGTGAGCAGGTCGATCAGGGCCGTCAGGGTCTCCTGGTCGGCCGCGCGGAGCCGGGCGTGGCCCTCCGTGAACCGTACTTCCGCACGGGGGATCACGAGGTGCAGCAGGCGCCCGTCCCCGACGTGGCCGAGGTCGCCGTCCTTGGCGTAGGAGAGCTCGAAGGCCGCCCAGCCGTAGGCGCGCCAGCCGGCCACGGTCACCGAGTCGAGCAACTGCTGCACCTGGCGCAGCGGCTGGCCGTTCCACGGCAGCAGCGTCTCCGGCTCGTCGCCCCGGCGCATCCGGGCGCCGGTCCGGTCCACGGTGATCTCCACGAGGGCGCCGCCCGCGTACGACCAGTCGCCGGCGTGCTCGTAGATCACATGGTCCGGGTGGGCACCCGAACCGGCCAGCCGGGCCGCCAGGAGGAGTGGTTCCTGCGTGAGCTCGACCTGGGTCTCGAAGTAATGCTGCGACGGGGTGGAACTCATGGGTCTGCTTCCTCTCCTGACGTGAGAACCGCGCGGCGGCGGAGAAAACGGGTGGCGAAAACGGGCGGAGAAATTCTGTGCGGCGCGTCCGCCGGTGGCGGGTCCACCGACGGCGGGCACGAGGAATGGGGGGACCCGACGAGAACAACACGCCCCGGGGGCGCGGGCCATGAGCGGCCGGTACTCAGTTCGGCGGCCGGTGGTCGTCGGCCGAGGCGGGCGGGCCGAATGGCCGGGGGAATAGAGGTCCAAGTGCGCACTCTCCACGGTTGGACGGTCTGTCCAACCGTCCGTCCGCGTTCCGTTGACAGGTGTTCGCGCGGACAAATAGAAAGGCTGGGCAGGCCCTTCGAAAAGCCATGGGAGAAAAACGTGGATTCTCACCAGCATGCGCAGGGGTCCCTACCCGACCCCGCCGACCGAGCCGTGACCGAACCACCGGTCACGGCGACGGAACGGGTCATCGCCGCGATCTGGTCCGAGGTCCTTGAGGTTTCCCAGGTGAATGTCGAGGACAACTTCTTCGATCTGGGCGGGCATTCGGTCCTGCTGCACATGGTTCAGGACCGGATCGGCCGGGAGCTGGGGAAGAACCCGCCGCTCGTCGAGCTGTTCACGTATCCGACGGTCCGGGCGCTCGCCCGCCGTCTCGACGGCGAGGCGCCCGACGGCACGGAGGAGGGCACGGGCGGCCGTGCCCGGCCGGAGCGGCGGCGGGTCGAGCGGGTCCGGCGGCCCCGGCCGGCCTCGAAGGAGCGGGGCGGGACGGGGTGGGACGCGTGAGTGACGGCTCGTTCGACAGCACGCACATCGCCGTCATCGGCATGGCCTGCCGGTTCCCCGGGGCCGGTGACCTCGACGCGTTCTGGCGGAATCTGACCGACGGCGTCGACACCGTGACCCGCTCCGCCCCCCTGCCGGTGGCGGGCGCCGGTAGCGGCCCCGTACGGGACGGGAGCGGCCCCGCACGCACGTACGTTCCGGCCCGTGGTCTGCTGAAGGACCCGGAGTGGTTCGACGCCGGGTACTTCGGCTACTCCCCCCGGGAGGCCCGCATCATCGGCCCCCAGCACCGGGTCTTCCTGGAGTGCGCGGTCGAGGCGCTGGAGCACGCCGGGTACGACCCCCAGCGGCACCCCGGCTCCATCGGTGTCTACGGCGGAGGCACCGACACGTCGTACGCCCAGCTCCTGCGGCGGCCGGGCAGCGCCCCGGCGGCCACCGACATGGAGATCCTGCTCGGCAACGCCGTGGACTACCTGGTCACCAGGGTCGCGTACAAGCTGGGGCTGCGCGGTCCCGCCGTCACGGTCCAGGCCGCGTGCGCCACCTCCCTCGCGGCCGTCCACACCGCGGTCCAGGCCCTGCTGGCCGGGGACTGCGACCTGGCCCTCGCGGGCGGCGTCGCCGTGCACGCGCCGGCGAAGACCAGCCCGTACGTCGAGGGCGGCATCATCGCCGCGGACGGGGTCTGCCGGACCTTCGACGCCGCGGCCGGTGGGACCGTGGGCAGTGACGGCGCGGGCATCGTGGTGCTGAAACGCCTCTCGGAGGCCCTGGCCGACGGCGACCACGTCCACGCGGTGCTCCGCGGATCCGCGGTCAACAACGACGGCTCGGACCGGATCGGCTTCACCGCGCCGAGCATCGAGGGGCAGGCCGCCGTGATCCGGGACGCGCAGTACGTGGCCGGTGTGGACCCCGCCACCGTCACCTACGTGGAGGCGCACGGTACGGCCACACCGCTCGGCGATCCCATCGAGATAGCCGCGCTGACCAAGGCGTTCGGGAACGGCGCCGAGGACCGGGAGGTCTGCCGGATCGGATCGGTGAAGACCAACATCGGCCACACGGACGCCGCCGCCGGCGCGGCCGGGCTCATCAAGACCGTCCTCGCCCTGGAGCACGGCACCATCCCCAAGAGCCTGCACTTCGAGGAGCCGAACCCGCGCATCGACTTCGGCGCGGGACCCTTCCGGGTGGCCACCCGCACCGAGGAGTGGAGTCCGCGGGGCACGCCCCGGCGGGCCGGGGTGAGTTCGTTCGGCATCGGCGGCACCAACGTCCATGTCGTCCTGGAGGAGCCGCCCGCACCGTCCCCGGCCGACCTGGCCGACCCGTGGCATCTGCTGGTCCTCTCGGCGCGCACCCCGGCCGCGCTCGACACGGTGACGGAGAACCTCGCCGCCCATCTGCGCGCCCACCCGGAGCTGTCGGCCGCCGACATCTCGTGGACGCTCCAGAGCGGGCGGCGGGAACACGGCCACCGGAGATACGCGGTCGTCGGCGGGCGCGAGGACACCCTGCGGGTGCTCTCCGGCGCGGCGGGCGCGCGGCGGGCCGACTCCCAGGGACCGCCCGGGACCCGGCCGGTGACCTTCCTGTTCCCCGGCACCGGCACCGATGCCTCCGGCGAGGTGCACCGGCTGTACGCGGCGGAGCGGTCGTTCCGCCGGGCGGTCGAGGAGTGCCACGCCGCCGCGGCGCCCCACCTCGGGGCGGCGGCGGCCGAGGCCCTGCGCCGGGGCGACGGGTCCGCCGACCCGCTCCTCGCCGATCTGACCGCCTTCGCCGAGGAGTACGCGCTGGCGCACCTGTGGAGCACCTGGGGCATCCGGCCCGCGGCGGTGCTCGGCACGGGGGTCGGGGCGCTCACGGCGGCCACCGTGGCCGGGGCGCTCGACCTCGACGGCGCGGTCCGGCTGGTGCTCGGCCGGGCCCGGCTGCTGACCGGCGCCGACGGCGGTACGGAATCGGCGGACCGCTTCCAGGAGCTGGTCCGCGAGGTCGGCCCCCGGGCGCCCCGTATCCCTGTCGCCTGCGCGGTGGCGGGACGGCTGCTCGCCCCCGACGAGGTGGTGGAGCGCGCCCGCTGGTCCGTCGCCCCGGCGGAGGAGCGGAACACGGAGGACGCGCTCTCCGCGCTGCTGGCGGAGCCGCACGCGGTCCTGGTCGAGATCGGGGCCGGTGCCACCCTGACCTCCCTGGCCCGCCGGAGCCCCGCCCGTACGGACACGCACGTCCTCGTCCCCACGCTGACCGGCACCGGCACCGGCACCGGCACCGGCAGTGACAGGGGTGACGAACCGCCGTCGCTGCTCACCGCCCTGGGGGAGCTCTGGCTGGCCGGCGCGGCGGTCTCCTGGGACGCGGTCCACGGCGACCGGCGCCGGCTGCGGGTCCCCCTGCCCACGTACCCCTTCGAGCGGCAGCGCCACCTCGTCGAACCGGCCGAGCCCGAACCAGCGCCCCTCCCGTCCGAGAGGGCGGATCCCGTCCGGAGCGGCGGGCCGGGCCGGGAGGAGACCTCCCTCGTGGTGGCCCGGCTGTACGCGGAGATCCTCGGCCTCCCCGACGTCGCCCCCGACGACAGCTTCTTCGACCTCGGCGGCGACTCGCTCATCGCCGTCCAGCTCCTGGCGCGCACCCGCGAACTCTTCGCGGTGGACATCGATGTCCTGTCGCTGTACGAGGCCGAGACCGCGACCCAACTCGCCGAACTCATCGACAAGTCGACGGCCGACGGCAGCAGCCGGTGACCGGCCGTCCCGTGAGGAGTCACCATCGTGGAAGCGACTGAGCCGAAGACCGGCGCCCCGGGGGCCGCCCCGGGCGCGCCCTGGCTCATCCGCCGTGAGCGCAGGCCGGACGCCCCGGCCGACCTGTACTGCTTCACGCACGCCGGGGGGTCGCCCGGCGAGTACGTCCGCTGGTCCGACCACCTGCCGGGTGCGCAGGTCTGGGCGGTGCAGTTGCCGGGCCGGGCGTCACGCAGGGCCGAGCCCCCCTTCACCCGGATGAGGCCGCTGGTCGACGCGCTGGTGGGGGCGGTGACCTTCGAGAGGCCGTTCGCTTTCTTCGGCCACAGCCTCGGCGCTCTGGTCGCCTTCGAGGTGGCCAGAACCCTGCGCGACCTCGGGCGGCGGCAGCCGGAGCGGCTGTTCCTGTCGTCCTGCCCGCCGCCGCCCCACCCCGTACCGGTCAACAGGACGCCGATGCACACGCTCCCGGACGCCGAGCTGCTGGCGGAGACGGAGCGCCGGTGGGGTGCGCTGCCGGACGCGGTCCGCTCGCACCCCGAACTCCTCTCGCTCGTGCTCACGTACACCCGGTCCGACGTCGCGGTCTTCGAGACGTACGAGTACGTCCCGGGGGAGCCGCTCGATCTCCCCGTCACCGTGTTCGCCGGTACCGAGGAACGGGACGCCTTCCGCTTCGAGGACTGGCGGACCCACACCCGGGGGCCGGTCGACCTCCAGTTCCTTCCCGGAGGCCACTTCTACCTCCGCGCCGAGCAGCGCGAGCTGTTGCGCCGGGTCTCCGAAGCGATGCCGGGCGCCGCGCCCACCTCCACGTAACGGGACACACAGGGCCCTGGGACACACAGGGCCCAAGGACACAGGGCGCAAGGACACAGGGCCCAAGGACACAGGGCCCGAGGACACACACAGCACTGACGGGAGTCGCCATGCGCTACACCACCTTCGGCCGCGGCACCGGCCTGCGGGTGTCGGAGTACGCCCTCGGTACGGGCAACTTCGGGACCCGCGCGAGGAGCGACGGGCCGGGCTCCGACCTGCTGTGGGGCAGACGCGGACCGGGCGCCGACCGGGACGCGTCCCGTACGGTGTTCGAGCGGTTCGCCGAGGCGGGCGGCACGTTCATCGACACCGCCGACTGCTACCAGTTCGGCGAGTCCGAGGAACTGGTGGGGGAGTTCGTCGCCGCCGACCGCGACCACTTCGTCCTGTCCACCAAGTTCACCAACGGCTCCTCACCGCGGCCCCATGTCTCCGGCACGGGCAACAGCCGCAAGAACATGGTCCGTTCCGTCGAGGCCAGCCTGAAACGCCTGGGCACCGACTACATCGACCTGTACTGGGCGCACTTCCCCGACACGGTCACCCCCGTCGAGGAGATCCTGGCGGCCTTCGACGACCTCGTCCGCGCCGGGAAGATCCTCTACGCGGGGCTCTCCAACTTCCCCGCCTGGCGGGTCTCCCGGGCCGCCGCCATCGCCGAGGCGCGCGGCTGGGCGCCGGTCACCGGCATCCAGAGCGAGTACAGCCTCGCGCAGCGCACCCCCGACCGGGAGCTGCTGCCCATGGCCGACAGCCTCGGCCTCGGCGCGGCCCTGTGGTCTCCGCTGGGCGGCGGGCTGCTCACCGGGCTGTACCGGCGGGGCACCGACGGCTGGACCAGCGAGGGCAAACGCGTGATCCGCGGCGGGGACGCCGATCAGCGGGAGGCGACCCTCGACGAGGTGCTGGCCGTCGCGAAGGAGACCGGGGAACCTCCCGCGAGGATCGCCGTCGCCTGGGTGCGCGCCCGCGCCCGGCGGGCCGGCACCGGGTTCGTCCCCGTCATCGGGCCGCGGAACGCCGCTCAGCTCGCCGACTACCTCCAGGCCCTGGAAACCACCCTCACCGAGGAGCAGGTGGCCCGGCTGGACGCGGTGAGCGCCGTACCGCTCGGCGCACCCCACGAGGTGAACGCGCTCGCCCTGGAGCCGGTGCTCGGCGGATCCACCGGGCGGGTGGACCTCCCCGCCACACCGGCGGCCTGACGCCATGGCCGGAGGACGGATGACGGAGGACCTGGCGGTGCGCGACCTGGCCGGGGTGTGGCGGCTGGTCTCGTTCCACGACATCGACGGGGAGGGGGCCACCCGGGAGGGCCCGTTGGGTCCGGACCCGGCGGGGCTGCTCTTCTACGCGGCCGACGGATTTGTGTCGGTGCACATGATGCGCACGGTGGAGCACCGGGAGACCGGCGACGGTCCGGCGGAGCGGCCAACGCCGGGCTACATGAGCTACGCGGGGACCTGGCGGAGGTTCGGGGACCAGGTCGTCCACACCCTGACGGTGGCCCCGAACCCCGAGTGGATCGGCACCGACCAGATCAGGGACCTGACCCTGGACGGCGACCGGCTCACGCTGTACGGCGACGCGCTGGTCGGCCGACCGCAGCGCCGGGTGCTGGAGTGGCACCGCGTCGTCAGCACCGGGTGACCGGGGCCGCCGCCCCACCACCCGGCGCGTCCCCCGCGAACTCCACCCGTCCGGCGGGCCCTTCGGTCAGGGCCAGCCGGGCGTGGCCGAGGAACGCCCGGGCCGCCGGGCCGACCGGTTCGCCGCCGCGCCAGCCGAGGGCGAGCCGCCCGCGGAGCACGGAACGGGCGAAGGGCAGCACCCACAGCCGCTCCGAGTGGGCCCGCGCGAGGGGTTCGGGCAGGATCGCCAGCCCCAGGCCCCCGCCGGCCAGTTCCGCCAGGGTGTTGGGGTTTCCGGCCTCCAGGCCGATGCGCGGGGTGAAGCCGGCGGCGGAGCACGCCTCGTCGAGACTCGTGCGCAGGCCGGTGCCGCGCGGGAGGCTGATCAGCGTACGGTCCCGGAGGTCGTCCAGGGTGATCTCCGCCCGGCCGGCGAGGGGATCACCGTGGCACACGACGCCGACGAGGGCTTCGTCGGCGATGACCTGGGTCCGGACGTCCGGTGGCGAGGTGGCCGCGATGCCGATGATCGCCGCGTCGAGCCGGCCCGCCCGCAGCGATGCGACGAGTTCCTCGGAGTTGGCCTCCGAGAGGGTGATCTCCACCGAGGGGTGGCCCTGGTGGAAACCGGCGAGCAGGGCGGGCAGGTCGATGGCCCCGCAGGAGGGCACCACGCCCAGTGCGACCTGCCCGCGGACGAGCCCGGTGAGTTCGTCGGCGGCGAGACGGGTGTCCACGACCGCCGCCAGCGCGGCCCTCGCGTACGGAAGCACCGCAGCGCCCACCTCGGTCAGCCGGACCACGCGGCCGGAGCGGTCCAGCAGTTCTTCACCGAGTTCCCTTTCGAGGCGGCGGATCTGCGCGCTCACACCGGGCTGGGCCACCCGCACCCGGACAGCGGCCCGGGTGAAACTCGCTTCCTCGGCCACGGCTATGAAGTATTCCAACTGCCTTAGCTCCATAACTAATTATGCTAGCAGTGAGACGAATCAGATCTTGGACTACTGGTGACGGGTGCTCCAGGCTGTGCACACATGGGCTTGCTTTCACGCCCCTGTGTTCCGCGCCCGGCGAAAGGAAAAGCACCGTCATGAGTGATCTCCCGGCAGCAGCGTTCGAAGAGCTTTCCCAGCGGACGGAGGGCCCGGTGTTCCGGCCGGGCCGCCCGGGGTACGACGAGGAGCGGTCCGGGTTCCAGACGGCCTTCCGTCACCGCCCCGCGGTGATCGTCGGCGCGGCCGGGGCGGCCGACGTGAGCGCGGCGGTGACCTTCGCGGACGCTCATGGGCTGCCGGTCGCCGTGCAGGCCACCGGGCACGGCCTGTCCGCCGCCACGAACGGCGAGGGGCTGCTCATCAGCACCCGCCGTATGGACGGTGTCCACATCGATCCGGCGGCCCGCACCGCCCGGTTCGAGGCCGGCGTGCGGTGGGAGCAGGTCATCGCGGAGGCGGCCCCGCACGGACTCGCGCCGCTGAACGGCTCCGCCCCGCACGTGGGCGCGGTCGGCTACACGCTCGGCGGCGGACTCGGCATCCTGGCCCGGCAGTTCGGCTACGCCGCCGACCATGTGCGCGGCATCGAGGTCGTCACCGCCGACGGCGCGCTGCGCCAGGTCACGGCCGACAGCGATCCCGACCTGTTCTGGGCGCTGCGGGGCGGGCGGGACAACTTCGGTGTCGTGACGAGCATGGAGGTCGACCTCTTCCCGGTCAGCAGGCTGTACGGCGGCGGGATGTTCTTCCCCGCCGAATCGGTTCCCGACGTGTTCTCCGCCTACCTGGCGTGGACCACGACGGTGCCCGAGGAGCTGACCTCGTCCGTGTCGCTGATGGCCTATCCGGACCTGCCGATGATTCCGGCGCCTCTCCGGGGCCGCTATGTCGCCCACATCCGGATCGCCTACACCGGCGACGCGGCTTCGGGGGAGCGTCTGGTGGCCCCTTTGCGCGCGGTCGCCCCGCGGCTGATCGACAGCGTGCAGGAAATGCCGTACACGGCGAGCGGCACCATTTACAACGACCCGGCGTTCCCGCACGCGTACTACGGGAACAATGTCCTGCTGGGTGAAGTGGATTCCTCGACACTGGTCAAGACGGTGCTCGAAGTGGCGGGCCCGGATTCGCCCGCCATGTGTGTCATCGATCTACGTCATCTCGGCGGTGCCCTTTCCCGGCCGCCCGCTGTCGCCAGCGCGGTCGGAAATCGGGACGCGCGGTACATCCTGCGTGTCCTGACCCCACTGGCGGCCTCCGACATCGATATCGCCAGGCCTGTGCACCAGCGGCTTTTCGACGCGGTGCGGCCGTGGACCACCGGGCGTTCCCTGAATTTCGTCTACAGCGACGAGGACATGCCCGACCAGACGAGCGCGGTCTACGCACCCGACGATCTTCGGCGGCTCGCCGAACTCAAGCGCGTCCACGACCCGGCCAATCTGTTCCGCCACAACCACAACATCGCCCCGGCCGCCGCACGGTGACGTGACCGGGGCCGCCGGTGCGTACGGCGCGAGACGGACGGTGGACACTCCGTGACCGGTCGGTCCGGTCGGCCGAGGACTGCGGGCACACGAACGGGGTCTCCCGGGCACTGTTTCCGGACATCTGTCGGGTGACCGGAACGATGCGCTGCCGTGGAAAGCCATGTGAAAAGGCCTCTTTTCCTCAGGCTGCCCCGTGATTCCGGGCGGGCGCGCGACGCGGGGATCCCGGGGCGGATCCTGGGCGCCGTGCCCCGCGCGTGTGTCCCCTGGATCGAGGAAGGTATTTGATGATTAGGTTGAAACGGCGCCGACGACAACGCTGTCATCAGGGCTTCGGTGCGGACTCGGGGGGGTCGTGTCGGTCTGCTTTCGGGTGAAAGGGTCCCGCTCCGCTCGACTGCGCGACCTCTTTCATTGGTCATCTCATTAAAGAAGGGGGCCGGTGGGAATATGGAGTTCCGTATTCTGGGGCCGGTTGAGATTGCACACGAGGATCGCTTGGTGGCACTGGGGGGAAGTAAGCCGAGGTCGATTCTTGCTGCTCTGCTTCTGGCGAATGGAAAAACCATTTCGAACAGTGAGATCAGTGAGGCGTTATGGGGGTCATCACCGCCCGCGACCGTACAGGCACAGATTCACACCTACGTGTCCCGGCTGCGCAAGGCGGTCGGCCCCGACGTCAGTATCGTGCGCCGGCCGACCGGGTACGTACTGCCGGTCGACCCGGGGAAACTGGACTACGCGGAGTTCCTGCGCCTGTCGTCCGCCGGCCGGGCGGCGCTGCTGAACCAGCGGTACGAGGAAGCCTCCTCCCGCCTGTCCGAAGCGCTGGCGCAGTGGCGCGGGTCCGCTCTCGGCGGCGTCACCGCCCATCTGGCCGATATCGAATTACCCCGGCTCGACGAGTCGAGAATCACCGTCTTCGAACAGAAGGCGGAAGCGGATCTGGGGCTCGGACGCCACAGTGAACTGCTCACGGCCCTCACCGACCTGGTGGAGGAGTTCCCCGTAAGGGAGCGGCTTCGCTCCCTGCTCATGAAGGCCCTGTACCGCAGCGGCCGGCAGGCGGAGGCCCTGGCCGTCTACTACGCCGCGCGCAAGGTGCTCGCCGAGGATCTCGGCGTCTATCCGAGCCCGTCGCTGAACGCCGTCTTCCAGGGCATCCTCAACGGCGATCCGGAGCTCGACGCGCCGCGTGTGCGGCTGCACACCGTACGGCGGAGACCCATGGCCGAGATCCCCGCCAGGATCCCGCCGGACATCGCGGACTTCACCGGCCGCAGGGCCGAACTGCGGGAACTGGCCGACCGGCTCTCCCCCGCGAACCCCCCTCAGCCGCTGGTGATCAGCGGAATGGTCGGATCGGGGAAGAGCGCGCTGGCCGTGCGGGCGGCCCACGAGAACGCCGCGAGATTCCCCGACGGCCAGTTGCACGTGGACTTCACCAAGGAGGGGAACCGTATGCGCGGGACATACGGCGTCCTGGGGGAACTCATCCGGGCGGTCGAACCCTCCGAAGCGCTGCCCTCCTCCCTGATGGAGAGGATCTGGCTGTACCGCAGCCATATCGCCAGCCGGAAGATGCTCGTCCTTCTGGACAACGTGCGGGACGAGAAGCAGGTGCGCCCGTTCCTGCCGGGGGTCGGCGCCTCACGGGTCATCGTGACGAGCCGGTCGTGTCTGGCCCCCCTGGAGGGAGCCCGGATCACCCGGGTCGGCGCCCTCGACCGCGCCGAGGCCGTCGAGCTGGTGAGCCGGATCGTCGGCGACGACCGGGTCTCGGCGGAGCCGGTGTCCGCGGAAGCGCTGGTCGAGTTGTGCGACCGGCTTCCGCTGGCGGTACGGGTGGCCGCGGCGAGACTCGCGGCCAAGCCCCACTGGCCGATATCCCACCTCGTGGGAAGGATGGTCGACCCCGCGCGGAACCGGCTGGACGAACTGCGGATCGCCGATCTGGACGTCCGCTCGAAAATCCAGCGGAGCTTCGGCCAGCTCTCCGAGGAGGTGAGGTCGGCACTCGCCTGGCTGGCCCTGTTGCCCTCCGGTCAGATATCGGCCGTCACCGCCGCGCTCCCGCTGGAGACGAGCAGCGGTGAGGCCGAGGACATTCTGGAGCATCTCGTCGAACACAACGTACTCAGCGCCTGTGGGGTGGACGAGAAGGGAAACCTGACCTATTCCTTCCCCAGTCTGGTCTGGATGGCGGCCCTGGAGATGCCCGAGCGGCGCGCGTCGATGGGCGGGCCGCGCGTCGACCGCTTCAAGGCGCGGCTTTCGTCCTGAGCCCGGGCCCCGCCCCCACCCCGCCTGAGGCCCGTGCGCCCCGTGTGCCCGGTGCGCACCGTGTGTGTACGGACACTTCCTCAGGCGCGGGGGGTCCGGGCGGACCCGTTCCCGACGACGGGCAGTCTGCGGCGGGCCCGGCCGATCAGCGCGCGGCCGGCCGGGCTCGTGGTGCCGCCGGCGCGCCAGGCGAACGCCAGGCGTCCGCGCAGGGTCGGCCGGACGATCGGGATCGACCGCAGCCTCGCCGCGCGCGCGGCGGCGAACGCGCTGGGCAGGATCGCGATCCCCAGCCCGCGGCGCGCGAGTTGGGCCAGCACGTTCAGGTCACCGGCCTCGAACGCGATCTGGGGGACGAAACCGAGGCCGGCGCACGCGTCGTCGAGCCGGGCGCGCAGCCCGGTGCCGCTGGGCAGGCTGATCAGCGCACGGCCGCGGAGCGTGTCGAGCGAGATGGCCGGATGCACCGCGAGTTCGTGGTCGTGGGGAACCACGGCGACGAGTTCCTGGTCGTCGACCACATGCATCTCGATGTCGGCGGGGGCCGTGTCCCCCACGCTGATGATCGCCGCGTCGAGCCGTCCCGTACGCAGTCCTTCGATGAGCTGGTCGGACATCTCCTCGCAGAGGTAGATCTCGACCCCCGGGTGGTCGTTGTGGAATCCGGCGAGCAGTCCGGGCAGATCCACCTGGTGGGAGGTCACGGTTCCTATGGCGACGCGCCCCCGGAGCAGACCGGTCAGTTCGTCGACGGTGAGCCGGACGCCTTCCACCGCCGCGAGCGCGGCCCGCGCGTAGGGAAGGACGGCCGTGCCGGCGTCCGTCAGTTGGACCGAGCGGCCGGAGCGGTCCAGCAACTCCTGTCCGAGTTCACGCTCCAGCAGGCGTACCTGAGCGCTGACGCCGGGCTGGGACACATTCATTCTGGCGGCGGCGCGGGTGAAATTCTGCTCCTCGACCACGGCCACGAAGTATGCGAGCTGCCGAAGTTCCATAAGCCGCGATTATAGCAATGAGATTTACTTGGTCTTGGACTTCTGATTGTTGGTGGGCGAGGGTTGCGGGTGAGAGAGATAGGAGTTGATCATGTCCGAAACCCGTCAACCCGCCGCGACGCCTGAGGAACTGGCTCGACTGTTCGTGGAGAGGGCCAACGCCCGTGACGCCGAAGGACTGGCCGAGCTGTACGCGCCCGACGCGGTGCTCGCCTATCCGCCGGGTGGCTCGACGGTAGGCCGGGAGGCGATCCGCGCGGTGTGGGAGCGGATGCTCGAACACGCGCCGCTCCCGTTCCCGGTCGAGGACCCGCTGCCGACGGTGCGCTACGGCGACCTCGCCCTCACCTCCACCCGCGACTCCGACAACACGGGCGGCCGGGTCCAGGTCGCGCGTCAGCAGGCGGACGGCAGTTGGCTGCGGATCCTGGACCGACCCGAGGTTCCCAAGGAGTAGACCTCCGACGGCGGGGACCGCACCCGGTGTGGTGCCCGGTCCCCGTCACCGTGCTGTTCCGCCTGTTCCGCCTGTTCCGGCCGTGCGGCGCTTCCGGGGCCGGTGCGCGCCGAAGGCCGCGATGAGCAGCGCGAGCGCCGCCGCCGCCGGCGGTACGGCGTAGGCGTGGGCCGCGGTGGTGTGTTCCGCCGCCCAGCCGCCCGTGGCCGCGCCCGCCGCGATCCCGGCGAGCAGCGCGGTCACCGCCAGGGTCATGGACTCGTTCAGCCGGGCCTCCGGGGTGAGGCGCTGGACGAGGGTCATGCCCGTCACCATCGTCGGCGCCGTCGCCGCGCCCGCGAGCAGCAGCGCCCCGCCCAGCAGTGGCAGCGAACCCGTGCGCGCCGCGAGCAGCGGCAGGGTCAGCAGCGCCGCCATCGCGGCGACACAGAGGAGCAGCCGGGAGCGCGGGCGGCGGGCCGGTGCCAGGGAGCCCAGCAGCAGCCCCGCCGCGCCCGAACCGGCTGCCTGGAGCGCCAGCACCGCGCCCGCCCACGCGCCGTGCCCCCGGTCGTCAGCGAAGGCGAGGGTGACGACCTCCATGGCGCCGAAGACCGCGCCCGTGGCGAGGAAGACGGCGAGGAGCCCGGTCAGCGCGGGGGAGTGCAGCGGGGCCAGGGCCGCCGCCGTGCGCCCGGCGGCCGGCGGTTCCGTCGTGCGCTGGGCCGCGAAGACCAGGACGCCGGTCAGCAGCAGGACCGCGCCGGTCAGGGTGCCCGCCTCGGGGAAGAGCGCGGTGCACAGGAAGGCGGCCAGTACCGGGCCCAGCATGAAGCACAGCTCGTCGGCGGCCTGTTCGAAGGCGGTGGCGGTGTGCAGGGCCGCCGGGTCGCCGCGGTGCAGATGCGCCCAGCGGGCCCGGGACATGCCGCCCGTGTTGGGGGTGGTGGCGGTCGCGGCGTAGGCGGCGAAGAGCGTCCAGTCGGGGGCTCCGTACCGTACGCAGAGCAGCAGGGCGAGTGAGCCGAGTACGGCGATCGCGGTGGCGGGTACGGCGATCCGGGCCTGTCCGTACCGGTCGACGAGGCGCGCCGTCCAGGGGGCGACCAGGGCTGTGGCCGCGAGGCCGGTGGCGGTGACGGCGCCGGCCAGGGCGTACGAGCCGCGCGACCTGGCGATCATGATCACGGCGGCCACGCTGAACATCCCCATCGGGAGGCGCGCGAGGAGGTTCCCGGCGGTGAACGCGCGGGCGCCCGGGGGCGCGAAGAGGCGGGCGTACGGATGCACGCGCCGCCGCGCGCTCCGGCGTGCGGTGTCGTGTGCGCTTTCGTACGCCTCCTCGCGCGCGGCCAGGACGAGAGTGGAGCCGGTCACCGACATCAGCGGTGTGTTCCCTCGGACGGGTTCGGGGCGCGGCGCGGTGAACGGACGGGACCGGGGGCGCGGGGATCGGAGGCGCGGGGATCGGGGGTGCGGCATGGCTTCACCCTCGCGGCCCGCTCCGTATCCGGTCCAACACCTGATGAGCGGCCGTTCACGCCATTTTGTTGTCAATGGCGTGCGGGGGCTGTTCAATGCCGTGTGCCCCAGGACATCGACCCCCGGCTGCTGCGCGCCTTCACCGTCACCGCCGAAGAGCTGCACTTCACCCGCGCCGCCGCCCGGCTCTACGTCGCCCAGCAGGCCCTGAGCCGCGATGTGCGGCGGCTGGAACGGGAGCTGGGCGTGGAGCTGTTCGTCCGGACGACGCGCCGGGTGACCCTGACGGCGGACGGCGAGCGGCTCCTCCCGTACGCCCGCCGGGTGCTGGCGGCCCAGGACGAGCTGCTGGCCGCGTGCGCGGACGAGGTGCCGCCGCTGCTCGTGGACCTCAACACCGAGGGCATGGTCTCCGGGCGGGTGCTGGCGCGCGCCCGCGAGCTCGTCCCGCGCCACGAGCTGATGGCCCGCTTCCTGAGCGGGCTCACCGGCGCCGCCGCCGACCTCCTCGCGGGGCGCCTCGACGCCTCCTTCGGCTATGTGGGAGGGCTCGCGCCCGTCCTGCGCGACGCGCTCTCCCACCAGCTCGTACGGTACGAGCCGCTGGCCGTGCTCCTGCCGTACGGCCATCCGCTGGCCCGGCTCCCCGAGGTGCCGCTCGACGCGCTCGCGGGCGAGAGCGTGTACGCGGGGGCCGGCACCCCGGGGACCGCGGAGTGGACCGGGCTGGCGCGGCGGCTCTTCGCGGGCCGCTCCGTCGAGGTCGCCGCGCCCGCGCCGATGGCGGTCGGCGCGCAGGAGTTCCGCCGAGTCATGGCCAAGCATCGCCAGCCGGTCCTGGCCGTCGTAGATTTCCCGGTGATGCCGGACACAGTGCTGCGTCCGCTCGTCGATCCCGTACCTCTGGCGCCGCTTTCGCTGGTGTGGCGCAAAGAGCTACGTCATCCGGGGCTGGAGGCGCTCCGAGCTGCCGCTGCCGGGCTCGCGGCCGAAGAAGGATGGCTCGATCCGGACCCTGCCGATCTCCTCTTACCACTGACATTGCATTGATACATCACAACTTGTGAACCGGATCCACACACTCTCCCGGTGCGCTACATTCGTTGCCCGGGTGCGGTGTGGTAGGGGCGTGCGGTTCGGATGGGGATCCGACCGACAAAATCAGCCAGCGTATGTATGCACCTAAATCAGTCAGCGGTGGGGGATGTGCGTACTCCAGTGGAACAGTGGCGTGAAGATGCCCGAACCGGGCATATGTATGAGCCGAACGACGTCACCGTGGAGCTGGACGGTCTGGGCCGTCAGCTCTCCGAACTGCCCGCCGGGACCCGTCCCGAGACAGCGCCCGGCATAGGCACCGGCACCGGCACGACCACCGGCATACGCACGGGCGGCGGCACAGGCACTGGCATAGGCACAGGCCCCGGCTTCGGATCCGCCCCGGACTCCCGCAGCGGTACGGGGGTCCACGCGGACGGCGCCGCCGACGCGGCCGAAGCGCCCGAAGGCCCCGTCTTCGTCGACGAGAGCGGCCGGCGGAGCAAGAAGCTCCGCCGGGCCGGCTGGGTCATCGCGATCGCCTGCGCCTGCTACGCCGTCACCGTCGTGGCCGCGCTCGTCGGCGGCGACTCCTCCGCCCCCTGGCTCCAGATACCGGGCCTCGCGGACAAGAAGGGGCCGGACACCGTGCAGATACAGCCGGCCGCCACGACCCCCCCGACCGTGGTGGCCACCAGCGCCGACCCGTCCGCCCCGCCCACGGCGACGGACACCGGCGGCGCCGTCGTCCCCCGTACCTCCGAGGCCGTGACCAGCGGCGTCCCGGGCGATCCAGCCCCGGGCGCGTCGAATTCCGTGGAGCCCCCCGTCGGCTCCGACACCCCCGGCCGCGGCGACCCCGACCCGGGCGAGAGCGACGACACCGGCACCGGCACCAGCAGCGGCGCGGGCTCCGCCGGCGCCGGGGGCCCGACCCCGACGGACACCGCCGGCGGCGTCAGCTCGCCGCCCGCCGAACCCAGCCCTCCCGTCGAAACCCCGTCGGTCGACGACGGCGGCCAACTGGCAGCGGAAGGTGCACAGTAGATGACCTCCTCCGGCAGGCGGGTCCAGCCGCGCAGGGCCCAGCCGCACACGGGCACGCCCGGCGGCACCCACCACCGCGGCACCGGGCCGCGCGGGACGAACAGGAACAAGCGGCCATCCCGGCGGCGCAGGCTGCCCATGCGCTACCTGCTGCCCTCGCTCGTCCTCGTCGCGCTGGCCGCCATGCTCATGCTCCGCGGCTACGTCCACAGCGAGATCCTCGCCGACCACCGTGTCCGCCCCCCGGCCGCCACCGACGAGGTCCCCCGCCACATCCTCGAAGGCGGCCCCGTCATCGACGCCCGCGGCACCGAGGCCCCCCGGTCGATCGACCTCCCCGACCGGAAGCTCGTCCTCACCTTCGACGACGGCCCGGACCCCGAGTGGACACCCAAGGTCCTCGACGAACTCAAGAAGTACGACGCCCACGGCGTCTTCTTCGTCACCGGCACCATGGCCTCCCGCTACCCCGCGCTCGTCAAGCGCATGGTCGACGAGGGCCACGAGATCGGGCTGCACACCTTCAACCACCCCGACCTCTCCTACCAGACCAAGTCCCGTATCGACTGGGAGCTGACCCAGAACCAGCTCGCGCTCGCGGGCGCCGCCGGGATCCGCTCCTCGCTCTTCCGGCCCCCGTACTCCTCCTTCGCCGACGCCATGGACAACAAGTCGTGGCCGGTCACCCAGTACATCGGCTCCCGCGGCTACATCACCGTCCTCGACAGCCTCGACAGCGAGGACTGGAAGCGCCCAGGCGTCGACGCGATCATCAAGGGCGCCACGCCCAAGGGGCACCAGGGCTCCATCGTCCTGATGCACGACTCCGGCGGCGACCGCTCCCAGACCGTCGAGGCGCTCGGCCGCTACCTGCCCGAGATGCGGAAGCGCGGCTTCGCCTTCGCCAACCTCACCGAGGCGCTCGGCGCGCCCAGCGCCCACACCCCGGTCGGCGGCGTCGAGTTGTGGAAGGGCAAGGCGTGGGTCGCCGCCGTGGCCCTCTCCGACAACCTCACCGCCGTCCTGGTCGCCGGGCTCGCCGTGATCGGCTTCCTGGTCATCTCGCGGTTCGCTCTGATGCTGCTGCTCTCCTTCGCGCACGCCCGCAAGGTGCGCCGCCGCGACTTCCGCTGGGGCCCGGAGGTCACCGAACCGGTCACCGTCCTCGTCCCCGCGTACAACGAACGCGAGTGCATCGCCAATACGGTGAACTCCCTGATGGCGAGCGACCACCCGATCGAGGTGATCGTCGTCGACGACGGCTCGACCGACGGCACCGCCGACATCGTCGAGGCGCTCTGGCTCCCCAACGTCCATGTCGTACGCCAGCGGAACGGCGGCAAACCGGCCGCCCTCAACAACGGCATCGCGCACGCCAGCCACGACATCGTCGTGATGATGGACGGCGACACCGTCTTCGAACCGTCCACCGTACGGGAGCTGGTGCAGCCCTTCGGTGACGAGCGGGTCGGCGCCGTCGCGGGCAACGCCAAGGTCGGCAACCGCGACACCCTGATCGGGGCCTGGCAGCACATCGAGTACGTGATGGGCTTCAACCTCGACCGGCGGATGTACGACGTCCTCGGCTGCATGCCCACCATCCCCGGTGCGATCGGCGCCTTCCGCCGCCGGGCGCTGGACCGCGTCGGCGGCATGAGCGACGACACGCTCGCCGAGGACACCGACATCACCATGGCCATGCACCGCGACGGCTGGCGCGTCGTCTACGCCGAGCGCGCCCGCGCCTGGACCGAGGCCCCGGAGTCCGTCCAGCAGCTCTGGTCCCAGCGCTACCGCTGGAGCTACGGCACGATGCAGGCGATCTGGAAGCACCGCCGCGCCCTCGTCGAACGCGGCCCCTCCGGCCGCTTCGGCCGCGTCGGCCTGCCGCTGGTCTCCCTCTTCATGGTGCTGGCGCCGCTGCTGGCCCCGCTGATCGACGTCTTCCTCGTGTACGGCCTGGTCTTCGGCCCCACGCAGAAGACCATCGGGGCGTGGCTGGGCGTCCTGCTCGTCCAGGCCGTCTGCGCCGCGTACGCCTTCCGGCTCGACGGGGAACGCATGACCCACCTCATCTCACTGCCCCTCCAGCAGATCCTGTACCGGCAGCTCATGTACGTGGTGCTGCTCCAGTCCTGGATCACCGCCCTCACCGGCGGCCGGCTGCGCTGGCAGAAGCTGCGCCGTACCGGCGTGGTGGAGGCGCCGGGCTCGATCCCGAGCCCGCGCGGGCAGGACGCGGCGCGGGACACGGAGCGGAGGCCGGTCGCGTGAGCCACCACTTCGTGGACGCGGGTACGGGAGGTACGGAGGCGACGCCCCCGTACGGCCACCCGACCCTGACACCGAATCCGACCCTGACACCGCCCCCGGTGCCGACTCCCGCACCGCCCCCGGCCCCGGCCCCCGAGGCGGCCGAACCGGCACCCCGCCCGCCCGGCCGGGACCGCTACCTCGACCTGTTGCGCGCGGTGGCGCTGGTCCGTGTCGTGGTCTTCCACATCTTCGGCTGGGCCTGGCTGACCATCCTCTTCCCCTCCATGGGCGTGATGTTCGCGCTGGCCGGCTCGCTGATGGCCAGGTCGCTGGCGAAGCGGCCCCCGTGGAGCGTGCTGCGGGGCAGGCTGCGCAGGCTGCTGCCGCCGATGTGGGCGCTGGCGCTGGTCATCGTGCCGGTGATGTTCCTGATGGGCTGGAAGCCGGTGCGGGAGGAGGGGCTGTGGGGCGTCGTCAAGCTGCTCAACTACCTCGTGCCGATCGGCGCCCCGCCGTACCCCTTCGAGAGCGGTGACGGCAGCGGCGTACTGGACATGACGTGGGCCCAGGACTCGGCGGGCCCGCTCTGGTACATCCGCGCCTACCTGTGGTTCGTCCTGCTCTCGCCGCTGCTGGTACGGGCGTTCCGCCGGGCGCCGTGGGTGACGCTGCTCTTCCCCGTCGCGCTGACGGCGGTCATCGGTACGGGACTGGTCGAGGTCCCCGGCGAGTTCGGGCTGGCCCTGACGGACTTCGCGGTGTACGGCGCCTGCTGGGTGCTCGGCTTCGCGCACAACGACGGCATGTTCCAGAAGGTGCCGCGCTATCTGACGGTCTCGCTGGCCGCCCTGACGATGGCGTTCGGCCTGTGGTGGGCCTCGGGCCATCTCACCGACGAGGGCTGGAACCTGGACGAGATCCCGCTCGCGCAGGCGACCTGGTCGCTGGGGTTCGTGATGATCCTGCTCCAGTACTCGCCGTCCTGGCGTGAACTGCCGGGCAAGCTCAAGCAGTTCGACTCGACGATCACCCTGGCCAACAACCGTGCCGTCACGATCTACCTCTGGCACAACCTGCTGATCATGATGACGTACCCGCTCATCGACCAGCTCTGGAACATCCCGGGGACCGAGTCCTTCGCCTCGGAGCTGGACTCCTTGTACAACGTGCTGCCGCTGGTCATGGTGTGGCCGATGATCGGGCTGATGATCCTGGCCGTCGGATGGGTCGAGGACCTGGCGGCACGGCGCCGGCCGAGGCTGTGGCCGAACGGGGAGACCCGGAGCAGGGGCGGGCGCCGGTCGTCCCGGTCGTCTCGGTCGTCCTCAGGAGGCGGCCACAAACGCTGACCCGGCGGGCGGCCCCGGCGGGTCGGCCTCAGCCCGCGTACGCCGAACTCTCCCGGACGACCAGCGAGGGCGGCAGCAGCACCTGCTCCGGCTCGCCCTGCGGCTCCTTGATCCGGGCGATCAGCAGCCGGGTGCAGGCGCGGCCCACCTCGGGCAGCGGCTGGCGCAGGCTGGTCAGCGCCGGGGTGAGCAGCGCGGCGGCGGAGGAGTCGTCGAACCCGACGACGGCGACGTCCCGCCCCGGCGTACGGCCGCCCTCCAGCAGCGCGCGGTAGCAGCCGAGGGCGAGGGTGTCGCTGACCGCCACCACGGCGGTCGTACCGGCGGACAGCAGCGGGGCCACCGCGTCCCGCGCGGCGTCCACGTCGTTCTCCGCGTACGCCCGCAGCCCGCGCACGGAGAGCCCGTGGCGGCGCATCGCCTCCCGCCAGCCCCCGGCCCGGTCGTCGCCCACGCCGGAGCCCCTGGGCCAGCCGAGAAAGGCGACCCTGCGGTGGCCCAGCGCCACCAGGTGGTCGACGGCGGCCGAGGTGCCGTGGGCCCCGTCCACGTCCACCCAGTCCCCGGCGGGCCGCGCCGACCAGGGGCGGCCGAAGGCGACGAAGGGGACACCGCGCTTGCGCAGCCAGTCGGGGCGGCGGTCGCCCCGGAAGGTGTGGGTGAGGACGAAACCGTCGACCGGCTGCTCCCGCAACAGCCCGGCGTAACAGTCGGGTTCGTACTCCGCCCCGGCGGGCGCGGTGAAGAGCAGCACCCGGTACCCGGCCTCGTTGGCCGACCGCGAGAGCGCGTGCAGGAAGTGGTCCATCACCGGCCCGGAGTCCCCGTGGGTCATGGGGTGGACCCCGTAGCCGATCAGCTTGCTGGTACGCGTCCGCAGGGCGCGCGCGGCCTGGTGCGGCCGGTAGTCCAGCTCGGCTATCGCCCTGCGGACCCGCTCCAGGGTCGGCGGCGCGAGAAGTTCCGGGGCGTTGAGCGCGTTGGACACGGTCTGCGGCGACACCCCCGCCCGCTGGGCGACCTGCGCCAGGGTGGCCGGCCGGTCGGGGTGGCCGGTGGATCTTGTCCTGGTGGGCGCCATACGGTCTCCTCCGCGTCCGGGGGCGCGCCGGCTCTTCCAACGCGTGCTGAGTCGCCCCGAGTTGGAACGATAATCGGCGCGCGGGAGGCGCCGGTCCGCTGCCGGTCCGCTGCCGGCCTGCCGTCGGCCCCTGTCCGGGCCGCGCGGCGCGGCGGGAACGCCACTGCCGCGGCGGGAACCCCGCTCACAGCGGCCCCCCGCCCCGGGTGAGGGCAAGGTTGCGCGGCGGTCATTTTGAGGCACGGGGGCGAAACGCGACGTATCTACGGTCGGGAATCACCTACCGAACCCGTCAGTGGAGGCGTGATGACTGCCCCGATCACCACCGTCGCAGCACGTAAAGGGGGCCGCTGGATCGAGCACTGGGATCCGGAGGACGACTCCTTCTGGCGGGAGACGGGGGAGCGGGTCGCCCGGCGCAATCTGCTCTTCTCCGTCCTCTCCGAGCACATCGGCTTCTCCATCTGGACCCTGTGGTCCGTGATGGTGCTCTTCATGGGCCCGGAGTACGGCGTCGACCCGGCCGGGAAGTTCTTCCTGATCGCGACCGCCACCCTGGTCGGCTCGATCGTGCGGGTCCCCTACACCTTCGCCGTCGCGCGGTTCGGCGGACGGAACTGGACGATCTTCAGCGCGCTGATGCTGCTCCTGCCGACCGTCGCCGCGTTCGTCGTCATGGAGCCCGGGACCTCGTACACCACCTTCATGGTGGTCTCGGCGCTCACCGGGGTCGGCGGCGGGAACTTCGCCTCCTCCATGACGAACATCAACTCCTTCTTCCCCCTGCGCAAGAAGGGCTGGGCCCTCGGCCTCAACGCGGGGGGCGGGAACATCGGCGTGCCCGTCGTGCAGCTCGTCGGGCTGCTGGTGATCGGCGTCGCGGGCGCCGCGCACCCCCGGATCGTGCTCGGCGTCTACATCCCGCTGATCATCGGCGCCGCCCTCTGCGCCGCGCTGTTCATGGACAACCTCGCGCCCGTCACGAACGACACCGGCGCCGCCAAGGAAGCCCTGCGCGACCGGCACACCTGGATCATGGCCTTCCTCTACGTCGGGACGTTCGGGTCCTTCATCGGGTACAGCTTCGCGTTCGGGCTCGTCCTCCAGACCCAGTTCGGCCGCACCCCCCTCCAGGCCGCCTCGATCACCTTCATCGGACCGCTCCTCGGCTCCCTGATCCGGCCCGTCGGCGGCACGCTCGCCGACCGGTACGGCGGCGCCCGCATCACCCTGTGGAACTTCGCCGCCATGGCCGCGGCGACCGGTGTCGTGGTCTTCGCCTCCGTGATCGAGTCGCTGACCGTCTTCCTCGTCGGGTTCGTCGCACTGTTCCTGCTCACCGGGCTCGGCAACGGCTCCACGTACAAGATGATCCCCGGCATCTTCCAGGCGAAGGCGCTGGACCAGGGCATGTCCGGCGAGGCCGCCGCCGCGTACGGCCGCCGGCTCTCCGGGGCGTCCATGGGGCTGATAGGGGCCGTCGGCGCGCTCGGCGGGCTCGCGATCAACCTCGCCTTCCGGCAGTCCTTCCAGACGGCAGGGACCGGCACATCGGCGTTCGTCGTGTTCCTGCTCTTCTACGCCTGCTGCTTCGCCCTCACCTGGGCGGTATACCTTCGAAGGGTGCCTGTCGGCTCCGTACAGGCCGAGAGCAAGCCCAAGCTCAGCTACGCCGAGGTCTAGACCTCAGCTACGCCGAGGTCTGGACCGGAGTCGTACGTAACCTCGGCGAAATGGTGGCGTACCGGGCCTGTCATGCGAGGTTGACAGGCTCGGGCGCCTTGACGAGTCCGAGTCCGGGCGCGCGGGTGAGCGCGAGCGGGAGAGAGCGGGAGGCGACGTATGGACGATCAGCAGCACGGCCCGCTCGCGGGCTTCACCATCGGGGTCACCGCGGCCCGGCGCGCCGATGAGCTGGGGGCGCTGCTCCAGCGCCGCGGCGGCTCCGTCGTGCACGCGCCCGCCCTGCGCATCGTGCAGCTCGCCGACGACGCGGAGCTGCTCACGGCCACGAAGGAGCTGATCGACCGCGTGCCCGACGTGGTCGTCGCCACCACCGCGATCGGCTTCCGCGGCTGGGTCGGCGCGGCCGACGGCTGGGGACACGGCGAGGACCTGCTCTCCTGCCTGCGCGGCGTCGAGCTGCTGGCCCGCGGACCCAAGGTGAAGGGCGCCATCCGGGCCGCCGGGCTCACCGAGGCATGGTCGCCCACCTCCGAATCCATGGCCGAGGTCCTGGACCGGCTCCTCGGCGAGGGCGTCGAGGGGCGCCGTATCGCCCTCCAGCTCCACGGCGAACCCCTGCCGGGCTTCGTGGAGGCGCTGCGGGCGGGCGGCGCCGATGTGGTGGTCGTCCCCGTCTACCGCTGGATGCCGCCGGAGGACCTCGCCCCGGTCGACCGGCTGATCGACGCGACCGTCGCCCGCTCGGTGGACGCCGTCACCTTCACCAGTGCGCCCGCCGCCGCCTCGCTGCTCTCCCGCGCCGAGGAACGCGGCCGGCTCACCGGACTGCTCGACGCCCTCCACCACGACGTGCTGGCGGCGTGCGTCGGACCGGTCACCGCGCTGCCGCTCCAGGCGCGGGGGGTCGACACCGTCCAGCCGGAGCGCTTCCGCCTCGGCCCGCTCGTCCAGGTGCTCTGTGCCGAGCTGCCGGGACGGGCCCGTACGCTGCCGGTCGCCGGTCACCGGATGGAGATCCGCGGCCACGCGGTCCTCGTCGACGGCGAGCTGCGGCCGGTGCCGCCCGCCGGCATGGCCCTGCTGAAGGTGCTGACCCGGCGGCCCGGCTGGGTGGTCCCGCGGGCGGAGCTGCTGCGTGCGCTGCCCGGCGCGGGCAGCGACGAACACGCCGTCGAGACCGCGATGGCGCGCCTCAGGACCGCGCTGGGCGCCCCGAAGCTGATCCACACCGTGGTCAAGCGCGGCTACCGGCTGGCGCTGGACCCGTCGGCCGACTCCAAGTACGCCGACGTCTGAGTACGCCGACGACTGAGCCGCGCGCGAACGGCTCGGAGCGTGTGCGAACCGCCCGGAGGTTCGCACACGCGTCGGTACGGTACGGAGATGGCCCATGACTCCTCGATCCTCATCAGCCCCGCCACTCCGGGCGACGCCGAGCGCGTCGCGGAGGCGCTGCTGCGCAACCGTGACCACATGCGGCCCTGGGGGCCCATACGTCCCGCCGACTTCTTCACCGCGCAGGCCCAGGCCCACCGGCTCGCCGACCCGGCCGCACGGCTCTGGCACCTCAAGGACGGGGACCGCGTCGTCGGCCAGGCGACCCTCTCCAACATCGCGCTCGGACCCTTCCGCAGCGCGAACCTCGGCTACTGGGTCGACGCCGAGTACACCGGGCGCGGCCTGGCGACGCGCCTGGTCGAGCAGGTCTGCCGGGCGGCCGGGGAGGACCTGGGGCTGCACCGCGTCGAGGCGGGGACCGTTCTCGCCAACGCCGCGTCCCAGCGCGTGCTGCGCAAATGCGGCTTCGAACTGATCGGCACCGCGCCCGACTACCTCCATATCGACGGCGCGTGGCGCGATCACCATCTCTTCCAGCGCATCCTGCACAACGGCCCGCCGAACACGGCTCCCTGACGCCGTTTCGGACAGCGCCGGTGGCGGGGGTTCCGGTCGCGCCGCCTTGCGGGCACTCTGGGGAGGACGGCACCCGGGGCGGCACCCACGGCGAGTCCGAGGCGGTGACAGGCGCATGGCGGCGGGCGGGACGGCGGGCACGGCGCGTACGGCGAACACGGCGGCGGGCACGGGCGCGTACGGCTGGCGGTTCGACTCCGGGCGGGTCTGCCTGGACCTGGTGGCCACCGCGGAACCGGCCGCGGGAGGACGGGGACGGCTCGACGGCGCCGTACCGCTCGGCCGGTGGCTGCTCGGCGCCGGACTGCTGCCCCCCGGCACCCTGCTCTCCGGCATCGACGCCTACTGGGTCCGCTCCTTCACCGAACTCCGTGACGGTATAGGCCGGTTGGTGCGCGCCGAGATCGACGGCCGGCAGGCGCCCGCCGCCCTGGAGCGGGTCAACGCGCTGGCGGCCGGGGCGCCGCCGGGGATCAGGGCCGTACGGAACGACGCGGGTGTCCTCGTACGGGCGCCGATCCCCGAGCCGGAGTGCGCCGCGCTGCTCGCCGCCGTGGCCAGGGACGCCGTGGAGCTCCTCACCGACCAGGACGCGCGCGCCCGGCTGCGGCGGTGCGAGGGCGACCGCTGCCGGCGCGTCTACCTCGACACCTCGCGGGGGCGCCGCCGCCGTTGGTGCTCCAGCGAGGTCTGCGGGAACCGCGAACGGGTCGCCAGGCACCGGCGCAGGGCGGCCTCCGTCACGCTCTCCTGAACGCGCCCTCAACGGGCCCTCAACGCGCCCTCAACGCTTTCCCGAACGCACTCCTGAGCGCACCGGCGGCCGTGCGAACGGCCGTTCGGCATACTCCGGCTGGCCGGACAAGGGTGCCTCTCCGGCCGATTCCAGAAGGTTCTTGCGCTATTTCAAGCCAACTCTGCGAGCCTTCTTTGCCAGTCACGGACATGTCCTCCACGAGTTCTGCACGAATCCAGGTGCCCGGCGCGAATTGGCGTGCGACCGGTCCTGAGGGCGTGGGAGCGCGCCCAAAAGATCTTGAAAGTTTTTTCGGAACGGTTGAGCACCGCTGGTCGCGCGTCCGTAGTGATGAGGGAGAAGCAGCCATGAAGGTCTCGACCGGGAGGTTTAGGTGCGCAAGGATGCGGCCGTGGCCGATGACCGCCCTCACCGGGCCCGACACCGGAGCGCGACACCGCGCACCAACACTCCCGCACCTGACGAGGAGTTGATGCGAGCCCTCTACCGGGAACATGCCGGACCGCTGCTCGCCTACGTCATGCGTCTTGTGGCGGGCGACCGCCAGCGAGCCGAGGACGTCGTGCAAGAGACGCTCATCCGTGCCTGGAAGAACGCCGGTCAGCTCAACAGGGCGACCGGCTCTGTCCGACCTTGGCTGGTGACGGTCGCCCGGCGCATCGTCATCGACGGACACCGCAGCCGGCAGGCCCGGCCGCAGGAAGTCGATCCGTCGCCGCTGGAGGTCATGCCCGCGGAGGACGAGATCGACAAGGCGTTGTGGCTTATGACGCTCTCAGATGCCCTTGAGGATTTGACCCCAGCCCACCGGGAAGTACTCGTGGAGACGTACTTCAAGGGGCGTACGGTCAATGAGGCGGCGGAGACGCTCGGCATACCCAGCGGGACGGTGCGTTCCCGTGTGTTCTACGCACTGCGTTCGATGAAGCTCGCGTTGGAGGAGAGGGGGGTCTCGGCATGACCACGCACGAGCAGTACGGACTGGGCGACGAAAGTACTGTGCATGAAACCGTAGGCGCGTATGTTCTCGGCATTCTGGACGATGTCGACGCCTCCATCTTCGAGGCGCATCTGGCCGGGTGCCGGATCTGCGCGGTCCATCTGGAGGAGTTCTCCGGGATGGAACCGATGCTGGCGATGCTGGCGGACAACCCGGACCCGTTCGGCTCCATGGGGCCACCGGGCCCGATGGCCTCGGTGTCCTCCATCAATCCGCAGGCTCCGCCCCCGGTCCCGCTCTCCCAGCTCCCGACCCCGTCCGTCTCCGTACGGCCCAGTCCCCAGCTTCTCGACAAGCTGGTCGACGAGGTCGCGGCGAAACGCGCCAAGCGCAAGCGCCGAGGGTTCTACCTCGTCGCCGCCGCCGCGGCGCTGATCGTCGGCGGTCCCGTCGCGGTCGGGGTGGCCACGCAGGGCAGCGGCAGTGGGAGCAACAACGTTGCCATACGCTCCACCGCGGCGCAGGATTTCGGCCACATCACCAACAAGGTCGGCGGCACGGACCCCGTCACGGGGGTCAGCGGGACCGTCGCCATGGAGGAGAAGCTCTACGGCACGCTGATGACCCTGGAGCTGAAGAACGTCAAGGGTCCGCTGAAGTGCAGCCTGATCGCCGTCTCCAAGACGGGTGAGCAGGAGGTCGTGACGACCTGGTCCGTGCCCAAGTGGGGATACGGCATCCCCGACAGCTCGAACGAGGACGCCAGGAAGCCGCTCTACATCCAGGGCAGTACGTCGATGACCGACAGCGAGTTCGATCACTTCGAGGTACGGACCGACGACGGCAAGCGACTGCTGGAGATCGACGCCTGACATACGTGCCCCCTTCGCGTACGGTTGACGGCTGCCCGATGCACGTCATGAAGGGGGCCTCGGTGGCCGCGCAGGATGCCGCTGTTGAATCCGCTGGACCCGCCGTCGATCCCGGACGCGACACGGGGCACGACTCCGTACGCGCCCGTGAGATCGGCGTCGAACAGCACCATCTCGACCAGGTGTACCGCCGTCTGGAGGAGAAGATCCACGAGGCGGAGTTCCTGATGAACGACGCCGCCAAACGGGGGCAGGTCGGTACGCCGGGAGCTCTCGCCGAGCGGGACGCCCAGGTCTTCCGGGCCGGGATCCACCTCAACCGGCTCAACAACGAGTTCGAGGACTTCCTCTTCGGCCGGATCGACCTCCTCCGGGGCAAGGACGGCCGGAAGGGCCCGGACGGCGCGTACACCTCGGTCGAGCCCGCCGACGACGCCGTCGGGCCCGACCGTACGGCCGCCATCGCCGAGACCCTGCACATCGGCCGGATCGGGGTGCTCGACTCCGACTACTCGCCGCTGGTCATCGACTGGCGCGCGCCCGCCGCCGCGCCGTTCTACCGCGCCACGCCGGTCGACCCCGGCCGGGTGGTACGGCGCCGGGTCATCCGCTCCAAGGGCCGCCAGGTCCTCGGGGTCGAGGACGACCTGATGCGCCCCGAGCTGACCGCCTCGCTCGGCGGCGAAGCGCTGGCCGTGATCGGCGACGGCGCGCTGATGGCCGCCCTCGGGCAGGCCCGCAGCCACACCATGCGGGACATCGTCTCGTCCATCCAGGCCGAGCAGGATCTGGTGATCCGGGCGCCCGCCGCCTCCGTCACCGAGGTCTCCGGCGGCCCCGGCACCGGCAAGACCGCCGTGGCGCTGCACCGCGCGGCCTACCTGCTCTACCAGGACCGGCGGCGGTACGCGGGCGGCATCCTGATCGTCTCGCCGACGCCGCTGCTCGTCGCGTACACCGAGGGTGTGCTGCCGTCGCTGGGCGAGGAGGGGCAGGTCGCGATCCGCGCGGTCGGCTCGCTGGTGGACGGCGCGGAGGCCACGGCGTACGACGAACCGGCCGTCGCCCGCGTCAAGGGCTCGGCCCGGATGCTGAAGGTGCTGCGCAAGGCCGCCAGAGGGGCGCTGGAAGGCGGGACTGGGCCCGCCCCGTCCCGCGGGGCCCGCGCGGGCGGTCCGGTGGGCCAGCTCGCGTTCGGTGACCCCGAGGCCGCCGAGTCCCCCGAGCGAGAAGACGCCGACGACGACGCCGCCACGCCCGGCCCCGCGGTACGGACCGACCTGCTGCGGGTCGTCGCCTTCGGCCGCCGGCTGGAGCTGGAGGACGACGAGCTGCGCCGCATCCGGCACTCCGTGCTCGGCGGCACCGCGCCCGTCAACCTGCTCAGACCCAGGGCCCGAAGACTCCTGCTGGACGCCCTCTGGTCGAAGTCCGGCTCCGCCGGCCGCCACACCGACCCCGAACTGGCGGCCGAACTGCGTTCGTCCTTCGACGAGGACATCACCTCGGAGGACAGCTTCCTCGCCTTCCTCGACGCCTGGTGGCCCGAGCTGACCCCGCGCGGGGTGCTGGCCGCGATGGCCGAGGAGCGCCGGCTCGGCCGCTGGTCCCGCCGCGTCCTCAACCCGGGCGAGACCCGGCGCCTGGCCCGCTCCCTCAAGCGGCTGGGCCCGGACGGCACCGGCCCGCTCTCGGTGCACGACGTGGCCCTCCTGGACGAGCTGGAGACCCTGCTCGGCGCCCCGCCCCGCAAGCGCAGGCGCCGCGATCTCGACCCGCTGGACCACCTCACCGGTCTGGAGGAGCTGATGCCGCAGCGCGAGGAGTCGCAGTGGGAGCGCGCGGAACGGCTGGCGGCGGAGCGCACGGAGTACGCGCACGTCATCGTCGACGAGGCGCAGGACCTGACGCCCATGCAGTGGCGGATGGTCGGCCGCCGCGGCCGGCACGCCACCTGGACGGTCGTCGGCGACGCCGCGCAGTCGTCCTGGTCGGACCCGGACGAGGCGGCGGAGGCCAGGGACGAGGCGCTCGGCACCCGGCCGCGCCGCCGCTTCACCCTGACCGTCAACTACCGCAACCCGGCCGAGATCGCCGAGCTGGCGTCGAAGGTCCTGGCGCTGGCCATGCCCGGCATGGAGTCACCGCGCGCGGTGCGCTCCACGGGCGTACGGCCGCGCTTCGCGGTCGTGTCGGACGGCGACCTCGCCCGGGTCGTACGGGCGCAGGCCCAGGACCTGCTGGACCGGGTCGACGGCACGGTGGGGGTCGTCGTCGCGATGCACCGGCGCGAGCAGGCGGCGCGCTGGCTGGCCGGGCTGGGGGACCGGGTGGTCGCGCTGGGCAGCCTGGAGGCCAAGGGGCTGGAGTACGACGCGACGGTCGTGGTCTCGCCCGCGGAGATCGCCGACGAGTCCCCGGCCGGCCTGAGGGTCCTGTACGTGGCGCTGACCCGGGCGACGCAGCAGCTCACGGTGGTCTCGGCGGCCCGCGACGAGCCGGACGCCGAGGGCGTTCCCGACCTGCTCAGGGAGTGACGGGGACAGCCCGGGGCCGCCCGGGGGTTGACCGTACGCATTGACCGTACGCATTGACTTCCGGTCAACTCGCGAGGAAGGAATCACTTACCGGGGTGGTTTGTTAGCCTGGGTGTGACACCGGCCCGATCCAAGCCCCCGGGCCCAACCTTCGTCGCTACGAGCGACCACTTGCCGCGAGGCGAGCATGGCGGGTCGGTGTCACCTTTCACACTCACTTCAGCAGGCCTTCACCGGAGAACGGTGGGGGCCTGCTTTTGTTGAAGACACCACTGTTAAGGTCTTTCGCGCCGCCGTGCGACGGCCTCGGCCCCGCGATGTCCAGGGACGATGTCCCGAAAGGGCGAACGCGGGTTCCGTAGATAAAGGTCTTTACCCGTTACCTGCGGGTAGGTGCGACCATCTGAAGGTCGCGTAGGAACGTGAGTTCCCGCGGGGCGGCAATGCGGCTAGGGAAAGAAGAGGACTCGGTCATGGCAACGGCGCCCAGCGTCTCGTACTCGATGACGGTCAGGCTGGAGGTGCCCGCGAGCGGTACCGCGGTCTCCCAGCTCACCACGGCCGTGGAGTCCTCCGGTGGCTCGGTGACCGGCCTGGACGTGACCGCCTCCGGCCACGAGAAGCTGCGGATCGATGTCACCATCGCCGCGACTTCCACGAGCCACGCGGACCAGATCGTGGAGGAACTGCGGGAGATCGAGGGCGTCACCCTCGGCAAGGTCTCGGACCGTACGTTCCTGATGCACCTCGGCGGCAAGATCGAGATGCAGTCCAAGCACCCCATCCGCAACCGCGACGATCTCTCGATGATCTACACGCCGGGTGTGGCCCGGGTCTGCATGGCGATCGCGGAGAACCCCGAGGACGCCCGCAGGCTCACCATCAAGCGCAACTCCGTGGCGGTCGTCACGGACGGCTCCGCGGTGCTCGGGCTGGGCAACATCGGCCCCAAGGCCGCGCTGCCGGTCATGGAGGGCAAGGCGGCCCTGTTCAAGCGGTTCGCCGGCATCGACGCCTGGCCGCTCTGCCTGGACACCCAGGACACCGACGAGATCGTCGCGATCGTCAAGGCGATCGCCCCCGGCTTCGCGGGCATCAACCTGGAGGACATCTCCGCGCCCCGCTGCTTCGAGATCGAGGCGCGGCTGCGCGAGGCGCTGGACATCCCCGTCTTCCACGACGACCAGCACGGCACCGCCATCGTGGTGCTCGCGGCGCTGACCAACGCGCTGCGCGTCGTCGGCAAGTCCATCGGTGACGTACGGGTCGTCATGTCCGGCGCGGGCGCGGCCGGTACGGCCATCCTCAAGCTGCTGATCGCCGCCGGCGTCAAGCACGCGGTCGTCGCCGACATCCACGGTGTGGTCCACGCGGGCCGCGCGGACCTGGTCGAGGCGGCCCCCGAGTCGCCGCTGCGCTGGATCGCGGACAACACCAACCCCGAGGCCGTCACGGGCACCCTCAAGGAGGCCGTGGTCGGCGCCGACGTCTTCATCGGCGTCTCCGCCCCGAACGTCCTGGACGGCAAGGACGTCTCCGCCATGGCGGACGGCGCGGTCGTCTTCGCCCTGGCCAACCCGGACCCCGAGGTCGACCCGGCGATCGCCCGAGAGACCGCCGCCGTGGTGGCCACGGGCCGCTCGGACTTCCCCAACCAGATCAACAACGTGCTGGTCTTCCCCGGCGTCTTCCGCGGCCTCCTGGACGCCCAGTCCCGTACGGTCAACACGGAGATGATGCTCGCCGCGGCGACCGCCCTCGCGGACGTCGTCACCGAGGACGAGCTGAACCCGAACTACATCGTGCCGTCCGTCTTCAACGACAAGGTCGCCGGCGCGGTCGCGGGCGCGGTGCGTGACGCGGCGAAGGCCGCCGAGGGCGACGCGACGTCGTCGGTGTGACCATGCCCACCCCGGGCCGGTCACGGTAGCGGCCACTGCGGTACATCTCACGTCCGTCCGGTGCCCGGCGCGTCGCGATTCGCCGGGCCACGCGGGCCCCTCTAGGGTGGCGGACCATGAGCCCCGCAGCTCCAGGGAGGTTTCAGGGCCTCCGGCGGGCTCATGGAGGGCTCATAGGGCCCCAAGGCTCCAAGGAGTCTCCACAGAGTCGACGGAACGTCACGACGACGAGGCAGTGGCGCTCTTCATCCGGCTCCGGAGGGTGCCGGATTGGCTTTCCCGCCGCTGGTGGGGGCAGGATGCGTATTCGGGCGCGAGGGTCTGTCAGCAGACCCGGGTCCGGGGACTGTCCGAGGGCCCTGGCAGCATCGGCTTCGATCTCACGCCTCACAGGCAAGAAGAACACGGGAGTACAAACATGAACCGCAGTGAGCTGGTGGCCGCCCTGGCCGACCGCGCCGAGGTGACCCGCAAGGACGCCGACGCTGTGCTGGCCGCTCTCGCCGAGACGGTCGGCGAGGTCGTCGCCAAGGGCGACGAGAAGGTCACCATCCCCGGCTTCCTGACCTTCGAGCGCACCCACCGTGCCGCTCGCACCGCTCGTAACCCGCAGACCGGCGACCCGATCCAGATCCCGGCCGGCTACAGCGTGAAGGTCTCCGCGGGCTCCAAGCTCAAGGAAGCCGCCAAGGGCAAGTAAGCGCCAAGGGGTACGGGTAGACCGCACCCCGCACAGGCGACGCACGGAGGCGGCTCCCCGACCGGGGAGCCGCCTCCGCTGTGTTCTCCGCCCTCCGCTTCCGCCACCAGCCGCTGCCGCAGCCACCAGCCGCAGCCGCAGCCGCTGCCCCTGTCGCCGCCGTCCCGTCTGCCGTCCCGTCAGAGGGCCCTGGGCGGCCCCTCGGCCCCGAACGGCCCCGCGGACGCCTGGTGGGACGCCTGTGGCCCCGCTCCGAGGAGACGGGGCCACAGCAGCGCGCGACAGGGCGGTCAGACGAGCGCGCCCCCCGGCAGCTCGACCTTCGCGCCCAGCTCGACCAGCTTGTCCATGAAGTTCTCGTAGCCGCGGTTGATCAGATCGATCCCGTGCACCCGGGACGTGCCCTGGGCCGCCAGAGCCGCGATCAGATACGAGAAGCCGCCCCGCAGGTCGGGGATGACCAGATCGGCGCCCTGGAGCCGCGTGGGGCCCGACACGACCGCGGAGTGCAGGAAGTTGCGCTGCCCGAAGCGGCAGTCCGAGCCGCCCAGGCACTCCCGGTAGAGCTGGATGTGCGCGCCCATCTGGTTGAGCGCCGAGGTGAACCCGAGCCGCGACTCGTACACCGTCTCGTGGACGATGGACAGCCCCGACGCCTGCGTCAACGCCACCACCAGCGGCTGCTGCCAGTCGGTCTGGAAACCGGGGTGCACGTCCGTCTCCAGCGCGATCGCGTTGAGCGAGCCGCCCGGATGCCAGAAGCGGATGCCCTCGTCGTCGATCTCGAACGCGCCGCCGACCTTGCGGTAGGTGTTGAGGAACGTCATCATCGACCGCTGCTGCGCGCCGCGTACGTAGATGTTGCCCTCGGTGGCCAGCGCGGCCGACGCCCAGGACGCGGCCTCCAGCCGGTCCGGGAGCGCGCGGTGCGTGTAGCCGTCCAGCCGGTCGACACCGGTGATCCGGATCGTCCGGTCGGTGTCCATCGAGATCATCGCGCCCATCTTCTGGAGCACGCAGATCAGGTCCTCGATCTCCGGCTCCACCGCGGCGTTCGACAGCTCGGTGACGCCCTCGGCCAGCACGGCCGTCAGCAGCACCTGCTCCGTCGAGCCGACCGACGGGTACGGCAGCCGGATCTTCGTGCCGCGCAGTCGCTGCGGGGCCTCCAGATACTGCCCGTCCGCCCGCTTCTCGATCGTCGCGCCGAACTGACGCAGCACGTCGAAGTGGAAGTCGATCGGCCGGCCGCCGATGTCACAGCCGCCGAGACCCGGGATGAACGCGTGGCCGAGCCGGTGCAGCAGCGGTCCGCAGAAGAGGATCGGGATACGGGACGAACCCGCGTGCGCGTCGATGTCGGCGACGTTGGCACTCTCGACATGCGTCGGGTCGAGGATCAGCTCGCCCGGTTCGTCGCCGGGGCGCACGGTCACGCCGTGGAGCTGCAGCAGTCCCCGCACCACCCGCACATCGCGGATGTCGGGCACATTGCGCAGCCGGCTCGGGCCGCTGCCGAGGAGGGCGGCGACCATGGCCTTCGGCACCAGGTTCTTCGCGCCGCGGACCCGGATCTCACCCTCCAGCGGGGTGCCGCCGTGGACAAGCATTACATCGTCAGTGCCGGTCATGAATCTCGCGTTCCGGAGTGGGCGGGCGGGTGGCCAAGGAAAAGGGTACGGCTCCTTACCCCCTGTGCTGTAAGGCCCGGGCGGCGTCGGATACGTAATGGACACGTACGGGAACACCCTTGATACGTACGGTGGAACGTCCCTCGCGCAGGGTCACCGCCGCGGCTCCCGGCGGGCCGTGCGCTCCCGTTGCCGCCGTGCGCCCTGAGCTGCGCGCACGCCCACTGTGCCGGGCACGCCCCGCGGACGGCGAATATGCGGGATCATGTCTCGCATGACCGAGGTGTCCTCGCTCACAGGGCGGCTGCTTGTCGCGACACCCTCCCTGGCGGACCCGAATTTCGAGCGCGCGGTCGTCCTGCTGCTCGATCACGACGACGAGGGCTCGCTCGGCGTCGTCCTCAACAGGCCCACGCCCGTGGGTGTCGGGGACATCCTGGAGCCCTGGGGCGGGCTGGCGGGCGATCCTGGCGTGGTCTTCCAGGGCGGCCCCGTCTCGCTGGACTCGGCGCTGGGGCTCGCCGTGATACCGGGCGACGAGGGGCCGTTGGGGTGGCGCAGGGTGCACGGGGCGATCGGCCTCGTCGATCTGGAGACCCCGCCGGAGCTGCTGGCGCGGGCCCTCGGCTCACTGCGCATCTTCGCCGGGTACGCGGGCTGGGGCCCCGGCCAGCTCGAAGGGGAGCTGCGCGAAGGCGCGTGGTACGTGGTGGAGTCCGAACCGGGCGACGTGTCGTCGCCGCGCCCGGAGAACCTGTGGCGCGCGGTGCTGCGCAGACAGCGCAGCGGACTGGCGATGGTCGCGACGTACCCGGACGACGCCTCCCTCAATTGAAGGAGCCGGCCTAGCCCCGTCAATTGAAGGGGCTGGGCCGTGGCCTGAACTCGCCACCCAGGGGTCCGTGCCCGGCGTGTCGCCGCGACGGGCGCGTGTCCGGCTGCGGAGTGCACGGACCCGGCTACTCCGTGATGCCTCCGGCGTGGGTACCCTTGGTTCCCATGAGCACTCTTGAGCCCGATCGCGGGGCAGGTACAAGCACCCTCGTGGAGCCGACACCCCAGGTGTCACACGGCGACGGCGACCACGAGCGCTTCGCCCACTACGTCCAGAAGGACAAGATCATGGCGAGTGCGCTCGACGGCACTCCCGTGGTCGCGTTGTGCGGAAAGGTCTGGGTGCCGGGGCGCGACCCCAAGAAGTACCCGGTCTGTCCCATGTGCAAGGAGATCTACGAGTCCATGGGCCCCGGCGGGGACAAGGACAAGGGGAAGAGCGGCAAGGACAGCGGCAAGAAGTAGCCGCCCGCCTTCCGTTCGTATGCCGTTCGTACGGCCCCCGGAGCACGCGCTGACGCCGTGCTCCGGGGGCCGTACGCGTTCCCGGGACCCGCGGGCCGGGGGCGGGGCGCGGGCCGGGCGGGACCGCGTGTTCCGGATGCGCGGGCGTGGCCGGTTCCGGTCGCCGGGGCGGGGCGGTGGGATCCGGCCGGTGGAGCGGGTCGCCGGCCCCGGTCTGGGAGCCGCCGATCCCGGGTAGGCAAGCGGTCCCGGGCCGGCGCGTCCGGGATCCGGCGCCGGTCACGGCACCGGCACCCCGAACCCGGCGCGGAGGAGCGACCCCACCATGGACCTGATCCCCGACCCCCTGCGCTCCTGGCCGGCGCCGCGCACCGCGGACGCCTTCCCGCTCGACAAGGAGACCGCGGTCGCGGCGGGGCCCGGCACGGAGGGCGTCGCGCACTGGCTCCGTAGCACCGTGGGCGCCGCCACCGGTCTGCCCCTGCTCCCCGACACCGGGACGGGCCCCGGCGACAACCTGATCGTCCTCGGCGTCAGCGCGGACATCGCGCGCGAACTGGGCCCCGAGGGCCACCGGATCACCGTGGACGCCGAGGCCGTCCGGCTCGACGGCGGCAGCGCCGCCGGGGTCTTCCGGGCCGCCCAGACGCTCCGTCAGCTCCTCGGCCCGGACGCCTTCCGCACGGCGCCCCTGGGCCCCGGGCGCCACTGGTCCGTACCCATGACGGTCATCGAGGACGCGCCGCGCTTCGCGTGGCGGGGGCTGATGCTCGACGTGTCACGCCACTTCACCCCCAAGGACGACATCCTGAGGTGGCTGGATCTGCTCGCCGCCCACAAGCTGAATGTCTTCCACTTCCATCTCACCGACGACCAGGGCTGGCGCGTCGAGATCAAGAGCCGTCCGAGACTGACCGAGGTGGGCGCCTGGCGGGCCCGCACCAAATGGGGCCACCGCGCCTCGGACCTGTGGGACGAGAAACCGCACGGCGGTTACTACACGCAGGACGACATCCGCGAAATCGTCGCGTACGCCGCCGCGCTCCATATCTCCGTCGTCCCCGAGATCGAGATCCCGGGCCATTCACAGGCCGCCATCGCCGCGTACCCGGAACTCGGCAACACCGATGTCATCGACACGACCTCCCTCACCGTCTGGGACACCTGGGGCGTCAACGACAACGTACTCGCCCCCACCGACAACACCCTCCGGTTCTACGAGGACGTCTTCACGGAGATACTCGACCTTTTCCCCGCCGACACCTCGCCGTTCATCCACGTCGGCGGTGACGAGTGCCCCAAGGACCAGTGGAAGCGCTCCCCGGCCGCCCAGGCCAGGATCCGCGAACTCGGCCTGACCGGTGAGGACGAGCTCCAGTCCTGGTTCATCCGCCACTTCGGCCGCTGGCTCGCCGCGCGCGGGCGGCGCCTGATCGGCTGGGACGAGATCCTGGAGGGCGGTCTCGCGCCGGGGGCCGCCGTCTCCTCCTGGCGCGGCTACGCGGGCGGGATCGCCGCCGCACGGGCCGGCCACGACGTCGTCATGTGCCCGGAGCAGTACGTCTACCTGGACCACCGTCAGGCGCCGGGCGAGGACGAGCCGATGCCCATCGGCTACGTCCGCACCCTGGAGGACGTCTACCGCTTCGAGCCCCTGCCCCCGCAGCTCACCGAGGAGGAGGCCGCCCATGTCCTCGGCACCCAGGCCAATGTCTGGACCGAGGTGATGCAGGACCGCTCCCGCGTCGACTACCAGGTCTTCCCGCGCCTGGCCGCCTTCGCCGAGGTCGCCTGGTCGGCCCTGCCCGCCCCCGGGGAACGTGATTTCGCCGACTTCGAACAGCGCATGACGGAGCACTACCGGCGTCTTGACGCACTCGGGGTCGCCTACCGGCCGCCCGGCGGCCCGCTGCCCTGGCAGCGCCGCCCCGGTGTCGCGGGACGGCCGCTCGAAGGGCCGCCGCCACACATCTGAGCAGATCCTGGACGGAGTCGGGGCGGATCAGAGGCGGATCCGAGACGGTTCCCAGCCGATCCGAGACGGATCCCAGCCGCAGTAAGGCGCACCGTACTCCCCGTCACCCCAGGCGGATAAGTCATACAACGACCGCCGAAGAGTGGCATTCGGTATGTGGCGGTGAAGAGGGGTGAAAGCGGACCTTCCCCCTGGTCGGGGACGGATGCGCCCTTCGTGGACCCTCGCGTCGCCCTGCCCGGAAGATGTGCCAGAGTTGCCACGTCCGGCCTGTGAGCACGTACGGTACGGCAACACAGGCGGGACACCGGGACACCGGAAAGGGGCAGTGGGGTTGACCACGCACGCACCGCAGACGGCGCAGTTCGTGACGCTGCCGGCCTCGCTCGACGAGGCCGTGGCGGCGCTCACCGAGATGCCTGCCGCCGTGCCCGTCGCAGGTGGCACCGACCTGATGGCGGCCGTCAACAAGGGCCAGTTGAGGCCCGCCGGACTGGTCGGCCTCGGCCGGATCAGTGAACTGCGCGGCTGGCACTACCAGGACGGCCACGCCCTGCTCGGCGCAGGCCTCACGCACGCGCGCATGGGCAGGCCCGACTTCGCCGCCCTGATCCCCGCGCTCGCCGCGTCCGCTCGCGCCGCCGGGCCGCCCCAGATCCGTAACGCCGGCACGCTCGGCGGCAACATCGCCACCGCGGCGCCGACCGGTGACGCCCTGCCCGTCCTCGCCGCACTCGAAGCCGACCTGGTGGTCGCGGGACCCGGCGCCGCGCGCCGCGAGATCCCCGTCTCCCACCTCCTGGCGGGACGCGAGATGCTCGCCCCCGCCGAACTCATCGGCTTCGTCCGCGTGCCGCTCCTGCACGCCCCGCAGGTCTTCCTCAAGGCGACGGGACGCACCGGCCCCGGCCGCGCCACCGCGTCCGTCGCCGTCGTCCTCGACCCGGCGCGGCGCGGCGTGCGCTGCGCGGTCGGCGCGATCGCCCCGATGCCGCTGCGCCCCCTCGAAGCGGAGCGCTGGATCGCCTCGCTGATCGACTGGGACGGCGCGCGGGGGCTCGCGCAGGAAGCGCTCGCCGCCTTCGGCGAGTACGTCGCCGCCGCGTGCATCCCGGACCCGCCGCCGCCCGCCGACGGCGGAGAGGCGCCCGCGCCGTCCGCCGCCGTACTGCACCTGCGGCGCACCGTCGCCGCGCTGGCCCGACGAGCACTGGGGAGGGCGCTGTCGTGACCACCGACGACCATTCCGGATCCGGCCGGGGCGCCGGGCCCGCCGAGCACCAGGGCGGCTGGCAGCCCGTCCCGCACGGCGGCGACTACGACGCCGAGGCGACCGCCTTCGTGCAACTGCCGCCCGAGGACTCCCTGGACGCGCCCCTGGCCGCGCCGGGGCACGGCTACGTACCGCCCAGCATCGAGCCACAGGCCCCCGGCGACCCGTCCAGGACCGATCAGGCCGGGCCCGGCGGCTGGGCCGCCCAGCCCGTCGCGGGGGCCCAGGACGCCGCGTACGGCCAGGGCGCCGACTACGGCCAGGGCGGGTACGGCCACGGCGGCTACGGGCCCGGCGGTTACGAGCCGCAAGGCACGAGCCACTGGAACTTCAGCGACGTCGTCCAGGAAGCGGGCGCGCCGTCCGCCGAAGCGCCCGCCGACGCCCCCGCCGAACTCACCGGCCAGTGGACGATCCCGGTCGCCGGAGGCGACCTCCCGGACGAGTCGGGCGAGTTCAGCACCTCCGTACTGGCCTCCCAGTGGGCCGGCGAGGCCCCGCCCGCGACCCTGCCCGGCGGCGCCGCCGCGCCCTGGGCGCCGGAACCGGCCGAGGACACCTCCGTACCCGAGCCCGCCCCGGAGACCGAAGCCGCGCCCGGGCCCGGGCAGGAAGCGGCCCCCGGAGCGGACCACGCGTCCGGCCACGCGCCCGACGCCTCGCCCGACCACGACTTCGCCCCGCTCACCCACAGCAACGACAGCGCCGAACACCCCGCGGGCTCCTACGTCCTGCGCGTCAACGGCGCCGACCGCCCCGTCACCGACGCCTGGATCGGCGAGTCGCTGCTGTACGTGCTGCGCGAACGCCTCGGCCTCGCGGGCGCCAAGGACGGCTGCTCCCAGGGCGAGTGCGGCGCCTGCAACGTCCAGGTCGACGGCCGGCTCGTCGCCTCCTGCCTCGTCCCCGCAGCGACCGCCGCCGGATCCGAGGTCCGTACGGTCGAGGGCCTGGCCGTCGACGGCGAACCCTCCGACGTCCAGCGGGCCCTGGCGGCCTGCGGGGCCGTCCAGTGCGGCTTCTGCGTCCCCGGCATGGCCATGACCGTCCACGACCTCCTGGAGGGCAACCACGCCCCCACGGAACTGGAGACCCGCCAGGCGCTCTGCGGCAACCTCTGCCGCTGCTCCGGCTACCGCGGCGTCCTCGACGCCGTCGGCGAGGTCGTCGCCGAACGCCGGGCGAGCGCGGAAGCCGCGGCCGCCGCCTCCGAGGAAGCGCGCATCCCGCACCAGGCACCCCCGGGGACCGGCGCCGCCGGTGACCCGCACCCGAACCCGCACCCGCACTCGCCCGACGGAGGCATGGCGTGAGCAACGACGCGGCCACCGGGACCGCGCTCGACGGTCCCCACCAGGAGCCGCCCGCGCACGGCCTCGGAGCCTCACTCGCGCCGGCCGACGCGCGCGCGAAGACCGAGGGCACGTTCCCGTACGCCGCCGACCTGTGGGCCGAGGGCCTGCTGTGGGCGGCCATGCTGCGCTCGCCGCACCCGCACGCCCGCATCGTCTCCGTCGACACGGCCGCCGCCGCCGAGATGCCCGGCGTACGCGCCGTCGTCACGCACACCGACATCCCCGGCGACTCCGCGTACGGCAGGAGCGTCGTCGACCGCCCCGTCTTCGCCTCCGACGTCGTACGCCACCACGGCGAGGCCATCGCCGCCGTCGCCGCCGACCACCCCGACACGGCCCGGCTCGCCGCCGCGGCCATCGCCGTCGAGTACGAGATCCTCGAACCGGTCACCGACCCCGAGAAGGCGTTCGCCGCCGAACCGCTCCACCCCGACGGCAACCTCATCCGCCACATCCCGCTGCGCTACGGCGACCCCGACCTCACCGGCGAGGTCATCGTCGAGGGGCTCTACCGCATCGGCCGCCAGGACCCCGCCCCCATCGGCGCCGAGGCCGGCCTCGCCGTACCGAGACCGGACGGCGGCGTCGAGATCTACACCGCCTCCACCGACCCCCACACCGACCGCGACCTGGCCGCCGCCTGCTTCGGCCTCGACCCCGAACAGGTCAAGGTCGTCGTCACCGGCGTCCCCGGCGCCACCGGCGACCGCGAGGACCCCGGCTTCCAGATCCCGCTGGGGCTGCTCGCCCTGCGCACCGGCTGCCCCGTCAAACTCGCCGCCACCCGCGAGGAGTCCTTCCTCGGCCACGCCCACCGCCACCCGACCCTGCTGCGCTACCGCCACCACGCGGACGCCGAGGGCCGTCTCGTCAAGGTCGAGGCCCAGATCCTGCTGGACGCGGGCGCGTACGCCGACGCCTCCTCCGAATCCCTCGCCGCGGCCGTCGCCTTCGCCTGCGGCCCGTACGTCGTCCCGCACGCCTTCATCGAAGGCTGGGCCGTACGCACCAACAACCCGCCCTCCGGCCACGTCCGCGGCGAAGGCGCCATGCAGGTCTGCGCCGCGTACGAGGGCCAGATGGACAAGCTCGCCGCCAGACTCGGCCTGGAGCCGGCCGAACTGCGCCTGCGCAACGTCCTCGCCACCGGCGACATCCTCCCCACCGGCCAGACGGTCACCTGCCCGGCCCCGGTGGCCGAACTCCTCACCGCCGTACGGGACTACCCCCTGCCGCCCCTCCCCAAGGACACCCCGGAAGCCGCCTGGCTGCTCCCGGGCGGCCCCGAGGGCGCGGGCGAACCGGGCGCGGTACGGCGCGGCGTCGGCTACGCGCTGGGCATGGTCCACATGCTCGGCGCCGAAGGCGCGGACGAGGTCTCCACCGCGACCGTGAAGGTCCACGACGGCATCGCCACCGTCATCTGCGCCGCCGTCGAGACCGGCCAGGGCTTCACCACCCTCGCCCGGCAGATCGTCCAGGAGACCCTGGGCATCGAGGAGGTCCAGGTCGCCCCGGTCGACACGGACCAGCCCCCGGCGGGCCCCGCGGCCCACGGCCGGCACACCTGGGTCTCGGGCGGCGCGGTCGAACGGGCCGCGAAGATGGTCCGTACGCAGCTCCTCCAGCCGCTGGCCCACAAGTTCGGGATGTCCACCGAACTGCTCCAGATCACCGACGGCAAGATCACCTCGTACGACGGCGTGCTCTCCACGACCGTCACGGAGGCGCTCGACGGCAAGGAACTCTGGGCCACGGCCCAGTGCCGCCCCCACCCCACGGAACCCCTGGACGACGCCGGCCAGGGCGACGCCTTCGTCGGCATGGCCTTCTGCGCGATCCGCGCGGTGGTGGACGTCGACATCGAACTCGGCTCGATCCGCGTCGTGGAGATGGCCGTGGCGCAGGACGTCGGCCGCGTCCTCAACCCGGCCCAGCTCGCCACCCGTATCGAGGCGGGCATCACCCAGGGCATCGGCACCGCCCTGACGGAGAACCTCCGCACGACCCGAGGCCTGATCCGCCGCCCCGACCTCACCGGCTACGCGCTCCCGACCTCCCTGGACGCCCCGGACATCCGCATCGTCCGGCTCGTCGAGGAACGCGACGTGGTAGCCCCCTTCGGCGCCAAACCCGCCAGCGCGGCCCCGGTCGTCACCTCCCCGGCCGCGGTGGCCGCAGCGGTAAGGGCCGCGACGGGCCGCCCGATCAGCCGCCTCCCGATCCGCCCCCAGGCGGCGGTGGCGGCGGCGCCGGGCGGCTAGGAGCCCGAGCCCGGTCCGTCACGGACGCGCCCGTCCCCTGTGCAAAGGCTTCCCGGGGACAGTGTCCTCAACAGGGGCTCACCCGCGGGGCGGCGGCGTGATTCTCGTTGCGGTCGCGACCTTGGCGTGCGGGGTGTCGGCACCACTGGCTAAGCTCATGAGTCAGATGTTGGCAAAGGGGGGAGGCATCCGTGCTGATCACGGACGTCCTGAGCGGGGACAACGTCCTGAGCGGGGACAACGGTGGGCCCGGGGGTTCGGGCCCGGGGGCCGGTGAACGTCGATGAGCGACGAAAGCATGCTGCGTTCGGTCCATCCTGCGATGGCCTCCATGCTGTACGACGCCGAGTCGATGGTGGACTTCAAGAAGCGCGTCGACAAGCTGATCACCAACCTGAACGACTCACCGGCCGCCCCGGACAAGGTGGGCCAGGAGCCGGTGGGCCGGAGCCATTTCGGCGGTGACGGCGGCGCCTGGGCGGAAGCGAACGGCCTGTCGACGGCGTACACATCGGTCATCAAGCAGCTCAAGGATCTCTCGCAACTCCTGGCGGACTCGCTGGAGGGCATGGGGATCGCGGTGGTGTCGTCCAAGCATGGCTACGAGGGCGAGGACGACGACATCCGGACGCGCATGCTCGCGATCCAGAAGAACATGAAGAAGCACTACAACCCGGAGCTCGACCCGGCGGCGGACCAGAACAACAGCCAGGGACAGGGCCAGGGGCAGGACCAGCGGCAGGACCAGAACAAGGAGCAGCCGGGCGACACCGCCGGCGTCGTAGCTCAATAACGGCCGGGGCTTCGGCGCGGTCGAACGGGAACCACGGGGACTACGGGGAACAGGTAGGACATCGGGATGGCGGAGTACGGCGAAAGCAACGGGGGCGGCGGCTCGACGTCCTTCGAAGCCATGTCGCACGAGCAGATGCTGGCATGGCTGGACAAGGCGAACAGCGCGACGGTACAGGCGGCGGCCGACCGGCTGTCGGCCGCCGCCTCCGAAATCCGTGACATCGCCCAGCAGTTCCAGTTCCGTCCGCAACGGGTGGAGTGGGAGGGGGAGGGCAAGGACGCCTTCGAGAGCTGGGGGGCGAGCCTGGCCAGCTCGACGTACCGGCTGGCCGAATACAGCGACGAAGCCTCGAAGTGGCTTTCCCGCACGTCCGACGCGATCGCGGTAGCGCAGAGCTCCATCCCCCGCGACGTCACAGGCGCCAAGGCCAACCTCGCAGCGGCAAACGCCCACCGCAACGACCCGGACGCCGGGCTGGTCGCGGGCAAGTCTCTGGAGACGCTGGAGGCGGGAGCGGAGAAGAGCCGCCTGGAAGCCGCCGACGAGATGCGAAAGCTGTCGCAGTCTTACCAGCAGGCCCAGACGCAGATGACCAAGCTGGAGGTGCCTACTTTTCAGCCGCCGCCGAAGGCTTTTGTGCCGGATGGCGGTGTGAAGTACGACAGCAGTCAACTTGAGCGCGCCGGAAGCGGTACGGGTTCCGCAGGGGCTGCGGGGGTTGACTCTTCTCAGTCGGTTCGGGGCGGTGGTGAGGGCGAGGCATCCGAACCAGAGTTCCGAGCTGGCTCAGTGTCGCCACCGGCCGGTATGACGAGACCGGAGCAGCCCACCAGTATGGAGGTAGCCGGCTTGGACACGCTACCGACGACGGTGACACCCCCTTCAGTAACGCCGAGTATCCCGGTGGGAGGTGGCAGGCCTGAGAGCGGTGGTACCCCTCTTCCGGGGATGATTCCGCCAGCGTTCGGTGGAAGAGATTCTTCGACTCCCAGGAATCTCGCTACAGGGCGACCCATCGCGGCGCCGCGCGCCCCGCTGTCGCCCGGACAGGGTGGACCCGTCGGTGGTCCCGCCGCACGCGCGCCACAGGAGCGTGCCATTGTCGGCGGCAGACCCGTCCCGCCCAACTCGGGCCAGCCAACGGGAGGAATCCCCCGGGGCACGGTCATCGGTGGCGAGAGTGCGCATGGGCGCCCCCCGATGGCCAACGGTATGGGTGCCGGCATGGGCCGTCCGCAGCAGCCTGGTACCACTCCCGGGCGCCCGTTCACTCCGGGAGGCTCCGGCCTTGTCCGCGGCGCGAACGGTGAAGGCAGACAAGGCGCTCAAGCAGCACGCGGTGGAGCGGTTGCGCCACGTTCCAACGGCGCGGCACGTCGTCGTGACGACGCCCAGGGAAATCGTCCGGACTACCTCGTCGAAGACGAGGAAACCTGGCAGCAGGGTGGGCGACGCATTGTGCCGCCGGTTATCGAATGATGTCGCAGGGAAGCGGTGTGGGAGAGCAGATGCGTATCGGCAGCCCTTCGAGGACCCGAAGCCGGAGGGCGATTGCCGCCGCTCTGGGAGTATTGCTGTCGGGAGGGGCCATAGCGCCTGCGTACGCGGATTCCATCCGCTCGCAGCAGTGGCATCTCGATACGTTGGGGGCCGAGAAAATCTGGAAGGTCAGTACGGGCAAGGGGGTGACGGTTGCGGTCATCGACACTGGGGTCGATGACACGAACCCCGATCTCCTCGGACAGGTCCTCAAGGGAAAAGATCTGGCTTCCGCAGAGTCTGGCGATGAGAGCTCCGATTATAAAGGGCACGGCACTGGTATTTCCGCAATTATTGCCGGTACCGGGAAGAGCGGCGGAGGAGACGGAGCGTTCGGACTAGCTCCGGGAGCTAAGATTCTCCCCATTCGCATGCCTAATGTGGGATGGGACGCCAACCAGGAATCGAAGGTCGAAGAATTCAACACTTCCGTGTCGGCGGCAATTCGTTATGCTGCTGATTCCGGGGCGAGAGTCATCAATATTTCGATGGCGACGCGTGAGGGGTCACAACGGATGACCGACGCAGTGAAATATGCTCTCAGTAAGGGATCCTTGGTCTTCGCCGCTACAGGTAACGACGGTGACTCCTCGTTGTCGTACCCTGCCGCCACTCCTGGGGTCCTCGGAGTAGGTGCTGTGGGTAAGGATCTCAAGAAGACTGATGAATCTCAGTGGGGTCCTGCTGTGGACTTCGCTGCACCCGGCAAGGACATCGTGCACGCTTGTGCGGAAGCGACGGGTCTCTGTAAATCGACAGGAACCAGCGACGCGACCGCCATTGCCTCCGCCTCCGCCGCGTTGATCTGGTCCAAGCACCCCGAGTGGACCAACAACCAGCTTCTTCGAGCCATGCTCAACACCGCGGGCGGCCCGACGAGCGGTAACAAGCGCAATGACTATGTCGGCTACGGAGCCATTCGCGCTCTTCGTGCGATCAACACCCCCGGTGACCTGGGCCCGGCGGGCGAGTATCCGCTGCCGGATCTTGTAGCCGCCGAGTCCAAGTCGCCCTCTCCTTCGGCCGAAGCCTCCAAGGCCGCAGGCGGAGCCACTGATGACAAGGAAGACGCCAAGAAGCCCGTGGCCGCGTCCGACGATGCCGGTAACACCGGTCTCTGGATCGGCCTGGGTGTTGGTGCTGCCGCGCTTCTGGGCGGTGCGGTCGCCGTACCGGTCATCCGGTCCCGCCGTCGCGCAGCAGCGGCCTCGGTGGCGCCGGTGTCGCCCGCTCCGGCCTATGCACCGTACCCGCCCGTCTACGCCCCGCCGCAGCCCGGACAGGGGCAGGGCGATCCCCGTAACGCCCCTCCCGGGTCCGGTCATTGAGGGCGACGCGCTGAAGCCTCCGGCTTCGTCAGCGGGCTGGAGACGCGGACGGGGCCGGAGTGGTCGCGGACCAGAAGTCGGAGTGCACGGACGGGTAGGGAACGTCCTCGCCTTCGAAGGGCGTTCCATTGGCTGCTGTCTTGGGCGGAGCAACATCCGATTTGATGAAGCACGGGGTCGCCAAGGAAAAGAGGAACTGTCCCTTGGCGCCCACCACCACACTCATCCGAAAGTCTTCCGGGGTCCGGGCGAAAATGGCCGGGGCTTCCTTGGAAGGATTCGTCCCGGTGATCTCGTATCCCTGCTTCTTCCACAGCCGTTCCAGTACACCGAGCAGATTTCCCCGTCGCTCCTCGGACACGATGGTCATCACTGCGGCGCGCCGGGTCGCTGAGCCGGTTGTCCTGCCGTCGATGGTGTACTCGCCACACCCGCCCTCCGTGGCCGCGTCATGTACCCAGTTCAGAGGTGGCTGTACCGATGACATGGTGTCCAACATGATTGCGTCAGCCTTCTCGGTAGCCTCTTGCAGGCTGATCTTGCTCACCACGTGCTTTTCCTCCTTCTCGCCACCGGGGGTTCCCGGGATGCTGCAGCCGGCCACCACCATCAGTAGCGCTGCGGTCAGCGAGCAGCGCAGTATCTTCGTCATCGGTGCTCCTGAAGCGTGAGACCGTCCCGGCCCGCGACGATCCTCGCGATGTTGTCGGCCGACTCGGGGTCCTTCTCGGGATTGAAGTAGTTCGAGTGCGCCGGTGTCGCTCCCTGCCCGTCGATGAACGGGCGTGCTCCGTCGTCCACCTTGAAGCGCGTCGCCCCGAAGTCCTTGTGTGCCGGATCCGTGCCGAACCAGATCTGGCTCTCGTCCTCCGACGAGCGGAGGCCTGCGACGCCGCCCACCACGCCGCCCGCCGCCGCACCGACCAGGCCGCCTGCTGGGCCTCCCATGCCGAGGCCCAGGACCAGTCCGGCGGAGGCTCCGCCCGCTGTGCCGGCTCCCAGGGCGCTCGACTCGTCCTTGCTCGGCATTATGGTCACCGGGTCGTTGTCCGCGGCGCCCACATAGACGTGGTCCTTGCCGACGCCGAGGTCCTTGGCGGAGTCCGCGCCCGTGCCGGGGCTTCCCAGGATCACGATGTCGTCGGCGCCGGGGATTCCGCCGTGTCGCTGCGCCGCCTGCCCGACGGTGAAGGAACCGTACGAGTGGCCGATGGCGGTGACATGAGGGTCGGCGTTCTGGTTCGTTGCCGAGATGCCGGCCATGAACTCGTTGTACGCGTGGGCACCGGCCTTGGCGTTGTGGTCGAACATCACGCCCGCGTTGTCGGCCAGTTTCTCGGCGGGGAGTTGGGGCGCGTCGTAACCGAGCCAGACGATCGCCGCGCTGGACTTGTCATAGGCTCTCGCCCCTTTTGCCGTGTCGCGCGCCCGCTGTACGTCGTTCGTCGCGAAGCTCTCGTCCAGCGCCGTGCCCAGGCCGGGAACGTACGCCGAGACGTTCCTCGCCGTGTCCGGGTTGCCGAAAGATACGATCGCGCGGCCGTTTCCCTGGTCGCCGATGCCCAGCAGGTACATCGGAGGGACGCCTTCCGCGGGGTCCGCACGTAACTGGCGGTCGAGTGACTTCAGTCCGGCCAGTCGGATCTGTGCCTGTTCGCTGTTCTGGCCCGCCAGCTTGCCGATCAGCAACTGCAGGTTGTCGCGGTTGGCCGTGTCCCGGGTTTCGGCGGGGATTCCGTCCAGGTTGCCGATCACGTCCGGGTGGACGGCCAGGTATTCCTCCCGCTGTTCCTGTGTGAGCTGAGCCCACCACGCCCGCCGTTCCGCGGGGGACTTGTCCTGTGGGATGTCGTTCTTCAGGTAGTCGTCCGCCAGGTCACGGATGGCCGCGGCGTCCGCGGCGGCGTCCGTCCATGTCCTCGTGTCGACCGTGAGGCCGGGGGCCGCCTTGAGTTTGGCCAGGGCTTCCGTGAAGCGTCTGTCGGTCTCCCTGGCCTCGTTGACCGCTTTGAGGATGCGGTCGGCGATGTCCTGGGCCGTGGCGTGGTGGGGGTTGGGCCGGGGCAGTGGGGGCGCTCCGGAGGTGGCGCCCAGTGGGGGGCCGTACGGGGTGCCTACGGCGGAGCCTGTTGTGGTGCCGCCCGGGATCGGCGTGCCGTCGATGATGTTCTCGCCGGCGGGCGGGTAACTCACGGAACCGTCCGGGTGCACGGTGAACCTGAGGTTGACGGCCTCCTCCAGGGCGCCGTTCAACCGCTTCTGCGAGCCGCTCAGTTCGTAGGCGAGGCTGTTCAGCGTCGTACGGATCAGGCCACATTCGGTGTGGAGATATTCGAAGTTCCGGTCGAGTTGCTTCAGCCGTCTCAGCGCCGCGCTCGCCGCCTCGCCCTTCTGTGACGCCGCGAGCTTGTTCGTCATCTCGTTGCTCAGTTGGTCACGTGCGGCATCGGCCCGGTTGCTCACCTCGCCCCAGCCGTCGGCCGCGTTCTGGAGCTCCGTGTACGTGAGGTCCCGTAACTGCTGCCACGTCAGCACAGCGGGTGCTTCGCGGGTGCGATGCCGGTGAGCGGCTTCTCGATGCCGTTGCGGTCACGCTCGATCGGGTCGAACGTGTGTCGTAATCCGTGCGAATACCGACTGGTTGTCATGGGTGAGTCTCCCCGCGCCGCGTGCTGCTCGGATCAAGCTAGCGGACGGAATGTGCGACCGCACACACGGGAAGTGCGCTGCGAACCTGGCTGTTTACGGGGCTGCCGGGAGGCCGGGGAACGCGGTGGACGCCGCCCACGCCGCCAGTTCGCGCTGGGCCGCGGCGCGCAGTTCCGGGGTTGCGGGGCCTTCCGCCACCAGGGCGTAGTGCAGGGTGCCCGCGGTGTCCGACGCGGATGGGGCCGTCAGGAGGAGGCGCTGGGCGTTGGCGGTGCCGGGTTCCGTGGCGGAGGCCAGGGCGTGGTCGGCGGTCTGGCCCTGGGCGGTGTAGGCGGGCAGGCCGGTGGCGGTGCCCAGGTCGGAGACGACCGTGGTGGTGGCGGGGGTGAAGCCGTTCGGCAGGTGGAGCTGGGTCGGGGCCCGGGTGGCGCCCTCGGAGCGCCACACCAGGATCCCGTACCGGCCGGTGCCCACCAGGCGGGTGGTGTTGGGCAGGGTGTCGGGGATCCGGTTCCAGGTCAGCGTCGTACCGCCGTCACGGGAGCGGTCCTCGTACGTGAACGCGACCGTACGGCCCGCCACCGCACCCGGGTAGAGCCGGTCCAGCAGCCGGGCGTCCTGGCGCAGTACGGCCCGGCCCGAGGTGTCGAGTCCGACGGCGGACATGTCCTCGTCGTTCCAGGCGTCGCCCTCGGTGAGGATCTTGTCGGGGTTGCCGTTCATCGCCTCGCGGTGGCGCCCGCTGTAGATGTCCCACTGCCACTGCGTGCCCGAGAGCACCGGCCCCGAGCGGGCGGCCCCCGTCCACCAGGTCGCCCCCGGCAGCCGGGAGTCGAGCGCCTGGTAGAGCGCCTTGTTCACGGTGGGCGCCTTGTCGGCGGTCATGCCGTTCAGCGGATGGCCGAACTCGCTGACGATGCCGGTGGTGCCCAGCGCCGCCGAGCGGTCCCGGACGGTCGTGAAGTCGTTGGCGTACTGGCCGTCGTTCGCCTTGCCCCACATGAAGACGCCGGAGATGGCCTTCTGGTCGTAGAAGTGCGTGTTGAAGACGTAGCGCGGGCCGACGGAGCCCGCGTCGAGGAGGCCGCCCTCGTGCCGCGCGAAGTCCAGATTGGCGTTCCAGAACATGTTGGGCTCCACGAAGACCGGCTTGTCGCGCCAGCCCGCCGCGTCCATGCGGGAGCGGAACTTCTCGTAGAACGGCCAGAGCACGTCCCGTTCCCAGGCGCGGCTGCTCTGCCCGGCCGCGTACTCGCCCGCGAACGGTTCGTTGTACGGGTCGAAGCCGACGATGCCCGCGAACTCGTCCGCGTCGAGGTTCTGCGCGAGGTACGCCATCGTCTTCTGCGCGGTGTCGAGGAACGCGGTCTGGACGGGGATGCCGAGGACGCGGTTGCTCCAGAAGTCCCGGGTCGCGCTCTTGACCGCCTGGTTCTGGGTGATGTTCTGGCCCCACAGGATGCAGACGCCGCAGGACTCGCGCGGGTACCCGCCCGCCTCGATGGCCCACCGGGGCGCGCCGTCGCCCGTGTACCAACTGTCCTTGTCGAAGAGGTACCGGGAGTGGAGATCCTGGTGGAAGTCGGGGAACACCCGCAGCCCGGCGTCGAGGAGCGCCCTGATCTGCTCGGTGGCGCCGCGCAGATACGCGGTGTCGATCCGGCCCGGCTCGGGTTCGGCGTAGGCCCAGGAGAGCAGGAACCGTACGGCGTTCCCTCCGGTCAGCGAGCGCAGGGCCACGGCGGATTCACGGGCGTCCGCGGCACTGGCGAAGGGGAGGCCGCCGTTCTCGTCCAGTTTGGTCTCGCCGGAGACGTTGAATCCGCGCAGGACGACCTCGCGGCCGTGCCCGTCGGCGAACCGGGCGCCGTCCACGGTGACCTCGGTCGCCGCCCGGTCGTCGAACCACAGCGCGGCCCGGGGGCTGTCCGCCGTCGCGGTCGCTGGGCCGCCGAGGGCGACCCCCGCCAGGAGGGCGAGTACGGCGCCGAACAGGGCGCACCCGCGGGTCGTACGACGTGAGGTGCGCCGTGTGGTGGTGCGCGGCGTGCTGCGACGTGTGGTGCGACGTGCCGTGCGCGGTCCCGCCCCGGTGGTCGTCATGGACACAACAGTGAGGCAGCTACTGACGGGTAGTCAAGAGTCCCGTCACGGCCGCCGGCAGCCGTCCGGGCGCGGGGCCGGATCCCGCCCCGTAAGGGTGGTCAACATATGCTGATCCGACCGGCGTTGCTCCTGCAACCATGCCGCATGCCAGCGAGGGAGACCGATGAGCCAGCCGCCGTACCCACCCGCTCCCGACGGTTCAGGGGCTCCTCAGGACCAGCCGGGCCGGCCGGGCCAGCCGGGTGAGCAAGGCCAACCGGGGCAACAGGGTCAGCCGGGGCCGTATTCGCTTCCCCCTCAGCCGCAGGCGCCCCCGCAGGGTGTCCCCGTCGAGGGCAATCCGTACGCGCAGCCCGCCACGCCGCCCGCCACACCGCCGGCCTACGGCGGCCACCCAGGGCCTCAGGGGTACCAGGGGCCTCAGGGGTACCAGGGCACCCCGCCGCCGTACATACCCCAGTCGCCCCAACCGCCCCTGTCGCCCCAGCCCTCGCAGCGCCCCGGGGGCCGTCGTAAGACCGCCCTGCTGGCCGGTGCCGTGGCGGCCGTCGTGCTGCTCGCCGGGGGCGGTGTCTGGCTCGCGAACAGCGGGGACGGTGGCGGGGGCGACGGCAAGGACCTCGCCGCGAGCGCCGGGCCGTCCGACGACGCGTCGAGCGGGGCGACGGAGGAGGCGGCCGGTGCGCCGGACGACGAGGCGTCGGAGACCTCCGGCTCCGAACCCTCCGACGCCGACGACCCCGACGACCCCGAGCCCTCGGACGCCGCGCCCACCGGTACCGGTATGGAGGGCATGTGGCGGTCCACCTCCGGCAGCGGGGTCCTGGGTGTCCTGAAGGGTGAGGACATCGAGACCATCCAGAAGGACAGCAAGATCACGATGGTGTACGTCAAGGGCGGCCTGGAGTGCAAAGGCCTGCGCACGGTGACGGAGCCGGGCAAGAAGTACCGCTTCGCGCTCATCTGCTCCCGTGACGACGTGCCGGTGGAGTCCGAGGACCGCGCCGGGTCCTTCACCTTCGGCGAGGGCACCCTCAGCGTGGAGTGGACCTCCGGTGGCACCGGCACCGAGACCTTCGACCGGTACGCGGACGCCCCCTAGGGTCCCCCGTACGGCAGGCTCCTGTACGGCAAGCTCCCCTGTACGGCGGAACGGGCCGCCCCGGTGTTCTCGGGGCGGCCCGTGCGCGTACGTAAACGTGAACCGAGGCCGTGGCGGGAATCGAACCCACGTAACTCGAGTTGCAGTCGAGCCCCTGAACCACTCGGGCACACGGCCGTGCACTTCGCTGTATCGCGTCGTACTTCTTCCTGCCTCGTCCTTCCTGTCCACGACCGTACGAGGGCGGACGGCCGGGCTCAAGGATTTCCGGTGGCGTGCAACGTGACTGCCACACTCCGTTCACGGATGCACCGCGTCGGTCGCCGCGTCGGTCGTACGACCAACGGCCCAGCGAAGATCCATCTCGTGACAGGGCCCAACCCTTGAGACGCCCCTTACGCTGAAGCAATGACCGCACTGGAACCAGGCGACGCCGACGTCGCCCCCGCTGCCCCCTCCGGCATACCCGGTCCCAGCGCCGCACCTCCGGCCGTCCCGACCGCCGTCCCCGTGCCCGTCTCCGGGTGGCGCGGCGGTGTGCTCGGGCCGGAGCACCGGGCGCTCAGTATCGCCATCGTCTCCGTCGTGCTGCTGATCGCCTTCGAGGCGACCGCGGTCGGTACGGCGATGCCGGTCGCCGCGCGCGAACTGGACGGCGTGTCGCTGTACGCGTTCGCCTTCTCCGCGTACTTCACGACCAGCCTCTTCGCCATGGTGCTCTCCGGCCAGTGGTCCGACCGTGACGGGCCGCTCGCGCCGCTCGTCACCGGCGTCAGCGCCTTCGCCGCCGGGCTGCTGCTCTCCGGCGCCGCCGGCTCCATGTGGCTGTTCGTCCTGGGCCGGGCCGTGCAGGGGCTCGGCGGTGGGCTGGTCATCGTCGCCCTGTACGTGGTCATCAGCCGCGCCTACTCGCAGCGGCTGCGGCCCGCGATGATGGCCGCGATCGCCGCGAGCTGGGTGATCCCGTCCGTCGTCGGGCCGCTCGCCGCCGGGACCGTCACCGAACACCTCGGCTGGCGCTGGGTCTTCGTCGGCATCCCCGTGCTCGTCGTACCGCCGCTGGTCTTCGCGGTGCCCGCGATCCGGCGGATGGCGTCAGGGCCCGCCGACCCGTCGGGGCCCGCGGCCGGCTTCGACCGGCGCAGGATCCGGCTCGCGCTCGGGATCTCGCTGGGCGCGGCGCTCCTCCAGTACGCCGGCCAGGACCTGCGGGTCCTCTCGCTCCTGCCGGCCGCGGCGGGGCTGGCGTTCCTCGTGCCGGCCGTCCTCGGGCTGCTGCCGGGCGGGACCTGGCGGGCGGCGCGCGGGCTGCCATCCGTGGTGCTGCTGCGCGGCGTCGCGTCCGGGGCGTTCATCGCGGCGGAGAGCTTCGTACCGCTCATGCTGGTCACGCAGCGCGGCCTGTCGCCGACGATGGCCGGGCTCTCGCTCGCGGTCGGCGGCGCGACCTGGGCGCTCGGCTCGTACGTACAGTCCCGGCCGCGCATGGAGCCGTACCGGGGCCGGCTCATGGCGGGCGGCATGGTGCTGGTGGCGCTGTCCATCGCGACCGCGCCGAGCGTGCTGATCGAGGCGGTGCCGGTCTGGATCGTGGCGGTCGCCTGGGCCTTCGGCTGTCTGGGCATGGGCGCGGTGATCGCCTCCACGAGCGTGCTGCTGCTCCAGCTCTCGGCGCCGGAGGAGGCGGGCGCGAACTCGGCGGCGCTCCAGATCTCCGACGGCCTGTCGAACGTCCTGCTGCTGGCGGCGGGCGGCGCGGCCTTCGCGGCGCTGGGCGGCGGCGCGGTGGGCGCGGCGGGCCACGCCGCGTCGGACATGGCCGCCTCGGCGACGGCGTCGCACCCGGCGGCCTTTGCGGCGGTGTTCCTGCCGATGGCGGTGGTGGCGCTGGCGGGGGTGTGGGTGGCTACGCGGGTCCGGGTGCGGTAGCTGATAGCTGGTACCACTCTGGCCCCATCCTGGCGGTACCGTTTCGGTATGGCTATGAACCTGCGGCTCCGTGACGACCAGCAAGAAGCGCTCCGGCTCCGGGCGGAGGAAGAGGGCCGCAGCATGCACGCCATCGTGCTTCAGGCGATCGACCGCTATCTGGAGCAGGAGGCGGACAAGGGGACGGTCCGACGCCTCGGTGCCAAGTACGCGGTGGGCCACGCCGATCTGCTGCGGAGGCTGGGGGAGTAGGACGTGAAGTACCTGACGGTCCAGGAAGTCCTGGACCTGGCGGAGCTCGCCTGCGGGGGGCAACGGGTCGCGGTCCGCGATCTGGGACTGCTCACCTCGGCGGCGCATCGCCCGCAGTCGCAGATGTTCGGTATCGAGGCGTACACCGATTCCTTCGAGAAGGCCGGAGCGCTGCTCCAGTCGTTGGCCGTGAACCATCCCCTGGTGGATGGGAGCAAGCGCATGGCGTGGATGTCCACGGTCGTCTTCCTCGACTTCAACGGCACCGACATGCTCGGCATCGATCAGGACGAGGCGTACAAGCTGGTCATCGAGGTGTCCATGGGCACGCTCGACGACGCCCCGGAGATCGGGCGACGGCTGCGCGCTCTGCACGACGCCGTGTGATCCGGGTCGCATCTCCCGGGCGGCAGTCGTTCGTACTACGAGGACCGGGTCACCCCGCCGGTAGGGTGGCCCGGTTGTCGTACGTAAGCCCCTGTGCCCACCGGCGTCCACGCGTCCGGCCGGGCCCCCGCGTGACCCCACGTAACCCACGTGACCCCACGTAACCCCACGTCCGAGCGTCCGAACCGGAGACCGTGACTACTACCGCCGCCTCCCACCACCTCTCGCCCGCCTTCCCCGGCCGCGCGCCCTGGGGCACCGCCAACAAGCTGCGTGCCTGGCAGGAAGGCGCCCTCGGCCGCTATCTGGAGGAGCAGCCCCGTGACTTCCTCGCCGTCGCGACCCCCGGCGCCGGCAAGACGACCTTCGCGCTGACGCTCGCCTCCTGGCTGCTGCACCACCACGTCGTGCAGCAGGTCACCGTCGTCGCGCCCACCGAGCACCTCAAGAAGCAGTGGGCCGAGGCCGCCGCGCGGGTGGGGATCAAGCTCGACCCCGAGTACAGCGCGGGGCCGGTGAGCAAGGAGTACGACGGCGTCGCCATCACGTACGCGGGCGTCGGGGTCCGGCCGATGCTGCACCGCAACCGGTGCGAGCAGCGCAAGACCCTCGTCATCCTCGACGAGATCCACCACGCGGGCGACTCCAAGTCCTGGGGCGAGGCGTGCCTGGAGGCGTTCGAGCCCGCGACCCGGCGCCTCGCGCTGACGGGTACGCCGTTCAGGTCCGACACCAACCCGATCCCCTTCGTCGCGTACGAAGAAGGCAACGACGGCATCCGCCGCTCCGCCGCCGACTACACGTACGGATACGGGAACGCGCTGCGCGACGGCGTCGTCCGGCCGGTGATATTCCTCAGCTACAGCGGCAACATGCGCTGGCGCACCAAGGCCGGCGACGAGATCGCCGCACGCCTCGGCGAGCCCATGACCAAGGACGCGGTCTCCCAGGCGTGGCGCACCGCGCTCGACCCGCGCGGCGACTGGATGCCGAGTGTCCTGCGCGCCGCCGACCAGCGCCTCACCGAGGTGCGCAAGGGCATCCCTGACGCCGGCGGGCTGGTGATCGCGAGCGACCAGGACCAGGCGCGCGCGTACGCCAAGCTCATCCGCGAGATCACCGGTACGAAGGCGACGCTCGTCCTCTCCGACGACGTCGGCGCGTCGAAGCGGATCGACGAGTTCTCGGAGAGCCAGGAGCGGTGGATGGTCGCCGTCCGCATGGTGTCGGAGGGCGTCGACGTGCCGCGCCTCGCCGTCGGCGTGTACGCGACGACCATCTCGACCCCGCTGTTCTTCGCGCAGGCCGTGGGCCGTTTCGTACGGTCCCGGCGGCGCGGCGAGACCGCCTCCGTCTTCCTGCCCACCATCCCCACCCTCCTCGGCATCGCCAACGAGATGGAGGTCGAGCGCGACCACGTCCTCGACAAGCCGAAGAAGGAAGGGGAGGAGGAAGACCCCTACGCCGAGTCCGAGAAGGAGATGGCGGAGGCAGAGCGCGAGCAGGATGAGGACACCGGCGAGCAGGACATGCTGCCCTGGGAGGCGCTGGAGTCCGACGCCGTCTTCGACCGGGTGCTGTACGACGGCGCCGAGTTCGGCATGCAGGCGCACCCCGGGAGCGAGGAGGAGCAGGACTACCTCGGCATCCCGGGTCTCCTCGAACCCGACCAGGTGCAGTTGCTGCTCCAGAAGCGGCAGGCCCGGCAGATCGCGCACAGCCGCAAGAAGCCCGACACCGAGGCCGACCTGCTGGAGCTGCCGGCCGAGCGGCGCCCCGTCGTCTCCCACAAGGAGCTGCTGGAGCTGCGCAAGAAGCTCAACACCATGGTCGGCGCGTACGTCCACCAGAGCGGCAAGCCGCACGGGGTGATCCACACGGAGCTGCGCCGGGTGTGCGGCGGGCCGCCGAGCGCGGAGGCCACGGCGGGGCAGCTCAGGGAGCGCATCTCGAAGGTGGGGGAGTGGGCCACCCGGATGCGCTGAAGAGGCGTCGGGTGACGCCGGGAGGTCCGCGTGAGGTGTGGACGTCGTAGAGGTATGCGCAGGATGGCGTAAGCGTTGTAACGGTTGATGAACAAGCGTGGCCGCTGCCCGGATCCGGGCAGCGGCCACGACTGCTGTTCGGAGCCCCTACCCGCCCCCGTCCGCCCTCGTTCGTCACTCCACGGATCGTAAGTCAATACGTAACGTCACCATCCGGCCGGACATTTACCGTTAACGCGGATTGACTCGCCTCTCATGCCCGGATTCTGGACGAGGGCTTCCGCTGAGCGGTACCGATGGTTACTGTCCCCGCAATGTGAACGCTCCGTGGCAACTCCGCCGCGTAGCGCAGCCGGTGGTGCCATGGCCCGCCGGTGGCCTCTCCACGCGGCGCCGGAACGGGACCCGGCGCGGCAGAAGCTCCAGGGCAAGGAGAGCGCCGTCGTCACTCTTCCCCGAGGTCTCGGCTTCGCTCGACCAGCGGAGACCTCGTCCGAACTCGCTCCGAACTCACACCGAAGGAGAGGGCGTCGTGACCGCGGAGACCTCCCAGACGCTCGACCGGGGACTGCGCGTCCTCAAGCTGCTCGCCGACACCGACCACGGGCTGACCGTCACCGAGCTGTCCACCAAACTCGGGGTCAACCGGACTGTCGTCTACCGGTTGCTCGCCACCCTCGAACAGCACACGCTCGTACGCCGTGACCTCGGCGGCCGGGCCAGGGTGGGCCTCGGGGTGCTGCGCCTGGGCCGTCAGGTGCATCCGCTGGTACGGGAAGCAGCGCTGCCCGCGTTGCGGGCGCTCGCCGAGGACATCGGCGCGACCGCGCACCTGACGCTCGTGGACGGGGCGGAGGCGCTGGCCGTCGCCGTCGTGGAGCCGACCTGGACCGACTACCACGTCGCCTACCGGGCCGGATTCCGCCATCCGCTGGACCGCGGCGCGGCCGGCAAGGCGATCCTCGCCGCCCGGCAGGGCGCCCCCACCGAGCCCCGCTGCACCCTCACCAGCGGCGAGCTGGAGGCGGGCGCGAGCGGGGCCGCGGCGGCGCTGGTCGGGGTGACCGGGATCGAGGGGAGCGTGGGTGTGGTGATGCTCGCGGACGCCGTACCGGAACGGGTCGGTCCGCGGGTGGTCGACGCCGCCCGCGAGGTGGCGGACGCGCTGCGCTGAGGGACGGGCTGCGCGCCGGCGGAGGGGCTCTGCGCTGAGGGACGGGCTGCGCGCCGGCGGAGGGGCTCCGCGCTGAGGGACGGGCTCCGTGCCGGCGGAGGGGCTCCGCGCTGGCGGAAGGGCGAGGGCGCGCGGCAGATACATTGAGATCGTGTTCTCTCGTCTCCCGAAGTTCTCTCGCCTCTCGCGTCCCGGTGTCCTCGTCCTCTGCGCCGTCCCGATCGTCGCGCTCTTCGTCGTCGTCGGCGTCGCGCCCCTGCCGTACGCCGTGGCGCAGCCCGGGATGACCGCGGACGTCCTCGGCACGAACAAGGACCGGCCGGTCATCACCATCAGCGGCGCGCCCACCCGCAAGACCCAGGGCCAGTTGCGGATGACGACGATCGAGGCGACGGGGCCGTCCACCGACGTCGACTTCGGCGATGTGGCCGAGGGCTGGTTCCGCGCGGACCGGGCCGTGCTGCCGCGCGAGGCGGTCTACCCCTCGGGCAAGACCGACCAGCAGGTCCAGAAGCACAACACCCAGGACATGATCCAGTCGCAGAACTCGGCGACGACGGCCGCCCTCGGCCTGCTCGGCAAGGACCCGGCGACGATCGACATCAGCCTCCACCTCGCCGACGTGGGCGGCCCCAGCGCCGGGCTGCTCTTCGCGCTCGGCATCGTCGACAAGCTCGACGGCGACGGCGCGGGCGGCGATCTGACCGGTGGCCGCACCATCGCCGGTACGGGGACGATCACCGACGGCGGCGAGGTCGGCCCGGTCGGCGGGGTGGCCCTGAAGACCCAGGCGGCGGGGCGGGACGGGGCGACCGTCTTCCTCGTACCGAAGGCGGAGTGCGCGGACGCTCAGGCCGAGCTGCCGAAGGGGATGCTGCTGGTGCCGGTCTCGACGCTGAAGGGCGCGGTGTCGTCGCTCACGGCGCTGGAGCAGGGGCGGAAGGACCAGGTCCCGAGCTGCTGACCTCCCCGGTGCCCCGCGTGTCCGGTGTGTCCGGTGCGTGTGTCCCCTGGTCGGGGGCGCGTTCCATGGACCGCCAGGCCGGGAAGACCAGCGGGCTCAACGTCGCCAGCAGATAGACCGCGCCGACGGCCAGCAGCGCGTGGCCCAGTCCCGCCCGCTCGACCAGCAGGCCCGCGGCCAGCCCGCCGAGCGGCATCGTCAGCTCGACCCCGGCCGTGGTCACACTGGACACCCGGCTGCGCAGCGCGTCCGGCACCCGCTCGTAGATCACGGTGGTGAGGATCGGGTTGAGCACGCCTGCCGCGAAACCGCCCGCGGCCATGGTCACGGCCAGCGGTACGGTCCCGTCCGTCAGCGCCGCCACCACGAACCGCGGTGCCCCGCAGAGCAGAAAGGCACCCGCGAACACGGCGCGGCGCGGGAAGCGCTCCCCGTACGCCCCGTACAGCAGGGCCCCCAGCAGCGCGGCGCCCCCGAACACGGCGGTGAGCAGGCCGAGATCGGCCGAGCCGCCCAGCTCGTCCCGGGCGTGCACCGGCAGCAGGACCGAACTCCAGCCCTGGTCCAGGCCGTTGGTGACCATCACCATCAGCGTGATGCCCAGCAGTAGTCGCGTACGGACCAGGAAGGCGTATCCCTCACGCAGTTCGGTGCGGTACGTGGTGAGCGAGACCGGGGCGAGACGCTGCGGCTCCGCCGAGCGGACCCTTCGCAGCCCGGCGGCGATCAGCGCCGCGGACCCCGCGAAGGTCACGGCGTCCAGCAGCAGCACCGCCTCCGCGCCCACCACCGCGATCAGTACGCCGGCCAGCGCGGCGCCGATCATGCGCGCTCCCCGCGAGGCCGCGTCGTACAGGCTCGCGGCGCGCGGCAGGGTCGTCCCGGCGCGCTCGGCGAGGTCGGGCAGCAGGACGTAGCGGGCGGTGAGCCCCGGAGTGTGGACGAGGCCGCTGACGGCCATCAGCGCGCACAGCATCCAGAACTCCAGCACGCCCGCGTAGTCCAGCAGCGGGATCGCGGCCACGGCGAGGCCGCACACCAGGTCGGAGACGACGGAGACCCGCCGCCGCCCGATCCGGTCGATGACCGGGCCGCCGACGATCGCGGAGACGACGACCGGCAGCGTCGCGCAGAAGGCGACGATCCCGGCGTCGGCCGCGCTCCCGGTCGTCTGGAGGACGAACCAGGGCACCCCGATCAGGGTGAGCGAACTCCCCGCTATGGAGACGGTGTTGGCGGCGAGGGTGGCGAAGAAGGGCCACCGGTCGCGGGGGCCCTTGTCACCGGGCGGCTCGTCCCGTGGGTCCTCGGGCCCGCTCACGCGAGGTGCGTTCTCGTGCGCGCCACCGGGCGGTTGACGAGGCGCAGCCCCAACTCGACCAGAGACCAGCCCAGTCGGGTACGCAGGTCCGTACGGGCCCGGCGGGGACCGGCGGCTTCCCGGAACTCGGCGGGCTGCCGGAACTCCGTGGCCTGCCGGAACTCCGTGGCCTCCCGCCGCAGTTCGGCGGAGCGCAGGGTGTGCAGTGTGAGATGGATGTCGGCGTGCATGGTGGATCCCCCCTGAGGTCTGCTTCAGTCCGCCGAGCCGCGGCGCGGAAAGGAGTGCAGGTGTACGCGGACCTGCGGGGCGTCCTCGGCGGCGGGCCCGATCCGGCGGTAGCGTTCGGCGACCGCGTGCAGTTCCTCGTTCAACTCGGTGAGCTGCTGCGGTGTCAGGCGCAGGGTGAAGTCACTCATGTCGGCCGCCTGCGACCACTCCAGCGGCCAGTCGCCCGCGGTGCCCAGCCATGTGGTGAGTTCCTGGGTGTGGATGGTGGCCACCTCGTGCAGGAACAGGTTGACGGCGCCGCGCACCTCCGGATCGGTGTTCGCGTGCAGGTCCTCGCCGAACCGCGTCCCCTCCTGGGCGGCTTTCCACCACCGCTCGCGGCCCTTGCCCCGCGTCGGGTCGTCCTCGACGAAGCCGTTCGCGGCGAGCTGGCGCAGGTGGTAGCTGGTGGCGCCGCTGGACTCGCCCAGCCGGGTGGCGAGTTGGGAGGCGGTGGCGGGGCCGTCGTGGCGGAGGACGCCCAGCAGCCGGATGCGCAGCGGATGGGCGAGACCGCGGAGCGACCGCGCGTCCAGAGTGCGCTCGCGATGTTCCTGCGGCTGCTTCGGCTGTGCCTCTTCGTGCCTGGGCTTGTGCTCGTGCTCTTCGCGCTCGCGGTGCTCTTCGTGCTCGGGCATGGTGTCAGCGTAAGCATGCAAAGACTCCGTTGCAACATGTTCTTTGCAACGGAGTCTTTGTGGCTTGATCCCGCTCCCTCAGTCGTCCCGCGCCGCCTGCTCCACCAGCGGGATGATCCGCAGCGGCACCGGGTTCTCCATGACGATCGCCGTGGCCGCCCGGACGATCCCCTCGAAGCCGACGACCCGGTCGATCACCCGCTGGAGATCGGCGTTGGAGCGGGCGACCAGGCGGCAGAGCATGTCCCCCTCGCCGGTGGTGGTGTGCAGTTCCAGCACCTCGGGGACGCCCGACAGATGGGCCCGTACATCCGTGCCCTGCCCCTGTTTGATCTCCAGCGTGGCGAAGGCGGTGACGGGATAGCCGAGCGCCGCCGGGTCGACCGCCGGGCCGAACCCCCGGATGACCCCGTTCGACTGGAGCCGGTCGAGCCGCGCCTGTACGGTCCCGCGCGCCACGCCGAGCCGGCGCGACGCCTCCAGCACCCCGATCCGGGGTTCCTGCGCCAGGAGCACGATCAGCCTGCCGTCGAGCCCGTCGATACCCATCGTCCGTCTCCCTCCTCCAGCATGGTCATCCTGTGCGGATCGTCCCGTCATTCTGGCCATCCGCTGTACAGAATGCCCAGGGAAAACGCGAACTGTTGCGCACCTTGTGGAACGGGGTGACGCTGGCCCCATGGCTGACACCTCGACGCACAGCACTCTCGGCACCCCCGGCACCACCCCCGACCCGGCGCCCGACACCGCGCGCGAGGCCGATCCCTTCCCGGTCAGGGGAATGGACGCGGTCGTCTTCGCCGTCGGCAACGCCAAGCAGGCCGCGCACTACTACTCCACGGCCTTCGGCATGAAGCTCGTCGCCTACGCGGGCCCGGAGAACGGCAGCCGCGAGACCGCGAGTTACGTCCTGACCAACGGTTCCGCCCGCTTCGTGTTCACGTCCGTCATCAAGCCGTCCACCGAGTGGGGCCGCTTCCTCGCCGCCCATGTCGCCGAGCACGGCGACGGCGTCGTGGACCTCGCGATCGAGGTCCCGGACGCGCGCGCCGCGTACGCCTACGCCACCGAGCACGGCGCCCACGGCCTCCAGGAGCCGTACGAGATAAAGGACGCGCACGGCACCGTCGTCCTGGCCGCGATCGCCACGTACGGCAAGACCCGTCACACCCTGGTCGACCGCTCCGGCTACGAAGGCCCGTACCTGCCCGGCTTCGGCGCGGCGGACCCGATCGTCGCGCCCCCCGCCAAGCGCACCTTCCAGGCCGTCGACCACTGCGTGGGCAATGTCGAACTCGGCAGGATGAACGAGTGGGTGGGCTTCTACAACAAGGTCATGGGCTTCACGAACATGAAGGAGTTCGTGGGGGACGACATCGCCACCGAGTACTCGGCGCTGATGTCGAAGGTCGTCGCCGACGGCACCCTCAAGGTGAAGTTCCCGATCAACGAGCCCGCGATCGCCAAGAAGAAGTCGCAGATCGACGAGTACCTGGAGTTCTACGGCGGGGCCGGCGTCCAGCACATCGCGCTCGCCACCAACGACATCGTCGCCTCCGTACGGACGATGCGGGCCGCCGGGGTGCAGTTCCTGGACACCCCGGACTCGTACTACGACACCCTCGGCGAGTGGGCGGGGGAGACCCGGGTGCCCGTCGACACGCTGCGTGAGCTGAAGATCCTGGTCGACCGTGACGAGGACGGCTATCTGCTCCAGATCTTCACCAAGCCGGTCCAGGACCGGCCGACCGTCTTCTTCGAGATGATCGAGCGGCACGGCTCGATGGGCTTCGGGAAGGGCAACTTCAAGGCGCTCTTCGAGGCGATCGAGCGCGAGCAGGAGAAGCGCGGCAACCTCTGACGGGGCGAGGGGGGCACCCGCGCCCCTTCCCGCCGTACGCGGGTGACGGGCCGCCGCGCGTTCACCCGCGCGCGGCGGCGCTCCGTGCCTCGGCGGCGAGGGCCCGGACCCGGTCCGGTGGCAGCACGGCGGGATGGCGTACGGCTGCGGGCGCGCCCCGGCAGGTGCCGCACTCCCCGTCGACCAGCGCTTCCGGCTGCCCCGGCGCCTGACAAGTGCCGCACTCCACCCTGGCCGGTGCCGCCCGATGCGATACCACCGGCGTATCCGCCGGCTCGGGCGGCAGCTTGGCGGTGAGCCGGGACCGTACGAGCCCGGCGGCGTGGTGTACGGGCACGGGCAGCCCGTCGGTGAGGGCGCGCAGCACATCCTCCTCACCGGCCCCGCGTACGAACCACTCGGCGGCCAGCGCTTCCAGCGCCGCGCAGTCGGCGGCGGACAGCGACAGCGCGGGACACCGCCGCCCGACGGAGGCGAGCACGAGATACCCACGTGACCGCCCCGCCCGCGTGCCGGGCGCCGGGGCCGGTGCCGGGCCAGGAGCCGGGGCCGAAACCGGCGCCTGGTCCGGTGCCGCGACGGTCGCATCGACCCCCGCACCCCAGGAATCATCACCCCGGGCGGCGCGCGAGAACCACGTACGGGTGACCCACCGTCCACCGCCCGTCCCCACCAGGAACTCACGCCGCCGGAGGAGATGTCCGGCCCGCTCAAGGAAGTTGAGGGCCGTCCGTAAGGCGCACTGCCCGTACTCCATCACCTTGGCCAGGGCTTTCACCGAGATATCGGCCCCGTCGGGCAGCCGGTCGATGAACCCGGCGATGGCCGCCTCACGCCCCGGCAGGAGCGCGAAGTCGTCTGGAGAGGACGCCGGTTGACCGGCGGCCGAACGCTTGCCGTACCCGGCACTGGCCATCGGATGGGAAGCGGTGTGCACGCGCGGCGGCGCAATACTAAACTGCGGAGCAGCCACAAAGATCGCCTCGATGATCTAGCTGGTGAGGTCTCCGTCAGGTGCGCTAACACCGGGCGGAGGCCGTTTTTTCGTTCAGGGGCACGCTAGACGGATCTCACCCTGCGTGGCAACCCGATCGCGAAAAGTCAACACCCGGGGTAGGGAGGGTGGGTGGGAAACAAGAACCAACCACTCCTCACAAGCAGAGCTCGACCCCCGAAGCTCAAGCCCCGGACCACCCAGGGGCCCTTGCATGATCGGGATCTGTCCGGATTCATCCGGTGAGGCCGAGGGCGGTCAGGGATCTGCGAGAGTCGCGGACGGTGTAGCGGAGGGCGGCGGCGATGTTGGTGCGACCGTCCTGACGGTGGACGCCGATGGCAAGGTTGCGCAGGCCGGCCATGACGCGTGGGAGGCGACCGACATGGATCTTGGAGTCATCCTCGCGGAAAGTGCGGTCGCGGACGTGGTGCAGGAGATTTTCAATCTTCCAGTGCCCTCTGATCCAGGCCGCGAGCTGGGGGCCGGTCGCTGTGCCGGGCGGCAGGCCGGTGATCAGGTGGACGCGCTCGATGGTGAGCCTGCCGCTGGTGAAGTCCTTTCTCCAGCGCACGACTTGTAGGGCCTGGCGTGCGTCGCGGTAGTCGAGGTGAGCGAAGGCGACGGTCTTTGGACCGCTTGGGGTGGTACGGGCGGCCAGGAAGGCTCCGATTGCCTGGTCGAGGGCGTCACTGTCCAACTGGACGAGGAGACGGCGCAGGGTATGGGGGTGCGGGACGGACACCGCGCCGGTCAGTTACACACTCTCAACGCCACACCGGGCCCGCAGGACACGCACCACCACCACCGACCTGACCAAGCCCTACTAGAATCCCGCCATGGCGGAACCCGGGAGCCCACAACAGGGCAGTGTCAGCAGCGTGTTCACCGCCCGGCTGAGACGACCGTACACACGCGGGCGAAGGCGGCTCGTCATCGGCACGGGAGCCGCTCTGGCCGCGGTCGCCACGACACTCGCCCTCTGTTCCGGGCCCGAGCCCGGTGATCACGCACCGGCCGTGGTGTGCTCCGACACCGACAACACCAGCCTGACCGCCGACGTGGACGCGGACGGGCGGCTGGACGAGATACACGACCCCGACCGCTCGGGAAAGGGTTCCGTGCTCTTCAGCCGGGCCGATGACCGTATCGAGGTCGGTGTCGGCGAGGCTCTCGGCGTATGGCAGAAGGTCCGTGGCCTGCTGACGTCAGACCTGGAGACCAGGGGCACGTTCGGCGACTTCGACGGCGACGGCTATATCGATCTGGCGTTGTTCCGCAGCCAGGAGGACATCGGGGACAACCCCCGCTCCAACCTGCTCGTGCATGAGGTGCGCTACGGACCGCTCGCCCGGGACCTGAGTGGCAGCCGGAGCGGCACCATCCGCGTTGAGGTCTCGTTTTTCGTCGCCGCGGTGCGTGCGACCGACGAGGACCAGGACGGGCGCGCCGAACTGCACGTGTTCCAGTCTGCCGGAGACGGAGGATACAGGGATTACATCGGCCGTCAGAAGGACGGCGGCGTGACCCTGAGCGAAGCCGACACCGGCTACTACGGCCATGGTGACTGGGATGAGCTCCAGCGGGGGTGGAGCGACTTCGGTACCTGCGTGTACACCAGCCCCGAGAGCACGCCGTCGGTCCGGAGAGAGCCTTCGGATGTCACGCCCGCATCAAGAGCGAGGCGAGGGTGACGGGCACGACGCAGAGCCCCTTCTTGAGGCGAAGCCGCTGGTGGCGGCAGACGAGTCGGGCTGTACGCCGGGTTCTGCCCCGCTCAGGGAGTGATCACCCTCTGACCTGCACGTTTTGGGCATCCGGCGGCTGTCGCAACCCCAGGGACAGCAGGACGTACTCCGGTCCGTGCTCGCGCAGGACCTTGAGTGGACCGGGCGCCCGGGTGGCGAGGAGGTCGATCACCGCAGTGGTGTAGGCGTGGGCGGTGCCGACCGGGATGCCGAAGCCGGCGGACATCTGGGCCAGGGTGTCGTGCTTGCGCAGGTCCACCAGACCGACGAGCGCGCGTTGGTGCGGCGGGAGCTTGCAACGGCGCTCACCCTCGCGGGTGACGATGAGCATGGTGACCCACTCGACCAGCGCATGGGGCAGGTCGAGTGCGGCAGGACAGGAGACCAACGAGGCACTTGCACTGATGAGTTGAGAATTCGAACACCTCCCTCAACGGCACGGGTGCCTCGTGCGTTGCGCCCTCGCCGCTGTCACCCCATCGGTGGCCACTCTGAAAACGCTCAGTGGGTCCAAGGGGGAAGCCGAGGGCCCGGCAGGCCCGGACAGGGGCGTCGGCGATCCACTCGGTGATCGCGGGGAGTGACCGGGCGCGGGCCAGCACACTTGCCGCGGCTGCGGTGACCAGGGCGGACAGCTGGTAGCGGCGCCCGCGAACACCTCTCGGGTGCCTGTACTGCGTCCGCCCCTGCCCGAACCGGGACGTCCGACGCGACTCCCAACCAGCCCGGCGATCCGGACGAACCCCAATCACGCAACGCCCCCTGGGGCCGGGTGTGCGGGCCTACTTCGCCGGATTCGCCAGCTCTTTTGCCGAAGCAGCCCCGGCCGGACGGGCTCATCACAGTTCCCGCCCCAATAGCTTGCGCAAGTCGCATGCTGTGAGTGGCGGCCGAGGAGCCGCCACTCAAGCGTTGGCTTACTCGGCTCCGTGGTGATAGCCCCCGAAATATTTGACGGGTGACCAAGCGGGCAGGATATCGGGAAGACGCGGCGTGAGGGTGCTGTAGTCCTGCGCCCCGAACACCACCCTTCCATCCAGGACTGTCAAGACGGAGCAAACATGTTTGATCTGATTTTCAGGAACAGTGAAATAGTCCCTGTCCAACAGTGCAAAATCCGCCAGGTTCCCTGGAGCGATCATGCCCATTTCAGATTCTGTGTTCATGAACCAAGTTGGACCACTGGTAAACAGCTTGAGTGCCTCGACGCGGGACAGGCGATTACCCTTAGCAAGCACTTCAGACCCGGAGGTCGACTTTCCGGACACCATCCAGCTGACGCCTACCCACGGGTTGAAGGTGGCTGCCCGGAAAGCATCGGTGGTCATGGCGAGAGGGATTTCGCTATCGACCAGCTGGCGCAGCCGCGGAGTTTTCAGAGCCTTTTCGCGGCCGTGCGTTTTGATGAACGCATCTCCATGCAGCGCCATTTTGGCGTCCAAGGCAATTCCGCCGCCAAGCCTTTTGACCCGGTCAATGTTCTCCGGAGTGATGGTTTCGGCGTGTTCGATGCTCCATCGCAAACCGTCCAGCGGCGTTGTTTCGTTCATCTTCTCCAAGGCGTCAAGGAACGGTGTGATGTTTTCGTTGTAGCTGATGTGCATGCGGAAAGGGATGCGCCGCCGGACCAACTTGGTGACATTTTCCTCGACGTGTCGCCGCATCTGGTCGGGGTCGATGATGACCGCCGGACGGTCGAAATTCTCATGATCGTGCACTTCCGCCTGCAACACTTCGCCGGCGCCACGATATTCGTGGCCATGTTCCAGGGTCGGGTGCAGGTTGTGGCCTGGGCCGATGGGAGCGGTTTTGGTGATCGCTTCAATGTGTGCGTCCACCATATTGATTGGGCTGCCGTCGCCGAGTTGTATGTCGACGAAGGGCATGCGGATGTTGAGGCGGTTGTCGCGGGCCAGGACGTCTACGGTGGTTTGGGGTCTGGGGTAGCCCTTCCTGCCGCCGGCATCCACGATCGAGGTGACACCGAAACGGTTCAGGGCGTGGACAGTATGGATCAGCGAGCTGACTTCTTCGTCGAACGAAAGTTGCGGGACCATGGTCTCTATGGCGACGAAGGTGAATGTGTATCCGTAGATCACACCGGTGTAATGTCCTTGACCGTCCTTCTCGAATTCGGTTCCCGGCACTTCGGGAAACCGATCGGTGCCCACGCCCAACAATTCCATCGCCTGCTTGTTCAGGAAGGCGCGGTTATAGGCGTATTGCACGATCAGCGGACGGTTATGCACGGCTTCGTGCAGCTCGTCCATCGTAGGGAACCGGTTCTCCTCGAACTGGTAGGGGGACCAGCCGCCGATCACTTTGACCCAGTGCCCCTCAGGCGTTCGCTCCGCCTGCTCGCGCAGCATGCTCAGCGCGTGACGTAGCGTAGGTACGCCGTCCCACCTTATATTGTAAGTGTAGCCACTTTCGTTGAGCACGTGAGTGTGCGCATCGGTAATGCCCGGAATGAGTCTGCGGCCATGCGCGTCGATGATCTTCGTTTCTGAATTCTTCAAACTCAAAATGTCTACATCGGAACCAACCGAGTAGATGCGGCCGTCCTTCACGGCTAAAGCGGATGCTTCGGCCTGTCCGCGGTTATTGGTGAAGATTTTCGCATTGATTACGATCAAATCCGCACCGGGGGGATTCTGCGTCGACTGCGCTTGGGTGTTGGGCATAATTCCAGTCATTTGTCCTCATTCAATTGAAACTTATGGAACACGCTAGGAGAAAATGCAGATCACTGGGGGGTCGAATTCATCGGCTCCATGCCGACGGGGCCTGCTCCTGATGCCAGTTGCTACGTGAGCCCACGGATCGGCATCTAGTTGATGTATCAAGCGGTGAGGCTAGTGCAGATCACGCATGCACACAAGGCGCGGGATCGTGGAGCACCGCCGACCCGGGTTGCTGATCGGCTGGTTCGACCCCGGTGGTGCCCCTGCGGATGTGTACGGCCGTCCCCCGCAGGAGAGACTGAGCCTTTCAGCGGTGCCGCTCCAGGGTGAGGATGGCGGCTGCGATTGACGACATGCGGTTGGGACCAGGGGGCGTTGCGTGATTGGGGTTCGTCCGCATCGCCGGGCTGGTTGGGAGTCGCGTCGGACGTCCCGGTTCGGGCAGGGGCGGACGCAGTACAGGCACGGTCCCGGTGATCATGTGAGTGTCGAAGTCCCATGAACACGTGGTGAGTCCGTGCCTGCTCCTGCGTCTTCCCCTGTGCCCACCGCGCTGGACAGCCGGCCCGGGCTTCCGCCGCCGGCCCCACTGACGGACGCGGTCGCCCTGTCCGGCTTCTTGGGCCTGGTGCCCGATCCGAGAGGTGTTCGCGGGCGCCGCTACCAGCTGTCCGCCCTGGTCACCGCAGCCGCGGCAAGTGTGCTGGCCGGCGCCCGGTCACTCACCGCGATCACCGAGTGGATCGCCGACGCCCCTGTCCGGGCCTGCCGGGCCCTCGGCTTCCCCCTTGGACCCACTGACCGGCGCGGTGTCCGTCCCGCACCCCCATACCGTGCGCCGTCTCCTCGTCCAGTTGGACAGTGACGCCCTCGACCAGGCAATCGGAGCCTGCCCGGCCGCCCGCCGGTGACCTGTCGGCCCCCACCGCCTACGCGGACAGTGAGAGGGAGACGAAGGCTTCGCCGACCCTCCTGGACGACTGGATGCCGGCCTTTCTCGCCCAACTCGCCGCGCCCGGCGCACATCTCGTCCGTGCCGCCCGGAGCGACGGAACGCCCCTGCTCCACCTCTTCGCCCCCGACCGGGAGCCCTTCGCCGAGTTCATCGCCCGTGACGGCAGGTGGACGGTTCGGCAGGGCGGCCCTGTGCCCCTGTGGGACCGGATCGAGGAGGCGCTCGTCGCCTGGGAGGCCGCAGGGAACCCTCGCCCGATCCAGCGGTGGAACGGGTACGCGTGGGAGGCGCACGGCTTCGCAGCCAACCTCGCGGAGGCGAAGCGCATCCAGTACCCCGACTCGAAGATCGAGCCCCCGGCGCAGGAGCCGGGCCCGGCCCCCAGGCCCCTCGGCCCAGGCATCGGCAGACACCGAAAGCCCCAAGCATCCGGACCCGAGCGGCGCTGACTCCCAGCCGCTCGGGGGAACCTCGGGCGGGGGGCGGATGTCGGACGGCGGGAAGGTCTCCCTGCTGCGCATCGCCGCCCTCGGCACCGGAACGCCGACCGAAAGGCGAGCCGGGCCCCCGTCACTCCGGGGGAGGGTGACGGCGGCCCGGTGAACCGGTGTGCGCTGTGCCGAGTGATCAGACGGTGCCGAACTCGCCGGACTTGACGCCCGCCACGAAGGAAGCGAACGCGCTGGTAGGGATGTCCAGGGTCGGGCCGCTCGGGTCCTTCGAGTCACGGACGGGGACGACGCCGGAAGCTGCGCATGCGGGGGCCCATTCGACGCACTGCCCGCCGTTCCCTTCGCTGTAGCTGCTCTTGACCCACTCCGTGCGGGAGAGGTCGAGGGTGGGGGTCATGGGTGTACGCCTCCATAACGTGACGGATGAGAGAGAGGGAGTCATCGCGTGACAGGGCATCCGCGCGCAGCCGCTCGTAGGCCGCTCGTGCTTCGGCTACCGCTTCCGCCGAGTCGTCCACCTGCCCTCGTACATAGGTCTCCTCGTAAAGGACTTCGGTCCCATCCTGCCGCGTGAGCACATCGAACGGCACTCCTCGCGACGCGGCGCCCGCGCTGAAGGGAAAGACCTGGACAGTGATGTGCGGAGATTCCGACGCGTCTACCAGGTGCTGAAGCTGTCCCCGCATGGCACTTGGGCCACCCGCGCCCGACCAGAGAACCGCCTCATGCAGGATCACCCACAGCGATGGCGGGTTCGGAATGTCGAACACCTCCCGCCGCCGCATCCGGTCTTCCACCAGCTTCTTGGTCTCGACTGCCGAGTCGTGCGGGCGGGCGGATCGGAAGACGGCTTCTGCGTATTCCGGGGTTTGCAGTATGCCCATGACGCGGGTGGCGGAGTAGTCGCAGATGCTCACCGCCTCGCGCTCCAACTGGAGGTAGGGGATGAACCAGAGAGGGTTGCCCGCGTCAGCCGCTCGCTGCCGCATCCGGGCGTAAGTGCCGGGCGCGCCAAACACCTTGTCGCACTGCTCCGCGAACTGCGCTGACGGGAGTTGCCCGTTCTCCGTCTTGCTCACATAGGGCTGTTTGCAGAACAGCTTGTCGGCCAACTCCGCCTGCGACCATCCCCGAGCTTCCCGGGCGTACTTGATCTCTTTGCCGAACTGCACCGCCGGTGTCTCCGGTTCATCGTTCATGCGTTCAACTCCCCAGTATTCGCATCCCGCTTGGAATCGCTTTGCCTCTTTTGAGACTACGTGCCGACGCCGAATCTGTTACCAGGCAAGCACAGTACGTAGGCGCTGGAGGCGCGGAACATGGATCACCGGACGGCCCCACCGACGGGCGAAGACGCGGACGAGCCGCACACCGTGACAGCGGCCAGTGGTCCTTGGCGACCGGCCCCGGTGCCTGGTTGCGACCTGTGCGACTGGTGGGACAGGCGTCGGGAGAACGCCCTTCGCGGGATCGACACGCTCACCACGGCGGAGTGCGCCCGTCAGATCGCGGCGCACCCGCACCCCCGGGCCGGTGACGCCGGATGATCCCCGAACCGCACGTTCCGCCCCGCTGCCCGCCGCGACGCCTGCCCGTACGTTCCGCGACGGAGCCTGGTCTGCCCGATCTGCGGGTCGGTATGGCGGTGTTCGACCGGAGAGTGGAAATGCCGGGTGTCATCCGCTCCTTCGCCGGATCGGCGGTCTGTCTCGTCCGCCCCTCCGGGCACACCTGGCAGGCGGCTCTGATCTCGGTCCGCCCGGCGACCGAGCGGGAACGGACTCAACTTGCCGCCCTCGCCAAGCTCCATCGGCAGCAGCGGCCCCCCCCCGCCAGGCGGCGAGTGTGAGCGCGGCACGGTTCTACAACGTGACCGTGGTCTGCGAGGGGCCGGTCAACGGTGCGTGGGTACGCGTCGTCCTCGCCGCCCGGCAGGCGGTGTCGCCGGACACTGCCCTGTCGTTCCTCCGTCACCAGGCCCGGCGTATCGCCGACGGCCTCGATCCCGACCCGGGTGCCGGGTGGATCCCGCCGGGCGTGCTCGTCCCCGTACCGGCCCCTGATCCGGACGTACCCACCGCACTCCGGTCCTGGTGCCACGCCCCCCAGGCGCAGAAAGCGGCACGGGACCAGCTCTTCGCGGGCGCTGAGTTCGCCCTCGACGCCGATGACTTCAGCGGGCGGTACACCCTCAGGGCGCTGCCCGTACTCGTACCCGCGTGCGTATTACCGCGCCACGCGCCACGCCCCGGCCGCCGCAGACACCGTAAGCCCCGATGGTTCGACCGGTTCCGGCTCCGGTTCCCGTTCCGGCGACGGGCCCGGAAACGACGTTGACGAACGCTTTCGGGGCGGAAATAAGTGCCATGTTCCGTATGTGTATATCCGAGGCCACAATGAAGAACCAGCCCCTCAGGGAGGAGAATCGGTGAACAATCGATGGGCAGCCCACCACACCAGGCGTCGGCGCCGCGCGCCCGCGCATGACCCCGATGGCTCGATACATTGATGACCATGTCACGCAGGGTTCGACGCATCACCATCAGCGGCTACAAGTCGATCGAACAGGCCGAGCTGGCCCTGAGCCCGGTCACCGTGCTCGTCGGCCCCAACGGCGCGGGCAAGACCAACTTCATCGAGGCCGTCGAGCTGCTCGGGCGCATCGCCGACGGTGAGCTGGGTATGGAGGTCGGGCTGCGGGGTGGAGCCGTGGCCATGCTGCACGACGTGGCCAAAGGATCTGCGGGGATCGGGCTGCGTGTGGAGGCTGACGGCAGCGATCTTGTGAACGCCTACGAGGCAAGGCTGGTTCCCTCGCATCGAGGAGAACTGGTCTTCGGCCGTGAGGTGGTGGAGTTCCACGACACGTCGCGTGATGAGCAGCCGCTGAAGCAGGAGATCGGCCCGGGCCATAGTGAGTCGAAACTCGCCGAGGTCGCGGAATTGGGACGGCTCGGAGCGAGCGGCGTGGCCCGTCACACGCTGGAGATACTGCGGGGCTGCCGCGTCTACCACTTCCACGACACGACCCCCGGTGCCCCGGTGAAGCAGCCGGGCTACGCCTCCGACACGGAGGTTCTGCACCCGGACGCACGCAATCTCGCCGCGTTCCTGCGGCGCATGGGCGAGGAGCATCCTGCGGCGTACAAGCAGATCGTGCGTACGGTCCGTTCCGTCGCACCCTTCTTCCGTGAGTTCGTCCTGACCGAGGACGCAGCGGGGCGCGTGCTGCTCCGGTGGAAGCAGTTCGGGTCCGACACCGTGTTCCCGCCCGACGCACTGTCCGACGGCACGCTGCGCTTCATCTGTCTTGTCGTCCTCCTGCTCCAGCCGCGACCGCCCGCGCTGCTGGTGCTCGACGAACCTGAGCTGGGCCTGCACCCCTTCGCCATCACCGTTCTGGCGGAGCTGTTCCGGTCGGCCTCCGGCCACAGCCAGATTCTCGCCGCCACTCAGTCCGTCACCCTGGTCGACCAGTTCGGGCTCGACGAACTCGTCGTCGCGGAGCGCGTGGACGGCTCGACGAAGCTGCACCGGCCCGATCCCGCGGCACTGGCAGCCTGGCTCGACAGCTACTCGCTCGGTGACCTGTGGCTGAAGAACCTGCTGGGTGGTCGGCCCCGGCCCGAGCAGGAACGGTGAGGTCGGGGCAGGTGCGTCAGGTTCACGTGCTGGTGGAGGGTGCGACGGAGGAGCGCCTGGTGCAGCAGGTCCTCCAGCCGGAACTGACCGCACGGGACATCTGGGTCACCCCGGTCGCACTCAAGACCCGGCGGGCCGCAGGTCGGCCGCACGACAGAGGCGGGGTGAGCAGGTGGCCCAAGATCGAGCACGACATCCGGGCACTACTGCGGAACTCGGCCGTCGACACGGTGACCACGATGCTCGATCTGTACGGGTTGCCCTCCGGCACACCCGGGCTCTCCAGCGCCCCGGCCGGTGACGCGTACGCTCGCGTCGGCCATGTCGAGGAGGCGATGGCACGGGTCGTCGACGACCCGCGATTCCTGCCGTTCCTCGTCCTCCACGAGACGGAGACCTGGGTACTCGCCGCCGCGAACGAGCTTGCCGAGCTGATCGATTCACCCAGGCTGGCCGACGTACCGCGGTCCCATGTCACTGCCGCGGGCGGGCCCGAACTGGTCAACGACGGTCCCGACACGGCGCCGTCGAAGCGGATCCTGAGGGCCCACCCCGCCTACCGCAAGGTCGTGGACGGCCCGGGCGCGATCGAGCTTCTCGGCTTGGGCGCCCTGCGACCGCCTGTCCTCACCTCGACGCCTGGCTGAAGCGCCTGGAATCCGGATCCGACAGCCGAGACCGCTCCTCCTGACAACAAACACCGACTGGTGTGCACCCGGGCGGGGCAGCCACCCCAGGACCAGGCGCCGCACACACGGAAGCGGCGCCCGGTCTCCTCGACCGGGCCCCGCTCCCGTACGTATGCCGCGTACGCCCCTGCCGGCGTATGCCGCGTGCGCCCCTACCGCCCGCCCCTCAGGAGGGCGACGGCGTCACCACCGGCACCGAAGGCACGGCCGGGCTCCCGCTCGGTGTTCCCGAAGGCGTGGCGCCCGTCGGAGGCTTCGTCGGCCGGGCCATCTCGGCCGGCTGCGGCGTCGACCCCGCGCCCTCCACGTCCCGCGGGCCGCCCTCCGCCGGCTCCCCGAGCGACTCCAGCGCGGTCAGCGCGCGCGGCGCCAGCAGCGGGGAGAAGTACGGGTTGATCCGCAGCGCGTCCCCGACATGGCGGCGGGCCGGGCCGTACATCTCCAGGGACCGTTCGATCTCGCCCCGGTGGTACAGGAACAGCGCGCTGCGCCGGCCCTGCTCCGTGGCCTTCTTCGCGTACTTCAGCGCCTCCTTGCCGTGGCCCGCCCGGTACAGCGCCCACCCGAGCGCGTCCGCGACCTCCATGCTCCTGTGGTGCCGTGCCCACTCGGCGCGCAGCCGCGCCACGGCCGCCGCCGGGTCGCCGTGGTCGGTCTCGAAGCGGGCGAGGACCAGCTCCTCGTTCACGCCGTGCCCCTGCGCCCGCGCCGCCCGCGCGCGCAGCGTCGCGTACTGGGTGCGGGCGTCGCCGTCCAGGCCGTTCGCGTCGTACAGCTCGCCGAGCTCCAGCGCGTACTCCGGGCGCGGCAGCTTCGCCAGCGCCGCCTGGTAGTCGCGGTACGCCTCGTCCGTCCTGCTCAGCGCGGCCAGCGCGCGCGCCCGGCCGGCCAGCGAGGCGGGGTGGTCGCGCACCGTCGCGAGCGCCGCGTCGTAGTGGCCCATCGCCTCGGTCGGCTCGCCGCGCTCCCAGGCCAGCTCGCCCAGCGCGTACAGCGCCTCCGCCTTCGCGGTGGGGGAGCCGGCGTGCGCCGTGGCCTCGTTGGCCTTCGCCTCCGCGTCCTCGCGCCAGCCCCGGTCGCGGTAGACGGACACCGCGCGCTCCAGTACGACGGGGCTGCCGGGGCGCAGCTCCTTCAGCTTGTCGAGCGCCTTGCCCGCCGCCGGGTAGTCGCCCAGACCGGTGTACGCGTCGATCAGCACCGGGTACGCGCTCCACGCCTCGGGCCGGCGGGCGCGGAGCGTCTCGCCCCACTTCTTGGCGGTGGTGAAGTCGTGGCGGGCGTTGGCGAGCGAGGCGAGGCCGGCCAGCGCCTGGGCGCGGGTGGGCGCGCCGAGCGCGCCCTGCTTGCCGTCGTCCCCGCCGTCCGAACCGTCCCCGCCCTCCGTACCGCCGTCGCCGTCCGTACCGTCGCCCTCCGCGGACTCGGCGGCGCGGGCCCCGTGGTCCTCGGGCCCTGCTGCCCCCACCGGCGGCCCCTTCAGCGAGCGCCGGAGCGCCTCGTCGGCCTTCGAGTAGTACGCCGAGTCCCCGCGCCGCTCGCCGCGTTCCACGTACGCCGCGCCCAGCACCGCCCACGCCGTGCTGTCCTCCGGATGCGTCCGCAGCCACTTCTCGCGGTCCAGGATGAGCGCGTCGAGATCCGGCAGCGACGCGGGCGCGCCCGCGCTCACCGCCGCGAGCGCCCGCTCCTCGGGGGTCGGCGTCCCCGCCCCGTCCCGGTCCGGTACGAACAGCAGGACGCCCCCGACCAGCGCGGCGCCGACCCCGGCCGCCAGCGCCGCCCTTCTGACCTGTCTGACCTGCTCCGTCTTCATGGCGTTCATGATGATTACTGTGCGTCAATATGAAGAGCACACACTGTCTTGAGTTGTGGATCGCCCACGGGTTCACACCGATGGCCCCGGGTGCGAGCCTGGGATCATGGACGATCTCCTCGTACGGCTCCGGACCGCCCTTCCCGCCGACGCCCTGATCACCGATCCCGACATCACGATCTCCTACGCCCACGACATGGCCAGCTTCTGCCCGGCCGGAACGCCCGCCGTCGTCGTACTGCCGCGCACCGTCGAAGAGGTCCAGCACGTCATGCGCACGGCCACCGCGCTCCGTGTCCCCGTCGTCCCGCAAGGAGCCCGTACGGGGCTGTCGGGCGCCGCCAATGCCTCGGACGGGTGCATCGTCCTCTCCCTCACCAGAATGGACCGGATCCTGGAGATCAACGCCGTCGACCGGATCGCCGTCGTCGAGCCCGGCGTCATCAACGCCACGCTCTCCCGCGCCGTCGCCGAACTGGGCCTCGCCTACCCGCCCGACCCGTCGAGCTGGGAGATGTGCACCATCGGCGGGAACATCGGCACCGCGTCCGGCGGGCTGTGCTGCGTCAAGTACGGCGTGACCGCGGAGTACGTCCTCGGCCTCGACGTCGTCCTCGCCGACGGCCGGCTCCTCACCACGGGACGCCGCACCGCCAAGGGCGTCGCCGGGTACGACCTGACCCGACTCTTCGTCGGCTCCGAGGGCAGCCTCGGCATCGTCGTCAAGGCCGTCCTCGCGCTCAAACCCGAGCCGCCCCAGCAGCTCGCCCTGGCCGCCGAGTTCGGCTCGGCCGCCGCCGCGTGCGACGCCGTCTGCCGGATCATGGAGAGCGGGCACACCCCGTCGCTGCTGGAGATCATGGACCGTACGACCGTCCGCGCCGTCAACGCGCTGGCCCACATGGGCCTCCCCGAGTCCACCGAGGCGCTGCTGCTCGCCGCCTTCGACACGCCGGACCCCGCCGCCGACCTCGCCGCGGTCGGCGAGCTGTGCGCGGCGGCCGGTGCCACCGAGGTGGTCCCCGCCGAGGACGCCGCCGAGTCGGAGCTGCTGCTCCAGGCCCGCCGCCTCGCGCTCCCCGCGCTGGAGGCGGTCCGGTCGGCCACGATGATCGACGACGTGTGCGTACCGCGCTCCCGGCTCGCCGCGATGATCGACGGCACGGCCGCCATCGCGGAGAAGTACGACCTGACCATCGGCGTCTGCGCCCACGCGGGCGACGGCAACACCCACCCCGTCGTCTGCTTCGACCAGGCCGACCCGGAGGAGTCCCGGCGGGCCCGCGCGTCCTTCGACGAGATCATGGGGCTCGGCCTGGAGCTGGGCGGCACCATCACCGGGGAGCACGGCGTCGGCACCCTGAAGAAGGAGTGGCTGTCGCGAGAGCTGGGGCCGGTGGGGCTGGAGTTGCAGCGCGGTATCAAGCAGACTTTCGACCCGCTGGGCTTGCTCAACCCGGGCAAGCTCTTCTGAGACCGAGGGCGCGGCGGTACGGGTGAGGTACGTGTGAGCAAGCTGACCGAGTACGACACGACGGCGGGCAGACGGGGCCTGGGCGACCGGCGCTCCGTCCACCGGGTCCACCGCGGGCTGCGCTGGATGGAGATCCTGCTCGTCCCGGCGGCCATGGCCGCCGTGATCGCCTACCTCACCCTCAAGTCCCCCTTCCTGTACGTGCCGGTGGTGGCCGGCCTCGTCTACGCGGGCTTCGCCGGCCTGCGCCGCATACCGCCCGCCGAGGGCGTGCGGATGGCCGTCGTGTACGAGGGCGGCGTGCTGCTGGGACACCCGCGGTCCCAGCCGGTCACGTACGCCTGGCAGGAGATCGACTCCACCGGCCACGACCTGGGCGACAGCGACATCGGCCTGGCCCCCGGCGGCTTCCGGACCACGGAACGGGCCGCCGTCACCGCGATCTGGCCGGCCGGCCGCGAGCAGCCGGTCGTCCTCGCCCATGTCGTACGGCAGAACAAGCTGGCCGAGGCGCTGGAGGCGGGCATCCGCCCCCGGCTGCTCGAACGGCTGCGCGCGACCCTGGACACGGAGGGCACGGTCCGCCTCGGTGACCTGGCCGTCACCGACGACGGCGTCACCCTGCACAGCGGCGCAGCCGCCGAGCCGACCGTGATCGAGTGGCCGGAGCTGGCGGAGACGACGACCTTCGGCCCGTCCCGGCTGCGGGTCCGCACGAGCACCGGGCGGTGCGACCTCCCCGTACGGAACGCGGCGACCGTCCGCGACTTCATCGAGGAGACCCGCGAACTCAACGTATGACACGCGCCCTCCGGCGTCACGCCTCGTCGTCCACGGACTCGTCCGACGGCCACGGGTCCCGCAGCCACAGCTCGTCGGTCGCCACCGGACTCAGCAGCGCGGCCAGCGCGTCGTCCAGACCGAGCCGCTCGGCCTCCGTCCCCGGCGGCACGATCCGCAGCGTCCGCTCCACCCACGCCGACAGCGCCCCCGACGGCCCTTCGAGCAGAGCGTCCCCGTCGGGCGAGGACAGCGCCACACACAGCACCTGCCGCCCGTCGACCTTCGTCGGCCAGATCCTGACATCCCCGTGCCCGCACGGCCTGAAGACCCCCTCCACCAGCAACTCCCGGGCGAAGGTCCAGTTCACGGGGGCGTCCGAGCCGACATGGAAGGTGATGTGCACGGCGTACGGATCGTCCGTACGGTACGTCAGCCGGGCGGGCACGGGGATGCTGCGCTCGGGCGACAGCACCAGATTCAGTTCCAGCTCGCGTTCGACCACAGAGTGCATGGCGGGCACTTCCTTTCCTGGCGGGGGGCCCAGCGGCGGGGCCTTACCAGGAGAGAGGCAGTACCTCTTGGTTCATGACGCGACTTTCGGCGATGACTTTGTGTGAGGGAACCTCTCACTCCCGCTCACCATAGGGTGGCCCGGTGTTCGATCACCTGGAGATCAGTGTGCTGCCGCCCGGGCCCCGGTTCGCGGCCCACCTGCGGTTCCGGGTCAACGGTGAGGACGTGGTGGCAGGCGCGGTCGGCGAAGGGGGGCGTGGGCCGTACGTGTCCGAGATGCTGCCCGTCGGCCGCCCCAGCCCCCTGCGCGCGGTCGGCGAGCGGCGGCGTCTGGAGTTGGGGGAGCCCGAGTGCACCGGCGGCTGCTGCGGCTTTCTGTCCGTGGCCGTACAGCGGATCGGGGACATCGTGTGGTGGTCGGACTGGCAGGTGCCCCACCTGGAGGTCCCGCCGCCGGAATGTCACTTCGAAGCCTGCCGGTACGACGCCGAGGTGGCTCGCGCGGAAGCGGACCGGTGGCGGCACGTTCCCTCGTAACGCACGTGTCGTAGGGCACGTGCTCACGGCCGGCTGTCACCGGGCGGCAACTGGGGCGGATCGTCAGTTTCCGAGCCGTCCGCCGGTCCGTCCGGGTGATGGGCTCTTGCGCGGCGTGCTTTCCGTGCTTCTGCCCCTTGGTCACACCATCCGCGTCGAACCCGTGTGCCGAATTGGTGCAGGTCCGCGAACAGATCCCACCCCGCAGCTTTACGCTTCGCAGCAGCGCCGCCGGCCTGGCGCCCGAACGGGGTTCTTTCTGCCGGGCGCCATCTTCCGGGCCCCGAGTTCTTCGTTAATGTCTTCCTGGACAAGCGGGAGTACGAATCCGGTCGCCGTTCCGGCGCCGGGCGGCCCTTTCAGGTCAATCATGGTGTGAGCGAACGGAGTTGGGGTCAGTGGCTACTCCTCCTGGTGACGGCGGGAACGTACCTCGGGAAGGCTTCTACCCGGACCCTTCCATTCCTGGATATGTCCGGTACTGGAACGGCGCCGCCTGGGTGCCCGGCACCTCGCGGCCCGCGCCCCGGGAGGGCGAGGGTGCGCAGGCCGCGCTGCCCGCCGCCGCCACGCCGCCCGCGCTGCCCGCCGTGGACGAGACGGGGCCGGTCTTCCTCGACGAGGACCCGCCCGAGCGGGCCCGGCAGGAGCCCGCCTCCGCGTGGCAGGCCGACGCCTCCCGCCAGACCGGGTTCGGCGGCGAGCGTGACGCCCGGGTCTCCTGGGGCGGGACGGGTCCGACCGGCCCGACGGGTCAGGACCCCCGGGTTCCCGCACCCGCACCCGCGCCCGCCCCGGCCGCCGATCCGACCGGGGGCGCGCTGCCCGGCGTACGCTCCCTCGGCCCCGGGGACGGCACCGGCGGCGACGGGGACGACGGGTCGGTCTCCGACGGTACGGTCGCGATCCGCCCCCAGCGGCGCGGCGGTGCCGGACCGGGACGGGCCCCGGCGCCCCGCGAAGGCGGAAAGCCGCCCGCCGACTCCACCATGACCATCCGCGCCCTGCGCGCCGCCCGGCGCGCGAAGGGCGAGGACGCCGCCTCGGAGCGCCCCGCCAGGGACGAGGGGACGATGGCGATCCGCGCGCTCGACGCCGGACCGAAGCCGCAGCTCCCCGCCCGTCAGCCGGTGCACCAGCAGCCACCGGCCCAGCCGTCCCCGCCGGTCCCGCACTCCTACGCGCCCGCGCCCCCGCCCGTACCCGAGCCCGACCCGGGGCCCATCAGCTCCGGCAGCGGCGGCGGCGCCACCTCCTGGGCCCAGCAGGTGCACCGGCTCGCCCAGCCGGACCAGGCCGACCAGCCCGTGGTGCCCTGGAAGCCGCCGGTCGAGGACCCGTTCCTCCAGGCCGCGCGCGCCCAGGCCGCCTCGCGCCCCGCCGGTCTCGGCAAGCGCGTCGTGGCCCGGCTGATCGACACGCTGATGCTGGGAGCCATCGTCGGCGCCATCGCCGTACCGCTCATCACCCGGGCCCTGGCCCATATCGACGACAAGGTCGAGGCGGCCAGGCAGACCGGACAGACCGTCACCGTCTGGCTGCTCGACGCCACCACGGCCGGCTACCTCGGCGGCGTCCTCGCCGCCCTGCTGGTCGTCGGCGTGGTCTACGAGGCCGTACCGACCGCCAAATGGGGACGCACGCTGGGCAAGAAGCTGTGCGGGCTCGACGTACGGGACATCGAGACCCACGAGGCCCCGGCCTTCGGCGCCGCGCTGCGCCGCTGGCTGGTCTACAGCGTGCTCGGGGTGCTCGTCGTGGGGCTCGGCAATGTGCTGTGGTGCCTGATCGACCGGCCGTGGCGGCAGTGCTGGCACGACAAGATCGCCCATACCTTCGTGGCGCGCTGAGCGTCCGGCGGCACCCCTGCTGACGGGGTGTGAGGCGGCGGCGGGGCGTTCCTCCGAACGGCGTCCCAGCCGTTGCGGGCCCTTCCTGCCCGGGGTGCACTGCCCCCATGAGCAATGATCAGCCGCCGCCCGGCCAGCCCCCCGAGGACGACCCCTTCCTCAAGAAGCCGCAGGGACCCCAGGGCCAGGGCCAGGGGCCGCAGGACCCTCAGGGACCGCAGGAGCCTCCGCCGCCCCAGGGGCCTCCGCCATCCTCAGGGGGTTCCGGGGACTCCGGGGGCTCCCCGTACGGCTCTCCCTACGGCGGCGAGCACGGCCCGCCCAAAGCCCCGCCCTACGACCCGAACGACCCCGGCGGCGGCGCGTACGGCGGCTCTCCCTACGGGCGGGACCCCTACGGGGGAGGGGGCGACGGCCCTTACGGCGGTACGGATCCGCTCGCCGGGATGCCGCCGCTCGCGCCGTTCGGCACCCGGCTCGCGGCCCGGATCATCGACGCCCTGATCATCTTCATCCCGCTGGCGGTCATCTCGCTGCTCGTCGGCGGCTGGCGCCACACCTCGAACAACACCGGGAACTGGGACGAGGTCACCAACCAGGTGAACACCGGCACCCAGTGGGTCTGGTCGCTCATCTCGATCATCGCGTACGTCGGCTACGACACCCTGATGACGAAGAAGTACGGGCAGACCCTCGGCAAGCGCTGGCTGAAGCTGCGGGTGGCGATGCTCAACGACGGGTCCGTACCGGAGTCCAACGCGTCGCTGCTGCGCGCCCTGGTGCTCTGGGTTCCCGCGCTGCTCTGCTGCCTCTGTCTCTGGTGGCTCATCATCATCGTGACGATCCTGGCCAGCCGGCCGTACCGGCAGGGTCTGCACGACAAGGCGGCCAGGACCGTGGTGGTGACGGCGACTCAGTGAGCGGCGACTCCCTGGGCGGCGACTCAGTGAGCGGCGACTCCGCGGGCGGCGCCCCGAACCGCTAGCGGCGGGCCTCGGCGCCCACGCCCGAGCCCTGCGTACGCGGTGCCGCCACCGTGGCGCGCGCCGTGGTGTCCGCGCCGGTCCGGTGGCGGGGGGTGGCCGCCCGCGCCGCCCGGTCCTTGCGGGGCAGCGGCACGGTCATGGCGACCAACAGCCCCAGACCGAGCGCGGCGACGCCGATCACCGCGACCCCGATGCCCGTACTCGTACCGGAGAGCAGGAGCATGGCGAGGGTGGAACAGACGATGGTGGCGGAGCCGTAGGCGAGCTGTGCGGCAGTCGGACGCGGCATGGCGGAATCCGTCCCTCGGGGGCGTCAATATCTGTGGGGTTCTGGGGATTCGGTGGTTCTGGGGGTGTTCGGTGCGTCTGGCGTGTCTGGTGCTGTCTCGTGCAGTGGGACAAGTGGGACCAGGCCGTGGCAAGGCGGTCGCACTGCCTACCGACTCTAAGACGGTGGATGCCCGAGTGGAACGGCTGGTAAGCGTGACCTGACCTTTGGTCCCGGTGCATGGGGGGCGCATCGAGTCACGCCGCCCTGCCAACAGGCCGAATATATGCACCGGTTGGCCGGTTCACTCCCTCCGTCCGGATAGTGAAACCGGAAGGCCGCATAATGCAATTGACGGGTTCAAGTCAAGGTCTGTCTTTTCTTTCTCAACTCGGGTCCAATGTCGTCACTTATGACGCGCAGACGCGCGCGGATCCTCCACTCCCGGTCCGCGGATCGCGTGCGCCGGGGAGGAACACCACCAAGTGATCAGAAACCGACGGGCGAGAAGAGTGTCCGCAGTGATCGTGGCGTTGGCCGCGACCGCCGCGACGGCTTCGGCCTTCACCACGGCTCAGGCCCAGGACCACCCCGCCTCCGCTTCCAGCGCCCCATCCGGCGCGGAGCGCCGTGACCCGGCGCCTCAGAAGGGGCAGGCCGACCACGACCTGGACGGCCCGTTCAGCAAGCAGCAGTCCAAGCAGCGCGAAGCCGCGCTCCAGCAGGTCATATCCGGCGACGCCAAGGTGGAGAAGCGCGGCGGCTCCCAGGTCGTCAAGCTCGACAACAAGAAGTACGTCGAGCTGGGCCGGGAGAAGACCGACAAGATCTTCACCATCCTCGTGGAGTTCGGCGACGACGTCGACAACTCGACGACGTACGACCCGGACGGTCCCGACGGCCCCCTGCCGCCCGTCGTCAGGTACGGCGGCGACCCCGGCCCGCTGCACAACGAGATAGCCGAGCCCGACCGGAAGGTGGACAACTCCACCGCCTGGCAGGCCGACTACAGCCAGGAGCACTTCCAGGACCTGTACTTCGGCACCGGCAAGGACGCCAAGGGCAAGCAGAAGGACTCCCTGAAGACGTACTACGAGAAGACGTCCTCCGGGCGCTACTCGGTCGACGGCGAGGTCTCCGACTGGGTCAAGGTCCCGTGGAACGAGGCCCGTTACGGTTCCAACTACTGCGGCTCCACCAACTGCGCCAACGTCTGGGACCTGGTCCGCGACGGCCTCACCGCCTGGACCGCAGGCCAGAAGGCCCAGGGGAAGACCGACGCCGAGATCAAGGACCACCTCGCCCAGTACGACCAGTGGGACCGGTACGACTTCGACGGCGACGGCAACTTCAACGAGCCCGACGGCTACGTCGACCACTTCCAGATCGTCCACGCCGGTGAGGACGAGTCCGCGGGCGGCGGCGTCCAGGGCACGGACGCCCTGTGGGCGCACCGCTGGTACGCGTACGGCAGCAACGCCGGCTCCACGGGCCCCGCGGGCAACAAGGCCGGCGGCGCGCCGGTCGGCGACACCGGCATCTGGGTCGGCGACTACACGATGCAGCCGGAGAACGGCGGCCTCGGGGTCTTCGCCCACGAGTACGGCCACGACCTGGGCCTGCCCGACCTGTACGACACCGCGGGCGGCGAGAACTCCACCGCCTTCTGGACGCTGATGTCGTCCGGCTCGTGGCTGGGCACCGGCAAGAACGAGATCGGCGACCTGCCCGGCGACATGACCGCCTGGGACAAGCTCCAGCTCGGCTGGCTCGACTACGCCGAGGCCAAGGCGGCCACCAACTCGACCCACAAGCTGGGCGTCTCCGCGTACAACACGAAGAACCCGCAGGCGCTTGTCGTCGAACTCCCCAAGAAGGAGAAGACCACGACGGTCGTGAAGCCCGCGGAAGGCTCCAAGCAGTGGTGGAGCGACATGGGTGACGACCTCAAGAACACCCTCACCCGTTCGGTGGATCTGACCGGCAAGTCCGCCGCGTCGCTCGACCTGACCGGCTGGTGGGACATCGAGGCCGACTACGACTACCTCTACACCGAGGTCTCCACGGACGGCGGCGCCAACTGGACGCCGCTGGAGGGCACGGCCGACGGCAAGTCCCTGACCCGCGACGCCGCCGACAAGCCGGCGCTGACCGGTGTCTCGGGCACGAACAAGAAGCTCGTCTTCCCGCTGGACGCCTACGCCGGCCAGAAGTTCGACCTGCGCTTCCGCTACCAGACGGACGGCGGCGTGAGCGGCAAGGGCTTCACGGCCGACGCGATCACCGTCACCGCCGACGGCGCCTCGGTCTTCACCGACAACGCCGAGGGCGACGACGCGGGCTGGACCGCGAACGGCTTCTCGCGGATCGGCGAGTCCTTCACCCAGGACTACGAGCAGTACTACATCGCCGAGAACCGCCAGTACGTCTCGTACGACCGGACCCTCAAGGTCGGCCCGTACAACTTCGGCTTCACGGCGCCGAACGACGGCAAGGTCGAGCACTTCCCGTACCAGAACGGCCTGCTGATCTGGCTGTGGGACACCTCGCAGAAGGACAACAACACCAGCCAGCACCCGGGCGAGGGCCTGGTCCTGCCGATCGACGCCCACGCCAAGCCGCTGAAGTGGTCGGACGGCACGCTGATGCGCAACCGGATCCAGTCGTACGACTCCACCTTCAGCTGGTGGCCGACGACCGGTCTCTCGCTCCACCGCGCCGACAAGCCGACGCGGATCTCCCCGTCGCTGGGCGCCCCGGTCTTCGACGACCGCAAGGGCACCTACTGGAGCGAGGAGAACAAGGGCGGAAGCGTCAAGGTTCCTGACACCAACACCAAGATCAGCATCATCAGCCAGCCGCTGGACGGCTCGACGATGACGGTCAAGGTAGGTAAGTCCGGCAAGTAACCGGAAGTAACCGCAGGTCAAATGCATGATCGGCCGTCGCCCCCTAGCGGGCGGCGGCCGATCGTGTTTAGGTGCGTCCTACGGATCTCTTATTGACACGACGTCTCACGGGGGAGATGAAGACATGGCAAGTGGAGGCTTCAGCAAGCTCCCGAACGGCACCGTGGTGGTGGCACTGACCCTGCCAAGACCGGCCGCCGAGGACGGCACCGTACGCGTCCTGGTGCTCGCCGCGAACCGGGCCCGCGCCCTGACCAGGCTGCGGAACCTGGGGCTCCGGGCGGTCTACCTGCGCGGCAACGCGGAGCCGCCGACACCGGACGAGGTCACGGCCGTACTGCACCACCCGGACGGCCTGCTCTGGCGTACGACACCGGGCGCGCCGGGGACGGGGACGGCCGACCAGCTCTGGCAGCCGATCCGCGCGCTGCTGAGACCCGCGGTGATGGGGTACTGACCCACCACGAAGCCCCCGGCCCACGGAACCCACGGAACCCCACGAAAAGCCCCGCAGCGGCCCAGGAAGGCCCTTGGAGTCCCGCTCCGGCCCGCCCCGTCCGCCCGGCGCCCTCCCGGCGCCCACGCGGACGTCAGAGGACCGGCTTGCCCGTCAGCACCACGCCCGCGTCCCGCAGCTCCTCCAGGGCCCGCTCCGTGGTCCCCGCGGCCACGCCCGCCGTCAGGTCCAGCAGCACGTGCGTGACGAAGCCGGCACGGACCGCGTCCAGCGCCGTCGCCCGTACGCAGTGGTCCGTGGCGATACCGACCACGTCGACCGCGGTCACCTCCCGCTCCCGCAGCCAGTCCGCCAGCCCGACGCCGTTCTCGTCGGCGCCCTCGAAGCCGCTGTACGCCGCCGTGTACGCGCCCTTGTCGAAGACCGCGCCGATCCCGCCCGAGGCGACCGCCGGGGCGAAGTTCGGGTGGAAGCCCACGCCCTCCGTACCGGCCACGCAGTGCACCGGCCAGGTGGTGACGTAGTCCGGCTCGGCCGGGGACACCGCGAAGTGGTCGCCCGGGTCGACGTGGTGATCACGGGTGGCGACCACGTGCCGGTACCCGGCGGTCGCCTCGCCTATCAGGTCGGTGATGGCGGCGGCGACATCGGCGCCCCCGGCCACGGCGAGGCTGCCGCCCTCGCAGAAGTCGTTCTGTACGTCGACGACGATCAGTGCGCGGTGCATGGCGGGGGTCCTTCAGTGGGGGAGCGGACGGGAGACGGAGCGGTAAGGGAAGCGGTGCGGAGGCCGGGGGAGGGCGGCTGGATGTGAGCGTAGAGACTCCGGCCGCCGTAGGGGAGAGGTCGCACGCCAGTACGGGACATACGCATCACACTCACCCTCTTCCCCTGCTCGTCCGCACCCCGTTCACACGTCCTCGGTTCACACGTACGCGGTCGGAATCACCGGCTCGCCCCGCGACAACTGCATCGCCGACATCGGCAGCCCCGCCCGCGCCGCCGCGTGCCGCTCCCGCGCCACGTCCAGCGACTCGCGCGCCACGATCTCGCCGCCCTTGACCAGCTCCACCAGGAGCTGCTGGTCCAGCAGCTCGGGCGGCACCGGGCCGGTGCCGAGCACCTCGGCCTCCGCGTACCCCTGCGCGTCGGGCCGGCGCGCCGCCCACTTGCGCCCGCCGACGGAGGTCTTCCCGCCCAGCGACTTCTTCGCCACCGGCCGGAGCGGGGCCTTCGGGTCCGCCGAAACGGCCCGCGCGACGATCTTGTAGACCATGGAGCAGGTGGGGTGCCCGCTGCCCGTGACGAGCTGGGTACCGACGCCGTACGCGTCCACGGGCGCCGCCGCCAGCGAGGCGATCGCGTACTCGTCCAGGTCCGAGGTGACCACGATCTTGGTGTTGACCGCGCCCAGCTCGTCGAGCTGCTGCCGCACCCGGTGCGCGACCAGCAGCAGATCGCCCGAGTCGATCCGTACGGAGCCCAGCTCGGGCCCGGCGATCTCCACGGCGGTCCGTACGGCCTCGGCCACGTCGTACGTGTCGACCAGCAGCGTCGTCCCCCGGCCGAGCGAGTCAATCTGGGCGCGGAAGGCGTCGCGCTCCGTGTCGTGCAGCAGGGTGAAGGCGTGCGCGCTCGTGCCGACCGTCGGGATGCCGTACCGGAACCCGGCGGCCAGGTCGGAGGTGGCGTCGAAGCCGCCCACGTACGCGGCGCGCGCGGCGGCCACCGCGGCCAGCTCGTGCGTCCGGCGCGCGCCCATCTCGATCAGCCGGCGCCCGCCCGCGGCCGTCGCCATCCGGGAGGCCGCGGCGGCGATCGCCGAGTCGTGGTTGAGGACCGAGAGGATCACGGTCTCCAGCAGGACGCACTCCGCGAAGGAGCCCTCGACCCGCAGCACCGGGGAGCCGGGGAAGTAGACCTCGCCCTCCGGGTAGCCCCAGATGTCGCCGCGGAAGCGGTACGAGGCGAGCCAGGCGAGCGTCGGCTCGTCGACGATCGCGTTCTCGCGCAGGAAGCGGAGCAGGTCGGGGTCGAAGCGGAAGTTCTCCACGGCGTCCAGGACGCGCCCGGTGCCCGCCACGACCCCGTACCTGCGGCCTTCGGGCAGCCGCCGGGTGAAGACCTCGAAGACGGAGCGCCGGTCGGCCGTACCGGCCCGCAGTGCCGCCTGGAGCATCGTCAGCTCGTACTGATCGGTGAAGAGCGCGGTTGACGGAATGTCCACCGGCAGCCCAAGGTCCGCAGTGTTCATACGACGATGCTACCTCGCAATAGTCGTCACTCTGACGATTTCTCGGTGGCCGTTTGTGCGACACCGCTCACGTGGTGGCAGCATGGGACGCGTGAGGCCGCGGCATGCCGGCGCCCCCCTGCGGAGAAGAAGGTCGTCCCGAACCGTGAGTGTTGCTCCGACTGAGATCGAACGCCCCGAATCGGCCGAGGAGACCTTCGCGGTCCCTGAGCCGGACGTGCCGTGGGTGACGATCGTCCACAACGACCCGGTCAACCTCATGAGTTACGTGGCGTACGTCTTCCAGACCTATTTCGGCTATTCGAAGGACAAGGCGCACAAGTTGATGCTCGACGTCCACCACAAGGGCCGCGCGGTCGTCTCCAGCGGCAGCCGCGAGGAGATGGAGCGCGATGTGCAGGCCATGCACGGATTCGGGCTCTGGGCGACCCTCTCGCAGGACCGCACCTGATGGCCGGGCGCTTCGAGGCGATCCCGGGCGGCGGCGCGGCCGTCGCGCTCGACGAGGTCGAGATCTCGATCCTGCGGTCGCTGGCCGTGCAGTTGCTGGAGCTGATCGGCCCCGCCGACGAACCCGCGCAGGGTGAGGACCCGCTCGCCGCGCTCTTCGCCCCGGGCCCCAGCGAGCCGCCCGCCGACCCGGCGCTGGCCCGGCTCTTCCCGGACGCGTACGGCGATCCGGAGGCCTCCGGCGAGGGCTCCGTCGACAACGAACTGAAGGAGTACTCCTCGGAGTTCCGCCGGTTCACCGAGAACGACCTGCGCGACCGCAAGCGCGAGGACGGCGTGGCGCTCGTCCGCACGCTGGACGCGCTCACCGCCACGGGCGAGGGCGGCGCCGTACTGAAGCTGACGCCCGACGACTGCGCGCACTGGCTGGGCGCGCTCAACGATCTGCGGCTGACGATCGGTACGCGCCTGGAGGTCTCCGACGAGGACGAGGGCGGCGAGCTGTACCGGCTGCCGGACTCCGACCCGCGCAAGCCGATGGTGATGGCGTACCTCTGGCTCGGCGCGCTCCAGGAGACGCTCGTCGAGACCCTGATGACCTGATGACCTGATGCCCTGACGGCCTGATGGTCCCGGCGGGGTTCCGAGCGGGTTCAGGGCGGGGGTCGGCCGGGGGCCGGGCGGGGGTCGGCCGGGGTTCCGGACGACCCGGTTCCGGTGACGCCTCCGCGCCACGTCGAGGTCACTCGAACGCCGCCCTCCGTGTCCTCGCCATACGCTCAAATGATGCTCAAATTGACATAACGATCCCGTCACCACCACGGCCTTCTTTGCGGTTCGCGGTGCGATTCGTCCCCTTTTTCCTGTGGGCTGGGCCACAATCGCGGGCGCCGGGCGCCCGTCCTCCCGTGATAGATCTGCCGGACCCCCCGGGGACGCCACCCCTGTCCCCGGGGGTGTCTCGACCGGCCGAACGCCGGTGGCACTCCATCCATATCCGGGGGGATCAGGAACCGGTCCGTGGCCGCGAGCGGTCCGCGGAGCTGCATGGAGAAAGGGCGCATGACCATGACCTCTGCGCAGGTCGACAAGGAGTACGGCGGCGAAGGGCCCGCCAGGGGTCCCGCCGGGAACGGCGCGGACGAAGAGGGGTACGAGCGCGGACTCGGCAGCCGCCAGGTCCAGATGATCGCCATCGGCGGAGCGATCGGCGTCGGCCTCTTCATGGGCGCCGGGGCGAACATCGCCAAGGCCGGTCCCAGCATCATCCTCATGTACGCCCTCGCCGGCGTCGTGATCTTCTTCATCATGCGGGCCCTGGGCGAACTGCTCCTCTACCGGCCCGTCTCGGGCTCCTTCGCGGAGTACGCCCGCGAGTTCCTCGGCCCCTTCTTCGGCTTCGCCACCGGCTGGACGTACTGGCTGATGTGGGTCGTCACCGGCATGGCGGAACTCACCGCCGCCGCGATCTACATCCACTTCTGGTTCCCGCAGATCCCCCAGTGGGTCAGCGCGCTGGTCTTCCTGGTGGTCCTCTTCGGGGTGAACCTGATCTCGGTGAAGATCTTCGGCGAGGTCGAGTTCTGGTTCTCGATGATCAAGGTCACCGCCATCATCGGCATGATCGTCATCGGCCTGGGCGTGCTCACCCTCGGCTTCTCCGACGCCGGTGACACCGCCACCGCCGGCAACCTCTGGGCGCACCACGGCGTCTTCCCCAACGGCATCGGCTCCAGCCTGATGACCCTCCAGGGCGTCATGTTCGCCTACCTCGCCGTCGAACTCGTCGGCGTCACGGCGGGCGAGTCCGAGAACCCCGAGAAGACCCTCCCCAAGGCCATCAACACCCTGCCCTGGCGCATCATCGTCTTCTACGTCGGCGCGCTCACCGTGATCCTCTCGGTCGTCAAGTGGACCGAGTTCTCGGAGGGCACCAGCCCCTTCGTCCACGCCTTCGAGAAGATGGGCATCCCGCTCGCCGCGGGCATCGTCAACTTCGTCGTACTGACCGCCGCGCTCTCCTCCTGCAACTCCGGCATGTACTCCACCGGCCGGATGCTGCGCGACCTCGCCGCCAACAGCGAGGCGCCAAGCGCCTTCGGCCGGCTCAACTCCCGCAGGACCCCGGCCGTCGGCATCGCCGTCTCCGTCGCCCTCATGGGCATCGGCGTGATCCTCAACTACCTCGTCCCCGAGAAGGCGTTCGGCTATGTGACCTCCGTCGCCACCGCCGCCGGCATCTGGACCTGGATGATGATCCTGATCAGCCACATCCGCTACCGGCGCGGCGTCGAGGCCGGCCGGCTGCCCGCCTCGTCCTTCCCGGCGCCCGGCGGCTCGCTCTTCAGCTGGATCGCGGTCGGCTTCCTCGCCCTGGTCACCTGTCTGATCGCGTACGACAGCGACGCGCGGATCTCCCTCTACGTGGGGGCGGTCTGGGCGGTGTTCCTCGCCGTCGGCTGGCAGTACGTGAAGAACCGCGCCCCGCAGCGCGCGAAGACCTCCGGCACCCCGGACGAGCCGGAGTACGCCCCGGCCTCCGAGTGACCTCCCGCGCGTGACGTGACCTCCCGCGCGTGACTTCGTCACGCCGCCCCGGTCGTCAGGCCCCCGGATCGCGGCAGACGCCCCTGATCCGGGGGCCTTCGTGGCGGTCCCTCTATATTTTCTTCATGCTCACCATCACCCAGGACCTGCACGACCGGATCGTGGCGCACGCGCGAACCGACCACCCCGACGAGGCGTGCGGCGTCGTCGCGGGCCCCGAGGGCACCGGCCGGCCCGAGCGGTTCATCCCCATGCTGAACGCCGCCCGCTCGCCCACCTTCTACGAGTTCGACTCCGTCGACCTGCTCAAGCTCTACCGCGAGATGGACGACCGCGACGAGGAGCCGGTGATCATCTACCACTCCCACACCGCGACCGAGGCGTACCCGTCCCGTACGGACATCACCTACGCCAACGAACCCGGCGCCCACTACGTCCTGGTCTCCACCGCCGACACCGACGGCGCCGGCCCCTTCCAGTTCCGCTCGTACCGCATCGTGGACGGCACGGTCGAGGAAGAGCCCGTCGAGATCGTCTGACCGCCCTGTCCAGCTCTCTGCCCACCCCCTTGTCCATCAGGTGGACGCCGAACGTCCACCCAGTGGGAACGCATGCCGGGACGCGGAACGGGAATCGATACGATGAGCGCATGGTTTCCACCGACGTGAGCGACAAGACGCCGAGCACCCCGCTGCTCGTGGCGCGGCTGCACGTCGACCTGTGCCGCCTCGCCAGTGCCATCTGTACCGGCCGCGCCGCCGGCTGAGCGACGGCCCGCCCGGAGCGCGGTCCTCCGTACCCGCACGCACGTCGCACGTACCCAGCACCACCCCCTCGCGCGGGGGCCCGAGCCGCGCGCCCGTCACGCAGTCTCCCGACAGGAGCCCATGTCATGGCCATCGAGGTCCGCATCCCGACCATCCTCCGCACCTACACCGACGGCGCCAAGGCGGTCGAGGGCACCGGCAACACGCTCTCCGAGCTCTTCGCCGACCTCGACACCCGCCACACCGGCATCCGGGAGCGGCTGATCGACCCCGCCAAGGACAACCAGCTCCGCCGCTTCGTCAACGTCTACCTCAACGACGAGGACGTCCGCTTCCTGGACGGCATCGCCACCAAACTCGCCGACGGCGACAGCGTCACCATCCTCCCGGCCGTGGCCGGCGGCGCGCCCGACGCGACGCACGCCGTCTGATGCGGTACGACTCCCCGCTCGCGGCGGTCGGCAACACCCCCCTGGTCCGGCTTCCCCGGCTGTCCCCCTCGGCGGACGTACGGATCTGGGCCAAGCTGGAGGACCGTAACCCGACCGGCTCCGTCAAGGACCGGCCCGCGCTCCACATGGTCGAGCAGGCGGAGAAGGACGGCCGGCTCACCCCCGGCTGCACCATCCTGGAGCCCACCAGCGGCAACACCGGCATTTCGCTCGCCATGGCGGCCAGGCTCAAGGGCTACCGCATCGTCTGCGTGATGCCGGAGAACACCTCGCAGGAGCGGCGCGACCTGCTCACCATGTGGGGGGCCGAGATCGTCCCGTCCCCCGCCGCGGGCGGCTCCAACACCGCCGTACGGGTCGCGAAGGAACTCGCGGCCCAGAACCCCTCCTGGGTGATGCTCTACCAGTACGGCAACCCCGACAACGCGGGCGCCCACTACGCCACCACGGGCCCGGAGATCCTCGCCGACCTGCCCTCCGTCACCCACTTCGTGGCGGGCCTCGGCACCACGGGCACGCTCATGGGCGTCGGCCGCTACCTGCGCGAGCACGTCGAGGGCGTCCAGATCGTCGCCGCGGAGCCCCGCTACGACGACCTCGTCTACGGGCTGCGCAACCTCGACGAGGGCTTCGTCCCCGAGCTGTACGACGCCTCCGTCCTCACCACCCGCTTCTCCGTCGGCTCGGCCGACGCCGTCACCCGTACCCGCGAACTCCTCCAGCAGGAGGGCATCTTCGCGGGCGTCTCGACCGGCGCCGCCCTGCACGCGGCGATCGGCGTGGGCCGCAAGGCGGTCAAGGCGGGGGAGAGCGCCGACATCGTCTTCGTCGTGGCGGACGGCGGCTGGAAGTACCTGTCGACCGGCGTCTACACGGCGGCGACCACCGAAGAGGCGATCGAGGCGCTGCACGGCCAGCTCTGGGCGTAGCGGTCCGCGGCGGCCGGCCGGCGGCCGGGGAGTGCGTACGGAGCACAGTCGGAGCGCGGACGGTGCGCGGACGGGGAACAGGACGGGCGCGGGCCCCGTGGCGTGGAGCGGGGCCCCACCCGTACGGACCATCCGAACCAGTGACGTCCTGGGTGAGTTCCCCCACAACGGACCACTGTGGAGGAGCGACCAGCCGTTTCGCGCTTTACGCTCGGTAAACCGCACAACCCCCGTCGCCCCGCCGTCCACGCCACGGAGGTTCCCGCTCCATGAAGCTCACCGTCGTCGGCTGTTCGGGCTCGTTCCCCGCCGCGGGATCGGCCTGCTCCAGTTACCTCGTAGAGGCCGACGGCTTCCGGCTGCTCCTCGACATGGGTAATGGCGCCCTTGGCGAGTTGCAGCGCCACATCGGTCTCTACGACCTCGACGCCATCTTCCTCAGCCATCTCCACGCCGACCACTGCATCGACATGTGCGCCTACTTCGTCGCGCGCTACTACCGCTTCGACGGCGGACGGTGCGACCCGATCCCCGTCTACGGCCCCGAGGGCACCGAACAGCGCCTCACCACGGCGTACGCGGACACCCCCACGGACAAGTCCATGAGCGAGGTCTTCGACTTCCACACCCTCAAGCCGGGCTCGGGCTCGTTCGACATCGGCCCGTTCTCCGTCCGTACGGAGAAGGTCGCGCACCCCGTCGACACCTTCGCGATCCGCGTCGAGCACGGCGGCAGATCCCTCACCTACTCCGGCGACACCGGCGTCTGCGAACCCCTGGTCGAGCTGGCGGACGGGACGGACCTCTTCCTCTGCGAGGCGGCCTTCACCTACGGCAAGGAGGACGTCGTGGGCCTGCACCTCAACGGCCGCGAGGCCGGCGCGCACGCCGCCCGCGCCCACGCCCGCAGGCTCGTCCTCACCCATGTCCCGCCGTGGACCGACGGGGACCGCAACCTGGCCGACGCGCGCGACGTGTACGGGGGCCCGGCCGAGCTGGCCGTCCCCGGCGCGGTCTACGAGATCTGACGCGGCGTACGGGACCGTACTCGTATTCGTACGCGTACCTGTACGCGACCGTGGGCCCGGCCGTCCTGACATCGGCCGGGCCCACGGAACCCAGGGGGAGAGGCGCCGGGAGAGGCGCCGGGAGAGGCGCCTACTTCGCCTCGGCCTTGAGGAGTTCGGCGAGCTCCTCGTCCGACTCCCGCCCCGGCGTCGGGAGGTTGAACCGGACGATCGCGAAACGGAAGATCGCGTAGTAGAGGGCCGCGAAACAGAGCCCGACCAGCGCCAGCCCCAACGGGTTGGTCGCGATGCCCAGGTTGAGGAAGTAGTCGACCGCGCCCGCCGAGAAGCCGAAGCCGTCCTTCATACCGAGCGCCCAGGTCAGCGCCATGGACACCCCGGTCAGCACGGCGTGGACCGCGTACAGCACCGGCGCGATGAACATGAACGTGAACTCGATCGGCTCCGTGACACCCGTCACGAACGCGGTCAGCGCGAGCGAGAGCATCATGCCGCCGACGGCCTTGCGCCGCTCGGGGCGCGCGCAGTGCGTGATGGCCAGACAGGCCGCGGGCAGCGCGAACATCATGATCGGGAAGAAGCCGGTCATGAACTGCCCGGCCGTCGGGTCGCCCGCCAGGAAGCGGTTGATGTCACCGCTCTTGCCGTCGAACGTACCGGCCTGGAACCACGGGAACGAGTTGAGGAGATGGTGCATGCCGACCGGGATCAGCGCACGGTTTGCGACACCGAAGATGCCCGCGCCGACCGCGCCCGAACCCACCAGCCACTCACCGAGGTTGTGCAGCCCGGCACCCAGAACCGGCCATATGTAGCCGAAGACGATGCCGATGCCGAGCCCGGCGAACGCGGAGAGGATCGGCACGAGACGACGGCCGCCGAAGAAGCCCGCCCAGTCCGGCAGCTTCGTCCGGTAGAACTTCTGGTACAGCAGGGCGACCACCACGCCCATCACCACACCGCCGAGGACCTTCGCGTCCACGGGCGCGTCCGTCATCACGATCTTGCCGTCCACCACCTGCGCCACCTTGGGCAGGTTCGAGTCGGTGAAGGTCGCCAGCACGTTCTTGAAGACCAGATAGCCGGTGACGGCGGCGAGCGCGGTCGAGCCGTCCGCCTTCTTCGCGAAGCCGATCGCGATACCCACGGCGAACAGCAGCGGCATGTTGTCCAGGATCGCGTTGCCGCCCGCGGCCATGAAGCCCGCGATCTTCGTGACGAACGCGGGGAACGACTCACGGCCGAGCATGTCCGCGTTCCCGAGCCGTACCAGCAGCGCCCCGGCGGGCAGGACCGCGACGGGCAGCATCAGGCTGCGCCCGATACGCTGCATCACGGACATCAGGCCGCTGCCCTTTTTCGGCTTCGCCGCCGCGGGCTTGTTCTCCGCCGCGGGGGCGGCGCTGGCCGTGGACATCAACTTCCTCCAGGGGGAACGCGGCACACGGCCGCGTGGTCTACACCACTCAATGGTTTAGACCAGTTGTACACGGTGAGGAACGGATAAGGAACCGCCGTAATTCGGCGAAAAATGTGACCTGGGTTACGCGGTTACGTCCCGGGCCGGAGCGCCGTCGCGGGCTACCTGGTGTTCTGGTCCTCGATCTCCGACTCCAGCTCCTCCGGCTCCCGCCCCGGCGTCGGAATGTCGAACACCGTGATCGCGACCCGGAAGACCACGTAGTAGACCACCGCGAAGCAGAGGCCGATCGGAATGATCAGCCAGGGCTTGGTGTCCAGATGCCAGTTCACCACGTAATCGATCAGCCCGGCCGAGAAGCTGAACCCCGCGTGCACCCCCAGCGCCCAGGTGATCGCCATCGAAGCACCCGTCAGCAGCGCGTGCGCCCCGTACAGCAGCGGCGCCGCGAACATGAACGAGAACTCCAGCGGCTCCGTCACCCCCGTCACGAACGACGTGAGGGCCACGGAGAGCATCAGCCCCGCGATCCGCTTACGGTGCTCGGGGCGCGCGCAGTGAGTGATCGCCAGCGCCGCCGCCGGCAGCCCGAACATCATGATCGGGAAGAACCCCGACATGAACTGCCCCGCCGACGGATCCCCGGCGAAGAACCGCGTCAGATCGCCCTGGACGACCGTGCCGTCCGGCTTCGTGAACGAACCCGCCTGGAACCAGAAGAACGTGTTCAGGAACTGATGCATACCGATCGGGATGAGCAGCCGGTTGGCCACACCGAAGATCCCCGCACCCCAGGCACCCAGCCCGATGAGCTGCTTCGCGAACGCCGTCAGCGCGTCACCCACCGGCTGCCACAGCAACCCGAAGGCCACCCCGAGCACCACACAGATGAACGCCATCAGGATCGGCACCAACCGGCGCCCGTTGAAGAAACCCAGCCAGTCCACCAGCCGCGTCCGGTGGAACCGCTGCCAGACCACCGCCGTCAGCAGCCCGATCAGAATGCCCCCGAGCACCCCCGGGTTCTGCGGCACCCCGTCCGGCGCCGCCTTCGTCACCGAGCCGCCGACCGGGAACGCGGCCAGCACATTGTGGTAGACGAGAAAACCGACCACCGCGGCGAGCGCCGTCGACCCGTCCGCCTTCTTCGCGAAGCCGATCGCCACCCCGATGCAGAAGAGCAGCGGCAGCCCGAACGCCGCGTCGAGGATCGCCGTACCGCCCTGGGTGAACACCTTCGCCGTCTTGTCCCAGAACGGGCCGTGCAGATACGCCGAGAAGAGATTGCCCAGGCTGACCAGCAGACCGGCGGCGGGCAGCACGGCCACCGGGAGCTGCAGACTCCGGCCGACCTTCTGGAGCCCCTGGAACACGCCGTTCCACCAGCGTCCCGGCCGCCGCGCCGACTGTCCCGGCACAGCGGCGCCGTCGGCGCTCATCGGCGTTCCCCCATTCCTCTCCCATCCCTCCACTACTGGTGTAGACCAGTTGAGTTAGGCTTCTCCCCGCCATCATTCGGTACGGCGAGACGCCCCGCCCGCGAAGATGAGCCAACCGTGCGTTACGGTGACAAAACGGTCTGTGTTCGAACGTCAGGGAGAAAGACATGGCCACCAAGGCTGAAAAGATCGTCGCCGGACTCGGCGGGCTCGACAACATCGAGGAGATCGAGGGCTGCATCACCCGCCTCCGCACCGAAGTCGTCAACCCCGACCTCGTCGACGAGATCGCCCTCAAGGCGGCCGGAGCCCACGGCGTCGTCAAGATGGGCACCGCGGTCCAGGTGGTCATCGGCACGGACGCCGACCCCATCGCGGCGGACATCGAAGACATGATGTAAACGCGACGAAGACAACGCGACGCGGAATCGCGACGAAGGCAACGCGACCCCGAAATCGCGACGCGGAGGAGCGGGGCCTGAATCCGACCACGGTCACCACCGCCGGATCAGGCCCCTCTCCACGTCCCGATAGGCTCACAACCATGTCTCGAATCGACGGCCGCACCCCCGAACAGCTCCGCCCCGTCACCATCGAACGCGGATGGAGCAAGCACGCCGAGGGCTCCGTCCTCATCTCCTTCGGTGACACCAGGGTCTTCTGCACCGCCTCCGTCAGCGAAGGCGTCCCCCGCTGGCGCAAGGGCAGCGGCGAAGGCTGGGTCACCGCCGAATACTCCATGCTGCCCCGCGCCACCAACTCCCGCGGCGACCGCGAATCCGTACGCGGCAAGATCGGCGGACGCACCCACGAGATCAGCCGCCTCATCGGCCGCTCCCTGCGCGCAGTCATCGACTACAAGGCGCTCGGCGAGAACACCATCGTCCTCGACTGCGACGTCCTCCAGGCCGACGGCGGCACCCGCACCGCCGCCATCACCGGCGCCTACGTCGCCCTCGCCGACGCCGTCACCTGGGCCCAGGGCAAGAAGATCGTCAAGGCCGGCCGGCGCCCCCTCACCGGCACCGTCGCCGCCGTCAGCGTCGGCATCGTCGACGGCGCGCCGCTCCTCGACCTCTGTTACGAGGAGGACGTCCGCGCCGACACCGACATGAACGTCGTCTGCACCGGCGACGGCCGCTTCGTCGAGGTCCAGGGCACGGCCGAGGCCGAACCCTTCGACCGCAAGGAACTGAACGCCCTCCTCGACCTCGCGACGGCCGGCTGCGTCGACCTCGCCGCACTCCAGAACGAGGCCCTCGCCCGCACGGCCTGACGCCCGCCACCGTACGGGCGCCCGTCCGGCGCGCCCGTACGGTACGGATACTGGTGGGCATGACCCGCCTGATCCTCGCCACCCGCAACGCCGGGAAAATCACCGAACTCAAGGCCATCCTCGCGGACGCCGGCCTGCCGCACGAACTGGTCGGGGCGGAGGCGTACCCCGACATCCCCGACGTCAAGGAAACCGGCGTCACCTTCGCCGAGAACGCCCTCCTCAAGGCCCACGCCCTCGCCTCCGCCACCGGCCTCCCGGCCGTGGCCGACGACTCCGGCCTCTGCGTCGACGTCCTGGGCGGCGCCCCCGGCATCTTCTCCGCCCGCTGGGCAGGCACCCACGGCGACGACAAGGCCAACCTGGACCTCCTCCTGGCCCAACTCGCCGACATCGCCCCACCCCACCGCACCGCCCACTTCGCCTGCGCGGCAGCCCTGGCCCTCCCGGACGGAACGGAACGCGTGGTCGAAGGCCGCCTCCTGGGCACCCTCCGCCCCACCCCGGCAGGCACGGGCGGCTTCGGCTACGACCCGATCCTCCAGCCGGAGGGCGACACGAGGACGTGCGCGGAACTGACGGCGGCGGAGAAGAACGCGATCAGCCACCGGGGCAAGGCGTTCCGGGCGCTGGTCCCGGTGGTACGGGAGCTGCTGGGCTGAGAGACGCCGTCGGCCCCGTCCGGCATCGGACGGGGCCAACGGGCACGGTGCGGCCGGTGGGATTCGAACCCACACGGGATTTCTCCCACTGGGATCTAAACCCAGCTCGGCTGCCTGATTACGACACGGCCGCTTGCCGCCAACCATGGTACCGGCCGGGCGGCTTTTCAGGGGAGCAGGAGAGGCCCTAGTACTACAGGGCTAGATCTTGATCATCTGGAGTCGTAGCCGCCTTCGGAAATGGTGCCGTCGTGCCTCCGCCTGATGCGCGCGTCGCCAGAC
>NZ_JBITHL010000016.1:0-180500 GCF_044457965.1 Streptomyces sp. NPDC050509 | reverse complement strand
CTCTATCAGACTCTTTCGTGTCCGATTCCCCGTCGGAGCGGGGTTCGCTTTCCAGTTCTTCGCTTTCGCGCTTTCCCTTTCCGGCGGTTCCGACTTTATCAGAAGTTCTCCGAGTCGGATTCCCACCCTCCGGGGTTGGACTCCAGGCACATGAATAACCCGGCGTTCCCGTTCAGGTGGAGCCGTAAACGTACTGGAGCGGGGGGCCTCGAAGCAAATCGAGGCCCCCCGCTCCACGTAGCGCGTCGAACCGTCAGACCTCGACCACCACGGGGAGGATCATCGGGCGCCGACGGTAGGTGTCGGAGACCCACTTGCCGACCGTACGGCGCACGAGCTGCTGGATCTGGTGCGGCTCCGCCACACCGTCCGAGCCCGACCTGGCGATGACCTCTTCCACCTTGGGCAGTACGGCCGAGAACGCGGAGTCCTCGATGCCGGAGCCGCGGGCGTGGAAGTGCGGGCCGCCGACGACCTTGCCGGTGGTCGAGTCGACCACCACGAAGACCGAGATGATGCCCTCGTCGCCCAGGATGCGGCGGTCCTTCAGGGACGTCTCCGTCACGTCGCCGACCGAGAGGCCGTCGACGTAGACATAGCCGGCCTGGACCTTGCCCACGATTCTGGCCTTGCCGTCGACCAGGTCGACGACGACGCCGTCCTCCGCGATGACGATGTGGTCCTTGGGGACCCCCGTCAGCGCGCCCAGTTCTGCGTTGGCCCGCAGATGGCGCCATTCGCCGTGGACCGGCATCAGGTTCTTCGGCTTGCAGATGTTGTAGAAGTACAGCAGCTCGCCGGCCGAGGCGTGGCCCGAGACATGGACCTTGGCGTTGCCCTTGTGGATGACGTTCGCGCCCCACCTGGTCAGGCCGTTGATCACGCGGTAGACCGCGTTCTCGTTGCCCGGGATCAGGGACGACGCGAGGATCACCGTGTCGCCCTGGACGATCCGGATCTGGTGGTCGCGGTTGGCCATCCGGGAGAGCGCGGCCATCGGCTCGCCCTGGGAGCCCGTGCAGACCAGGACCACTTCGTGGTCGGGGAGGTCGTCGAGGGTCTTGACGTCGACGACCAGGCCCGGCGGCACCCTCAGGTAGCCCAGGTCACGGGCGATGCCCATGTTCCGGACCATCGAACGGCCGACGAAGGCGACCCTCCGGCCGTATTCGTGCGCGGCGTCGAGGATCTGCTGGATGCGGTGGACGTGGCTGGCGAAGCTCGCCACGATGATCCGCTTCTGGGCGCTTCCGAAGACCTGGCGCAGGACGTTGGAGATGTCCCGCTCCGGCGGGACGAAGCCCGGCACCTCGGCGTTGGTGGAGTCCGAGAGCAGCAGATCGATGCCCTCCTCGCCGAGCTTGGCGAAGGTGGGCAGGTCGGTCAGCCTGCGGTCCAGCGGGAGCTGGTCCATCTTGAAGTCACCCGTGTGGACGACCATGCCCGCGGGGGTGCGGATGGCGACCGCCAGGGCGTCCGGGATGGAGTGGTTGACCGCGACGAACTCGCAGTCGAACGGGCCGATGCGCTCGCGGTGCCCCTCGGTGACCTCAAGGGTGTACGGGCGGATGCGGTGCTCCTGGAGCTTCGCCTCGATCAGCGCGAGGGTCAGCTTGGAGCCGATCAGCGGGATGTCGGGCTTCAGCCGGAGCAGGTAGGGGACGCCACCGATGTGGTCCTCGTGGCCGTGCGTGAGCACGATCCCGTCGATGTCGTCGAGACGGTCCCTGATGGTGCTGAAGTCCGGCAGGATCAGGTCGATGCCGGGCTGCTCCTCCTCCGGGAAGAGCACGCCGCAGTCGACGATGAGCAGACGGCCGTTGTACTCGAAGACCGTCATGTTCCGGCCGATTTCGCCCAGACCGCCGAGCGGGGTTACGCGCAGGCCGTTCTTGGGCAGCTTCGGCGGGGCGCCGAGCTCAGGATGCGGATGACTCAAAAGACTCTCCTCACCACACGCGCCACGTACCGCTGAGGCACGTGGCGCGCATGACATTCGTGCACTTGCAGTTGTCTGTGTATACCGATGTGTCGGTAATGACCATGACCGTCGGTCACTGGTCGCGATCTTGATCTGCTGTCCTCGCGTATTCAGTTGTGAAGTCTGTGGTTAGAGCTGTACCCCGCCCGCGGCCAGATCGATCTTGAGCTGGGCTGTTTCGTGGGCCGACAGCTCGACGAGCGGGAGGCGCAGCGGTCCGGCCGGCAGCTTCTGCAGGGTGAGCGCGGCCTTGGTGGTGATCACGCCCTGGGTGCGGAACATGCCGGTGAAGACCGGGAGCAGCTTCTGGTGGATCTCCGTGGCCTTCTGGACGTCACCGGTGAGGTGGGCGTCGAGCAGGGCGCACAGCTCCGGGGTGACCACGTGGCCGACGACGGAGACGAATCCGACCGCGCCGACGGAGAGCAGCGGCAGGTTGAGCATGTCGTCGCCGGAGTACCAGGCGAGACCCGACTGGGCGATGGCCCAGCTCGCGCGGCCGAGGTCGCCCTTGGCGTCCTTGTTGGCGACGATCCGCGGGTGCTGCGCCAGCCGGACGATCGTCTCGGTGTCGATGGGGACACCGCTGCGGCCGGGGATGTCGTAGAGCATGACCGGCAGGCCGGTGGCGTCGGCGATGGCGGTGAAGTGCCGCAGGAGTCCTTCCTGCGGCGGCTTGTTGTAGTACGGGGTCACGGCGAGCAGGCCGTGTGCTCCGGCGCGTTCGGCCGCGCGGGCCAGCTCCAGGCTGTGCCGGGTGTCATTGGTGCCGACCCCGGCGACGATGTGGGCCCGGTCTCCTACGGCCTCCAGTACCGCCCGTACGAGCTGGTCTTTCTCCGCATCACTGGTGGTCGGCGACTCACCGGTGGTGCCGTTCAGGACCAGGCCGTCGTTGCCTGCGTCCACCAGATGGACGGCGAGCCGCTGGGCACCGTCGAGGTCGATTGCGCCGTCAGCCGTGAAGGGCGTGACCATGGCGGTGAGGACCCGCCCGAAGGGGGTCTGCGGAGTGGAGATCGGAGCCATGGGTAACACGCTACTCGCTGCTCAGCTCGCCGTGTCCCCTTGGGGGACGGGACAAGAGGAGCCCGGCACTGCCTGCTCGGGGGTTCAGGCAGTGCCGGGTCCGTTTGATCAGCCTAGATGAACTTCTCGAAACGCCGCAATACGGACACTTCACTCGACCGACCGTACATCTGTGCCCCGGACGGGTCGCGAACGGCCTCCGGAAGGCTGTCCGGCGACCGGCGCGAAACCCCTGGAGCCCAGTCCGCCCAAGGGCCCTGCGCCGCTACGGGGCCACGCGGCCGTTCATGTTGAAAGCCGCGTGGGTGAGCGGCATGAGCTGCGCCCAGTGCTCCTCCATCCGCTCACCGACCATCTCGATCTCCCGCTGCGGGAAGGACGGCACCTTCGCCTGCTCGTGCTGGGTGCGCAGGCCGAGGAAGTGCATCAGCGAGCGCGCGTTGCACGTGGCGTACATCGAGGAGAAGAGACCGACCGGCAGTGCCGCACGGGCCACCTCGCGGGCCACGCCCGCCGCCAGCATCTCCTGGTACGCCTCGTACGCCTGGACGTACGAGTTCTGCAGCGCACGCTCCGTGAGCGCCTGCTGGGCCTCCGTCCCGGCCACGAACTCGTACTTGCCGGGACGTCCCTGCTGGACGAGCTTGCGGTCCTGCCCCGGGACGTAGAAGACCGGCTGGAGCTCCCGGTAGCGGCCGGATTCCTCGTTGTACGACCAGCCGACGCGATGGCGCATGAACTCGCGGAAGACGAAGATCGGGGCGCTGATGAAGAAGGTCATCGAGTTGTGCTCGAACGGGCTGCCGTGGCGGTCCCGCATCAGGAAGTTGATGAGGCCCTTCGAGCGCTCGGGGTCCTTCGTCAGCTCTTCGAGGGAGTGCTCACCTGCGGTGGAGACGCGCGCGGCCCACAGCACGTCGGAGTCGCCTGCGGCGTGCTTCACCAGCTCCACGGTGACATCGCTACGGAAGCTCGGTTTGGTCTCGGCGGGGGTGTCGCTCACCTGCGGGGTCCTTCCAGTCTCATCTCGGGCGGCGCCCACTCTACGGCGCGGCACTGACAGTGCCGGTGACGGAGAGCGTCGGCCACGACCGGTGTTCCTCGGCCAATCCGGGGAATTCGGGCACCGAATGGCGCTGTTGTTCGTCCTAAGAAGTAGCAATCGACACACCAGCGGCGTTACGCACCACGACCGCACAAGACCGCAAGGAGGAGTCCCTCCATGTTCCGCCGGCGAGAAGCCGTCCCGTTCACATTTGTCGCCGAGGCCGACCGCTTCCGCAGTAATGTCACTCCCCCGCCCCGACAGCGGGCCAGTACCTCGCAGCTCATGGGCCGTACGCTGATCGGGCTCACCATCGCCGCCGGTTTCGCCGGTGCGCTGCTCCTCGGGATGCCGGCGCTGAGTACGGAGCAGTCGTCCGGCCACACGCAGCAGTCGGAAGCATCACAGGGCCGCTGACACATCCGGCCCCCCTGGGGTGGTCCGGGCGGGGGCGTGATCGATAACCTCACCGGGCACAGCAATCGAGCGTGCTTGTGAGTGAGGATCAGTCGTGCCCCTGCCCTTCCTGACGGCCGACCGGGCGTTTGACGCGACCACCGAGGATGTCGCACTGCCCTTCGACGATCATGATCAATGGCGGCGTCCGTACCGCCCGGGCCCCTGGCGGGTGGCGGCCTCGGCGCTGCTTCTGCTGCTGGCCTCGTTCGTTCTGCTCGCCGCGATGATCACCGCCTTCGCGGGCGGGATGTCGGGGGCGATGTTCTGCCTGGGCGTCGCGGCCGTGGCCATCGCCGTCGCGCTGCGTCTGCTGCGGGTCGGCGCGTGGGTGAGCCGCCACGGGGTACGGCGCGTGAGCCTGCTCCGTACGACGACCCTGCCGTGGAACCAGGCCACAGCCGTCCGTACGGTCCAGCAGCCGGTCCGCTGGCTCGGGCTGCCCCGTACGGTGCAGGGGCAGGCGCTGGTCGTCGTACGCCGTCAGGGTGAACCTCTGGCGCTGCTCACCGACCACAACGCGGACTTCCTGTCCCGTACGGAGGCGTTCGACCGGGCGGCCGACACGGTCGAGGTGTGGGGCGACGAGTACCGCGACGCCTGAGCGAAAACGACGGAGCGGGGCCCGGCCACGGTGGCCGGGCCCCGCTCCGTCGTGTCGGGCCCATCGCGCCGTACGGGGCGGCTGACCTGGGCGTACAGGAATCCTGGACGGGCCGGGGCGGACGACGGGCCGGGGCCGGACGACGGGCCCGGGTCAGACCTGGACGGGTCTGCCGGCGTGGAGTGCGATGGCCCGCTGCATCGCCTTGCGGGCGCGCGGGGTGTCCCTGGCGTCGTGGTAGGCGACCGCGAGCCGGAACCAGCAGCGCCAGTCGTCCGGCGAGTCCTCCGTCTCGGCGCGGCGCGCCGCGAAGACGGAGTCCGCGGAGTCCCGGTCGATCCGGCCGCCCGGTGTGCGGACCAGCTCGTCGACCGGCAGCCCTCCCTCGGCCTCCAGCTCCGTCGCGAGCCGGTTCGCGCGGTTGACGAACTGGGTGTTCTTCCAGAGGAACCAGACACCGATGACGGGCAGGATCAGCACCGCGACGCCGAAGGTCACGGTGAGCGCCGTGCCGTGCTCGATCAACAGCACGCCGCGGCTGCCGACCAGGACGAAATAGACGACCAGGACGGCGGCCGTGACACAGTAAGTGATCTTCGCGCGCATGGGGTCAGCTCAGGTCGAGGAAGTGTTCGAGGCCGACGGTGAGCCCCGGGGCGGAGATCACGCGCCGTACACCGAGCAGGATGCCCGGCATGAAGCTGCTGTGGTGCAGCGAGTCGTGGCGGACGGTGAGTGTCTCGCCCTCAGCGCCCAGGATGACCTCCTGGTGCGCGAGGAGGCCGCGCAGCCGTACGGAGTGCACCGGTACGCCGTCGACGTCGGCGCCGCGCGCCCCGTCCAGCGCCGTGACCGTCGCGTCGGGCTGCGGGGCGCTGCCCGCCTGGGCCCGGGCGGCGGCGATGAGCTGGGCGGTGCGGGTGGCCGTCCCGGACGGCGCGTCGGCCTTGTTCGGGTGGTGCAGCTCGATGACCTCGACCGACTCGAAGTAGCGGGCCGCCGTCTCGGAGAACTTCATGGTGAGGACCGCGCCGATGGAGAAGTTCGCCGCGATCAGCACGCCCGTCCGCGGGGAGGCGTCGAGCGAGGTGTGAAGCTGCGCGAGCCGTTCGTCGGTCCAGCCGGTGGTGCCGACGACCGCGTGGATGCCGTGGCGTACGCAGAAGTCGAGGTTGCCCATCACCGAGGCCGGTGTGGTCAGCTCCACCACGACCTCGGCGCCGGCCTCCACCAGGTTCTCCAGCTTGTCGCCCCGGCCGAGGGCGGCGACCAGTTCGAGGTCCTCGGCGGCCTCGACGGCACGTACGGCCTCGGAGCCGATACGGCCCTTCGCGCCCAGAACGGCCACGCGCAGCTTGCTCATTGCTCTGTTTCCTTCACCTTCGGGGGTACGGCCCGGCCGGTGGCCCGGTCAGGAGACCGCTTCGTCGAGGCGGGCGGCCTGCTTGTCCTTGAGCGGTCCGATGACGGACAGCGAGGGACGCTGTCCCAGTACATCGCGGGCGACCGCGCGTACGTCGTCGGGGGTGACCGCCGCTATCCGTCCCAGCATCTCGTCGACGGACATCTGGGTGCCCCAGCACAGCTCGCTCTTGCCGATACGGTTCATCAGCGCGCCGGTGTCCTCCAGGCCGAGGACGGTGGAGCCGGAGAGCTGGCCGACGGCGCGTTCGATCTCGTCGTCGGCTAGTCCGTCCGCGGCGACCCGGTCCAGCTCGTCGCGGCAGATCTTCAGGACGTCGTGGACCTGGTTCGGGCGGCAGCCCGCGTAGACCCCGAAGAGCCCGCAGTCGGCGAAGCCCGAGGTGTACGAGTACACGCTGTAGGCGAGGCCGCGCTTCTCCCGTACCTCCTGGAAGAGCCGGGAACTCATGCCGCCGCCGAGCGCCGTGTTCAGTACGCCGAGCGCCCAGCGGCGCTCGTCGGTACGGGACAGGCCCGGCATGCCGAGGACGACGTGGGCCTGCTCGGTCCTGCGGTTCAGCAGGTCGACGCGGCCCGCGGCCCGTACGGAGCGGCTGCCGTCACGGGGCGCGACGGGGGCCGCGTCCGTACGGGAGAGGGCGCCGGCCCGGTCGAAGGCCTTGCGGACCTGGCGTACCACCGTGGCGTGGTCGACGTTGCCCGCGGCGGCGACGACGAGGCGCGTCGGGTCGTAGTGCTTCTTGTAGAAGCGGCTGATCCGGTCGCGGTCCAGGGCGTTGACGGTGTCCACCGTGCCCAGGACGGGGCGTCCGAGGGGGCTGTCGCCGAACATGGTCTGCGCGAACAGGTCGTGCACGCAGTCGCCCGGGTCGTCCTCGGTCATCGCGATCTCTTCGAGGATGACACCGCGCTCGGCGTCGACGTCCGACGTCTCGATGAGCGAACCGGTGAGCATGTCGCAGACGACGTCGATGGCGAGCGGCAGATCCGTGTCGAGCACCCGCGCGTAGTAGCAGGTGTACTCCTTGGCGGTGAACGCGTTCATTTCGCCGCCGACCGCGTCGATCGCGGAGGAGATGTCGAGGGCGCTGCGCCGCTCCGTGCCCTTGAAGAGCAGGTGTTCCAGATAGTGCGTGGCGCCGTTGAGGGCGGGCGTCTCGTCGCGGGAGCCGACCTGTACCCAGATGCCGAAGGTCGCGGAACGTACCGACGGCAGGGTTTCGGTGACCACGCGCAGGCCGCCGGGGAGGGTCGTACGGCGGACCGTGCCGATCCCGTTCTCGCCCTTGAGCAGGGTTTGGGTACGGGCGACGGCCCGCGCCTCCGAGGAGGTGCGGGCCGTCGTCCTGGAGCTGGCTGTCACTTCGCGGCTTCGTCCTTCGCGTCCTCGGACTCGCCGGACTCCTCGCCCTCGATCACGGGGATGAGGGAGAGCTTGCCGCGCTGGTCGATCTCGGCGATCTCGACCTGGACCTTCTGGCCCACCCCGAGGACGTCCTCGACGTTCTCGACGCGCTTGCCACCGGCGAGCTTGCGGATCTGCGAGATGTGCAGCAGTCCGTCCTTGCCCGGGAGCAGCGACACGAACGCACCGAAGGTGGTCGTCTTGACGACCGTGCCCAGGTAGCGCTCGCCGACCTCCGGCATGGTCGGGTTGGCGATGCCGTTGATCGTGGCGCGGGCGGCCTCGGCGGCCGGACCGTCGGCGGCACCGATGTAGATCGTGCCGTCGTCCTCGATCGTGATGTCGGCGCCGGTGTCCTCCTGGATCTGGTTGATCATCTTGCCCTTGGGGCCGATGACCTCGCCGATCTTGTCCACGGGGATCTTGACGGTGATGATCCGCGGGGCGTTCGGGGACATCTCGTCCGGGACGTCGATGGCCTCGTTCATCACGTCGAGGATGTGGAGGCGGGCGTCGCGGGCCTGCTTCAGCGCGGCGGCCAGGACCGAGGCGGGGATGCCGTCGAGCTTGGTGTCGAGCTGGAGCGCGGTGACGAACGTCTTCGTACCGGCGACCTTGAAGTCCATGTCGCCGTAGGCGTCCTCCGCACCGAGGATGTCGGTGAGGGCGACGTAGTGGGTCTTGCCGTCGATCTCCTGGGAGATGAGGCCCATGGCGATACCGGCGACGGGGGCCTTGAGCGGCACACCGGCGTTCAGCAGCGACATGGTGGAGGCGCAGACCGAGCCCATGGACGTGGAGCCGTTGGAGCCCAGCGCCTCGGAGACCTGGCGGATCGCGTACGGGAACTCCTCGCGCGTCGGCAGGACCGGCACGATCGCGCGCTCGGCGAGCGCGCCGTGGCCGATCTCTCGGCGCTTCGGCGAGCCGACGCGGCCGGTCTCACCGACGGAGTACGGCGGGAAGTTGTAGTTGTGCATGTAGCGCTTGCGCGTCACCGGGGAGAGGGTGTCGAGCTGCTGCTCCATGCGGAGCATGTTGAGGGTGGTGACGCCCAGGATCTGGGTCTCGCCACGCTCGAACAGCGCGGAGCCGTGCACGCGCGGGATGGCCTCGACCTCGGCGGCGAGCGTACGGATGTCCGTGACGCCGCGGCCGTCGATGCGGACCTTGTCCTTGATGACGCGCTCGCGGACCAGGGACTTCGTCAGCGCGCGGTAGGCGCCGGAGATCTCCTTCTCGCGGCCCTCGAACTGCGGGAGCAGCTTCTCGGCGGCGAGCTCCTTGACGCGGTCGAGCTCGGCCTCGCGGTCCTGCTTGCCCGCGATGGTGAGCGCCTGGGCCAGCTCGGACCTGACGGCCGCGGTGAGGGCCTCCAGGACGTCGTCCTGGTAGTCCAGGAAGACCGGGAACTCGCCGGTGGGCTTGGCGGCCTTGGCGGCGAGGTCGGCCTGAGCCTTGCAGAGCGCCTTGATGAAGGGCTTCGCGGCTTCCAGACCGGCGGCGACGACCTCCTCGGTGGGGGCGTCGGCGCCGTCCTTGACGAGCTGGATGGTCTTCGTGGTGGCCTCGGCCTCGACCATCATGATCGCGACGTCGCCGTCCTCCAGGACACGGCCGGCGACGACCATGTCGAAGACGGCGTCCTCCAGCTCCGTGTGGGTCGGGAACGCGACCCACTGGCCCTTGATCAGGGCGACACGGGTGCCGCCGATCGGGCCGGAGAAGGGCAGGCCCGCGAGCTGCGTGGAGCAGGAGGCGGCGTTGATCGCGACCACGTCGTACAGGTGGTCGGGGTTGAGCGCCATGATCGTCTCGACGATCTGGATCTCGTTGCGCAGGCCCTTCTTGAAGGAGGGGCGCAGCGGACGGTCGATGAGGCGGCAGGTGAGGATCGCGTCCTCGGAGGGCCGGCCCTCACGGCGGAAGAAGGAGCCGGGGATCTTGCCGGCCGCGTACTGCCGCTCCTCGACGTCCACCGTGAGGGGGAAGAAGTCGAGCTGGTCCTTGGGCTTCTTGGAGGCGGTGGTGGCCGACAGCACCATGGTGTCGTCGTCCAGGTAGGCCACGGCGGAACCGGCGGCCTGCCTGGCCAGCCGTCCCGTCTCGAAGCGGATGGTGCGGGTGCCGAAGGTTCCGTTGTCGATAACGGCCTCGGCGTAGTGGGTCTCGTTCTCCACTAGTGATTTCTCCTCGTCTTCGTCCGGTGCCCGTGTGGCAGGGGACGTGGCGGAGGAGCGCTCCTTGGTGCGGGCCGGTCTTCGATCGAAGCACCCGGGGCGGCGGCATGGGCCGCGCCTTTCCGGGCGCCACTACCGAGGACCGGCGGCGGTGGAGGTCGCTCCCCCTCTTCAGTTGTGCTCGTGCGTCCAGGTTACTGAGCTTGGCCGCGGGATGGCATTCCGGCCGTCCCGGGCGAGGCGCCCGGTCCGCCTCCGTACGGGGCGCGTGGTGGCGGCGTGTGGTCCCGCCTCCGTGAGCTACCCCGTACATACGGCGAAGGGAGCGATTCCCCGGATGTGGGAACCGCTCCCTTCACGGCGTCTTACTTGGCGCCGCCGGCCGCACCGCGGCGGATGCCCAGGCGGTCGACCAGCGCACGGAAGCGCTGGATGTCCTTCTTGGCCAGGTACTGGAGCAGGCGACGGCGCTGCCCGACCAGGATGAGCAGACCACGACGCGAGTGGTGGTCGTGCTTGTGGAGCTTGAGGTGCTCGGTCAGGTCCGAGATCCGGCGCGACAGCATGGCGACCTGGACCTCGGGGGAGCCGGTGTCACCTTCCTTGGTGCCGAACTCGGTCATGATCTGCTTCTTCGTAGCGGCGTCGAGCGACACGCGTACTCCTCGTGAGTCTTCTTGGCCACCGAGTGCCCCAGGTCGAATACTCTGGGGAGCTTCCGTTACTCGGGAGGCGGGAGATCCGTTGCGCGCCGACCGCGGAGCCAGTGGCTTCGGTGGTCGCGTACACAAACGGCCGTCGCCCAGGGTATCAGCCCCGGGGTGAGCCCTCGTCCCCCGCCCCGTCGCCCCGCTCCTCCGTCTTCTTACGCCGCCGTCTTCCCGGGTCGCCTTCTCCCCGGGCCGTTGGTCAGCTCGTGAGCGCGCGGGCCGCGCTGAAGACGTCGAGCACGGCGAGGCAGAGCGGCACCAGCGAGAGCAGCACCGCGCCCTCGGCGAGGTCGAGGAGACGCCCCCAGAACGGGGAGAGGCCCTTGCGCGGGATGATCAGGCCGATCGCGGTGATCAGGGCGGCGCCGGCCGCGACGCTCGCGGTGAGCCAGATCGTACGGATGTCGAGGGCGCCGCGGTCGCCGTACACCAGGAGCTCCCTGACGTGGTCGACGGGCGGGTTCAGCGAGAGCCCGAGGATCAGCAGGGCGATCGCGGAGATGCCCGCGGCGAGCGCGCAGACGACCTGGGAGGTGTAGCGGAACAGGCGGGCGCGCAGCAGCGCCGCGAGGCCCGCCGTGAGGGCGAGGAGCTGGGCCCAGACGGTGTCCGAGAAGCCGAGGACCGCGGCGGAGCCGACGACGACCGCCGCGCAGCCGCCGACCAGGCCGAGGAGCATCTCGTGGCCGCGGCGGGCCTGTGCGGCGATGCGCGCGGCGTCGACGGGCTCTGCGTCGGGGGTGGTGTTCGGGTCGCCGAGCGGGTCGTACGTGCCGTAGGCGTCGCCGGACGTGTCGTTCCCGGCGGCGCGCGGCGAGGCGTAGCCGATGGGGAGGCGGGCGAAGCGCGCGGAGAGGCCGGGCAGGAAGGCGACGAGGCCGACGGCGACGGGGACGCACACGGCCGCGGTGTCGGTGGCCGACGCCTCGGTGAGGATCATGACGAACGTGGCGAGGGTGCCGACGGTCGCCAGGAACGTGGCGGCGACGAAGGGCGCGTCGCCGCTCGGGGTGAGCGCGACGAGGACTACGGACGCGACGAGGACCGTGACGCAGCCGAGCAGGAACTGGAGCCGTCCTGGCCCCTGGCCCGGGTCGGGGGCCAGGATGCCGGAGCCGGCGATCAGCAGCAGGGGCAGCGCGCCGAGGCCGAGGGCGACGGCGGTGGCGCGGTCGGCGTACACCCGGGCCCGTACGCCCGCGAAGGCGGTCAGCAGGACGCCGGCGACGCCCGCGATGATGCCGGGCAGGCCGTGCATGTCGTGGCGTACGGGGTCGGCGAACCACAGGACGAAGCCCATGAGGACGAGGAGCAGGACGCCGCCGACGAGGCCGGCGCCGCGCAGCAGGTCGTCGCTCCACAGGTGGCGGTCGCGGCGTACGGCGGAGGCGACGGCGTCCGAGACGTCGTCGAACACGGCGGGCGGCAGGGACTCGGCGAAGGGGCGCAGGCTGAGGATCTCGCCGTCGAGCACCTGCTGGGCGGCGAGGGTGCGGGCGCCGTCGAGGACGGTCCCGTCGCGCCGTACGAGGTGATAGCCGGTGGGGGTGCCCGCTGTCTGGGTCTGGCCGGTGAGTCGCAGGATCTCCGGATGGACGTCGGCGACGGCGATGTCCTCCGGCAGGGCGACGTCGATCCTGCTGTCCGGCGCCACGACAGTGACGCGGCAGAAGCCGGTCGCTGCGGTCGTACTCACGTGTCTGGACCCCCTGATTCGCGGTTGCGCACGGTGCGCGCGCCACCCTACCGGGAGGGGTGCGGTGCGGCTGCACGTAGGATCACCGTCGCGCGGAGCGACGCCGTCGCCACGGGGGCGCCGGTACGGAATCGCCCGTCCGTCTTGAGGGATTGATACGCCGGTGAGCCAGATCATTGTCAAACGCCCGCCACGGTCCCTTCCGCCGGAAGTGCCCTCGGATGCGCTGACCTTGGAGGCGCCGCCCGAACTGCCGCGCGGTCAGCAGGAGGGCATGCTGATGCAGGTCCTGCCGGTGCTCGGCATGGGCTCGTCGGTGGTCTTCTTCTTCTCGCCCCAGGCGCCGCCGTTCATGCGGATCATGGGCGTGCTGATGCTGTTCTCGACGGTCGCGATGATCGCCGCGCAGATCGTCCGGTATCGCCGCGGTACGCAGGGGCAAATTGCCGACGTACGGCGCGACTACCTCAAGTACCTGGCGCAGACGCGGCGTACGGTGCGCAGGACGGCGCGGGCGCAGCGCGACGCGCAGCTCTACCTGCACCCCTCCCCCGAACAGCTCTGGTCGGTGGTGGCCGAGGGGTCGCGGGTGTGGGAACGGCGCGTGGGCGACAAGGACTTCGTCCAGGTGCGGATCGGTCTGGGGGCGCAGCAGCTCGCCACGCCGCTGGTGGCCCCGGAGACGGCGCCGGTGGATGAGCTGGAGCCGCTGTGCGCCGGTGCGATGCAGCAGTTCCTGGCGGTGCACGGCTCGCTGGACGGGCTGCCGATGGCGGTGTCGATGCGCGCCTTCTACCACGTGACGGTCTCCGGTGAGCAGGAGTCGGCGCAGGCCTCGGCGCGTGCGCTGGTCGCCCAGTTGGTGACGCTGCACTCCTGTGAGGACCTGATGGTCGCGGTGGTGGTGTCGCCGGGCGCGGCGGGGCGCTGGGAGTGGACGAAGTGGCTGCCGCACACGCAGGTGCCCGGGCAGATCGACGGGGCCGGTACGAAGCGGCTGTTCGGCGACGACCTCGGGGAGTTGGAGGGGCTGCTGCAGAGCAGGCTGGAGGGGCGTCCGCGGTTCGGCAGGGACAGTTCGCCGGTGCTGGACCAGCCGCATGTGCTCGTCGTGCTGGACGGCGGGATGGTGCCGCCGGACTCGCTGTTCGCGGCGGCCGAGGGGCTGCAGGGTGTGACGATCGTCGAGGTGGTGCCCGGGGAGCTGGACGAGCCGCGGGGTGGCCTGTCGGTGGTCGTACGGCCGGGGCGGCTGCGGCTGGAGTCCGGCGGGGGCCTGGCGTACGAGGGGGTGCCCGACGGGATCTCGCTGCCCGCGGCGGAGGCGCTGGCGCGCCAGCTCGCCCCGTTGCGTACGGGCGGGGGCGACGACGACGAACCGCTCCTGGCCAACCTGGACTTCACGGATCTGCTGGGCCTGGGCGACGCGGGGGCCGTGGACGTGGCCCGTACGTGGCGGCCCCGGTCGACGGCGGAGCGGCTGCGGGTGCCGATCGGGGTCGGTGAGGACGGCGGTCCGGTGATGCTGGACCTCAAGGAGGCCGCGCAGGAGGGCATGGGGCCGCACGGGCTCTGTGTCGGCGCGACGGGGTCCGGCAAGTCGGAGCTGCTGCGCACGCTGGTGCTGGGGCTGGCGGTCACGCACTCCTCGGAGACGCTGAACTTCGTTCTCGCGGACTTCAAAGGAGGTGCCACGTTCGCGGGGATGTCGCAGATGCCGCACGTGGCGGCGGTCATCACCAACCTGGCGGACGACTTGACGCTGGTGGACCGCATGGGGGACGCGATCCGCGGAGAGCTGCAGCGCCGTCAGGAGCTGCTGCGTTCGGCCGGCAACTACGCCAACATCCATGACTACGAGAAGGCGCGGGCGGCCGGCGCGGCGCTGGAACCGCTCGCCTCTCTGGTCCTCGTCATCGACGAGTTCTCCGAGCTGCTGACCGCCAAGCCCGACTTCATCGACATGTTCATCCAGATCGGCCGGATCGGCCGTTCGCTGGGTGTGCATCTGCTGCTGGCCTCGCAGCGGCTGGAGGAGGGCAAGCTGCGCGGTCTCGACACGTATCTCTCCTACCGCATCGGTCTGCGCACGTTCTCGGCGGCGGAGTCGCGTACGGCGCTGGGGGTGCCGGACGCGTACCACCTGCCGTCGGTGCCCGGCTCCGGGTATCTGAAGTTCGGTACGGACGAGATGACGCGCTTCAAGGCGGCGTACGTCTCGGGCACGTACCGCGCGGGCGGACCGGACCTGTCGGTGGGTCAGCTCCCCGTCGAGCGGCGGCCGGTGCTGTTCACCGCGACGCCGGTGCCGGTGGTGTACGCGGCGCCGGACCCGTCGGCGGCGTTCGTACCGCCGTCGGAGGACGAGGCGCTGGCGGACACGGTGCTGGACGTCATCGTGCGCCGGCTGGACGGGCAGGGGGTGCCCGCGCATCAGGTGTGGCTGCCGCCGCTGGACGAGGCGCCGACGCTGGACCAGTTGCTGCCGGGGATCGCGGTGACGGAGGCGCGCGGGCTGAACGCGACGGAGTACTCGCGGCCCGGCGGGCTGACCGTACCGCTCGGGCTGATCGACAAGCCCTTCGAGCAGCGCCGTGAGGTGCTCTACCGGGACTTCTCCGGGGCGGCGGGGCACATGCTGGTCGTGGGCGGCCCGCAGTCCGGCAAGTCGACCCTGATGCGGACGCTGATCTCGTCGTTCGCCCTCACCCACACACCGCGTGAAGTGCAGTTCTACGCGCTGGACTTCGGCGGCGGCGGGCTCGCGTCGCTGGCGGAGCTGCCGCATGTCGGCGGGGTCGCGTCACGGCTGGACCCGGAGCGGGTGCGGCGCACCGTCGCGGAGGTCCTGGGCGTCCTCAACCGGCGCGAGGAGTTCTTCCGCGCGAACGGCATCGACTCGATCGCCACGTACCGGCGCAAGCGCGCCGCGGGCGAACTGCCCGGCGAGGCGTGGGGCGACGTCTTCCTGGTCATCGACGGCTGGGGCGGTTTCAGGAACGACTACGACATGCTGGAGCCGATCATCTCCGACATCGCCGCGCGCGGTCTCGGTTACGGCGTCCATGTCGTGGTCACCGCCGCGCGCTACATGGAGGTGCGTGCGGCGCTCAAGGACCAGATGCTCGGCCGGCTGGAGCTGCGGCTCGGCGACGTCATGGACTCCGAGTTCGACCGCAAGGTCGCGGCGAACGTCCCGCCGGGGGTGCCGGGCCGCGGTCAGGTGCCGCAGAAGCTGCACTTCATGGGCGGCCTGCCGCGCGTCGACGGGGTGAGCGGCGCCGCGGACCTCTCGGAGGGTACGGCGGCGTTCGTACGGGCGGCGAGGACGCACTGGGCGGGCCAGGCGGCCCCGACGGTGCGGCTGCTGCCGCGCAAGCTCCCCGCCGACCAGTTGCCCAAGGGGTTCGAGTTCCCGCAGTCCGGCATCGCGGTCGCGATCGACGAGACCAATCTGGAGCCGGTGTTCGTCGACTTCGAGACCGACCCGTTCTTCCTGGTCTTCGGCGAGAGCGAGTCCGGCAAGACCAACCTGCTGCGGCTGATCGCGAAGCAGCTCGCCGAGCGGTACACCCCCGACCAGGCGAAGTTCGTGGTCGGTGACTACCGGCGGACGCTGCTGGGGGCGCTGTCGGAGCCCCACCTGCTGGAGTACGCGCCGATGGCCTCGTCCATGCAGATGCACATGGAGGCGCTGGGCGGCGTCTTCGCGCGCCGCCAGCCCCCGACGGACGTCACACCGCAGCAGCTCAGGGACCGGAGCTGGTGGAGCGGGCCGCAGATCTTCATCATCGTCGACGACTACGACCTGGTGGCGACCAACTCGGGCAATCCGCTGGCCCCGCTCGCGGAGTACCTGCCCTTCGCCCGGGACACCGGGGTCCGCTTCATCATCGCGCGGAACGCGGCGGGCGCCTCACGGGCCCTGTACGAGCCGTTCATGCAGCGCGTACTGGAACTGGGCGCCCAGGGAGTGGTCCTGTCGGGCGACCCGTCCGAGGGCGACCTGATCGGCCGCGTACGGGCGACTCCGATGCCGCCGGGCCGTGGCTACTTCGCCTCGCGCAAGCGCGGCAATCCGCTGGTGCAGACGGGGCGGCTGCCGGGAGTGTGAGGTGCGTGCGCCGGGCGTGTGCGGTACACGCCCGGCGCACGCGTGCACCTGAACAGATTTCACAACGGGGAGAGAGATCATGGGATTTGACGAGGAGTGGGGCCGGCTGCGCTCCGACGCCACCGCGAGCCAGTCGACGGGGATGCGGCTGAACAGCGCCGGAACGGGCCCGCTGCTTCCAGGAACAGAGGACCTGGCGGCGACACCCGCCCAGAAGTCGTCGGCGGCGAACACCATAGAAACGGAACTGGAGCCGAACACCAAAAAGGCCGGTGCCTGGGCGGACGAGACGTCCGGAAACGCTGTCACGGACCTGGAGGGCTGGGAAACGGCAGCGGGCCTGAAAAAGGTGCAGGAGACCTGGGAAAAGCAGGTGAAGGCCCTGATGGGGCGACTCTCGGCGGAAAAGGGCGCCCTCCGGGCCACGTCCGGCCTCTTCGTGCGGAACGATGTCGAGATTGATTCCGGTTTCGCTCCGCTCAGGTCGAAGCTCAACAATCTGTAGTCCGTCGGCTCACGTACGGGGAGTGAACCATGCTGACGTATAACGATGTCATGACAGCCGACCTCGGCAAGCTCACCAGTGCCGCCGACAAGTGGCAGAGCATGGCGGGCGAGTTCAAAAAGGTGGACGATCGCTACGAAGAAGCGGTCCAGAAGGTCACCAACGGGCCCGCATGGAGCGGCGCCAGCGCCGGCGCCGCCTCTGTGAGGTCTGCCGCCACGCGGGGCGAATACTCGGGCGCCCAGACGGAGGCCAAGGCGATAGCGAGCCTGCTGCGCCAGGCGCACACACAGTTCGTCGACCTCAAGAAGAAGGTCCAGTCCGCACGCGACGATGCCATCGCGGCGGGAATGAAGGTATCCGCCCAGGGGGACGTGGCGTACGACTACGACAAACTCACCCCTGGTGAGAAGAACGCCATGCATCACGACCCGGACTATCTGACCGGCGTCCGCAAGGCCGAGGAGTCGTGGGCGAAGCTCATAAAGGACCGGGTCAAGGCCGTCAATGAATTCGACCAGGAGATCAGGACGGCTCTGGTAGCGGCGGCCGAGGGGACCAACGGCGGCAACGGTTTCAATCGAGAGGCGAAGGGCACTCTCGAAACTCCCGGCTCCCAGACGAACCTCAACGCGTGGAAGATGCGCGACGACGAGACCCTCGACGACTATCTCCTGCGCGTCCAGGGCCAGGTGGCCACGAGGGTCACCGGGAGTGAGCAGTTCGGCAACCTGCTGAAGAGCTACCTCTCGGGGACCACCACTCTCGCGGCGTTTTCCACTGCTGCAGGAATTTCACTCGGGAAGGGTCTGAGTCTCTACAAGTATTTCAAGGACCCTTCGAAAGCACTCACCGCGCCGGGCACTTTCCTGGGCAAGCTCGTCAATGACAACAGTTCCAGGCTGGCAGGAATTCCTCGCGTCGGCGGGCTTTACAGTCGGCTGCCCAACGGACTCGTCACGGCGATCACCGGGTCCGACGAGGCCGCGATGCTCGGCGGTTACATGAAGAACGGCTCGTTCTTCATGCCTTCGGCCGCCGAGGCAAACCTTCTGACCGTGGCGAAGAACGGCGGTCTCGCCAACGCGGCCAAGGCGGCGGGCTGGATGCGCGGTGCGGGAGTCGTGGGATCGGCCGGGGCAACGGTGTGGGGGGTCGCGAATCTCGCGACCTACGATTCGGAACAGATCAGCAAGGATCCCTCGAAGTTCGCCGCAGATCTCACAGGAACAGCGTTCAACGCGTCGCTCACCGCGGCAATGGTCGCACCCAACCCGGTAACCATCGGTCTCGCCGTGGGAACCGGCGTGGCCTATGGCGGAGCCCTGGTCTGGGACAACTGGGACTCCATCAAGGGCGGCACAGAAAAAGCGACGGAGTGGGTCGGCGACAAGGCGAGCGAAGTCGGTTCCTCGATTTCCTCGGGCGCGAAGAAGGTCGGCGGATTCCTCAACCCGTTCGACTGAATACCATGATCGATATGCGTGGTGATTTCGGAACCGTTCCGACACCCTGCCCAGAATCCGATGTCCGAGGAAGCCTCGGAGTCCTGGAAACCTTGGGAGAGAAATGAATAGAACGTCGTTCACCCTTGAATTCTGGGAGACCCGGAATGGACATCGATCGACCCATCAGTTCGGCTGGCGAGGCACCTCGGATGCTTTCGGCGAGGTAGTCGTGAAGTACCCCACGGTGCGCCAGAACACCCGAGCCCGTGTCGAAGTCAGTGGTGAACGGATCCCGGATTCGTGGTTCGAGGGCTTCGCGGACGGGAGCAGCCCGTCCCTGTCCCTCATGGAACTCCGCATCGGCAGCACGCCGGTTTCTTTGACCAGGCGACGGTGGGCCGTGACAAAGAGAGGCCGCTCGCTACGCCTGGTCAACGCGGAACGCAAGTACACCTGCACCGCCACCGGGCGAGGAAAGGGCTATGTCCTGGCCCGCGATGGAGTACGCATCAAGGTTGCCCAGAAAGGCCATGGGAAGAAGAAATACCAATCTGTCGACGTGAACGGTCCGGCCGACCCTGTCGACATCTCCATCGCCGTCGTCTTCACAGGCGCCAACAGGGCCAATCTGACGCTGGGGGGAGCCATTCGGTCCGCCGTGGCACGGATCCTCGACATGTTTTCCTGAACAACGGACCGAGGCTTCGCCTCTCAATGAACCAGCAGTCAATACGGGGAGTAAATGAATGCCGTCGCATGACAGTTCCAGGGCACGTTTCCGGCTGTCGGAGGAAAACGTCGCGGTCATGGGCCACCTGGCCACCGGAGAGCAGGTGCCGCCCGCCCTCGGTCCGGCGCGGAGGGAGATGCTGGATGCCGGCCTGATAGATGATTCAGGCGCTTTCGCCAGCGCCCTCGCGCCATTGGCCGCCACACTCGCCGATCCGGTGGTGGTCATCAGTGTGGAGACCATCGGTCCGCACGGCCGGCTGAACCACGGCATGATCGTCGGAAACGGTTCCGTCTTCTCCCATGATTCCTGGCCCGGCGAGACCGAGGTGGAATACGCTCGGATCGAGCCGCAGATGATGGTCTGGGCTCTGGCCCACATGGTGAATCTGCAGCGTGCCGAACCCGTCAACACCGGTGTTCCGTCCGTGGAGAGCACCGTCGGAGCACTCGACGCGGGGCTCGACAGCCTGAGCACCCTGCCCGCCGGTTCCGAGGACCCTGCCGAACACGTGACGAGGGCCCTGGCAGAAGTCGAAGGCCTGGCGGATCCCACGCTCTCCCTCCTCGCCAACATGATCAGCGAACTGCGGTCGAGCTGGCGGATGACCGCGGCCTGGCACGGCGAGGACGAAGGGAAAAAGGGAACGAAGGTACGTGGTTTCGGCATCTGGGACTGCGGACCGCTCGGCTACTGGCACCGGGAACTACCGGCGGAACCCGTACTGGAAGGGCAGGTCGGGCCCGACAGCCTCCTGAGACTCGTCCCCGTACCGGCAAAGAGAATATGGGAAATGATCACCGGAATTCTCCCTGAAGAGAAGGAATTCACCCGCCGTTGACCCATACCGAGGAAGATCGTTTCGAAGAGTCCCCACCGCGTACGCACCGACTCCGTAGAACCGGGTCGGCGATCGCAGCAGCGTTGGCGGCGGTCGGAGCGCTCGGGGCATGGCTGCTCCTGGGCACCGGTGAGAGCTCGACGCCCTGTGCGGGCCTGCTCGCGGACCGGCGTGTTCAGGAAGCACTCGGCAAGGGCAGCCGCCCCGGGATGAGCTGTGCGGACCTCGGCGAGGCCATCCGGATGGCGACCGTCGCCGACTCGTCGGGCCGGCACACCTCCGGGCAGGCCCTCGCCATGAGGAGAGTGCTGCCCGCGCTCGCCGAGGACGTCGAGCGGCGTGCGGACCGCACGCTCGATCCCGGTCTCCGTGCTCCCGTGGCTCACGCGCTGGCGGACTACGCGGGCGACGTCCATGCCCTCCTCGGTGCCGGAGACGCCGAGTACGGACGGAACGGCGCTTCCTCCGCTGGCCCCTGGGGCAGCGATGACGGCTACCACATGGCCGTTCCCCGGAACGAACTGCTCCACGTGGTGCGCGCGGTGTCGGACGACCCGCTCGCCTACGTCGCCGTGCGCGACGCGCAGACCCTGCGCGCCTCCGCGGCACTGGCGGACGTGACCGAGGGCGCCCGTGGCTTCGGCCTGTCCGCTCCCGTGTCGAGCAGCGCACGGGTGCTGGCGACTCTGGACGCCGTGGCGGCGGACGTGCTGCGCAGCCGCGACAGCGAAGAGGCGAAGGACTGGCGGAGCACGGTGGTGGCGAAGCTGGAGGACGGGCCGGTCCAGCCGGCCTCGTACGCGGATGATCCCGTCCGCCACCTCGTGGGGACATGGAGGTCCGCGTTGCGCTCCGCCAAGGGCGAAGACGCGTTCCCGGCCCTACGGGAACAGGGTGTCCGTCTCGTGGAGATCTGGTCGGTGGCCAGGAAGACGGACGACAAGACGCTGAACGGCCTGGTGCGGACCGGCCGCGCTGCTGCCGATTCGGCCTACGACGACTCGCTCCGCTCGCTGGGGTGAGTGATCCGCCGGTACCGGATGTCTCTTCAGGCATCCCTTCAGATGGCCCTCGAAGGAATCCGCGACCGCCCGGAGAAGCCGAGCGGTCCTGTTCCAGCTCTTCGCAGTGACGCCGCGACCAGCCTCGGATGAGATCGACGTTCCGTGCCCGTACGTATGCCGCGCTCCCGACGCGCGCAATGGTCGGCCGCTGTCGTGCCGACTGTTCTCGCCCTCGTCGCCGGGCTGTTCCTCACCTTCGAAACCCATGCCTTCGGCCCGGAGAAGGTCTGTCACGGCAGGCTGTCGGCCGACGACTTCCAGCGGGCCTTCCCCGGAACGGGGCGGCTGACCGGCGAGGACGCCGGAGAGGCTCGACGTTGCACGGTCGAACGGACGGCCGTCGGACCGGGCACCGGCGACGTGCGGTTCTCGCTGGAAGTCCCCTCGGAGAGTGCCGCGTTCCCCTTCGAACGGGGCACCTGTGCGAGGGGCGCCACCGACTACGGATACCTTGGTCTGCGACTCCGTACCGTGACGAAGAAGGGGAGGCCCCTGATGGGTACTCAGCAGGAGAAGGACGAGCTGTACGCGCTCGACATCAGTGGCGTGGAGTGGCAGGGCGCTCCCGGCACCAGTCCGGACGAGGAGCGGGTGGAGATCGCCTATCTCCCGGGCGGGGCCGTCGCGATGCGGTCGTCGATGGACCACGACACCGTGCTGCGGTACACCGAGGCCGAGTGGCGGGCGTTCGTACTCGGGGCGAGGGACGGGGAGTTCGACCTGAAGTGAGCCGGGAGCCCCGGTAGGGCCGGAAGGCGGCCGGAGGACGGCCGAGGGGCACGCCCGGTACGGTGCGTGCCCCTCCCCGTGTTTCCCGGCCGGGACCGGTCAGTACGCCTCGGTGAAGTACCGCGACGCCTTCACGTCGGTGGCGCGGTACCCGTCCTTGCCGCTCTCGATCAGCTTGGCGACCTTCTCCAACTGATCCCTCATGTGCGTGGCGTTGCCCTTGTACTTGCGCTGGAGGGCCTCGTACTCCCCGTGAGCCTCACCGTCCCAGGTGTCGGTCACCACCTTGAGCGCCTGGTCCATCTCTTCGAGGTCCTTGATGATGTTCTTCGAGACCGTCCGGATGCGGTTGGCCATCTCCTGGACGCTCTCGTACCGAACCCGGGTGCCCGGATCTGTGCCGGCCATGCTGTTCTCCTCGATATGTGGTCGATCGGCCGTACGGCCGCGAGCGGGTCGGTCGTGTCAGATGTTGTTGAGACCCGAGGTGTTCTGGGCGGCCTCGGTCCTGGCGGCCGCGAACTGGGCCCGGACCTCGTCGTCCTGCTCGTTGCTCAGGTTCTTCGTCTGGCCGACGGCGTTCTCCAGGACGCTGAGCAGACGGAGGATCGCGTCGTGATCCTCGTTGATCATCACCTGGGCCGAGACGAAGCCCGAGGCGCCGACACCCGTCCATCCGGCGCTGACCGTCGCGATGATGTCGGCCAGCTCCCTGGCCTGCTTGGAGACCTGCTCCTTGGTCTCCGTGATCTTGGTCTTCGCCTGGACGATCGGGTCGTCTGAAAGTCCGAACCCACCTGCGGGGCTGCTCATCCGGAGTCCTATCTATCGGTTCCCGGCCCGGCACACGCGATCGCCGCCGGGCTTCTTCTCTTCGCGCGCGCCGCAGGAACCGGCCGTGGTGTGTGCCCCGGACGTTCCCGTACGTACGTCGCGCTTGCCCCCGTGTCTCAGAAGAGGGGGAAGCAATGGGTGAGGATGGATTTCCCGTCGGAAGGGGCGGTACGCCTCGCTGACCGGAGGGCGGGAATCCTCTCCGCCGTCCAGCATGTCCCCCGCCATGTCAGGTCCCCCATGACCCCCGTCGACCCCATGGGCTTCATCGCACTCGTGAAGCCACGGTCACTTTAGCCATATCCCCTCCCGGCCCCAACACCGGTTTCGGGAGAGAGATCGACTTCACTCGTCTTCACTCGCCGGAACTCGTCGCACAGCGGGGCGGCACCGTACGGCGCCGTCTCAGGTCCGCCGCCCTTCAGGTCCGCTGTCCTTATGATCCGCTCTCTCAGGCCCGCCGTCGTGGGCTCCGGCGCCGTGAGTCCCGCCGTCGCAGGTCCCGTAGCACCGTGGCCGATCCCGCGACGACCGCGACGAGCACTCCGCCGATCCCCAGGGCGTACGTGGCGTACCGTTCCGACCGCTCCTGGGTCGTCTCGGAGAGCGCGAGGTGCGCGGGCTCGGGCGCGGGCGCCTTGGGCGGGCCCGCGTCGGGGCGCGGGGACTCGGGCGCGCGGTCGTCCTCGGTCAGCGCGCGGAGCGGGTCGACGACACCCCACCCGACGAAGTCGTCATGGCCGTTGACGCTGCGTTCGGCGGTCTGCTCGATCTGCGCGACGATCTGGTGGGCCTTCCACTGCGGGTGCTTGGCGCGCAGCAGCGCGGCGACGCCCGCGACGTACGGGGCGGAGAAGCTCGTGCCGTTGTCGACGCACTGGCCGTTGCCGGGGACGGTGGAGACGATGTCCACGCCCGGCGCCGCCACCCCCACGAACGCGCCGGACTGGGAGAACGCCGCGCGTTCGTTGTTGCGGTCGGAGGCGGCGACCGCGAGGACGCCCTCGAAGGCCGCCGGGTAGGTGTTCTTGCGCGCCCCGTCGACCCCGTCGTTGCCGGCCGAGGCGACGACCACGATCTCCTGGTCGAGTGCGCGGCGTACGGCGCGCCCCAGGGCGGAGTCCTCCGTCAACGGCTTCGTCGTGTCCTGGGAGATGTTGATGACATCGGCCTTCTTGGCGATGGCGTGGTCGATCGAGTCGGCCATCGTGGTGTCCTGGCCGCTGTTCTTCTCGTCGTTCTGGCGGATCGGGATGATGGTGGCCTCAGGGGCCAGTCCGACGAATCCGGTGCCCTTGCGGGGGCGCGCGGCGATGATCCCGGCGACCTTGGTGCCGTGGCCGACCTTGTCGTCCGTACCGTCGCCGTCGGCGCCCTTCTCCATCTTCTTGGCCAGGAACTCGGTGCCCGCGGAGGTGTCGACGGCCTTCCTGAGCTGCCGGTTGGTGTTGTCGACCCCGGTGTCGATGACCGCGACGCGCACCCCCTTGCCCTTGGTGTCCGCCCACAGTTCGTCGAGTATCACGCGCTGGAGGGGCCAGGGGGTGCCCTCGATCTGCTTCTTCATCGGGAACGAGCATTCGCCGCTGCCGTTTATCCCGAGGCTCCAGGACGCCGCTCCAGGCCCCTCTGCGGGCCGTTGTGCGGCGTGGGCAGGGGGGAGCGCCGTCAGTCCCGTCAGGGCCGTCACGGCGGCCACCAGGGCGGTTTTCACGCGTACGTGAGGCAGGCGCAGGTGAAGCATGCGTACGTGAGGCATGCGTACGTGGGGCATCTGCGGCATCGGGTCCCGGTCCTCCCTCACGAGCCCTGCGGCTGGCGGGCGCTGTTGGTGTCGAGGCGCGGCCCCTTCGACAGGAACTCCGACCAGGCGATCGGGACCAGGGCCGGGGTGACCTTCTCGTAGCCGAGCCTTATCTGTGCCTCACTGGGCTCGGGGCGGCCGTCCTGCTGCTCCTGCCGCTCCCCGGTGCCGATGTCCGAACGCGCGGCGTCGCTGTCCCCGTTCGCCTGAACCGCGTACCGCAGTCCTGTGTCCGTCACCAGGAAGAGCGAACCGTCGGGGTTGGTCTGCCGCCCTCGCACCTGCGTGTAGAGCAGCCCGCTGCCCGGGGTGACGTACGTGCTCGTGCCCGCCGCGGTGATGTCCGCGGGGTACGCCGCGCCGGCCCAGGTGGACAGGGTCGCGCGGCCCTTGTCGTCGACGGATCGGAGCACGCTGCACACGGTGTCGCGGGCGCCTTCGCCGCTCTCCGTGTTGACCTGGGTGGCGCGCCGCTCGGGCCAGCGGTTCTCCGCGCCGAAGGTCTCCGTGTCGGGGGTGATCGACTGCGCGTCCACGGTGTCGGCCTCGCCGCCCATGTCCAGGTCGCCGGTCTGCGGGGAGTTGATCAGCAGCCAGGCGGTGAACTCCGACACCGGCTGGACCTTGCCCTGGAGGACGACGTAGTGCTGCGGCCCTGCGCCGGTCTGCGCGAGCAGCACCTTCCCGACCCGGTCCTGCTCCTCGGTGAGCCCGCCGCCGGCGCCCGCGTCCGAGGCGACCTGTCCGGGGACCTCGGGGAAGTCGACGGAGCTGCCGGTGTGCAGCGTGGCCAGCCAGTCGTCGGTCACGGACTGCGGCTCCCGGTCGCCGACGAGCGCGCGGGTGAGGTTGTCGCTCGGCTTGTCGCGGACCAGGTACTTCGTACCCTTGGCGTCGACCAGATAGCGGGCCCCCTTCTGGCCCTTCACGTACAGCACCTGCGCGCCGGTCAGCCGCTGCCCGCCGTCCGTCCTGGCGAAGTCACGGTCGGCGAAGAGGAACGCGGCCTTCTGTACGCTGCCGCCCTTGCCACCGCCCGGCTGCTCGCAGACGGCCCACCGCTTGGGCTCGGCCGCCTCCGTGTCGCTGGGGAGCCGGTCCGGGGCGTACGGAATGCCGAGGACGGGGCCGCGCGGGGGCTTGCCCGCGTCCAGGATCTTGTCGGGCACCTGGATGACCGCGAACTCCTTCGGAGTGAGCAGGAGTCGCGCCGACGCCAGGTTCAGCACGGGGTGGAGGAGCGTCTCCTTCTGCTTCCCCTTGCCGGTGCTCAGCACGACGTAACGGGTGGTGGAGTCCTTGCCGACGATCACCTTGGTGTCCGGCTTGGCCCAGTCCTTGGGCGCGGTGGGCTTGAACATCCCCCACGCCCCGAACCCCGCCAGGATCAGCGCGCCGACGATCAGGCCGGGGACGACGGCGCGCAACGGTCTGGGCGCGCCCTCCTCCGCGGTGGTGGCCGAGGGTTGGAGAAATGCGGCCACCGTGCGCTTCTTCGCGAAGGTGTACGCGTTGAGCTCATCCCGCCGTGATGCCATGAGTCCCCATCGATGAAAAAGGCTCGGTCGCCCCCGGGGGCAGGGCACGTCGGCATGGCCCCCGGGCCCTGCCTGACTGTCGGACCGGCCCCCTACTATGCCTGTAGGCCGGGCGTGGTGGTGGGGCGGGTAGGCTGACCGAGCTGCCAACACCCTGGTCGGCCAGGGTGATCGGGACGAATTGGGGGGTTTCTCCATCATGGCTTCAGCGACGCAGACGCGGCCTGCCGCGACCGCGCCGTCCGCCGTCGCCTCCCCAGGCCAGGCGACGCCCGGACTGAAGGCGCGGCCAGGGCATTTCGGACCTTTTCGAATGCAACAACTCGTACTGATCGAGCTGGCGGCCGCTCTGCTGCTGGTGGCGTGGGTGATCAGTCCCCTGTTGCTGGTCCCGGCCGGTGTGCTCGCCGCGCTGCTGGTGCTGCTCGCCCTGGTGCGCAGGCACCGGCGCGCGCTCCCCGACTGGCTCGCGACCGCCCTCGCACTGCGCGCCCGGACGCGCAGGGCCGCCTCCCTGGTCGTTCCCGCCGGTACGGAGCCGGGGCTGGCGCCCGCCGTGGAGTGCGACCCGGCGCTGCGTACGTACGCGTACAGCGACCGTGACCGGCGCCCGGTCGGGATGATCGGCGACGGTACGTTCCTGACGGTGGTGCTCCAGGTCGAGTCGGACGCCACAGCGCTGCGGCCCGACCGCTCGGCCAGGCCGCTGCCCGTCCGTCTCGTACGGGACGCGCTGGACGTGGACGACGTACGGCTGGAGTCGGCCCAGATCGTGCAGCACACGCAGCCCGCGCCCGCCCCGCATCTGCCGGAGCAGTCGGTGGCGGCCCGCAACTACGCGCCGCTGCAGGCCCAGACGGGCTCCCCGGCCGTGCGGATCACGTGGATAGCGCTCAAGCTCGACCCCGAGCTCTGCCCCGAGGCGGTGGCGGCGCGGGGCGGTGGTCTGGTGGGCGCACAGAAGTGTGTGGTGCGCGCGGCGGACCAGCTCTCCAGCCGGCTGGCGGGGGCCGGATTCCGCGCGGCGGTGCTGACCGAGCAGGAGCTGACCGCGGCGATAGCCGTCTCGTCGTGCGCCAATCCCCTGGCCATAGCGCAGGCGGGACGTACGGAGACGCCCGTACGGCGGACGACGGAGACGTCGCGTACGTGGCGCTGTGACGACCGCAGGCACACCTCGTACTGGGTGGCGCGCTGGCCGGAGCTGGGCGGCGGCGGTGCGCCGATGCCGCAACTCGTCGCGCTGCTCACGTCGATCCCGGCACTGGCCACGACCTTCAGTCTCACGCTGGGGCGCGGCGAGCGGCAGGGGGTGACGGTCAGCGGACATGTACGGATCACGGGGCGCAGCGACGAGGAGCTGGTGACCGCCCGTCATGAACTGGAGCGCGCGGCCCGCGGGGTGAAGACCGGGCTGGTGCGTCTGGACCGCGAGCAGGTGCCCGCGATGCTCGCCACTCTTCCGCTCGGGGGTACTCGCTGATGTCCGTACCGACAACGGGGTCCGCGCCCGCATCGGCTTCTGGTGCGGGTCCTGGCCCTGGTCCCGGTCCGGCGGGGGCTGGCCCCGGTCCGGCGGGGGCGGGGGCTTCGATGCCCGCGATGATGCGGGAGCCGGTCAGGGGCCGGGGCAAGCCGCGGATCGGCTTCGGGCTGATCGGGCCGCGCCGTGAGCGCCACGCGCTCTCCGTCGACCAGTTGGAGGCGCTCGCGCTGCCGGTCGGGGACGACGGGGTGGTGATCGGCGTGGACGCGGGGAACCGGCCCGCCGTGCTCGGCGTCAACCGGCCCACTCCGTACGACATCACGCTGATCGGTGGCCTGTGGACGGCCCAGGTGCTGGTGCTCCGGGCCGCCGCGACCGGCGCGCGGATCGCGGTGGAGACGGGCCGGGCTCATGCCTGGACGGGGCTGGCACAGGCGGCGGGCGGGGGAACTCCCTGCATCTCGCTGCACGACGTGGGGCGGGTGCCGCCGCAGGGCGCCTCGGCCGGCAGCCCGGTGCTCGTGGTGCGGGACTGCGGGATGCGGCCGCCGCGCGGGCGCGTGGTGTCGGCGCCGTGGCAGTCGGTGCTGACGCTGCTGCCGTATCTCAGCCCGGTGGCGCCGCGGCTGATGGAGAAGTCGGCGCTCGTCGGCCTTCAGCGGGTGTCGCCGGACGAAGCGGTGCAGATCGGCCGGATCATGAGCCTGCCGCGTGCCGAGACCGAGGCGCTGTCGACGCTCTCGGACGGGGTCACCCTCTGGTGCACCGCGCGGGACCGGCAGTTCGTGATGACGCAGGCGACGGACGCCGAGACCGGATTGTTGGGCAGCGCGCGCCGGATGGACTGAGGCGGCGCCGTACCCGCACGGCGCTGCCCACCCGGCGCGATTCCACCCGTCAGCACAGGGGCGGATATGCCGATTCGACCGCCCTTGCACCGTTCTCATACTCCGGTGTGCCCGCCCCGTACGGGGCCGGAACCTCACGTTCCGCGCCACCGGGGTCACTTGGGGACAGGACGCGACGTACGGGGCGGGCGTTGACGGGGCGGTCCGCCCTGCCGTATCGGCACCGTTGGCGATTAGGGTGGGTGTGGGCGCGGGAGCAGAGAACCTGCGGGCAGACCGGCCGCGCCGTAAGGGGAAGAGCCGGGCGGACCGGAGTGACGGATTTCGGCCGCCCCCACCCACCACGGCACAAGGGTGCTCGACCACACCAGGAGGCAAAGTGAACGGCGATCGGGACGAGATCCGCAGCGGCTGGAACCGGCCTGCCGCGGACGATCAGTCCGACGCGGAGCCCGAGATGACGGGTGAGTTCACCATCGACTACACCCCGCCCGCCTGGTACACGCAGAACGCGCCGGGGGACACGACCGGTGGTGGTGCCACGAGCGCACCGGCCTTCACGAACTCTCCCCCGCCGCCCGGCGGCGCGCCCGTCGCGGTGCCGGGGCTGCCCGCCGGCGGGGGCTTCGAGCCCCACTGGGCGCCGCAGCCCCCGCCCGCACCGCAGCCCGGAACCCAGGCGCAGCCGACCCCGCCTCCGGCGCAGCCCGCGCAGCAGTCGGGGCCCGGGGCCGAGCCCGCTCGCGCCGCAGAACCGACGACTCCGGTGCCTCCGGCGCCTCCGGCGTCCGCGCCCGGAGCGCCGGAGCCGTTCGGCGGTGGCGACGTGGAGACCGGCGCGACGATGCGGTTCTCCCCGACGGCGCTGAAGCGCGAGATCGAGAAGCACGAGGCGGCGAAGAACGGTGCGTCCGGGACGGCGGAGACGCCGGGGTCGGCGGGGACGGCGGAGGCCGACGCACGGTCCGACGCCGACACGAGCCCGGAACCCGCCACGTACACGGCGCCGGACGCGGAGACCGGTGGGGGCGCCTCAAACGGTGCCACCGCCTCGGCGGACGTGCCGGACGCGGACGACGCGGTACACGGGGCGGCCGGTTCCGGGGCGGCCGGTTCCGGGGCGGCCGGTTCCGGGGCGGCCGGTTCCGGGGCGGCCGGTTCCGGGGCGGCCGGTTCCGGGGCGGCCGGCGCAGAGGCGGAGAACGCGAGCGCTCCGTCCGTGGCGCCGACATCCGTGGCGCCGACATCCGAAGAGGCATCCCCCGCCCCGTCCGCAGCGGACGACGGCGCGACGGCCGACGACGCCGCGTCCGACGGCGTTACGGCGCCGAACGCGGCGCGGGGTCCGGCCGAACCGGACGCGGAGCACGGCGCCGCGGACGTACCGGCACCGGAGGCGGCTCCCGAGCAGGCCCCGAAGCCCGAGGTCGCGTTCGACGCCACGTCCGAGGCCACGTCCGACGCACCCGACGACGGCGTCTCGGACGCGATCCCCGCGTCCCTGAAGGACGGGGCGGCCGACGAGCCCTCCGACGCGGTGCCCGTCGCCGAACCGGCGGACGCCGTGGCCGATGTCGCCGACGCCGCCCCGCAGGACGCGGTGCCCGCCGACGAACCGCAGGACGCTCCCCCGGCCCCCGCACCGGCCCAGCCCTGGGCGCCCCGGCCGGGCGCCGTACCGGGCGCCGGACTGCCGCCGCTCCCGCCCGCGTTCCAGCCGGCCGCGCCGGTGTCCGCGCCGCAGTGGCCCGTATCGGCGCAGTCCGCCGAGCAGTCCGCCCCGCCGCAGAGCCAGGCCCCGGCGGCCCAGGCGCAGCCCCAGCCCCAGGACCAGCCCCCGAGTGCGCCCCAGGGGCCACCTCAGGGCGCGCACGCGTGGCCCGCGCTGCCCCCCGCCCCGCAGCCACAGGGTGGCTACGGCTTCCCCCAGCAGGCCGGCCCGGCCGGCCAGGGCCCGTCGGCCGCCGCTGTACCGGCGCCGCCCACCCCCGTAGCGCCCGCGCCGCAGCCGCCCGCCGCGCTGCCGCCCGCGGCGTCCGCGCCGCCCACGGGCCACGCGCCGAGCTTTCCGGGCCCGAACGCCCCCGTACCGCCCGCCGGTTACGGCTTCCCGCAGCAGCAGGGACACCCGGGCCTCCCCGTCCCCGCGACCGCGCCGCAGCCGCCCGCGCTGCAGAGCGGCTACGGCTTCCCCCAGCAGGGCGGATACGGCTTCCCGCAGTCGGGCGGCCCCGGGCCGCAGCAGCCCCCGCAGGCGGGTTACGGGTTCCCGCAGCAGCAGGGCCGACCGGGCGCGGAGGCTCCCGTACCGCCGTCTCCGCAGGCGCCCCATCTCCCGGCCCAGCAGGCCGCCCAGCCGTCCCAGGGGCAGACTCCCCCGCCCCGGCCCGGCGAGCCGCAGCAGCTCCACCAGGCGCTGCCGCAGGCCGCGCCCGGTGCGCCGCCCGTCGACCCCCGTACCGGCGCGGCGTGGCCCTCCGCCGTCGCGCACGACCACCGCGAGCGCTCCGTACCGGGCGCCCCGCTCGGCTACACGGCGGCCGTGGAGCTGTCCTCGGACCGTCTGCTGCGCAACAACAAGCAGAAGGCCAAGAGCAGCCGCAATCCGTCCGGTGGTTCGCGCTTCAAGATCGGCGGGAAGGCCGCGGAGGCGGAGCGGCAGCGCAAGCTCGAACTGATCCGTACGCCGGTGCTCTCCTGCTACCGGATCGCGGTCATCAGCCTCAAGGGCGGCGTCGGCAAGACCACGACGACGACCGCGCTGGGCTCGACCCTGGCCTCCGAGCGGCAGGACAAGATCCTGGCGATCGACGCCAACCCCGACGCCGGCACACTGGGCCGCCGCGTACGGCGCGAGACCGGCGCGACCATCCGCGACCTGGTGCAGGCGATCCCGCACCTCCACAGCTACATGGACATCCGCCGGTTCACCTCGCAGGCCTCGTCCGGTCTGGAGATCATCGCCAACGATGTGGACCCGGCCGTCTCCACGACGTTCAACGACGAGGACTACCGGCGCGCGATCGATGTCCTCGGCAAGCAGTACCCGATCATCCTCACGGACTCGGGCACCGGTCTGCTCTACAGCGCGATGCGCGGCGTGCTGGACCTCGCCGATCAGCTCATCATCATCTCGACGCCCTCCGTGGACGGCGCGAGCAGCGCGTCGACGACGCTCGACTGGCTCTCCGCGCACGGGTACGCCGACCTTGTGCAGCGGTCCCTGACGGTCATCTCCGGGGTCCGCGAGACCGGCAAGATGATCAAGGTGGACGACATCGTGCAGCACTTCGAGACCCGCTGCCGCGGCGTCGTCGTGGTGCCCTTCGACGAACACCTCTCGGCGGGCGCCGAGGTGGACCTCGACATGATGCGCCCCAAGACGCGCGAGGCGTACTTCCATCTCTCGGCGCTGGTCGCCGAGGACTTCGTACGGGCGCAGCAGGCGCAGGGGCTGTGGACGGCGGACGGCCAGCCGCCGCCGCATCTCGCGCCACCGATGCCGGGCTACCAGGGCCAGCCGATGCAGGGTCAGGTGCCGGGGCAGGGGCCGCAGGGGCAGGCGCCGTACGGGCAGCCGCCGCAGGGCCCGCCGTACGGGCAGCCGATGCACGGTCAGCCGCCGTACGGGGCGCCGCACCCCGCGCAGGGCCTGCCGCAGCCTGGACAGCCGGTCCAGGGGCCCCCGCAGGGCCAGCCGTATCCGCCCCAGCAGTACCCGCAGCCGCCGGTGCCCCAGCAGGCCCAGCCCCAGCAGCAGCCCCCGGCGTACCCGTACCCGCCGCAGCAGCAGTACGGCGCGCCGCAGCCGGGGCCGGGCGTCCAGCAGGGGTGGCAGCAGTCCCCGCCGCCCCAGGCGCAGAGCCCCGCGAACCCCGCGGGACCGCCGCAGTCTCAGCCCGGAGGGCCCGCCCAGCCGGACGCGTACGGTCTGCGCCCCCCGCACGCCCCGCCGCACACTCCGTCGGCGGACCCGTCGGAACAGCCCGACGCACAGCGCCCCGTACCGCCGGCCGGGTGGCCTCAGCAGCAGCCCCCGGCAGCACCGCCAGCGTCTCAGCAGTAGGGCGTCAGAGGTAGAGACCAATGAGGGGCCGCACCGTCTTCACGGTGCGGCCCCTCAGCGCATTCCCGCAGACCACACGGGGTTTGGGCGGCCGTTGACGCGGCCGTGAAGCGCTGATAAACCTTCGCTTCACCAGTTGACGAACCAGCATCAACCCGGCTTCTCCGTACGAGTGATAACACGAGGTCACCGTCCCATGGTCGAAAGAGTTCCGCCGCGTACGCCGCGGCAGGCCGCGCCCCGGCCCTTGCACCGGCCCGAACCCCGCCCCGTACGGCAGCGCCGCCGTCCCCGCCTCCGTCACCTTCTGGCCTCCGTCGCCGCCTCCGCCGCGCTCGTGGCCGGATCGGTGGTCCCGCTCGGGCCGCTGCTCCCCGCGCCCCAGCAGGCCCGGGCCGCCGACGGTAAGAACGTCCTCACTGTCGCGGTCAGTCAGAGCGTCGACTCGCTCAGCCCGTTCCTGGCGCAGCGACTGACCAGTACCAGCATCCACCGACTGGCGTACGAGTACCTCGTCAACTACGACCCCAAGGACGCCCGTCCGGTCCCCGGCTTCGCCACCGCGTGGAAGTCGTCAGCCGACAAGTTGACGTGGACGTTCACCATCCGTGGGGACTCGAAGTGGTCCGACGGACAGAAGGCGACGTCCGAGGACGCCGCCTGGACGTTCAACAAGATGATGACGGACCCGGACGCCGCCACCGCCAACGGCAGCTTCACCGCAAACTTCGAGAAGGTCACGGCGCCCGACCCCGCCACGCTGGTCGTGAAGCTGAAGAAGCCTCAGGCGACCATGACGGCGCTGGACGTGCCGATCGTGCCGAAGCACATCTGGGAGAAGGTCGACGACTTCTCGAAGTTCAACAACGACAAGACGTTCCCGATCGTCGGCAACGGTCCCTTCGTCATCACGGACTACAAGGTCGATCAGTACGTCAAGCTCAAGCCCAACAAGGACTTCTGGCGCGGCGCACCCAAGTTCGACGAACTGGTATTCAAGTACTACAAGGACGGGGACGCGGCCGTCGCGGCGCTCCAGAAGGGCGAGGTGTCCTTCGCCTCCAACCTCACCCCGGCCCAGGCCACGGCGCTGAAGAGCGCCAAGGACATCAAGGTGAACAACGCCCCGGGGCGGCGCTTCTACGCGCTCGCCACCAACCCCGGCGCGCGGTCGAAGGACGGGAAGAAGTTCGGCAACGGGAACGCCGCGCTGCTCGACCCTGCGGTGCGCAAGGCGCTCTTCCAGGCCGTGGACCGTGGCACGATCATCGACAAGGTGTTCCAGGGGTACGCGGTCGAGGGCCAGGGGTACATCCCGCCGCGCTTCGCCTCGTACTTCTGGCAGCCCTCGGACAGCCAGAAGATCGCGTACGACCCGGCCGCGGCGGCCGGCACGCTCGACGCCGCCGGCTACCGCAAGAACAGCGCCGGCAAGCGTCTGGGCAAGGACGGCAAGCCGCTCGACCTCCGGATCCTCTGCCACGCCACCGATCCGAACGACAAGGCGATCGGCAAGTACCTCCAGGAGTGGTGGGGCACGCTCGGCATCGGACTGAAGGTCGAGTGCCTCGACAATGTCTCCGATCCGTGGATGGCCGGTGACTACGACCTCGCCTTCGACGGCTGGTCCGTCAACCCCGATCCCGACTTCGTCCTCTCCATTCACACCTGCGGGGCACTGCCCGCCACTCCGAAGGACAGCGGCGCGACCGACAACTTCATGTGCGACAAGCGGTTCGACGAGCTGTACGCGCAGCAGTCGGCGGAGTACGACACCGCCAAGCGGGCGGATCTGGTCAAGCAGATGGAGTCGCGGCTGTACGACACCGGGTACATGAACGTCATGGCGTATCCGAACGCGGTCGAGGCGTACCGCACCGACCAGATCAAGTCGATCACGACCATGCCGGAGGCGGCCGGAAACATCTGGGGCCAGGACGGCTACTGGAGCTGGTGGTCCGCGGCGCCCGCCGACGCCGGCGACGGCTCGGAGGGCTCCTCGTCGACCGGTGTGCTGATCGGGATCGGCGCCGTCGTGGTGGTCGCCGCGGCGCTCGGGGGCTTCTTCATGCTGCGGCGCCGGTCCACCGTGGAAGACCGTGAATAACTCATGAGCACCGCGAGCACGCCCGGTACGGTGCGGGACGCGGCGGACGGCCCGGTCCTCGCCGGGCCGTCCGGCCCCGCCGCCCGCGCCGCCTCGGGCACCAGGACCGCGTATCCGCTCTATGTGGCGGGGAAGCTGGGCGGGGCGCTCGTGTCCCTCTTCGCCGTCCTCGTCACGAGCTTCTTCCTCTTCCGGATCATCCCCGGTGACCCGGTCAAGGCGATGACCCACGGGGTTCCGACGTCCGCCGAGCAGTTGGCGACGCTGCGCCGGCAGTTCGGTCTGGATCTGCCGCTGTGGCAGCAGTTCACCGACTACTGCGCCAAGGCGCTCAGCGGCGATCTGGGCACCTCGTACCAGTTCCACGCGCCGGTGGGCGAGCTGATCGTCCAGAAGCTGCCCGCGACACTGCTGCTCACGGGCGTCGCCGTGGTGCTCTACTCGGCGCTCGGGCTCTGGCTCGGTACGCGCTCCGCGTGGCGCAACGGCAGCCTCGGCGACCGGCTGAACACCGGCGTGGCGCTCACCCTGTGGTCCGTACCCGCCTTCTGGCTCGGGCTGCTGCTGATCATCTTCTTCTCGGTGGGTATAGGGCCGATTCCCGGGATGTTCCCCACTGGTGGGATGGAGTCGGGTGACACGACCGGCTTCGCGTACGTCGCGGACGTGGCGCACCACATGGTGCTGCCGGTGACCACACTGGTCGCGGTCGGCTACGCGCAGACGCTGCTCGTCATGCGGTCCTCCCTGCTGGACGAGATGGGCAGCGACTATCTGACGACGGCGCGCGCGAAGGGGCTGCGGGACAACCTCGTACGCCGCCGGCACGCGGTGCCCAACGCGATGCTGCCCACCGTGACGATGGTCTTCATCAATCTGGGCCATGTGGCGGCCGGTTCGATCCTCGTCGAGACGGTGTTCTCCTGGCCGGGCCTGGGAGGGCTGTTCTACTCGGCGCTGAGCGTGCCGGACCTGCCGCTCGTCCAGGGGCTGTTCGTCGTCTTCGCCGGGGCGATGATCCTGATGAACCTCCTCGCCGACCTGTTGTATCCGCTGCTCGATCCCCGGGTGGGCCGATGACTGTGGAAAAGACCCCGCCGACGCCGTCTGTCCCGCCCAGGTCGGCCTCGTCGTCCGATGGGGCGCCCTCGGGTGCGGGGCCGTCGGACGCGGCGTCGTCCGACGCGGCACCGTCCGCTTCCGCGCTCGCCTGGGCCCGGCGGCGCGGCTCGGTGGCCCGCTTCTGGGCGCAGTACCGTACGCACCGTACGGGGCTCTTCGGCCTCGCCGGACTCGCCCTCATCGCGCTGCTCGCGCTCCTCGCCCCGCTGCTCGTCGGCGGCGACGTGGCGAGTGTGACGGATGCCCCGGGAACGGCCCTGGAGAAGCCCAGCGGCGCGTTCCCGCTCGGCACGGACCAGTTCGGCCGGTCGCTGCTGGGGCTGCTGATCTGGGGCGCGCGGGTCTCGCTGACCGTCGGTCTGCTGGCCGCCGCGCTCTCGGTGGCCATCGGTACGCTGGTCGGCGTCATCGCCGGGCACTACGGCGGCTGGTTCGCCACCGTGGTCATGCGGATCACGGACTGGTTCCTGGTGATGCCGACCCTGGTGCTGGCCATCGTGCTGGCGACGGTCATGTCCCGGTCCATCTGGACGGTGATCCTGGCGATCGGCGTCACGAGCTGGCCGACGACGGCGCGGCTGGTCCGGGCGCAGACGATCGCCGTCGAGTCCCGCCCGTACATCGAACGCGCCCGCGCGCTCGGCGGCGGGCACCGCCACGTCATGACGCGCCACGTGCTGCCCAATGTGATGCCCCTGGTCCTCGCCCAGACGACGCTCGGCATCTCCAGCGCCATCCTTACGGAGGCGACGCTCGCCTTCCTCGGCCTCGGCGACCCGATCATCATCTCGTGGGGCGGCATGCTCCAGGACGCGCGCGAGGCGGGCGCGGTGTCGTCCGGACACTGGTGGTACCTGGCGCCGCCCGGTATCGCGATCGCGTTCGTCGCGCTCGCCTTCACGCTCTGCGGCCGGGCGATCGAGGCCGTGCTCAACCCGAAGCTGGGGGTTCCCCGTTGACCACCACGACAAGCGTGACACCGCAGGCGGGCGCAGGGGGCGCCGTCAGCCTGCTGGAGGTCAGGAACCTGCGGGTGACGTACGGTACGGGGCCCGGCGCCGTGCCCGCCGTACGGGGCGTCGACCTGACCGTCGAGGCCGGCAGCAAGCTGGGCATCGCGGGCGAGTCGGGGTGCGGCAAGTCCACGCTGGCCCTGGCACTGCTCCGGCTGCTGCCGCCCGCGGCGAAGCTCTCCGGGGAGATCCTGCTCGACGGCGAGGACGTCCTCACCATGAAGTGGGGCCGGCTGCGCGCCGTACGGTGGGCGGGCGCGTCGATCGTCTTCCAGGGCGCGATGCACTCGCTCAACGCGGTGCACCGGATCGGCGACCAGATCGCAGAACCGTTGCTGCTGCACCGGCGCGTCACCCCCGGCGCCGCGCGGTCGCGCGCCGCCGAGCTGCTGGAGCAGGTCGGGCTCTCGGCCGCCCGCGCCGACGCGTACCCGCACGAGCTGTCCGGCGGCCAGCGCCAGCGCGTCATGATCGCGATGGCGCTCGCCTGCGATCCGCGCCTGATCGTCGCGGACGAGCCGACCACGGCGCTCGACGTGATGATCCAGGCGCAGATCCTGCGGCTGATCGAACAACTCGTCGCCGATCAGAACATCAGCCTGCTGATGATCAGTCACGACCTGGCCGTGCTGGCGGACACGTGCGACCGGCTCGCCGTGATGTACGCGGGCCGGATCGTCGAGGAGGGCCCCGCACGGGGCGTGTACGACGCGGCGGAGCACCCGTACGGTCGCGCCCTCTCCGCCGCGTTCCCCCGGATCGGGGACCTCGCGTCGCGCCGTGCGCCGCGCGGGCTGCCCGGCGACCCGCCGGACCCGGCGGCGCTGCCGTCCGGCTGCACGTTCCATCCGCGCTGCCCCGTCGCGCTGGACGCCTGCGCCCACGACGACCAGGCGCTGCGCGACGTGGGCCCCGGGCGGCGCGCGGCGTGCGTACGGGCGGGCGCGCCGATCGCCGCCGGCGCGGCGGAGCCGCTGCTGTGACGGGCGCCGTACGCCGCACCGTGGGACGCCCCGTACGCCCCGTACGCCGCGTTGCGCGCCGCCCCGTACGCCGCGCAGTACGCCGGGTACGGGGCATGGCGAAACGTATCCGCACCGCACCCTCCGAGCGCCCCGCCAGGCGCCGTCCCTCTCGTACGCGCCGTACGGTCCGGCAGCGCACCCCAGTCGTCCGTACGGCCGCCGGACGACCTTCTCCCAGGAGCCAGCCATGACGACCACCCCCGCGCCGTCGGTGCCCCTGCCACCGGCGCCGCTCCTCTCCGCCGCCGGGCTGAGCGTGACCTTCCAGGGGCGGCGCGGCGCCGCGCCCGCCCGCGCCGTCGACGGGGTCGACCTCGACATCGCCCCCGGGGAGATCGTCGCCCTGGTCGGCGAGTCCGGCTGCGGCAAGACCACCCTGGCGCGCTCGCTGCTCGGTCTGGTGCCGCCCACGGCGGGCGGGGTCACCTTCGCCGGGGAGCCGCTGGGGTACGGCTCACGCGCCCTCAAGGCGTACCGCAAGCGCGTCCAGCTCGTGCTCCAGGACCCGAGCGGGTCGCTCAACCCACGCCACACCGTGTACGACGCGGTCGCCGAGGGTCTGCGGATCCACGGCTACCCGGGCGACGAGCGCGCCGCCGTCGCTGAGGCGCTGTCGCGCGCGGGGCTACGGCCGCCCGAGCGCTTCTTCCTGCGCTACCCGCACGAGGTGTCGGGCGGGCAGCGCCAGCGCGTCGTCATCGCGGGGGCGCTGGTCCTGAAGCCCGAACTGATCGTCGCGGACGAGCCGGTGGCGTCCCTGGACGCCTCCGTACGGGGCGAGATCCTGGCGCTGCTGCTCTCATTGCGCGACGAACTCGGGCTTTCCGCGCTGGTGGTGACGCACGATCTGGGGCTCGCATGGAACATCGCGGACCGGGTGGCCGTGATGTATCTCGGCCGGATCGTGGAGACGGGCCCCGTCGAGGACGTCCTGACGGCGCCTCAGCACCCGTACACGCAGGCGCTGCTCTCCGTACTGCCCGAGTCGGACGGCACTCCGGTCGTCCTCACGGGCGAGCCGCCGGACCCGTCCCGGATCCCGGACGGGTGCCGCTTCCACGCGCGGTGCCAGGTGCTGGCGTCGGGCGCGGCGGAGCGCGCGGGGCTCGCGGACCGCTGCCGTACGGCGCCGCTGCCGATACTGACGGGCGGCTCGGGGGCACAGGTGGCCTGCCACGTCGCGACGGCGGGGCGCACGGCGGAGTGACGGGGCCGGGCGTCACGGCGCGGTGGCGTCGCGCGCCGTACGGCGCCGTATGGGACGGGTACGGGGCGGCATCACTGCGCCCTACCAGGCGGCATCACGGCGCCGTACGGGGCGGCATCACCAGCGGTAAGAAGCGCGTACGGCGCTACGCCGCGTCGTAGGCCTCCGTCAGGGCCCGCGCGCGCTTCACGTCGTCCCCCATGGCGTCGAGCAGCACCTCGATGGACTCGAACTTCCGCATGCCCCGTACGTACGAGAGGAAGTCGACCGTGACGTGGAGCCCGTACAGGTCCAACCCCACCCGGTCGATCGCATACGCCTCGACGCTCCGGTCGACGCCCTCGAACTGCGGGTTCGTGCCCACGGAGATCGCGGCGGGCATCCGCTCGCCGTCGGCCGTGAGCCACCCCGCGTAGACGCCGTCGGCGGGGATCGCGGTGTGCGGCAGGGTCTCCACATTGGCCGTCGGGAAGCCGAGTTCGCGTCCGCGCTGCGCGCCACGCACCACCACGCCCTCGACACGGTGCGGCCGGCCCAGGATCTCCGCCGCGCCCTCGACGTCGCCCTCGGCGACGAGGCGGCGGGTCAGGGTGGAGGAGAAGGGTTCCCCGCCGCCCGCCGCACCGCTCACGTACAGGTCGACGACCTCGACCTCGTAGTCGTACGACGCGCCCAGATCGGAGAGGACGGCGACATTGCCCGCCGCTTTGTGGCCGAAGCGGAAGTTCGGGCCCTCGATGACGGCGCGGGCGTGCAACTTGTCGACGAGTACCTTCACGATGAAGTCGGCCGGCGACAGTTTCGAGAACTCCAGCGTGAACGGCAGGATCAGCAGCGCGTCCACGCCCAGCCCCGCCATCAGCTCCGCGCGGCGGTGGTGCGGGGCCAGCAGCGGCGGGTGGCTGCCGGGGCGCACCACCTCGCTGGGGTGCGGGTCGAAGGTCACCACGACCGACGGTACGCCCAGCTCACGCGCCCTCTCGACGGCCCGCCCGATGATGAGCTGGTGCCCGCGGTGCACGCCGTCGTAGGAGCCGATGGTGACGACGCTGCGCCCCCAGTCCTGGGGGATGTCCTCCAAGCCACGCCAGCGCTGCACTGAGACCGCTCCTCGCCCGAACCCATGTACGTCATTTCCAGTTACGCAATGCTAAGACTGCCATGCCCCGCGCTCGCGCCCCCCAATGCCCCCGTGGTGCATTCCGTACGCCCCGCTGAAGGGGTGAAGGAGCGGTCCCGGTTGGACAGAGATCCTTCCCGGAGGGGGGCCGTGGGGCGGACAGGCAGGCCTGTCCGCCCCACGGCGGGAAATCCGGGCTCGCCCCGCGACGAGGCGATCCGCCGGAGAATCCGCCGAGGAACCGGCCGACGGATCGGCCGAGGACCGACGGGTCAGCCGAAGACCGCGAGGCTCTTCGCCTTGCCGTGCTGCTCCTCGACGAGCGCCAGGAAGCGGCCCTGCGGGTCGAAGACGGCGACCGGCCCCGTGCCGTACGCGGGCATGTCGAGCCGTACGCCGTTGAGCAGGAGCCCCGCGCGCCTCTCGTCCACGTCCCAGCGCGCGAACGCCGCGGCGGCGGCCTCGGCGACGGGCATGACGGTCAGCTCCTCCTGGAGCTGGTCAAGGGTCCGCGCGCCGTCCAGCGCATACGGTCCCACGCGGGTCCTGCGCAGCGCGGTGAGGTGGCCGCCGACCCCGAGCCCGGCGCCGAGGTCGCGGGCGAGGGCGCGGATGTACGTGCCCGAGGAGCAGACGACGGAGACGACCAGGTCGAGGACCGGGGTGCCGTCCTCCGCGACGGCGTCGCGGACGTCGTACAACCGGAAGGACGAGACGGTCACCGGCCGGGCCGGGATCTCGAACTCCTCGCCGCCGCGGACCCGCGCGTACGACCGCTTTCCGTCGATCTTGATGGCGCTGACCTTGGACGGCACCTGCATGATCGCGCCGGTGAGGGCGGCGATCCCGGCGTCGATGGCCTCGCGCTTCACGGCGGAGGCGTCGGTGGCGGAGATGATCTCCCCCTCCGCGTCATCCGTGACGGTGTCCTGGCCGAGCCGGATCGTACCGAGGTACTCCTTCTCGGTCAGTGCGAGGTGGCCGAGGAGCTTCGTGGCGCGCTCCACGCCGAGGACGAGGACGCCGGTCGCCATCGGGTCGAGGGTGCCGGCGTGGCCGACCCGCCGGGTCCTGGCGATGCCGCGCATCTTGGCGACGACGTCGTGCGAAGTGAAGCCCGACGGCTTGTCCACGATGATCAGGCCGTCGGGCGTCTTGTTCTGCTGTGTCATTCCGCGGCGGCGCCGTTCGTGTTGCCACCCGTGGTGCCGTCCGCGCCGCCTTCGGTCTCGCCGTCGGCCTCGTCGTCGGCGTCGGGCTTGCGGTACGGGTCGGCCCCGGCCGCGTAGGTCTTGCCGGTCGACACGTTCCGTACCTCGGCGTCCTTGGCGCGCGCCTTGTCGAGGAGGTCCTCGATGGTGCGCGCGTTGTCCGGGAGGGCGTCGGGGACGAACGCCAGCGTCGGGGTGAAGCGGACGCCGGTCTGACGGCCCACCTCGGAGCGGAGGACGCCCTTGGCGCTCTCCAGCGCCGCCGCGGAGGCGGCGCGCTCCTCGTCGTCGCCGTAGACCGTGTAGAAGACCGTGGCCTCCCGCAGGTCGCCGGTGACGCGGGCGTCCGTGATGGTCACGAAGCCGAGTCGCGGGTCCTTGATACGCCGGTCCAGGGTCTCCGCGACCACGACCTGGATGCGATCGGCCAGCTTGCGGGCCCGCGCGTTGTCGGTCACCGGTCCGTCACTCTTCCTTCTGGGATTCTTGCTGGTTCTCTAGCTGGTGTTCTTGCTGGTTCTCTTACTGCTTCGCCGACCGGGGCCCGGTGCCGGGCCTCGCCCCGTACGGGGCGTACGGGGCCTTCCGTACGCCCCATAAGGCCCCGTAAGGCCCCCGTACAGGTCAATCCTCGTCGTCGCCGTGGAGCCGGCGCCGTACCGACAGCAGCTCCACCTCGGGCCGGCCGGCGACCATGCGTTCGCACCGGTCCAGCACATCGGTGAGATGCGCCCAGTCGCCGGAGACCACCGCCAGACCGATCTCGGCCCTGCGATGGAGGTCCTGGCCGCCGGTCTCCGCCACGCTCACCGCGAATTTCCGCTGCAGCTCGGCGACGATCGGCCGGACGACGGAGCGTTTCTCCTTCAACGACCGTACGTCGCCGAGAAGCAGATCGAAGGACAGTGTCCCCACATACATGTATGTCCGGATGTCCCGCCGGTACGGGTTCGGAGGCCCTGCCGATGCTTGGCAGGGACACAAGAACCGTACACGGAACGGCCGGGGCCGATCGACGGAAATACGTCCCGTCGACCGGCCCCGGACCGGCTACCGCACGTCAGCCGCGCGGCTTCTCCCGCATCTCGTACGTCGCGATGACGTCGTCGATCTTGATGTCGTTGAAGTTTCCGAGGTTGATACCGCCCTCGAAGCCTTCGCGGATCTCGGTGACATCGTCCTTGAAGCGGCGCAGACCCTGGATGTTGAGGTCCTCCGCGATGACCTTGCCGTCGCGGATGAGCCGGGCCTTGGTGTTGCGCTTGACCTCGCCGGAGCGGATGAGAACACCCGCGATGTTGCCCAGCTTGGACGAGCGGAAGATCTCGCGGATCTCCGCCGTACCCAGCTCGACCTCTTCGTACTCCGGCTTGAGCATGCCCTTGAGGGCCGCTTCGATCTCCTCGATCGCCTGGTAGATGACCGAGTAGTAGCGGACGTCCACACCTTCGCGGTCGGCCATCTGCGCGGCACGCCCAGCGGCGCGCACGTTGAAGCCGATCACGATGGCGTCGGAGCCCATGGCCAGGTCGATGTCCGACTCCGTGACCGCACCCACGCCGCGGTGCAGGACGCGGATGTCGACCTCTTCGCCGACGTCGAGCTGGAGCAGCGAGGACTCGAGAGCCTCCACCGAACCGGACGCGTCGCCCTTGATGATGAGGTTGAGTTCCTGCACCAGGCCGGCCTTGAGGGCCTCGTCCAGGTTCTCCAGGGAGAACCGGACGCCCCTGCGGGCGAAGGCCGCGTTCCGCTCACGGGCGGCGCGCTTCTCCGCGATCTGCCGGGCGGTGCGGTCCTCGTCCACGACGAGGAAGTTGTCGCCGGCGCCGGGGACGTTGGTGAGACCCAGGACCAGGACGGGCGTGGAAGGCGTCGCCACGTCGACGTTGTTGCCGTTGTCGTCGAGCATCGCCCGGACACGGCCGTACGCGTCACCGGCGACCATCGTGTCACCGACGCGCAGCGTGCCGCGCTGGACGAGCACGGTGGCGACGGCGCCGCGACCGCGGTCGAGGTGGGCCTCGATGGCGATACCCTGCGCGTCCTGCTCCGGGTTGGCCCGCAGGTCGAGCGAGGCGTCCGCGGTGAGGACCACGGCCTCCAGCAGGCTGTCGATGTTCAGACCCTGCTTGGCGGAGATGTCGACGAACATGGTGTCGCCGCCGTACTCCTCGGCCACCAGACCGAACTCGGTGAGCTGACCGCGCACCTTGGTCGGGTCCGCACCCTCGACGTCGATCTTGTTGACCGCGACCACGATCGGCACGTCGGCCGCCTTGGCGTGGTTCAGCGCCTCGATCGTCTGGGGCATCACACCGTCGTTGGCCGCGACCACGAGGATCGCGATGTCGGTGGACTTCGCACCACGGGCACGCATGGCGGTGAACGCCTCGTGACCCGGGGTGTCGATGAAGGTGATCTTGCGCTCTTCACCGTTGACGTCCGTGGCGACCTGGTACGCACCGATGTGCTGCGTGATCCCGCCGGCCTCGCCCGCGACGACGTTCGTCTTGCGGATCGCGTCCAGCAGCCGGGTCTTACCGTGGTCGACGTGACCCATGACGGTGACGACCGGCGGACGGGACACGAGCGCTTCCTCGCCGCCCTCGTCCTCGCCGAACTCGATGTCGAAGGACTCGAGCAGCTCGCGGTCCTCCTCCTCGGGGCTGACGATCTCGATGACGTAGTTCATCTCGCCGGCGAGGACCTGAAGGGTCTCGTCGGAGACGGACTGCGTGGCCGTGACCATCTCGCCGAGGTTCATCATCACGGCGACGAGCGACGCCGGGTTGGCGTTGATCTTCTCCGCGAAGTCGGTGAGCGACGCACCGCGCGAGAGCCGGACCGTCTGGCCCTGGCCCTGCGGCAGCATCACGCCGCCGACCGACGGGGCCTGCATGGCCTCGTACTCCTGGCGCCTCTGCCGCTTCGACTTACGGCCGCGACGGGCGGGCCCGCCGGGACGGCCGAACGCGCCCTGTGTGCCACCACGGCCGCCGGGACCACCCGGACGTCCGCCGAAGCCGGGACGGCCACCGCCGCCACCGAAGCCACCGCCACCGGGACGACCCGGGGCACCGCCGCCACCACCGGGGCGACCGGCGAAACCGCCACCGCCGCCGCCACCCGGACGACCGGCGAAACCGCCGCCGCCACCGGGACGACCGCCACCGCCGCCACCCGGGCGACCGGGGCCGCCGGGACCACGGCCACCGCCGGGGCCACCACCGGGACGCGGGCCGGCAGCGGGACGCTGCGGCATCATGCCCGGGTTGGGACGGTTACCACCGGGGCCACCGCCGGGACCCGCGGCGCGCGGGGCCTGCGGACGCGGCATGCCGCCCGGGGTCGGACGGCCACCGGTCTGTCCACCGGGGCCGGCCTGCGGACGGGGACCGCCCTGACCGGCGCCCTGGGGGCGCGGGCCGCCGGGGGCACCGGGGCCGCCGGGACGCGGGGCGCCGCCGGGACGGGGCGCCTGCGGGCGCGCCATGCCGGTGGAGCCGCCGGACGTGAAGGGGTTGTTGCCCGGACGCGGGCCCGCGGGGCGGGCACCGGGACGCGGGGCCTGGCCGGGACGCGCGCCGCCGGGGCGGCCGCCCTGGCGCTGCTCGCCGCGCTGGTCACCCTGACGGTCACCCTGGCGCTGGTCTCCCTGACCGCCCGTGGGGCGGTTGGAGGGACGCGGGCCGGGGGTGGCACCGGGCCGGGGACCGGCGGCCGGGGCCGACGGGGGCGCGGTGAACTCCGGAGCCGCCGGGGCGGCGGGCGCCGGCTTGGCCGGGGGCCGCGGGGCGGCCGGAGCCGGACGCGGGCCGGGGCTCGGCGCGGAAGAGGGGGTGCTGCTCCTGGGGGCCTCGGCGGCGGCCGGCTTGGGGGCCGGGACACCGGGCTTGGGGGCAGCGGGACGTGCCGTCTGGGCCGGGGAGGCCGGAGACGGGGGGGTGGGCCTTGCGGGGGTCGCCTTGCGGGGCGCCCCGGGCTTGGCAGCGGACTTGCCGGCGTTGCCGCCGGGCCCCTGCAAAGCGTCAGTCAATTTGCGCACGACCGGCGCCTCGATCGTCGAGGACGCCGAACGGACGAATTCACCGAGTTCTTGGAGCTTGGCCATGACGACCTTGCTCTCCACACCGAACTCCTTGGCGAGTTCGTATACCCGGACCTTAGCCACTTCGCTCCTTTTAGGTCCGGGTTACCGCCGGACCGTCGCTACTTCATGGGCGTACTCATCGCGTACTCATCGAGTGCTCATCGCAATCTCGACCTACTTCCAACTCGCGAGGTACCTGAACCGCACGGGGACCCGTGCCGTACTTCTTCTTACAGTGCCGACTGCTCGACATACCGGCGCAGTTCCGTGCTGTCGAACGGTCCCTGGACCTTGAAGGCCCTGGAGAACGCCCGGCGGCGGATCGCCAGGTCGAGACAGATCAAGGCGGGATGCGTGTACGCACCCCGGCCGGGCAGCGTACCGCGTTGATCGGGAACACATTGTTCACCCATCGCCACGATGCGCAGCAGATCGCTCTTGGCCGCTCGCTCCCGACAGCCCACGCACGTTCGCTCAGGGCAGGGTCGGTCGCTCGTCCGGCCAGACACGTTCAAGTCTACCTCCCCGCGCCGACCTCACCCCTTTGGGGCAACGTTCGAACGCTCGCGTACACAAAAGGGCGTGACGGTGTACGGCGGGATCTCGCCGCCACACACCCGAAAGATCACACCCGGATCGTTACCGGCGGGTATCAGCCGCGCTCGCGATCCCTGCTCCGGTCGGCGCCCCGCTCGCCGCCACGGGGCCGGTCGCTGCCACGGTCGCGGTCCGCGCCACGGTCACGGTCGCGGTCCGCGCCACGGTCGCCGTCGTCGTCCGGCTGCTCCGTGTCGGGGCGGATGTCGATGCGCCAGCCGGTGAGTCGCGCGGCGAGCCGGGCGTTCTGCCCTTCCTTGCCGATGGCCAGCGAGAGCTGGTAGTCCGGCACGGTCACCCGCGCCGACCTGGCGCCCAGATCCACGACCTCGACCTTGCTGACCCGGGCGGGCGACAGCGCGTTCGCCACCATCTCGGCCGGGTCGTCCGACCAGTCGACGATGTCGATCTTCTCGCCGAGCAGCTCGGCCATGACATTACGCACACGAGCACCCATCGGGCCGATGCAGGCGCCCTTGGCATTGAGACCGGAACGTGTCGAACGCACGGCGATCTTGGTGCGGTGCCCGGCCTCGCGGGCGATCGCCGTGATCTCCACGGAACCGTCCGCGATCTCCGGGACCTCCAGCGCGAAAAGCTTCTTGACCAGATTGGGGTGAGTACGGGAGAGAGTCACCGAGGGGCCCCGTACGCCGCGGGCCACGCGGACCACGTACGTACGCAGCCGCAGCCCGTGCGTGTACTCCTCGCCCGGCACCTGCTCCTGCACCGGGAGGATCGCTTCGAGCTTGTCGTCCAGCTTGACGAGGACGTTCTTGGGGTCCTTGCCCTGCTGCACCATACCGGCGACGACATCGCCCTCGCGGCGCGCGTACTCGCCGAAGGTGACGTCGTTCTCCGCGTCGCGCAGCCGCTGCTGGATGACCTGGCGCGCGGTGGTCGCGGCGATCCGGCCGAAGTCCGACGGAGTGTCGTCGAACTCCTTGGGCTCCTGCCCCTCCTCCAGATCGGCCGGGTCCTCCTTGGCCCAGACCGTGACGTGGCCGGTCTCGCGGCTGAGGACGACGCGGGCGCGCCGGTGGCTGCCGTCCGTGCGGTGGTAGGCGATGAGGAGGGCGGATTCGATCGCCTCGACCAGCAGATCGAAGGGGATCTCCTTCTCTTGTGCCAAGCCCTTCAGGAGCTTCACATCGATGTCCACGGCTACGCCTCCTCTTCCTTCTTGTCCTTGCGGTTGAACTCGATCTCGACGCGCGCCTTGGCGATCTGCGCGAACTCGACCCGGCGGGCGGTGGGCTTGCGCCCCTTCACGCCCGGCACTTCGAGGTCGAGTCCCTCGTCGTCCACGGTGAGGATGCGTGCGACCAGTTCGTCGCCCTCGTGGAGCTGGATCCGGGCCAGCCGGCCGACGGCGCGCAGATAGTGGCGCTGCTCGGTCAGCGGGCGTTCCGCTCCCGGGGAGGTGACTTCGAGCTGGTATTCGTCCTCGCCCATCGCGTCCGTCTCATCGAGTTTCTCGGAGATGGAGCGGCTCAGCTCGGCGCACTCGTCGAGGTCCACGCCCTCGTCGGAGTCGACCACGATTCTCAGCACACGACGCCTGCCGGCCCGGGACACCTCGATCTCTTCCAGATCCAGGTTCTTGGCGCTGACGAGCGGTTCCAGCAGTCCGCGCAGCCTTTCGCTCTGGGTGGTGCTCATCCGGGTGACTCCTCGGCCGCGTGTGCTGTTGTGGGATCGTCGCGTGTCAGATCAGTCGTGTGTCGGATCAAAGGGTATCCGGTCCCAAGGGGTGTTGCCGTCCACCCAAGGGTGACCCGCGGGTACGCTCGCCTGCGTTGATCATGGAGATCTTCACGAGCCCGAGGAGAGACGCGTGGGGCGCACGGGGACGACACGGAGGCATGCCCTCTTGGCCGCGGGCGCCGCGACGGCCGGTCTGCTGACCGCCGCGTGCTCCTCGTCGGACTCCGGGAACGGGCAGACCTCCGTGGGACCGGACGGCGCCGCGGTACGGGCGGCGCGTACGGAGAAGGCGCTGCGGCAGCGGTCCGCGCACACCAGCCGGGCGCTGCTCGCGCGGTACGACGCGGTACGGGAGCGCCATCCGGGGCAGGAAGCGCGGCTGGCGCCGTTGCGCGACGCGGTGGCGCGGCACATCACGGTGTTGACGCCCGAGGCCCGCAAGGAGGAGGCGCCGAAGGCATCCGACGCGCCGTACGGGGCGTCGGACAGGGCGGAGCGCGGAGCGGGCGATGGCGCGACGCGCGATGCGCGCCACGGGGCGTCGGACGGCCCGGGCGATGGCGCGGAGCGCGGCGCGGCGCGTGCACCGAAAAAACCTTCCGCCACGTCCGACCCGTCTGACTCGCCCGGCTCATCGGGCAGGACCGGCGCACCAGGTTCATCCGCCACTCCTGCCTCCACCACCAGCCCCGACGCGACGGTCACCGCTGTCCCCCACGTACCGGCCGATCCCGCGGCGGCGCTCAAGGACCTGGCCGCCACCGAGCGCCGTACCTGCGAAGCGCATACCGCCACGCTCATGGAAGCGCCCCCGGAACTCGCCCGGCTGCTCGCCTCCCTCGCCGCGGCGAGCGCCGGCCACGCCTATCTGCTGACGGAAGGAGCCCGCCCGTGACCACCCGTGCGCTGGAGGCCGCGCAGGCCGCACTCGCCGCGGAGCACGCCGCCGTCTACGGGTACGGGGTCGTCGGCGGGCGCGTCGGCCGCGCGCGCCGGGCGGAGGCCACCGCGGCGTACACCGCGCACCGTGCCCGGCGCGACGCGCTGGCGCGCACCGTACGCGACATGGGCGGCAGGCCCGCCGTCGCGGCGGCGGCGTACGCGCTGCCCTTCGACGTGCCGGACGGCCCCACGGCCGAACGGCTCGCCGCCGAGCTGGAGGACCGGATCTCGGGCGTCTACTCGGATCTCGTCAGGGCCTCGGAGGGGCCCCTGCGGCGCGAGGCGGCAGGGGCGCTGCGTGAGGCGGCAGTACGTGCCGTGCGCTGGCGTGGGAGCGGCGTAGCCTTTCCTGGGCTCGCCGAGAGAGCGTGAGCCCTGCACGTCCCCCATGGCTCCGAAAGGGATCTACGCGCGTATGGGTTTCGAACCGCCGCAGCGTCTGGTGCGTACGCTCGGTGAGCTGACCGGGGACACCGCCGCCGCCGAATGGCTCGGGCGGCTTCCCGGGCTTGTCGCGGAGGCCGTCGCGCGGCGGGGCCTTGAGGTCGAACGGGCGATCGCGCCGGGCGGCCGGAGCGGGCTGGTGCTGCTCGTACGGCGGCCCGACGGCTCCCCCGCCACGCTCAAGATCGCGCCACCGTTCGCGGGCCCGGCGCTGGAGCAGGCGGCGCTGGCGCACTGGCAGGGCTGGGGGACGGTCCGGCTCCTCGACGCCCTGTACGCCGCGACGGGCGACGGGGGCGCCACGGGGGAGGCGGAGGACGGTGCGTTGCTCCTGGAGCGTCTGCACCCCGAGATGTCGCTGCGCTCCCTGCCGGAGGCCAAGGCCCTGCTCGAAGCGGCGGGTACGGTGCGCCGCCTGTGGGTCGAGCCTCCTGCGGGCCACGGCTTCGAGACGGTGACCGAACGGACCGCCGTCGAGGCGGCGGCGCTGCGCGCGTCGTCCGACGAGAGTCTCGCGCCGCTCGTCACCGCCGCGCTGGCGGCACGCGACGAACTGTGCGCCACGTCCCCCGAGGCACTGCTGCTGCACGGGGTGTTCCGCCAGGGCAAGGTGCTGGCGGGCGACCGCACGCCCTGGCTGGCGGTCGGTCCCGAGCCCGTCGTGGGCGAGCGCGCCTACGATCTGGCGCGGCTGGTGCGCGACCGGGTGGAGGACCTTGTGGCGGCCTCGTCCGGCGCCTCCTCGGCGCGCCGCCGGGTCAACCGGCTGGCCGACTCCCTGGACGTGGACCGGGAGCGGCTGCGCGGCTGGACGCTCTTCCGCGCGGTGGAGTCGGGCACGCGCGCGCTGGCCGCAGGGCGCCGCCAGAGCGCGGAGTCACTGCTGGAGTTCGCGGGCTGGCTCTGAGGCGGAGGCGCCCGCCCCGTCCTACCGCGCCCCGTACGTAGCCGCGTGCGCACCGTACGGGGCGGGGCCACCCCTTCGTACGCTGCGCCCCGTACGTAGCCGCGCCGCGCGCCGTACGGGGCGGAAACCAGGCCCGTACGGCGCGCACAGCGCGGCAGCCGGCCGTCAGGCCGTCAGGCGGGCGACCGCCTCCGCGACCGTCAGCTCCTCGCGCTCCCCCGTACGGCGGTCCTTCAGCTCCACGACGCCCTCCGAGGAGCGGCGGCCCGCCACCAGGATCTGCGGGACACCGATCAACTCGGCGTCGGTGAACTTCACGCCCGGCGAGACACCAGGGCGCTCGTCGACCAGGACGCGCAGTCCGGCCGCCGAAAGCTGCTCGGAGACGTCCAGCGCCAGCTCCGTCTGGAGCGCCTTGCCCGCCGCCACGACATGGACGTCGGCCGGGGCGATCTCCTTCGGCCAGCACAGGCCCTGCTCGTCGGCGCTCTGCTCCGCCAGGGCGGCCACGGCGCGCGACACGCCGATGCCGTACGAGCCCATGGTCACCCGCACCGGCTTGCCCTGCTGGCCCAGTACGTCGAGCTGGAAGGTGTCGGCGTACTTGCGGCCGAGCTGGAAGATGTGGCCGATCTCGATCGCACGGTCCAGCTTGAGGCCGGAGCCGCAGGAGGGGCAGGGGTCGCCCTCTTCGACGACGACGACGTCCAGGTACTGGTCGACCTCGAAGTCACGGCCCGCGACGACGTTGCGGGCGTGGGTGTCGGGCTTGTTGGCGCCGGTGACCCAGGCCGTGCCGGACGCGACGCGCGGGTCGGCGATGTAGCGGATCTTGAGGCCCTGGGGGCCGACGTAGCCGCGTACGAGATCCGGACGGTCCACGAAGTCCTCGGCCGTCACCAGTTCCACGACGGCGGGCGCCAGGTGCTCGCCGAGCTTGCCGAGATCCACCTCGCGGTCGCCGGGGACGCCGACCGCGGTGATCTCGCCGTCGACCTTGACCAGCAGGTTCTTCAGGGTGGCGGAGGCCGGCACGCCGAGGTGCGCGGCGAGCGTCTCGATGGTCGGGGTGTCGGGGGTGTCCAGTTCCTCGACGGGGCCGTGCTCGACGGGCTCCACCACCGGGGCGGCGAAGGTGACGGCCTCCGTGTTGGCGGCGTAGTCGCAGGCGGGGCAGTCGACGAAGGTGTCCTCGCCCGCCGCGGCGGGCGCCAGGAACTCCTCGGACGCGGAGCCGCCCATCGCGCCGGAGACCGCCGAGACGATGCGGAAGTCGAGGCCGATCCTGGCGAAGATCTTCTGGTAGGCGGCGCGGTGCAGCGCGTACGACTCGGCCAGGCCCTCGTCCGTGGTGTCGAAGGAGTACGAGTCCTTCATCTGGAACTCACGGCCGCGCAGTACGCCGGAGCGCGGACGCGCCTCGTCGCGGTACTTCGTCTGGATCTGGTAGAGCATCACCGGCAGGTCCTTGTAGGACGCGCACTGGTCCTTGACGACCTGGGTGAAGATCTCCTCGTGCGTGGGGCCCAGGAGGTAGTCCCCGCCCTTGCGGTCCTTGAGGCGGAACAGGAGGTCGCCGTACTCCTCCCAGCGCCCGCTCGCCTCGTACGGCTCCCTGGGCAGCAGCGCGGGCAGCAGCACTTCCTGGGCGCCGATGGCGTCCATCTCCTCGCGGACGACGCGCGAGATGTTGTCGAGGACCTTCTTGCCGAGCGGCAGCCAGCTCCAGATGCCGGCGGACGTACGGCGGACGTAGCCGGCGCGGACGAGCAGCTTGTGGCTGAGGGTCTCGGCGTCCGCCGGGTCGTCGCGCAATGTCTTGACCATCAACCGGGACATGCGCTGGACCTGGGACATGGGGAGCACTCCTGCGTTCTGCTTCTCTCGGGTGTTGCCAGGAGGTTAGCCGGGGTCCGCCAGCAGGCGGAAATCAGTATGTGCGCCGCGCCGTGCCGCGCAGCGGGAGCGGGGCGCCCATCACGGCGTACGGCTTGGGTGCGCTGGGGAAGTGAACCCGGCGGGCGAGGTCCTCGTACCCGAGGGTGCGGTACAGCCTGCGGGCGGGGCTCTCGATGTCGATGGCGGACAGGATGGACCGCGGCTGCGCGGCGGCGTCCGTGATGGCGGTGATCAGGGTGCGGCCGATGCCGCGTGCCTGGAACTCGGGGTGTACATGGAGCTCGGTGATCACGAAGGAGTCGTCGAGCCAGCCGTCGGAGCCATTGGCGCGCAGATAGGGCTCGACGATGGTGGACCACCAGTGGGCACGGTCGTTGGGCATGCCGTACACGAATCCGACGAGCCGCCCCGTCGCGGTGGTGGCGCCGAGCGCGCGGCAGCCGCGGTGCAGCACGTGCCGAAGCACGATGTGGCGCCGTACGCCGACCTCGTCGTCACTGAGGCCGAAGGCGAGGGCCTGGACGGCGAGCGCCTCGTCGACGCGCGCGGCGAGATCGACCGGCCCTACCTGTACGTCGGGGGTACGGGGGGTGCCCCCGGGGATGCTCGGCATGGCCGAACCTTACTTTCAGAACAGCACACTCATGAAGGCACCCACTTCGTGGAAGCCGACGCGCCGGTAGGCAGCTCTGGCGGGGGCGTTGTAGTCGTTCACGTAGAGGCTCACTATGGGCGCGACATCGGCGAGCGCGTACTGTACGACGGCCGCCATCCCGGACTCGGAGAGGCCGCGGCCGCGGAACTCCGGGTCGACCCAGACGCCCTGGACCTGGCAGGCCTGCGGGGTGGCCGCGCCGATCTCGGCCTTGAAGAGGACTCTGCCGTCCTCTATGCGGGCGAACGAGCGCCCCGAGCCGACGAGTTCGGCGACACGCGCCTGGTAGAGCAGTCCACCGTCGCCCGCGAGCGGGGAGACGCCGACCTCCTCGGTGAACATGGCCACACAGGCGGGCATGATCACTTCGAGTTCTTCCTTGCGGATGCGGCGTACGAAGGGATCGGGCGCGACGGCGGCGGGGAGCTGTTCGGTGACCATCAGCGGCTGATGGGCGCGGACCTCGCGGGCGGGGCCCCAGTTCGGCTCCAGAAGGCGCCACAGCGCGGCGGTGGGGCCCGCGGGGCCGACGATGGAGGAACAGCGGCGGCCGGTCCTGCGGGCGCGGTCGGCGAAGGCACGGACGGCCTCGGGGGTGGCGCAGATCGGGACGAGATTGGCTCCGGCGTAACAGAGCGAGCGGAGCCGGCCGTCCGCGTACCAGCCCCACATCTCGCCGCCGAGGCGCCAGGGGTCGAGTCCGGCGACCTGGACGCGGGACGTGACGAATGCGTTGGCGACGGGCTCGCTCTCCAGGATGGCGAGCGCGGCGCCGAGTTCACTGGGTTCGAGGACCCGGGTGGTGGTCTGCGTCAACACGAGGGGGCCTCACCATACGTATGCCGATCTCCGCACTGTACCCGGCGGCTCTGTGACGCGCCGCTCGCGTGCGCGACCAAGGCCCGTACGCCCCGTACGCCCCGTACGGGGCGCCGCGCGTCCGGGGCCGCTCACGGGGGGGCGCTGTGGCACGACGTACGTGGCCCCGTGCGGGGCGGTACGGGGCGTGCGGGGCCACGTACGCCGGGTGGCGCGTACGGGGCGGACGTAGCCGCGGCGTACGGGGACGGAGCGAGGTCGCGGCGTACGGGGCGGACCTCGCCGGGGCGTACGGAACGCCCGGTACGGGGCGGAGGCGCCGGGTACGGGGCGCCCAACGGTTCCGTTCGCGCGCGGGCCTCTCGTCTGCGCCCCGTACCCCGTATGCCGTCCCTGACGACCGCGGCCCCGCAGCCGGCGTCCGAGGAACGGTGGCTGCGGGGCCGCGTACGAAGGCTCCGCACGAGGCGCAGGGATCGCGGATTTCGGTCAGCTCACGGAGACCTCGGGCTCGCCCGAGGCGATGCCGTCCTTCTCCATCTGTTCGGCGATCTTCATGGCCTCGTCGATCAGGGTCTCCACGATCTTCGACTCCGGGACGGTCTTGATGACCTCGCCCTTGACGAAGATCTGGCCCTTGCCGTTGCCCGACGCCACCCCGAGATCGGCTTCACGCGCCTCTCCCGGACCGTTCACCACGCAGCCCATCACCGCCACCCGCAGCGGGACCTCCATGCCCTCCAGCCCCGCGGACACCTCGTCCGCCAGCTTGTACACATCCACCTGTGCCCGCCCGCACGACGGACACGACACGATCTCCAGACGCCGCTGGCGCAGATTCAACGACTCCAGAATCTGGATGCCGACCTTGACCTCCTCCGCCGGCGGAGCCGACAGCGAGACCCGGATCGTGTCCCCGATCCCCTCCGCCAGCAGCGCACCGAACGCGACGGCGGACTTGATGGTGCCCTGGAACGCCGGACCGGCCTCCGTCACGCCCAGGTGCAGCGGATAGTCGGACTGCGCCGCGAGCTGCCGGTAGGCGTTCACCATGACCACGGGGTCGTTGTGCTTCACCGAGATCTTGATGTCACGGAAACCGTGCTCCTCGAACAGCGACGCCTCCCACAACGCCGACTCCACCAGAGCCTCCGGCGTCGCCTTCCCGTACTTCGCCAGCAACCGCGCGTCCAACGAACCCGCGTTCACCCCGATACGGATCGGCGTCCCCGCGTCCCCGGCCGCCCGAGCGATCTCCCGCACCTTGTCGTCGAACTGCTTGATGTTCCCCGGATTCACCCGCACCGCCGCGCACCCGGCGTCAATCGCCGCGAACACGTACTTGGGCTGGAAATGAATATCCGCGATCACCGGAATCTGCGACTTCCGCGCGATCACCGCCAGCGCGTCCGCGTCATCCTGCGTCGGGCACGCCACCCGTACGATCTGGCACCCCGACGCCGTCAACTCGGCAATCTGCTGCAGCGTCGCACCGATGTCCGACGTACGCGTCGTCGTCATCGACTGCACCGACACCGGCGCATCCCCGCCAACCGCCACCGACCCCACCTGGATCTGACGGCTGACCCTTCGATCGGCGAGCTTCGTCGGAACGGACGGCATTCCGAGAGAAATTGCGGTCATCTGCTCTGCAACCCCAAGGTGTGGATCAAGGTCCCGAGATCGGCGGGCTCCAGCACCCGAGATTACGCCACCGTGTGCCGCGTGGGCACATCCTCGCGAAAAGTCCGCCCAAAGGTAAGCGACCGGACACATATGATGTCCGGCCGCTACGAAACGGGTGGTATCAACTGATTCTGACGGGGTTGAAGACGTCGGCGACCAGGACGAGCAGGGTGAAGCAAATGAAGATCCCGGCCACGACGTACGCGACCGGCATCAGCCTCGCCACGTCGAAGGGGCCCGGATCGGGACGCTTGAACAACCGTGCGAGCCTGCGCCGCAGGGCCTCCCAGAGCGCACCCGCGACATGGCCGCCGTCGAAGGGCAGCAGCGGCAGCATGTTGAAGAGGAAGAGCGAGAGGTTGAACCCCGCGAGCAGGAACAGCATCATCGCGATCTGGTTCTGCGCGGGGATGTCGAGCGTCAGCACCTCGCCGCCGATGCGGGCCGCGCCGACCACGCCGACCGGCGAGTCGTCCTTGCGCGGGCCGTCCCCGAAGGCCGCGCTCCACAGGTCGGGGATCTTGGAAGGCAGCGCGATGATCGACTCGACGCCGTTCCCGATCATGTCGCCCATCCGGTCCACGGAATCGATGAAGGAGAGCGGGACGATCTCCGTGGAGGCGGCGAACCCGAGATAGCCGGCGGGGACGTACTTGTCGGGAACGGCCTCCCCGTCGGAGTCCTTCGCGGCCACCATGTTCTTGGCGAGCGTGGCGTGCAGGACCCGCTCCGCACCGTCGCGCTGGACGGTGATGGTGGCGGGGCCGATCGTGCCGCGGATCAGGTTGGAGAGCGTGGACCAGTCGTCGACGGGCTTGCCGTTGAAGGCGACGATCTTGTCGCCTTCCTTGAGGCCGGCCGCCTGGGCGGGCGAGACGGGGTCGCCCTTCTCGCACGAGTCACGCTTGTCGCTCTGCGAGATCACGCACTTCTGGACCCCGGCGACCGTCGTGGTCTGCGTCTGGAAGCCGAAGCCCATCGCGACGCTGATGAAGATCACGGCGGCGAGTACGAGGTTCATGAAGGGACCGGCGAACATCACGATGACGCGCTTCCACGGCGCGCGCGTGTAGAAGAGGCGCTTCTCGTCGCCGGGCTCGAGCTCTTCGTAAGCGGCGGAACGCGCGTCTTCTATCATCGAGCGCCACGGCGATGTGGAGCGTGCCTCGATGCGTCCGTCGGGCCCCGGCGGGAACATCCCGATCATGCGGACGAAGCCGCCCATGGGGATCGCCTTGAGGCCGTACTCCGTATCGCCCTTCTTACGTGACCAGATGGTCGGCCCGAAGCCGACCATGTACTGGGGCACCCGGATACCGAAGAACTTGGCCGTGGACAGATGGCCGAGTTCGTGCCAGGCGATGGAGAAGAGCAGCCCCGCGAGGAACACAAGGATCCCGAGGACCGTCAACAGAATCGTCATGCGCGAGCCTCCGCCGACTGTTCTTCGCTTGGCTGACGTACGTCACTGCGTTGCGCTGCCGCCTCGCGGGCCCGGGCACGCGCCCAGGTCTCGGCTTCGAGGACGTCGGCCAGGGTGAGCGAGGTTCCCGCCGCGCCGCCCCGTCCCGAGGCCCCATCCGCGCTCGTACGGGGCCCGTCGTTTTCCGCCTCCGCGACGACCGCGGTGACCGTCTCCATGATGCCGTTGAACGGCAGGCGCCCCGCCAGGAACGCGTCCACGCACTCCTCGTTCGCGGCGTTGAACACCGCCGGGGCCGTGCCGCCCACTGTTCCCACGTGCCGGGCGAGTGCCACGGACGGGAACGCCTCACCGTCGAGCGGGAAGAACTCCCAGGTCGAAGCCTTGGTCCAGTCGAACGCGGGCGCGGCGTCGGGCACCCGCTCGGGCCAGCCCAGACCGAGGGCGATCGGCCCGCGCATGTCGGGCGGCGTCGCCTGGGCCAGTGTCGAACCGTCCTTGAATTCCACCATCGAGTGAACATACGACTGAGGGTGGACAACCACCTCAATACGCTCGAAGGGGATGTCGTAGAGGAGGTGCGCCTCGATCACTTCGAGACCCTTGTTCACAAGGGTCGCGGAGTTGACCGTGATCACCGGGCCCATCGCCCAGGTGGGGTGCGCGAGGGCGTCCTTGGGGGTGACGCCGGCCAGATCGGCCTTCGTACGGCCCCTGAACGGCCCTCCTGAGGCCGTCACGACGAGCTTGCGCACATCGGCCCGGGTGCCGGCGGCCAGCGCCTGGAAGAGCGCGGCGTGCTCGGAGTCGACGGGGATGATCTGGCCGGGCTTGGCCACGGCCTTGACCAGGGGGCCGCCGACGATCAGCGACTCCTTGTTGGCGAGCGCGAGCGTACGGCCCGCGGTCAGCGCGGCGAGCGTGGGGGCGAGCCCGATGGAGCCGGTGATGCCGTTCAGTACGGTGTGGCACTCGGAGGCGGCCAGTTCGGTCGCGGCGTCGGGGCCGGCGAGGATCTCGGGGAGCGGTTCGCCCGCCCCGTACCGCGCGCCGAGTGCCTCTTGGAGGGCGGGTACGGCGCTTTCGCGCGCGACGGCCACGGTACGGACCCGCAGCCGCCACGCCTGCTCGGCGAGGAGCGCCACGCGGCCGCCCGCGGCGGACAGCGCGGTGACACGGAAACGGTCGGGGTTGCGCAGGACCAGGTCGATGGCCTGCGTGCCGATGGATCCGGTGGAGCCGAGGACGACGATGTCACGGCGGCCTTCGATCGGGTCGAAGACGATATGCGGATCGGCGAGAGGGGCTGGGCTGTCGCTCATGCCCCCCATTCTTGCCTCATCCGCGAACGGTCAGGACAGCGCTCCCCTGTGGGTGGTCCCGCGCGCAGCCCCCGCGCAGCCCCGTGACCGGCGCGCGGGGCCCGGGTGCGTGTCTCGGGTTCGCCTCGGACGCGCCCCGTGGCCGCGGCGTACGGCGGGCTCTTCCGCCACGAGGCAAGGCTCAGGGCTGGGGGCTGGGGGGCGGGGTTGGGTACGGTCATCCGGCGGCGACGCGGAACTTCTCCCACTGAGCCCGGACGATCTCCTCGGGCACTCCCCCGATGTCCTCGCCGTCCGTGGTCTCGGCACGGAAGGAGAGCGTGCAGGCACCGTCCCGTACGACGGTCAGATATTCGTAGAGCCTTGTCTCCCCTCGTACGTCTCGTGCGTGTCGTACGTCGAGGATCGTGAACCGGTACGCCACCGCCTCGTCCCCCAGGTCGGGCGCATCGGCCGAATCCACGGACAGGTACCTCGCCCTCGCGAGACCCCGGTCCTCGGTGAACCCGTCGGCGCACTGCCGCCCCGCCGCATGGAGCGCCCCGAGCACCCCGGCCGCACCATGGGCGGCGTACGAGCGCAGTTGTACCGCGACGGTGACGCCATAGGTCTCGTCGGCGTCCTCGAACCCGCGGTTCACCTCGGCCACAGGGGCGTGCGGAGTGGCTCCCCGGGCAAGGCTGACCAGCGGCTGGCAGCCCGTGGGCTCGGCGGTGTAGTTCTCGCCCAGCGGGGCGCCGAGCGCGTAGGCAGAGGCTGTGTAGGCGCCGATCCGCTCGCCGTCGGTGAAGGACCCCGCGGTGAGCTGTGCGTCCGTGAGGGGCGTGGGCGCGGGGCCGGCGGCTGGGAGGGCCGTTGTGTTAGCGGGCCACGTGAGGGTGACACGCGGTCCGCCCTTCCCGTCCACCCCGCCCCTCCGGCTGTCCACGCCCTCTCGGCTCGCGGCGCTCTTCGCGTCGCCTGGCCTGGCGCCGTTCGCCCCGTCGGCGCCACACGCCGCCGTACACATGGCGACGAGTACGGCGCCAACCGCCGCGACCACGAGGCGCCGTTGCGGCCGTTCGGTCTTCCCGTCCCGTTGACCGGCCCCGAACATTCCCCACCCGTCCTTGAGTTGATCGCGCCCATGCTCCGCGCCGTACTCGCTCCGTGCTGCGCGCACGGTGCCGTCCTGACGGCCGCATTGTGCGCTTTGGGACGCACGAGGTCACGGAGGGCCGGGAGCACGGCGTTGCGTGGTGGGGCGCTCCGTGCGACACCGAGTGCCGAGCCGGGGAGGGCACGGTTCGTCAACTACTCGTTCAACTCTGGTCCGTTGAGCCCCTTTCATTGACACGCCTGCCTCGCGGCCCGATCCTGAGAGCGCTCTCAGACCCTCTGTTCCACCCCCACTGGAATCCACCTCCTAAGGAGGAAGAGCGTGCCTGCCCTACGGAAGGTACTGACGTACCTGGCCGCGACCGTGGTCTTCGCGACCGGGTTCACAGCCGCCGGCCCCGCGCCCGCCGCCACGGCCGCCGCAACCGCGCCGTCGACCGAGGCCGCGGTCCCCGCGACCATCCCGCTCACCATCAAGAACAGCTCCGCGCGCGGCGATCAGGTCTACGTGTACAACATCGGAACGCTGCTCTCGACGGGCCAGCAGGGCTGGGCCGACGCGAACGGTACGTTCCACCCCTGGCCCGCCGGGGGCAATCCGCCCACCCCTGCACCGGACGCGTCCATCGCCGGGCCCGCCAACGGGCAGTCGATGACGATCCGGATGCCGCAGTTCTCCGGCCGGGTCTACTTCTCGTACGGTAAGAAGCTCGTCTTCAAGCTGACCACAGGCGGCCTCGTACAGCCCGCCGTACAGAACCCGTCCGACCCGAACCGCGACATCCTCTTCAACTGGACCGAGTACACGCTCAACGGCGGCGGGCTCTGGATCAACAGCACGCAGGTCGACATGTTCTCGGCCCCGTACGCGGTGGGCGTCAAGCTCGCGAACGGTACGACGAAGAACACCGGCCACCTCAAGGCAGGCGGCTACAACGGCTTCTACAGCTCTCTGCGGGCTCAGCCGGGCGGCTGGGCCAATCTGATCCAGACGCGCTCCGACGGCACCGTTCTGCGCGCTCTGGCACCCGGCCACGGCATCGGGGCGGGCACGCTGCCGGCCTCCGTCATGGACGACTACATCAACCGCGTGTGGAGCAAGTACGCCTCCTCCACCCTCACGGTGACTCCGTTCACCGACCAGCCGAACACCAAGTACTTCGGCCGGGTCTCGGGCAACGTCATGAACTTCACCAACACTTCGGGTGCGGTCGTCACCTCGTTCCAGAAGCCCGACGCGGACAGCGTCTTCGGCTGCTACAAGTTCCTGGACGCCCCGAACGACGCCGTACGCGGCCCCATCTCGCGCACCCTGTGCGCGGGCTACAACCGCTCCACCCTCCTGTCGAATCCCAACCAGCCCGACACCGGAGCCGCAGGCTTCTACCAGGACTCGGTGACCAACCACTACGCCCGGAAGATCCACGCGCAGATGGCGGACGGCAAGGCGTACGCCTTCGCCTTCGACGATGTCGGCAACCACGAGTCGCTGGTGACCGACAGCAACCCGCAAGAGGCGTACATCACCCTCGACCCGTTCAACTAGGTCTTCCGATTGGATCTGGCTGGATCAGGGAGCGCCCGACGCGTCCAAGATCCAAACGAGAGACCCCAGGAGGCGTGAGGCGGGCGGTCCCGGCCGCCCCGTGCCCGGACTGTTCCCCGGCCCCATGGCTGGGGAACAGTCCCCATGGCCGGGGAACAGCGGGCCGCCCTCTCGGGCAGCGCCCTGAGGGCGAGGGCATCACGATGCGGCGATCACCGTAGGTGGCGCTCTCCACCTTGCGCGGCGTAGCCCCGTACGGAGCCCGGCTACGCCCCGCACGGAGCCCGGCTACGTGCGCACCGTACGGGGCCGCTCACGGCGCGCTGGGGAGGCCTGCCCGGCGCCCCGTGACGCCCCGTACGGTGCGTCTCAGCGGTTCACCGGATCGGGCGGTGCACGTTCTCCCGTCGTGACGGGCCCGGCGTCGCGTCCGCGATCCAGGGGCCCTCGCCGCTCGGGTCGACGATGCCGTCCTCCAACCAGGCGTACGTACCCGCCAGGACGCCGTCCACGACCTTGTGGTCCAGGTCGTCCGTGTTGGACCAGAGCCGGGTGAAAAGCGCCTCGACGCGGATCCGGGCCTGCTTGCAGAACACATCGGCCAGTTGGTACGCCTCGCGGCCGTGGTCACCGCTCGTACGCAGCAGTTCGGCCCGTACGCACGCGGCGCTCATCGCGAACAGTTCCGCGCCGATGTCCACGATCCGGCCGAGGAAGCCCTGTTTGGTCTCCATGCGGCCCTGCCAGCGTGACATGGCGTAGAAGGTGGAGCGGGCGAGTTTGCGGGCGGTGCGCTCGACGTAGCGCAGATGCGACGACAGGTCCGGGTGCCCGGCCGGATGGAACGCGGCGTACGAACCCGGCAGTTGTCCCGGCCCGGCCACCAGCTTCGGCAGCCAGCGGGCGTAGAACTTCCCTGCCTGCGCCCCCGCCCTGGCCTTGTCCTGGAGGGTTTTGTCGGGATCGATGATGTCGCCGGCCACCGCGAGATGGGCGTCGACGGCCTCACGGGCGATCAGCAGGTGCATGATCTCCGTGGAGCCCTCGAAGATCCGGTTGATGCGCAGATCGCGGAGCATCTGCTCGGCGGGTACGGCGCGTTCGCCGCGGGCCGCCAGGGAGTCCGCCGTCTCGAAGCCCCGGCCGCCACGGATCTGAACCAGTTCATCCGCCATCAGCCAGGCCATCTCGGAGCCGTACAGCTTGGCGAGGGCGGCCTCGATCCTGATGTCGTTGCGGTCCTCGTCGGCCATCTGGGAGGAGAGGTCGACGACCGCCTCCAGCGCGAACGTGGTGGCGGCGATGAACGAGATCTTCGCCGCCACGGCCTCGTGGCGGGCGACGGGCTTGCCCCACTGCTCGCGCGCGGCCGACCACTCGCGGGCGATCTTCAGGCACCACTTGCCCGCGCCCACGCACATCGCGGGCAGGGAGAGACGCCCCGTGTTGAGCGTGGTGAGCGCGATCTTGAGGCCCGCGCCCTCGGGGCCGATGCGGTTCGCGGCGGGGACGCGGACCTGGTGGAAGCGGGTGACGCCGTTCTCCAGGCCGCGCAGCCCCATGAAGACGTTACGGTTCTCGACGGTGATGCCGGGGGAGTCCGCCTCGACGACGAACGCGGTGATGCCGCCCTTACGGCCCTCCTCCTTGGGAACCCGGGCCATCACCACCAGCAGATCGGCGACGACGCCATTGGTCGTCCAGAGCTTCACGCCGTCGAGGACGTACGTGTCACCGTCGGGGACGGCCGTCGTGGCCAGCCGGGCGGGGTCGGAGCCCACGTCGGGCTCGGTGAGCAGGAACGCCGAGATGTCACTGCGCGCCAGGCGCGGCAGGAAGAGGTCCTTCTGCTCCTGAGTGCCGAAGATCTTGAGCGGCTGCGGTACGCCGATCGACTGATGGGCCGAGAGAAGCGCCCCGACGGCGGGGCTGGCGGTGCCGACGAGCGCCAGGGCCTTGTTGTAGTACACCTGGGTGAGGCCGAGCCCGCCGTACTTGATGTCGATCTTCATGCCGAGCGCGCCCAGTTCCTTGAGGCCGTTGATGACCTCGTCGGGGATCCTGGCGTCGCGCTCGATCAGCGCGCCGTCGATGCGTGTCTCGCAGAACGCGCGCAGCTTCGTGAGGAACTCCTCACCGCGCCTGACGTCCTCGGGTGCCGGCATCGGGTGCGGATGGATGAGGTCGAGACGGAAGCGGCCGAGGAACATCTCCTTCGCGAAGCTGGGCTTGCGCCAGCCCTGCTCACGGGCGGCTTCGGCGACCTGCCGCGCTTCCCGCTCCGAGACCTTGGGCGTTCCCTGCGATGCTTGTGAATCTTGTGGTTTCCGTGGTTCCTGTGGCGTGGACGCTGCTGAGGGTGCGGATGGGGCGGACATGAGGAACTCACCTCGCCGCGGAGTCGGGGCCAAGGACGATGCCTGGCGGTGCGGGCCGGTACGCGGCAGTGCGGGACGGTGCCGACCTACCGGGTGACGGTGTCGATTTACCGACTGGTGCTACTCGTCCGTATCTACCCGATTCCTGGCACACGCACCAGTCGTGGAACGGACCGTTTCGGCCCCGTACCCGGACCGTCGCCCCGTCCCGTACACAAACCGCATCCGGACGAACGGCAGCGGCCGGAGCCCCCTGCTGGAGGCTCCGGCCGCTGCCGGTGGGCTCGTACGCGCCCCGTACGGCGCCCTGTACCGGGCGTACGGGGCGCGTACGAGCGGGGGTCTACAGGTCCAGGCCCGTAAGCACGAGGACGCGCTCGTACGTGTAGTCGTCCATCGCGTACCGCACGCCCTCGCGGCCCACACCGGACTGCTTGGCGCCGCCGTACGGCATCTGGTCGGCGCGGTACGACGGGACGTCGCCGACGACCACGCCGCCGACCTCCAGAGCGCGGTGGGCGCGGAACGCGGCCTTCAGGTCGTGGGTGAAGACGCCGGCCTGGAGGCCGTACTTGGAGTCGTTCACCCGCTCGAACGCCTCCTTCTCGCTCTCTACGCGGCGCAGCGTCAGAACGGGGCCGAAGACCTCCTCGCAGGCGAGGGTGGTGTCCTCGGGGACCTCGGCGAGAACGGTGGGCGCGTAGCTCGCCCCGTCGCGCTTGCCGCCCGCGAGGAGCTGCGCGCCGGCCCGTACGGCCTCGTCGACCCACGACTCGACGCGTTTGGCGGCGTCCTCGCTGACGAGGGGGCCCACGTCGGTGGCGTCGTCCTGGGGGTCACCGGTGACCTGCGCCTCGACGGCGGCGACGATGCGGGGCACGAGGCGCTCGTACACCGTGGCGTCCGCGATCACCCGCTGCACGGAGATGCAGGACTGGCCGCCCTGGTAGTTCGAGAACGTGGCGATCCGCGCCGCGGCCCAGTCGAGGTCCTGGTCGCTCGCGTAGTCGGCGAGGACGACGGCCGCGCCGTTGCCGCCGAGTTCGAGGGTGCAGTGCTTGCGCGGGACGGAGTCCATGATCGCGAAGCCGACCTTGTCGGAACCGGTGAAGGAGATCACCGGCAGCCGCTCGTCCTGCACGAGGGCGGGCATCCGGTCGTTGGGTACGGGCAGTACGGACCAGGCGCCGGCGGGGAGGTCGGTCTCCGCGAGCAGCTCGCCGATGAGGAGGCCCGAGAGCGGCGTCGCCGGGGCGGGCTTGAGGACGATCGGGGCGCCGGCGGCGATGGCCGGGGCGATCTTGTGGGCGCACAGGTTGAGCGGAAAGTTGAACGGCGCGATACCGAGGACGACGCCGCGGGGGAAGCGACGGGTCAGGGCGAGGCGGCCGGTGCCGCCCGCGTCGGTGTCGAGCCGCTGCGCGTCACCGGCATTGAAACGGCGGGCCTCCTCGGCGGCGAACCGGAAGACGGAGACGGCGCGGCCGACCTCGCCGCGGGCCCACTTCAGGGGCTTGCCGTTCTCGGCGGAGATCAGCCGGGCGATCTCCTCGGTGCGCTCGACGAGGCGGCGCGAGACATGGTCGAGGGCGGCGGCCCGTACATGGGCGGGCGTCGCGGCGAACTCGTCGACCACCGCGTGCGCGGCGGCGACGGCTTCCTCGACCTGCGCGTCGGTCGGCAGGGAGACGGTTCCGACGAGGCGGCCGTCCCAGGGGGAGGTGACGTCGAGGGTGTCCTCGCCGGTGGCCTGGCGGCCGGCGAGCCAGAAAGCGTGGGTGGAAGTCATTACGAGTCCGGGCCCTTCCGAGGAGACGGCGTGTCCATCCCACGGTAGGGGTGCGGAGGCGCGAGGCGGATTGTCCGCAGTGGAGTGGTGCGGTCGAGGCTGTGCTACGCAATGTCACATGCGGGGTCGGGACCCAACGAACTGTGACGAGGCTGCGTGGGGACGGGGTGGAACGGAACGGCTTCCCTGTCGGTAACGCGAACCGCGTGCCTATGAAGGTGCCAGTTTCGCGGCGTGCGCACCGTACAGGGCGTGCGGAGCGCACGGTGCGCGAAGGCTGCGACCTAGTAGGGCGCGGAGACGCGGCGGGCGCGCGGCCGCGGCGTACGGGGCGGCGGCGCGCTGCGGCGACCCCGTACGGCGCGCACGGCTTCCGGCGATTGACCTGTGGGCATATGGGCCGTGTGTGTGCCCACCAGCGCCCGACCTCTCGGCTGCGGGACGGGTCCGGGCCGTGGCTCCGACTGTGGGTCACGGCGCCCGCCCCTCCCGGGCGCCGTGCCGGCCCCGTACGCCGCCCGCGCTCCCCCGCGCCTCCGGTTCCCGCTACTCCCGCGGTTCCCGATCCTCCGGGGCCTCCGGCGCCGAAGGGGCAGGCAGCGTCGGTGACGCCGTGGTTTTCAGCGCCAGCCACAGCTCCATCCGCACGTCCGGGTCGTCCAGCGAACGGCCGAGGATCTCCTCCACTCTGCGCATGCGGTAGCGGAGCGTATGGCGGTGCACGCCCAGGTCTGCCGCCGCCGCGTCCCACTGGCCGTGGCGGGACAGCCAGGCCCGCAGCGACGCGACCAGATCGCCGCGTCCCTTCGCGTCGTGGTCGCGCAACGCACGCAGCATCCCCTCCGCGAAGGCCCGCACCGCGTCGTCGGCCAGCAGGGGCAGGATCGATCCCGCCGCCAGTTCCTCGTGCTCTACGAGCGCCATGCCGCGCCGCCGGGCCACCGACAGCGCCTGCTCGGCCTGTTTGTAGGCATTGGCCGTCGCGATCGGCCCCGTCGGCGCGGAGAGGCCGGTGACAACGCCTACTTCCTCCGATTCCAGCCGCGCGTACCCCGCCAGGGAGGCGACCACCGCCCCTCCGTCGGAGGCCACCGCGGCGAGCCGGTGCTCGCCGTCCGGGACCACGAGCACCGCCTCGCCGGCCCGTGAGGCCACCGCCTCGACGGCATCCGTCAGTACTTGGAGCGGATGGTCCGTCTCGGTGCCCCCCTGCGCGGCTGCGGCGCTCCCGGCGCCCGGCGTGGACTCCGCGATCAGCAGCCGGAACGGGGCGTCGAGCAGCCCGCCGTACAGATCCCCCGCCACGGTCCGCGCGTGGTCCGGCTGCCCGGACAGCAGCATGCGCAGCACGGCGGCGCCCAGCCGCTGTTCGGCCGCCTGGAGGGCTCGTGAACGCTCCGTCGTCAGCGTCAGCAGCGCGACCGCGGAGTGCACCGCGTACCGCTCCGCGGTGCCCGGTGCCGCCCCCGTACCGACCGCGAGGGCGCCGCGGACGCGTCTGCCCGTGCCGAGCGACTGGAGTTCCACACGGTCCTCGGCGTCCCCGGACGCGTCGCCCGCGTCCGTCCCGCCGACCACCGCGCTCGCGGGCGCGGGGCGCTCGCTCAGCCGCTCGACCTCGCCCGTCAGCCGGGCCGCCCGCCGCGCCGCCCACTCGGGCGCGGCGGCGACGACGGCGCCGGAGGCGTCGTACAGCGCCGCCCAGCCGTCCACGTGCACCGCGAGCCGCTGCAGCAGCGCCGCGGGCCCCTCGGAGAGCGCCGCGCGGGTCAGCTCGCGCTGGACCTCGAACCCCGCGGTCACGGCGCGGTACTGATCGGCGGCGAGCGCCGCCGAGACCGCCTTGCTGATGGCGAGGAACGGGGTGCGCCGCGGCACGCCCAGCAGGGGCAGCCCCACTTCGCGCGCCGCGCCGACAAGCGCCTCGGGGATGTGCTCGTAGTTGACGCCGACAGCGAAGCCGAGCCCGGCGATCCCGGCATCCGCCAGCCGCTGTACGTAACGCCGCATCGCCCCGGCGTCCGCGGCGTCCAGGGTCGTCGCCGTGATGAGCAGCAGTTCGCCGCCTTCCATGTACGGCACAGGGTCGGCCAGCTCACTGGCGTGAACCCAGAGGACGGGCGTGCTCAGCCGGTCCTCCCCCGCGTGCACGGTGAGATGGAGCGCCGAGTGCTGGACGAGCGAGGCGAGGGTGGGCGGCATGGTGGAACCGTAGGACCTTCGGCAGCGGAGGGGCAGGGCGACGGACGCAGGCCGATCAAGAGGCGGAGCGTTCATCGGGCCCGGTACGGGGCCACACGACCATTTTGCCGTCTTGTAGCAACAGCTTGTCCCGATTCTGCCAGCCTGTACGAAGTACAGGCGTCCTGATGCCGATGGGCCGCCCCGCCCCGTGCGCTCAGTTCCGCAGGTCGACCAGGAGGGGTGGCGCGTGCTCGCCACTCACCGTCCGCAGCGACAGGACCGCGTGGCCCGCCGGCACGGAATGCGCCAGTTCGGAGGCCGACCAGCGCTCCCGCTCGACCTTCCGTACGGTCACGGCGTCCGTGGTCACCGCCTTGCCGGTGACCAGCTTGCGGAAGGCGTGGATGGCCCGGGTCAGCGGCTGGTCCGCGAAGACGGTGCGCTGGGTGACGTCGCGCGTCTCCACCCACTCGGTGCCCCACGCCTCCGCGAAGCGCTTGCCGTCCCAGGTGGTGATGCCGGAGAAGGCCATCCGGCAGCCGACGGCGCCGAGCAGCGCGGTGTGCAGCGCCTCGGGCACGTCGTCGAGGGTGCGCAGCGTGAGCACCGCGCCCGCGTTGACCGACCGGAGGCGCTGCACGCCGCGCAGGGTCTCGGGGGTGAGGGTGCGCGTCGCGTCGTCCAGGACGAGACAGGCGAAGAGCGACCGGTCGGCCCGCGTCGCGGCGTTCGCCGTGAACTGGGCGAGGACGATCCTGGCCAGCATTCGCGACGCCTCGGCGTGCCCGCGCTCGGGCAGGTCGATGCGGACGCGCAGCGGGTGCTCCAGCGTGCGCAGGGAGAACGGCCGGGTCCTGCCACTCGTGTCGAAGAAGCCGGCGAAGGCGGGACGGTCGAGCAGCGCGACCCGGTCGGCGAGCGCCCGTCCCGGGTCCCCGGGCGCGCCGGACTGCCGTTCGCGGGTGTCGAGCTCGCGCCGCATGGCGAGGTGCCCCTCGGCGTCCAGCGCCTCCCGCAGTACGGCGAGCGCGGCGGGCTCGCCGTCGAGCAGCTCGCGCAGCTCCGGTACGGCGGGCAGCCGGCCGTGCACGGCGCGGAACGGCCCCAGAAGCTGTGCGAGGGCCGTGGAGGCCCGCCGGCTGTCGGTGTCCGCGAGATCGCCCACGAGGCCCTCGGCGAGGACGACAGCGGCCTCGTCGGGGTCGTTCGTGCCGCCGTACAGATCCAGGTCGTACACCGAATCGGGATCACCGAGCCTGACGACCACGTCGTAGGCGCTGTCCGGCCCGAGCTGCGTGCCGGTGGCGCAGACGGCGATGACGGCGGCCTGCCCGGCGAGAGCCTGGAGCGACAGCGACTCGACGACGGGGCGTACCAGGGCATGCGTCTTCCCGGCGCCGGGCGGGCCGACGGCGAGCAGCGAGGTCCCCAGCAGGACCGGGTCCAGCGCGAGCCCGGTTCCCCTGCGGGGGTAAGGGTTACGCTCGCCGTCGTGGACGGTGCCGAGCCTGACCTGCCGTACGAGCAGATCGTGCCGGGCGGCCCGGACGGGGAGATCGCGCTTGCCCGAGGGATGGACGCAGGCGCCCGCGCCGTCGCCCCGTACGGCCTCTCCGAAGGCCGTCAGGCGCGAGGGGTCGGCCCGTACGGAGTGCCAGGCGCGGCGGATCCGGGCGTAGTCGACGTCGTTCATCCGCCCGCTCCGTACCTCGGAGGCGAGGCGTACGGCGATGTCGCTCTGCCCCGCCGTCCGCAGCTCGGGCCACTCGGCGAGATCGTCCTCGGGCTCCCGGGGCGGCGGGGCGGCCTCCTTGGGAGCCGTACCGGGGCCCCGGCCGACCACGCGCCGCGCCAGTTCGGGCCAGCGGCCGAGACGGCCGAAGAGGAACAGCATTCCCCCGATGACCAGCGCGTAGTAGACGTCCTGGGCGGTCGCGCCTTCCACCGTGCCGCTCCACCAGCGGTCCGGTGTGAAGAGGTAGAGCGGCCAGAGCCAGAAGCCGCCCAGATAGCCGTTCCACAGCAGCGACCAGAGCAGCAGGCCGGCGAGGAGCGAGATCAGCGCCCCGCTGACGAGCTGCCGCAGGGGCGTCAGCTCCGGTTCCTCGGCGGGCCGGACCCGGTGACCGTACGCCCAGGTTCCCGGCGCGTCCGTGACCCGTGGGACGCGCAGCCACTCCGCCAGGGTCGGGCCGGAGTGCGGCGCATGCCCCGGTGCGGGAGGCGGGGGCGATTCGAACGGCGCTGAGGACGGCATGGGCGGCGGCCCCGCCGGGCGCGGCACGGGGTTGGCGCGTGTGACCTGTGCGTCGTGTGTGCCGTCGCTGTCCATGTGAACTCCTGCCCCCTGCGCAGTCCGCCCTGCCCGCTCTGTACCCGCTCAATGTATGGCCACCGCCGGGTGTTGAGCGGGTGGCCCACCGCCACCGTCCCGCCCACGGGGCGTCGTTGCCCGCCTTTCCGCGCACGGCGCGCCGCGCAGTACGGCGGGCGGCGCGCCGACCCGTACCGCGCGAAACCCTGTCGCTACGTCCGCCCCGTACGGCGCAAAACCCCGTCGCTATGTCCGCCGCGGACAACGACACGCCCCTCACCACTCCCGATCGGAGCATGCCCGCTTTCCGTTCCCGCCCCTAGCCTGCGGAGAAAGACCCGGAATACCCCCAGGAGCCCCTCATGACCGCCATTCCGCAGGAGCGCCGCGTCGTCACCGACATCCCCGGACCCAAGTCGCGGGAGCTGCAGACCCGCCGTACCGCCGCGGTCGCCGCGGGGGTGGGGTCCGTGCTGCCCGTCTTCGCCGCGCGCGCCGGCGGCGGCATCCTTGAGGATGTGGACGGCAACCGGCTGATCGACTTCGGTTCCGGTATCGCCGTGACCTCGGTCGGCGCCAGCGCCGAGGCCGTCGTACGCCGCGCCACCGCCCAGCTCGCCGACTTCACCCACACCTGTTTCATGGTCACGCCGTACGAGGGGTACGTGGAGGTCTGTGAGCAGCTCGCCGAGCTGACGCCGGGCGACCACCCCAAGAAGTCGGCCCTCTTCAACTCGGGGGCCGAGGCGGTGGAGAACGCCGTCAAGATCGCCCGCGCGCACACCAAGCGCCAGGCGGTCGTCGTGTTCGACCACGGCTATCACGGCCGTACGAACCTCACCATGGCGCTGACCGCCAAGAACATGCCGTACAAGAACGGCTTCGGACCGTTCGCGCCGGAGGTCTACCGGGTACCGGTCGCCTACGGCTACCGCTGGCCGACCGGTCCCGAGAACTGTGGCGCCGAGGCGTCCGCCCAGGCCATCGACCAGATCAGCAAGCAGATCGGCGCGGAGAACGTCGCCGCGATCATCATCGAGCCCGTGCTCGGCGAGGGCGGCTTCATCGAGCCGGCGAAGGGCTTCCTGCCCGCGCTCGCGCAGTTCGCCCGGGAGAACGGCATCGTGTTCGTGGCGGACGAGATCCAGTCGGGCTTCTGCCGCACCGGCCAGTGGTTCGCGTGCGAGGACGAGGGCGTCGTCCCCGACCTGATCACCACGGCGAAGGGCATCGCGGGCGGCCTGCCGCTCGCCGCCGTCACCGGCCGCGCCGAGATCATGGACGCCGCGCACGCGGGCGGCCTCGGCGGTACGTACGGCGGGAACCCGGTGGCCTGCGCCGCCGCCCTCGGCTCCATCGAGACGATGAAGGAGATGGACCTCAACGGGAAGGCGCGCCGCATCGAGACGGTCATGAAGGACCGTCTCTCCGCGCTGCGGGAGAAGTACGACGTGATCGGCGACGTCCGCGGGCGCGGCGCGATGATCGCGGTCGAGCTGGTGAAGGACCGCGACACCAAGGAGCCGGACCCGCAGTCGACCGCGGCGCTCGCCAAGGCGTGCCACGCGGAAGGGCTGCTGGTCCTCACCTGTGGCACGTACGGCAACGTCCTGCGCTTCCTGCCTCCCCTGGTGATCGGCGAGGAGTTGCTGAACGAGGGCCTGGACATCATCGAGCGGGCGCTCGCCACTCTCTGAGCCTCCGGTCCGAAAGCGCCCTTCGTACGTCTCCTCACCGCCGGTACGGGCCCTTTGCGCTCCCCTACGCCCCGTTACGGCGCACCGCGGCGCGCTGCGGCGCCGCGCGGCGTTTCCGCGGCGTGACGGGGCCCGTCACACCGGTGAGGGCCTGTGAAGAAGGTGTGCGAGGGCCATGGCGGGATGGGATTCCGACTGTTGGAGTCCCCCGCCCTGACGTACGGTTTTGCCAGATGAGAGAAACACCCCGCTCACAGGGAACTGCACAGGGAACTGTGGGCGACACCAATGCGGGGCATCCCCAGCGTCGCCTTGGTCGTGCCTTCGCGCACACCACTGGAGCTTCTGGCTCTGGATCTCCTCACCGATCGGATGGCCGCCCGCCCCAAACCCCCCGGGGCGTGCGGTACACCGGTCCTGACGGCCGCCCCGGAACAATCCCCCCTGTTCCCGGGCGGCCGCCTCTTTTCTCCCCTCGTGCTCTCGCGGCGTTCGCCTTGTGCGCGGCCCTCTTCGCGCTCGTCACGTGGCAGACGGCTGCCGACGGGCCGCTGCGCACCGCCGACGAACGGTTCGGTCTCGCGCTCGCCGGTAAGGGGCCTGAACCTCTGACGCAGTTCCTCTCCGACCTCGGCGGCATGCCGGTCGCCCTGCCGGTACTGGCCCTCGCACTCGGCGAGGCTCTGCGGCGCGGGCAGCGCGTACGGCCACTGGGGGCCGCCGTCGCGATGGCCGCCGTCCCCGCCCTGGTCGTACCGCTCAAGATGTGGATCGACCGACCGGGTCCGCTCACGGACGCGACCGGCTACTACCCGTCAGGTCACACGGCGACGGCGATGGTCGCGTACGGCGGCGCCGCGCTGCTCCTCGCCCCGTACGCCGGACGGAACAGAACATTTCCGGTCGCTGTGCTGCTCACCCTGGCGACAGGCGTGGGCCACGTACTGCGCGGCTACCACTGGCCGCTGGACGTCCTCGGGAGTCTGGCGCTGTGCGGCATGCTGCTCCTTCTTACGGAGGCGGCGATCGGCGGATTCCGCTCGCACGTACACGAACGCGTACAAGAACGCGAGCGTGACCGTGCCGGCGAACACGAACACGAACACGGCACCGGTTCGCGCCGCGCCGTGCTCAGCGACGCGGCGGACCCTCCGGCCGATCGGCGACCTTCCGGCTGAGGCGGTGCGAGCCTGCCGGGCGTCGGCTCACACCTCACTCCCCGGCGTCGCCCTCCCACGTACCCCCTCCGCGCGCCATGCTCGCCGCCGCCTCGTGCATCGCCAGTTCCAGCAGTGCCGCGTCCGTGAGGGTCCCCGCGCCGTCCGGCGGGATCAGCCAGCGCACCCCGCCGCTCGCCCGGCCCGGGTACGGGACGACGATCCAGGTGCCCCGGCCGGCGCCCCGTACCCCCGTACCGATCCAGCGTGCGACCGTCCCCGGCGGTACGAAGAAGCCCATCCGGGCGTCGCCGAAGTCGGCGAGTACCGGGCCCGGTCGGTCGACGAGCCGGGTCAGCACGTCGAGTGTCGGGTAACCGAGGTCGCCCGGCAGGATCAGTACGTCCCAGCGCCTGCCTGCCGGAAGGAGAGCCACCCCGTTCGGGCTGCGCTCCCATTCCCACCGGCAGGCGTCGGGGTCCGGTGCCACCGATGCCAGCCAGTCCACCGCGGCCTTTGCCCCCGAGCCAGTCATCTGCCCGGCCTCCCATCCGTGTTGTTGGACAGTGTGTCCACAAGAGGGAGGGCGGTGGGGCCGATCGATTACGCGGGTTCTGTTCACCATCTTCCGGTGATCTGACTCACAGGTTCTGGTGGGGGAGGAAGAGGCTCCGGTTCAACTGTCGAAGCCCAGCCCGAGCCGGTCCATCGTCCGCAGCCAGACGTTGCGCCGGCCGTCGTGGGCGTCCGCGCGCGCCAGCGACCACCGGGTGAGGCCGATCCCGGCCCAGGCGACCGGTTCGGGCGGGAACGGCAGTGGTTTGTCGCGGACCATGGCCAGTTCGGTGCGCTCCGTGCGCTCCCCCGAGAGGAGGTCGAGCATCACGTCGCCACCGAAGCGCGTCGCACCGACCCCCAGGCCGGTGTAGCCCGCCGCGTACGCCACCCGGCCGCCGTACGCCGTGCCGAAGAACGCCGAGAACCGTGAGCAGGTGTCGATCGCCCCGCCCCATGCGTGGCTGAAGCGCACGCCCTCCAACTGCGGGAAGCAGCGGAAGAAGTGGGTGGCGAGTCTGAGGTACGTCTGCGGGCGCTGCTCCATCTCGGCGCCGAGCCGGCCGCCGTACGGGTAGATCGCGTCGTAACCGCCCCACAGGACACGGTGGTCGGCGGTGATCCTGAAGTAGTGGAACTGGTTGGCGCTGTCCCCCAGACCCTGCCGGTTGCGCCAGCCGATCGCGCCCCGTTGCCGCACCGTCAGCGGCTCCGTCATCAGCGCGTAGTCGTAGACGGGGACGGTGTAGGGGCGCGCCCGTCTGACCAGTGACGGGAAGACATTGGTACCGAGCGCGACGCGCCGGGCGAAGATCCGTCCGTACGGGGTACGGACGGCCATTCCTGCGCCGTACCGGGCCAGCGCCAGGCCGCGGGTGTTCTCGTAGATCCGTACGCCCAGTTCCGTACAGGCACGCTTGAGCCCCCAGGCGAGCCGCGCCGGGTCCAGCATGGCGACGCCGCGCCGGTCCCACAGGCCGCCCAGGAAGGTCGGCGAGTCGACCTCGGCGCGCACCGCGTCGCGGTCGAGGAGTTCGAGCCCCTTGCCGCCGCGCCGTGTCCGTTCCTCGTACAGGTCACGGAGTCCGTCGAGTTGGTACGGCTCCGTGGCGACGTCGATCTCGCCGGTGCGCTCGAAGGCGCAGTCGATGCCGTACCGGGCGACAGCCGCCTCGATGGCGTCGAGGTTGCGCTCGCCCAGTTCCTCCAGCGTGCGCAGTTCGTCGGGCCAGCGGGTGAGCCCGTTGCCGAAGCCGTGGGTGAGGGAGGCCGCGCAGAAGCCTCCGTTGCGGCCTGAGGCGGCCCAGCCGACCTCCTGGCCCTCGATCAGGACGACGTCGCGCTCCGGGGCCCGCTCCTTGGCGAGGAGGGCGGTCCACAGGCCGCTGTAGCCGCCGCCGACGACGAGCAGGTCGCAGCGTTCGTCGCCGGTGAGCGCGGGGCGCGCGACCGGCCGGTCCGGGGAGTCCAGCCAGTACGGTACGGGGCGCACGCCGGCGAGGGACGCCGCGGCGGCTGCGCGCACGGCTCCAAGGTCCACGGGCATGTGTTCCGGCTCCTTCTCCTTCGAACTGCTCCGGATGCTGACTGTCGCGGGCTGTCGTCGAGTCGGACCGCTGCGGACGCGGACGGCTCGAAGAAAGCCGTTCAGGTGGTGGCGGCGGTCTTCTTCCTCCGGTTGCTGACCATTTGGCCGACGACGACCACCAATACGGCAACGACGAACATCGCCGTCCCGATGACGTTGATCTGCACCGGCGTGCCGCGCTGCGCGGAGCCCCATACGAACATCGGGAAGGTCACGGTCGACCCGGCGTTGAAGTTGGTGATGATGAAGTCGTCGAACGAGAGCGCGAAGGCGAGCAGCGCTCCCGCCGCGATACCGGGCGCGGCGATCGGCAGGGTGACCCGTACGAAGGTCTGCACCGGCCCCGCGTAGAGATCGCGCGCCGCTTCTTCGAGACGCGGATCCATGGACATGACACGCGCCTTGACGGCGGTCACGACGAAGCTGAGGCAGAACATGATGTGGGCTATAAGGACCGTCCAGAAGCCGAGCTGCGCGCCCAGGTTGAGGAAGAGCGTCAGCAGCGACGCCGCCATCACGACCTCGGGCATGGCCATCGGCAGGAAGATCAGCGAGTTGATCGAGCCGCGCGCCCGGAAGCGGTAGCGGACCAGCGCGAAGGCGATCATGGTGCCGAGGACGGTCGCGCCGAGCGTCGCCCAGGTGGCGATCCGGAGCGAGAGCGACAGCGAGCCGCACAGATCGGCGACGCCGCACGGATCCTTCCAGGCATCCAGGGAGAAGCGCTGCCACGCGTAGTTGAAGCGGCCGTTCGGCTTGTTGAAGGAGAAGACCATCACGACGACATTGGGCACGATCATGTAGCCGAGCGTGAGCAATCCCGCGATGACCACCAGGTTGCGCCGTACCCAGCGCGTCACGGCCGCGGGGCCGCCCCTCGGAACACCACTCGTCGGACTCATCAGACGAGGTCCTCCGTCCCTGCTCGGCGGATGTAGACGGTGACCATCAGCAGGACGACCGCCATGAGGATGAAGGAGAGCGCGGCGGCCGTCGGGTAGTCGAGGACGCGCAGGAACTGCGTCTGGATGACGCTGCCGACCATCTTGGTGTCGGTGGAGCCGAGGAGTTCGGCGTTGACGTAGTCGCCGCTCGCGGGGATGAAGGTGAGCAGCGTGCCGGAGACGACGCCGGGCATGGAGAGCGGGAACGTGACCGTGCGGAAGGTCGTCAGCGGTGTGGCGTACAGATCGCCCGCGGCCTCGTGCAGCCGGCCGTCGATGCGCTCCAGCGACGTGTAGAGCGGCAGGATCATGAAGGGAAGGAAGTTGTACGTCAGACCGCAGACCACCGCCATGGGTGTCGCCAGAACGCGGTCGCCTTCGGTCCAGCCGAGCCAACTGGTCACGTCGAGGACGTGCAGGGCGTCCAGTACGCCGACGACAGTGCCCCCGTCCGCGAGGATCGTCTTCCAGGCGAGCGTACGGATCAGGAAGCTGGTGAAGAACGGCGCGATGACGAGGACCAGAAGGAGATTGCGCCGGCGGCCCGCCTTGAAGGCGATGAGATACGCGAGGGGGTAGCCCAGCAGCAGGCACAGAAGCGTGGCGGTGCCCGCGTACAGCAGAGAGCGAAAGAACTGCGGGTAGTACTCCTGGAGCGCGTCCCAGTACGTCCGGAAGTGCCAGGTGACCTTGAAGCCCTCCTCCAGGGAGCCGGTCTGTACGGAGGTCGACGCCTGGTAGACCATCGGCAGCGCGAAGAAAACCAGCAGCCAGAGGATGCCGGGCAGAAGCAGCCAGTACGGGGCAAGGCGCCCGCGCGCGGCGGGCTTGCGCATGGGACGGCCCGGTTCTGCGGCGGCCGGCGTCGTGGGTGGGGCTTCCGTGGCGGTCACGCGCCCTCCCCTCCGGCCTTGCCGGCACGGGCGGGCCCCTGGGGCCGGGTCCGTACCTCCGCGCGCGCCGTAGCGGCGCCGACGCCGCCTGTGGTGTCCCCTGCGGGAGCACCCGTATCGGCATCGGGTCCCGCGCCGCCCCCGTCAGGGGCCGTGTTGACGCCGGCGTCGCCCGTTGTGCCGGCCAGTGGCGACTGCGCGGCGTCCAGGCCGAAGGTGTGCGCCGGGTTCCAGTGCAGGACGACCTCGGCGCCGGGGGCGAGCCGGCTGTCACGCTCGATGTTCTGCGCGTACACCTCCAGCTCGGGGGAGACAGCGCTCTCGATCACGTACTGCGTGGAGACGCCGATGAAGCGGGAGTCGGCGATCCGGCCGGGTATGCGGTTGCGTCCGCCGGGGATCGACTCCGCATCGTCCGCGTGGGTGAGGGAGATCTTCTCGGGGCGCACGCCGACCAGCAGCCTGCCGCCGCGCGTGGTCGGCGCGGAGCATCGGCCGCCGGGGAGAAGGAGCCTGGTACCGCCCGCCGTGACCGCCACGTCGTCGCCCCGTACGTCGGCGATCTCTGCCTCTATGAGGTTGGACGTACCGAGGAAGTTGGCGACGAAGGTGGTGTGCGGTTTCTCGTAGAGGTCGGCGGGGCTGCCGAGCTGTTCGACCCTCCCCGCGTTCATCACCGCGACCGTGTCGGCCATCGTCATGGCCTCCTCCTGGTCGTGGGTGACATGGATGAAGGTGATGCCGACCTCGGTCTGGATGCGCTTCAGCTCCCCCTGCATCTGGCGGCGCAACTTGAGGTCGAGGGCGCCCAGCGGCTCGTCGAGGAGGAGCACCTGCGGATGATTGATCAGCGCGCGGGCCAACGCGACGCGCTGCTGCTGGCCGCCGGAGAGCTGATGCGGCTTGCGCCTGGCGTAGTCGCCGAGCTGGACGAGGTCGAGCATGTCACCGACCTGCTTGCGTACGGACTTGATGCCGCGACGGCGCAGTCCGAAGGCGACGTTCTCGTAGATGTCGAGATGCGGGAAGAGGGCATAGCTCTGGAACACGGTGTTGACGGGGCGCTTGTACGGAGGGAGCCCCGTGACGTCCCTTTCGCCCAGGAAGACCGTGCCGGTGGTGGGTTCCTCCAGGCCGGCGATCATCCGCAGGGTGGTGGTCTTGCCGCAGCCCGACGCACCGAGGAGGGCGAAGAAGGACCCCTGCGGCACGGTGAGGTCGAGGGGCCGTACGGCGCGGAAGGAGCCGTACGTCTTGCTGATCCCGGTGAGGCGGACGTCGCCGCCGCCCTGGCTGGTGGATGCGGTCTCTGTCATGGGTCACGGTCCCGGGAGGAGAGAGGTGGACGGACGGGGCGTACGGGGCGGGGTGCGACGGGGCGCAAGGAGCCGCGTACAGAAGGCCGTACGGGGCGCGGCGTACGGAGCCCGACGGACCGGCCGCCGAGATACTCCCGGGCGGGGGGGGCTGCGCGGCGTACGGCGCGGGCCCCGGACCACGCGTCTACGCGCCGATGAGCTTGGCGAACTTCTGCTCGTACGCTGTCTCCTCCTTGGCGCTGAGGGAACGGAAGGCGTGCGACGCGGCGGCCATCGCGGCGTCCGGGAGGATCAGGGGGTTGTCAGCCATCGACTTGTCGATTTTGGTCAGCTCGGCGCGCACGCCGTCGACCGGGCAGACGTAGTTGATGTACGCGGCGAGCCGCGCGGCGACCGGCGGCCGGTAGTAGTGGTCGACGAGCCGCTCGGCGTTGGTCTTGTGCCGCGCCTTGGCCGGGACCAGCAGGTTGTCGCTGGAGAGCATGTAGCCGGCCCGCGGGATGGCGAACTTGATGTCCGGGTTGTCGTTCTGGAGCTGGACGATGTCCCCCGCCCACGCGACGCACGCCGCGATGTCGCCCTTGTCGAGGTCCGCGGTGTAGTCGTTACCGGTGAACCGGCGTATCTGCTTCCTGTCGACGGCCTTCTGGATCCGGGCGAGTGCGGCGTCGAAATCGTCGTCGGTGAAGGCCGCCGGGTCCTTGCCGAGGTCCAGGAGGGTCATCCCGACGGTGTCGCGCATCTCGGAGAGGAAGGCCACCCTCCCCTTGAGCTTCGGATCGTCCAGGAGCTGGGAGACCGAGTCGACCGTGCGCCCGCCGGTCGCCTTGGTGTTGTACGCGATGACGGCGGGGATCCCGGTCCAGGGGTACGTGTAGGCACGGCCCGGGTCCCAGTCGGGCGAGCGGAACGGCGCGGAGAGGTTCGCGAACGCGTGCGGGAGGTGGGACGGGTCGAGCTTCTGTGCCCAGCCGAGCCTGATGATGCGGGCGGCCAGCCAGTCCGTGACACAGACGAGGTCCCGTCCGGTGTCCTGGCCGGCCGCGAGCTGTGGCTGGATCTTGCCGAAGAACTCGACGTTGTCATTGATGTCCGCGGTGTATTTGACCGTGATCCCGGTGCGCTCGGTGAACGCCTCCAGCGTCGGGTGGTGCTTCTCATCGTCACTGACGTCCATGTACTCGGTCCAGTTGGAGAAGATGACGCGCTTCTCCTCGGCCGAGTGGTCGGTGGAGGCGAGCCCTTCCCCCTCCCTCTTCGCCGGCGGGATACCGCAGCCGCCCAGTGCGGTGAGCCCGCCGAGCGTGAGGGCGCCGGCGCCGGTGGCGCGCAGCACGGAGCGGCGGGTGAGGGCGCCCCGGCCGCTGGTCATGGTGCGGCGTATCGCGGCCCATTGCGCCCCGGACGGGCGGTCGGGCTCGTACTGCTCCATCTGCTCCATGCACTCTGCCCTTCAGCTGGACGGTTACGACGGTTCGGGGGCTTCGGGACTTCGAGGCTTCGGCGTTTCCGGGGAGGGGCTCCGGCGGGCTCCGTGGCGGGGTTTTCCCGGGGCGTCGAAGGGGCGGCCAGGCTTCCTGCGGGGCCTCAGGGGCGGCGGCGCTGCCGGTCGCCGAAGACCGTGCGATGCCAGTCCTTCCTGGCCACCGCCGTGTTGTCGTACATCACGTGTTTGAGCTGCGTGTACTCGTCGAATGAGTACGCCGACATGTCCTTGCCGAACCCGCTGGCCTTGTAGCCGCCGTGCGGCATCTCGCTGATGATCGGGATGTGATCATTGATCCAGACGCAGCCCGCCCTGATCTCGCGGACCGCCCGCCCGGTGCGATAGACGTCGCGGCTCCAGGCGGAGGCGGCGAGGCCGTACGGGGTGTCGTTGGCGAGCCGCACGCCTTCGTCGTCGGAGTCGAAGGGGAGCACGACGAGGACGGGCCCGAAGACCTCGGACTGGACGATCTCGCTGTCCTGCGCGGCGTCCGTGATGAGCGTGGGGCGGTAGAAGGCGCCGTTCTTCCAGTCACCCCCCGGGGACTCCCCGCCGGTGACGACGCGGGCGTAGCCACGGGCCCGGTCGACGAAGCCCGCGACGCGGTCGCGGTGGGCGTGCGAGATGAGCGGGCCGAGGTCGGTCGCCTCGTCGAAGGGATCACCGAGGCGGACCGTTGCCATGAGATCGGCGACACCGGCGACGAAGGCTTCGTACAGCGGCCGTTGGACGTAGGCGCGAGTGGCTGCCGTACAGTCCTGGCCGCCGTTGATGAGCGACGCGGCGACGGCGCCGTGGACGGCGGCCTCCAGGTCCGCGTCGTCGAAGACGAGGAAGGGGGCCTTGCCGCCGAGTTCGAGGTGGAGGCGCTTGGCGGGGACGGCGGCGGTGGCGATCGCCGCGACGCGCCTCCCGACGGCGGTGGAGCCGGTGAACGACGTCATGGCGACATCAGGATGGCCCACAAGGCGCTCGCCCGCGTCGGGGCCCGCCCCGGTGACGATGTTGATCACGCCGTCGGGCACTCCGGCCTCCTGGGCGGCCCGGGCGAACATCAGCGACGTGAAGGGCGTGAGTTCGGCGGGCTTCAGGACGACCGTGTTGCCCGCGGCGACGGCGGGGAGGACCTTCCAGGCGGCCATCTGGAGCGGGTAGTTCCACGGTGCGACGGAGCCGACGACGCCGATCGGCTCGCGGCGTACGGAGGAGGTGTGGTCGCCGCTGTACTCACCCGCCGAGACCCCGTCCAGGCGGCGTGCGGCGCCTGCGAAGAAGGCCGCGTTGTCGACGGTCCCGGGAACGTCGAACTCGGTGGAGAGCTTGATCGGCTTGCCGCACTGCAACGACTCGGCGTACGCGAAGTCGTCCGCCTGAGCGGCGAGGACGTCCGCCAGGCGGTGCAGGGCGTCGGAGCGCTCGCCGGGCGTGGCGCCGGCCCAGCCCGGGAAGGCCGCGTGCGCGGCGGCGACGGCGGCGTCCACGTCGGCGGGGCCGGCCAGTTCGTACGCGTGGACGTCCTCGCCGGTCGCCGGGTTCACGACGGCGTGCAGACGTCCCGAGGTGCCCGGCCGCGACCGCCCGCCGATGAACTGCGCGCCCTCCGCGAAACGGTCCCGCACCTGGAAGCGGTTGCCCATGACGCTCTCCGATGTCCCGGGCCGACGGTGCCGGCCTCTGTACGAAGTGTTGTTCCGGCTTGGATTGAGTGCCGATCCTGACAGAGGACGTCCACCTCAACAAGGGATTCCGTTGTTGCCTTTTGGTTACGCGACGGAATCGGTGGACGGGGCAGCACCTCAGAACCGTAGTCGTACGCAGTACCGGCGGTCGCTGTCAGTGGTGGCCGGCAGACTCGCGGGCATGGGGATGAACACGGGCAGTTCCGTACGTACGGCAGCCGAGCTGGTCGAGCGGGCCCAGAGCGGCGAGACGGTCAAGTATCTGCACTTCTGGGGGCACGCCCCACGGCGGGACGGCACGCTCGGCGCGAGCTGTCTGAGCCAGTGGTGGCCGGCGCCGTTCACGGTCGACGGGGTCGAGTACGCGACGGCCGAGCACTGGATGATGGCGGCCAAGGCCCGGCTCTTCGGGGACGAGGAGGCCGAGCGCGCGGCCCTGGGCGCCGCGAATCCGGCGCTCGCCAAGAAGGCGGGACGGCTGGTACGCGAGTTCGACCAGACCGTCTGGGAGCGTGAGCGCTACGGCATCGTGGTGGCGGGCACCATCCACAAGTTCGGGCAGGACGCGGCGCTGCGGGACTTTCTGCTGACCACGGGAGACCGGGTTCTCGTCGAGGCGAGCCCGATGGACCGGATCTGGGGCATCGGGCTCACCTCGGACGACGAGCGGGCGGCGGACCCCGCGCGCTGGCGCGGACTCAACCTGCTGGGCTTCGCACTCATGGAGGCGCGCGACCAGCTCCGGGTGGACCGGAAGTAACGACCGGACCGGGGGAAACGGCTGGGACCGGGGGTAACGGCCGGACCGGATCTAACCGGATCTAACGGCTGGACGCGACGCCGACGACGAGCGAGGTGGCGAACGGATCCTCGGTGGTCTCCGAGGTCAGCTCCTCCCCGTTCACGACCGCCCAGATCAGGAAGCCGAGGAAGGCGGCGCTGATCAGGGTGCCGATCGCACCGAGGATGATGCCCGCCAGCGCCATGCCCGCGTTGTTCGCCTCACCACGCTGGGCGCGCCCGCGCCCCACGAACCCGAAGATCAGCGCCAGGACGCCGAGGATGATGCCGAGCCCCCAGAAGCAGAAGGTCACGACGGCGAGGATCCCCAGCACCAGCGAGGTGATCCCCATGCCGTTCGACGGCGCCTGCTGCCACCCGGTCTGGCCGTAACCCGGGTACGGGGCGCTGGGGTAGCCCGGGTAGCCGTAGCCGGCGCCCGCCCCTGCCCCCGTACCGGCCCCGTACGGGGCGCCGGACTGCTGGGCCCCCGGGTAGCCGTACGGTCCCGGGGTCGGCCTGGCAGGGCCACCGGGGGCGGTGGGCGGCGGCGGTACGGCGCCCTCACCGGCGCCTGGCCCCGGCCCCGCACCCGGACCGCTTCCGGCGCTCGCGCCGGAAGCGTGCCCCGGCCCACCGGTCGGCATCCCGGTGATCGTCGGCTGGTCGTGCACGTTCCGGGCGGACGGCTGCGGCGGCGCCTGCGAGCCCTGGGGGGTGTGCGGCTGCGCGGACGACGGCTTGTCCAAGGGCACCTTGCGCTCCGGCGGCGCCCAGGGATCGCTCGGCTCGTAGCCGTCCGACGGCTGCTCGCTCTTGTCTGACATGGGCCTCCCCCACTCGTCCTTCCGTCATGCTACGGGCTCGGCTCCGCGCGGAACCGGCCCGGCCTACGATGATCCGTGCCCCGGAAACCGTCCGGCAGGCGGCCCGTGCGCCGCCCCGTCGAGGCCGCGCTTCCGGCACCCGTACCGCCGGCACCCGCCCCGTACCGTCCCCTTCCCCTTCCCCTTCCCCTTCCCCTTCCCCTTCCCCGGAGGATCACGATGACCGATCCGAGCGCCTTCATCGCCGGTCTACCCAAGGCCGAGCTCCATGTCCACCACGTCGGCTCCGCGTCGCCGCGCATCGTCGCCGAACTGGCGTCCCGGCACCCGGACTCCAAGGTACCCACCGACCCCGGCGCGCTCGTCGACTTCTTCACCTTCACGGACTTCGCCCACTTCATCGACGTCTACCTCTCGGTCGTCGATCTGATCCGGACGCCGGAGGACGTGCGGCTGCTGACCTTCGAGGTCGCCCGCGACATGGCCCGGCAGAACATCCGCTACGCCGAGCTGACGGTCACACCGTTCAGCTCGACCAACCGCGGCATCCCCGACCACGCCTTCATGGAGGCCATCGAGGACGCCCGGAAGGCCGCCGAGGCCGAACTGGGCGTCGTACTGCGCTGGATCTTCGACATTCCCGGAGAGGCGGGGCTGGAGGCCGCCGAGGAGACCACCCGGCTCGCGGTGGACCTGCGCCCCGAGGGGCTGGTCGGCTTCGGACTGGGCGGCCCCGAGATCGGCGTACCCCGGCCGCAGTTCAAGCCGTACTTCGACCGGGCCATCGCGGCGGGGCTGCGCTCCGTACCGCACGCCGGGGAGACGACGGGGCCGGAGACGGTCTGGGACGCGCTGCGCGAACTGCGCGCGGAACGCATCGGCCACGGCACCAGCTCCGTCCAGGACCCGGAGTTGCTGGCGCACCTCGCCCAGCACCGGATCCCTCTGGAGGTGTGCCCCACGTCCAACATCGCCACCCGCGCCGTCGCCGATCTCGACGAGCACCCGATCAAGGCGATGGTCTCGGCGGGCGTACTGGTGACGGTCAACAGCGACGACCCGCCCATGTTCGGCACGGATCTGAACAAGGAGTACCGCGTCGCGGCGCGGCTGCTCGGCCTGGACGAACGCGGTATCGCGGATCTCGCGAAGAACGGGGTGGAGGCATCGTTCCTCGACGCGGCAGGCAAGAAGCTGCTCGCCGAGGAGATCGACACGTACACCGCCCAGTGGCTCGCGCGCTGACCATGGCCGACGGCGGCGGCGAACGTGGCCACGGAGCCGGTACGGGGCGGGCGGTCGTCGCCGTGGGCCACCGCGGCGACCCCTACCGCGTCCGAGAGAACACCCTCCCCTCGCTCCGTTCCGCGCGGCAACGGGGCGCGGACGCGGTCGAGGTCGACGTACGGCTCACCCGGGACGGCGTGCCCGTACTGCTGCACGACGCGTCGCTGGCGCGGCTCTGGGGCCACGAGCGGCGGCTCGCCGAAGTGACGTACGACGAACTGCGCGAGCTGACGCGCGGCGAGGTACCGACCCTGCGCGACGTGCTCCTCCCGCCGCCGGACGGGGATTACGGCGGAGTCCCGGCGCCGGGACGGGGCCCGTACGGGGCGGGTGGCCGGTTCATGATCGATCTGCCGGGTGCCACCGCGGCGTCGGTGCGCACGGTCGTCGGCACCGTGCGCGAGTGCGGCGCCGCGGAGCGCGTGTACTACTGCGCCGGCCCGGACACGATGCTCGCCGTCCGCGCCGCCGACGCGCGCGCCGAGATCGCGATGACGTGGACAACGCTGGCACCGCCGCGCCCCCTGCTGCTCGCGACGGTGCGGCCACGCTGGCTCAACTACCGCTTCGGGCTGGTCAGCCGTGAGCTGGCCGACCGCAACCACCGGGACGGGCTGCTGGTCTCCGCCTGGACCGTGGACACGCGGCGCAGCATGCGCAGACTGATCGAGCGGGGGGTCGACTCGATCACCACGAACCGGATCGACGTCCTGTCCTGCCTGCTCCGCGGGACGCCCGGTACGCCAGGCGCCGACCGCGCGGCGGGCCCGGGCGTGTAGCGCCGTAACATCGCCGCGCTCCCGCCCCGTACGGCGGCGTACGGGGCGGGCCCGTACGCCGCGCCGCGCTCATAGCAGAGGCCGCCAGCCGTCAGCCTCAGCCGTCGAGCGACGTCATCACGTGCTTGATGCGCGTGTAGTCGTCGAAGCCGTACGCCGACAGGTCCTTGCCGTAACCCGACTTCTTGAAGCCTCCGTGCGGCATCTCCGCGACCAGCGGAATGTGCGTGTTGATCCACACGCAGCCGAAGTCCAGCGCCTTCGACATCCGCATCGCCCGGGCGTGGTCCTTCGTCCACACGGACGAGGCGAGCGCGAACTCCACGCCGTTGGCGTACTCCAGGGCCTGGGCCTCGTCCGTGAAGGACTGGACGGTGATGACGGGCCCGAACACCTCGTTCTGGATGATTTCGTCGTCCTGCTTGAGTCCGGAGACAACGGTCGGGGCGTAGAAGTAGCCCTTCTCACCGACGCGGTGACCGCCCGCCTCGACCCGTGCGTGGGCCGGCAGCCGCTCGATGAAGCCGGAGACCTGCTGGAGCTGCCGGGCGTTGTTGAGCGGCCCGTAGAGCACGTCCTCGTCGTCCGGCGCGCCCGTCTTCGTGTCGGCCGCCGCCTTGGCGAGCGCGGTCACGAACTCGTCGTGGATCGACTCGTGGACGAGGACGCGCGTCGCCGCCGTACAGTCCTGCCCCGCGTTGAAGTACCCCGCCACCGCGATGTCCTCGACGGCCTTCGCCAGGTCGACGTCCTCGAAGACCACGACCGGCGCCTTGCCGCCCAGTTCCAAATGGACCCGCTTCAGATCTCTGGCCGCCGACTCCGCGACCTGCATGCCGGCCCGTACGGAGCCGGTGATGGAGGCCATCGCGGGCGTCGGGTGCTCGACCATGGCCCGGCCACTGTCGCGGTCGCCGCAGATGACGTTGAAGACGCCCTTGGGGACGATCACGCCGATGATCTCCGCCATCAGCACCGTCGACGCGGGGGTGGTGTCCGACGGCTTGAGCACGACGGTGTTACCCGCGGCGAGCGCCGGCGCGAACTTCCACACCGCCATCATCATCGGGTAGTTCCACGGCGCGACCTGCGCGCAGACACCGACCGGCTCCCGCCGGACGATGGAGGTGAACCCGTCCATGTACTCCCCGGCCGACCGGCCTTCGAGCATCCGGGCGGCGCCCGCGAAGAAGCGGATCTGGTCCACCATCGGCGGGATCTCTTCGGTGCGGGTGAGTTCGATCGGTTTGCCCGTGTTCTCGGACTCGGCGGCGATCAGATCCTCCGCGCGCTCCTCGAAGGCGTCCGCGATCTTCAGCAGCACCTTCTGACGCTCGGCCGGAGTGGTGTCCCGCCACGCCGGGAAGGCGGCGGCAGCGGCCTCCATGGCGGCGTCGACATCGGCCTTCCCCGAGAGCGGGGACGTAGCGTACGCGTCGCCCGTGGTCGGGTCGACCACCTCGATGGTCCGCCCGTCAACGGCGTCCCGGAACTCCCCGTTGATGTAGTTACGCAGCCGGCGCAGCTCGGTGGTCACTGCCACCCCTCCCTGTCAGATGTCCGATGGGTGAGACACCCACCCTAATCGCTCGACCAACGCTTTCAACAGGCCCGACCCCACGAAACTTCGGATTCGGTGATATTAGCGCCATTGAACAACGAATTTCATCGATACGGGGTTGCTATACGGACGAGTCCCGGTGCACAGTGAAGTGCGTGGCCAGCCGTAGCACAGACTCCAGAACGCACCCCCAGGCGCAGTCCGAGGCGGACTCGAGGCCGGGGCCCACGCCTGCCCCCAAGGCGCACTCGAAGCACGACTCCAGGCCGGAGCCCCGGACCGGGAACGGCTCCTCGCCGACGATCGACTCCGTATCGCTCGCGATCATCGAGCAGCTCCAGCAGGACGGACGCCGCCCCTACGCCGCGATCGGCAAGGCGGTCGGCCTCTCCGAGGCGGCCGTACGCCAGCGCGTACAGAAGCTGCTCGACCAGGGCGTGATGCAGATCGTCGCCGTCACCGACCCGCTCACCGTCGGCTTCCGGCGGCAGGCGATGGTCGGCATCAATGTCGAGGGCGACCTGGACACGGTCGCGGACGCGCTGTCGGAGATGGCCGAATGCGAGTACGTGGTGATGACCGCGGGCTCCTTCGACCTGATGGTGGAGATCGTCTGCGAGGACGACGACCACCTGCTCGAAGTGATCAACAAGCGGATCCGCGCGCTCCCCGGCGTGCGCTCCACCGAGAGCTTCGTCTACCTCAAGCTGAAGAAGCAGACCTACATGTGGGGAACCCGATAGCCGTGAGCAAGGACCTCTCCAAGACCGCGTACGACCACCTGTGGATGCACTTCACCCGCATGTCCTCGTACGAGAACGCCCCCGTGCCCACCATCGTGCGCGGCGAGGGCACGTACATCTACGACGCCGAGGGCAAGCGCTACCTGGACGGCCTCTCGGGGCTGTTCGTCGTCAACGCCGGCCACGGCCGCCACGAGTTGGCCGAAGCCGCCTACAAGCAGGGCCAGGAGCTGGGCTTCTTCCCGGTGTGGTCGTACGCCCATCCGAAGGCCGTCGAACTCGCGGAGCGGCTCGCGCACCACGCTCCCGGCGACCTCAACAAGGTCTTCTTCACGACGGGCGGCGGCGAGGCCGTGGAGACCGCCTGGAAGCTCGCCAAGCAGTACTTCAAGTTGACGGGGAAGCCGACCAAGTACAAGGTCATCTCACGCGCCGTCGCCTACCACGGGACACCTCAGGGGGCGCTCTCCATCACCGGACTGCCCGCTCTGAAGGCACCGTTCGAGCCGCTGGTGCCGGGCGCGCACAAGGTCCCGAACACGAACATCTACCGTGCGCCGCTGCACGGGGACGATCCGGAGGCGTTCGGCCGCTGGGCCGCCGACCAGATCGAGCAGGAGATCCTCTTCGAGGGGCCGGAGACCGTCGCGGCGGTCTTCCTGGAGCCCGTACAGAACGCCGGTGGCTGTTTCCCCCCGCCGCCCGGCTACTTCCAGCGGGTCCGCGAGATCTGCGACCGGTACGACGTCCTGCTCGTCTCCGACGAGGTCATCTGCGCCTTCGGCCGGCTCGGCACGATGTTCGCGTGCGACAAGTTCGACTACATACCCGACATGATCACCTGCGCCAAGGGCATGACGTCGGGCTACTCACCGATCGGCGCCTGCATCGTCTCCGACCGGCTCGCCGAGCCGTTCTACCAGGGTGACAACACGTTCCTGCACGGCTATACGTTCGGCGGCCACCCGGTCTCCGCGGCGGTCGGTCTCGCCAACCTCGACATCTTCGAGCGAGAGGGCCTCAACCAGCATGTGCTCGACAACGAGGGCGCGTTCTTCGACACCCTGAAGAAGCTGCACGACCTGCCCATCGTGGGCGACGTACGCGGCAACGGCTTCTTCTACGGCATCGAACTGGTGAAGGACAAGACCACCAAGGAGACCTTCACCGACGAGGAAACGGAACGCGTCCTCTACGGCTTCCTCTCCAAGAAGCTGTACGACAGCGGCCTGTACTGCCGCGCCGACGACCGGGGCGACCCGGTGGTGCAGCTCGCGCCGCCGCTGATCTCCGACCAGTCCACGTTCGACGAGATCGAGGGGATCCTCCGGTCCGTGCTCACGGAGGCGTGGACGAAGCTCTGAGCGGACGGCACGCGGCCCGCCCGGGCGGGCAGGTGCCCCGGGAGCCTGCCCGCCATGATCGGCCCGTACGGCGCCCGAGAAGCGTCCGGGTGCCCCCTTTCGGGTGAGAAGGGCGGCACCCGGGCCTGTGATGTGCGCTCTCCCCGCTCCGAATACCTAGCGTGCCCCATGACCGATCGTCGCCGCCCTCGTTCCGCCGGACGAGGGATGGCAGGGAAGCGCCGACGCGCACCCACATCCGATCAGAACCGAGGTGTACGCCATGGTGGCCCCGCCGGACAACGACGTGCTCTGGGCGCGTTCCCTGAACTACTCCCACAACGGATCGCCCGCACTCGACGGCGTCTCGCTCGGCGTGCGCGAGGGCGAGATCCTCGCCGTGAACGGTTCACGCGGCAGCGGCAAGACAACGCTGCTCCGATGCCTGTCAGGGCAGTTGGTCCCCCAGCAGGGCGAGGTCTGGTTCAACAGCTCACCGGTCCACACCATGAGCCCGCTGCTGCGTGAACGGCTGCGCCGCGACCGCTTCGGCTGGATCGGCCCCGAGCCGGCGCTCGTTCCCGAACTGACCTCGTGGGAGAACGCCGCCCTGCCCCTGCTGATGCGCGGTACGTCGCACCGTGCCGCCAAGACCGCCGCACTGGAGTGGCTGGAACGCCTCGACATCGGCCCCTGCGCCCGTAAGCGGCCGTACGCTCTCTTCCGATCCCAGCAGCAACGTGTCGCCGTCGCGCGCGCCCTGGTCACCGAGCCCTCGGTCGTCTTCGCCGACGAACCGACGGCGCCGCTGCACCGTACGGACCGGGCGCAGGTGCTCCGTACGCTGACCACCGCGGCGCGCTCGCACCGGATCACCGTCGTCCTCGCCACTCTGGACGCGGAGGTCGCGACGCTCGCCGACCGTACGGTCACCCTGATCGACGGACGGCGCGACAACTCGCCGCGGCCGTCCGAGGCGGAAGGCCGCGCCGCGTGCTCGCTCTCCGTCTAAGCCGCGCCACACACCCCCTGGTCCTGTTCCGGCGGCTGCTGGTCGTCGCGGCGTCGGCGGGGGTCGGCTTCCTGATGCTGTGCACTCTCGGCTGGGCGATGGGCCACCCGGCGGGGTCACTGATCCGGCTCCTCTGGTGTCTGGTCCCGCTTGCGGCGGCGGTGCAGTTCGCCGTGGCGGTGGCGCGCACCGAACCGCGCATGCGGCCGCGCTCCGGACTGTCGGCGGTGGGCCTCGGCCCGGCGCGGCTCACGGTGCTCGCGGCGACGTCGACGGCGATCTCCTGCACGCTGGGCAGCTCCGTGGCGCTGCTGTTCTTCCTGCATCTGCGCGGCGACCTGACGGGCCTGCCGTTCGACGGTGAGGCGGCGGAGCTGCTGGCCGCGGGCCGGCCACTGCCGTTCGGCGCGGCGCTGACGCTGCTGGCGGCCACACCGGTCCTGGCGACGATGGCGACGGGGATTGCCCTACGGAGGCGCGGATACGCCGAGGCGAGGGTCACAGGCGCCGTACGGGCCGTTTCGAGGGCCAGGGTGGGAGCGAGCGCCGGAAGCAGCAACGCTGCCTCCACCACGACCGCTCCTGTCTCGGAAACCTCGGACACGGAGGGGGGCACGCCCGCCGCCGACGGGCCCGTAACGGTGCACACGGGCACGTCCGTCCTCTCCCCCGTGCCTGTGCCTGTGCCCGCGCCGGTAGCCGCGCCGCATCCAGCGCCCACGCCGGCGGGTCTGCCCTGGGGCGTCGCGCTCACGGCCGCCGGCCTCGCGGTCGAGACGTACGCGAGCCAGGAAGGAGGAGGCTCCGTGCTGCCGCTGCCCGGTCAGTTCGACGGCAGCTCCGCCGCTGTCCTGGCCGGCTGGTCACTGACCGCCGTCGGCCTGGCGCTGGCAGGCCCGGGCATCATGCATCTCTGTGGCTGGCTGCTCCAGGTCATGCACCCCGGGGCACTCCGTCTGCTGGCCGGACGGACCTTGATGGCCGAGTCGCGACGTATCGGCCGCCCCGTGGGCGTGCTGTGCGCGGTGGTGTCGGGCACGTTCGCCGCGGCGTCCTTGTACGGCCCCGCGGACGAGCGCCCCTTCGGCCCACTCACCGCGCTCGGCGCGACTCTGGTCATCGGCTGTACGGCGGCCACGGTGCTGATGGCGTCCCTGGAAACGCGGCAGACGCGAGCCTCGACCACCGAGAGTCTCCGCCTCGTGGGTGCCCCGGCGGCGCTGCTGCGTACGGCGGCGCTGGTGAGGGCGGCCACCGTGGTGGCGGTCTTCACGCCCTTGACCTGGGCCGTGGCGGCGCTTGCGGCGATCCCGCTGTCCACGTAGACGCGACACCGACGGGCACGCCACGCCGCGGGGAGCGCGGACGGTGCGAGGGCGGCGGCCCCGCGCCGCCGGCCCGGCCGCCACGGGCCTGCGGTGCGGCGTACGCCCCGTGGCGCCGCGGCGTATGACGCACCGTACGCCGCCCAAGGGAGCCCACGCGGCGTCCGCGCTCGCGCCCCGTCGTACCGCGCCGCTTCAGCTCGCAACCTCCTCCACCCGCCCCAAGGACCAGGGTCGGGAGGATCCCCTATCGTGAGCCCATGTCGAACGACAAGCAGCTCACCGTGCACCGCCAGGACCGCGAGATCGAGTCCATCGACGAGTTCGACCGCACCGTACGATCCCTGGGGACACTCCGCGGATACCGTGTGCAGTCCGTCGATCTGACGGCCCGTACGCCGGAACTCCTCCGTGCCGACACCGCCGACACCGTCTTCCTCGGCTGCCCCATGGAGCCCGACGCCGCGTCGAAGGTGCGCGCCGACGGTGCCATGGTCTTCCCGCCCGTGCCCAATCTGCCGTTCGACCCGTACCGGGGGTTCCTCTACTCCCCCGAGCAACTCTTCGAGGGCCTTACGGACGGCGGCTACGAGGCCACCCCCGACGCCCTCGCCTACGCCTGGTTCCAGCGGACCAAGGCCGACGGCGACATATTCGCGTCCATGCTGCGCTCCGTGCACGACGACGCGGTCTCGGACGCCCTGGACGAACTCGTGGTCGGCGCGCGCGTCGTGGGCGTCATGGGCGGGCACGCGATGGCCCGTGGCACCGACGCGTACGCCGGTGCGGCCCGCCTCGGGCGCTCCCTCACCCGTACGGGACTGACCGTGGCCACCGGTGGCGGGCCCGGCGCCATGGAGGCCGCGAACCTCGGCGCGTACGCCGCTTCCCACCCGGACGAGATGCTGGACAAGGCTCTCGAAGTGCTCGCCGAGGCCCCGTCGTTCGTGCCCTCCGTCTCGGCATGGGCGCGGGCCGCCTTCGAGGTCAGGGCGCGCTGGCCGAAGGGCGACGACTCGATCGGAATCCCCACCTGGTTCTACGGCCACGAACCGCCCAACGCCTTCGCCGGCCACATCGCCAAGTATTTCGCCAACGCGACCCGCGAGGACGGCTTGCTGGCCCGCTCGAACGCGGGGGTGGTCTTCCTGCCCGGTGCGGCGGGCACCGTCCAGGAGATCTTCGACAACGCGACGCCGAACTACTACCAGTCGCGCGGCGAACCGACCCCGATGGTCCTGGTCGACCGCGCCCACTGGACCGAGCGGCTCCCGACGTGGCCGCTGCTCCAAGCGCTGGCGAAGGAACGCCCGATGGAGGCACGGATCGCGCTCGTCGACTCGGTGGACGAGGCCCCCGCGGCGCTCGCCAGGCTCTCCAACTGAACGGCGTCGTCTCCGACTCCGTGTCAGCGTCCGCCGCTCCGTCGACGGCATGACCCGTGAGGTAATCGACGCCGCGGCCACTGCGCGACAGGCTCGTCCCTGTACGGACACGCAGGCTTGAGCAGGGGATCTCACATGACCGACGGCACCGCACTCACCGAACGCACGCGCTCCACCGTCCGACTTCTGCTCCAACGGATCGCGGAGGGCGACCCCGCCCGTATCGCCGAACTGTTCACGGAGAAGGTCGACTGGGTCATCGCCGACAACCCCGCCGTCCCGTGGATCCGGCCCCGCACGACGCGCGCCGACGTCGCGGACCACTTCCGGGAACTCGCCGAGGGGCAGTACCCCGACCCGGACGGCTCCTCCGTGGACGCTCTTGTCGCGGACGGCGCGGAGGCCGCGCTCAGTGGCCGGCTCGCGGGCACCGTACGGAGCACGGGCAAGTCGTTCCGCTCGCCCTTCGCCATGCGGCTGACCGTGGAGGACGGCCTGATCACCCGCTACCGCGTCTACGAGGACAGCCTCGCCATCGCTGCCGCCTGCACTCCGTGAGCCGGATTCAGGACGCTGCCTGTCCGCCCCGTACGGGGCGCTCGTCCTGCTCCTCCAGGACCACCACGTCCTCGGCAGCAAAGGCGACCCCTACCGTCGCACCCACCGCCGGGGCTTCGTGCAGCCCGCACTCGGCCTCCAGCACCGGTCTGTCACCGGGCCGGTCCGGGCGCAGCAGTACGGCGACGCGGCTGCCCCGGAAGGTAAGGGCCTCGACGGTGCAGCGCAGCCCCTGCATGGCGTCGACCAGCCGTACTCCGGCCGGCCGTACCAGGAGCAGACGTTCCCCCCGTGCGGAGCCGTTCGGTACGGGGATCCGGCCCCAGGCGGTGTCTGCGGCCCCGTCGCCCACCGTCGCGGCCACGACATTGTCGAAGCCGAGGAATCGTGCCACGAACGCGGAGGCAGGCCGCTGCCAGACCTCCAGCGGTGTGCCGCTCTGGGCGATGCGACCGTCGCGCATCACCACGACGCGGTCGGCCAGCGCGAAGGCCTCGCCCTGGTCGTGAGTGACGGCGAGCACGGTCGTACCGAGCCGTCCGAAGAGGCCGCGCAGTTCGACCACGAGACGCTCGCGCAGGCTCCGGTCCAACTGGCCGAGCGGCTCGTCCAGCATCAGCAGTCGCGGCCGGGGCGCGAGCGCCCGGGCCAGGGCGACCCGCTGCTGTTCGCCGCCGGACAGCGCGGCGACGGCGCGCCGTCCGGCGCCCGGCAGTCCCACGAGTTCGAGCAGTTCGTCGACCCGCCGGGACTGCTCGTCGCGTGACGCGCCGCGCATCCGCAGGCCGAAGGCGACGTTCCCCGCCACGTCGCGCTGCGGGAAGAGCTGATGGTCCTGGAACATCAGCCCGACGCCACGCCGATGCACCGGCACCCCCGACTGGTCGGCGCCGTCGAGGGAGACCTGCCCACCGTCCGGGGCCTGGAGGCCCGCCACGACGCGCAGCAGTGTCGACTTGCCACTGCCGCTCGGCCCGAGCACACAGACGATCTCGTGCTCGGCGACCTCCAGATCGACCGCGTCGAGCGCGGCGTACGGTGCGGTGCCGGTGCCGGTGCCGGTGCCGAACCGTACGGTCACGTCCGACAGGGTCAGCAAAGCCATCAGAACTCTCCCGAGCGGTCGGTACGGATACGTTCGAGCGCCAGCAGCGACACCGCGCACACCACCATCAGGACCGTGGACAGTGCCATCGCCTGCCCGTAGTTGAGCTCGCCGGGCCGGCTCAGCAGCCGCGCCACTGCCACCGGCAGCGTCGGCCGGTCGGGACGCGCGATGAAGACCGTCGCGCCGAACTCACCGAGCGAGACGGCGAAGGCGAACCCTGCCGCGACGAGCGTGGCCCGCCGTACCAACGGCAGATCGATCTCCCGCCAGGCGCGCAGCGGGGACGCCCCGAGAACGGCCGCCGCCTCGCGCAGCCGCCCGTCGACCGCGCGCAGCACCGGCAGCATGGTCCGTACGACGAAGGGCACACCCACCAGCGCCTGGGCGAGCGGCACGAGGATCCAGGAGGCCCGCAGGTCGAGCGGCGGCTTGTCGAGCGTGATCAGGAAGCCGAAGCCGACGGTGACGGCGGAGACGCCGAGCGGCAGCATCAGCAGCGCGTCGAAGCCCCGTACGAGGCGTCCGGCGCGACGGGTCAGCGCGGCGGCGGCGAGGCCGCCGATCACCACCGCGATGGCCGTGGCGACCAGCGCGTACCGCAGCGAGTTCCAGACGGCCTCCAGCGGCGGCACGAGGAAGGTGCCGCCGCTCGCGTCAACCGAGGCGAGCGCCCGGTAGTGGGCGAACCCGTACCCGCCGGGGCCGTCGAGGGAGCGCTCGACGAGCACCCCCAGCGGCAAAAGGATCAGCAGCGCGGCGGTCGCGAGCACGCCGCCGAGCAGCGCCCACTGCCCGGCTCCGCGGGGCCGGCGCGCGGTCTGCGCCGGGTCGACCAGCTTCAGCGCGCTCTCCCGCCTCCGTACGGTCCCGGCGTGTACGGCGAGGATCGCGCCGACCGCCGCGAACTGCACCAGCGTCAGCACGGCGGCGGTGGGCAGGTCGAGGAGTTGCGCGGTCTGCCGGTAGATCTCGACCTCAAGGGTGGAGAAGCCGGGGCCACCGAGGATCTGTACGACGCCGAAGGAGGTGAACGTGAAGAGGAAGACCATCAGCGCCGCGGCGGCGACGGCGGGGGCGAGCGCGGGAAGCGTCACGCGCCACCACGCCGCGAGGCGCCCGGCGCCCAGTACGCGCGCGGCTTCCTCCTGGCGCGGGTCGAGCTGTGACCACAGGCCGCCCACGGTGCGTACGACCACCGCGTAGTTGAAGAAGACATGGGCGAGAAGGATGGCCCAGACGGTGGTGTCGAGCCGTACGCCCCACAGGTCGTCGAGGAGACCGCCGCGTCCGAGAAGCGCCAGGAAGGCGGTGCCGACGACGACGGTGGGCAGCACGAAGGGCACGGTGACCACGGCGCGCAGGAGTTGCTTCCCCGGGAAGGCGAAGCGCGCGAAGACATAGGCGCCGGGCAGCGCGATCAGCAGCGTGAGCGCGGTGGAGGCGAGCGCCTGCCACGTGGTGAACCACAGGACGCCGAGGATGTCGGAGCGGCTCAGTACGTCGCCGACGCGGCCGAACTGCCAGGCACCGTCCGCCTTGAGGCCGCGGCCGACGATCGCGGCGACGGGATAGGCGAAGAAGACGGCGAAGAAAACGAGGGGCCCGGCCATGAGGGCGAGTCGTACGGCGTTTCCGCGCCCACGTCGGCGTCCCTGCCACTCTCGGCTCCGCACAGCGCCCCGTAGACCGCCCCGTACGCCGCCCCCGTGCCGCACGGCGCCTCGCCCGGTCCGGCCGTCCCGCGCCGCCCGGCCCTTCTCCTCGGCGGTTACTTCACTACGAGTGAGGACCACGACTGGATCCACTGCTCACGGTTGGCGGCGATACGGTCAGGTGCCACGGTCTCGGGCCGGTCGACGGTCGCGCCGAACTTCGTGAACAACTCGGGCAGCGCGACGCCCTTGACCACCGGGTTGACGAACATGTTCAGCGGCATGTCCGCCTGGAATTTCTCACTGATCAGGAAGTCCAGCAGGGCCTTGCCACCCGCCGCATTCTTCGCGCCGTCGAGCAGCCCCGCGAACTCGGTCTGCCGGAAGCACGTACCCGTGGAGACCCCTGTCGGGGCCTGCTGGGGCTGCGGCTTCGCGTACAGCACCTCGACAGGCGGGCTGGAGGCGTACGAGACGACCAGCGGCCGGTCGCCCTTGGCCTTCTTGCCACCCGCAGAACCGGAGAAGCTCTCGTTGTACGCCTGCTCCCAGCCGTCGACGACCTGGACGCCGTTGGCCTTGAGCTTCTTCCAGTAGTCCTGCCAGCCGTCGTCCCCGTAGCGCGCGACGGTGCCCAGGAGGAAGCCGAGGCCGGGCGAGGAGGTCGCGGCGTTCTCGGTGACGAGGAGGTTCTTGTACTGGGGCTTGATCAGGTCGTCGAAGGACTGCGGTGGCGCAAGCTTCTTGTCCGCGAAGTACTTCTTGTCGTAGTTAATGCAAATATCGCCGTTATCGATCGGGGTGACCCGATGCTTCTCCTTGTCGAGCCGCGCGCTCGCGTCGACCCGGCCCAGGCCCTTCGCCTCGTACGGCGTGAACAGGCCGTTGTCGAGGGCACGGGAGAGCAGGGTGTTGTCGACGCCGAAGAAGACGTCGCCCTGGGGCGATCCCTTGGTCAGGATCTCCTTGTTGAGCGCTTCGCCGGCATCGCCGCTCTTCAGCACCTTGACGGTGTAGCCGGTCTCCTTGGTGAACTCTTTCAGCACCGCGGGGGACGCGTTGAACGAGTCGTGGCTGACGAGGGTGACGGTCTTGGACTTCGTGCCACCGCTCCCCCCGTCGCCGGACGACGCGGAGCCGTCGGAGCCGCCACAGGCGGCGAGGGTCGCGACACCGAGAGTCGCCGCGAGCGCGGCGTACGCCGCGTTTCTGACGCCGGTACGGGTACGGATGGTGCTCACTGATTTTCCTCCTGGGATGTCCAGGAGAAGACGCGGCCCTGTCCGGGGGCCGACCGTAGGTACGGACCGAGCCCGGACAGGGCGCAACAGCTTGAGTGATGTCCGAACTTCCTACCCAGAATGACCTGGGCAAGGTTCAGAGGGTCTGCGACCGCTGCCCGCTCTCACGGACATGTGCCGCACTCTCAGCGCTGTGGCGCTCCCCTGTCGGAAAATATGCAATGCGTTTCGAGCCAAGGTTACCCCCAGGCCCGCCTAGCGCTCCGTGGCGGCCAACTGTCCGCACGCCCCGTCGATCTCCTGGCCCCGCGTGTCCCGTACGGTCACCGGCACGCCGTGCGCCGCAATCGCCTCGACGAACTTCTTCTCGTCCTCCGGGCGCGACGCCGTCCACTTCGAGCCCGGCGTCGGGTTGAGCGGGATCAGGTTGACGTGGACCCGTTTGCCCTTAAGGAGCCGGCCCAGCCGGTCGCCACGCCATGCCTGGTCGTTGATGTCGCGGATCAGGGCGTACTCGATGGAGATCCGGCGGCCGGACTTCTCCGCGTACTCCCACGCGGCGTCCAGCACCTCCCGTACCTTCCAGCGCGTATTGACCGGAACGAGGGTGTCGCGCAGCTCGTCGTCGGGGGCGTGCAGGGAGACCGCGAGCCGGCACTTGAAGCCCTCGTCGGCGAAGCGCAGCATCGCGGGCACCAGTCCGACCGTGGAGACGGTGATCCCGCGCTGCGAGATGCCAAGACCGTCCGGCTCGGGGTCGGTGAGCCGGCGGATCGCGCCGACAACGCGCTTGTAGTTGGCGAGGGGCTCGCCCATGCCCATGAAGACGATGTTGGACAGCCGCGCGGGGCCACCGGGGACCTCGCCGTCGCGCAGTGCGCGCATCCCGTCGACGATCTGGTGGACGATCTCCGCCGTGGACAGATTGCGGTCCAGGCCAGCCTGTCCGGTCGCGCAGAAGGGGCAGTTCATCCCACAGCCCGCCTGCGACGAGATGCACATGGTGACCCGGTCGGGATAGCGCATCAGTACGGACTCGACGAGCGTGCCGTCGTGCAGCCGCCAGAGCGTCTTACGGGTCGTGTCGTCGTCGCACGAGATGTGCCGTACCACCGACATCAGCTCGGGCAGCAGTTCCGTCGCGAGTTTCTGCCGCGCGGCGGCCGGGATGTCGGTCCACTGCTCGGGATCGTGCGCGTAGCGCGCGAAGTAGTGCTGCGACAGTTGCTTGGCGCGGAACGCCTTCTCCCCGATGGCGGCGACGGCCTCGCGGCGCTCGGCGGGGGTGAGGTCGGCGAGATGCCGCGGGGGCTTCTTGGCTCCGCGGGGCGCGACGAAAGTGAGTTCTCCGGGTGCAGGCATGGTCCGTCCAGTGTCGCAGACGACGCCGCGTGGCCCGTTCCCCGTACATCGGCACCATGGGAGAGGGGGTACGCCGCCCCGTGGGCGGCGTACCCCCTCCTCTCAAGCACGCACCGTCTCCGCACGGATCCCGAGCGGGGACTGGCAGCGCCTTTGCCCGTCAGAACCGCCGGAACCGTCACGGCGGTCCGGACGTTCAGGACCCCACGAAGAGCACCAGCAGCAGCCAGACCACCGGCGCCGTGGGCAGCAGCGAGTCGAGCCGGTCCATGATCCCGCCGTGCCCCGGCAGCAGCGTCCCCATGTCCTTGATCCCGAGGTCACGCTTGATCATGGACTCGCCGAGGTCGCCGAGCGTGGCGCTGGCCGCGACGGCCAGGCCGATCAGCAGCCCCTGCCACCAGGCACCACCATCGATCAGGAACTCCATCAGGAGCGCGCCGGCCACCATCGCGAAGGCGACGGCGCCGCCGAGCCCCTCCCAGGTCTTGCCAGGGCTGATGCGCGGCGCGAGCTTGTGCGTACCGAAGCGCCAGCCGACGGCGTACGCGCCGGTGTCGCTGACGACGGTCAGCACGAGGAACATCAGCACACGCTGCGAACCGTCCCCCGCCGTGAGCATCATCGCGACGAAGGTCGCCAGGAACGGCACGTAGAACGCGGCGAAGACCCCTGCGGTGACGTCCTTGAGGTAGCCCTCAGGCGGCTCCGTCATGCGCCAGATCAGCACGGCGAGCGCGGTGAGGGCCATCGCGACCCAGGCGCCCTCCGCGCCGCGCGCGTACCCGGCGACGACCATCGCGGCGCCGCCCACGGCCAGCGGCACGAGCGGTGCCTTGATGCCCTTCTTCTCGTCGAGCCGCGAGGTCAGCTCCCACAACCCCACGACCACGGCGACCGCTATGACACCGATGAACACGGCCTTGACGATGAAGAGCGACGCGGCGACCACCGCGCCGAGCCCGACACCGACTCCTATGGCCGCGCGCAGATCACGGCCGGCCCGCTTCTTCGGCGGGGGCGGCGGAGGGACGGCCATGGGCTCCTGCGGAGTCTCGTCGCGGAACAGGGGGCCGCCCGGCCGAGCAGCCCCCCGGTCGTCGTTCTGGTCCCCGCCGTTCGCGGGTTCGTCGGGCACGATGGGCATGGGCCGAGTCTGCTGTGCGGAATGCTCATCGTATGCGGGACCCGCCGGGGCAGCCCCCTGGTCGGTCGGTCCCCAGTAACCGGCTGTCGGCAAGGCCCCCCGGGAAGAGTCGTTCATCAGACTTCGAGCAGCTCGGCTTCCTTGTGCTTGAGCAGCTCGTCCACCTGCGCGACGTACTTCGCGGTGGTGTCGTCGAGCTCCTTCTCGGCGCGGCGTCCCTCGTCCTCGCCGACCTCTCCGTCCTTGACCAGCTTGTCGATGGTCTCCTTGGCCTTGCGGCGTACGGCGCGGATCGAGATCTTGGAGTCCTCGGCCTTGGTCTTGGCGACCTTGATGAACTCCTTGCGGCGGTCCTGGGTCAGCTCCGGGAACACCACCCGGATGATGTTGCCGTCGTTGCTCGGGTTGACGCCGAGGTCGGAGTCCCGGATGGCCTGCTCGATGTTGCGCAGCGCGCTCTTGTCGAACGGGGTCACCACGGCCATCCGCGCCTCGGGTACGGCGAACGAGGCGAGCTGGTTGATCGGGGTGAGCGCACCGTAGTAGTCCGCCACGATCTTGTTGAACATCGCCGGATGCGCACGCCCGGTGCGGATCGCGGCGAAGTCGTCTTTGGCGACCAGGACGGCCTTCTCCATCTTCTCCTCGGCCTCGAGGAGGGTCTCTTCGATCACCACTTGCTCCTGCGTGTCTTGAGTGGGCCCGGCATGCTTGCCGGCCGGCGGAACCTGCGTCGCGTCCTGTCCTGCACGGTGTCCGACCGGCAGGGCTTTGTCCATCCCCGTACGGGGCAGCCCGGGGTCAGTTCCGGGTGCCCTGGTCGCTCACGAGCGTGCCGATCTTCTCACCCTTGACCGCACGCGCGATATTGCCTTCCTTCAGCAATTCGAAGACAAGGATCGGCAGCCGGTTGTCCTGGCACAGCGTGATCGCGGTCATGTCGGCGACGCGCAGATCGCCGGCGATGACCTCGCTGTATTCGAGCGCGTCGAACTTGACCGCGTCGGGGTTGGTCTTGGGGTCGGAGTCGTACACCCCGTCCACGCCGTTCTTGCCCATCAACAGCGCCTGGGCGTCGATCTCCAGGGCGCGCTGGGCGGCGGTGGTGTCGGTGGAGAAGTACGGCATGCCCATACCTGCGCCGAAGATGACGACGCGGCCCTTCTCCAGGTGCCGTACGGCCCGCAGCGGGATGTACGGCTCCGCGACCTGGCCCATGGTGATGGCCGTCTGGACGCGGGAGTCGATGCCTTCCTTCTCCAGGAAGTCCTGGAGGGCCAGACAGTTCATGACCGTGCCGAGCATGCCCATGTAGTCGGAGCGTGCCCGGTCCATGCCGCGCTGCTGGAGTTCGGCGCCGCGGAAGAAGTTGCCGCCGCCGAGGACGACCGCGATCTGGGCGCCGTCGCGGACGACGGCGGCGATCTCGCGGGCGATGGCGTGTACGACGTCGGGATCGACTCCGAGCGCCCCTCCGCCGGCGAACGCCTCACCGGACAGCTTCAGCATGAAGCGGCGCTTCGCACCGTCGGCGCTCTTCTCGGCGCTCTTGTCGGCCTGTTCCATGGAGATCTCCTCGTGCACATACGAAGAAGGCCATTGCCGGGGTCCTTGCGGTTCCCTGTGCGGCAATGGCCTCCTCGTCAGATCTGCGGTCGCCCGGCCGCCTACGAAGTAATGCCGTCAGGCACACGCGAGCGACTGCCTCCGACCCTATCGGGGTCTTTGGTTGATCGCGTACGGACTCAGACGCCGACCTTGATGCGCGAGAAGCGCGTCAGGGTGACACCGGCCTCGTCCAGGATCTTCTGAACGGACTTCTTGTTGTCCTTCGCGAAAGCCTGCTCCAGAACGACGTTCTCCTTGAAGAAGCCGTTGACGCGACCCTCGATGATCTTCGGAAGGGCGGCCTCGGGCTTGCCCTCCTCGCGCGAGGTGGCCTCGGCGACGCGGCGCTCCTTCTCGACCGTCTCGGCCGGGACCTCGTCGCGGTTGAGGTACTTCGGCGCGAAGGCGGTGATGTGCTGCGCGACGTCCTTGGCGACCTGGGCGTCTTCCTTGTCCAGCTCGACCAGCACGCCGACCTGCGGCGGGAGGTCGGGCATGGTGCGGTGCATGTACGCCGCGACGTAGCCGCCGGTGAACTGCGCGAAGCGGTCCAGGACGATCTTCTCGCCGAGGTTCGCGTTCGCCTCGTCCACGTACGCCTGGACGGTCTTGCCAGCCTCGATCTCGGAGGCGAGCAGCGTGGCCAGGTCGGCCGGGGACGTCGCGGCGACGTGGGCGGCGAGCGTGTTGGCCACGGCCTGGAACTTGTCGCCCTTGGCGACGAAGTCCGTCTCGCACTTCAGCTCAAGGAGGACGCCGGAGGTCTTGTCGTCGGAGATGAGGGAGACGACGGCGCCGTTCTCGGCCGAACGGCCCTCGCGCTTGGCGACGCCCTTCTGACCCTTGACGCGGAGCGTCTCGACGGCCTTATCGACACTGCCGTCGGCCTCTTCCAGGGCTTTCTTGCAGTCCATCATGCCGGCGCCGGTGAGCTCGCGGAGCTTCTTGACGTCAGCGGCGGTGAAGTTCGCCATGATCTGTAATTCTCTTTCGAAGGTCTGAAAGATCTACGGGTGAACGGCGGGGGCCGATGGGCCCCCGCCGTCAACTGCCGAACCTGGTGAAGGTCAGGCCTGCTCGGTGTCCGCGGCCGGGGCCTCGGCGGCGGGCGCCTCGGCGGGCTTCTCGGCCTCGGCGGCCGGGGCGGCCTCGACGGTCTCAGCAGCCTCAGCGGCCGGAGCCTCGGTGGCGGCCTCGGCCGGCTTCTCGGCGTCGTCCTTCTTCTCGCCCTCAAGCAGGTCGCGCTCCCACTCGGCGAGGGGCTCGCCGGCGGCCTTCTCGCCCGGCTTCGAGTCACCGGTGGCGACGCCGGAACGGGCGATGAGGCCCTCGGCGACAGCGTCGGCAATCACGCGGGTGAGCAGGGTGACGGAGCGGATCGCGTCGTCGTTGCCCGGGATCTTGTAGTCGACCTCGTCGGGGTCGCAGTTGGTGTCGAGGATCGCGACGACCGGGATGTGGAGCTTGCGCGCCTCACCGACGGCGATGTGCTCCTTCTTGGTGTCGACGATCCAGACGGCGCTGGGCACCTTCTGCATCTCGCGGATACCACCGAGGGTCTTCTCCAGCTTGGCCTTCTCGCGGGAGAGAACCAGCAGCTCCTTCTTGGTGAGGCCGGAGGCGGCCACGTCCTCGAAGTCGATCTGCTCAAGCTCCTTCAGACGCTGAAGGCGCTTGTAGACGGTGGAGAAGTTGGTGAGCATGCCGCCCAGCCAGCGCTGGTTGACGTAGGGCATGCCTACGCGCGTCGCCTGCTCGGCGATGGCTTCCTGCGCCTGCTTCTTCGTACCGACGAACATGATGGAACCGCCGTGGGCGACGGTCTCCTTGACGAACTCGTAGGCGCGGTCGATGTACGACAGCGACTGGAGCAGGTCGATGATGTAGATGCCGTTGCGCTCCGTGAAGATGAAGCGCTTCATCTTCGGGTTCCAACGACGGGTCTGGTGACCGAAGTGGACGCCGCTTTCCAGCAGCTCCCGCATCGTGACGACGGCCATGGCCGTACTCCTTGAGGTACTCGGTTGTCGCGTCCGCCGGACGGCAGTCGCGCCTGACGCCTCGATTGCGCTGTGCCACGGGAACAGCCCGAGACCGAGAAGCGCTGGCATCGGCGCGAAGAGGCCGATGACGAGGCGTGCGAAGTCGACCCGGTGACCCGGATCGCCACAAGAAGTGTACGGGACCTTCGCACCCTCGGGTGACGGCGTTATCCACAACCGGTCAGTAGTCCACAGATCCGGTTCATGATCAGCGCGGTCCGGGCTTTCGGGTCCACGGTGTATCGCATGATCACCCATCGCGTCAGCCGCCGTTCGCTGTTCCCGCGCCTGCTCGCCCGCGCCGGAGCCCATGTCCGCAAGCCGTCCTTCACCCCTGCCCTCGCCATCGCCCTCACGCTCGCCGCGGGGCTGCTCTGGGCTCCTCACGCCTCCGCCGCCCCGACGCCCGCGCCTGCCGGGACGCCCGCGCCTTCCGAGCCCCCTCCCGACATCCCGTCCACCGTCCCGCCCGACGTCCCCGACGGCCGCCGGTCCTGGCCGGTGGGCTCGCGGCCCACGGTGCTGCGCGGCTGGCAGCCGCCGGCGACGGGGTACGGGCCCGGTCACCGCGGCGTGGACCTGGGGGCGCCCGCGGGTGCGCCGGTACGAGCCGCCGCGTCAGGGCGGGTCTCCTTCGCGGGCCCCGTGGCGGGGCGTGGGGTGGTCTCGATCACCCTGCCCGGCACGGGCGATCCATCGCTGCGCACCACTTACGAACCGGTGGAACCGCTGGTCAGGAGAGGGGACCAGGTCGTGGCGGGCCAAGTGGTCGGGGTGCTGGCGGCCGGCCCTTCCCACTGCCCGACGACCTGCCTCCACTGGGGGCTGCTGCGGGGCGACACCTACCTGGACCCGCTGTCGCTGCTGCCGCCGGGCATGCTCCGCCGGGGCCCCTCCCGGCTGCTGCCGGTGCTCGGAGTGCCGGAACCGGCGGCATCGACGCTCACGCCGCCGAGGCCGACGCGGGCGGTGGGGGCGACCACGGAGTCGGTCCCGTCCGGTGGGTACGGCGCCTCGCACGGGGCGTACGGGCTGTACGCGCTGGTGCTGCTGGCGGTGGCAGTCCTGGCCCGTCGCCCGGGGCGCCGTGGGCCCGCCGGGTTCAGCCCCGTACGCCGCGCAGCGCCATGGCGACGGCCGCCTCGGCGATCTCCGGCGGGGCCTCGGCCGCACCGAGTTCGATACGGCGGACCGCCGCGTCCACCACGCCCTGGAGCAGCATCGCGGCCAGCCGGGGCTGCTCCTGGCCCAGTTCGGCCAGGGCTTCGACGATCATGGCGATCAGGCCGCCGTGCGCGGCACGGATCTTCTCCCGGGCGCCCGCGTCCAGCTCGCTCGCGGAGATGGCGACGACCGCGCGGTGGCGCCGGTCACCGACCAGGGCGAGCTGCTGCCGTACGTACGCCTCGATCTTGGCCTCGGGGGTGTCCGCACCGGCCATGGCCGCTTCGACCTCCGCCGCCCAGACCGGGAAGTCGACGGCGCACAGCTCCTCGACGACGGCGGCGCGCGAGCGGAAGTATTCGTAGACCGAGGACCTGGCGAGGCCCGTGCGCTCGGCGAGGGCGGGGAAGGTCAGCGCTTCCGTACCGCCTTCGGACAGGAGGGAGCGCGCGGCGTCCAGCAGGGCGCCGCGTTGCATGGTCCGGTGCTCGGCCACGGAGGCCGCTCGAATCCTTGGCACGCCTCCACTTTACGGATGCGATCGCGGCAGCACAGCCTCAGCGTCCGACGTCGGCCAGCTTGGCCCGCAGTTGGAGCACGGATTTTGTGTGGATCTGGCTGACCCTGCTCTCGGTCACACCGAGCACATTGCCGATCTCGGCGAGGGTCAGACCCTCGTAGTAGTAGAGCGTGACCACGGTTTTCTCCCGGTCGGGGAGGGTGTTGATCGCGCGCGCCAGCAACCGTCTCAGCTCGCGGTCCTCGGCGACCTCCACCGGATTGTCGGCGGCGGTGTCCTCCAGGGTGTCCATCAGGCTGAGCCGCTCGCCGCCCTCACCGCCGACATGGAGCAGCTCTTCCAGCGCGACGACGTTCGCCAGGGACAACTGGCTGAAAACCGCGTGCAGTTCCTCCAGTGCGATACCCATTTCCGCGGCCACCTCCGCCTCGGTGGGGGTACGCCTGAGCTGGGCTTCCAGGGTGGCGTAGGCGCGCTCGACGGCTCGCGCCTTCTGCCGTACGGAGCGTGGGATCCAGTCCAGCGCCCGGAGTTCGTCGATCATGGCCCCGCGGATCCGGGTGATCGCGTACGTCTCGAACTTGATCGATCGCTCGATGTCGAACTTCTCGATCGCGTCGATGAGACCGAAGACCCCGGAGGAGACGAAGTCCGCCTGCTCGACGTTGGCGGGCAGCCCGACACTGACCCGGCCCGCGACATACTTCACCAGCGGCGAGTAGTGGAGGATGAGCTGGTCGCGCAGTCGGCTGTCGCCCGTGGTCTTGTACGACCGCCACAACTCGTTGAGCGACGAGGGCGCGGGGGAACGCACGGCGCTCCGGGCAGCCGGGGGCGCTGCCGCGCGATCAGACCCGGAGGTGTGCTGGGGCATGCGTCGCCTTGAGCCGTTCTGCCGTGAAGTGCGGGGGACATCTCGCTGGACCGGAGTCCAGGTGAGCGTAGCGTGACTGAGGAGTCGCGCTGCGCGAGGAGTGGGCGGCCGGACCCGCCCCGGTGGATGCCGTCGGTCACGTATTCGATCGGGTGCCGGCCCCGCCAGGTCCTGTCCGGGCACCGGCGCGACGCAGGTCGCCGATAGCGGTTCGAGGATCATCCCTCTCACCTTTTCACCCGAATGCCCCAGGTCAAGCACCGCCTCGCCGCGCGACGGTTCCCGGTGTGGTCCGGGAGGCCAACTGCCACCGGTCGCCGTGCCGTTCGACGAACCCCAACGAGTGGAGTTCGTACAGCCTGCCGAGCGCCTCGTCCGCCGTCGTGCCCGCGTCCCGCGCGATCTCCCGCCCTTCGGCGGCGCCTCGGGCCGGCAGTGCCTCAAGGACCTGCGCACTGAGCGGATCGAGCAGATCCCTGGGGAGTACGGGGCCCCGGCGGGCCGGGGCAAGGTCCCCGATGTCTCCGACGAGTTCGACCACTTCGGCGGCGTCAGTGACCAGTACGCCTTCTCCGCGTAGCAGTTCGTGCACCCCTGCCGAGAGCCCGCTGGTGGCGGATCCCGGGACGCCCATGGTGAAACGGCCGAGCCGCTGTGCGCAGCGCGCGGTGACGAGGGAGCCGCTGCGGTACTCCGCCTCCACCACGACGGTCCCCCGGGTGAGCGCGGCGATGACACGGTTACGCAGCACGAATCTGCTGCGGGTCGGATGGTCGCCCGGGGGTAATTCGCCGATGACCAGGCCCTGTTCAGCGATCCGGCCCACCAACTCGGCGTGGCCCGGCGGGTAGACCACGTCGACGCCGCAGGCGAGTACGGCCACGGTCGCCCCGTCGGCCGCCAGAGCGCCGCGGTGGGCCGCTCCGTCGACGCCGAACGCGGCGCCCGAGGTCACCACCCAGCCGCGTTCGGCGAGACCGGAGCCGAGAGTGGCCGCCATATGTGCCCCGTACGGAGTACACGCCCGGGCCCCGACGACCGCGACGGAGCGCAGGGACCAGATCCGCAGATCCGGCCGGCCGCGGATCCACAGGCCGATGGGCCGGGCCGCGCCGAGGTCGTCGAGCTGGCTGGGCCACTCCGCGTCGCCGGGGCAGACGAACCGGCCGCCGATCGCTGTGATCGCCGACAGGTCGCGCTCGGGCTCGGCCCGCGCCGCCCGGGCCCGGTAGCCGTCGAGCCGCCGCTCGGTGGCTCCGGCGAGCTGCCCGCGTACGGCGTCCTGGGCCCCGGCCTGTGAGCCGAGCAGGTCCAGCAGCCTGACGGCGCCGAACGCGCGCAGCCATCGGCCGCCCTGTTCGTCGCCCGGTTCGAGGATCCGGGTGAGCGCGGCGCGCGCCAGCCGCTCCCGGGGGTCCACGTGGGTCATGAGACGTCTCCCGCCGCGCCCCTGGTGCCCCTGGCGATGCCCGTGCGCAGCTCCAGGGCGAGGTCCACGTGGCGCGCTTCCGGCCGGTCACAGCCGGCGAGGTCCGCGACCGTCCAGGCCACTCTCAGGACCCGGTCGAGACCGCGTGCGGTAAGCAGCCCGCGCTCCAGATCCCGTTCCGCGGCGCCGAGCGCTCCGGGGGCGACGGGCCAACGGGTCCGCAGCTCATGGCCGGGGACTTCGCTGTTGACCGACCAGGGCGTGCCGTCCAGCCGGGCCGCGGACCGCGCTCTGGCCTCCCGTACCCGTGCGGCGACCGCCGCCGTCGACTCGCCCCGGCCGCCCTGCCCCAGGAGATCCGCCCGTCCAACAGGCTGGACACTCACCCGCAGGTCGACCCGGTCGAGCAGCGGCCCCGAGAGCCGTGACTGATAGCGGCGGATCACCGAGGGCGGGCACTCACATCCCGCGCCGTTCAGGGTGTGCCGTCCGCAGGGGCAGGGGTTGGCCGCGAGCACCATGAGGAAGCGGGCCGGCAGCCGCACCACCCCCGCGCTGCGTGCCACGACCACGTGGCCCGACTCCAAGGGCTGACGCAGGGCGTCCAGCGCCCGTCCGGAGAATTCTGGCGCTTCGTCCAGAAAAAGTACGCCGCGATGTGCCAACGAGACCGCGCCGGGCCGTGGCAGCCCGTTCCCGCCGCCGACCAGTGACTGCATGGTCGCCGAGTGGTGCGGTGCGCAGTACGGCGGTGTGTGCACGAGCGGTTCGCCCGGTGGGAGAATGCCCGCCACCGAGTGGACCGCGGTGACCTCCAGGGATTCCTGGCCGGTCAGCGGCGGCAGAACAGCGGGCAGTCGCTCGGCGAGCATGGTCTTGCCCGCGCCCGGCGGCCCTTGGAGCAGCAGATGATGTCCGCCCGCCGCGGCCACCTCAAGGGCGGTACGGGCGGTGGCCTGGCCCGCCACGTCCGCGAGGTCAGGACGGTGGCCGTCACCCGCGGCGCCTGTGGCGAGTCCGGTGCCGACACCGACTCCTGGCACCATCAGCCCCGCCAGCATGGCGTCAGGGCGGCCCTGCCCGGGCTCCTGCGGCTCATCCGGGACCGCCTCGCCGGTCAGTACGGCGATGAGCTGGCGCAGGCTCCGTACCCCGAGGACGGAGACTCCCGGCACCAGGGACGCCTCGCCCGCGGTCTGCTCGGGGACGACGACCTGGCGGTACCCGGCCTCGGCCGCCGCGAGCACCGCGGGCAGCACCCCGCGCACCGGCCGGACCCGCCCGTCCAGACCCAGTTCCCCGATGAGCACCAGATCGGCGATCACCTTGGGGTCGATACGCTCGGCCGCCCCGAGGACGGAGCAGGCGACGGCGAGATCGAAGCCGCTGCCGCTCTTGGGGACGGAGGCGGGGCTGAGCCCCACCGTGAGCTTCTTCTGCGGCCACTCCCCGCCGGAGTTGACAACGGCCGCCCTGACCCGGTCACGGCTCTCCACCAGGCTCTTGTCGGGCAGTCCGACCAGGGTGAAAGCGGCCACGCCGGGCTCCAGATCGGCCTGGACCTCGACGACCACACCCTCGACACCCACCAGCGCGACCGAACACGCACGCGCGAACCCCATCAGGCCACCCCCCGTGCGTGCTCGACCTCGGGGGCACCCCGTCGGGGCAGCACCACGCCGATCAGGTCGATCCGTACGCCGCCGGGCGGCGGGCCCCCGTGCCGGTCCAGCCAGCAGGCGGCGAGCCGCCTCAGCCGGTCGGCCTTCTCCGGCGTGACCGCGGCCATCGGGTGTTCGAACGAACCCGCTCTGCGGGTCTTCACCTCGCAGACGACCAGCGTCTCCCGGCCGTGGGTATCGCTGTCCCGGGCGACGATGTCGATCTCGCCCGTCCTGCCGCACCGCCAGTTGCGGGCGAGCACGATCATCCCCGCCGCGGCCAGCCGCCGCGCCGCGAGATTCTCGCCGTACCTTCCCAGTGCCCCCGTCGCGTTCATTTCGGCACCACCTCCGGCACCGACTCTGACGCGATCTCCCGATACGAGTGGATCTTGGTGGAAAACCTACCGAGTGTGGATAACTCGCTCACCCGTCCGAGTGATCTCCGGGCCCTCAGCGCCGATGGCCGGTCTCACGCACTTCAGCCGCCGGGCAATTCGAGATCGCTCTTGTTCAGCTCCTCGATATTCACGTCCTTGAACGTGAGCACCCGCACCTGCTTGACGAACCTGGCCGGCCTGTACATGTCCCAGACCCATGCATCCGCCATCGTGACCTCGAAGAACACCTCGCCCTGGACCGAGTGCACCTGCATCTCGTAGTCGTTGGTGAGATAGAAGCGACGCTCGGTCTCGATCACGTATTTGAACAGGCCGACGACATCGCGGTACTCCCGGTAGAGCTTCAGCTCCATCTCGGTCTCGTACTTTTCGAGGTCCTCGGCGCTCATGGCATGTTCCCCTTCAGCCGTACGTTCCCCTATTGTGCTCCGGCCCCCGCGCCGCTAGACGTGCTCGGGCGCGAGGTCCACCGGCGTGTCCGGGGGACCCTCGTCGAGCAGCGTGCGCAGCAGCTCGGCGAGCCTGGTCGGATACACCGTCTCACGCGCCGCCGACAGTTCGGCGGAGGTCCACCACCTCAGCCCCGCGACGCTGCGTCGTTCCAGGTCGGTGAGGTCACCGAGGGAGGCTTCGGTCCGCGCCGTACGCGCCAGGAAGTACCACTCGTCCTGGTCCCAGCGGCGGCCGTCGAAGGGGAAGGAGCAGAGACGGCGCCACAGCACGGGCCCCAGCTCCACCTGTGTGATCCCCGTCTCCTCCGCCAGCTCGCGCAGCGCGGCCTCCTCTCGGCTCTCATCGCCCTCCAGGCCACCGCCGGGCGTGAACCACCAGCGGCGGTCGGGATCGCCCGGCTCGTACCCGTGCATCAGCAGCACGCGGTCCTCGGGGTCGAGCAGTACCACCCGCGCCACCCTCCTGAGCGCCTGTGCCTGAGCAGCCTCCGCCCCGGGGCGGTCGTCAGGCGGCATGGGCGGACGCTCCCTCGCCACGGGGCTCGCTCCGGCGTCTCTTCGCGATCAGCCGTACGACCGGTGCGTACGCCGCGCCTCCGAAGATCAGGAGCGCGCCGCCCACCACGGCCGCGACGAGCGCTTGCAGCGGCCCGGGCGCGGACACGCCGCCCGGCAGCGCCGCGAAGGCCGCAGGCCGGCCGATCATGCCGCCCAGCGGCCAGGCCACGGCGTCCACACGCGCGTCCACCGCCGTGCGCGGCACCGAGCCCTGTGTGGGGTCCTGGAGGTGGACGCGGGAGTCCAGTGAGCCGCTGCGCTCGTCGCCGAGCAGGAAGAGCTGGCCCGCGGGTACGGTCGCGTCGAAGTCGGTCGAGGAGGCCCGTCCGCCGAGCATGCCCTGCACGTACGGCTCCTCGACCGGTTTCCCGTTGACGGTCAGCCGGCCGGACGCGTCACAGCAGGCGACCGTGTCGCCGCCGACGCCGACCACACGCTTGACCATCGGCAGGTCGCTCCACTCGGAGTCGGTGAAGACGACCACGTCCCCCCGGCGTACGCCGCCACCGGAGATCCGCTGGGCCAGCACCCGGTCCCCCGCCTTCACGGTCGGGTCCATCGAGTCGGTGGGCACGGTGTACGGCCGGTACTCGACTGCCGCCCAGACGAACCCCCCGAGGAAGAGCACACAGCCGACGGCCACGGCCAGCCCCGACAGCACACTGCCAAGGCGGCCGTGGCCGCTGTTCTTACGTTCTGTTGTGCTCATCCCAGCACTCCCCCCGTTCGGAGAACGATCTGGGACGGCACCCTACCCGGCGGTACTCCGGCGGGTCAGCCTCCTTCTGCGCCACAGCACGATCGGCACGGCTCCGGCCAGGGCGAGCGCTCCGGGCGTCGCGGCCGTCGCAACGGAGGCCGCCGTATTCAGACCGGACTGGTCGAACGTGCCGGGCACCGGGAGGAAGGACCAGCGGTTGACCGGCCAGGCGACGACGAAGGCGCGGCCCACGACGTTCGAGTTCTGGACCGTTCCGTTGCCGGGAAGCTCTTGGTGGTAGCGGGAGTCCAGCGAATTCTGCCGGTGATCGCCCATCACCCAGATGCTGTCCTTGGGCACCTTGATCGGGCCGAACGGCTCGTCGTCACAGGGAGTGTTGCCGGGGTAGATGTAGTCCGTCTCGTCCAGCGCGTGGCCGTTGACGTGAACCTTTCCACCCTTTTTGCATTCGACCGTGTCGCCGCCGACCGCGACGACCCGCTTGATCAGGTCCTTCTCGTCGGAGGACGGCATCAGCCCGATGAGGCCGAGGGCCCACTGCACCGCGTTCGGTTCGGGGGTCTCGGCGCCGTCCAGCCAGCCGCCCGGGTCGTTGAAGACGACGACCTCGCCGCGCTGCGGCTCGGAGCCGAACCACGGTGTGAGCTTGTCCACCAGCACCCGGTCGCCGCGCTGCAGGGTGTCCTGCATCGAGTCCGAGGGGATCGAAAACGCCTGGACGAGAAAAGCCTTGATCAGGAAGGCGAGAAGAAGCGCGATCCCGATCAGGAGAGGCAGTTCCTTCCAGAAGGAACGCGGCTTCCTCGGCGCCGTCGCGCCGCCTCCGTCCGGCCCCTCCCCGCCGTCGCCCCGCCGTTCCGCCGACTCGTCCGTCACGTCTTCGGGCGACTCGGCGAGCTGCTCGCGTCCCTCCTCGGGATCGTCGTGTCCGGATCGTGCGCCGACCGCCACATCCCCCACATCCACTCCTTACTCCGCGCGAATACTCTGTGTGATCGCCTGTCCCTAAGAAGGGACAGGCCCACCACTCCCATAACGAGCGGGAGTTCCGCAGGGGTCGGGAGCCGGACCAATCCGTTTCGATCCTGGGAAGACAGACTATTCGACGGTCCTGCCGCCGTGGTCGGCGCGGCACGCGCATCGGGTACGGAAGCGAAGGTCGACCGCTGCTCCAGTCCGCTCCAGTGGTCGAGCGGCCAGGCGATGACCACCGCGCGGCCCACGACCCCGGCCTCGGAGACCGTACCGCTGTACTCCTCCTGGAGATGAAAGCGGGAATCGGCCGAATTGGAGCGGTGATCGCCCATGACGAAGATACGTCCGGCGGGGACCTGTACCTCGAAGGGGATCGTGGAGGGCGCGTTGCCGGGGTTCAGGTACTGCTCGGTGAGGGGCATGCCGTTGACCGTCACCTTGCCGTTGACGTCACAGCACTTGACGGTGTCACCGCCGACCGCGACGACCCGCTTGATCAGGTCCTTGTCATCCGCGGACGGCAACAGCCCGATGGCGGACAGCCCTTCCTTGAGCTGCTTGACCACCACCGGGGAGTTGTCCGGCGGGGGCTGCTCGTCCTGGAGCCAGTTTCCGGGGTCCTTGAAGACCACGACATCGCCGCGCTGCGGCTTGGAGCCGAACCAGGGGGTCAGTTTGTCCACCAGCACCCGGTCGCTGATCCTGATCGTCTGCTCCATGGATCCCGAAGGGATCACGAACGCCTGCACCAGGAACGTCTTGAGGACGACGGCGATCAGCAGCGCCACCGTGATCAGCAGCGGGATCTCCTTGGCCGCGGACCGGCTGCGGCGCCGCTTCACCTTCTTGGCGAGTTTGCGCCGCTCCGCACGGCCCGGCAGCGCCCGGCCCGTGGTGGGTCTGGAGCCGGTCGGCAGCCTGGTGTCGTACCCGTGATTCGCAGGACGCCCGCGCTTACCCATGGGCACCGCTCCCCGGAGCCGGGACCTCACGGAAGGCGTCTGTGGGCTCCAGGACGGACCAGCGGCCCACGGGCCAGCCGATCCAGTCCGCCCTTCCGATCACTCTCTCCACGGGCACCATCCCGCCTCCCGGCTCTCCGAGATGATCCCGGGAGTCACGCGAATTACTGCGATGATCGCCCATCACCCACAGGGTTCCCTCGGGCACGACGATGTCGAAAGGTACGCGGGAGGGAGCGTCACCGGCGTACACGTACCGCTCGTCAACGGCCCGGCCGTTCACTTCGACCCTGCCCCCCTTGTCGCAGCAGACCACACGGTCACCCCCCACACCGACCACGCGCTTGACGAAATCGGTCTCGGCGGGCTCGGCGAGTCCGAGGGCCGCGGCCGCCCCGTGCAGCAGCCCGGTGACGGGATTCCCACCGGCCGGCTCCTGTACGAAGGACCCGGTTCCGTCGAAGACGATCACGTCACCACGCTCCGGCGCGGTACCGAAACGGTACGCCAACTTGTTGACGAGCAAGCGGTCTCCGACACGGAGGGTGGGTTCCATCGAGCCACTGGGGATCAGAAATGGCTGGAGTACGAACGTGCTGAAGAGCAGCACGAAGACCGTGCAGAAAAGGCCGAGGAGCCCTGTACGGCGCCAGGAGAGCCACGAGCTCCCCACCGTGCCCCGGCCCGTGACGAGCCAGGGGGAACGCGAGAAGCGCGACCGCTCTTCCGCCCCCGTGGGGATGTCGGAAGAGCGGTCGCGCTTCTCGTGCTGTGCTTCGGTGTCCATCGGGGCCAGATCTTATCCGGCGGCCCTGTCGCACCGGGCGTGAGAAGAGTCCCGGCCCTCGGCTTGAGAAGTCTCAGGCCCAGGACCGTGGGGGCTCAGCGGTCGCGCTTCTCCTTGATCTTCGCGGCCTTGCCGCGCAGCTCACGGAGGTAGTACAGCTTGGCGCGGCGGACGTCACCGCGGCTGACCAGCTCGATCTTCTCGAAGATCGGGCTGTGGACCGGGAAGGTGCGCTCGACGCCGACGGAGAACGAGACCTTGCGAACCGTGAAGGTCTCGCGGACGCCCGAACCCTGGCGGCGGATGACGACACCCTTGAACTGCTGGATACGGGAGCGGTTGCCCTCGATGACGCGTACGTGGACGTTCACGGTGTCACCGGGGCGGAAGGCGGGGAGGTCGCTGCGGAGCGACGAGGCGTCGACGGAGTCGAGCAGGCTGGCCATGAAGGTCTGCTTCCTCGCTGATGCCACAGGTCATCAGCGGATGATCGGGAGAGAGTATGAGTGCCGTTCGCGTCGGGCGGGCGTCGGTCCCCCTGTGGCAGGGGCGCACACCGGACGTACAGCAGCGGCCTATTGTTCCACGTCGTCGGGCCTGCGCCAAAATCGGCCACTGGGCTCCGGCGACCAGCCCAGGATGGAGAGCGTTTCCCGGTCCTTCCTGTCGAAGGCGGCGGGGTCGCACCGTTCGATCAGATCGGGCCGGTTGAGCGCCGTACGCCGGAACGCCTCGTCGCGGCGCCACCGCGCGATCTTCCCGTGGTGGCCGCTGAGCAGAACGTCCGGGATGCCGCGCCCGCGCCACTCGGGCGGCTTGGTGTAGACGGGCCCCTCCAGCAGGTCGGCCATCGCGCCGGGGGCGAACGAGTCGTCGCGGTGCGACTCCGCGTTGCCGAGGACGCCGGGCAGCAGGCGGGCCACGGCCTCGGTGATCACCAGGACCGCGGCCTCGCCGCCGGCCAGCACGTAGTCGCCGATGGACACCTCGACGACGGGGATCCGCGTCGCGTATTCGTCGATGACCCGGCTGTCGATGCCTTCGTAGCGGGCGGGAGCGAAGAGCAGCCAGGGGCGCTCGGAGAGCTCCACGGCCAGCTTCTGGGTGAAGGGGCGGCCACTGGGCGTGGGAACGACCAGGACGGGGCCGTACGCGCCCGCCTCATAGCCGTCCGCAAGGGTCTCGTCGAGGGCGTCACCCCAGGGGCCGGTCTTCATGACCATGCCGGGGCCACCGCCGTAGGGCGTGTCGTCGACCGTGTTGTGCCGGTCGTACGTCCACTCCCGCAGGTCGTGCACGTGTACGTCGAGGCGTCCGCGCGCCCGGGCCTTGCCGACGAGCGAGACGTTCAGCGGTTCCAGGTACTCCGGGAAGATCGTGAGGACGTCGAGCCTCATCGGTCGTCGGCCTCTCCACCGCCGGGCACGATCTCCGCCCGGTCGTCGATCAGACCCGGCGGCGGGTCGATCACGGCCCGCTGCTCGGTCAGATCGATCTCGGTGACGATCTCCTCCACGAAGGGGATCATGACCTCGCTGCCGTCGGGCCGTTCCACGATGAACAGGTCCTGCGAGGGCAGGTGTGTGATCTCGGTGATCCGGCCGACCTCGGTGCCGTCGGTCAGGACGACGTCCAGGTCCATCAACTGATGGTCGTAGAACTCTTCCGGATCCTCGGGAAGCTCCTCCGGGTCGACCTCGGCGATCAGGAGGACATTGCGCAGGGCCTCGGCACCCGTACGGTCCCGCACTCCGGCGAAGCGCAGCAGCAGCCTGCCGCTGTGCACCCGGCCCGTCTCGATCGTCAGCGGCCCGGTCGATGCCGGTTCCGTGGCGAGGACGGCGCCGGGACCGAGCCGTACCTCGGGCTCGTCCGTACGCACCTCGACGGTGACCTCGCCCTTGATGCCGTGGGCGCGGCCGATCCGCCCGACTACCAACTGCACTGCCAAGCCCGCCCTCTGTGCGGCTGAACCGCCGCCCGCTCCCGCGGAGGTGGTCGCTCGCCGTCGTGGTTGCTCCATTGATGTTTCTGGTACCAGCACGCAAACACGGGCCGGGAAGGTGGATGCCCTTCCCGGCCCGTGCCGGTGTTCTGGTGTGTCAGCGGACCTGGTCCACGTCGACGAGGTCGACGCGGATGCCACGGCCGCCGAGGGCGCCCACGACCGTCCGCAGCGCACGCGCGGTGCGGCCGTTGCGGCCGATCACCTTGCCGAGGTCGTCCGGGTGGACCCGGACCTCCAGCACACGGCCGCGGCGCAGGTTGCGCGAGGCGACCTGCACTTCGTCCGGGTTGTCGACAATGCCCTTCACGAGGTGCTCGAGAGCCTCCTCGAGCATGCTCAGGCCCCGGTCGACTCGGCGGCGGCCGAAGACTCGGTCCCGGCTTCGTCGGCCTTCTTGTCGGACTTCTTGGCCTTCTGAGTGATGGCCTCGCCCTTGGGCTCGTCGCCGGCGTCCTTCGCGGCGGCCTCGAAGAGGGCGCGCTTGTCGGCCTTCGGCTCCGGCTGGAGCAGCGGCGCGGGGGCCGGAAGGCCCTTGTGCGCCTGCCAGTCACCGGTGAGCTTGAGGATCGCGAGAACAGGCTCGGTCGGCTGGGCGCCGACGGACAGCCAGTAACGCGCGCGGTCCGAGTCGACCTCGATACGCGACGGGTTCTGCACCGGGTGGTACAGACCGATCTCCTCGATGGCCCGGCCGTCACGGCGGGTACGGGAGTCGGCGACGATGATGCGGTAGTGAGGCGAACGGATCTTGCCCAGACGCTTCAGCTTGATCTTGACTGCCACTGGAGTGGTGTCTCCTGGTCTTGACGTGGTTGGGCACAGCAGGATGCCGCGTGGGGTTGCGGTACCCGATCTGCCCGATGGACGCGTCAGCCGGAGGAGAGAGGGGTCCTGTGCGACTGTCGAGTACGGCTGGCCATTCTGCCACACCCCGGCACCGGGGTTGACCCGGCCGGGGTACGGCGTACTGCGCACGGCTCCGGCCCCGTGGATGACGGAGCCGTGCCGCGGATACGGGTCGCCGCCCCGGCGGCACCAAGACCACCGGGAGCCCGCGGAGTGCCGGCGAGGGGCCTAGCTCGCGGCGGCGACCACTTCCGGGATACGGAACGGTTTGCCGCAGCCGCCGCAGACGATCGGGGCCTGGGCGAGGACCGACGGGACGACGCGCACATTCCGGCCGCAGTCGCAGACCGCCTTGACCCGCACCCCACCGCCGGACGAGCCGTGCCGGGCGGCCGGGCCGCGGAAGCTGCGCTTGGTGTCGGCGGCCGTCGCGACGGTGTGCGCCTTGAGGGCGCGCTGGAGCCGCTCCATGGTGGGGCGGTACCGGCGCTTCGCCTCGGGGCTGAGCGCGACCAGGGAGAAGCCGCTGCTGGGATGCGGCTCCTCCGGATGGTCGAGACCCATCTCCTCGGCGATCGCAAGGAATCGGCGGTTGTGGTAGCGGCCCGCGCGTGAGGTGTCGCGGACACCTCTGGCCGCGGCGATGCCATGGACCGCTTCGTGAAGCAGTCGTTCGAAAGAGAGCTCGGCGCCGCAGGCGGACGACGACTCTCCGATCAGGGACTCTGGCGCGGCAAGATCCGGCAGCTCGGGGTGGGACCGCTGAATGTCGGCCCACGCCTGTGCCAGCTCTGCGGCGAGAACAGGTGGTGTCGTGCTCACGTCGTGAATAACGAGCCGGATCCCTCCCGGGTTCCATTACGGGGCATCACAAATAATTTGCACGTACCCGTCAGTTGCCATTGATGCGTCCCGACGAGGGCGGGTGCGTCGATCTGCGGAGAAGGCTCACAGCTCATACCAAGGTGGTACGTAGCGCTGGATACGCATCGACGCGTAGACGATCTACGTCTACCCCACCCACGACGGCGACAGTACCGGGGCGGACGCCTGCTTCCCGCGACGCCCCTGCGGATGCGCCGACGCCCCGAATGGCTCAATCGGGGCCGGGCCGCGCACCGCTCGACCACCGGCCCGCTCGACCGTCCTGCTCAGATCCTGGTACCCGCTCCGGAGCCGGGAAAAGGAATCGGCCATGCACGCGGGGGCGTACGCCCGGGGCACGCACGCTTTGCCCGTCACCCACTGGACGCGGGCACGGATGGGGAGTTCTCTGACATACGGGGGGTGTGTGTTCGCACGTACACGGGGGGCTGTCAAACAGGGTACGAACGACCTCTCGGCGGATTGGGGCGCTATCCATGACACGTACGCTCGTCCAGCAACATCAGCTCCCTTCGGGCACAGCCACGGACCCGGCGCTCCCCGTACCGCCGGAAGCGGGCACGCGCGCCCGGGACTGGGCCGAGATCCAGGAACGGATGCTGGTGCCGCTCTACGAAGCGGTGTACGAGCGCCTGGAGGTGCGCGCCGGGACCCGGGTGCTCGGTCTCGGCTGCGGCTCAGGGCTCGCCCTGCTGCTGGCCACCGCGCGGGGCGCGCGCGTGACCGGTGTCGAAGCGGACGGGGAACGGCTGGCACTGGCCCGTGAGCGGCTGCTCGCGGAGGACGGAAGGGACGGGGCCGGGCACCGGCCGGGCGACACCGGGTGCCGGGCGCTGCTGCCCGCCGATCGGATGGCCGACGCCGCCGCGGGAGCCGACCGGGGCGGGTACGACCTGATCACCGCCTTTCAGCCCATCGGCTCCGTGGCGGGCGACGCGAAAGGGCTCGATCCCGCCCTCAGAACAGCGATACCGCTGGCCGGGCGCGGCACTCCGGTGGTACTGGCCGGCTGGGGTCCGCCGGAGCGCTGCGCCACGGACGCGGTGCTGCGGGTCGCGGGCCGGCTGGCCGATCGGCTGCGCAAGGGCACCCGTCGGCCCGCGTACCGGGACGATCTGGAGGATGTCGCGGCGCGAGCCGGGCTGAAACCGGACGGTTCAGGACGGGTTGCCTGCCCGTTCGGGTACGCGGACCAGCAGAGCGCGGTGCGCGGGCTGCTGTCGACCGGGGTGTTCGACGGTGCGATCCGGGCGACCGACCGGCGGCAGGTGGAGAAGGAGATCGGCGAGGCACTCCATCCGCATCTGCGGAGGGACGGCACGGTCTGGATGCCGAACGTCTTCCGGTATCTGATCGCCCGTACTCCCTGACGGGGCGGGCGCGCGGCGTGGCGGGCCGCAGGGCATCGCCGCCCTGGCAGCCGTGGGCGGTGTTGCGGTCGGCGGCGAGCGGCGGGCGCCCTGCGGCGAAATGGCGTGTGGACGCCAAGGCATCCCGGGACCTTGCCAGTATCCAGAATCCTGTTTACTGTCATTTGCGTGACAGACTTCGACGAGCGTTTTCTGACCCGCAACGGCCTCGCGGCCCGGCAGCTCGCGGTGCTCCTGCTGAACCACGAGCCGGACACCCGGCTGCCGCGCGTCCGCGACTTCGCCGTGGAACTGGGCGTCGGGAACGGCACGGTGCAGGCCGCACTCCACCTTCTGGAGAGTGCCGGCGCCATCGAGACGACGGCACGGGGCCACCTGGGCACGTTCCTCGTCCGGGCCGACCGCTCAATACTCTGGCGGCTCTCCGGGCTGGGCACCCTGCTCGCCGCCATGCCACTGCCCTACTCCCGTCGTTACGAGGGGCTGGCCACCGGCCTGCGCTCCGCTTTCGAGGAGGCTGGGGCGCCCTTCGCGATCACCTTCATGCACGGTGCGGACGCCCGCACCACCACGCTGCTCGAAGGCAAGGTCGATCTCGTGGTTCTTTCCCGCTTCGCCGCCGACCGGCTGATCGAGGAGTATCCGGTCGAACTCGTCGCGGACCTCGGCCCGATCACCTATGTCGGGGCGCACGGCATAGTGCTGCGGCACGGCTCGGACCTGGAGAGCCCGGGGCTGCGCGTCGCCGTCGACCACACCTCGGAGGACCAGCGCATACTCGCGGAGCGCACGTTCGCGGGGCGGGACGACATCGAGTGGATCGAAGCCTCGCACACGCGACTGCGCGAGCTGTTCGAGCACGACGAGGCCGACGCCACCGTGTGGAACCTGGACGAGGCACACAGCCTGATCGGCACGGGCGTGGATGTCCTGCCGCTCGACGACGAGATCACCCGCGACCTGTCGCAGCGCAACTCCAGCGCGGCGATCATCAGCAGAACCGAGGGGGCGAAGGCGCTCGGCGCCGTCCGCGCATCCCTCGACCTGTCCGTCATCACCGCGCTCCAGGCGGAGGTACTGCGCGGCGAGCGCACACCCTCGTACTGACCGGCCCGTACGTCCAACCACCCGGCCGACCGCGCCGGGAATCCGACGACCCGCCCTCGTCCCCCACCCGGCGAAACCGGCGGACCTTAAAATACAAAATACTGGTTATTGTTTTATCCACTGTCCGTTTCGCGTGATCCGTAGGAAGGAGCGCCATGGACGACCAACTCGCCCTCCGTATCCAGCTCTTCCGTGAGACCCGTCAGGTCAGTCCCGAGGTCGCCCTGTTCGTCGCGGCGGAGCTGGACACCCTGGCCGCCGAGGGCCTCACCGTCACCGAGGACACGGCCGGGGTACTCACCAGCCACCTGATGGCGGCGTTCACCCGGCTGCTGGACGGCGCACCGATCGAGGCATTCCGTACGGATGAACAGGTCGCGGCCGAACTGGCCGGACACCCCGAGGCGATCGCCCGGGCGCGTGCCGTGGCCCTACGGGCCGAGAAGGCACTCGGTACCCGGCTGCCCGGCTCCGAGGTGAACTTCCTGGGCCTGCATCTCGCCGTGCTCGCAGAGAACTCCCCTCCTACCCGGCACCACACGTCAGAGCGAAGGAGTCAGTCATGAGGATCCTCACCGGCGGCGTCGGCAAGACCGAGGTCACGGACACCGTCTCGCGGCTCGGCCTCGACGGCCTGGAGATCGTGGTCTCCAACGACATGGACGCCGCGATGAAGCTCCGGGCCGGCCAGGCCGACTACTACCTGGGCACCTGTCACACCGGCGCCGGTGCCTCGCTCGGCATCCTCGTCGGGCTGCTGGGCAGCCCCCTGTGCCACACCTTCGGCCGCTCCGTGCCAACGGAGGAGCAGGTGGCCGCGCTGCTCTCGGACGGCAAGAAGGTCTTCGGCTTCGCCGTCGACCAGATCGACGCGCTCGCCCCACTCATGGCCCGCGCGATCGCGGCGCGCGGCTGACCCCGACGATCCGCCGGACCGCAGAGGAGACCCTCCCTGTGCACACCGTCCTCGCAGCCAGCACCCGTCTGGACCTCTCGCTGACGCAGAAGCTGTTCGTGATAGCCCTGTGCGCGCTGACCGCCTTCGTCTCCCACCTGGCGCTGGCCGTCTTCAACGACGGCGTACGCCCCTTCATGCTCGACTTCATCCAGGGCCGCGCCAAGCGCTCCGCCACCACGGCGGTGTCCTTCGGACTCTCGGCCGGCTTCATCTTCGGGCTCGGTGCGCCCATGGCCCTCGCCAGCGGCGTGCTCAACCCCTGGTTGCTCTTCCTCCCCACCGACATCCTGGGCATCCTTGCGCCCAGGGCGTGGATCGCGCCGCTGCTGGGCGGCGTCTGGGGTGCGGTGGTCGTCTTCGGTCTCGACGGCGCCAACGACCTGGCGCACGATCTGCCCGTCGACTTCCTGACCGCGATGCAGCAGATGTCGACGCCGATCCTCTTCCTGTTCACGCTCTTTCCGGTGCTCGCCATCACCAGACAGTTCGGACGGCCGCGCGGCGCGTTCGCGGCCGTGCTGGAACTGGTCCTGGTCATCATGACGATGAAGCTCTGGCCGAAGGTCTTCCCCGGTTCGCTCGCGATGGCGGCGGGAGTGCTGCTGCTCATCGGATTCGCCGTCAGGAAGGACCTGCTCCAGCGGAAACAGGAGCGGGCCCAGGAACAGCGGCAGCCACAGGGGAAGCGGCTGGAACAGGGGCAGGAGCGGGAGAACACCGGGAATGATCCGATGGCCTCCCTGTTCAGCGGCAGCGCCCTGCGGCTGCGCCGCCATCTGCCGCTCTTCATGGTGCTGGGCGCCGGGGTGTGTGTTCTGGCGCAGATGCACATATTCGGCGGCGGGGAGGCGACCAGTTTCCTGATCGCCAAGGGGCAGTACAGCGAGGCCGCCCAGGTCGACTTCTACCGGGTGTTCGGCTTCGTCCCACTGATCGCGACGACCGCGCTCGCCTCCGGCGCGTACGGCATCGCCGGGTTCACACTCGTCTATCCCCTCGGTTATCTGCTGCCGGACCCGTTCCTCGCGGCGGTCGTCGGGGCCGTGGTCCTCGCCCTCGAAGTGCTGGCGCTCTCCTCCGTCGGGAGGGTCCTCGGCAAGCTCCCGAGCGTGCGCGACTCCTCCGAGTATCTACGCGCCGCGATCACGGAGACGTTGGGGCTGGCCATCCTCTTCGGCTCTCTGCTCGCGGCGCATGTGATGGGCGGCGGCCTGGCGATCCTCGTCGTCGGGGGGCTCTACCTCCTCAACGAGGCGATGGGCAGACCGGTGGTGCGGATGGCGGCGGCGCCCGCCGCGGTCGTCGTCGGCGGTGTCCTGCTCAACCTCCTCCACTGGCTCGACCTGTTCACCCCGCTGAAGAGCTGATGCCCGGCGTCCCGGCGCGGACGAACCCGTCAGGAAGGCACCCGTACCCATGCATCCCCCGCTCCCCGCTTCGTTCTTGGACCCGCCGCGTCTCACCACCGTCGCCGGGCCGCTGTCCGTCTCCGCCGTGCGCGGGCCGGCGCTCGCCCATGAGCATCTCGTGCTCGATCTCGACCGTACGGGCGACGGCGCCGCCGTCCTGGAAGCCGGGCGCCACCGGTCCGCCGTCGTCGCCGAACTGGCCGCATTGCGCTCGGAGTTCGGGCTCGCCCTGGTCATCGAACTGACCTGCCGGGGCATGGGCCGCGATCCGCGCGCCCTGGTGCGGATCGCCGAGGAGTCCGGCGTCGCGGTGGTCGCCGCCACTGGCTGGTACTACGAGCCGTTCCACCCCCGGGAGACGGGAGAGGCGAGCGTCGCGCGGCTCACGGAGATCCTGGTGCGGGAGATCGAGGACGGCATCGGAGCGAGCGGTGTCCGTCCCGGCGTGCTCGGCGAGATCGGCAGCCACGGCGGCCGGCCGAGCGGGCGCGAGAGCCGCGCGCTGCTCGCCTCGGCCCATGCCGCGCGCGCCACCGGTCTGTCGCTCGCCACCCACACCCAGCTCGGCCGCGGCGGGCTCGCCCAACTGGAGCTGCTCACCGGCGCGGGGCTGCCCCCACACCGGATCTCGATCGGCCATCAGGACCTGCTGGACGATCCAGGCGTCCACCGTGAGCTCGCGGCGAGCGGCGCGTACGTCGCGTTCGACACCGTGGGCAAGGAGCGCTACCAGAGCGACGACACCCGGTTGCGGCTGCTGCTGGCCCTGCTGGACGCGGGGCACGCCGACCGGGCCCTGCTGAGCTGTGACATCTCCCGCCACAGCTATCTGACGGCCGAGGGCGGCCAGGGGTACGGGCATCTCTTCCGCTCCTTCCTGCCGGAAGCGCGCGCGGCGGGCGTGGACGACGGCCTGATCGACCTGATGACACGCCGCAACCCCCTGCGCTTCCTGACCGGCGCCGACACGGACGGAAACCCGCGCACGGACACCGAGACCGACACCGCCCGCCTCACAGGCACCGACGCCGAGGAGATCTGAGATGCCTCCCCGTCTTCCCCGGACCTTCCCGCTGCCCACGATCGCGCTGGAGGACGCCGTCCAACTCCAGTTCCGGCTGCTGGAGCACACCGCCGCGCACTTCGAGGGGCCCCAGCTCTTCGAGGCGGACGCCGGTATGGTCACCGGGCTGGGCCGGCCCCGTACGACCGCACGCGTCGAGGCCGTTCTCGCCGACTGGTTCGGCGCCGAGGACGCCGCGCTGGTGCAGGGCGCCGGTACGGGCGCGATCCGGGCCGCGCTCCAAGCGGCCGTCTCCCCCGGCGATCCGCTGCTGATCCACCGGGCACCGGTCTACCGGACTACCGCCGTCACCCTGCGCGGCCTCGGCGTCCGTGCCACCGAGGCGGACTTCAACGACCGTACGGCGCTCCGCGAGGCCCTGACGTCGACCGACCTCGACTGGGCGTACGTCCAGCACAGCAGGCAGCGGCTCGGGGACTCCTACGATCCGGGCGAGGTGCTGGCGGCCTGCCGCGCCGCGGGGGTGCGTACGGTCGTCGACGACAACTACACGGTGCTGCGCGTGCCCGCCTGCGGCGTCCAGCTCGGCGCCGACGTCTCCTGTTTCTCCCTCTTCAAACTGCACGGCCCGGAGGGCGTGGGCGCGGTCGTCGGCGCCCGTGATCTCGTCGGGCGCGTCCGCGCCGACAACTACTCGGGCGGCGGCCAGGTCCAGGGCGCCCAGGCGCTGGAGGCGCTGCGCGCCCTCACCCATGTGCCCGTCCTGTGGGCGCTCCAGTCCCGGGTGTCCGCCGAGGTCGCCGGGCGGCTGACCGCGGGCGAGGTGCCAGGCGTCGCGGAGGTACGGATCGCCAACGCGCAGGACCGCTGTCTGCTGGTGCGGCTCGACCGCCCCGTCGCCCGCCAACTGCCCGCCGTCGCCGCGCGGTACGGCGCCGCGCCGTACCCCGTGGGGTCCAACTCCCGCTACGAGATCGCGCCGCTCGTCCACCGGATGTCCGCCTCGTCGCTCGACGACGCTCCCGAGCTCGCCGACTGGACCGTACGGATCAACCCCATGCGGGCGGGCGCGGACCTGGTGATCGACATCCTGTGCCGTTCGCTGCACGAGCTGAAGGGCTGATCGTGTTCCTGGACACCGTCCTCACCCGCAACCCCGCGCTCGTCGAGACGGCGACCGCGCTGCACGCCTCGGGCGCCATCGGGCCCGACACCTATGTCGTGGACGCCGACGCCGTGGAGGCCAACGCGGCGCTGCTCGCGACCGAGGCCGAGCGGCTGGGGCTCTCGCTCTGGTTCGTGGTCAAGCAGTTCGGCCGCAACCCCGCCCTGATCCGCGCGGTCGCCCGGCACATCCCCCGGTTCGCCGCGATCGACCCGTCCGAGGCCCGGACACTGCACGCGGCGGGGGCCCGGGCGGGCAACCTCGGCCATCTCGTACAGATCCCACACCGTGCCCTGCCCGAGATGCTGACCTGGCGCCCCGAGGCGGTCACGGTCTTCGATCTCGCCAACGCGCGGGCCGTCTCGGACGCGGCGGGCGGGCTCGGCCTCGTCCAGGACGTGTTCGTACGGATCGAGGCCGCACCGGGCTCCGGCCATCCTGGTCAGGAGGGCGGCGTACCGCTGGACGCCCTGGACGGCTTCGCCGCCGCGGTCGAGCGGCTGCCGTCGGTGCGGATCGCCGGGGTGACGGCGTTCCCGTGCGTGCTGTGCGCGCCCGACACGGGCCGGCCGGTCCCGACGGCCACCTTCGAACTCGTCCACCAGGCGCGGGAGGTGCTGACCGCCCGCGGCCATCGGGGGCTGGGCCTCAGCGCCCCGGGCGCGACCTCCGTGGCGGCGTTGCCGCTGCTGGCCCGGCTGGGCGCCACGCACGGCGAGCCGGGCCACGCCCTCACCGGCACCACGCCCTTGCACGCGGCGGATCCGCACCAGCCGGAACGGCCCGCCTCCGTGTACGTCACCGAGGTCGCCCACACGCTCGCGGACGGACGGCCAGCGCTCTTCGGCGGCGGGTTCTACCCGCGGGCCGGGGTCCGCTCCGCCCTGCTGCCCCGCACGGGTCTGCGCCTCCGGGTGGGCGACACTCCTGCGGAGAACATCGACTACTACCGGCTGCTGGACCCGCCCGGCAGGGGATCCGGCGAGGTCAGAGCCGGGGACACCGCCGTCCTGGCATTCCGTACGCAGATCTTCGTCACCCGCTCGACCGTCGCGGTCGTCACCGGTCTCACCGGCGGAAAGCCCCGGCTCACGGGGCTGTACGACGCGCGGGGCCGGGCCCTCGAAGGAGCCACCCCATGAGCAGGACAGCCATCGACGGCCTCGGCGGTGGCGCGCGGACCGCTGTCTCCGCGCCACCACCCTCCGTACCCGTACCCGTACCCGTACTCGTACGGCTAGCCCATGAACTTCTTGAACTCGTCCGGCAGTTCGAAGTTCTTGTCCTGGTCCCCGGCCGGCAGTCCGAACGCGCCGCCCGACTGCGCCGCCTCCTCGCGCCGCGCCAGCGCCGCCTGCTCCTCGGCCTTGCGCTTCATCGGGTTGCCGGAGCGCTGCTTGCCCTTGGCCTGCTTGACCTTCTTCTTCGTACGGCCGGGGCCGCCGCCCATCCCCGGGACGCCCGGCATGCCCGGCATCCCGCCGCCCTGCGCCATCTTCGACATCATCTTGCGCGCGTCGAAGAACCGCTCCACGAGGTTCTTCACGGCGCTGACCTCGACACCGGAACCCCGGGCGATACGGGCGCGGCGCGAGCCGTTGATGATGACCGGGTCCTGGCGCTCGGCCGGGGTCATCGACTTGATGATCGCGGCGGTACGGTCCACGTCCTTCTCGTCGATGTTGTTGATCTGGTCCTTGATCTGCCCCATGCCGGGCAGCATGCCGAGCAGCTTGGAGATGGAGCCCATCTTCCTGACCTGCTCCATCTGCGCCAGGAAGTCGTCGAGCGTGAAGTCCTTCCCGCCCTTGCTGCCCGCCAGCTTGGAGGCCATCTTCTCGGCCTCGGCCTGGCTGAACGTCTTCTCCGCCTGCTCGATGAGGGTGAGCAGGTCACCCATGTCGAGGATGCGGGACGCCATCCGGTCGGGGTGGAACGCGTCGAACTCGTCCAGCTTCTCGCCGTTGGAGGCGAACATGATCTGCTTGCCGGTGACATGCGCGATGGAGAGGGCCGCGCCACCGCGGGCGTCGCCGTCGAGCTTGGAGAGCACCACGCCGTCGAAGCCGACGCCGTCGCGGAAGGCCTCCGCGGTGTTGACCGCGTCCTGGCCGATCATCGCGTCCACGACGAAGAGGACCTCGTCGGGGCTGACGGCGTCGCGGATGTCCGCGGCCTGCTTCATCAGCTCCTCGTCGATACCGAGGCGGCCCGCGGTGTCGACGATGACGACGTCGTGCTGCTTGGTCTTCGCGTGCTCGATCGAGTCCTTGGCGACCTTGACCGGGTCTCCGACGCCGTTGCCCGGCTCCGGCGCGTAGACCGCGACGCCCGCGCGGTCGGCGACGACGGAGAGCTGGGTGACGGCGTTGGGGCGCTGGAGGTCACAGGCGACGAGCAGCGGGGTGTGGCCCTGGCCCTTGAGCCAGAGGCCGAGCTTTCCGGCCAGGGTGGTCTTACCGGCGCCCTGGAGGCCCGCCAGCATGATCACGGTCGGCGGCTGCTTCGCGAAGCGCAGGACGCGGGTCTCACCGCCGAGGATGCCGACCAGTTCCTCGTTGACGATCTTGACGACCTGCTGCGCGGGGTTCAGCGCCTGGGAGACCTCCGCGCCGGCCGCGCGCTCCTTGACCTTGGCGATGAAGGCACGGACGACGGGCAGCGCCACGTCGGCTTCGAGCAGGGCGATACGGATCTCGCGGGCCGTGGCGTCGATGTCCTCCGGGCTGAGGCGCCCTTTGCCCCGGAGGCTCTTGAATGTGGCTGCGAGGCGGTCGGAGAGAGTGTCGAACACGGCGGTCGCGGATCCTCAGGTCGGGAGCGGATGAGGGGGCTGTCCCGCGCGGTGAAGGACAGACCGTCCCCCAGGGTATCCGGCCGCGCGTGGTGGGGTCTGCCCCGTGGGTGGCCCGGCCGTACGGGAGGCGTACGCGCCCCGTACGGCCGCAGGCCACCGGGCGGCCGGAATCGTCGCCGCGGCACGGTCCACGTACCCCGGCCGGGTCCGGCCGGGGAGCTCCGGTCCGGCGGCGTACGGGCCCGCGTACTGAGCGGCGCGCGACGGGTCTCAGCGCAGTGCGGTCTCCACGGCGCGTGCCAGTTCGGTGGCGGCCTCCGCCGTCAACGGCCGTCCACGGTCCGAGGTGACGTAGAAGGCGTCGACGGCGTTGGCACCCAGCGTCGACACATGGGCGCTGCGCACCATCACCCGCGCGTCCTCCAGGGCGCGGCCGATGCGGTGCAGCAGCCCCGGGGCGTCCTGGGCGCGTACCTCGATGACCGTCGCGTGCCGGGAGGCGGTCGGCGCCACGGTCACGCGCGGCGGCGGGGCCTTGACGCCGCGACGGCGCGGGTAGGCGGCCTCGCGTTCGGCGAGCCTGGCCGGGATGTCCAGGGAGCCGTCCAGGGCCCGTACGAGGTCGGCGCGGAGCCGGGCGGCCTGCGGCAGCGAGCCGTACGCCGCGGCGACGCGCCAGCTCAGCAGCAGGACACCGGTGGTCCTTCCCGACGCACCTCCTTCGCCTGGGGCGGAGCCCGGTTCACCCGGCGGACCGCCCATCCCGCCCGGCAGTTCGACGGCGCGCAGGTCGGCGGCCCGTACGGTGAGCCGGTGCAGGGCGAGCACCCCTGCCGCCGCGGGCAGCACGCCGGGCTGGTCGGGCAGGGCGATGAGCAGTTCGACGCCCACCGGTTCCGGGGCGCCGTCCTCCTGTTCGTCCCGCTCGGTCCCCGGCTGCGGGGCCTCGGTCTGCGCGTGCAGGGCCAGTACGGGGCCGCCGGTGCGCAGCGCCTCGACGGCGAGGCGTTCCTGCTCGGCGCTGGGCGCGGTGGGCTCGGGTTCCGCCGGGTCGTCGCCGGCGAGCACGGCGGCGACGCGTGTGACCAGGTCGGTGACGAGGGAGGAGCGCCAGGACGACCAGGCAGCGGGTCCGGTGGCGAGGGCGTCGGCCTCGGTGAGGGCGTGCAGGAGTTCCAGGGTCGCCAGCGAGCCGACGCGGGTGGCGACGGAGCTGACGGTCGCCGGGTCGTCCAGGTCGCGCCGGGTCGCCGTGTCGATGAGCAGCAGGTGGTGGCGTACGACGGTGGCGACGGTGGCGACGTCCTCGCGGTCGAAGCCGATCCGGGCGGCGACGTCGCGGGCGATGATCTCACCGGCCACGGAGTGGTCGCCGGGCCAGCCCTTGCCGATGTCGTGCAGCAGGGCGCAGACGAGCAGCAGGTCGGGGCGGCCGACGCGGCGGGTGAGCGAGGACGCCTGGACGGCGGCCTCGACGAGGTGACGGTCGACGGTCCAGGTGTGGACGGGGTTGCGCTGGGGCCGGCACCGTACGCGCTCCCAGTCGGGCAGGAGCTGGGTGATCAGCCCTTCGGCTTCGAGTGCTTCCCAGACGGGGACGGTCGACTCGCCGGCACCGAGCAGGGTGACCAGTTCCTCCCGGGCCTCGGCGGGCCAGGGCACGGGCAGGGGTTTGACGGCGCGGGCGAGGCGGCGTACGGCGTGCAGGGAGATCGGCAGTCCGGCCTGCGCGGCGGCGGCAGCGGCCCGCAGGGGCAGCACGGGGTCGCGTTCGGGCCGTGCGGTGCGGGCGAGGACGACCTCGCCGTCCTGCTCGACGACACCCTCGGCGAGCGGGGTGCGGTCCGGGGCGGGCTTGGCGCCCAGCATGGCGCGCAGCCGGGGGCGTACGGAGCGGGAGCGCAGGACGCGGTTGACCTCGCGCCAGGTGACGTCGGAGGCGTACGAGACGGTGCGCGCGGCCTCGTACACCTGGCGCAGCAGGGCGTCGGCGTCGAGCAGGCCGAGTTCGGCGGCGACGGGGTCCTGTTCCTGGAGGGCGAGCCGGTCGGTGGCGCGTCCGGTGGTCAGATGCAGGGCGTCGCGGGCGTCGAGCAGTGTGCGGCGTGCGTCGCCGAGGCCCTCGCGGGGCGCGTCGGCGAGCCAGGAGGCGGCGACGGCGCGCAGCGCGGTGGCGTCGCGCAGCCCGCCTCTGGCCTCCTTGAGGTCGGGTTCCAGGAGGAACTGGAGCTCGCCCTGGCGCTCGGCCCGTTCCCGGCACAGTTCGTCCAGTTCGGGCAGGCGCTTGGGCGCGGTGTTGCGCCAGTCGGCGAGGATCGTGGTGCGCACGCCGGTGACCAGGCCGAGGTCTCCGGCAACCTGCCGGGCGTCGAGCAGGCCGAGCTGCACCTTGAGGTCCTCGGCGGCGGTCTTGCGCGCCTCGGCGGGGGTGCGTACGGAGTGGTCGAGGGCGAGTCCGAGGTCCCAGACGGGGTACCAGACGCGGTCGGCGAGGGCGGCGATCGCTTTCGCGGGGGTCTTGCCGTCGTGCAGGAGCAGCAGGTCGAGATCGCTGCGCGGGGAGAGTTCGCCCCGTCCGTAGCCGCCGACGGCGACGAGGGCCGCGCCGCGTACCCCGGTCTCCTGGGCGGCGGTGGTGAACAGGGCGTTCAGCCAGTCGTCGGTCAGGCGGGCCAGCGCTCCACGGCGCGGCGGCCCTGGCTGCGCCTTCTCCTGGAGGAGGCGCAGCCGGGCCGCCGCATAGCCGCTGGGTCCCGAGTCTGCCTTTTCGGGTGTCTCTTCGAGGCTCGTCACCCAGTCGTTCCCGTCTCTAGAGGGCGTCCGGGCCGCGCTCGCCGGTCCGTACGCGGACCGCCGTGTCGACCGGGACGCTCCATACCTTTCCGTCACCGATCTTGCCGGTGCGGGCGGCCTTCACCACCACTTCGATGAGCTCGTCGGCGTCGCTGTCCTCGACCAGTACCTCGATACGGATCTTCGGTACGAGGTCGACGGTGTACTCCGCACCCCGGTAGACCTCGGTGTGGCCGCGCTGCCGGCCGTATCCGCTGGCCTCCGTGACCGTGAGGCCCTGGACGCCGAAGCCCTGGAGGGCTTCCTTGATCTCGTCCAGCCGGTGTGGCTTCACGACTGCGGTGATGAGCTTCATGCGTCCACCTTCTTGTTCTTCGCCGCGGCGGCGTTCTTCTCGTCGTGGTGCGGGGCGAGGCTGCTACGGCCGGACGGGGAGCCGCCGACCGCGCTGTAGTCGTACGCCGATTCCGCGTGGTACGCCATGTCGACACCGCTGGTCTCGTCGTCCTCGGAGGCCCGGAAACCGATGGTGACGTCGACGATCTTGGCGAGGATCCAGGAAACCACGAAGGAGTACGCCATCACGGAGAAGGCTCCGGTGGCCTGCTTGCCGAGCTGTGTGAGGCCGCCGACACCGTCGACCGCGAGGACACCGACGAGCAGGGTGCCGATGACACCGCCGACGAGGTGGACGCCGACCACGTCGAGGGAGTCGTCGTAGCCCAGCTTGAACTTGAGGCTGACGGCCCAGGAGCAGACCAGACCGGCCACGAGACCGATGAGGATGGCGCCGAAGGGGCTGACGTTCGCACCGGACGGGGTGATCGCGACGAGGCCGGCGATGGCGCCGGAGGCGGCGCCCAGCGTGGTGAACGCGCCGTGCCGGATGCGCTCGTAGATCAGCCAGCCGAGCATGGCCGCGCCGGTGGCGATCTGGGTGTTGAAGGCCATGATCGCGGAGGTGCCGTTGGCGGCGAGCGCGGAGCCGGCGTTGAAGCCGAACCAGCCGAACCACAGCAGGGCCATGCCGAGGACGACGAGCGGCAGGCTGTGCGGCCGCATCGGGTCCTTCTTGAAGCCGATCCGCTTGCCGACGACCAGGACCGCGGCGAGCGCTCCGACACCGGCGTTGATGTGGACCGCCGTACCGCCGGCGAAGTCGATCACGCCCAGCTTGAAGAGCCAGCCGTCGGACTGCCAGACCCAGTGCGCGATCGGGAAGTACACCACGGTGACCCAGAGCGTGATGAAGAGCGCCCAGGCGCTGAACTTCACCCGGTCGGCGAGCGCACCGCTCATCAGCGCGGGGGTGAGGACGGCGAACATGAGCTGGAAAAGGGCGAAGGCGAAGACGGGGATGCCTTCCTTGCCACCGGTCAGGGTGTCGACCGAAATGCCCTTGAGGCCGATGTGGTCGAAGTTGCCCAGGAGACCGCCGCCGATGTCGTCACCGAAAGCCAGTGAGTATCCGTAGAGGACCCACAGGACGCTGACGATCCCGAGCGAGATCAAGGACATCATGAGCATGTTGAGGGCGCTCTTCACCCGCACCATGCCGCCGTAGAAGAATGCCAGGCCGGGCGTCATCAGCATGACGAGCGCGGCACTGATCAGTACGAATGCGGTATCTGCGCCATTCAAGGCCAGCGTCTCCTCGTGGGTCGGATACGGCCCGTGCGGATGCTCAAGCGGGTATGGGGCCGACTGTGCTCAGGAGATTGGCGCAGCGCGGTTTCAGCCAGTGCCGCTCGATGTTTCACGCCGGTGACGAAGGCGTCCCCTGTGTTACACCCCGATGAACCGGCAGATCTCGGACGGGGGCCGCGGATACCCTCTGCGGACACCCGGCGGGCGGCCGGCGGGCAGCGGAAACCGGCCGCGGCATTCACCCTGCTGTCCTGGCGGCGGGGGAGCCGTGTCGGGCTGTACGGGGTGGTTGCCGCGGCCGGAGCTGGGGCGCGCCGTGTACGACGGCGGGGGCGGGCTGTGTACGACCGGGGGCGGGCCCGCGGCTCAGACGGCCTCCGCGGACTCGGGCAGCTTCTGGGCGAGCACTTCGGTCAGATCGACGACCTCGGCGACGTCGCCGAAGTCCCTGGCGGCGGTGTCGAGCGTCTTGCGCAGCCGGGTGTTGACCCGCTCGGAGCGCACGCTGCGGGCGACGTCCAACGCCTTCTCGGCCAGGGCCGTCGCCTGCTCGGGCTCACGGTTGAGGAGGTGGACGGTGGCCATGCCGATCAGGTTCAGCGCGTAGGACCGCTGGTGGTCGTCGTCCTTGGCGAAGAGTTCGACGGCGCGCTGCATGACGGGCTCGGCGAGGGAGGCGTACGTGGGGCTGCGGCCGGCGACATAGGCCAGATCGCGGTACGAGTGGGCGTTCTCGCCGTTGAGCTCGGCCTCGGAGAAAAAGCGGATCCAGTCGGGCTCCGGCTCGCCGTCGAGCCCGACGTCGGAGAAGGTGTCCTCGGCCATTCTGACGGCCCGCTTGGTCTTGCTCGGCTGGCCCATGTTCGCGTACGCCCTGGCCTCCATCGCATACAGCATCGCCTGGGTCCTGGGGGTGGCCCCGTCCCTGCCGCCGTACTGCGCGAGATGGATGAGTTCGAGGGCGTCGTCGGGCCGGCCCAGGTGGATCATCTGGCGGCTCATGGAGGAGAGGATGTACGCGCCGAGCGGCTTGTCCCCGGCTTCCTTGGCGGCGTGCAGGGCCAGCACGAAGTACTTCTGGGCGTTGGGCTGGAGGCCCACGTCGTAGCTCATCCAGCCGGCCAGCTCCGCCAGCTCGGCCGCGCACCGGAAGAGCCGCCGGGAGGTCGTCTCGGGCTGCGGCTCCTGGAGGAGTTCGGTGACCTCGTGGAGTTGGCCGACGACCGCCTTGCGGCGCAGGCCGCCGCCGCATTGGGCGTCCCACAGCCGGAAGCAGGACGTGGTCGATTCCAGCAGGTCCAGCTCGGGGTCGGAGAGGCGGGTGGGGCGGGACAGGGCGACAGGGTCCGGGACCGGCTCACCCGGGTCGGCCGCGGGGGTGGGCACCAGCCAGCGCTGCATCGGCTCGACCAGGGCGGGCCCGGCGGCCAGGCTCAGGGACGTACCGAGGAAGCCGCGCCGCGCCAGCATCAGGTCGCTGCGGGAGAACTCGCTGATCAGCGCGACCGTCTGGGGGCCCGCCCAGGGCAGGTCGACGCCGGACACCGACGGGGAGCGGTGGGCGGAGCGCAGTCCCAGCTCCTCGACGGCCACCACGGCGCCGAAACGCTCGGAGAACAGCTCGGAGAGGATGCGCGGGATCGGCTCGCGGGGCTGCTCGCCGTCGAGCCAGCGGCGTACCCGCGAGGTGTCCGTGCTGATGTGATGCGCGCCCATCTGGCGCGCGCGGCGGTTGACCTGGCGCGCCAGCTCACCCTTCGACCAGCCGCTGCGCAGGAACCACGAGTTGAGTTGCCCATTCGGACGCTTGCCGGTATCCGTACCGCCTGCGCCGCTACCCACTGGAAAGCCCCCATCCGACGAATGCCCTTGTCCCGCGAACCGCTATCAGAATGCCGTGAGCGACGGCCCCGTGTCCGGAGGTTGCGCCCCTTCGAACAGGAAACCGAGTTGCCCTTGGCATACCCGCGAGACTGTCTTACCCCGAGGTTCGTGCACCGAAAGTAATCCTACGATCACCCGTCCGGCGAGGGTGATTCCACAAACGCCACCATTCGCCACCCCTTCGAATGAACTCGCCCCCCGTGGGGCGCGATTGACTTGACGAAGGACGTTCAGGGGTGGCGAAACGTTGCACGCCGGGGCGCGCGAATCGGATCGCACCACCCCCGATGCCACTTCGCGCCACTCGAATGGCTCAAGCGACAACGGAGCGTCACAGGCAGACTGCGAGTCGTAACCACCGGCGAGTTCGACCCGTTGGAGGGGGCATGGGCTTCACGATCGGCGGCATCCGGGACAGGCGGTCCGGCTCGCGCCGCCGCGTTCGCACCGCGGAGTGCACCGTGGTGGCGGAGTACACCGGACTCTGGGGCTGGGACGTCGTACCCGGCGCGCGGGCCTCGGGAGGACACTGCTCCTGCGGCGATCCCGGGTGTACGGCGCCGGGCGCCCACCCGCTCGGCTTCGGAGCCGAGGTCCCGGCGGGCGCCACGCTGGCCGACGCGGGGAAGGCGTGGTCGGAGGTGCCGGGCGCGGCGGTGCTGCTCCCGGTGGGCCGGAGTTTCGACATCATCGACGTCGCGGAGCCGGCCGGCTGCCGCGCGCTGGTGCGGCTCGAAAGGATGGGGCTCCCGCTGGGCCCGGTGCTGGCGACGCCGACGGGCCGCGCCCACTTCTTCGTCGCTCCGGGCGCGGCGGCCGAGCTGCCGGAGCTGCTCTACCGGATGGGCTGGGACGACGCGGACCTGGATCTGCACGGCCGGGGCGCGGGCTCACATGTCACGGCGCCCCCGTCGGACCTGGCGGGCCTCGGCCCGGTCCGCTGGCTGCGGCCACCGTCCCTGGACACGGCCGCGGCGCCCCCGCCGGCCCGGCTGCTGCTCGGCACGCTGGCGTACATCTGCCACCGCTCGATGCCGTCGCCGTAACCCGGTAGGCCGAGGGCGGGGGTACCGGGGTACGGGGCCGCCTCCCGCCCCGTACCCCCGTACCTCCGCTCCGGACCGGACCGGACCGGACCGGAGGTCAGTCCCCGATCAGCGCGTCGACGAACGCACCGGGCTCGAACGGTGCGAGGTCGTCGGGGCCCTCGCCCAGACCGACCAGCTTCACCGGTACACCCAGCTCTCGCTGGACCGCGATCACGATGCCGCCCTTGGCCGTACCGTCCAGCTTGGTCAACACGATCCCCGTGATCTCGACGACCTCCGCGAAGACCCGTGCCTGCACGAGGCCGTTCTGCCCGGTCGTCGCGTCCAGGACGAGCAGCACCTCGTCCAGCGGACCGTGCTTCTCCACGACCCGCTTGACCTTGCCCAGCTCGTCCATCAGGCCGGTCTTGGTGTGCAGCCGCCCCGCCGTGTCGATGAGGACGACGTCCGCGCCCTCCGCGATGCCTTCCTTGACGGCGTCGAAGGCGATCGAGGCGGGGTCGCCGCCCTCGGGGCCCCGTACGGTGCGCGCGCCGACGCGCTCGCCCCAGGTCTGGAGCTGGTCGGCGGCGGCGGCGCGGAAGGTGTCCGCCGCGCCGAGGACGACCGACTTGCCGTCCGCGACGAGCACCCGGGCCAGCTTGCCCGTGGTGGTGGTCTTTCCGGTGCCGTTGACTCCGACGACCATCACGACGCCGGGCGTGTCCAGGCCGCTCTCCGTCTTCACGGCCCGGTCGAGATCGGGGTCGAGGAGCACCAGCAGCTCCTCCCTGAGGAGGGTGCGCAGCTCCGCCGGGGTGCGGGTGCCCAGCACCCGGACGCGCTCGCGCAGCCGCTCGACCAGCTCCTGGGTCGGGGCGACGCCGACGTCGGCGGTGAGGAGGGTCTCCTCGATCTCCTCCCAGGTCTCCTCGTCCAGGTGCTCGCGGGAGAGCAGGGTGAGCAGCCCCTTGCCGAGGGAGTTCTGCGAGCGGGCGAGCCGCGCGCGCAGCCGGACCAGCCGGCCCGCGGACGGCTCGGGGATCTCGATGGCGGGCGCCTCGGCGGCCGCGACGGGCTCCTCGACGGCGACCGGCGCACCGGTGGTGTCGGGGAGTCCGACCTCCTCGATCGTGCGGCGCGGTTCGTCGCGCGGTGTCTCCGCCTCGTCACCGACGTGCGGTTCGGCGGGTGGGGCTGTGATGGTCGGCGTGCTCGACGGTGCCGAGGGCGGCAGCTTCTTCTTGCGGCTGCTGACCACGAGCCCGCTGATCGCGCCGACCGCGACCAGGGCGATGACTACAACAAGGATGACGATTTCCATAACGCTCCCAGTATCGGCCACGGCCGGGCGCGGCTCTCGGCCATGCCCGTGCGCGTCCCGGCAGGGTCCTCGCCGGAACATGTCCCGGCGGGGTCCGCCCCGGCCATGGCGTCAGAGGTTCACACGAAGATCCTCGTGACGATTTGGACGTTTTACCCCGAACGTACGATGGTGGAGGTTCCGGGTTCGCCCGGAGGTCCACTCCCCCGCAGGAGCCCCCACCTCTGTTCGGAGCCTGTTCATGCCCCACGCCTCCGCGTCCGAAGGCGCGATGGAGACCCGTGGCCTGGAGCCCGTCCCCGACGACGAGCGCACCGGCCATGTGCGGGGACTCTTCCCCACCTGGGTCGCCGCCAACATCAGCGTGCTGCTGCTCACGATGGGCGCCGGGCTGATCGTCCTGAACGGCCTCAACTTCTGGCAGGCGCTGGTCGTCGGGGTCACGGCGCCGGTCGTCTCGTACGGCACGGTCGGGCTGATCTCCATCGCGGGCAAGCGTGGCGGAGCGCCGGGGATGGCGCTCTCCCGGGCGGTCTTCGGCCAGCGGGGGAATCTCTTCCCCGGGTCGCTGATCTGGGTCGCCCGCTGGGGCTGGGAGACGATCAACGCGGTGACCGGCGCGTACGCCGTGCTGACGGTGCTCGATCTGCTCTTCGGGATCAAGCGCAGCACCCCGCTCGTCGTGGTCACGCTGCTGCTCTTCGTGGCCGGGACCTTCCTGGTCTCGGGTCTGGGCATCAAGGCGCTGCGGGTCTGCAGCACCTGGTCGGCGTATCTCTTCGGCGCGTTCAGCGTGCTGGTGCTCGTCCATCTCATCGCCGGGACCGACTGGTCGGCGGTCTTCGGCAAGCCGGCCGGTTCGACGGCGATGATGATCGCGGGCATCGGCACGATCGCGGCGGGCGGCCTCAGTTGGGTCCCGTCCGGCCCCGACTTCACCCGCTATCTGCCCCGCTCCGCCTCGGGCCGGGCCATGGTCGGCATCACGGTGGGCGGCGCGGGGATCGTGGTGCTGCCCCTGGTGCTGATGGGCGCGGTGATGGCGGTGGGAACCCCGGATCTGGCCAGGGCGCAGGACCCGGTCTCCTTCATCGGCGCCCTGCTGCCCACCTGGATATCCGTGCCGTACCTGCTGATCGCGCTGGTGGGGATGGTGCTGATCAACTCGATGTCGATGTACTCGGCCGGGTTCACGGCGCAGACCCTGGGCATCAAGGTGCCCCGTGCGTGGGCGGTCAGCGTGAACGCGGTGATCAGCCTGATCCTCGGCTTCCTGCTGATGGTGGTCGCCACGAGCTTCATCAGCTCGTTCGTCTCGTTCCTCACACTGCTCGCTGTGGCGTTCTCCGCGTGGATCGGCGTCTTCGGCGTGGACATGCTGCGGCGGCGTACGTACGACGGTGCCGCGCTGATGGACACGACCCGCACCAGCGGCTACTGGTACCGGGGCGGCTTCGCCCCGTCGGCCATGGCCGCCTGGGGTACGGCGCTGGTGGTGGGGGTGCTCTTCACCTCGGTCCAGTGGTTCTCGGGCCCCCTCGCCGGGACCTGGGTCGGGGAGAACGGCCTGGGCTGGGTCGTCACGGTCCTGGTCGCGGCGGGGCTGTACGGGGTGCTGCCACGGGAGCGCGCGAAGGCCCCGGCGTCCGCCGAAGCGGAGCCCGGGGCCGAAGCCGAAGCGGAGCCCGGGGCCGAAGCCGGGACGGGGACAGGTACGGGCGCGTCCGACGCGGGGTCAGCGAGACTGACCGTCTGACATCCCCGCCACGTACACGTGGCTTCCCGGCTTCGGAACGGCGCTTCGGGACGGGCGCTTCGGGACGGGCTAGCCCATCTCCTCCAGCGTCTTGCCCTTCGTCTCCTTCACAAAGAGGAGCACGAACGGAATGGAGAGCGTGGCGAAGCAGGCGTAAATGACGTACGTACCCGAAAGGTTCCAGTCGGCCAGGCTCGGGAAGCTCGCCGTGATGGCCCAGTTGGCGATCCACTGCGCGGAGGCGGCGACACCGAGCGCGGCGGCGCGGATCCGGTTCGGGAACATCTCGCCGAGGAAGACCCAGACGATGACGCCCCACGACAGCGCGAAGAAGAGCACGAACACATGCGCAGCGACCAGGGCGACGGTGCCCTCGGTGCTGGGGAGCTTGCCGTCGACCAGGTGGGCGGAGAACGCCCACGCCTCACAGGCGAGCGCGACGGCCATACCGGCGGAGCCGACGAGGGCGAGCGGCCTGCGGCCGACCCGGTCCACCAGGACCATCGCGATCACGGTGCCGATGATGTTGACGATCGATGTCGTGAACGAATAGAAGAACGAGCTGGACGGGTCGATCCCGACGGACTGCCAGAGCGTCGCCGAGTAGTAGAAGGCGACGTTGATGCCGACGAGCTGCTGGAAGACCGAGAGCCCGATACCCACCCACACGATGGGCAGGAAGAAGAAGCCGCCACCGCCCAGCAGGTCCTTGAAGGTCGACTTGTGCTCGCGGTGCATCGCGTGCTCGATCTCGGTGACCCGCGCGTCCAGGTCGACGTCCTTGCTCTCGACCTCGGCGAGCACCTGCTTGGCCCGGTCCACCCGGCCGACGGAGATCAGGAAGCGCGGGGACTCGGGGATCGCGAAGGAGAGCAGACCGTAGAGCATCGCCGGTACGACCATCACACCGAGCATCCACTGCCACGCCTCGAAGCCCAGCAGCTTGCCGCGCTGGTCGCCGTCGGCGAGTTGGAGGATGCCGTAGTTGACGAGCTGCGAGATGGCGATGCCGATGACGATCGCGGCCTGCTGGAAGGAGCCGAGCCGGCCGCGGTAGGCGGCCGGGGAGACCTCGGCGATGTACGCGGGGCCGATCACCGACGCCATGCCGATCGCGAACCCGCCGATGACCCGCCAGAACGCGAGATCGTAGATGTTGAACGGCAGGGCCGAGCCGACCGCGCTGATCGTGAAGAGGACGGCGGAGATCTGCATGCAGCGGATCCGGCCGATCCGGTCGGCGATCCGGCCCGCCGTGGCGGCCCCGATCGCACAGCCGATCAAGGCGATGGCGATGACCTGGGCAAGGGCCGCGGAGCCGATGTCGTACCGGTCCCGGATGGCCTCGACGGCTCCGTTGATCACCGAGCTGTCGTAGCCGAAGAGGAAGCCGCCCATCGCGGCGGCGGCCGTGATGAAAATGACATGGCCGAGGTGTTCGGGGTGGGCCGCTCGACCTCCTGGCGGCGGAACCTGCGCTGTGCTGGTCACGTGTACTCCTGAGGCCGCCCGGCTGCGTTGCCGGGCGTGGGGTGGGCGAGCCTTTCAAGTGAGGCATAACGTCTCGCCAGCCACCACTTGAAGGCAAAAGCAACGCGCAAGAGACTATGCCTTCATGTTTTGAATAGATGGCGCGGGGCTGTCACGGGGCCGTTTGCGGCACGGTGCGACAAATCCCCCGCCTTTCCCTCACCACATCTTCAAGTGATGAAAACGGTATGAACCTCGGCGCTGCCATGAACCTCAGTGGAGCCGCTGGCTGATGACCTTGGATACCCCGTCACCCTGCATCGACACCCCGTAGAGCGCGTCGGCGACCTCCATCGTCCGTTTCTGATGGGTGATCACGATGAGCTGGGAGCTCTCCTGGAGCTCCTGCATGATGCGGATCAGCCGCTGGAGATTGGTGTCGTCGAGCGCCGCCTCGACCTCGTCCATCACGTAGAACGGGCTCGGCCTGGCCTTGAAGATCGACACCAGCAGCGCCACCGCGGTCAGGGACCGTTCGCCACCGGAGAGCAGCGAGAGCCGCTTGACCTTCTTGCCCGGCGGCCTGGCCTCCACGTCCACGCCCGTGGTCAGCATGTTCTCCGGATCCGTGAGGATCAGCCGCCCCTCGCCGCCCGGGAAGAGCCGTGAGAAGACACCCTCGAACTGGACGGCGGTGTCCCGGAACGCCTCGGTGAAGACCTGCTCCACCCGCTCGTCGACCTCCTTCACCACCCCCAGCAGATCGGCCCGGGCCTTCTTCAGGTCTTCGAGCTGCGCGGAGAGGAACTGGTGGCGTTCCTCCAGCGCCGCGAACTCCTCCAGGGCCAGCGGATTCACCTTCCCGAGCTGCTGATACGCCCGTTCGGCGGCCTTGAGCCGCTTCTCCTGCTCGGCCCGCGCGTACGGCGTGGGCCGGTTCCGCGGATCCTCCGGGTCCTCCGGAAGCTCCTCGCCCTCGGCCGCCGGCGAGGGCGGCACGGGCTGGTCGGGGCCGTAATCGGCGATCAGCCCGGCCGGCTCCACGCCCAGCTCCTCCAGCGCCTTCGCCTCCAGTTGCTCGATCCGCAACCGCTTCTCGGCGCCGAGCACCTCGCCCCGGTGCACCGAGTCGGTGAGCTTGTCCAGCTCGCTCTTGAGGTCACGGCCGGTGTTCCGCTCGGCGGTCAGCTCCCGGTCGCGTACGGACCTGGCCTCCTCGGCCGCGGCGCGCTCCGCCTCGGCCCGTACGACCGAGACCTCCACGTGCGCGAGCAGTTGCCGGGCACCGGCCGCGACGGCCGCGGCGATCCGTGCCTCGTGGCGCAGCCGGGCGCGCCGCTGCTCCGCGCGCGCCCGCGCCTCGCGCTCGGCGCGCGCCGCCCGGTCGAGGCCGTCGGCCCGGCCCGCGAGCCCCTTCACGCGCTCCTCGTGGGTACGGACCTGGAGCCGCGCCTCCATCTCGGTCTGCCGGGCGTTCGCGCCGTCGGCGGCGAGCCGGTCGCGTACGGAGGTGTCCGGTTCCTCGTGGCCCTCCCCGAAGGGGGACTCCTCCTCCGCGACGAGCAGCCGCTCCGTCAGCTCCTCCGCCTCCTCCGTGGCCCGCTCCAGCGCCTCCTGGGCCTCGGCGGCGGCTCCGGCGGCCCGTTCGGCCTCCGCGGCGGCGGCGCGGGACTGCCCGGAGAGCCGCCCGAGCCGCCCGGACACGGCGGACTTCTCCCGGTCGGCGGCCCGGCGCCGCTCCCCCAGCTCCTCCACGAGCGCGGCGTGTTCGGCCCGGCGCGCGGCGGCGGCGCGCCGCGCCCCGTCCAGCTCCTCGCACCGTACGGCGAGCAGCGCCAGCTCGGCGGCGGCCTGGTCGACGGAGGCCTGCACCTCCAGCAGGCTGGGCGCCGCCGCGGAGCCGCCGTGCGCGAAGTGCGCCCCGAGCACGTCCCCTTCGGCGGTCACGGCGGTGAGGGTGGGCCGCGCGGCGACCAGTTCCTCGGCGTCTTCGAGGGTCGCGACGACCACCATGTCGCGTACGAGCCGCCGTACGGCGCCCATCAGCTCGGCGGGTCCCTGGACGAGGTCGGCGACGTACGGCGCGGAGACGGCGGTCCGTACGGAGACGGCCGGGCCGCGGGCGATCTCCGCCGTATGCGCGCCGGGGCCGCCGCTCTGCGCGGGCACCCCGCCGGGCGCGTGCGGGGCGGAGGGCTGCCCATGCGGAGCGGACGACGAGGCGAACGACGGGGCGGCCGGAGCAGGCACGGCGGGTACGGCGGGCGCGTCAACCACGTCAGGCACGTCGGCCGTCCCGTCCCGGCCGCCGTCCCCGGTGTCCGGCGCCGGGGCGCCCAGCAGCAGGGCCGCCCGGCCCGCGTCCCGTTCGCGCAGCAGCCGCAGGGCCTCCACCGCAGCGGCGGGGCCGCTGACCGCGATCGCGTCGGCCGCCGCGCCCAGCGCCGAGGCCACCGGGATCTCCTGACCGGGGGTGACGGTGAGCAGTTCCGCCGCGGGCCCGAGCAGGCCGGTGAGCCGGTCGCGGGCGCCCAGCAGCGCCCCCGTGCCGTCCTTGCGGCGCAGCCCCAGGGCGAGGGCGTCGTGGCGGGCGGTCAGGGCGGCGTGTTCACGCTCCGCCGTGGTCGCGGCGTCCCGTGCCGCGCTCTGCGCCGTCTCCGCGTCGGAGAGGGCGCGGCGGGCGTCCTCGTACCGTGCGGCGAGCGCGTCGTCCTCCGCGTCGAGGCCGTCGACCTCGGCCTTGAGCTGTTCGTACTCCTCCTGTGCCTGGGCGGCGCGCTCGCGCGCCTCGTCCCTGGCACCGGCGAGCCGGCCGATCTCCGCCTGGGCCGAGGCGGCCCGGCCGCGCGCCGCGTTGACCTGGCCGTGCAGCCGGGCCAGGCCCTCGCGGCGGTCCGCGAGGGCGCGGGCGGCGTCCCTGAGGCGGCGTTCCTCGGCGGCGAGTTCCCGCTCCAGCTCGGCGCGGTGGGCGACGGTGTCCTCGCGCGCGTGCTCGGCCGCCTCCAGTGCGGCGGCCAGCTCCGCCTCCTGCTCACGGATCCGGGCGGCCTCGCGCTCCAGGTCCTCGGGGTCGCGGCCCCGCCGCTCCTCCTCGGGGGCGCTGGTGGCGCTGGTGACCCGCGCGTCGGCCAGCGAGATGGTGCCGCGCACCCGTTCGGCGAGCTGCGACAGCTCGTACCAGGTCTGCTGGGCCTTGCGGAGGCGCGGCGCGAGCCGCCGTACCTCCTCCTCCAGTTCCGCCTCGCGGGTCAGCGCGGCCTTCAGCCGGTTCTCGGCCTCCTCCTTGCGGCTCTTCAGCTCGGCCTCGTCCGCGATCTCCGTACGCAGCGCCTCGCGCAGCCGTACGAGATCGTCGGCGAGCAGTCGCAGCCGGGCGTCGCGCAGATCGGCCTGGATGACGGCGGCCCGCCGCGCGACCGCCGCCTGCCGGCCGAGCGGCTTGAGCTGGCGGCGCAGCTCGTCCGTCAGGTCCTGGACGCGGGCGAGATTCGCCTTCATCGCCTCCAGCTTCCGCAGCGCCTTCTCTTTGCGCCTGCGGTGCTTCAGCACCCCGGCGGCTTCCTCGATGAATGCGCGGCGGCCCATCGGATCGGCGTGGAGTACGGAGTCGAGCTGACCCTGTCCGACGATCACGTGCATCTCGCGGCCGATACCGGAGTCGGAGAGCAGCTCCTGGATATCGAGCAACCGGCAGGTGTCGCCATTGAGCTGGTATTCGCTGCCGCCGTTGCGGAACATGATCCGCGTAATGGTGACCTCGGCGTACTCGATCGGCAGCGCTCCGTCGGAGTTGTCGATCGTGAGAGAGACCTCCGCGCGGCCGAGCGCGGGGCGCCCGGTCGTGCCGGCGAAGATCACGTCTTCCATTTTGCCGCCGCGCAGCGACTTCGCCCCCTGTTCTCCCATGACCCAGGAGAGGGCGTCCACCACATTGGATTTCCCGGAGCCGTTCGGGCCCACGACGCAGGTGATACCCGGCTCGAAGCGCAGCGTCGTGGCGGAGGCGAAGGATTTGAACCCGCGCAGGGTCATGGCCTTGAGGTGCACGCCGCCGGACTCTACCGGGCCCGGATCGTCCGTCGGCGGTTTCACCGTGGAACGCGCAGGGCACATCAGACGTTAAGAAAGGCGTGGCAGCGCCAACAAAGCTTCGTACAGGGGAAGATGGAAAGAAAGAAGGGACGCCGAAGCGTCCCTTGCATATCTTGCGAGAGTGTTTCTCACCTGGCCCCGACGGGGGCTGTTGTCAGGTGAGCGCGGGCTCCGCCTGGGGTACGTCAATGTCGATGCCGTTGAGCAGCGACTCTCCGGGGTGCTGTGCGACAGCGGCGTTCAGCACGTCATTCTCGGACTGGATCCGTACGAGCTCGGATTCGAGGTCCTGGACGCGCTGCTGAAGCCGTCGCATCTCGGCGAGGAGTCGCGGGTCGGAGCCGCCGACATAACCGAGAAGCGCCTTTGCCATGATGAATGGTCCTCCACACTGAGTGACCGACCGAATGCGGTGTGGGTCGTGAGGGAAATCGCACCCGCGGTGCCTGGCAGTGCTTGTTCATCACTGCGGTTCCTACTGCGGTTCTTACTGCCAAACAGCTAAGGTGCGCGGGGATTCCAGAGTCTCACCAAAAAGTTTGACGGTCAACACGATCACAGCCCGTACCGGCGGGCGGCCCGGTGGCGCGGGGCCGCGGCCTGCGGCGGCGCGCGCTCTCCCCGGGGGCCCGGGGGCGTCGAGATCTTCGCTGACCGGGCAGCCTGGCACGGTCGGCCGTTCTTGGCAACCACCAGGTCATCGCTGGTCATCGCGGAGAGTCGGGTATCCCGGTGGCAATTCCCGGCCGCGCGGGCCGACGCCCGGTCGTACTTCTCAGCGGATCGCGAAGCTCTCGTAACCACCGCGCGGGGTGTCCCAGATCTCAGTGACTCCATCCACTCGCCCGGGTGTGTCGGCGGAGCGGAGCCACTCCAGGAGTCGGTGGCAATTGTCACGCGGTCCCTCCGCGACGATCTGCACCCGGCCGTCGTCGAGATTGAGGGCGAATCCGGTGAGGCCGCCGATCTCCAGAGCGTTCGCCCTGGTGAACCAGCGGAAGCCGACTCCTTGTACTCTGCCGCGGACCCAAGCCGTGAGTCGTACATCTTCTTTCATGGGCGCAAAGCTAATCGGCCAATTGCTCTGTGGACCCGGCACCCCCACGTGCCATGCCGTACAGTCCGGTCGCGATGAGCCTCACTCGTACGAGTGAGTAACGCTGCCGTCGAGACTGAGGAAGGCACCACAGATGGGACGCCACCGACGCGCCGCCGCCCCCGGCGCACCTGTCGTATCCCCTGAGGGCTCCGCCAACGGCCCCGCGGGCGCGCCGCGCCGCAAGGGCCGGGTCACCAAGCCCGTCCGTACGGGACTGCTCGGCGCCTCCGCGGCGATGGCGGTCGGCGCTGTCGCGGTCGCCTCCGGTCTGCTGCCCGGTGGGGGCCAGTTCTCGGTGGGCGGCGGCGGCACCACCGGTGAGCAGATCCGCAGCGAGGGCGCGCCCGAACTGCAGCAGCAGGGCGGTACGTCCACGGATCCGACGCGTAGGTCGACGGTGGAGCCCAGCCGCGGCACGGAGCGGACGACGGGGCCGAAGAAGTCGGCCTCCCCCTCCCCCACGGCTCCCTCCACCTCCCCGTCGCAGGCGAAGCCCGCCCCGGCGCCGCCGAAGGCGAAGTCGCAGACGCCGTCCAAGGACACGGAATCCGGCTCCGCGGGCTCGGCCGGCTCGCCCACCAAGGCGGACAAGGCCCCGGCCCCCACGCGGACCACGGAGCGCGCCGCCGAGCAGTCCCAGGCGGCGCCCTCGTCCGAGGCGTCGGCCGTGCTCTCGCTGGTGAACCAGGAGCGGGCCAAGGTCGGCTGCGCCGCACTGAAGGCGGACGCGAGCCTGAACGCGCTGGCGCAGGCGTTCAGCGACGACATGGCGGCGCGCGGCTTCTTCGACCACACGAACCCCGACGGCGACACGCCCTGGGACCGCGCGGAGCAGGCCGGCGTGAAGAACCTCGGGGGCGAGAACATAGCCCGGGGGCAGGCCACCGCCGAGGCGGTGATGGACTCCTGGATGAACAGCGAGGGCCACCGCGCGAACATCCTGAACTGCGACTACACCCGGCTCGGCGTCGGGGTGCACACCGGTTCCGGCGGCCCGTGGTGGACGCAGAACTTCGGCTTCTGACCTGGCGGGAGGGCCCGGAACCGCGCCGTACGGTGCGCGGTTCCGGGCCCTCCCGCACTCACCACGAGAAAGCGCCACCCACCGGGCGGCGCTTTCCGCCAGTAGGGTGCGGATATGGACACTCTCTCCGCTGACGCCGGGCTCGACGGGCTCGCCTTCGACGTGTTCTCCCGGCAGTGCCCCTCGCGCGGCACGCTGGAGCATGTGACGGGCCGCTGGGGCGGCCTCACCCTCTGCGCGCTCCACGAGAGCGGCTTCCGCTTCAACGAACTGCGGCGGCGCGTCGACGGGGTGAGCGAGAAGATGCTCTCCCAGACGCTGCACGCGCTGGAGCGGGACGGCCTCGTACGCCGCGACGCGCAGCCGGTCAATCCGCCGCGTGTGGACTACGAGTTGACGCCGCTGGGACACGAGGTCGCCGGGCGGCTGCTCGGCCTCGTCCACCTGCTGGAGGGGCGGATGCCCGAGGTGCTGGCGGCGCGGGAGCGTTACGACGCGGCGCGCGGCGGTCGCTGACAGCGCGGGCAGAAGTAGCTGGAACGGTTCATCCAGGGGCGCCTGCGGATCGGGGTCCCGCAGCGGCGGCACGGCTCGCCCTCGCGTCCGTACGCGTCGAGCGACCGGTCGAAGTAGCCGGACTCGCCGTTCACGTTGACGTACAGGCTGTCGAAGCTGGTGCCGCCGACGGAGAGCGCCGCGTTCATGACGTCGCGCGCGTGGCCGAGCAGTTCGGCGGCGCGCGGCCGGGGCAGGGTCTCCGTGGGCCGTTCGTAGTGGAGTTTGGCGCGCCAGAGCGCCTCGTCCGCGTAGATGTTGCCGACACCGCTGATCAGTGACTGGTCGAGCAGCGCACGCTTGACCGTCGTACGGCGCAGCTTCAGCGCGGTGAGGAAGGCGTCCTCGTCGAAGGCGGGGTCCAGGGGGTCGCGGGCGATGTGCGCGATGACGTCCGGCACCCCGTCGGGGGTGTTGTCGTGGATCGAGAGGCCGCCGAAGGTGCGCTGGTCGACGAAGCGCAGTTCGGTGGCGAGCGGGTCGGCGAAGCGGACCCGGATCCGCAGATGCTTCTCGGCGGGGGCGGTCTCGGGCTGGACGAGGAGCTGACCGCTCATCCCGAGATGGCCGAGGATCGACGCGTCGGTGTCGGTGAGCGGCAGCCACAGGTATTTGCCGCGGCGCCGTGCGACCCCGATGGTGTGCCCCTTGAGGCGCGCCGCGAAGTCCGTGCCGCCCGCGAGGTGGCGCCGTACCGAGCGCGGATGGAGCACCTCGGTCTCGGCGACGGTCCGGCCGCTGATCCAGCGTTCGAGTCCGCGCCGGACGACTTCGACCTCGGGCAGCTCGGGCACGGGAGGCTCCTCGGAACAGGGCAACGGCGATCAGGGGGTACGGGGCCCGGCGGACGGCGCCGCACGGGAGACGCCCCTCGCGCCGCGAACGACGCGAGGGGCGTACAGGGAGGGAGCGTACGGCCGGACGGTCAGCCCGTCGCGGTGTCCGCCTGAGCCTGCCCGGACGGGGCCGAACCGGCGTCGGCGGCCCCGTCGGCGCCGTCACCGGCGCCGGCGGGTTCACCGGCGGCGGCAGCGGACGGCCGGCCGGCGCCGGAGTCGGTTCCGGACGGCTCACCGGCTCCGGAGTCGGCTCCGGAGCCGACCGCCGCTTCCCGCTCGTCGGCCGAGGCCCGGATGGACCGCCAGGCGGACTCGGCCGCCTGCTGCTCCGCTTCCTTCTTGCTGCGGCCGGTGCCGGTGCCGTACGAGACACCACCGACGCGGGCGGCAGCGGTGAAGGTCTTCTCGTGGTCGGGTCCTGTCTCCGTGACGAGGTACTCGGGCACGCCGAGGGCCTCCGCCGCGGTCAGCTCCTGGAGACTGGTCTTCCAGTCCAGGCCCGCCCCGAGATTCGAGGACTTCTCGATCAGCGGGTCGAAGAGCCGGTGCACCAGCTCGGACGCCGCTCCGAGGCCCTGGTCGAGATAGACGGCGCCGATCACCGCTTCAAGGGTGTCGGCGAGGATGGATGCCTTGTCCCGGCCACCCGTGCCCTCTTCGCCCCGGCCGAGCCGGATGAAGGAGCCGAGTTCGAGGCCGCGGCCCACTTCCGCCAGCGCACGCGAGTTGACCACCGCGGCCCGCAACTTGGCCAGTTGGCCTTCGGGCAGGTCGGGGTGGATGCGGTACAGCGTGTCCGTGACCACCAGGCCGAGCACCGAATCCCCGAGGAATTCGAGCCGCTCGTTGGTGGGCAGACCGCCGTTCTCGTACGCGAACGAACGGTGGGTCAGCGCACGCACCAGAAGGGCGGTCTCGAGGTCATACCCGAGCCGCCCTTCCAGAAGCGTGTGGGACGAGGCCGTACTGACAGTGTCTGCCTGCTTCTTGGCAGGGGACAGTTCAGACATCGAGCCTCTCACCAGCCGCTCAGACCTCGAGGACCTGGCGCTTGTTATAGGTGCCGCAGCTCGGGCACGCGATGTGCTGGAGCTTCGGCTCCTGGCAGCGCTCGCACGAAACCAGGTTGGGGACCGCAGCCTTCCACTGCGACCGGCGGTGGCGCGTGTTGCTGCGCGACATCTTCCGCTTCGGAACAGCCACGGCTACTTCTCCTGCTTCTCGTCGACGCCGGCTTCGGCGCCGCCCATGTTGTCCTTCTCGCCGTCCTTGACGGTCTCGGCGAGTCCCTGCAATGCCGCCCAACGGATGTCGACGGCTTCGTGGTGGTGGTCCGGGTTCTCGTCCAGCCTGATCCCACATGTGGAACACAGACCGGAGCAGGTCTCCCGGCACACCGGCTGCATCGGCAGTGCGAGCACCACCGCATCGCGCAGCACGGGTTCGAGGTCGAACAGGCCGTCCTCGATGAAGAGCGTGTCCTCGTCGTCCTCGGCATCGTCGGCCGGCTCCGCGCGGACGCGGCCCCGGTCGTCGGTGTCGTGGTACGAGAACATCTCCTGGAACTCCGCCGCCACTTCCTGGCTGAGCGGCTCCAGACACCTTACGCACTCCCCCTCGGCCGAGACACGGGCGGTGCCCGTGACGAGCACCCCTTCCATGACCGACTCAAGGCGGAGGTCCAGCTCCACCGGGGCGCCCTCGGGCGCTCCGATGACCCCGTCGATACCGAAGTCCTTGGGGGCGGGCACCGAGCGGGTCAGCTTACGGAGCGCACCAGGACGCCGCCCCAGCTCGTGTGTGTCGAACACGAGGGGGTTGTGGTGGTCGAGGCGCGCGTTCAGGGCTGTTTCCCGCTTTCGGATCGTGGAGAGAGGGGCCGCCACCGTCGCGGAAGCGAAGCGGGCAGCCTGAGCCGCGGACATGCACACGGCCGAAGAACCAGGGTACTGGAACGGCCGCCATAGGCCCAATCCGGCCCCAATCCGGCCCCAATCCGGCCCCTGTCCGGATCCGGGGCCGGTCCGGGGCCGGTCGGTGGCCGGTCCGGGGCCGGTCGGTGGCCGGTCCGGGGCAGGACAGGGGGCCGGCCCCGGGACCGGTCAGTGGCCCTGTTCGTAGCGGCGGAGCTGCTCCAGATCGATCATGCTCGTGTCGAAGAAGCTGGTCTCGTCGAGCGCGCCCTGCTGCTGGTCGGCGGGGGCGGCGGGCAGGGCCGGCAGCGCGGGCCGCCCGTCCGTCTGCTGCTGCTGCTGCTGCCAGCCGTAGTTCGGGTCGTACCCCTGGGCCTGCTGCTGCGCGCCCTGGCCCTGGTCCTGGCCGTACCCCTGCTGCTGGTACGTGTACGGGTCCTGCTGGTAGCCGTACGCGTCCTGCTGCGGGTAGCCCGCCCCGTAGCCGGGGTCCGTGGCGGGGTACGCCGGGTCCTGGTAGCCGCCGGTCGCGTCGTAGCCGCCGTCCTGGTAGCCGGGGCCGGCGGGCTGCCGCGCCGTCTGCGCGTAGGCGGGGTCCGTGTACGGCTGCTGGGCGGGCACGGGGGGCAGGACGGGCTCCGGAGGAGCGAGGGGCTGCTGCGGGGCCGCCACGGGCGCCTGGAGGGCTTCTCGCGGGGTCCCGGCGAGGTCGGCCAGGTAGTCGGCGTCGCTGGTGCGTGCCTGCGGGCCCGCCGCGTCCTGGGCGGCCATGTGCGCCCCCAGCTCGTCGGACTCCGTACGGCCGTGCAGCTTCTGCCGGCCCCGGCCGACCGCTTCGAGCGTCTTGGTCAGGACGGCCTCGAAGGCGCCGATCTTGGCGTCGACGTACTCGTCGGCCCGCCGGATCAGGGTGCTGGGGTCCGCGCTGTACTCGGGGGCGTCGTCGTCATCGCCGCCCGCGTACCCCGGCTCGCCGGAGCCCGGGGAGCGGCCGAGCAGCTTCTCGCGGCCCCGGTCGACGGACCCGATGGTCTTGGTGAGGACGACCTCGAAGTTGGCGAGCTTGGAGTCGACGTAGTCGTCGGCCTCGGCGCGGATCTCCTCGGCCTCCTTGCGGGCCTCGGAGAGGATCCGGTCGGCCTCCTCCTGGGAGCGGCGGGCGACCGCGGTGTCCGAGATCAGCGTGGAGCGCTGGGCGTGCGCGCCCTCGATGATGCGCTCCGCCTCCTGACGGGCCTGTTCGGCGAGCTGTTCCTGCCCGCCGATCAGCTCCCGCGCCTGGGCCAGGGAGTCGGGCAGCGCCTCCCGTACCTCTTCGAGCAGCGCGAGCAGCTCGGCCCGGTTGACCACACAGGACGCCGACATGGGCATCGAGCGGGCGTTGCCCACCGTGTCGACGATCTCGTCGAGCTTCTTCTGCACGTCCACCGTGTGCTCGCCACTCTTTCGGCCGGTTTGGAGACGGACGCAACGACTGTACGGCCAGTCCGCGTCCGTCCGACACCGGGTGACGGGCGGTCAGCGCGTCACTTCTTGCCGAGGCGCTCTATGACCGCGCTGTGGACGGCGGGGGGCAGCAGGTGGGAGACGTCGCCGCCCCAGGTGGCCACTTCCTTCACCAGGGAGGAGGAAAGGAAGCTGTAGGTGGGGTTGGTGGGGACGAACAGGGTCTCGACGCCCGAGAGCCCGTTGTTCATCTGGGCCATCTGCAGTTCGTAGTCGAAGTCGCTGACGGCCCGCAGGCCCTTCACGATGGCCGGGATGTCGCGCTGCTTGCAGAAGTCCACGAGGAGGCCGTGGAAGGACTCCACCTCGACGTTGCCGAACTCGGCGGTGACCTCGCGGATCAGGTCGATCCGCTCCTCGATCGTGAACAGCCCCTTCTTGGACTGGTTGATCATCACCGCCACGTGTACGACGTCGTACAGCTTGGAGGCGCGGGCGATGATGTCGAGATGTCCATTGGTGATGGGGTCGAAGGACCCCGGACAGACGGCGCGGCGCAACTGATTTCCCTCGCTCTCCGGTCCGGTCATGGTGCGTCTTCGTAACGAGCGGCGCGACCGTACCAAAGCGTTCCCTCGCCGTAGCGACGGGACCTCAGTGGTACGAAACCCGCCGGCCAGCCGAATGGCCCGCCTCTGGTGCCGCGTTCCACGGTGGCGACGGCGTCGCCACTGAGCCACCCCCCGGTCCGGAGTGTGAGCAGGATCTCCCGAAGATCGTCGTCGGTGACGGCGTACGGGGGATCGAGGAAGACCAGGTCGTACGGGTCCTGCGGGGCCGGTCCCGCGACGACCTGCTCCGCCTTGCCGGTACGGACCTCGGCGCCGGGCAGTCCGAGCGTCGCCACGTTCTCGCGGACGGTGCGGGCGGCGCGGGCGTCGGCCTCGACGAGCAGGGCGTGCGCGGCGCCGCGCGAGAGCGCTTCGAGGCCGACGGCACCGGACCCGGCGTACAGATCGGCGATCCGGACGCCGTCCAGGGTGCCGAGGAGCGACTGCCAGGTGGAGAAAAGGCCCTCACGCGCCCGGTCGGAGGTGGGGCGGGTGCCGGTGCCGGGCGGGACGGCGAGCCGGCGCCCGCCGGCGGCACCGGCGATCACGCGGGTCATGGGTGTCGGGTCCTCGGTTCGTGGGAGGGCTGGAACGGGCGGGGAAGGGCTGGAACGGACAGCGGTGGGGCAGCGGTCGGCGACGACCGCCCGGGCTCCACGATATGGCGTACGCCGGGGCCGGGCCCGGCCGGTGCCCCGGGACCGGCCCACGCCGCCTCCTCGTCAGCCCTTGTCGAGGTACTGCTCGCGCTCCGTGTCGAGCAGCGCGTCCAGCGCCGTACGCAGCTCGGGGCTGGACTCCAGCTCCGGGTCGGCGGCGACCACCGCCACGGCCTCCTCGCGGGCGGCGGCGATGATCTCCTCGTCCTCGATGACGGCGAGCATCCGCAGCGAGGAGCGCACCCCGGACTGGGCCTGGCCGAGCACATCGCCCTCGCGGCGCTGTTCGAGGTCGATCCGGGACAGCTCGAAGCCGTCGAGCGTGGCGGCGACCGCGCCGAGCCGGGCCCTGGCGGGGCTCGCCTCCGGCATGTCGGTGACCAGGAGGCAGAGACCGGGGGCCGCGCCGCGGCCGACCCGGCCACGCAACTGGTGGAGCTGGGAGACGCCGAACCGGTCCGCGTCCATGATCACCATCGCGGTGGCGTTGGGGACGTTCACTCCGACCTCGATGACCGTCGTCGCGACCAGGACGTCCACCTCGCCCGCGGCGAAGCGGCGCATCACGGCGTCCTTGTCGTCCGGCTGCATCCGGCCGTGCAGGACCTCGACGCGGAGCCCGGCCAGCGGCCCCGCCACGAGCTGCTCCGCCACGTCGAGGACCGCGAGCGGGGGCCGCTTCTCGGCGTCCTCGGCGGCCTTCTCCTTGGCCTTCTCCTTGGCCGCGGACGCCTTCTTCGCCCCGCCCTTCCCGCCCTTGCCGCCCTTCTCCTCGTCGTCGTCCCCGATCCGGGGGCAGACCACGTACGCCTGATGCCCCTTGCCGACCTCCTCGCGCACCCGCTCCCAGGCGCGGGCCAGGAAGTGCGGCTTGTCCTCGGCGGGGACGACATGGCTGGCGATCGGGGAGCGCCCGGCCGGGAGCTGGTCCAGTACGGAGGTCTCCAGGTCCCCGAAGACGGTCATGGCGACCGTACGGGGGATGGGGGTGGCCGTCATGACCAGCAGATGCGGCGGCTGCTTGCCCTTGGAGCGCAGTGCGTCGCGCTGCTCCACGCCGAAGCGGTGCTGCTCGTCCACGACGACCAGTCCCAGGTCGTGGAAGCGCACCTTGTCCTCGATCAGCGCGTGGGTGCCGATGACCATCCCGGCCTCGCCGGTGACCAGGTCGAGCAGCGCCTGACGGCGGGCGGCGGTGCCCATGGAGCCGGTGAGCAGCACCACCTTGGTGGCGTTCTCCGCGCCGCCGAGCGTGCCTCCCTCGGCCAGCTCGCCCATCATCTCCGTGATCGAACGGTGGTGCTGCTGGGCGAGGACCTCGGTGGGCGCCAGCAGCGCGGCCTGGCCGCCCGCGTCCACGACCGTGAGCATCGCGCGCAGCGCGACGAGCGTCTTGCCGGAGCCGACCTCGCCCTGGAGCAGCCGGTGCATGGGGTGTTCGGTGGCGAGGCCCGCGAAGATCTCGGCGGTGACCTTGCGCTGGCCCTCCGTGAGGGTGAAGGGCAGTTCGGCGTCGAAGGCGTCGAGCAGGCCGCCCGCCACCGGCTTTCTGGCGACGGCGGGGAGCTGGGTGTCCGCGTACCGCCGCCGGGCCAGCGCGACCTGGAGGACGAACGCCTCGTCCCACTTGAGGCGGGCGCGGGCGTCCTCGATGTCGGCCTTCGTCTCGGGCCGGTGGACCTTGAGCAGCGCCTCGGGCAGCGGGACGAAGCCGCGTCCCTCGCGCAGCGCGGGCGGCAGCGGGTCGGCGGCCTCCACGGCGCGGGGCAGAACGGCGTCGACGGCTTTGGTGATCTTCCAGGACTCCAGGCCCTTGCAGGCCGGGTAGATCGGGATCAGCTTGCCCGCGAAGGCGTCCACGGCGCTCGTGGCGTCGTCGTCCCCCGCGTCTCCGTCGGGCCGGCCGAGCGGGACGTACGTGGGGTGCGCGAGCTGGAGCTTGCGGTTGAAGACGGACACCTTGCCGGCGAACATGCCGCGGCTGCCGGGCGGCAGTTCCTTGTGCGGCTTGTGGAGCCCCCGGCCGAAGAAGACGAGCTGGAGCCGGCCGCTGCCGTCGGTGAGGGTGATCTCCAGGCGCTGGCCACGGCCGTGGTTGAACGTCAGGATCCGGGAGTCGGCGACCTGGGCGACCACCGTCACGTCCTCGTCCAGCGGGAGTTCGGCCAGGGTGGTGAGCTGGCCGCGCTCCTCGTACCGCCGTGGGTAGTGGTGGAGCAGGTCACCGACCGTGTGCAGGCCGAGGTGTTCGGCCATCACCTTCGCGGTGGCGGGGCCGAGTGACTTCTTGAGTGGTTCATCCAGCGCGGACACGCGATCCATTGCACACCACACCACTGACAGCCGTCGCGCACCCCCAGGTTTCCGCAGGTCACAGCCGTGCCGTTCGGGCACGCGCCGGGTTCACTCCACGCCGACGAGCAGCGGCGCCGACTGCCGGCCGCCCCGGTAGACGACGGTGTCGACGGCGAGATGGCCCTCGCGTACGTAGCTCTCCAGGCGGGCGGCGAGCGTCTCGGGTACGTCCTCCCCGAGGACGAGTGTCACGAGTTCGCCGCCCGCGGAGAGCATCCGGGAGAGCACCGTCTCCGCCGTGGCGGCGAGGTCGGAGCCGATGACCGCGACGTCCCCGTCGATCAGCCCCAGGACGTCCCCGGCCTGGCAGATGCCCGCCATGGTCCAGGACTGGCGCTCCGCGACGGCCAGTTCGGCGTAGCGGGTGGCTCCGGCGGCGCTGGTCATCGCGACGACGTCCTCGTCGAAGCGGCGGTCGGGCTGGTGCACGGCGAGCGCGGCGATGCCCTGGACGGCGGCCCTGGTCGGGATGAGGGCGACCCGTACGCCTTCGGTGCGGGCCTGTTCGGCGGCGGCCGCGGCGGTGTGCCGCAGGGCCTCGTCGTTCGGCATGAGGACCACCTCGCGGGCGTGCGCGCGCCGGATCGCCTCGACGAGTTCGCCGCTGGCGGGCGGCTCCCCGGGGCGGGCGAGGACGGTCGTCGCGCCGGCCTCGGCGCAGAGCCCCGCGAGGCCCTCGCCCGGGACGACGGCGACAACGGCGCGCTGGACGCGCGGCTCCTCGGCGGCGGCGCCGAAGTGGGTGATACGGATGCGGTAGGGGCGGCCCGCCTCGACGCCCGCCTCGACGGCGGCGCCCGCGTCGTCGACATGGACGTGCACGTTCCACAGCCCGTCGCCGCCGACGACCACCAGGGAGTCCCCGAGCCCGTCGAGCCGGGCGCGCAGCCGCGACACGGCGGCCTCGTCCGCCTCCAGCAGATAGATCACCTCGAAGGCGGGTCCGCCCTCCGCGGCGCACGCCTCGGCGGCGGACTCCGCCGCGACGGGGTTCTCGTGCCGGCGGTGGCCCGCCGGGAAGGGCGGGGGCGCGTCGCCCGTGAGGCAGCGCACCAGCGCGCCCAGCACGGTGAGCAGTCCCCGGCCGCCCGCGTCGACGACGCCCGCGCGGCCGAGCACGGCGAGCTGGCCCGGGGTGGCGTCGAGCGCGGCGCGGGCGCCCGCGTACGCGGCCCGTACGGCGTCGGCGGCGTCCGCCCCGTACGCGGCGCCCTTGTCCGCCCCGTCCGCGCCGTACGGGGCGTCCGCGCGGGATGCCGCCTCCGCCGCGTCGGCGGCGGCGCTCGCCACGCTCAGGATCGTGCCCTCGACGGGGTGCGCGACGGCCTCGCGGGCCAGTTCGGCGGCCCGCCGCAGCGCGGGGGCGAGCCGGCCGCCGTACCCCTGCGCATGTCCCTCCCCGTACCCCTCGCCGTGTCCCTCGTCCGCGTGATCCCCGTCACCGGGAGGCCCGGCCGTCAGCACCTCGGCCATCCCGCGCAGAAGCTGCGCCAGGATCGTCCCGGAGTTCCCCCGCGCGCCGATCAGCGCGCCGTGCGCCATGGCCCGTACGGCGTCGGCCGGGGCGGGCGCGGAGACGCCCGTCTCGTGTGCCGCGAACACCGCCTCGACCGCCTGTGCGGCGGACTCCACGGTCAGATAGAGGTTGGTGCCGGTGTCGCCGTCCGCGACCGGATAGACATTGATCGCGTCGATCTCCTCGCGCTCCCGGCCGAGGGCCTCCAGCGCCAGCGCGCACCAGCTCCGCACCGCTGCGGCGTCGAGGGTCTGCGGCACCTGCGGGGTCCTCCTCCGTCGGCCGGGGTGATGCGAGAAGGGTATAGTTTCCGGGTACCGAGGCAGTCGTTGTATGCTGCTGCGGTTGCCCGATGAGAGTCGGGCCAATCCCCCGGCAAAGCGACATCGACATCTTCTGTTCCGTTGATTCAGCCACGCCGGATTTCTCTGTACGAGCATCTGAAGTCTTTGGAGTGACCCGTGGCTGCCAACTGCGACGTCTGCGGCAAGGGGCCGGGCTTCGGCAACAGCATTTCCCACTCGCACCGCCGTACGCCCCGTCGCTGGAACCCGAACATCCAGCGCGTGCGTGCCGTGGTCGGTCGGACGCCGAAGCGCCTCAATGTCTGCACATCGTGCATCAAGGCCGGCAAGGTCTCGCGCTGACGCCTGCGTCGTAGCGCAGCCCCTGCGGTTGCCTTGAAGAGCCGGTCCACCTCGGTGGGCCGGCTCTTTGCCGTGCTCGGGGTCCGGCCCTTCAGGCCCGGAACCGCCAGGCGTGGTCCACCGGGCCGATGCCGCTGCCCAGCGCGAAGCCGTGCGCGATCGCGCCCGTCACGTACTCCTTGGCCGCCGTGACGGCCCTCACCACGTCCTGCCCGCCCGCCAGCCCCGCGGCGATCGCCGACGCGTAGGTGCACCCCGTGCCGTGCGTGTGCCGGTTGTCGTGGCGCGGCGCCCGCAGCCAGTGCTCCTCGGTGCCGTCGGTGAGCAGGTCCACCGCGTCCCCCGGCAGATGCCCGCCCTTGATCAGCGCCCAGCGGGGCCCGAACTCCAGGACGGCGTGCGCCGCGCGCCGCAGGTCCGCCTCCTCCACCACCCGCACGCCGGTGAGCTGCGCCACCTCGTCCAGGTTGGGGGTGGCGACCGTCGCGGCCGGCAGCAGCCTTTTCCGTACGCCGTCCAGCGCCGAGGCGGCCAGCAGCGGATCGCCGTGCTTGGAGACCCCGACCGGATCGACGACCACGGGGACACCGGTCCCGGCGAGCAGTTCGGCCACGGTGTCGACCAGGGCGGCGGAGGAGAGCATGCCGGTCTTCACGGCCTGTACGCCGATGTCGTCGACGACGCTGCGGTACTGCGCCCGTACCGCCTCCACCGGCAGCTCCCAGGCGCCCTGGACGCCCCGGGAGTTCTGCGCCGTGACGGCGGTGAGCACGCTCATGCCGTGCGCGCCGAAGGCGAGCATCGTCTTGAGGTCCGCCGGGATGCCCGCACCGCCGCCGGAGTCGGATCCGGCGACGGTGAGGACGCGGGGAGGCACAGGTGCAGATATCGGCATACCGACGAATCTACGTGCCCCCACGCACCGCACTCCCCCGCGGGACGCCCCTACGGGATGTCCCCGGTCACGGAGTGTCCTCGATGTCGCCGAAGTGGTCCCAGCCGCCCTTGCTGGTCCACGGGGCGCCGTCGACCGTCACCTGGGGCAGCGCGGAGGGGTTGAGCACCTCCCCGATCACCTTCCAGCGCGCCGGGAGCTTGGCGTCCGAGGGGAAGGTCGCGACGATCGCGTGGTCCTCCCCGCCGGTCAGCACCCACTGGAGCGGATCGACGCCGACCGCCTGGCCGATGTCGTTCATCTGCGAGGGGATGTCGATCAGACCGGACCGCAGGTCGATACGGACCTGGCTCGCCTCCGCGATGTGCCCGAGGTCCGCGACCAGTCCGTCGCTGACGTCGGTCATCGCGGTGGCGCCGAGACCCGCCGCCGCCGGGCCCGCGTGGTACGGCGGCTCCGGCCTGCGGTGCGCCTCCACGAAGGCGCGCGGCGAGCGGAAGCCCCGGGAGAGCACCGCGTGCCCCGCCGCGGACCAGCCCAACCACCCGGTGTAGGCGACCACATCGCCGGGCCTGGCGCCCGACCTGACCACGGGCTCGTGGTTGCGCAGATCGCCCAGCGCCGTGATCGCGATCGTGATGGAGTCGCCGCGCACCACGTCGCCTCCGACCACGGCGGCTCCCGCGACCTGGCATTCGTCGCGGATGCCGTCCATCAGCTCGGTAGGCCAGGTGACCGGGAGTTCGGCCGGCACGACCAGCCCGAGCAGCAGCGCGGTGGGCACCGCGCCCATCGCCGCGATGTCGGCCAGGTTCTGCGCGGCGGCCTTGCGGCCCACGTCGTACGCCGTCGACCAGTCGCGTCGGAAGTGCCGCCCTTCGAGGAGCAGATCCGTACTCGCCACGACCCTGCGGTCGGGGGCGGCCACGACCGCGGCGTCGTCGCCCGGCCCGAGCCGCACCGCCGGGGTGGTGGTGAGCCGGGACGTCAGCTCTCTGATGAGCCCGAACTCCCCCAACTCGCCCACGGTTCCCTTCACCGAGTCTCCCCTTCTCTTGCTCTCATCACCGGGCCGCGTCTGCGGTCGCGGCCCCTCACTGCTTTCGGTACCTTCACGCGTCACGTCAACACCGTCGTACGCCAGGTCACGCGCGCGTGCCACGGCGGGGGTGTCACACCCCGCGCCGCGCGCCGCGCGTGCCATGTCGCCCGCTCGCGTCAACGTGGACTTGCCGACGCCACCCTGCGGGCGCCACCGGGCGCCCGGGTCTCCCCGTGGCCCACGGCGACGCGATACCGTGGCGTCTCTTTCCCCCACATGATCCTCGTGGCCGCCCTGGAGGTTCCGTGGTACAGGCGTACATCCTTATTCAGACCGAGGTGGGCAAGGCGACGACCGTCGCCGAGACCATCGCAAAGATTCCGGGAGTGATCCAGGCCGAGGACGTCACCGGTCCTTACGACGTGATCGTGCGGGCTCAGGCGGACACCGTCGATGAGCTCGGCCGCATGGTCGTCGCCAAGGTCCAGCAAGTAGAAGGCATCACCCGCACCCTGACCTGCCCGGTCGTTCATCTCTAGACCGCCCCCGTCTACGCTTGGCCGGTGATACGTTCCCGTCGCCCGCTTCCGAGCCGCAGGCTGTCCGGCCGTTCGATCGCCCGTCTTCCCGCCGTCGCCGTCCTTCTGACGGCGGCGGCGGGCTGTTCTTCCACGGACGCGCCGGTCACGGTTCCTACCCCCTCCAAGGAGGAGGCAGCCCTCTGCCACGCCCTGGACAAGGAGCTGCCCAAGACCCTCGCGGACCTCGGCCGCGCCGATCCCGAGCCGCGCTCCGAACTCACCGCCGGGTGGGGGGACGGCGCGATCGTACTGCGCTGCGGGGTCCCCCGGCCCGCGGAGATGGACAACCCCCAGGCGCAGGCGGTGGAGGCGGACGGCGTCAACTGGATGCTGGAGGAGCGGGACTCCGGTCCTCGGTTCACCACGACCTACCGCCAGACCTATGTCGAGGTCACGATGACCACGCGGTTCACCCATGACTCCACCCCGCTCGCGGGGCTGGCCGAGGCCGTCGCCAAGACGGTCCCGCCCAGCGTGTAGACGCTCCCGGCCCGCGGGAGCGACCCGGGCCCGGTGCGGCGGGCGCACCGGGCCGTACGCGCGCCGTACGGTACGGACGTTCCCCGGCGCGCTCAGCGCAGGCCGGTCGGGCGGCGCAGCGCCGCCTGGATGAGCCGGTCGACCAGTGCCTCGTAGCTGACGCCGCTCTCCTGCCACATGCGCGGGTACATGGAGATGGGTGTGAAGCCCGGCATCGTGTTGATCTCGTTGATGACGAACTCGCCGTCCTCGGTGAGGAAGAAGTCCGCGCGGACCAGTCCCTCGCAGGAGGTGGCCTCGAACGCCGCCACCGCGAGCCGCTGTACCTCCGCGGTCTCCTCGGGCGTGAGGGGCGCGGGCACCAGACCGGCCGCCGAGTCGATGTACTTGGCCTCGAAGTCGTAGAAGTCGTGCTCCGTGACGGGCGGGATCTCGGCGGGCACGCTGGCGCGCGGACCGTCCTCGAACTCCAGCACGCCGCACTCGATCTCGCGCCCGCGCAGCAGCGACTCCACCAGGATCTTGGGGTCGTGGCTACGGGCCTCGGCGATCGCCTCGTCGAGCCCCGAGGGGTCGTCGACCTTGGTGATGCCCATGGAGGAGCCGCCCCGGGCGGGCTTCACGAAGAGCGGCCAGCCGTGCTCGGCGGCGAAGCCCACGATCTTCGCGCGGGCGGCGGCGCCGGGCGCCCCGCCGTCGGGGGTCTGCTCCCACTCACGGGGCCGGATCACCACGTACGGGCCGACGGGCAGCCCGAAGGAGGTGAACACCCGCTTCATGTACTCCTTGTCCTGCCCGACGGCCGAGGCGAGGACGCCCGCGCCGACGTACGGGATCCCGGAGAGCTCCAGCAGCCCCTGGAGGGTGCCGTCCTCCCCGTACGGGCCGTGCAGCATCGGGAAGACCACGTCGACGTCGCCCAGCACCTTGGGCACGGCGCCCGGTTCGCTGTAGACGACCTCGCGGCTGCCCGGGTCGACGGAGAGGACGACGGAGCCGTCCGTGGACTCGGCGATCTGCTCGACGCTCGGCAGGGAGCGCTCGGCGATACCCATCCGCTCCGGGTCGTCGGCGGTCAGCGCCCAGCGGCCGTCGGTGGTGATACCGATCGGGAGAACGTCGTACTTCGTACGGTCGATGGACCGCAGTACGGCGCCGGCCGTGACCACCGAGATGGCGTGCTCGGAGCTGCGGCCGCCGAAGACGACGGCCACGCGCGGCTTGCGGAGCGGCTGCTCGGGGCCGCTCTCCGGGCTGTGCCCAAGGCTGCGCTCGGGGCTTCGGGGGGAGTTCTCGCTGCTCATATCGCGACGAGCGTACCTGCTGGTACCGCCCGAGTCAGCGCCGCTCGGGCTTGGCGCTGCGCGACATCAGCTCCTTGAGCGCGACGAGCGGCGGCTTACCGTTGTGCACGATGTCCACGACGGTTTCGGTGATGGGCATGTCGACATCGTGGCGCCGGGCCAGATCCAGCACGGACTCGCAGGACTTGACGCCCTCCGCGGTCTGCTTGGTGACCGCGATGGTCTCCTGGAGGGTCATGCCGCGGCCGAGGTTGGTGCCGAAGGTGTGGTTCCGGGAGAGCGGTGAGGAACACGTGGCGATGAGATCGCCCATTCCGGCGAGTCCGGAGAAGGTGTGCGGGTCGGCGCCCATCGCGAGGCCGAGCCGGGTGGTCTCGGCGAGTCCGCGGGTCATCAGGGACGCCTTGGTGTTGTCGCCGAGGCCCATTCCGTCGGCGATGCCGACGGCGAGGCCGATCACGTTCTTGACGGCGCCGCCGAGCTCGCAGCCGACCACGTCGGTGTTGGTGTACGGGCGGAAGTACGGGGTGTGGCAGGCGGCCTGGAGCCGCTGGGCGACCCCCTCGTCCTCGCAGGCGACGACGGCGGCGGCCGGCATCCGGCCCGCGATCTCCTTGGCGAGGTTGGGTCCGGTGACCACGGCGACGCGCTCGGCGGGGGCCTTGGCGACCTCCTCGATCACCTCGCTCATCCGCTTGGCGGTGCCGAGTTCGACGCCCTTCATCAGGGAGACGAGGACCGTGTCGGAGGGGAGTACGGGCGCCCACCGCGCGAGGTTGCCGCGCAGCGTCTGCGAGGGCACGGTGAGCACGGTGAACTCGGCGTCGCGCGCCGCCTCGGCCGGGTCGGTGGTGGCCCGTACGCCCGCGGGTAGTTCGAAGCCCGGCAGGTAGGCGGGGTTGGCGCGGGTGGTGTTGATGGCGTCGGCGATCTCGGGGCGCCGGCCCCAGATCGTCACGTCGCATCCCGCGTCGGCGAGGACCATGGCGAAAGCCGTACCCCAAGACCCTGCTCCGAAGACGGCGACCCGCGTCACTTCGACCCCTCTTCCGCGGCTTTGCGCCGCTGTTCTTCCCTGGCCTTGCGGTAGTCGTACGAGACGGTGGGCACCGGCTCGCCGCGTACCTCGGACAGCAGTTCCGTGATGGCGGCCATGATGACCTCGGTGGCCTCGCGCAGCAATTCGGGAGCGATCTCCCGGTCGTAGAAGCGCGTGAGGTCGACGGGCGGGCCGACGAGGATGTGGTGGGTCTTGCGTGGGAACAGGTCGGGTTTCGTGGCGTACGGCGCCAGCACGAGGTTGGCGCCCCACTGCGCGACGGGGATGACCGGGCACTTGGTCTGGATCGCGACCCGGGCGACGCCGGTCTTGGCGGTCATGGGCCACATGTCGGGGTCGCGGGTGAGGGTGCCCTCGGGGTAGAACGCCACGCACTCGCCCCGCTCGACGGCGTCGATGGCGGCCCGGAAGGCGCTCAGGGCGTCGCTGGTCTCGCGGTAGACGGGGATCTGTCCGGTGCCGCGCATGACGGCGCCGATGAACCCCTTGGTGAAAAGGCCGTCCTTGGCGAGGAAGCGCGGAACGCGGCCGGTGTTGTACTGGAAGTGTGCGTAGGCGAACGGGTCGAGATGCGAATTGTGGTTCACCGCGGTGATGAATCCGCCGTCGGCCGGAATGTGCTCCGTACCCCGCCAGTCCCGCTTGAGGAGAAGGATCAGCGGCGGTTTTGCGATGACCGCCGCCAGGCGGTACCAGAAGCCGATTCTACGGCGGGACACTCGAACACCTTCCTCTTCTCGCCGGGCCTGCCCCCGGCTGCCGGGGGTCAAGTGCGGCCCCGGTCCCCTGCTCTGTCGAGAACACCGTACGCCCCGGTCCGGGGACCGGCCCTGCGGGTCGGAACGGTGCCGGGCCACAATAGAGGGCCGATACACATGGGCTGTACACGGGCCACCGAGCAGGGCGGGAGAACGGACGCGGAGATGGACGGAGAGTTCGCCACGCACACCGACGCGGCCGCCCCATGGTCCCTGGTCGTCCCGCTCAAACCGCTCCGGCTCGCGAAGAGCAGGCTCGCCGCCGCGACGGGCGACGCCCTGCGCCCGCGGCTCGCCCTCGCGTTCGCGCTGGACACCGTGGCCGCGGTCCTGGCCTGCCCCGTCGTCCGCGACGTGGCGGTGGTGACCGACGACCCGACGGCGGCGGCGGAGCTGTCCGCGCTGGGCGCGCGCATCGTCCCGGACACCCCGGCGGACGGCCTCAACGCGGCGCTCGCGCACGGGGCGCGGGCCGTCAGGACCCTGCGGCCCCGGGCGGCGGTGGCCGTACTCAACGCGGATCTCCCGGCGCTCCGCCCGGCGGAACTCGCCCTGGTCCTGACCGCGGCGGAGTCATTTCCGCGCGCTTTTCTCGCGGACGCCGCGGGAATCGGTACGACTTTGCTGACGGCGGGGCCCGGCGTGGAATTGAATCCGGCTTTCGGCGGCCCCTCCCGCAGAGGACATTTGTCGACAGGGGCGGTGGAAATACTTCTGGCCGGGGTGGATTCCGTACGGCGGGATGTCGATACGGGCGAGGATCTGCTGCGGGCGGCGGAGCTGGGACTCGGTCCGCGTACGGCTCTTCGGTACGGGGCGACCACCGGGAAAGGCGAGCAAGGGGAGCGAGGGGAGCGAGGCGGGCATCAGGCGTACGGCCCGCTTCCGGCGCCGGGGCCGGGCTGCTGAGCCGCGACGGCCCGGAGGATACGCTGCGGCTATGCAGGCGACCTCGTACACATACGATTCCGAGACCCGTTGCGGGAGTGTGCTGCTGGACGACGGCACCCCGGTGGAGTTCGACGCGGCGGCCTTCGACGCCGGCGGGCTGCGACTGCTCCGACCGGGTCAGCGCGTGCGGATCGAGACCGAGGGCCAGGGCGAGGGCGCGTCGCTCCGCATCACGCTGGTCACCCTCCAGACCCTCTGAGCTCCAGACCCGCTGAAGACCCGCTGAGGCCCGCCGCACCACCTTGTAGCACCCTTGTAGCGGCCCGGAAGCCGCCCCGTAGCGCCCCGTAGCGCCCCGTACGCCGCCTGGAACGGTAGTGCGTACGCGTACCAGCTCTTCCGGGAAACGCCGCGGGCCGGGCTCCCCGAGGGGAGCCCGGCCCGGCGCGTACGGCCCTGTACCGCTTCCTGCTTACTTCTTTCTGGCGACGGCCTTCTTCGCCGTCGTGGTGCGCGCGGTGGCCTTGCGCGCGGGGGCCTTCTTGGCGGTCGCCTTCTTGGCCGGCGCGGTCTTCTTGGCGGTGGCCTTCTTGGCCGTGCCCGTGGCCTTCTTGGCGGTCTTCTTCGCCGTGGCCGTGGTCTTCTTGGCGGTCTTCTTCGCCGCGCTGGTCTTCTTGGCCGTGGTGGTCTTGGCGGCCGTGGTCTTCTTGACCGCGGTCTTCTTCGCCGCCGTGGCCGCCTTCTTGGCGGTGGCCTTCTTGGCCGCGGCCTTCACGGTCGTACGGGTGGAAGATCCGCCCGAGAGGCTGCCCTTGGGGGCCTTCTTGACGGCCACGTCGTTCTTCGGGAGCTTCTTCGAGCCGCTCACGAGGTCCTTGAAGCCCTGGCCCGCGCGGAACCGCGGCACCGAGGTCTTCTTGACCCGTACGCGCTCGCCCGTCTGCGGGTTACGGGCGTAACGCGCCGGACGGTCGACCTTCTCGAACGAACCGAAGCCGGTGACCGAGACCCGGTCACCGGCGACCACCGCGCGGACGATCGCGTCGAGTACCGCGTCGACCGCGTCCGCGGCCTGCTGACGGCCGCCGACCTTGTCCGCAATCGCTTCTACGAGCTGCGCCTTGTTCACGTCTTCCCCTTCGGAGACATTGCCAGAACGAAAGTGTTCAAGCTTTTTCGCACGTTAGGCAGATATATACCGCAAATCAAACACGAAACGGGCTAATCACCCTAGTGCCGCAACGAAGTCGGCCCGGCGGAGTTCCGCGGAGGGTCAGAGACCTTCCGGAAAACGACCCTCGTCCAGGTCCTTCATCAAGCGGTCCAGACGCCTTGCCGCGCCCGGGAGATCGTGTTTCGCCGCGGCCGTGATGACCAGCAGCTTCCGGGAGAGTGCCTGGCGCACGCCCTCCGGGACTTGCAGTGCACGCACCCTTGCGTGCGCATCTTTGAGTTGTTCGGCGACTAACCCGTAGAGCTTGAGTTGGTTGTCGCGTTCCATGCGCCGATTGTGCCATCTAGGGCGAGTTGTCGCCCGACAGGGGCTCAACAAGCAACTGCACCCCCTACCTGGAGGCAGGGGGTGCAGTAGGGGAAAAGCGCTGATCAGGCGGCAATCGTGCGCGGTTTGAAGGACGGCCTGGCGGCCTCGTACGTGACGATGTCGGACTCGTTCTGAAGGGTGAGGCTGATGTCGTCGAGCCCGTTCAGCAAGCGCCAGCGGGCGTTCTCGTCAAGCTCGAAATCGGCCACAAGCGTTGCTCCGTCAGGGGCGGTCGCGCGGACCTGGCGCTGCTCCAGGTCGACCGTGACCTCCGCCGTGGGGTCGCTCTCGGTGATCGCCCAGAGGGCGTCCACGACGGACTGCTCCAGAACGACGGTCAGCAGGCCGTTCTTGAGCGAGTTGCCGCGGAAGATGTCCGCGAACCGGGAGGAGATGACGGCCTTGAAACCGAAGTTCTGGAGGGCCCAGACGGCGTGTTCCCGGGACGATCCGGTGCCGAAGTCGGGTCCGGCGACCAGGACCGAGGCCCCGGCGTACTCGGGCCGGTTGAGGACGAAGGACGGGTCCTTGCGCCACGCCTCGAACAGCCCGTCCTCGAACCCGTCCCTGGTGACCTTCTTGAGCCAGTGGGCGGGGATGATCTGGTCGGTGTCGACGTTGCTGCGGCGCAGCGGAACGGCGGGACCGGTGTGGGTGGTGAAGGCTTCCATGGTTATCGCGCTCCAGCGGGCGTACGGTCGTCGGCACCGGCGTCGGACAGATCGGCGGGCGAGGCCAGATGGCCCAGTACGGCGGTGGCGGCGGCGACCTGGGGAGAGACGAGATGGGTACGGCCGCCCTTGCCCTGCCTGCCCTCGAAGTTGCGGTTGGACGTCGACGCGGAACGCTCGCCGGGCGCGAGTTGGTCGGGGTTCATGCCCAGGCACATCGAGCAGCCCGCGTGCCGCCATTCGGCGCCGGCGGCGGTGAACACCTTGTCCAGGCCCTCGGCGACGGCCTGGAGCGCGACGCGTACCGACCCGGGGACGACCAGCATCCGTACGCCGTCGGCGACTTTGCGGCCCTCCAGCAGGGTGGCGGCCGAGCGCAGGTCCTCGATGCGGCCGTTGGTGCAGGAGCCTACGAAGACGGTGTCGACCTTGATGTCGCGCAGCGCCTGCCCGGCGGTCAACCCCATGTACTCCAGGGCCTTTTCGGCGGCGAGGCGCTCCGAAGCGTCCTCGTACGAAGCCGGGTCGGGGACGTGCGCGGAGAGCGGCAGGCCCTGGCCCGGGTTGGTGCCCCAGGTGACGAACGGGGCCAGTTCCTCGGCCTTGATGAAGACCTCGGCGTCGAAGACCGCGTCGTCATCGGTGCGCAGCGTCTCCCAGTACGCGACGGCCGCGTCCCAGTCGGCGCCCTCGGGGGCGTGGTCGCGGCCCTTGAGGTAGTCGAAGGTGGTCGCGTCGGGGGCGATCATGCCCGCCCTGGCACCGGCCTCGATCGACATGTTGCAGATGGTCATCCGGGACTCCATCGACAGGCTCTCGATGGCGGAACCCCGGTATTCGAGGATGTAGCCCTGGCCGCCGCCGGTGCCGATCTTCGCGATGATCGCGAGGATCAGGTCCTTGGCGGTGACGTCGGCGGGCAGGTCGCCCTCGACCGTGATCGCCATGGTCTTGGGGCGGGCCAGCGGCAGCGTCTGGGTGGCGAGGACGTGCTCGACCTGGCTGGTGCCGATGCCGAACGCGAGCGCGCCGAAGGCGCCGTGGGTGGAGGTGTGGCTGTCGCCGCAGACCACCGTGGTGCCGGGCTGGGTCAGTCCGAGCTGGGGGCCCACGACGTGGACGACGCCCTGCTCGACATCGCCGAGCGGGTGCAGCCGTACACCGAAGTCGGCGCAGTTCTTGCGCAGGGTCTCCAACTGGACGCGGGAGACGGGGTCCGCGATGGGCTTGTCGATGTCGAGGGTCGGGGTGTTGTGGTCCTCGGTCGCGATGGTGAGGTCGAGCCGCCGGACCTGCCGGCCGTTCTGGCGGAGGCCGTCGAACGCCTGGGGGCTGGTCACCTCGTGCAGCAGGTGCAGATCGATGAAGAGAAGGTCGGGCTCGCCCTCCGCGCGCCGGACGACATGGTCGTCCCAGACCTTCTCCGCGAGTGTCCTACCCATCGCGTTCCCTCCGGCCGGCCTCTCGTGGCCGGCTCTCCTAGAGATATGTGGGCCTACGTCCGTACCCCACGCACCGGACGTCGGCGGGGGACCCTTGGTCATGGGCCCGTCTCCCGCGGGCCCGATTCCGCGGGCCCGTACCTACAGGTTGGCAACTTCCCCGGAAAATTGAACTTGCGTTTCACAGAGTGAGACGCGAGTATCGTTTCATGGACAACTCTAGCGGCGTCGGCGTTCTCGACAAGGCGGCTCTGGTATTGAGCGCCCTGGAGTCCGGTCCGGCCACCCTCGCCGGGCTGGTCGCGGCGACCGGGCTCGCACGACCCACGGCACACCGGCTGGCTGTGGCACTGGAACACCACCGGCTGGTGGCGAGGGACATGCAGGGCCGGTTCATTCTCGGCCCCCGGCTGGCCGAGCTGGCCGCGGCGGCGGGCGAGGACCGCCTGCTGGCGACGGCGGGACCGGTCCTCACGCATCTGCGCGACCTGACCGGCGAGAGCGCGCAGCTCTACCGCCGCCAGGGCGACATGCGGATATGTGTGGCGGCGGCGGAGCGGCTCTCGGGGCTGCGGGACACGGTCCCGGTCGGCTCGACCCTGACCATGAAGGCAGGCTCCTCGGCCCAGATCCTGATGGCCTGGGAGGAGCCGGAGCGGCTGCACCGCGGCCTTCAGGGGGCGCGCTTCACGGCGACGGCGCTCTCGGGCGTCCGGCGCAGGGGCTGGGCCCAGTCGATCGGCGAGCGCGAGCCGGGCGTGGCCTCGGTCTCGGCGCCGGTACGGGGCCCCTCGAACCGGGTGGTCGCGGCCGTCTCGGTATCCGGACCGATCGAACGCCTGACGCGCCACCCGGGCCGGATGCACGCCCAGGCCGTGATCGACGCGGCGGGACGGCTGAGCGAGGCCCTGCGCCGCGCGAGCTGACCTCGCCGGGCGTTCCCCGAGCTCAGCGGCGTTCCCCGAAACCCAGCAGGCCGCTCCAGCGCCGCAGCGGCCCGCCCCGGCCTTCCCCGGCCCCCCGCCCGGACCCGCCTTCTTCTCCGACTTCTCCGACGAGGCGAGGCCCCCGCCTTACACGGCCGGGCTCCGCGCGGCCAGCCGGTCCGCCGCGCGCTCACCGCGCCTGCCGACCGGAATCACCCCGGTCGCCGCACCGAGGCCGAACTCCGGCATGTTGACGTAGACGGACTCGTACGAACCGGCCGGGACCAGATAGGTCTCATGCCAGAACCCGACCCCGTCGCCGCCCTCGCGCGCCCTGCGGTTGAACGCCGCCCAGGCGGGACGGTGCTCGTTGTCCGGCGCCGCCGCGTACGCCAGCAGCTTCTCCTCGGACTCCCAGTACTGGACGAGGTAGACCAGTCGCGGCCCGCCCAGAAGGATCCGGGACCCTATCAACCCGCTGGACGCGTCCCGGGACAGCTCCTTCAGCATCCGCGGCATGGCCTTGGCCACGGGCCACCAGTCGCGCGGGGAGCGGAACTTGTTGATCCGCATCCCGATCATGAAGACGACCACCTCCCGCTCCGCCGCCGCGGTCATCCGGCCTTCGATCACCTTCGTACCCATGACGCCCTCATCTCCCCTGCTCCCGCCCTCCCGGGCGGCCTCCACGGATTGGATAGTGTCGCTATCCATGATTGGATAGTGGCACTATTCAAGGAAAGGTGCAACCGGGATGCGCATGGCGGAGCTGAGCGAACGCAGTGGGGTCCCCACCGCCACGATCAAGTACTACCTGCGCGAGGGGCTGCTCCGGCCGGGCCGCCGGATCAACGCCACGCAGGCCGCGTACGACGAGGAACACCTGCGCCGGCTGCGGCTGGTGCGGGCGTTGATCCAGGTGGGACGGATGCCGGTGGCCACGGCGCGGGAGGTCCTGGTGGCGGTGGAGGACGAGTCGCTGGACCACCACAGCCGGATCGGCGCGGCGGTCTGGTCGCTCCCGGACGCCTTCCCCTCCACGGCCCCCGGTACGGCGCCGGACGCAGCGGCCCCGGGCACGGAGGCCCCCGTACCGGATGCCACGGTGGAGGCGGCCGAGCAGCAGGCGACGGAGTTGCTGGTACGGCTGGGCTGGGGCTTCGGCAGCGCGGCGCGGGGCGAATCCCCCGCGTTCCGGACGCTCGTCGGGGCGATCGCGGCGCTGGAACGGAGCGGGTATCCGACCACGGTGGAGGACCTGCTCGCGTACGGGCGGTGCGCGGACCAACTCGGCGTCGTGGACATCGACATGATCGAGCGATACGAGCCGGGCACGCGGCAGGTCGAGGCGGCCGTGGCGAAGACGGTGCTGTACGAACCGGTGTTGCTGAGCCTGCGGCGGCTCGCCCAGGCGGAGGAGTCCAACCGGCGCTTCGGCGAGGGCAGTTGATCGCGGGCAGTTGATCGCGGGGCAACGAAAAGACCCTCCCCGAGGGGAGGGTCGATATCGCGATCTTTCCTGCGTGGTACCCCCGACCGGATTCGAACCGGCGCTACTGCCGTGAGAGGGCAGCGTGCTAGGCCGCTACACAACGGGGGCATGGCCCTGAGCCAAGCTGGGCTACCAGGACTCGAACCTAGAACAACGGAACCAGAAACCGTCGTGTTGCCAATTACACCATAGCCCATGGTGATTCTTGAGAATCAGTACCCCCGACCGGATTCGAACCGGCGCTACTGCCGTGAGAGGGCAGCGTGCTAGGCCGCTACACAACGGGGGCCCTAGCGATCCTGCATCAACGTATCCAGGTGCGACCCGAAGACGTCGGAGAGAAGGATCTGTACCCCCGACCGGATTCGAACCGGCGCTACTGCCGTGAGAGGGCAGCGTGCTAGGCCGCTACACAACGGGGGCGTTGCAGATTACAGTCTGCGCTGGGCTACCAGGACTCGAACCTAGACTAACGGAACCAGAAACCGTCGTGCTGCCAATTACACCATAGCCCACCAAAGCTGAACCCCCGTACGGGGGTCTTGTCTGGCGTGCGCTTCCCGGTCGGACCTTGCGGTTTTCCCGGGCGACGCAGGAAGAACATTACCCGATCGCGGACAGCGCTCCAAAACGAGTATCCCCGCGCAGTACGGCGGGAAGCTGACCGAGATCGGTGATCCGCACCAGTTCGGGACGCCCGCCGAGCCCGCCCCGGTCCAGCCACACCCCGGCGAGCCCGGCGGCCGTGGCCCCGCCGGCGTCGATGTCCGGCTCGTTCCCGACGTACGCCACCTCGCCCGGCTCCAGCGCGAGCGCGTCGCAGGCGGCGTGGAAGGCGGCGGCGTCAGGCTTGGAGACCCCCAGCTCGGCGGCGCAGAGCACGGCCTCGAAGTGATCACGTACGCCCAGGACGCGCAGCTTCCGGTCCTGGTTGATGATCGAGGAGTTCGACAGCACGGCCTGCCGGTAGTCGGCGGCAAGCAGATCGAGAGCGGCGAGGCTGTCGGGGAACAGGCTCCAGCCGGCCTCGTAGTGCGTGATGTACCGGTCGAACCACGCGTCGGCCTCGGCATCGCTCAGCCCCGCACCGACGAAGATCCGCACCCGGTCCCGCCGCTGCCCCAGGAAATCGGTCTCCCCGGCGGCGAAGCGCAGCCACTGGGCATCGGTGATCTCCCGCCACCGCCCGAGAGCCTGATCGACGGTTTCGCCTGGGTCGGCCATCCCTTCGGCAGCGAGATGCCGCTGCATGCCGGCGCGGTCGGCGGTGGTGTAGTCGAAGAGGGTGTCGTCGATGTCCCAGAGGACGGCACGAATCGCCATACGGCGACGGTACCGCGCGGGGGGTTGCGGAGAGTGCGGGTTCGGACGGGGTCTGTCGGGGTGGGCCGGTGGTGGGTAATGGCGGGCGGTCCGCCCCCTCCCTGGTCCGATGATCGCGGTTCCGGGGTGTGCGTCAAGGGCGCTCCTGCGTCGCGTCGGCTGCGCCGATGTCGCTGCGCTCCACCCTTGACCCACACCCCTCCACCGCTGGAAAAGGCGTGGGGAGGGGGCGGGGGGGGAGGGGTCCCCTGGGAAACACGGCTGCACTCCCGCTCCGTTCCAGGCTGGCCGGTCGGCTCGCCCTGCGGGGCGCGCGGTAGTGGAGTGGGGTGGCCCGGCTTTCGTCAAGCGGCTCCCCACCGGATGACGGCTGGGCTTCATGCCCCGCTGGTCACCCGCCGTGGGTGGGAGGGGTCGGGTGGAGTCGGGGTGGATGTGACGTGTGGGACGGGAGAGGTGCCCAACGGGGAAGTGTGTGCCGAGAGTCCCGCATAGGTGCGCTGGCTGCGCGCAGTCACGGAACAACGGACAGCCAACCCCCAACTGACCAGGCAAACTGGGGCATAAGGCATGCTTTTTGGTGAGGAAGCGCCCTATCGGCCTCCCAGCACCGCACCCTGCCCCGGCACCGCATCCTGCCCCGGCCCCCCACCACCCCGACTCCATCAAGGCACCCGGCTGCGTCAAGTCGCCCCACTCCACGCCGCATTCACCACCGGCCTCACCCACGGCGAGTGACCAGCGGGGCATGAAGCCCAGCGCACGACCGGTCGGCGGACGCTTGACGAGACGCGTCACCGCCCCACTCCACTACCGCGCGCCCCGCAGGGCGAGCCGACCCGGCGGCCTGGAACCGACCCCAGGAACATCGGTGTTTCCCAGGGGACCCCTCCCCCCCCGCCCCCTCCCCACGCCTTTTCCAGCGGCGCAGGGGTGTGGGTCAAGGGTGGAGCGCAGCGACATCGGCGAAGCCGACGCGACGCAGGAGCGCCCTTGACGCACACCCCGGAGCCGCGATCATCGAACCAGGGAGGGGGCGGGCCTGCCGCACCCATTGGACCCGGGCCGGGCCGGTTACGCCTCGGCCCGAACTCGCAGACCATCCTTGATGGCTATCAGAAGCGAGCCCAGTTGCCCCGGTGCGAGGGACAGCAGCACATCCGGATCGTCACTCTCGCGGATACGGAGGGTGCCGTCGGGGGCGGCGGCGACGTTGACGCAATTGGCGCCCTCCGAGCTGTAGGAGGACTTCTGCCATTGGTAGGTAGGCATGGTCAAACTTCCTCAGATGCTCTTGGCTACACGCCGAATGAAGTCCCGTGACTTTCCAGGCGGAAGGGCGCAGCTCTCCATGCGATCCAGAACCGTGCAGTACCGAGCGAGTTGCGCCTCTCCGTCCAGGAAGTCACAGCCATGATCGGTGTCCAACACGACGGTGTCGAGTTGCGGCACTGGTCCGGTTGCATAGGTAACGGGCTGGCCTGCAGCGGGGAAGTCGCTGAGACCGAAGGGGATGACCAGGACCCTCACATTGTCGTGCTCGCCCATCTCGATCAGATGGTGCAGTTGCTCGCGCGTGACCTCGGGGCCCGCGAACCCGAGCCGGAGCGCCGCTTCATGGACGATCGCCGTGTAGAGCATCGCCGAATCCCCGTACAGAACCGCCTGTCGCTTCATCCGGAACGACGTACGGTGCTCAAGTTCGTGGGCGCGCAGGGACGGAACACTGTGCTTGAAAGAGACGCGGGCCTGGGCGGCCGTCTGAAGAAGGCCAGGCACGTTCATGACGGCCGCCACCCGCATCGAGGTGGCGTCATTCTCAAGCTCGGCACACTCGATCAGCGGTGCAGAGAGCAGCTCACGGTACTCGTCCCACCACCCCCGCTCGCGGCCTCCCGTCATGCCCGCCAGCGCCTCCACCAGATCGGCGTCGTCGCAGGCGTAGGTATGCGCTATCGCACGCACCCGTTCGGCGCCGACCGCGTACCGGCCCGCTTCCATCATGCTCATCCGGGCCTGCTGGACGCCGACTTGAGCCGCGGCGGCAGTTGACTTGAGTCCGGCCCGCTCGCGCAGCTTGCGCAGTTCGGCGCCCAGCCTTCGCTGCCTCAGCGTCGGCGGCGTGTCTCTCGCCACTGGCCACCCTCCCCATACGAGCTGTCACCCACACAGGTGAAGTCAAAAAACTATCGTGAAATCGAGGATAACTTTATCCCCCAGAGGCTACATTCCTACCACGTACCAACTGCTGCGACGGATAGGAGACTTCACATGAACACCGTATCCCCGCCCCTCCCCCGCCCCGAGCGCCCAGAAGGGTTCGACCAGGAGATCCGCGCGCTCGTCGACGACACCGCGCCCCGCCTCTTCGCCGTCGTCGAGGAGTACACCTGCGAGGACGGCGAGCTGGACGCCCGGGTCGCCGGCTGGGGCCTCGCCCACGCGGACGGCGGGGGTACGCAGGTCGCCGGCGTTGACGGGGGCGCCTGGTTGTCCCTGGCCTCGCCCGAGCGGGCCGCCGCGTGGGTTTCGCGGAGGCCCGGGAGCCTCGGCAGCGTCGTATGGGCGGGTGCGCCGAGGCCGTGACGGTATGCGGGAGGGCCCGGTGGGCCGCCCCCTGCCTGCGGGGCGGGCCACCGGGCCCTCGTGTGCGGTACGCGTACCGCCTGCTGCCTTACGCCGTCAGCTTCGCCAGTGCCGCGTCGATGCGGGTCAGCGTGCGCTCGCGGCCCAGGAGTTCCAGGGACTCGAAGAGCGGGAGGCCGACCGTGCGGCCCGTGGTGGCGACGCGGACCGGGGCCTGGGCCTTGCCGAGCTTCAGGCCGTGTTCCTCGCCGGCGGCGAGGACCGCGTTCTTCAGGGACTCCGCGTTCCAGTCGGACTCCGCGATCTTCGCGCGGGCCGTGGTGAGCAGCGCGTCCGCGCCCGGCTTCATCGCCTTCGCCCACGATGCCTCGTCCTCGACCGGCTCGTCCAGGAAGAGGAAGTCGACGTTGGCGGTGATGTCCGAGAGGACCGTGACCCGGGTCTGGGCCAGCGGGGCCAGGGCCGCGAACGCCGTCGCGTCGAAGGACTCCGGCGCCCAGGGGGCGTACGGGGCCTTCAGCCACGGGGCGCAGGCGTCCGCGAACGCCTTCACGTCGAGCTGCCGGATGTGGTCGGCGTTGATCGCCTCGGCCTTCTTCAGGTCGAAGCGGGCCGGGTTGGCGTTGACGTCCGCGATGTCGAACGCGGCGACCATCTCGTCCATGGAGAAGAGGTCGCGGTCCGCGGAGAGCGACCAGCCCAGCAGTGAGAGGTAGTTGAGCAGCCCCTCCGGGAGGAAGCCGCGTTCGCGGTAGAGGTTGAGGGACGCCTGGGGGTCGCGCTTGGAGAGCTTCTTGTTGCCCTCCCCCATGACGTACGGAAGGTGACCGAAGCTCGGGACGCCCTTGGCGATGCCCAGTTCCGTGAGCGCCTTGTAGAGCGCGACCTGGCGCGGCGTGGAGGAGAGCAGGTCCTCGCCGCGCAGGACGTGGGTGATCTCCATCAGCGCGTCGTCGATCGGGTTGACGAGCGTGTAGAGCGGGGCGCCGTTGGCGCGGACGATGCCGTAGTCCGGGACGTTCTCCGGGGTGAAGGTCAGCTCGCCGCGGACCAGGTCCGTGAAGGTGATCGGCTCGTCGGGCATCCGGAAGCGGACGATGGCGCTGCGGCCCTCCGCCTCGTACGCCGCCTTCTGCTCGGCGCTCAGGTCGCGGCAGTGGCCGTCGTACCCCGAGGGCCTGCCCGCCGCGCGTGCCGCCTCCCGGCGGGCGTCCAGCTCCTCGGTCGTGCAGTAGCAGTGGTACGCGTGGCCGGCCGCGAGGAGCTTGTCCGCGGCGTCGCGGTAGATGTCCATCCGCTGCGACTGGCGGTACGGCGCGTGCGGGCCGCCCACCTCGGGGCCCTCGTCCCAGTCGAGCCCGAGCCAGCGCAGCGAGTCGAGGAGCTGGACGTACGACTCCTCGGAGTCGCGCGCCGCGTCGGTGTCCTCGATGCGCAGGACCAGGGTGCCGCCGGTGTGGCGGGCGAACGCCCAGTTGAACAGGGCGGTACGGACCAGGCCCACGTGGGGGTTGCCGGTCGGGGAGGGACAGAAACGTACACGGACGGGTGCGCTAGCCACGCTTGATCACCTTGTTGGTGAGAGTGCCGATGCCTTCGATGGTGACGGCGACCTCGTCGCCGACGCTGAGGGGGCCGACCCCGGCGGGGGTGCCCGTGAGGACGACGTCACCGGGGAGGAGCGTCATGGCCTCGCTGATGTTGACGATCAGGTCCTCAACGGAGTTGATCATGTCGCTCGTACGGCCGAGCTGCCGCTGTTCCCCGTTGACGGTGCACTGGATGGTGACGTCGGAGGGGTCGAGTTCGGTCTCCACCCAGGGGCCGAGCGGGCACGAGGTGTCGAAGCCCTTCGCGCGCGCCCACTGCTTCTCGCTCTTCTGGATGTCGCGCGCGCTGACGTCGTTGGCGCAGGTGTAGCCGAAGATGACGTCCTTGACGCGTTCGCGCGGCACCTCGCGGCACATCCGCCCGATGACGACGGCCAGTTCGGCCTCGTAGTGCACCTCGTTCGAGAACGACGGGTACTCGATCGCGTCGCCCGAGCCGATCACGGAGGTGGTGGGCTTGAAGAAGGCGAACGGCGCGTCGGGGACGGCGTTGCCGAGCTCTGCCGCGTGCTCCGCGTAGTTGCGGCCGAAGGCCACCACCTTGTTGGGCAGGACGGGCGGGAGCAGCCGGACCTTGCTCAGCGGGACCTTGGTGCCGGAGAGCTCGAAGTCGGTGTACGGAATGCCCTTGATGATGTCGAGGACGAGGCCGGCGGTGTCGCCGCTGCCGTCGCCCTCGACCGCGCCGAAGGCGACATTGCCGTCGATGGAGAATCTGGCGATGCGCACGGAAGCTGTTCGCCCTTCACTTGCTGACTGGCCCGGAGTCTGACGCCCCAGGTCCGAAGACTGACGCTCCAGGCTAACGCGGCGGGGGCAGCCACCCGCGCGAAGGGAACGGCGCGTGAACGACGGGCGCCCGTGGCGCGTACTAACGGACGTGGGCGGAACGCGGCGTACGGATACGGAGCGGGCGAGGCGGTCCCCCGTGCCCGGCCGCTACGAGGTGGCGGGCGCGGCCTCGGCGGTGTCCGCGGGGGCGGACGGGGCGACCATCAGGGTCGTACGGCGCGGGTTGGCCGTACGGTTCGGCAGGGCGACGGGGTGCTCCGGCTGCGCGGCGGGGGCCAGTTCCTCGGCGTCCTTCAGATGCGCCAGCGTGGTGCGCCGGGGGTTGGCGGTGTTGCGGAACATCATCGTGGTCTTCTGCGGATTCATCTGTGGTGTCAGACCTTGTCGGGCTACGGGCGCGGATGCGCCGGTTGTCGGATGAGCCATCCCTGTAAAGCGTCAGGCTAAACATCCAATTCCCCACCGGAGCGGCGATCGATCGTCGATCACCGTGTGAGTTTGCTCACGACCCGCCCGGCATTTCCCTCATTCCGGGCGCCAGTTGATGACCAAGGAAACGGACATTGCGTTACTGAACGTTGCATTCCGCTGCTGATCATCCGGACCGGGACACCCCCCACCCGTACATGGCTCGTACGTGAAAGTCCGTTTCCTCCGCCCACACTTTCTACGGCTGGTGACTCGGCGCTCACTCCGTGTCATTCACGTCACAGCCCTGCCCACCGCCCTTGTTGGAGATCCTGCACTGTGCTGGAATTCCCCCCACCGCCGCGGGTTTGGATGTGCCGGCGCGCAGGGGCGCAACGCAGCGCCGAGTGGCGGTGGGGAAGGGGAGCAGCGCCGGTCACTCACGACCACCATGGGGAGCGTTTCCGCGCCCCACGACGCCGACACCGTTCCGCCGTTCAGCGGGGGGACGCCTGGTCCAGAGGTTGCGACGCTAGTGCAGGGACGTTACAAGAGGGATGGCAGCGCTGCGGCGGAGCAGGAGCACCGCGGCGGATCCGACCGCGGCTCCTCGCCCCAGCACACCCAGAACCAGGGCCCGGCTCCGTCGGGCGACCAGAGCGGCGGCCGGGGCGGACACCCCGGTCCGGGACAGAGCGGCTCCGGCGCGCCGTCCACGCCGCCGCCTCCGCAGACGGCGCCGAACGCGAAGTCACCGACCGACCCCGGGTCGCGAATAGCCCTGCGCAACTGGCGCATCAGCACCCGCCTCGTGGCGCTGCTGACCCTGCCGGTGGTCGCCGCCACCACGCTGGGCGGACTGCGGATCAACGAGTCGCTGAACGACATACAGCAGCTCGAACACATGCAGTTGCTCACCAAGATGACCAAAGAGGCGACCACGCTCGCCCAGGCGCTCCAGGCGGAGCGCGACGAGTCGGCGGGGCCGCTGACCAACGGGGCGAGCGCCAAGGACTTCAAGGTCCAGGACCGCCGTACGAAGACCGACCGGGCCTCGAAGATCTTCCTCGACGCCACGCTGGACATCGGCAGTACCGACGGCGACCAGGCGCTGGAGAGCATCCGCTCGAACGTCAGGCAGATCTCCACCCAGGTCAACCAGATCAGCACCATCCGTAAGGGCGCGTACGTCGGCGCGGGTTCGGACTCGCTGACGGTCGACGCGTACGACGGACTGATCACCTCGCTGCTGAGCCTCTCGCAGGACATGGCGCAGGCGACGAACAACCCGGACATGATCAAGCGGACCCGCGCGCTGGCCGCGTTCTCGTCCGCCAAGGAGTACGCGTCGATCCAGCGGGCGGTCATCGCCGCCGCGCTGCCCGCCGACCCGTCGACCAAGGGCAATCTCACCGAGAACGACCGGCTGTACGGTCAGGCCGCGGCGTCGAAGGAGAAGAACGCCCTCACCTCCTTCAGCTTCCTGTACGAGTCGATGGGCGGCGACGCCGCGGAGCTGATGGCCCCGCTCAACGGGCAGGGCAACCCCGAGATCCAGTCGTCCGAGAAGTACGCGGACCGGGTACTCAGCACGGCCGACGGCCTGGCGAGCCAGCCCAACCGCTCGTATCTGGACTGGACCGACCAGGCGTCCACCCGGATCAACGCGATGAAGACCATCGAGGCCACGCTGCTCGGTGAGATGGAGGCCAAGGCCCGCGACCTGCGCGACGAGTCGCAGCGTGACGCGATCTTCAACGCCGCGCTGATCCTCGTCGTCCTCGGTGTCTCGCTCGTCGGCGCCTTCGTGGTCGCCCGGTCCATGATCCGCTCGCTGCGCCGCCTCCAGGACACGGCCACCCGGGTCGCCCAGGACCGGCTGCCCGAGCTGGTCAAGCAGCTCTCCGACTCCGACCCGCAGGACGTCGACACCTCCGTCGAGTCGGTCGGTGTCCACTCCAAGGACGAGATCGGCAAGGTCGCCGCGGCCTTCGACGACGTGCACCGCGAGGCCGTCCGGCTCGCCGCCGAGCAGGCCCTGCTGCGGGGCAACGTCAACGCGATGTTCACCAACCTCTCGCGCCGCAGCCAGGGCCTCATCCAGCGTCAGCTCTCGCTCATCTCCGAACTGGAGTCCCGCGAGGCCGACCCGGACCAGCTCTCCTCGCTGTTCAAGCTGGACCACCTCGCGACCCGTATGCGCCGTAACGGCGAGAACCTGCTCGTCCTCGCGGGCGAGGAGCCCGGCCGCCGCTGGACCCGCCCCGTTCCGCTGGTCGACGTGCTCCGTGCCGCCGCCTCCGAGGTGGAGCAGTACGAGCGCATCGAGCTGTCCTCCGTACCCACCAGTGAGGTCGCCGGACGCGTCGTCAACGACCTCGTGCACCTCCTCGCCGAGCTGCTGGAGAACGCCACGTCGTTCTCCTCGCCGCAGACGAAGGTCCGTGTCACCGGTCACGCGCTGCCCGACGGCCGGGTGCTCGTGGAGATCCACGACACCGGCATCGGCCTCTCCCCCGAGGACCTCGCGGCGATCAACGAGCGGCTGGCCTCGCCGCCCACCGTGGACGTCTCGGTCTCGCGCCGCATGGGTCTGTTCGTGGTCGGCCGGCTGTCGCTGCGCCACGGCATCAGGATCCAGCTCCGCCCCTCCGACTCCGGTGGTACGACCGCGCTGGTCATGCTGCCCGTCGATGTCGCCCACGGCGGCAAGAAGGGCCCCATCGGCGGCAGGCCCGGCGCCCCCGGCCAGGGCGGCCCGCTGGGCCAGGCGCCCGCGGGCGGCGGCCAGCTCCCCGGCGGCCCGGGGGGTTCCGGCGGCTCCGGCGGCGGACGTCCCGGGCTCGGTGCGGGCCCCGGTGGCGCGCCCGCCCCCGGCGGTCTGCTCGGCGCGGGTGCGCCGCGCGGCCAGGTCGGCGCCGGTGCGGGGCCGCGTGCCGCGCTGCCGTCCCGCGACGGGAACCAGGGCGGTGCCCAGGACTCGCAGCGCCAGGGTCAGGGCGGCCAGGGTCAGAGCTCAGGACAACCCAACATCTTCGCCCAGAACGCCTTCGGCCCCTCGTCGCAGGGTCCCTCGCAGGGCGCGGACCAGGGCGGCCCCGGCCAGGGCCAGGGCCAGCAGCGTACGGACCGGCCCGGCGGCGCCTTCGGCCAGAGCGGCCCCGGCAACCAGGGCGGCCAGAGCAACCAGGGCGGTCCCGGCGGCCAGGGCCAGAACGGCTTCAGCGGGCGGGCCCAGAACGCCTTCCAGCAGGGCGGCGCCCCCGACCGCGGCCGGCAGCTCCCGCCGCCCGGCGGACCGCGCGCCGAACTGCCCGGCGGCAACCCGCAGCCGCGCCCGCAGAGCAGCCCGCCGGTCCCCAGTTGGGGCAGCGACCAGCAGTCGGGCCGTCCCTCGCTGGACGCGCCGCGCGGCCACGAGGACCACGACTCCAGCGGCCGGTTCGCCCGTCCGACGGGTGAGCGGCAGGGGCCCGGCTCCACCTCCGAGTTCCCGCGTCCGGACTTCGACGGGCCCCGGCCCGACCAGAACGCCCCGCTCGGCGGCGGCCAGGACCCGGCTGCCACGGCCCAGTTCCCCCGTCCTGACTTCAACTCCCCGGCCGGCTACTCCCCGGAGTACGGCGCGCAGGGCGGCCAGACCGACGGTTCGGGCTTCCGCCCGTCGTCGGACTTCGGCTCCGCCCAGCAGGACTTCAACGCCCCGCGTCCGCCCGCCCCGGCCCCGGCTCCCGGCTCCGAGGGCGGCTACCGCCAGCCGAGCCTGCCGCCGCAGCCGCAGCCGGAGGCGCTGCCTCCGGCCTCCGGCCCCGGTGACGGCCGTACGCCGCTGTACGACACCCTGGAGACCAACTGGTTCCACGCCACCCAGGGCGGCGGACAGCAGGGCGGCGCGGCGGACGAGGGCCGGCCGGCCTCCACCCCGGACGCGGAGCGCCAGGAGAACCTGTCCCCGCAGCAGCCGCCGACGCCGCCGATGCCGCGCCGCGAGCCCACCAACGGCTCCGGGACGAACGGCCTCGGATCCAACAGCCTCGGGACGAACAGCGCCGGAACCAACGGCTCCGGCGCGAACGACACGGGCGCCAACGGCTACGACACCAACGGCTCCGGCTACGACACGAACGGCTTCGACACCAACGGCTCCGGCTTCACCAGGCCGGGCGCCAACGGATCGGACGCGCAGGGTCCTGGCCAGGGCCGGCGGCCGGGGCTCGGTCAGCTCCATCAGCAGACCCAGGGCTCCGGAACGAACGGCGCCGGCTTCAACTTCTCCAGCGGCAACGGTTCGGACGCTCACGGTTCGGCCGCGGGCGGCGTGGGCGCCAACTCCTCCTGGCGCACTTCTCCCAACGACGAGCTGGTACGCCAGGCCGAGCGGGTCAAAAAGCCCCAGGCCGGCGGCATCACCACCTCCGGTCTGCCCCGCAGGGTGCCGCGCGCCAATCTGGTGCCCGGTACCGCGCAGGAACAGACCACCCAGGCCGGTCCGCAGGTCTCCCGTGCGCCCGCTGATGTGCGCGGCCGGCTGACCAATCTCCGTCGGGGCATCCAGCAAGGTCGTCAGGCGGGCAACACCGGCCCGGCGAGCAACGGATTCAACCTCGGCACCTCTCACCAGCAGGAGCGTTAGTTGAGTCCGATGAGTCAGGCTGCGCAGAATCTGAACTGGTTGATCACCAATTTCGTGGACAACACCCCTGGGGTGTCCCACACCGTGGTGGTCTCCGCAGACGGACTTCTGCTGGCCATGTCCGAGGGCTTCCCCCGCGACCGCGCCGATCAGCTCGCGGCCGTGGCATCCGGTCTGACCTCGCTGACCGCGGGGGCGTCCCGGATTTTCGAAGGCGGCCCGGTCAACCAGACCGTGGTGGAGATGGAGCGTGGCTTCCTCTTCCTCATGTCCGTCTCCGACGGTTCTTCCCTGGCCGTGCTCGCCCACCCCGAGTGCGACATCGGTCTGGTGGGGTACGAAATGGCCCTCCTGGTCGATCGCGCCGGTACGGTCCTCACGCCGGACCTGCGCGCCGAGCTCCAGGGAAGTCTGCTGCACTGAGGCTTCCAGGAACTCCCCAGCTCCATACCGTCAGGCCGCCCAACCGGCCCCCCACCGGCCAAGTCAGACGGCACGCAGACATCTTGCTGTCACGCCCGGAGGATTCATGACCCCGCCACCCGCTTCTCACGATCCGTACGGCGTCTCTGTCGACGCCTCGTACGGTCCTGAGGGCGATCAGCCGCTGGTACGTCCGTACGCCATGACCGGCGGCCGGACCCGGCCGCGGTACCAGCTCGCCATCGAGGCGCTGGTCAGTACGACCGCAGACCCGGCCCATCTCGCCACCCTGCTCCCCGAGCACCAGCGGATCTGCCACCTGTGCCGCGAGGTCAAGTCGGTGGCGGAGGTGTCGGCGCTGCTGACCATGCCGCTCGGCGTCGCCCGCATCCTGGTGGCCGACCTGGCGGAGGCCGGCATGGTGGCCATCCACCAGCCGGGCAACGGAGAGGCCGGCGGCACGCCGGATGTGACACTGCTCGAAAGGGTGCTCAGTGGACTTCGCAAGCTCTAGCGGCGGTGCGGCCCGCTCAACCACCAGCGCGAAGATCGTGGTGGCGGGCGGCTTCGGCGTGGGCAAGACCACGTTTGTAGGCGCCGTCTCGGAGATCAACCCGCTGCGTACCGAAGCCGTCATGACCAGCGCCTCCGCCGGCATCGACGACCTCACCCACACCGGAGACAA
>NZ_JBITHL010000015.1:0-205746 GCF_044457965.1 Streptomyces sp. NPDC050509 | reverse complement strand
GACGCGGGATGGTCCGCGTTCGTCGGGATGCTGGAGTACAAGGCCGCCCGGTACGGGCGCACCCTCGTACGGATCGGACGTTTCGAGCCGACCTCTCAGGTCTGCTCGCAGTGTGGCGTCAAGGACGGCCCCAAGCCCCTCCACGTTCGCATCTGGCAGTGCCAGGCGTGCAGTGCGTGGCTGGACCGGGACATCAACGCGGCGGTCAACGTCGCCAAGGCCGCCGGACTGGCGGTATCAGCCTGTCGAGCGCGGGTAAGACCGGGACTTGTCCCGGCACAGCGCGAAGAAGCAGGAACCCACCTGGACCCGCAGATACGGGAGACAGGAATCTCCTCCCTTTAGGGAGGGGTGGATGTCAATTCGAGGATCTGAGCGTCGAGGACACCGCGGCGACCCTCGGCTGCTCGACCGGCACGGTCAAGAGCCAGTCGTCCCGTGCCCTGCGCGCACTGCGGGAGTTGCTGCCCGCGCCGGTGGAAGGCGGTGACCGCCGTGGGTGACACGGGTGGTGACACGGGGGCGGATCAGGATCGCCGTGAGGCCGCCGAGGGGCGGGAGTTGCGTGTCCTCCTCGAACGGGCCGCGCCCCGGCTGCCCAGCCCCGAAGGGCGGCTGGAGCAGGTACGGGAGCGGGTCGTCCGGGGCCGCCGCAGGCGCCGTACGGCCGGAGCCGCCGCGGCGGCCGTGACCGGGCTCGTGCTGGCCGGCGCGCTGCTGCCCGGCGTTCTGCGGGGCGGGCCCGAGCAGGTGCTGCCCGCCGCCACCGTGCCCGGCCCCGTCCCGACCGTGCCCGGCCCCGTCCCGACCGCCGACGCCTCGGAGTCCACGGCACGGGACCGGTCGGGTGAAACACCGCCCCCGGACGGCGCCTACGTCAGCTTCCCGCACCTACGGGGTCTGACGCTGCGTCCGCCCTCCCGCTGGTACACGGTCGACCTGCCGCCGGACGGCCCGTCCGGAGCGCCGGCCCGGGGCTTCGTCTCGTCCCGGCCGCTCACGCCGTACGACACGGCCTGCCCGGTCGAGCGGCGGTCCGACTGTCCGCCCCTCCGGACGCTCGGCCCGGGCGGCGCGCTGGTCACGCTGGTCGAGCAGGGATCGGGGACACCGGCGACCACGGTCGGGGACCGCTCCGAGCCGCACCCCCTGGCGAAGCCCTCCCGTGCGTGCCGGCAGATCGGCGGGACGCGCGAGTACAGCGCCCTGCTGAGCGGTGTGGTGGACGCCTCCGACGGCGCCACCGTCTCCCCCGGCACCGAGGAACCCGTCTCCGTCGATCTGGTCGTCGCCGTCAGCCTGTGTGCCGCGGGCGACGCGCCGGGGAGCGTGGAGGCCGTCCATACGATGATCAGCGGCGCAGACTTCACCGCAGGAAGCGCGCCCGTCACTCCTTCCGCCTCCGCCTGGAACACGAAATGAGAGGCCCGTACATGTCTGTGCGCACTGTTCGCAGAGGCCCCCGGCTGGCCGCCGCGCTGCTGGCGACCGGTCTGCTGCTCACCGGCTGCGCGGGGGACGGGGGCGGCGTGCGCGACGCGGGCCGGGCGGAGACGGCGGACAAGGCCGGAACGGGTTCGGGCTCCGTCGCCGCCGCCGCGAGCGGCACCGACAAGGGCGGCGGCGCCGGCACCGGCGCGTCCGGACCGCTGGAGGCGCGCGGCGCCGAGGCGCGGGAGATCCCCGGCCTCGGCCCGGAGACCCGCGCCCGGATCCCCTCGGACACCCGCCAGGCCGTGGTGGTGACCGGCATCAACCGTGACTCCAACCTCGCCTCCGTCGTCGTCCACGAGCGCGACCCGGTCACCGGCTGGGCGCCCGTCACCGACACCTGGCCCGCGCACAACGCGCTGGAGGGGTGGACCGACGACCACAACCAGGGCGATCTGCGCTCGCCCATCGGCGTGTACGGGCTGACCGACGCGGGCGGCCGGCTGTCCGATCCGGGGTCCAGGCTCCCGTACGACCAGGGCCCGGCCTTCTCCGTCACGGGCACCGGGTTCGAGGGCGAGCCGCTCGAAGGCTCCTTCGACTACGTCGTCGCGATCAACTACAACCGCGTGCCGGGCAACACCCCGCTCGACTGGGCCCGGCCGCTCGGTGACGACAAGGGCGGCGGCATCTGGATCCACGTGGACCACGGCGGACCCACCCAGGCGTGTGTCTCCGTACCTCTCGACCGGATGAAGGAGCTGCTGCGCACGCTGGACCCGGAGAAGAAGCCGGTCGTGGTGATGGGCGACGCGGACTCGCTGGCTCTCTGAGGGTCTCTGAGCTTCTCTGACGTGGGGTGATGCGGTGTTCACAGCTCATGCTCAGGTCGCTGCCGGCTTGGCTCCCTCATTTCCATCGGGCCGTCCATGAAGCAAGCAGGGCCCGGAACCAGGCGTACCAGCCTGGTTCCGGGCCCTGCTCCCGTGCACGTGTGTACGGCGTTACGCCGCCGGCTCCTCCAGGCGCGGGAAGAGCACCGCGCCCTTCGTCACCGTCGAGCCGGCCGGCAGCAGGCCCCACGTGCCCGCGTCCTGGACCCGCTGGCCGTCGAGCGCGCCCAGCGACTCGGCGGCGCCGAGCGAGTCCCACAGCTTCTGCGAGGTCTCCGGCATCACCGCGTTGAGCAGGACGGCGAGCGCCCGCAGCGACTCCGAGGCCGTGTAGAGGATCGTCGCGAGCCGCGCGCGGCCCTCGTCCGAACCGTCCTTGGCGACCTTCCAGGGCTCCTGCTCGGTCAGATAGCCGTTGACCTGCTTGACGAAGTCGAAGATCGCGGCGATCCCGCCCGCGAAGTCCAGCTCCTCGCCGATCCTCCGGTCGGCCTCGGCGACCGCCGTGGCCAGCCCGTCCCGTACCGCCCGCTCGGCGTCGCCGGGGGCGGCGTCGGCCGGCAGCGCGCCGCCGAAGTACTTGCCGACCATGGCCGCGACGCGCGAGGCGAGGTTGCCGTAGTCGTTCGCCAGCTCGGAGGTGTAGCGGGCGCTGAAGTCCTCCCAGGAGAACGAGCCGTCCTGCCCGAAGGCGATGGCCCGCAGGAAGTACCAGCGGTACGCGTCGACGCCGAAGTGCGAGGTCAGGTCCTGCGGCTTGATGCCGGTCAGGTTCGACTTCGACATCTTCTCGCCGCCGACCATCAGCCAGCCGTTGGCGGCGACCCGGCCGGGGACGGGCAGTCCCTGCGCCATCAGCATGGCGGGCCAGATGACCGAGTGGAAGCGCAGGATGTCCTTGCCGATGAGATGGACGTCGGCGGGGAAGGTCGTGTCGAACTTCTCCTGGTTGGCGCCGTAGCCGACCGCCGTCGCGTAGTTCAGCAGCGCGTCGACCCAGACGTAGATCACATGCTTCTCGTCCCACGGCACCGGGACACCCCAGTCGAAGGTCGAGCGCGAGATCGAGAGGTCCTGGAGGCCCTGCTTGACGAAGTTCACGACCTCGTTGCGGGCGGACTCGGGCTGGATGAAGCCGGGGTTGGCCTCGTAGTGCGCGAGGAGCTTCGGACCGTACTCACTGAGCTTGAAGAAGTAGTTCTCCTCCTTGAGGATCTCCACCGGCTTCTTGTGGACCGCGCACAGCTTGACGCCGTCCTCGTCCTCGATCAGATCGCCGGGGAGCTTGTACTCCTCGCAGCCCACGCAGTACGGGCCCTCGTAGCCGCCCTTGTAGATCTCGTCCTTCTCGTACAGGTCCTGCACGAACTCCTGCACACGGTCCGTGTGCCGCTTCTCCGTGGTCCGGATGAAGTCGTCGTTCGCGATGTTCAGGTGCTCCCAGAGGGGCTTCCACGCCTCCTCGACGAGCTTGTCGCACCACTCCTGCGGGGTCACCCCGTTCGCTTCCGCGGTGCGCATGATCTTCTGACCGTGCTCGTCCGTGCCGGTGAGGTACCACACCTTCTCGCCGCGCTGGCGGTGCCAGCGGGTGAGCACGTCCCCTGCGACGGTCGTGTAGGCGTGGCCCAGGTGAGGAGCGTCGTTGACGTAGTAAATGGGGGTGGTGACGTAGAACGCCTTCCCACCCTGCTCTTCGGATCCAGTGGCCGCCATGCTCGAAATGGTATCGGCCCGGAACCGGTGTCTTCACATCGATAAACCACCGTTGCTACCCGGTGGAGACCTCAGGGAAACAGCTGTCGCGGTAGACAGGCACATCCTGGGAGGGAATGGGCATCATGTACAAGGCGGGGCGGCGGATGAGACGTGGGACGGACACGGATACGGACTCGGACAGGGACAGAGGCACGGACACGGGGGCCGGTACGGGGGCGGATACGGAGACGGAGCCAGGGGCAGGGCCGGGACCGGGATCAGGGCCGGGGCCAGGAGCAGCGGCGGGGCCGGGGCCGGTAGCGGCAGCGGGTCCGGGGAGAGGGACAGGGGACGACAGCATGCGCGTACTGGTCGCCGAGGACGAGGAGGTCCTGGCCGAGCTGGTGGCCACCGGGCTGCGCCGGGCGGGCTTCGCCGTCGACACCGTGTACAGCGGGGACGCCGCCCTCGCCTATCTGGGCCTGCACGACTACGACGTCGTCGTCCTCGACCGCGACCTGCCCCGCGTCCACGGCGACGACGTCGCGCGCAAGCTGGTCGCCGATTCGTCCCGTACCCGCATCCTGATGCTCACCGCCTCCGCCTCCCTGGAGGACCGTGTCGAAGGGCTCGACCTGGGCGCCGACGACTACCTGGGCAAGCCCTTCGACTTCCCCGAGCTGGTCTCGCGGGTGCGCGCCCTGCGGCGGCGCAGCGCCCGGCCCGTACCGCCGCAACTGGAGCGGTACGGGGTGCGGCTCGACTCCGTACGGCGGACCGCGTCGCGGGACGGGGTGGCGCTGGACCTCTCGCCCAAGGAGTTCTCCGTCCTCCAGATCCTGCTGGAGGCGGACGGGGCGCCCGTCCCGACCGAGGAGCTGCTGGAGCGTGCGTGGGACGCGCACGCGGATCCGTTCACCGGGGCGGTACGGGTCTGCCTGAGCAAGCTGCGGTCCAAGCTCGGGGACCCGCCGCTGATCCGTACGGTGCCGGGAGCGGGGTACGCCCTGTGAGCCCCAGGCCCGCGACTCCGGCGAACCGGTCCGTGAGCCCCGCGGCCTCGGCGCGGGCCCGGTGGCTCCGTCCGCTCACCGGCTCCACCATCCGTACGCGCATCGCGCTCGTCTACGGCGGCGTCTTCCTCGTCCTCGGCGGCTGCCTGCTGACCATCGTCAACCTCCTCTCCAACGCGGGCACCCAGACGGAGGCCGCGGAGATCGCCGCCCGGGTGGCGCCGGCCCAGGTGGCGCCCGCCGTCCAGCCGCAGTCCGTGACACGGCTGATCGGCGAGCAGCAGATCGCGCCCGTCACGGTCACCCAGGTCGCCGACAACGTGACGAACGCGGCCTCCGACGAGATGGTGTTCTGGTCGGTGGTCGCCCTGCTGGTCATGGCGGCCTGCGCGGTGGGCGTGGGGTGGTGGACGGCGGGCCGGGTGCTGCGGCCCGTGCACGCGATGACGGACAAGGCGCGCAGGCTCTCCGAGCGCAATCTGCACGAGCGGATCAGCGCGCGCGGCCCGGACGACGAGCTGAAGGAGCTGAGCGACACCCTGGACGCCCTGCTGGCACGGCTCCAGAAGGCGTTCGACAGCCAGCGCCGCTTCATCGCCAACGCCTCGCACGAACTGCGCACCCCGCTGGCGACGCAGCGCACCGCGATCCAGGTCGGCCTGGACGACCTCTGCTCACCGGACGAGCTGGCGCGCACGAAGGAGACCCTGCTCGACAACAACCGGCGCAGCGAGAAGCTCATCGAGGGGCTGCTGGTGCTGGCGCGCAGCGAGCGCGAGGTGGACGACCTGGAGCCGGTCGACCTCGGCGAGGCGGTCGCGGAGGAGACGGTGCGGTGCGGCGGCGACGTGTCCCTGACGGTCAAGGACGCGGAGACGGTACGGGGCAACCGGCTGCTGCTCGGCCAGCTCGTGGGAAACCTGCTGGCCAACGCCGTGTCGTACAACGTGCCGGGCGGGACGGTGGACGTGGAGGTGACCGGCGCGGTGCTCGTGGTGCGGAACACGGGTCCCGAGGTCGCCGCGGCGGATGTGCCCGCGCTGTTCGAACCGTTCCGGCGGGGCGAGGGCCGCGACCGGATGGGGCGTGGCGCGGGGCTCGGCCTCTCGATCGTCCGGTCGATCGCGGAGGCGCACGGAGGGACGGTGGACGCGGTGCCGGGCGGCGACGGCGGGGGGCTGGTGGTGACGGTGACGCTGCCGGTGCAGCGTCCTGAGCCGGCGCCGGAGGGGCGCGGGAGGCGCGCGTCCGGCGATGATCACCACCGGTAGTGCCCGCCGGGCGGGGCAGGGAGGGGCGGGGCCGGGTCACCGGGAGCCCTTCCCGCGCGTTACGACGCCTTGGGCGCCTGCGAGATACGGACCATGCTGCCCGAAGGGTCCCGGAACGCGCAGTCGCGCGGGCCCCAGGGCTGGTCGATGGGCTCCTGAAGTACCTCGGCGCCGGAGGCCCGCACCTTCTCGAAGGCCGCGTCGACATCGTCCGTACGGAAGATGATCTGCTGGAGGACGCCCTTGGTCAGCAGCTCCTGGAGGGCGTCGCCGTCGGCCTCGGACCGGCCGGCGTGCGGCTCGGAGAGGACGAGCTCGACGTCCGACGGGGACGCGCTGCCGAGGGTGACCCAGCGGAACCCGCCGGCGGCGACGTCGTTGCGCACCTCGAAGCCGAGCGCGTCGCGGTAGAAGGCGAGGGACTCGTCCATGTCGTTGACGGTGATGTTGCAGTACTGGAGTGAGAGGTTCATGAAGCCCACGCTAGACGGGGGCCACCCGGACCGCTTCTCCAATCCTGACCGGTTTTTCGCCGGTGGGCCGGTCCCTGGTGGGCCGGGTGCGTTCCTTCGCCATGCAGGTGGGCATCGCCCTTACGGCGTCGTGCTCCCGGGCCCGGTACGCGCTCGGCGTCATCCCCACCAGCTCGGTGAAGCGCGAACTGAACGAGCCGAGTGAGGTACAGCCGACCTCCATGCACGCGTCGGTCACACTCGCGCCGGCGCGCAGCAGCGCCATCGCCCGCTCGACCCGCCGGGTCATGAGATAGCTGTACGGCGTCTCCCCGTAGGCCGCCCGGAACGCCCGGGAGAAGTGCCCCGGCGACATCAGCGCGTGGCGGGCCATGGCGGGTACGTCGAGCGGACGCGCGTACTCCCGGTCGACCAGATCCCGCGCCCGGCGCAGGTGCGCGAGGGTGGCAAGCCGCTGCTGGTCCATGGGGCGAGCGTACCGGCCGGGCGGGGGGATCCGGGGGGTCGTGCGGGGGCCCTGCTCCAGGGCTACGGGCTACGGGGCTACGGGCTACAGGTCGGCGTCGGGGCGCCAGGCGGCGAGCAGCCCGCGGTAGAACGCGGCGTCGGGCACCTCGCGCGGGGCCGGGCCCGCGTGGAAGAAGCCGACGTTGGCGGTGGCCTCGTCCGCACCGAGCTTCCGCGCGAAGTCGAAGCCCTTGGAGTCCTCCTCGCCGAACGCCACGAACTGCCAGAAGAGGGGCAGGCCCGCGGCCTCGGCGAACGCCTGCTCGGCGGCGCGTACGGCGCTGGGCGCGCCGTCCGTCTGGAAGATCACCAGCGCGGGCCCGCCGGCCCCGGACCTCTCGTGGTGCGCGACGACCTCCTCGACGGCGCGGTGGTAGTTCGTACGCCCCATGCGGCCGAGGGAGCCGTGCAGTTCGTCGATCTTCCCCTCGTACGCGGCGAGCCCGAGCTCCCCGGTCCCGTCGATCTCCGTCGAGAAGAACACGACGGGGACGGTCGCGCCCTCGTCCAGGTGCGCGGAGAGCGCGAGCGCCTGCTCGCCGAGGTGCTGGGCGCTGCCGTCCTTGAAGTACGGCCGCATGGAGCCGGAGCGGTCGAGGACGAGATAGACGGTGGCGCGACGGCCGGTGAGCCCGTACTTCTTGAGCGCGGCGCCGGCCGCCTTGTAGGGGTCGGCCAGCCCGGGGGCGCGGGACTTGACCCGGGCGAGGGTGAAGGCGGGGCGACCGGGGGCGGGCTCCGCGACAGCGGGGGTGTCCTCCGTGGCGGCGGGCTCGGCGTCCGTCTCGGGGAGGGGGGCCGGCTCGGGCTCGGGCTCGGGCTGAACGTCGGCCTCGGGCACGGGCGTTGCGACCGGTGCGGGTTCGGCGGCGGGTGCGGGCGCGGGTGCGACGACCGGTGCGGGCTTGGGCTCAACTACCGCCTCGGGCTCAACTACCGCTTCGGGCGCGGCCTTCACTTCCGGCTCGGGCTTGGCCTCCGCCTTCGGCTCCGGCTTCGGCTCCGGCTCGGCCGACGCCTGCGCCGGGACCGTGGGAACGGTCGGGACAGCCGGGGTGGCCGGGGCCGCCGGGGTTTCCGGAGCGGTCGTCAGCGGCTCGTCGGCCGCGCGCGTGCGCGACGCCTGCGACGGCACGCTGCGCTCCGGCTCGCTGGGGCGGGCGTTGTCGAACGCCGCGGCCACCAGGTCCGCGGCGCCGGCGCCGCCCCCGGTACCCGCTCCGGTCCCGGCGCTCGCCGTCGCCGGCGACTTCCGCGCGGGGGCCGTCTTCTCCGTACGGTCCGTACGGTCCGCCTGGGACGGTACGGAGACGGACGCCGGCGCCGAGTCCGAGGCCGCCTCCGACTCCGCTTCCGACGTCGACTTCGCTTCCGACGTCGACTTCGCCTCCGACTTCAAGTCGGCGGTCGCGACCGAGGTTTCCGGGACCGAGGAGGACACGGAGTCCGAGGCCGAGTCGGCTGCCACGTCCGGCGTCGCGTCCGACGCCGATGCCGACCCGTTGCGCTCCTCCGCACGGTCGCGTCCGAACACCTTGCGCAGCAAGCTCCGAATGCCCATGGGCGAGCCTTTCAGATGGGGTGGGTGCGGTGTCCGCCGCCGGGGAAACGCGCATCCCTGGCCAGGGCGGATACGTAAGGTTAGCGGCCGTCCCCGGTGATCTACGGCAGGGGCGGTTTACGTAACGGGCAGAAGGGTATCGGCGCGACCTCCCCGTTGCCTCGCGATGACGCGCGTGCCGGGCATTACTCTCCCCGGACCACTCGGTCGATTCGGATTCACGCTCCGTTCACCTTCCGGCTGCCGCCCTGCTGGGGCCCGCGCTTAACGTCACCGCCGAGACATCCCGACACCCTGTCGGCGCGGTGCGCGCGCCGAACCATCACCGGAGGCGAACGTGCGCAAACTGCTCCCGCTGCTCAGCTCCCCCTCTTCCCCGCATCCCGGCGGCCGTTCGGCCCTGACCTGCCGTTACCGCTGTGGCGACGCCTGCTTCCACGAGGTGCCCAACAAGAGCGACAACGAGTACGTCGGTGATGTCATCGCCGGTGCCCTGTCGCGGCGTTCGATGATGCGGGCCGCCGCCGTCGTCACGGTCGCCGGCGCGGCGGGCGGCGCGGTCGTCCTCGGCCCCGGTGACTCCCCGGCGTCCGCCGCCCCGGCCGCCGGCAACGGCCCCGCCGGTACGAACGGGGGCGGCTCGGCCGCCGCGGCCGACGGCGCCCGCGGACTGCGCTTCAACCCCGTCGCGCCGAACACCGCCGACAAGGTGACCGTCCCCGCGGGACACAGCCAGAACGTCGTCATCCGCTGGGGTGACCCGATCCTGCGCGGCGCGCCGGCCTTCAACCCGGACAAGCAGTCCGCGAAGGCCCAGGCCGGTCAGTTCGGTTACAACAACGACTTCCTGAGCCTGCTCCCCATGAAGGGGAAGAGCGAGCAGGGCCGGCAGCTCCTCGTGGCCAACCACGAGTACACGGACGAGATCCTGATGTTCAAGGGGTACGACCCGGCCAAGCCGACCCGCGAGCAGGTCGAGATCGCCTGGGCGGCCCACGGTCTCTCCGTCGTCGTGGTCGAGGAGGACCGCAGGAGCGGCAAGCTCACCGCGGTCACCCGCCACCAGCTCAACCGCCGCCTCACCGTGAAGAGCGAGTTCCGCCTCACCGGCCCGGCCGCGGGCAGCGAGCTGCTGCGTACCTCCGCGGACCGTACGGGCAGCAAGGTGTACGGCACGCTCAACAACTGCGCGGGCGGCACCACCCCGTGGGGCACCACGCTGCACGGCGAGGAGAACTTCAACCAGTACTTCGCCAACGCGTCGAGCGCCACCGACCTGCGGTACGGCATCGGCACCGGCGCGACCGAGCGCAAGTGGGAGCTGTTCGACAAGCGCTTCGACCTCAAGCAGGAGCCCAACGAGGCGCACCGCTTCGGCTGGGTCGTCGAGCTGGACCCGTACGACCCGGACTCCACGCCCCGTAAGCGCACCGCGCTCGGCCGCTTCAAGCACGAGGCCGCGCAGCCGCGCCTCACCGCCGACGGCCGGCCCGTCGTCTACATGGGCGACGACGAGCGCTTCGACTACCTCTACAAGTTCGTCTCCTCGAAGAAGATGAAGAAGGGCGGCGGGCGCGCCGCCCACGAGCACAACCTGACGCTGCTGGACGAGGGCACGCTGTACGTCGCGAAGCTGACCGGCGACAGCCCGGCGGGCGAGTTCGACGGCACGGGCAAGCTGCCCAACGACGGCGAGTTCGACGGTTCCGGCGTGTGGATCCCGCTGGCCACCGGCGATGTCTCACACGTGCCCGGCATGTCCGCGGACGAGGTGTACGTCTTCACGCGCCTCGCGGGCGACAAGGTCGGCGCCACGAAGATGGACCGCCCCGAGGACGTCGAGCCGTCCCCGCGCACGGGCCGCGTCTACGTCGCGCTGACGAACAACACCGACCGCGGCAAGTCCGGCAAGGCGGGCGCCGACGAGGCCAACCCGCGCAACGCCAACAAGCACGGCCACATCCTGGAGCTGGCGGAGAACTGGGACGACCCGGCGGGCGACGGCTTCGCCTGGCGGCTCTTCCTGGTCGCGGGCGACCCGAAGGACCCCGCCACGTACTTCGCGGGCTTCCCGAAGGACAAGGTCTCCCCGATCTCCTGCCCGGACAACGTCGCCTTCGACCCGCACGGCAACCTGTGGATCTCGACGGACGGCAACGCGCTCGGCAACCACGACGGGCTGTTCGGCGTCGCGACGCAGGGCGAGCGGCGCGGTGAGCTGAAGCAGTTCCTGACGATGCCGAACGGGGCGGAGACCTGCGGCCCGGTCATCCAGGACCGCCGGGTCCTGGTCGCGGTCCAGCACCCGGGCGAGGTCGACGGCGCGTCGGTCGAGAAGCCGGCGAGCGCCTGGCCGGACGGCCCCGGCAAGATCGTCCGCCCGTCGGTGATCTCGGTGTGGCGCAACGACGGCCGCGACATCGGCGTGTGACGCCGAGCGTGTAGCCGTACGGGGGCACAGGTAGCCGTACGGGACCACGTGTAGCCGTACGGGATCAGGGGTGGCGCCGCTCGGACCGGTGCCACCCCTTTCCGCGCGTTCCGCGCATCCGTGCGCTGTATCGGACCACCGTCGTCGGGCTACGCTCGGCACATGGCTTCTGAGGCTTCCGGTACGAGCACGAGCACGGGATCGGGATCGGGATCGGGCGAGGGAACGGCCAGGGTCGACACCTGGATCTGGTCCGTACGGCTCACCAAGACCCGCTCCCAGGCGGCCACGGCCTGCCGCGCGGGCCACGTCCGCGTCAACGGCGAACGTGTCAAACCCGCGTACACCCTGAAGCCGGGCGACGAGGTCCGCCTGCGGCACGCGGGCCGCGACCGGGTGGTCGTGGTCTCCCGCGTCGTACGGAAACGGGTCGGCCCCCCGGTGGCGGCCGAGTGCTACGTCGACAACAGCCCGCCGCCCCCGCCGCGCGAACTGGTCCCGTCCGTCCCGGTGCGGGACCGGGGTGCGGGCCGTCCGACGAAGCGGGACCGCAGGGAGCTGGAGCGGTTGCAGGGGTTCGAGCAGGGCCAGGCGCCGAGGAGTTCCTGAAGCCCTTCAGTCTCTTGAAGCCCTTATTGCTCTTGAAGAAGCTCTCAACGCTCTCAACGCTCTTAACGTTCTTAAAAACGGGACGACTGCGTGGGGTTGCCCGCGTCGGCCGTCTCCGGGGCCGTCGAACCCTCGACGGGCGGCCGGATCGCGGTCGGGTTGGCCGTCGGCACGGGACCGCCGGACCGGGGCACCGCCGTGGGTTCGGGGCTGGCTGGCTCCGGCCGGGTGGTCGACGCTGACGGGCTCGGCGTGTTCGTCGCGGTCGACGGGCTCGGTGTGGGCGGCGGATTGCTCGCGGGCGGTGGGGCGAGCGGGACCGTCGGGGACGTGGGCGCCACCTCCTCCGAGAAGCGCAGGGGCAGTACGGCGAGGGTGACGACGGCGCAGGACACCCCGACCCCGACCGCGGCGCGGAGCAGCCGGCGGCGGGCGGCGGTGCGGCGGATCGCCTCGTAGCGGCCGGGCGGCGGGCCGAGATGGTCGGAGGACGGTCGCAGGATGACGGCGAGCGGGTCGTCGGGCTCGAACTCCGGACCCTCGTCAGAGTGTGTGATCAACGCTTCTCCTCAGGTGGGCGCGGAGCAGTTCTCGGGCCGCGTGGAGATCGGCCTTGACGGTTCCTTCTTTGCGCCCGGTCAGCACGGACACCTCCCGTATCGGCATGTCGGCGTAGTAGTGCAACAGGATCGGGACGCGCAGCCGTTCCGGCAGCGACTGTACGAGCAGACGGACCGAGGGGTCGTCCTGCTCGGCCGGCGGGCGGACGGCTGCCTCGACCCCGGCCCTGCGCACGGCCCTGCGCTCGCGCTCCAGTTTGCGCCAGTGGTCCCTGACGAGGTTGGCGGCGGTGACGTAGAGGAAGCCCTGGGGCTCCGCGACGGATGTCCAGCGCGCCCAGAGCCGGGTGAACGCCTCCGAGGCGACCTCGTGGGCCGTCTCGTCGTCGTCGACCAGCCGGCGGCACCAGCCGGAGAGGCGTGGGTAGAGCGCGGCGAACAGCTCGGACGCTGCTTTCTCGCGGGACCGTTTCAACGCTCTCCATGGTCGTGGTGGCACTCGTGGGGGAAGACCCGGGCCGGTGGATCGCGGTTCCACCGGCCCGGGGATCAAGCAGGGCGGGTCAGGGGCGGGGCAGGGGCAGGTCGAGGGCGGATCAGGGGCGGTTCAGGAGCCGGCGGACGTCAGCGTGGCGAAGGCGATCACGTTGTCGGGGTAGCCGTCACCGGTGAGGACGCCGCCGCAGGTGATGAGCCGCAGCTCGGGGCGGTCGACGTTGCCGTAGACCTCCTCGGTCGGGAAGTCGACCTTGGCGACCGTCCGTACGGAGGTGACGGCGAACGTCGCCCTCGTGCCGTTCTCCAGGCGCGCCACGATCCGGTCGTCCTGCTGCAACCGAGCGAGCCGGTGGAAGACCCCGGCTCCGTAGTCGCCGACCGTGACATGGCCGAGGATCACCGAAGGCCCCTTCCGGCCCGGCACCGGCGAGTGCCGGTACCAGCCCGCCCGGTCGTTGGCCGAGATCGGGGGCGTCTCCACGGTTCCGTCCGGGGCCAGCCCCAGCGTCATGACCGCGGTGTCGACCCCGATGGCCGGGATCTCCAGCCCGACCGGAACCGGACGCCCGCCCTCCGCCGCCGTACGCGCGGAGGACCGCGAAGGGGCCCGCGTCCCGTCGGAACGCGCGCCCGCGTCCTGTTGTCCCGCCCCGTTGCCGCCGCAGCCCGCGAGCAGCGATGCCGTGGCCGCGGTCGCCGTGGTCAGGAAGGCGCGCCTGGAGAGCGATGTCATGCCCCGGTCGTCCGCCCGCGCCGTACGAGAAGGAACGTCGCGCCGCCCACCGCGAACGCCGCGGCGGCGCCCCCGCCGATCAGCCCGCCGCCGATCCCGGACTCCGCGGACGCGGACGCGGGCGCCGCGCCGGTGTCGGGCGCGCCCTTCGGTACGACGGGGACCTGGCTCGGCTCAGCGTCCGCGACCCGGGCCGGGGCCTGGCTCGGCTCAGCGTCCGCGGCGCGGGCCGGGGCCTGGGTCGGCTCCGCGTCCGCGGGGACCGGGGTCGGGGCCTGGGTCGGCTCCTTGGCCGTGGGGGCCTGGGTCGGGTCGGCGGTGCCGGAGGCGGGGGCGGGGGCCTGGCTCGCCCCGTCGGCGAACGCGGGCACGGCGCCCGCCAGCACGGCGGTGGCCGCGAGTGCCAGGGCACTGAGGACAGTTCGGCGCATGAATCGCTCTTTTCGTCGGTCCGCCCGCCCGGTGGACGCGGCGGGCTGCCTTACGGGTCGAGCGGAGAGACGAGACAGCGGCGGGACCGGTTGTAAAGAGATGGCAAAGTCGCCGGAGGCCGGTCTGCCGGTAGGTCGGTAGGTCGGTAGGCCCGGAAGGTGAGGTCTCGGTGCGGGCGAGCGTCAGCGCCCCCGCGCGTCCCAGGTCGCGAGTACGGCGTCGGCCGCGGGCGAGGTCGCCTCGTAGCCCTGTTGCCAGAACAGCAGCATCGCGGCTTCCAGGACGGCCTCCATGTCGAAGGCGCGGGGGCGGCCTGCGGGGGGCATGGTGAACCTCCTTCATTACGGATTGACTGCTCCGGTTTGCCATGCGGAGCTGACCTCCGGCCCCGCCGCACCCGACCACGACGGGCACAGGATGTCGGGTCCGGCACCCTGGTCCCTTCCTAACGTGGTGGAGCGGAAAGGGAAGGGGGCAGGGATGCTGGAGCGGCTGAACCAGGCTCTGGAGCACGTCGAGGCGCACCTTGTCGATCAGCGGATCGAGGTGGCCGAGCTGGCGCGGATCGCGGTGACGTCGGAGTACCACTTCCGGCGGATGTTCTCCGCGCTGGCGGGGATCCCGCTGTCGGAGTACATCCGGCGCAGGCGGCTGACCGTGGCGGGCGCCGAGGTGCTCGCCGGGGAGCGGACGCTGCTGGAGATCGCGGTGCGCTACGGCTACACCTCGGGGGAGGCGTTCGCACGCGCGTTCCGCGCCGTGCACGGCGTCGGTCCCGGCGAGGCCAGACGGACCGGTGCGGCTCTGCACTCCCAGCCACGGATGTCCTTCCGCCTCGTCATCGAAGGGAGCAGCGGTATGCGATACAGGGTTGTGGAAAAGGAGCAGTTCGTCGTGGCGGGCCGGAAGGCCCGGGTCCCCCTCGTCCATGAGGGCATGAATCCGGCGATCGCCGACTTCATCCGAAGTATCGGCCAGGAGACGATAGGGCGTATCACCGCGCTGTCCGACCAGGAACCGGAGGGGATCGTCGCGGTGAGCGACGGCCTCGACCCGAGCCGGGCCGAGGGGACCGAACTCGACTACTACCACGGCGTGGTGACCCGGGCGGCGGTCCCCGAGGACCTGGACGCGCTCACCGTCCCGGCGGGGACCTGGGCCGTCTTCGAGAACTCCGGGCCGTTCCCGCAGGCGCTCCAGTATCTGTGGCGGGACGTGTTCACGCAGTGGTTCCCGTCCAACCCGTACCGGAGCCGGCCGGGACCCGAGATCCTGCGCACCCGGCTGTCGCCGGACGGGGCGCGGGCGGACGCGGAGCTGTGGATCCCCGTCGAGCGCACCGAGGTCTGAACGGTCGGCGTCCGCGGGGTCGGTGACGAGGCGAAGGGGATCGATTGGTTGATACGTCCACGGGTTTTGTAGAGTTCCGTACATGACGGCGAACGGTCGCACACGATGGGGAGGGGCGCCTCAGCCGCGAGCGGTGGGGACGCGTCCGCTCCCGGCCGGCCGGCGCAACGCCCGTTGCTCCGGACCGGCTTGGAGCGATCCGCTCGGTTTTCTCCGAACAGAAAGGCCAGTGATGCACGCTCAGGAGCCTCCCCGGTCGGCCCAGGCGGGGCAACGGGTCCAGCGCGCGCCCGGCCGGCCCGTCTCGCCCGTGCCCGGCCGTTCGGCGTCGGTCGCGCCCATCCGGTCGGCGACCCCGGGCAACGCGCAACTCCTCCGTCTGCAGGGCGAGGCGGGCAACCGCGCCGTCGGCCTCGCGCTGCGCGGGGATCCGCACGCGCCGAGCATCCAGCGCGCACCGGGCCCCCCGGCGCCCCCGCCGCCCCCGGCGCCGGCGCCGATGCCCATCCGGTCGGGGCCGCCGAAGGGCGCCGGGGCCGCCGCCGAAACGGAGTTCGAGCTGCCGCGCGAGCACGAGGGGATCCGCGCCACCGTGCCGAACGGCATGCTGCCGCTGAAGAACAAGGCGCTGGTGAATCAGGTACTGACGAAGTACTACGGCGTGAACCGGACGGACATCGTGGACCAGATCAAGGCACGCTACGAGGCGGTGAACGGGAAAGCGTTCGCCGAGACGCCGGATATGGCAGCGCTCCGCGGGGGAAGCCGCCCCGGATACAAGGACTCGGACGCGTACATCGTCGACAACGGGGACGGGAAGGCGCCGCCGCACTGGCCAGTCGTCCCCGGCGAACAGGTCAAGGTGCACAAGGGAGGCATGGAGGGCTTCCGCCTCGCCCAGCCCGGCCACGCGTTCACCGGCCTGGTGCGCTTCGGCGGCCAGGACTCGAACGGCGCACCGACCGAGCCCAAGATCGTCCTCTTCCCGACGCAGAGCACCGGTGAGTACCTGAGGCAGGGTGTCGCGGAGCACGAGCAGGAGGACGCGGCCAACCCGCCGGAGATGCTGGACAAGTCGCGGGTGTACAAGAAGAAGTACTCCGAATACACCACGCACGCCGCATCAGGTGCCATGTCCAGCCACGGCAAGCTCTCCAGCCGTGTCGAGGACAAGAAGAAGTACGCGGGCCTCGTCAAGGACATGGAAGCGGACGACATGCAGAGCGCGGGCATGACCATAGGCTTCACCGTGATCAAGGGCGGGGGCTCGGCCGCGCACAAGTTCTCGTTCGTCTCCCGCAGCAGCAACAACCACACCTTCGACCTCGTCTCGCACGAGGAGAAGAGCTCGCTGAGCCCCAGGAAGCTCCAGCAGTTGCGCGCCAACCGCAGCACGAAGTTCGGCCACCTCATGCTCAAGGCCAACGGCGAGGGCAGCGTCACGAAGGCATGGGGCGAGAAGATCATCGCCTCGGTCAACGCGGCGGTCGGCTAGGCAGGCAGGCAGGCCGACCGGCAGGCAGGCCGTTCGCGGCGCCGGCTTCGTTCGGATCATGTCCTCACCGACATGACCGTACGGATCCGGCGCCGCCGAGCCGCGTTCACCGATGAGCGGCCAGCACTGCCGCCAGGCCCTCTCGCAGATCCTTGACGAAATACTCGGGAACCTCCAGCGACGGGAAATGTCCCCCGCTCTCGGGCGACCTCCATCGGACGATCTGTCGGTACCGCTGCTGCGCCCAGGGGCGCGGACACTTCTCGACGTCGCCGGGATACATACTGATCGCCGACGGGACGTCGACCCGGAGTTCGGGGTCGAGCGAGTTGTGGCTCTCGTAGTAGATGCGGGCCGACGATGCGCCGGTCCGCGTCAGCCAGTACAGGGTGACGTTGTCCAGAACGCGGTCCCTGGAGATGGTCTCGAACGGGCTGTCCTCGGTGTCCGACCACTCGGCGAACTTGTCGAGGATCCAGGCGAGAAGCCCGACCGGTGAGTCGACGAGCGAGTAGCCGATGGTCTGCGGGCGGGTCGCCTGCTGCTTCGCGTACGCCGCGTGGTGGCGCCAGAAATCGCGGGTCTCCTCGGTCCACTTGCGTTCGACCGCCGTCAGCCCGTCCGTGGTCACCCCGGGCGGCGCCTCCGCGAACGTGGTGTGGATGCCGAGAACGTGCGCAGGGAACCTGCCGCCGAGAACCGTGGTGATATTGCCTCCCCAGTCCCCGCCGTGGGCGGCGAACCTGCTGTAGCCGAGCCTCCCCATCAGTTCCACCCAGGCGGCTGCGATCTTCTCCGTTCCCCACCCGGTGGTGGCCGGCTTGTCGCTGTAACCGAAGCCCGGGAGCGACGGGGCCACGACGTGGAACGCCGGGGCGTCCGCGTCCTTCGGATCCGCCAGCTCGTCCACCACATCGGCGAACTCGGCGACGCTGCCCGGCCAGCCGTGCGTCAGGACCAGAGGAGTGGCGTCCGCGCGCGGGGACCGGCGGTGCAGGAAGTGGATTCCCAGATCGTCAATGGTCGTGCGGAACTGGCCGATCCGGTTGAGGCGCTCTTCGAACGACCGCCAGTCGTACCCGGTGCGCCAGTAGTCCACGACATCGACGAGGTCGGCGAGCGGAACGCCCTGGTCCCATCGGCGCGGGTCGGGCCCGGGGCGACAGACCGTCTCGGCCTCCGGCAGCCGCGCCGCGGCCAGCCGCGCGCGCAGATCGTCGAGGTCGGCGTCAGGTGCGTGGGCTTCAAATGCTTGCACGTCGCTGGTGGGGCGGGACATGAAAACCTCCTGGCCGTCGCGGAACCGGCTCCGATCCATTGAGAACCGGCTAAGACGGTTCTAACAGTTCTCCCAGCCACGCTGCAACCAGCTAAGGTGGTTCCATGCCTGCTGGGTTTCCTGACTTCCGCCTCGGTACCGTGCTGGCGACCAGCTTCACGGGGACCCTGTCGGAGCGTCGTGGCAACCCTGTGGAGCGCATTCCGGTGCCGCACCGACTCGTCGACTGGCTGGAAGTGAACGGCCTCGCCGTGGCGTCCTGCACCACGGCCCAGCTCGACCGCGCCCGGGAACTGAGGGAGTCGATTCACGCCGCCGCGACAGCGGCGGCGCTCCAGGACGCTCTGCCCGCGTCCGCTGTCCAGGTCATCAACGACTACAGCGCGCAGGGTCAGGCGGCGGCCGTCCTGACGCCCGAGGGCCGGCGGCGATGGCTGCTCGGCTCGGCTTCCAGCGTGGAAGACGCCCTCAGCGTGATCGCCGCCGACGCGGTCAGCGTCATCGCAGGCGAACGCGACGGAAAACTGGCCTTGTGCGCGTCACCGACCTGCCAAGCCGCCTTCTTCGACACCAGCCAGAGCCGCACCCGCAAATGGTGTGACATGAACACATGCGGGAACCGTCAGAAGAAGGCGCGCTTCCAGGCCAACCAGCGCAAAAACTCCAGTTCAGCGGAGTGATCGGCCTTCCCCGGGCGCCCTCGACGCGGGGACGGTCGTGGCGAAGGCGGACCAGGCGGCGGGGGTGAGGAGAAGGACCGGGCCGGCCTGGTTCTTGGAGTCGCGGACGGCGACGGTGCCGGGTATGTTCCGGGCGACTTCGACGCAGTCAGGGGTTCCGCCGCTGTAGCTGGACTTCTTGAACTGGAAGGACATCACTCGGTCAATCCCTTGCTGACACTGTCGATGAACTGGACCGAGTCATAGGGCGACAGGCTCGATCCGGCAACCCGGGCGAAGAGAGATGCGTAGTCGGATCCCTCTGCCGCATCCTCGTACCAGATGGTAGACCGAGCGGTGTCCTGGTACACCACGTCCACAGCTCCCTCCTCGCCGAAGGAGAGAATGCTGAAGGGACCACCGACGCAGGGATGCGCCCCAGCGCGAAAGGGCAGCACCTGAATGCGTACGTTGGGGAGTTCTGACAGCTCGCACAGGTGATTGAGCTGGCGGCTCATCACCTTGGGGCCGCCCATCAATTGCCGGAGCGCGGCTTCCCAGATCACCGCATGGATGTGCAGAGGGTCCTCGGCGTGCAGTCGTGCCTGGCGCTTCAACCGTGTTGCGACGACCTCCTCGATCCGGTCCATGTCGTCCCAGGACAGATCGGCCACCCCCATGGCCCGGACGTATTCGGGAGTCTGGAACAGGCCGGGGATGAGCGCCATTTGCCACTGTCGGATGCTGAGTGCCGCGTCTTCCGTGGAGATGTACTCGACTTGGGCGGCGACTGATTGCTCGTCGTCCCACCACCCCTTCACCTTGCGCCGGTCCCGGTCCCTCCGTGCCAGTTCGCGCATCCGGTGCAGAACGTCGGCGTCCACCTCGTACAGCTCGCACAACGCCTTGATGTCCGGGTCCCGCATGGGTACCGAGCCGCTCTCCATCTTGACGACCTTCGTCGGAGTCGCGCTCAGCGCGGCGGCACCCTCCTGCTGCGTTTTGCCCGCCGCGACGCGCAGCTTGTACAGCTCTCCGCCCAACTTGCGGCCCAGCACGGTGGAAACTCGGCTCCCGCCCGTCCAACCAGGGGCTCTCCCCATGTCACCCTCCTCGTCAGCTTGTTCACAGTGTGTCACTCCCCTGTCGCCCTCGGCGGCCGGTCACCCTTACGGGGAATATGTTCCCGCAATGCTTGAGCTTTGCGCATACCGGCCGCTACGTTCAGTGCGCAACCGCTCGCACTGCGGAGCCACTTGGTGGAAGTGCACCGCCTTGCCCTGCGCCGGAACCGGCGCATAGCGGGGTGGCATCGCCACTGCCATGCGCGTCCCCGTACGGGCAGATCCCGACCGCACACGGAGGTGCGTGTTCATGACCGCTGCGCAGGAAGTTCCGGCCCCGGGGCCTGAGTTCGGGCCCGTGCTGAAGGTGGATTCGCTGGATTACACGCCGGTGGCCGGCAGTGTGTCGCTGGCCCGGGGGCACGTGGGGCGGTTGGTGGCGGAGTGGGGGCGGCCGGAGCTGTCGTGGTCGGCGGCGTTGCTGGTGAGTGAGTTGGGGACGAACGCGTTGTTGCACGGGTGTCTGCGGGACCGGTTCTTCCGGGTGCGGGTCGCCTTGACGGCCGCAGTGCTCCGTATCGAGGTCACCGATCCGCGCGGGGAGCGGTTGCCGGTGGTGCGGGCCGCCACCGACCAGGAGTGTTTCGGCAGGGGGCTGCTGATCGTGGAGCAGGTCGCGGACCGGTGGGGCGTGGAGCCCCGTACCGTCGGCAAGACGGTCTGGTGCGAACTGTGGACGCGGTCAACCGGGTTTGACGGGGGAGCGGGTCCGGGTGCACACCCCCGTGTGTATGGGGGCGACGAAACCACCAGCCCCTGACAATCCGTGCCATTGAGCGGAGCGCGAAACGTGGCGTCCGGGGCGAGATATGCGGGCGCGGAAAACGTAAATGTCCTGTTACGGGGAAGTTCCTTCCCATGAACCACGACGCCCCCACGAAGCAGGACGACGAACAGCGCGATCCGCAGGGCCAATACGTCACTTTCCGGCTCTCCAGTCACCCTCGTAGCGTCGGCCGGGCGCGCCATGTGTTGCGGGCGCGGATCGGACTGGACGGGGATCCGGGCGCGACCGCGGCTCTGCTGCTGTCGGAACTCGTCACCAACGCGCTGCGGCACGGCAGTCCGCCGGGCCGGGAGATCGCCGTCACCCTGTTCCGGGCCGAGGGGCTGTTCCGGGTGGAGGTCGAGGACGCGGGGGACTGTCTGCCGAGGCCGCGCGTTCCGGAGGCGGAGGACGAGTGCGGGCGGGGGCTGGCGCTGGTCGCGGCGCTGGCCGACGACTGGGGCGTGGCGCCGCGGCGGGGGCCGGGGAAGCGGGTCTGGGCGTTGCTGAAGGTGCCGGGCGGGGTGACGGAAGGGCAAGGGGTCACACCGGGGGGCAGGCCGGGGATCACATCGGGGGGTGCGTCGGGCGTCCGGTGAGGCCGGTGCGGCGCTGCGGGGAGGCGATGGCGCGTGCGCCCCGTACCTCTTGGCGCAGTGGGGCCAGGACGCCCTTCTCGTCGCCGCCGAGTTCCGCCCGTACCTCCACCAGGACGGCGCTCGACCGCATGCCGTCCGCCAGTTCGCGCAACTGGCGGACGATCGCGGTGATCTCGGCGGGGGCGGGCGGCGGGGCGCCGTGGTCGACGCGGACCCGGGCCGCCGTCGTGGCGTCCACGACGCGTTCGACGGCGACGAGCAGGGGCCACCAGGCCCTGGCGCGGGTGCCGGTGGGCGGCGGTTCGGTCAGGGCGCGCTGGAACTCGGTGCGGACGACGGAGAGATCGCGGTAGATGCGGCGGCGGGTGCGCACGCGTTCCGACTGGTCGGGGCCGGTGCCGACTCCGGTGGCGGCATCGGCATCGGCGGCGTCGGGAGCTGGCGCGAAGGCGCACCGTACGTACTCCGCCGTCTCCTCGACCGCGTCCGCCAGGCGGTCCCCGATGCGGGTGTGCCAGCTCTCCGGCCAGAGCAGATACCCCGCGATCAGGGCGATCGCGCACCCCATCATCGAGTCGACGAAGCGCGGGAGCAGCAGCCCGGAGCCCTCGTGGCTGAGGAGGTCGGAGAGGAGCAGGATGACGGGGGTGATGGCCGCCGTCTGGAAGGCGTACCCCTTCGCCGTCATCGCGGGCACGATCCCCGCGATGACGAGCATCACCGCCACGTCCCACCAGCCGCGCGCCACGTGGGAGAGGATCGCCGCCGCGACGACGAGCCCGGCCACCGTGCCGAGGGCGCGCAGCACGGCCCGGGAGAAGACCGAACCGTAGTCCGGCTTGAGGATGAAGGTGACGGTGAGGGCCACCCAGTACGAGCGCGGTACGGGGATGAGGGACACCAGCGCCTGGGAGAGCCCGATGCAGAGCGCGAGACGCAGGCCGTACCGCCAGGAGTCCTCGGAGAGCAGGACGTCGCGGGTGGCGCGGCGCGCGCGGACGCGGAGGGCGGCGGGGCGGCCGAGTCGGTCGTCGACGTTGTGCGGGTCGGGCTCGGAGTGGTTCACGACGGACGTGGCGTGGCGGAGCGCGGCGTCGACCGCGCGCTCCGCCGAGGTGGCGCCGGGCCGCGGGGGACGGTCCGGCTCGGTGGCGCGGTCCGTACGGCCCTCGGCCACCGCGTCCGCCAACTTCCTTACGGCGTCGGGCACCGCGGCCGGCAGCGGACGGCCGTGCAGATGGGCGGCGGGGGCGGCCTCCACCAGCGGGATGACGACGTTGAGCTGGGCGAGGAGCCGTACGAGGGGTTCCGAGCGGCCGTGCTCGCGGGCGCGGCGGGCGAGGATCAGGTCGTACGCCACGTTGAGGGAGTCGGTGACGGCCTGGCGTTTCGTGTCGTACTCCTGCCGACCCGCCGCCGCGAGGAGGTCGGCCACCGCGCGGTACGTACCGGCGACGGCGGCGCGTTCCGGTTCCATGCCGCGCAGGGGCCAGGCCAGCAGGGACAGGAGGAGGACGAAGAGCCCGCCGAGCAGGAAGAGGAGCGGCGCCACCCACCAGGGCTCGGGCATCGCCAGCCCCGCGCCCAGTACGGAGAAGAGGAGGAGCTGGAGCCCCGAGGACGAGGCGACCGCGCCGATGGAGGACATCATTCCGGAGACGAGCGCGAGCAGGGTGAGCACGCCGACGGCCCACCAGCCCCGGTCGAAGACGAGCGCGCCGAGCGTGACGCCGACGGCGCCGAAGAGCTGGGGGACCGCGATGTGGAAGATCCGCATCCGGTACGCGTCGGCGGTGTCGCCGATGACGCCGTACAGGGCGCCCATCGAGGCGAGCGCCCCATAGGCGGGCTGATCGACGGCGAAACCCACCGCGAGGGGGACGGCCATGCCCACGGAGGCACGGGCGACGGCGGCCCACGGGATGGGCGCGGAGCTGGGCCGCAGCCCCGCGAGCAGCCAGGAGGGGGCGGTGGGGCGGCGCGGCGGGGCGTTCGACGGGCCCGCGCCGCCCCGGTTACCGCCCTGGTTACCGCTCGGGTTGTCGCTCGGGGTGTCGCTCGGGTCGGAGTGTTCTCCCATGGCGCCAGGGTGACGTACGGGGCGGAACGTGGCCGACACCGGTGCCCGGTCCGGCGGCTCCGGCCGCGTCTGCGCCTACGCCTGGTACCCCTCGACCTCGCTCGCCGGCCGGACCCGCGCCTCGTCCGGGTTCTCCCCGAACTCCGACTTGGCGCGGCGCTGGCGCAACAGGTCCCAGCACTGGTCGAGCTGGACCTCCACGGAGCGCAGCCGCGTCTCCTCGTCCGGCGCGAGGCCGAGCCGGCGGGTCGAGCGCTCGCGCAGGGCGCGTTCCTCCGCGACGAGCGCGTCGATGTTCCGCAGGATGTCGGCATTGGGTTCGTCGTTCATGCTCCGATCCTCACGCCGGGCCGCCCCGCCCGCATGTCGGACCGTATGTCGAGCCGTGCGTCGGACCGCGCGTCGGACCGCGCTCAGTGGAGTTCGAGGCCGACGAGCAGGGATCGGTGGTCGGTGTCCGCCAGGTCCAGGAAGCGGGCGCTCCGTACCGAGAAGTCGTCGCTGACCAGGACGTGGTCGATCTGCGCGCCCAGCGGCCTGGGCACGTCGGTGGGCCAGGACGGGGTACGGCCCGCGCCCGCCAGGAGTGCGCTGTCGCGCAGCGCGCCCGCGTCCAGGACGGCGCGGAACGTGGCGTGGTCGCGGGTGGCGTTGAAGTCGCCCGCGAGGATCAGCGGCGCGTCGGCCGCCTTCTGCGCGGCGGCGAACGTACGGATACGGCCCAGCTCCGTATGCCAGTCGTCGACCATGCCCGGGATGGGCGGCAGCGGGTGGGCGAGCTGGAGTTGCACCGTACGGTCGCCGATGCGCGCCGTGGAGCCGGGCATCGCGAGGAGGCCGGGGATGCGCGCGGTGTCGGTGAGCGGGAAGCGGGAGAGGATCGAGGACCCTTCGGCGCTGCTGGCCTTGACGACGTTCCGGTACGGGTAGTCGGCGTCCGGTATCTGTTCGGCCAGGAGTTCCACGCAGCGGAACTCGCATTCCTGAACGAAGACGAGGTCCGGCTTCTCGCGGCGGATCACCTCGATCAGGCCGCGTGTGGCCTGCCCGTACTCGACGTTGGACGTCAGCACCTTGAGCGGGACGGGCGCGGCGCTCCCCGCCCCGGACGCGGCGCCCGCCGCCCGGACCTCGGAGCCGGTGCCGGCTCCGGCGCCCGTGCCCGTGTCGTACGGCCGCAGGAACCATCCCGCGGCGCCCATGACCACCAGCGCCCAGACCGCCCCGGCGCGCCAGCGCAGCAGCGCGGCGAGGAGCAGGGCGAGGGCGGCGGGGACGAGCAGCCAGGGCAGGAACGCGAGGAGCTGCGGTACGGGGGTGACGCCGTCGCTGCCGAGCGCGCGGCAGCCGAGGAGGACGGTGGCGGCGAGAAGGAACAGGCCGGTGGCCCCGATCAGCAGGCGCTGGTGGAGGGGGCGGGCGACGGGCGGTGACGGTGCGTCCGCAGGATCCCTACGGTTGGGGCTGTTCAACGGGGTTGGCCTCTCGCGCTCGGCCCGATGGAGGTCATGGCCTGGTGGAGGTCCCCATCCTTCCTCACGCCTTATGGGCGCACACACGTGAAGGCGGGAACAGCGGCGACAACCGCTGTTCCCGCGAGGTTGGTTGGCTTCTTCGGTGTGGCTTCTCGGTGTGGCTTCTCGGTGTGGCTTTTTCTGTGTGGCTTTTTCTGTGTGGCTTTTTCGGTCCGGGGGTGCCGGATCGTCAGGTTCTCGCGCCCGACCCGGATCGTGCCCCGGCGTCGAGAGCGCCCCGGTCGTTGGCCAGCGCCCAGATGATGAACGCCGACAGTGCCATGCCCACGACGGCCCACACCGGCTGGTGTGGCAGATACATGAACTGCGCGATCATGTTCAGCGCGGCAAGTCCTATACCCGCGTACCGTGCCCACCTGGCCCGTGCGAGGAGTGCCATACCGACGAGGGCGAGCAGAACGCCTATCGCCAGATGGATCCAGCCCCACGACGTCAGGTTGAACGAGTAGGTGTAGCCGGCGGTGTTGAGGAACGCGTTCCTCCTGATCGCCGCTATCCCCTGGAGGATGTCCGTCACTCCGATCACCAGCAGGAGCACGCCGGCGAAGAAGCTACCGCCAACTGCCCAAGCGGCCTTCCTTTCCGCATGGGCTCCGGTGCCGTGTCCTACGCCGGTGGTTCCCATGCCCATTCCAGTACCAGTACCTGTGCCTGTGCCCATGCCCGTGGTGGGGGGCCGCTGTGCTGTGTTCTGGCTCATAACCCCATGGTGCTCCAAATGGAACAAAAGGGACATTCGGCTGGGTGGTATCGGAATAAAGATTTAGTAAAGCCAGGCGTGGCGGCCCTCCTGACCGCTCTCGTGGCCGCCTTCAAGGGGCCTCTCCCGGCGACCTCTCCCGGCGGCCTGTGAGGCGCCCCGTCAGCCACGTGGCCAGTGCCAGCAGAAGCCCTGCGCCCAGCAGGGACCAGCCGGTGATACGGAGTGAGCCGGTCAGCGCGTCGTAGAACGCGGCGCCGGCCGCCCGGTCCCCGTCGTCCGGCAGGTCCTGGAGCACGGTCCCCCGCGTCACCGCGACGACCACGACCAGCAGCACCCCGCCCGCCGCGACCGCGAGGCCGACACCCGTCAGCGCCCGGCGCCTGCGGCCGGCCACGGCGGTCAGTACGGCAGCCGCCGCGAGCAGCGCCGTACCCACGGCCGGCCAGATCCCGGCGGCACGCAGCCCTTCGGCGACCTCGCGCCAGACACCGAGCCCGTTCGCCTCCAGGACGACGATGCGGGTGTCCCGTACGGGGATCCGGTCGGCGAACGGCACGCCGTCGGACACCAGTTGCGCCTTCACTTGCCGGACCACGGGCGCCAGATCAAGGGTCACGGCGTTGCCCCGCCCGTTGGTCAGGGCCTGTTCCACCGTGGAGTGGGTGGCGCGTACGGCCGTCCTCCACGCGTTCCTGAACGCGTCGGACTCGGCGAAGGACAGCACGGCGTCGTGCAGCAGATCGCGCATCGCCCTCCGCAGGTCATCCTGGAACGGCCCCACATCGAACGCGCCGCTCTTGATCTCCGACATCACCTGGTCCGTGATCCGGTCCGCCAGGGCGATCCGTACGGCGTGGTCGGAACCGAGCGGCGCGGTCGTGGCGACGAAGCGGCGGGTGTCGCCGACCTCCAGATCGGCCCAGGCGGCGACCGCGCTGAGGGGGGTGAGGACCGTCAGCAGGAGGATCAGCGCCAGGGAGAGGGAGGTCCGGTGGTTGGTCCGCACCCCTCAAGGGAACGCGGACCGGCCGGGCGGCGCGAGCGGTGCGCCGCCGACCCGGTGAGGAGGGGGCCGGTCGGGCTTGACGGGCGCGGTGGGCGGGTGTGCTCTGGAGAAGCGGGGGGTGCGGGGGGTGAGGGAAGGAGCTCCCGGCCATGGCCACACCTGTTCTGCCCGGACGACACGGCGGCGGCGCACCGGTCCGTACGCAAGGGGCGCACCGTACGTACGAACCATCCCGCGCGTCGGGCGGGTCCGGCGCGTCGGGCGCGTCCGGCGTTCACGGCGCGCGCTCCGGGCGTAGCGGCCGGCACATCTCCCCGCTCGTCCTCGGCGTACCGCTCTTCCTGGGCATCGCCTACGGCGCGTACGCCCAGGCCATCGCGCGCAGCGGCGGTCCCGCGACCTGGGGGCAGCTCGCCCTGGCGCTGATCTCCGGGGCCGCCTTCGCGCTGCTGCTCTTCGGGCTGCTCAGGGTGGAGCACTCCCTGCCGCGCGAACTCAGGGCGGCGGCCTGGGGCGTGCTGGTGGGCGGATCCATCGGCTTCCTCTACAGCCTCACCGGGCACAGCGTGCTGCTGTCCTCGGGGATCGGCCTGGCGATCGGCGCGGGCACGGTCATCGCCACCTTCTACCGCTTCTACACGCGAGAACCCTGACGCCCGAGCGGTACCGCCGTCCGCGCGGCCCGCCAGATCTGATCTGGCGGGCCGCGCGGACGTGTCTCGCGCCTGGGAGGTGAGGGAGCACGGGGTGTGGTCGGCGTCTCCGGAGCCCTCATCTCCTGACCCACGGACGGACAAGCTAGGGAACAGCAATGAGCACTGATCTGGCGATCGAGACCAGAGGGCTGGTGAAGGTCTTCGGCGACAACCGGGCCGTCGACGGCGTCGATCTCGCCGTGCCGGCGGGCACCGTCTACGGGCTCCTCGGGCCGAACGGGGCGGGCAAGACGACCCTCGTCAGGATGCTGGCGACGCTGCTCCGGCCGGACGGCGGCGAGGCGCGGGTCTTCGGCAAGGACGTACGGAAGGAAGCGGACGCGGTACGCGGCCGGGTGAGCCTCACCGGGCAGTACGCGTCGGTGGACGAGGACCTGACCGGTACGGAGAACCTGGTGCTGCTCGGACGGCTCCTCGGCCACTCGGGACGGGCGGCGCGGGAGCGGTCGGCGCGGCTGCTGGCGGCGTTCGGACTGGCGGAGGCGGCGGGGCGCCAGGTCAAGAACTACTCGGGCGGGATGCGGCGCCGTATCGACATCGCCGCGTCCCTCCTCAACACGCCGGACCTGCTCTTCCTCGACGAGCCGACGACCGGGCTCGACCCGCGCAGCCGCAACCAGGTGTGGGACATCGTCCGGGCCGTCGTCGCGCACGGCACGACGGTGCTGCTGACGACGCAGTATCTGGACGAGGCGGACCAGTTGGCCTCCCGTATCGCGGTGATCGACCGTGGCCGGATGATCGCCGAGGGCACGAAGGGCGAGCTGAAGGCGTCGGTCGGCGCCGGGTCGGTCCATCTGCGGCTGCGGGACGCGGGGCAGCGGACGGAGGCCGAGGGGGTGCTGGCGCTGGCGCTCGGCGCGGCCGTGCAGCTCGGCCCCGACCCGGTGGCGCTGACCGCGACGGTCAACGGCCACAGCACGGAGCGGGGCGTGGCCGAACAGGCCGCGCGGGCGCTGGCGGAGCTGGCCCGCTCGGGGATCACGGTGGACACCTTCTCGCTGGGCCAGCCGAGTCTGGACGAGGTGTTCCTCGCCCTCACCGAAAGAAAGCCGGACGACAGCCCGGACCAGAACCCTGGCTGCGGGCCTGACGGCGTCCCTGACGGCGGCCCGCACGGCAGTGGGGCGGCCACCCTGACGACGGAGGAGGCGGCGGCATGAGCACCGCGGTCACGAAGACGAAGAACGCGCACGATCTCGCGGATCCCGCGCTGACCTCTCCCACGGCGGAGGATCTGGCGACCCTCCTGGCCGGCCAGGACCGGCCGCCCCGGCCCAGCGGGCTCACCGCCTCGCTCGCCTTCGGCTGGCGGACCCTGCTCAAGATCAAGCACGTGCCGGAGCAGCTCTTCGACGTCACGGCCTTCCCGATCATGATGGTGCTGCTGTACTCGTACCTCTTCGGCGGCGCGCTGGCCGGTTCCACAGCGGAGTACATCCAGTTCCTGCTGCCGGGGATCCTGGTGATGAGCGTCGTGATGGTCACGATGTACACGGGCGTCGCGGTCAACACCGACATCGAGAAAGGTGTCTTCGACCGCTTCCGCACCCTCCCCATCTGGCGCCCGGCCCCGATGGTCGGCTACCTCCTCGGCGATGTCGTCCGCTATGTGATCGCCTCGGCCGTCATGCTCGGCGTCGGCATCCTCATCGGCTACCGCCCCCAGGGCGGGGTGCCCGGGGTCGTGGCGGGGGTGGCGCTGCTGCTGGTCTTCTCGTTCTCGTTCTCGTGGGTCTGGACGATGTTCGGGCTGTTGCTGCGCAGCGAGAAGTCCGTGATGGGCGTCAGCATGATGGTGCTCTTCCCGCTGACCTTCCTGAGCAATGTCTTCGTCGACCCGAAGACGATGCCGGGCTGGCTCCAGGCATTCGTCAACAACAGCCCGGTCAGCCATGTGGCGACCGGGGTACGGGAGTTGATGGCGGGTCACTGGCCGACAGCCGCCATCGCCTGGTCCCTGGGCTGGTCGGCGGTCCTGCTGATCGGCTTCGGTACGGTCACGATGCGCCTGTACAACCGCAGATGACGCCACCGCGGCCTCGCCGGTCGGCACACCCCCCGCCCCGGGAAGACAGGTCAGAGGCGCCAGTCGACGGGCGGGGCGGTGGGGGCGGGGCGGTAGGCGCAGGTGGAGCCCGTGGACACCGATGCCCGGAGATGGGCGGCGAGTTCGGGGTGGAGGGCGTCGAGTCTGCGCAGGGTGTCGCGGATGCGGGCGGTGACCGTCTTACGGGCCCGCTCCGCCTCGTCGCCGAGGCGCCGGGTCCGTCCGCCGAGGCCCGCCGCCCGGCGCAGCTCGTCCAGCAGGGCCTGCCGCTCCCGCTCACCCTCGGCGCCGCGGGCCGTATCCCCGCGCGTACAGGCCCGGTCGATCTCCTCGTCCAGCTCCGCCAGCCGCTGCTTGTAGGCGGCCTTGGCACGTTCGTCCAGCACGGCGTCGCCGCCCAGCGACCGTGTCGCGGTGACGACGTGTCCGCCCTCGGGGGCGAGGAGGTGGACGGCGGGCAGGTCGGCGCCCGGGTGGCCGAGGAGCGTATGCAGGTCCCGTAACCCCTTCGCGTCGGGCACATGGACCGACCGCCCCGCGAAGGCCAGCGCCCAGACCGTGCCGTCCCGCCGGAACTCGGCCCCCTGGGACTCGGCTTGCTGCAAGTCGGCCTGCTGGTCCCCGGCTTGGGGGGATGAGGACGGGGCTGGGGCCGGGTTGGGGGAGCGGTGGCGCAGGGCTTCCGCTCGCGTCAGGGCCGTGGTGGCGCGCTGCGACCACGGGACGGCCCCGAGCCGGTCCGCCGCGTCGCGCGCCGCCGTCAGCGCCGCCACCGCCTCGTCCCACCGGCCGCTCGCGGCGTCCAGGGTGCCGAGCCAGAGGTCGACCGGGCCGCTGATGTCGCAGCCGTACAGGGAGACCATCCACTGGCCCGCGTACGGCGCGAGCGCGGCCCGTGCGCGGGAGATCAGTGCCTCGTCGCCCGACGCGGCGGCCGTCTGGGCGCGGAAGCGCAGCCACAGCGGGGCGTAGACGCGCGGGAACTGCGGGTCCGCGCCGGCCTCCACCTCCCGGAGATACCGGACCGCGTCCGCCGTGTCGCCGCGCTCCAGCGCCGTGAGGGCCGCCGGCAGCCGGGGATACGGATAGCCCAGACCGTCCAGCGTCCCGACCACCGCCCGCGCCGCGTCGAACCGGCCCCGGAGCAGCTTGAGCGCCCAGTCCAGATGCGCGCTGATGAATCCGTACGGTGCGTGCTCGCGCCAGGGTTCCAGCGCCTTGGCCAGCAGCTCCTCCGCCTCGTCGAAGCGGCCCGCGAGGGAGGCGGCCATGGACAGATCGATGGCGCTGCCGAGCTGGAAGCGGCGTTTGCCCGTCCGCTCGGCCAGCGTGACATACGCGCGAAGCTCCGCGAGGAAGCGCGGATCGCCCTGTTCCAGCAGCGTGACCCAGCGCATCCCCGTCGCGTGCACCTCCGTGTCGTGGTCGCCCGCGCGGCGGGCGATGGCGGCCATCTCGTCCGTGAGCGTGAGCCGTTCGGCCGCCGTGCCCAGCCCCCAGATCGTGTCGTGCCGCGCCCAGAGCGAGAAGGCGAGCGCGTCGTCGTCCCTCTCGCGGCGGGCCAGCGCCGTGGACCGTACGGTCAGTTCCCGCGCGAGCTGGGCCGGATCGAGCTGCTGCGGATCGGCGCCGCCGCCGATCAGGGTGCGGTGGGCCTCCCGGAGCAGCCCGGTGGTCTGTGCCTCGTGCCCGGGGACACCGCCCCGGCGGTGCAGGGTGATCGCCACGCGGGCCAGCAGCTCGGCGTCCCGCAGCTCACGGGCCGGGGCGGCGGCCCGTTCGAAGTACCGCCAGGCTTCCTCCTCCTCGCCGTAGTTCCGTAACTCGCCGCCGAGGTCCAGGGCGATCAGCACGGCCCGGCGCGGATCCCCGGGCCCGGCCTCCGGCCGCTGGTCCGCCGTCCCCTCGGCGATCCGCAGCGCCCGCCGGTAGTGGCCCAAAGTCTCCTCGCCGGCCAGCCTGCTGGAGGCGTCCCGCGCCGCCGCCAGCAGCACGTCCAGCCTGCGGTCACACTCCAGCGCGTCGCCCGCCAGCCAGGCGTGCCGGGCCAGCTCGGCGGGGAAGAGCTGATCGTTGAGCGCGGGATCGCCGTCCAGGACGCGTACGACCTCGGCGTGCCGGCGCCGTACGTCCGGCTCCGGCAGCGCGGCGTACAGCGCCTCCCGTACGAGATCGTGCGCGAAGGCGAACCGGCCCGCCTGTCCTGCCACCACCACCCGGGCCGCCACCGCGCGCTCCAGCAGCCGGTCCACGTGCGGTACGGGCGCGGCCGTGACGCCCGCCAGCACCCGGTGGTGGAACTCCCGGCCCAGCACGGCGGCCGAGGTCAGCAACGCGCTCACCGGCGGCGGGAGTTGCGCGATCCTGCTCCGTACGGCCTCGCTCACCCCGGGCGCCACCGTGGAGAGCGGGCTGCCGCTGTGCCAGAGCCGGGCCGTCTGTTCGACGAAGAACGGGTTGCCGCCGGTCCGCCGGTGGACCTCGTCCATGACGGCCGCCTCCGGCTCCCGCCCGGTGGTGAGCGCGAGCAGCGCACCCACCTCGTCCCGGCCGAGCCCCGTCAGCGTCAGCGTCGTCGTCGCCCGCGCGACCAGGGGGAGGATCAGGCCCCGGAGCGGATGGTCCGGCGCCTCCACCTCGATGTCGCGGTACGCCCCGACGAGCAGCAGCCGCTCGAACCAGGCGTGCTGCGCGGCGAATTCGAGAAGCCGGAGGGAGGCGGGGTCCGCCCCGTGCAGATCGTCGAGGACGACCACGACCGGGCGGTCCTGCGAGACGGCGACCAGGGCCGAGGTCACCGCGTCGTACAACGCGAAGGCGTTCTGCGGCGAGTTCGGGGAGTTCGGGGACCTTGGCGCGTTCGGCGCGTTCGGGCGGTGCGTGGACCGCACGTACCGGGGCTCGCCGAGCAGTACCGCGAGGCGCCCGCCCGCCGCGCGCTCGATCTCCGCCCAGCGCTCCTGCCCGACCCCGCGCCGCAGCCCCCGCAGGACCTGCACCCACGGCCAGTACCCCGGCGCGCTCTCCGAGTCCCAGCACGAGCCGCTCAGGACGAGCGCGCCGAGCCGCCGCGCCTCGTGCGCGGCCCGGGTGACCAGCGCGGTCTTGCCGATGCCCGCCTCGCCCGTGACCAGCGCGAGGCCCCCATGGCTGTCCGTCGTCCGGGCGATCTCCGCCCGGAGGACACCCATGGGGTGGTCACGCCCGATGAGAGCTGGGGTCATACCCAAACCATAGGAGACCCCACTGACAACGGACCTTCCCGTCCATCAGACCGTCCATCAGGTCAAGGCGTGACGTTCGCGAGAAGCTGCTCGAAAGGCACTACCTCATCGAACTCGTTCGCGCTCCCGCCGGCGCTCCCGCTCCCGTGGCCGCCGTTGTCGTTCCTCCGGGTCGCCTCACGCGCCGTCCGCCCCTGGAGCAGCCGGCCGAACTCCCCGCCGGCCCGTTCGATCCGGGCCGGCAGTCCGCCCGCGTGCGTATCGGCCCCCGCGCCCCAGTCGTCCGTCGCGGCGAACACGGCGGTCGGCAGGGTCAGCGCGTGGAGGTACGAGAACAGCGGGCGCATCGCGTGTTCCACCACGAGGGAGTGGCGGGCGGTCCCCCCGGTGGCCGCGAGGAGGACGGGAGTTCCGGTGAGCGCGTCGGGCTCGACCAGGTCGAAGAACGACTTGAAGAGCCCGCTGTACGAACCGGCGAACACCGGCGTCACCGCGATCACCCCGTCCGCCCCGGTCACCGCCGCCAGCGCCGCGCCGAGCGGGGCCGAAGGGAAGCCGGTGACCAGGTTGTTGGCGATGTCGACGGCCAGCTCGCGCAACTCGACGACCTCGACCTCCGCCTTGCGGTCCTCGGCGGCGAGCGCCCGTACGGACGCCTCCGCCAGCCGGTCGGCCAGCAGGCGCGTCGAGGACGGCTTGCCGAGACCGGCCGACACGGCGACCAGCTTCAGCGGTGTGACGGAGTCGACCGACACGGCGTCCATGATCAAACCTCCCTCTTCGGGGTCGCGGAGACGGCCTTCCCGGTCGCGGCGACGGCCGGGTGCAGCGGACCGTCCGGGACCCCGGCCGGCCGCCGGTTCGCGAACTCCTTGCGCAGGACGGGGACGACCTCCTCGCCCAGCAGGTCGAGCTGTTCCAGCACCGTCTTCAGCGGCAGCCCCGCGTGGTCCATCAGGAAGAGCTGGCGCTGGTAGTCGCCGAAGGTCTCGCGGAAGGACAGCGTCTTCTCGATGACCTCCTGCGGGCTGCCCACGGTGAGCGGGGTCTGCTCGGTGAACTCCTCCAGGGAGGGCCCGTGCCCGTACACCGGGGCGTTGTCGAAGTACGGCCGGAACTCCCGTACCGCGTCCTGCGAGTTCTTCCGCATGAACACCTGGCCGCCGAGGCCGACGATCGCCTGCTCGGGGGTGCCGTGGCCGTAGTGCGCGTACCGCCTGCGGTAGAGGTCGATCAGCTTCTGGAAGTGGCCCTTGGGCCAGAAGATGTTGTTGGCGAAGAAGCCGTCCCCGTAGAAGGCGGCCTGCTCGGCGATCTCGGGCGACCGGATCGACCCGTGCCAGACGAACGGCGGGACCCCGTCCAGCGGCCGGGGCGTCGAGGTGAAGCTCTGGAGCGGCGTACGGAACTTGCCTTCCCAGTCCACGACGTCCTCGCGCCACAACTTGTGGAGCAGGGCGTACTTCTCGATCGCGAGCGGGATGCCCTGCCGGATGTCCTCCCCGAACCAGGGGTAGACGGGCCCGGTGTTACCCCGCCCCATCATCAGGTCGACGCGTCCGCCGGCCAGGTGCTGGAGCATCGCGAAGTCCTCGGCGATCTTCACCGGGTCGTTGGTGGTGATGAGGGTGGTGGAGGTGGAGAGGATGAGGCGCTCGGTGGTGGCCGCGATGTAGCCGAGCATGGTGGTGGGCGAGGACGGCACGAACGGCGGGTTGTGGTGCTCGCCCGTCGCGAAGACGTCGAGACCCACTTCCTCGGCCTTCCGCGCGATGGCGACCATCGCCTTGATCCGCTCGTGCTCGGTCGGCGTACGTCCGGTCGTCGGGTCGGTCGTGACATCGCCGACCGTGAAGATCCCGAACTGCATCGCGCTCACCTCTCGCCTCTTCGGTGGACTGGCGTCTGATCCGGCTCATCGAAATGGTTGAAGCTTCAACTTTGCCGACTGAAGCCTACAACGGCATCGGGCGCGGAATCTATTCCGGGCGCTTCGCTCTGCGGCCTTGAGTCACTGTAAGTAGATTTGTCGTACCAATACGGAACCACTGGATCCGCTAAGCCCCTCCCGGATCCCCCTCCCGGATTCCCCTCCCGACAGGTGGAACAGACAGGCACGCCCCTAGGAGAACGCCGATGCCGCACACCCGCCACACGAAGGGGACGCTTAAGAAGTGGGCCCTTGGGGTGGCCGTTGCCGTTGCTGCGGCTCTCTCCCTGGGGCAGAGTGGCCGGCCCGTGCCCGATGCTCCCGGAGTCTTCTCCGACACCGGCGACCCGATCACCTTCGCCCACGGCGGGGACACGGTCCCCACGCCCGTCACGGAGAGGGGCGGCGGCAGGCGGCCCGCGGTGGCCGGGGTGTCCGAGGTGCTGATGCCGACCGGGCCGGCCGCCGCGTTCACCGTGGCCGCCACCGTTCCCGAGGACGGGTCCAAGATCGCCGTGACGACGCTGGCGGGGAGGAAGTCCGGGTTCACGGGGCGGGTCTGGGTCTGGGTACCGCCGCAGTACAAGGACCCGGCGTACGCGAGGAGCGGGTTCCCGGTCATGATCGCGCTGCCCGGGGGCGCCGGGTACCCCGTCAACTACTGGATGGGTACGGATCTGAAGCTGGAGGCGAGCATCGCCGCGTGGTCCCAGGAGGGCAGGAGCCTGCCGTTCATCCTGGCCATGCCCGTGCTCAACCCCCACCCCGACACCGGCGGGCTCTACTGGGACGCCAGTGACATCCCCGGGCAGCCGAAGATGGGAACGTGGCTGACGGAGGACGTCCCCGACCTCGTCAAGGCCAACTTCCGCACCCTGAGATCGCGCGACGGCTGGGCGATCATGGGCTCGTCCACCGGCGGGTTCGCCGCGCTGAAGTCCGTCCTCCAGAAGCCCCGCCAGTTCAAGGCGGCCCTCGTCTCGGGCCCGGACCTCGCGCCGGACTCCCGGCTGTGGACCGGGCACGAACAGGAGGAGCGGGCGAACGATCCGGCCTTCCTCGCCCCGGAGCTGATCAGGGCGAAGGGCCCCGACGTCTATCTCGCCTTCCAGGTGGGCACGGTCGGCTCCGACGCCCGGACCGGACCGAAGGTCGAGGACTTCGTCCGTACGTACACCCGAGGGCCGATCAGGACCAGGCTCAGCGTGATCCAGGGCGGCGGCCACAACGCGCGCACCTACGTACCGAACATGGTCGACGCCGGTCTGATCCAGTGGATCAGCGCCCATATGCGGGGCCCCGTCCCGGCCCCCTGACCAGCGCCGCCGCCGGGCCCGCCGCCGGGCCCGCCACCGGCCGGCCGAGCCCTCCCGTGCCTAGCACCCGCAGGGAGAGGCTACGCCGTCCGGGGCGACCCATACTCGGATCCATGAGCGGAAAAGTTCAGCTCGGAGACTTCCTGCAAGCGCGGCGCTCCCAGCTCCGTCCCGAGGACATCGGGGTTCCCACCTACGGGGAGCGGCGGCGTGTGCCGGGGCTCCGGCGCGAGGAGCTGGCGCTGCTGGCGGGCGTGAGCGCGTCCTACTACGCGCGGCTGGAGCAGGGGCATTCGATGAACGCCTCGCCGGACGTGCTGGACGCGATCGCCCGCGCCCTGCGTCTGGACGAGGCCGAGCGACTGCACCTGTACGACCTGGCCCGTACGGCCAAGCGCCGTGGCCGGGCGCGGCGGCCCGCGCCGGAGCGGATGACGGAGGCGGCCGGTCAGCTCCTGGATTCGCTCCCGGACGTCCCCGCGCTGGTGCTCGGCCGCCGTAACGACGTGCTGGCCTGGAACCGACTCGGCCACGCGCTGTTCGCCGGACATCTCGACCCCGGCGCCCCGGACCGGGCGGCGGAGCGCCCCAACATGGTCAGGATGGTGTTCCTCGACGCCCACACCCGCGACCTGTACGCGGACTGGCCGGCCAAGGCCAGGTCGGTGGTGGGGAACCTGCGGCTGGTCGCCGGCCAGTACCCGGACGACACCGCGCTGCACGCGCTGGTGGGCGAACTCAGCTCGAAGAGCGCGGACTTCGCGTCGATGTGGGCCGACCACCGCGTCAGGACGTGCGACGTCAGCGTCCACGAGATGCGGCACCCGCTCGTCGGGACCGTGACCGTCACCCAGCAGACCCTGGGCCAGGGCCCTGGCCAGAACGTCGTGCTCGCGACCACGGACACCGGCTCGCCGTCGCGTACGGCGCTGGCCCTGCTCGCCCAGGCCGTGGCGCCGCCGCCCGGTTCCCCGGACCGTTCCCCCGCGTCCTCGGCCGCGTCCCGGCCCGGGGTCAGCGCGGGCTGACCCCCCTCTTCCCCTCTCTGTTCCTTGTTCCTCGTGCGTCGGCGTGGCGCTGCCGCATGCCCGAAATCAGTGAAGGACACCGAAGCACCATGCAGAGCCAGAGCCAGAGCCAGAGCCAGAATCAGAATCCGGGCCAGGATCCGGGCCGGGACGTGTACGAACTCGCCCTGGGCGACGTCACCATCACCCGCGTCGGGGAGTTCTCCGGTCCCGTAGGGATGACCCCCGATGTCTTCTTCCCCGGCGGTACGGAGGAGGCGTGGCAGCGCCACCGGCCCTTGCTGACCCCCGACTTCCTGGACCCCGACACCAACATCTGCGTGTCCGCCCTGCAGACCTGGGTGCTGCGCAGCGAGGGCCGGACGATCCTGATCGACACCGGGGCCGGTAACCACAAGGAGCGGCCGTACGCGCCGGTCTGGGGGCACCTCGAAACCGACTACCTGGAGAACCTGGCCCGCGCCGGGGTGCGGCCCGAGGACGTGGACGTCGTCGTCAACACGCATCTCCATCTCGACCACGTCGGCTGGAACACCGTTCTGCGGGACCGGACCTGGGTGCCGACCTTCCCCAACGCCACCTATCTGATGCCCAAGGCCGACTTCGACTTCTGGAACCCCGCCCACGCGAACCCCTCGGTGTTCGGACCCGGCAACCAGAACGTCTTCGAGGACAGCGTCGCGCCCGTCCACGCCGCCGGCCAGGCGCTGCTCTGGGAGGACAGTCACCGTATCGACGGCCACCTGCGCCTGGAGGCGGCGCCCGGGCACACGCCCGGCTCCAGCGTGATCACCCTGGAATCCGGCGGGGACCGCGCGGTGTTCGTCGGCGATCTGCTGCACACCCCGCTCCAGATCATGGAGCCCGACCAGAACAGTTGCTTCTGCGAGGACCCGGCCGGGGCGCGCGCCACCCGCCGCCGGATCCTGGGCCGGGCCGCCGACCGCAACGCCCTTGTCCTCCCGGCCCACTTCGGCGGCCACGGTGCCCTGGAGGTACGGCGCGACGCGGGCGCGTTCGGCATCAAGGAATGGGCCCCGTTCGCGCGGCTCCGGACGGACCGCCCGTGAACCGCCACCCCGAGGGCCCTTCCGGCCCTCCCGCCGGGATCGTCGTACCCACGGAGAGCGGCGCCGTACGGGGGCGGCGCCACGGCGGTACGGCGGTCTTCCACGGCATCCCCTACGCCGCACCCCCTGTGGGCCGTGCCCGCTTCGCCCCGCCCCGGCCGCACGCCCCGTGGGCGGGGGTACGCGACGCCACCGAGCCGGGCCCCACTGCCCCGCAGGCCCGGCGTGATGCCTTCGGCGCCCTGGACATGTCCCCGTACTTCGGCCCTGGTTGGGTCAGGGGCGAGGACTACCTCACCCTCACCGTCCACGCACCCGTCGACGGGAACCTGGCCGCCCGGCCGGTGATGGTCTTCGTGCACGGCGGCGGCTTCGTCGCCGGATCACCCCGCGCGCCGCTGTACGACGGCACCGCCTTTGCCCGCGACGGCGTCGTGCTGGTCACCGTGGCCTACCGCCTGGGCATCGCGGGTTTCCTCGACCTGCCCGGCGCCCCCGCCAACCGCGGCCTGCTCGATGTCATCGCCGCGCTGCGGTGGGTCCGCGAGAACATCGCCGCGTTCGGCGGCGACCCCGGCAACGTCACCCTGTTCGGCCAGTCCGCGGGGGCCACCCTCACCGGTGCCGTTCTGGCCGACCCGGCCGCGCGCGGGCTCTTCCGGCGCGCGATCGTGCAGAGCGGCAGCGGTCTCGGGGCACACACGCCCGAACAGGCCGCCCGCGTCACGGACGCGGCGGCCCGCGCGCTGGAGATACGGCCCCGGCTCGACGCCTTCGCCGCGCTGTCCGACGAACGGTTCGTGGAAATCATGCCCCGGCTCGCGGGCATCGATCTCACCACCCCGACCCACCTCGATCCTTTGGCCGGGCTCAGCCCGTTCAGCGTCGTACTGGAGCGCCAGCCCGCCCACACCCTGGCCGCCCACGCGTACGGTGTCGATCTGCTGGCGGGCGTCAACTCCGAGGAGGGGAACCTCTATCTCGCCCCGCAGGGGCTGCTGACCTCCACCACCGCCGCTGACCTCGCTGACCTCGCGGCCCGCACCGACCGCGCCCCGGCCGAGCTGGTGGCCGCCCACCGCGCCCGCCGACCGGACGCCACGGACGGCGCGTTGCGGTCCGCCATCCTGGGCGACGCGCTCTTCGGCAACGGCACCCGGCGGCTTCTCGACGCCCATGCCGCCGGCAGCGCCGCCACGGCTGCTGACGCCGGGCGCACGTACGCGTACGAGTTCGGCTGGCGCTCCGACGCCCTGGGCGGGCAGCTCGGCGCGGCCCACACCGTGGAGCTTCCCTTCGTCTTCGACACGACCCACCTGCCCCAACTGCACGGACCCGGCGCCCTGCTGGGGACAGCGGCCCCGCCGCCCGAGCTGGCCCGGCGCACGCACGCCGCCTGGGTCGCCTTCGCCCGTACCGGCGATCCGGGCTGGGAGCCGTACACGCCCGGACGGCGCGTCACCTGCCGCAGCGCAGAGGAGTGGACACAAGAGAAGTCGATGTAGGAGGTACGGAGGTACGGAGGTACGGGAGTACGGAGGTACGGGCCGGGCACGGGCGGCGTGTCCGGGGCCGGTTGGCACCTCCCCGGGGAAGATATTAGGTTAGGCTCGCCTAACCGTCCGGTGGGAGTCGGGTCCCTGACGCCTCCTCAGCAAAACCTTTGCGGTGCAAGCTGTTGGGCATGCGCCCCTTCCGCAGCACCCCCCACCCCGAGGTAGTGCCAGCCGTGCCAGACCCGCTCAGCCCCCTTGCCGGGGACACCCTTCCGCGTGATGTCCTGATCGACCGGGTACGCGCGGGGGATCTGATCGTTCTCCCCTACGCGGGCTCGTACGACCGGGAGTTCGTCCTTCCTCGCATCTCCGGAGTCGTGTCATGACTGTGCCCCCCTCGACCGTGCCCTCCTCCGCCGTGCCCTCCGTCGCGCCCCCCGTCACCCTGCCCGGCCAGGCCACCGCCGGGAACGTGGCCGCGGCCGCCGCCGCGGACGGCATCCTGCGGCGCCAGCGCGCCCGGGAGTCCTCGGCACGCACCTACGCCCGCTCGTTCCCGATCGTCCCCGCCCGCGCCTCGGGCATGACCATCGAGGGGGCCGACGGCCGCCGCTATCTCGACTGCCTCTCCGGCGCGGGCACGCTCGCGCTCGGCCACAACCACCCCGTCACGCTGGAGGCCGTCCGGCGCACGATGGACAGCGGGGCGCCCCTGCACGTCCTCGATCTGGCGACCCCGGAGAAGGACGACTTCACGGACGCGCTCTTCGCCACCCTGCCGAGCGGCTTCGCCGACCGCGCCCGGGTCCACTTCTGCGGTCCCGCCGGTACGGACGCGGTCGAGGCGGCCCTGAAGCTGACGCAGACCGCGACCGGGCGCGGCGGGCTGCTCGCGTTCACCGGCGCGTACCACGGTATGACGGCGGGCGCGCTGGGCGTGACCGGCAGCGTCGCCGTCAAGGAGCGGGTCGCGGGCGGCGGGGCCGAGGTGACGCGGCTGCCCTACCCGTACGCGTACCGCTGCCCGTTCGGCGTCGGTGGCGAACGCGGGGCCGCCCTCGCGGCCACGTACGCGGAGCGGCTGCTCGACGATCCGTCGGGCGGTGTCGTCCCGCCCGCCGCGATGATCGTCGAAGTGGTGCAGGGCGAGGGCGGCGCGGTGCCGGCGCCCGACTCCTGGCTGCGCGAGATGCGGCGGATCACCCGGGAACGCGGGATTCCGCTGATCGTGGACGAGGTGCAGACGGGCGTCGGGCGTACGGGCGCCTTCTGGGCCGTCGAGCACAGCGGGATCACCCCGGACGTGATGGTCATGTCGAAGGCGATCGGCGGCGGGCTGCCGATGGCCGTGATCGTGTACGACGAGAGTTACGACGGCTGGCTGCCCGGCGCCCACACGGGCACCTTCCGTGGCAACACCCTGGCCATGGCGGCGGGCGCGGCGACGCTGCGGTTCGTGAGCGCCGAGGGCCTGAGCGAGCGCGCGGCGACCGTCGGCGCCCGGATGACGGCGCGGCTCGACGGCCTGCGCGCGGAACTCCCGGCGATCGGCGACGTACGGGGACGGGGCCTGATGATCGGCGTCGAACTGGTCGACCCGGAAGGGCCGTCGGATCCCTGCGGAGCCCGGCCCGTCGACGCGGAACTGGCCGTGCGGGTACGGGCGGCCTGTCTCGACCGGGGGCTGATCGTGGAGCTGGGCGGACGGTTCGACGCGACCGTACGGCTGCTGCCCCCGCTGGTCATCACGGACGAGCAGGCGGAGTCGGTGGTGGACCGGCTGGCGGACGCGATCGCGACGGTTTCGCAGGACAAGGACAAGCACGACAGGCACAAGGACAGGCATAAGGACAGGCACGGGGACGCGGCTCAGGGGCGACAGGCATGAACACGGAAACCCGCACACAAGGCACGCTACCGATCCCGTCGCAGGCCAAGGCGCCGGTCGTCCCGCCGCAGGCGCAGGCGCAGGCGCCACCGGAGGGCGGCCCCGCGCCGCTCTCCGGTGGCGCCGACGGCCCCCGTGCCCTGGAGCCGCTGGTCGCGACCGTCCTGGCCGCCCTCACCGAGGGCGCCAAGCGCCGCGACGGGCCCGTCGCCCCCGGCCGGCCCGAGGACATCGCGGCCTCGGTCGCGGAAGCCCTCGCGAGCGGTGCGGGTGCGGGTGCGAGTACGGGCGTCGGCCCCGGCGGCGTCACCGGGCCCGGCGGCGGCGCCGCCCTCGCGCGGCTCACCGAACTCCTCGCCCACGGCAGCGCCGACCCCGCCGACCCCGCCTGCGCCGCGCATCTGCACTGCCCGCCCCTCGCGGTCGCCGTCGCCGCCGATCTCGCCGTCTCCGCGCTCAACCCCTCCCAGGACTCCTGGGACCAGGCGCCCGCCGCGACCACCCTGGAGACCCTGCTGCTCCAGGAGATGGCCCGGCTCGTCGGGTACGACGACACGCGCGCCGCCGGGGTGCTCACCTCCGGCGGTACGGAGTCGAACCTGATGGGCCTGATGCTCGCCAGGGACCGGGTCCTCGGCGCCGCGACCGGCCGCCAGATCGAACTCTCCGGCGTGGCCGCGAGCGGTTCCGCCGGCCGGCCCCGCATCCTCGCCTCCGCCGCCGCCCACTTCTCCGTACAGCGCGCCGCCGCCCTCCTCGGGCTCGGCGAGGACGCGGTGCTCTCCGTCCCCGTCGACCACGAACTGCGCATGGACCCGGACGCGTTGGCCGCCGCGCTCGACGGCTGCGCCGGGCGCGGTGAACTCCCCGTCGCCGTCGTGGCCACCGCGGGCACCACCGACACCGGCGCCGTCGACCCGCTGCGCGCGTGCGCCGCCCTCGCCGCCGCGCACGGCGCCTGGCTGCACGTCGACGCGGCGTACGGCGGCGGCGCCCTGCTCTCCGACCGGCTCGCGCCGCTCCTGGACGGCCTCGCGCTCGCCGACTCCGTATCCCTGGACTGGCACAAGCTCGGCTGGCAGCCGGCCGCCGCCGGGATCTTCCTGGTCCGCGAGTCGGAGACGTACGCGTCGCTCGCGCGCCGGGCGGTCTACCTCAACCCGGTGGACGACGAGGAGGCCGGCTACCCGAGCCTGCTCGGCCTGTCGCTCCGTACCACCCGGCGCGCCGACGCCTTCAAGATCGCGGTCACGCTGCGGTCCCTGGGCCGGGACGGGCTCGGCCGGCTGGTCGACGCCTGCCGGGAGCTGGCGGTCGCGGGCGCGCGCGGCGTACGGGAACACCCGCGCCTGGAGCTGCACTCCGAACCGGTGCTGACCGCCTTCCTGTTCCGGTACCTGCCGCACGCCGAGACAGCGGCCGGGGCGAGGAGCGACGACATCAACGCCCGGCTGCGCCGCAGGCTGCTGCGTGAGGGCCGCGCCGTCGTCGGCCGTACGGAGCTGCCGGGCGAGGGCCCCGGGCGCGTACGCCTCAAGCTCACCCTGCTCAACCCGCACGCCACGGCCGACGACGTGGGCCGGCTGCTGGCGGCGGTCGTCGCCGCCGGCAAGGCGGAAGAGGCAGCAGTGGCAGCAGTGGCAGCAGTGGCAGCAGTGGCAGAGGGGACGGAAGAGATGGAAGGGACGGAAGAGACGGGTGTGATGAGGTGAGGTCATCACGGGGGGCCGCCGACGTGCCGGCCCCCGCCCTGTTCGTATCTCCCCGTCCATCTTCCCGTCCATCTTCCCGTCCCCACTCCCTTGCGGAGGACCAGCAGTGACGACTCCTCACGACCGCGACGACATCCACGACCTCGTCGGGGTCGGGATCGGCCCGTTCAACCTCTCGCTGGCCGCCCTCGCGGACGGTGTCCCCGGGGCCGGGCTGCGTACGCTCTTCCTCGACGCCAGGCCCGCCTTCTCCTGGCATCCGGGGCTGCTGCTGGAAGGAACGATCCTTCAGGTCCCCTTCCTCGCCGACCTGGTGACCATGGCGGACCCGACCAGCCGCTGGTCGTACCTCAACTACCTCCGTGAACACGACCGGATGTTCCCGTTCTTCTTCTCGGAGCGCTTCCACATACCCCGCCGCGAGTACGACCACTACTGCCGCTGGGTCACCGAGAACCTGCCGTCCTGCCGCTTCGACGCGCGCGTCACCGACCTGACGTGGGACGAGAGTTCCGACGCCTTCCTCGTGACCCACCGCTCGTCCGACGGCACCGTCTCGTCCGTACGGGCGCGGCAGGTCGTCCTGGGGGTCGGCACGAACCCGGTCGTCCCGGATCCCCTCCGCCCCTATCTCGAAGGCGGCGGGAACGGCGACGGCGCCGGGGACGGGAACGGGAACGGGGTGCGGGTGCTGCACAGCGCCGACTACCGCACCCACCGCGCCCGGCTGGCCGGCCTCGACGACGTCACGGTGCTCGGGGCGGGCCAGTCCGGCGCCGAGGTCGTCCTCGACCTGCTGCGCCACCAGGACGGCGGCGGCGCGGGCGGCCCGTACGTGCGCTGGCTGGCGCGTACGCCCGCGTTCGCGCCCATGGAGTACTCCAAGATCGGCCTGGAGCACTTCACGCCCGACTACATCCGCTACTTCCGCGCCCTGCCCGAAGCGCGCCGCGAGAGCCTCGTACGGGAGCAGTGGCAGCTCTACAAGGGCGTCAGCGAGGAGACGCTGGGCGAGATACACGACGAGCTGTACGAGCGGACGATCGGCGGCACGGAGCCACGCGCCGCGCTCCATCCGGGCGTGGCCGTCGAGGCGGTGGAGCGCGCGGGCGACGCCTACGTACTGACGTGCCGCCACACCCAGCAGGACCGGCTCTTCGAGGTGCGGACGTCGGCGGTCGTCTCGGCCACCGGGTACGCGGCGGCCCGCCCCGGCTTCCTGGACGGTCTGGCGAAGCTGGTCGACTGGGACGACCGGGGCCGCTACCGCATCGACGGCGACTACCGCGTCGCGCTCGACCGGCGGATATCCGGCGCGCTGTACGTCCAGAACGCCGAACTGCACACGCACGGCGTCGGCGCCCCCGATCTGACCCTGGGCGCGTGGCGGGCGGCGACGATCCTCAACGCGGTGGCGGGCCGGACGGTGCTCCGGGTGCCGGAGCGGGCGGCGTGGACGACCTTCGGCGCCCCGGGGGCGCCGGCCTCCGACCCCGAGGGGAACCCCTGATGAACCATCCCACCCGCGACGCCTGGGCGCGGGCCGGCCGGCGGCTGCTGGCCAAGGCCGTGGAGGAGTTCGCGTACGAGGAACTGCTCGTCCCGGTCCCGTACGAGGGCGGCCCGGTCCGGCACGAGGGCAGCCCGTTCCCGTACGAGGGCGCCCCGTCCCCGGAGGACGGAGCGCGAGACGTCTACCGGCTCGACTTCGACGACGGCGTCCACTGGACCTTCCGCGCCACGCGCTCCACCTTCGACACCTGGCACGTCGCCCCCGACAGCCTCCGCCGCCACCCCGACGCGGCCGAAGAGGCGGGCCCCGAGCGGCTGTTGCTCGACGCCCGCGCCACGCTCGGCTGGGACGGCCCCACCACCGCCGAGGCGCTCCGCGAGCTGACCGCCACCCGCCGCGCCGACGCCGAGGCCGTCCGGCGCGCGCTGCCCGCCGCCGACCTCGCCGACCTCGGCCATCTCGACCTGGAGGCGTACCGGGACGGCCACCCCGGTGTGCTGCTCGACAAGGGCCGCGTCGGCTTCTCCGCGTCCGACGCCGCCGCGTACGGTCCTGAGGCGGCCCGTGCCGTACGGCTGACGTGGGCGGCCGTCCACTCCGACCTCGCCACGTACGCGGGCGTCCGCGAGCTCGACGGACCTCAGGGGCTCGACGCCGAGCGGCTGCTCGCGGAGGAACTCGACCCGCGTACCCGCGAACGGTTCGCCGCCACGCTCGACCAGGCGTGCGCGGAGAGCGGGTTCGAGGCCGATGCGTTCGTCTGGCTGCCGGTGCACCCGTACCAGTGGGACGAGGCCGTCGCCACGCTCTTCGCGCCGTATCTGGTGGACGGCCGGATCGTCCAGCTCGGCCAGAGCGCCGACCGGTACCGCCCGCTCCGCCCCGTCCGTACCCTCGCCAACCTCGACCGCCCGCACCGCCGCATCGTGAAGCTGCCGCTCCTCCTCCGCGACTCCGGGGCCTGGCGCGGGCTGCCGGCCGGGCCGACCGGGGCGGCGCCCGAAGTGAGCTCGTGGCTGCGGGAGGTGCGCGAGGGCGACCCGTACCTCCGGGACGAGCTGCGCTTCCACCCGCTGGCCGAGGTCGCGTCCGTCACCGTCCGCCACCCGCTGTACGGGGCGGTCGGGGACGCCCCGTACCGCTACCACGAACTCCTCGGCGCGGTCTGGCGCGAGCCCGTCGCGACGCTGCTGCGCGAGCGCGAGCGGGCCCGTACGGTGGCGTCCCTGCTGCTGGGAGGGGCGGACGGGCGTACGCTCGCCGAGGAGTTGGTGGCGCGTTCAGGGCTCGGCGCGCGGGAGTGGCTGGAACGGTTCTTCGCGGCGCTGCTGCCGGGGCTGCTGCACTACCTCTACCGGTACGGCGTGGCCTTCCGCCCGCACGGCGGGAACACCGTGGTGATCTACGACGGCCATGACATCCCGATCGGGATCGCGGTCAAGGACTTCGCGGAGAGCGTCACCGTCCTGCGGGGCGACCAGGAGTCCCCCGCCGGCCTGCCGCGCCGGCCGGCGGGCGAGCTGGCGCACTCACTCCTCAGCACGCTCTTCGCCGGGCACTTCCGCTTCTTCGCGCCGCTGACGGCCGCCCGACTCGGCGTACCGGCAAGGGACTTCTGGGCGCTCGTACGCGCCGAGATCGAGCGCTACCACGCGCGCTTCCCGGAACTCGCCGACCGTTACGCGTCGTTCGGGCTGCTCGCCCCGTCCTTCGCGCGGGCCGCCCTCAACCGCGAACGGCTCGGGGGCGCCCCCTTCCACGGCACGGTCGCCAACCCGCTGGCCACGCCCTCAAGCACGGACTGACCGCCCCTGTCCTCACTACCGTGCGGCGGACTCGTAACTCTTCTCGACGGCGTCGAGGATCTGGCCCGCGCCGGTGTAGCCGATGCCGAGCATCCACAGGTTGTCGTCGACCTTGAAGGCCGTCTTCCTCTTCACCGCGTCCAGGTTCTTCCAGAGCGGCCCCCCGGTGGTGTCGGTCTCCTTGGCCTTCTTCGCGTCCCCGTAGGTGGAGTAGAAGAGGACGTCCGCGTTGGCCTGGTCGATCTGCTCCGGGCTGACGTCGAGGGAGAAGCCGTCCTTGTCCTGGTTGGCGGGGCGGCCGACCTGGAGGTCCTTGAAGAGGGAGCCGACGAAGGTGTCGTTGAGGTAGAGCCGGGTGTCCGCGCCCTCGATGAACCGTACGAAACCGACCTTGAGCCGCTTGGCCGCCGCAGGCCCGCCGAGTGCTTCGGTCACCCGCTCGGCGTGCGTCTCGTACTCCGAGACGACCTTCTTCGCCTCGTTCTTCTTGCCGAGCGCGTCGGCGTGCAACGCGAAGTTCTTCCGCCAGGAGGGCCCTGTGGTGTCGGAGAAGACGGTGGGGGCGATCGCGGAGAGCGCCTCGTAGTTCTTCTCGTCGCGGACCTTGCTGCTCAGGATCAGGTCCGGCTTCAACGCGACGATCGCTTCGAGGTTGGGCTGCGCGATCAGCCCGACGGGCTTGATGTCCTTGAGCCGGTCGGCGGGCAGGTAGGTGGAGAAGGGCGCCTTGTCGACCACGGTGGTGGCCCCGACCGGGGTGACCCCGAGGCTGACGGCCGAGTCGAGCGCGTCGGTGTCCAGCACGACGACCCGCTTCGGCGCGTCCTTCACCTTCACGTCGCCCATGACGGTCGCGACGGTGTGCGTCGCACCGCCGGACGCGCCGGCGGCGCCCTGGCCCGTGCCCTTGCCGGCCGGTTCGTCGCTGCCGCAGGAGGTGAGCGTGACGGCGAGCGCGGTGACGGCGGCTGCCACGGAGATACGGCGGGTGAAGGGTGTGGACACGGTGGCGGGCCTCCCTGACGGCAGCCCGGATTCTTCCCCGGACCAGGTAAGGCAAACCTAACGTACGGCCCGTCACCGACACCCCTGGCCCGTCACCGACGTCACTGTTGTCTCCGGGGCGAGCGGGTCAGCCGAGCTTCAACAGGAGCTCCGCCAGCTCCACCGGCATGGTGATCATGCAGTCGTGGCCGGTCGCCAACTCCCACACCTGGGCCGGGGAACCGTTGGGCTGTATCGCGGGCACCGGACGCCGGACGATGCCCTCCGGCGCGCCGACCGTGCAGTGGATGTGCGTCCGGGGGATCGCGTTCACGGCCGGGTTGTCCAACCGGACCGGCTGCTGGAGGCAGCGCACCGGGTGGTCCGACAGCAGCGTACGCAGCCAGGCGACGTCCGCCGGGTCGGTGACCCCGAACAGACCGGAGGGCGGCGGAAGTTCGGGCAGCGGCGGAATCCGCCAGCCACTCTCCGACGCCAGGGCGAGGTCGATCAGGGCCTGGCTCACGGGCTGGACATCGGCCGCGCTCTCACCGTCCTCAGGGACCATCGCGTCGAGGTGGACCAGACGCGCGATCCGGTCCGGGACCTGGTTGGCCACGGACGAGATGACCAGCCCGGCGTAGCTGTGGCCCACGAGAACCACCTCCGTGAGGTCCTCCTCGATGATCAGCCCGACGATGTCGTCGACGTGCGTGTCGAGCCCCGTCGCGCTGCTTGCCAGATGCGCCTTGTCCCCGTAACCGGTCAGTGACGGCGCGAACACCCGGTGCCCGGCCGACTCCAGCAACGGGACCACCCGCTGCCAGGCCTCGCCGCTGTGCCAGGCACCGTGTACCAGCAGATACGTCGACATGGTCGTAGCTCCTTGAACGCTGTACCCGCCCGAGCCGGGCGGAGGATCTCGGCCCCGGTGGGCCACCGACCACGCTGCCGCCCGGGCCCCGCCCCGGCCAGAGCCCCCGCGATCCTGGGGGTGACAGGACCAGGCACGCGCGCGGCCGGGTGGATTACCGTGAAGAGATGACCGACGGACCGAACCTGCTGGGTGAGTACGTGCGCGCACGCCGCGAACTCGTCACCCCCGAGCAGGCCGGTATCGCCGCCGTGGGGGTACGGCGCGTGCCGGGCCTGCGCCGGGAAGAGGTCGCGACGCTCGCCGGGATCAGCGCCGACTACTACCTGCGCCTGGAACAGGGCCGCGACCGCAACCCCTCCGTACAGGTCCTGGAGTCCCTGGCCCGCGTACTGCGCCTGGACGACGACGCGACGGAACACCTGCTGCGCCTCGGCGCCGACACCCCCCGGCACCGGCACGGGCCCCGGCGCCGCCCCCTGCGGGAGACCGTCCCTCCGGGCATCGCCCAGCTCCTCACCACGCTCCCGCTCCCCGCCCTGGTCGAGAGCCGCTACTTCGACGTCCTCGCCGCCAACGCCCTGGCGACCGCTCTGTCACCGCGCTTCACGGCGGGGGCCAACCGCCTGCGGGACGTGTTCCTCGACCCCGCCGAGCGGGATCTCTACCCCGACTGGGAGAGCGCCACGGTAGGCATGGTCGCCGGCTTCCGCGAGTCCGTCGGCACCGACACGGACGACCCCCGCTTCACCGAACTGGTCAACGAACTCTCCCTGGCCAGCCCCCGCTTCCGCCGCCTCTGGGCCCGCCACGACGTAGAGGCGTGCGAAGGCGCCTCCAAGCACCTCGACCACCCCCAGGCCGGCCCCCTGCGCCTGAACCGGGAGCGGCTGGCCATCGGCGGCACGGCCGGCCAGACACTCGTCATCTACCACCCGGACCCGGCCACCGACACCGCCGCCCAACTGGCCCGCCTCGTCACCACCCCACCCCCACCGGCCGACGTCAGCTCTGTTGCCGGGCGGGGCAGGGGTGTTGGGGGCGGTGGGGGTGGGGTCCGCAGGCGATGAGGCCGAGGTGGAGGAAGCGTCCGCCGGTGGTCCACCAGCCGCCGACGAGGTCTTCGCGGGCGGTCAGGCGCCGGACGATCTCACCGGGGTCGGGCGCGGGGGCGTAGGTGCCGGTGAGGATGCCGGTGTGCCGCTGGAGTTGATCGGTGTACCAGGCGGCGGCTTCGGTGGGCCGGGGGAAGGTGGCCCGGACGTGGGCGGACGCCTTGAGGAGCCAGTGGGCGGTTTCGAGGGGCATGACCGGGGCGGTGGGGTGTCGCATCGTTGGCCTCCTGTGCCGTTGGGTGCAGTTGCCGGGCCCGTTCGTTCGGGCCCTGTCCCGTTCCGGCCGGTCGTTCCTTCGCCGGGAGTACCGGCCGGAACGGGGGTTCGAGGGGCACCGCAGGAGGCGTACGGGCCTACCGGTCGAGGTGAGCGCCGATAAGGCTCACGACGAACACGACCAGCGCCGCCGACGCCAGCACGGGCACCAGCGCAGGACGGCGGTGCCGGAACGTCACCGGGCGCCCCGCACGCCCACGTCCCTCCGCCGTAGGTACGTGAGAAGCGCGCGCCGCCAGTCCCGCGAGGCGGGCCTGCGGGCACACAGAAGCGGGGGACACCGGGGCCGCGCCCAGTCGGACGCGACTGCACCGGCATTAGGCCCGGCCACGGAGGCGGCCCGCAGCCCGGCCCCGGCCCGCCCGGCCCCGAACCCCGCACCGGCGGCGCCCGGTTGGCTGCCGGATGGCCCGCTCACCGGGCCACCTCGGCCCACACGGCCTTCCCGAACGGCCGGTCCGCCACACCCCAGCACTCCGCCAACGCCTCGACGATGATCAGCCCCCTGCCCCGGTCACGCTCCTGCGACGCACCCCGGAACCGGGGCCGCCGCCGCACCGGATCCCGCACCTCCACCCGCACACACGCATCCATGACCGCCAGCACGACCAGCACCGAATCCCCCGGCTCCGTCCCGTACCGCACCGCATTCGTCACCAACTCCGAGACGATCAGCCGGACATCGTCCACCTGCCCGTCACGGAGGCCGGGTGCCTCTTGGGTCAGTACGTCGCGGACGAAGTCCCGGGCAGCCGAGACGACTTCCGGGGCGCTGGGAAACATGGCCTGCAAGGGGACCCCGGGTAAGGGTCGGCAGGGGCAGGCGCGTAACGCACCTGGTGGGACGCAGGCGGTGTGGGGCTCCCCTGCCGGAGGATTCGGTGAGTTGCCGTTTCGCGCGTTGTTCGTCATGGTGATGACTCCCCGTGACCGATCGGTTCCTGTGGACAGAGAACACGGGAATGCCGGGTGGGGGTACCGTCTCAAGGGGTGTCGAAGAGTGTCGCTTCCGCTACTCCCCGTCGTAGAAAGCTGGTGAGCATGAGGACGCCGAACGACAAGTTCGCACAGTGGCTCGATCGCTCCATGATGAGCCGCGGAGAGTTAGCCCGACGCGTCAAATCCAAGGCCATCGCTTGGCGGCAGCCCCATATCTCGCCTGATACGACCCGTATCAGGTGCTGGCTCCAAGGCGAAACGCCTAGGACGCCGATCCCGGACATCCTCGCCGCGGTCTTCTCCGATCACTTCGGATTCCGCGTCACGACCTACGATCTCGGGCTCGGTGACGGCGGTTCCACGGACGCGGCACTCATGTACAACTCCTCGTACACGGCTACCGTGGAAGTCGTCGCAGACCTGGGGAGAGCTGACGTGGACCGACGCAAGTTCCTTTCCGCCGCACCCTTCACCGCCGTCGCAGGGGTGGGTCCCTCGCGGGACTGGCTGATGAACACCCTTGACCAGCAGCCGCAGCCGGGTCCCCGTGTGCGGCTCGAAGACGTTTCCGCCGTGCGGAACATGTTCGCCACCTTCCAGCGCATGGACGTACTCCAGGGCGGCGGTTCGGGCCGCCTCGTGCTGGCCGAGTACATGACGCAGCACGTCTATCCGCTCCTGCGCCGCACCCACGGCGCCGACGTACACCGTGCCCTGTGCGAAGCGGCGGCCGAACAGACCTACCTCCTGGGGTGGATGGCCTACGACAACGGCGAACACGGCACGGCGCAGCGCTATTTGATCCAGTCGCTCCGCCTCGCCGAGGAGTCGGGGAATCCGGGGCTCGGCGCGCATGTCCTCGCCGGGATGGCGGATCAGGCGACGCTGCTCGGTGATCCCGCCGAAGGCCGCCGGCTGGCCCAGGCCGGGCGCCACGGACTCTCCCGGACGGACTCTCCGGCCTGCCTGGCGGACCTGTGGTGCCTGGAGGCGCGGGCTCTCGCCGTCCTCAGGGACAAGGCGGCAGCGGCACGCGCGGTGACGGAGTCGGAAAAGGCGTTCGAGCGGGCACGGCCGGAGGCCGAACAGGAGTGGGCCGCCTTCATCGACCCGGCGTATCTCCACGGCGAACACGCGAACACCTTCCGGGACCTGGGCGATTCCGGGGCGGCCGAGGAACACGCGCGCCGGTCCATCGACCATGCCAAGAAGCAGAAGCGCGCCAGGCGGGGCGCGATGTCGCACGCCGCACTCGCCGTCGCGCATCTCCAGCGCAGCGACCTCGAATCGGCCTATTCGGCCGGCGTACGAACGTTGACGCTCACGCGCCAGGTGAAATCCTCGCGCTGCGTGGAAGCGGTGCAGGACCTCCAGCGGCGCATGCGTCCGTTCGGCAACCACCGGCTCGTCGCGGACTTCAACGAGCGGGCCCGCGAACTGGTCACCGCCGCATGACGGACCGGAACTGTGACGCGATGTGACTCTTCCGGCGTGAGTCTGCAAACGCCACTACTGGCTCGCGGAAACCCAATCAGCCACAGCCCCGATTACTGACGCTTGCCACTCCTGGGTCTGTGGATGCGCATATGCGGGGTCGTCATGCACGGCGAATCCGTGCTGCGCTCCCTCAATCTCAAGGAGCCGGGATTCCCCTTTCAGGGAACTGGCGGCGGACCGGGAGCTCTCCACCGGAATGAAGGTGTCCTGCGTTCCATGGATGATGAGCGTGGGAGCCTCGATTCTTTCAAGTGAGCGATGCGGTTCCATGTGGAAGACCTCATTGAGCAGCGCGCGCCCGAGCCGGAAGGTCGGTGAGTGCTCCAGGAATCCGCGGGCTGTCAGCTCCGTACCCTCGTGCTCGTTGATTCTGTCGCTGTTCCAGTAGGGCTTGTCATCGATGAAGCGCTTCTTGTAGTTCAACAGAGGGTTCATGAGGATGAGGCTCTTCACCCCATGCGGCCGGTTCGCCGCGAAGAAGGCGCAGATGCCTGCGCCGAAGCTGGTGCCTATCAGATGCACGGGACCACATTCCATGAGCGTACAGACGTGATCGGTGGCCGCTCTGATGTCGTTGAGGATCCCCGCGATCGTCAGATCTTCCTGGCGCCCCTGGCTCTCTCCGTGCCCGCGAAGGTCGAACCGCAAGGAGCCGACTCCCGCGCCCGCGAGGCCATCGGCCAGGCGGCCGAAGAACCCGCTCTCTTCCCGCGTGGCACCACCGCCATGGACCAGAACCGCCGCACCGCGTGGTGCACCGGCGGGACGCACCACGCTCCCCTGAAGCAGCAGGCCATCAAGGCTGCGGAAGCCTGTTTCGCCACTCATGCGGATGCTCTACCCCTCCTGGTGGTGCGCAACGCTTGTGGAGGGAAGGGTGGTTGATGGGCCTGGGGCCATGCCTTCTGCCCTAGCATCGCTTGGCATGTATCCGGTCGATCGGCACAGCGCGCGTCTGTCGCTCCGCGAACTCACTGCCGATGACGTGAACGGGGTTCTCGCTATCTACGGCAGCCCCGAAGCGACAGAACACTTGAGCTTCACCCCGCGCTCACTCGAAGAGGTCGGCGGGATCGTCACGCGCTCCATCACCTCGGCGACCGCGTCACCCCGGAGCGAGTACGCGCTCGGCGTCGTAGACCACGACAGCGGCAGCCTCATCGGATTCGCCCGCCTCGCCATGGACCCGCACCAGCAGCGTGCCGCGACCATCGGATTCGCGCTGCGTCCCGACGCGTGGGGGGTCGGATACGGCCGAGAGACAGTGAAGCTGCTCCTTGCCCTGGCCTTCATGGACCTGGACCTGCACCGCGTCTGGGCAGCACGCTCCCCGCTCAACGACGCCTCGGCGAAAACCCTCCTGGCCGCAGGCATGACGGAAGAAGGCCGCATCCGCGGACACGTCCACGTACGCGGCGCCTGGCGCGACTCCATCACCTACGGAATCCTCCGCGAGGAATGGCCGCCCGCCGAGCACGCGTAACCGCACCCCGCACCACGACGGTTCGTTCAGAGCGGTGCGGTGAGGATGAGCCGTCCCTCAACTCCTGTTTCGACGACGTTGACCAGCAGCGTGCCGTCATCGTCAAAGCGCAGGGTGAAGTGCGGATCGAGTTGCATCAGGAAGGTGAAGCTTTCCCGGCTCTCCGCGGACAGGAGAGGTTCGAGGTTCGCATTGCATGTCCAGTGGTTGTCGGCGACACGGACCGCGACGCGCACACCGAACCTGCTCAAGCACGTCGATCGGTTGGCCCACCACTCCAGCGTCGCGGTGCCCTCGTAGCTGTCCACGGTTCAAGTATCGCGGGCGGGGAGGCGCCCAGGTGTCAGCGATGCAGCGCCTGAGGTCACGAGGGCAGACCGGGTGGAGGGCCACGGGGGCTGCGACGGCAGTCGCGGTCAGCCCCCGTGCGCGGTGAGTCGGTAGCCCTCGGGGCCGGTGAAGGAGAACATCGGGCCGAACGGGCTGTCCCGCAAGGGGCTGACGTCCTGGGTGCCCGACTCCACCAGTTGCTCGCGCAGGGCGTTCGCGTCGGTGGTGCGCAGCCACAGCGCCACTCCCAGGCCGGGGCGCGCGGCGTCGTCCAGGTCGGTGTCCGGGAGCGGCTCGCGTACGGCGAACGGGATCGGGCTGGTGGTGAAGACCACGGCGCCGGGCGGTGAGGCGGGGGCGCGGCGAAGTCCCAGGCGTTCCTCGAAGAAGGTGGCCGCGGCCGGTACGTCCTTCACCTGGAGAGCGATGAAATCGGGGCCTTCGACAGTGGCGGACATGATTCCTCCCGGGTTTCGATGTCAGGATGTTGATGTCAGGGCTTTGACATGGATGACAGTACGTATCAGCCCGCCCTTATGTCAAAATGCTGACATGGAAGACCGTGTGCGCCCCGCCGCGCCCCATCCCGCCCGCGATGTCACCGAGCACGTGGGCTACCGCCTCAAACGGGCCTCGGCCGCCCTGCGCAGCGCCATGGACAAGGCTCTGCGGGAGCACGGCCTCACCGTCCCGCAGTACTCCTGCCTCGAACTCCTCGACGAGCAGCCGGGCCTGTCCAACGCGGACCTGGCGCGCGGCACCTTCGTCACCAGGCAGTCGGCCAACGTCGTTCTGCGTGGCCTGAAGGACGCCGGCCTCATCACCCGGGCGGACGTCACCGACCACGGTCGCGCCCTGCCCGTCCACCTCACCCCCGCCGGACAGCAGCGCCTGCACGTGGCCCGCGAGAGCGTGTACGCCGTCGAGGTGCGCATGATCGAGGCCATTCCTCAGCGGCGCCTCGCCGCCCTGCTCGCCGACCTCGACGCCATGGCGGAGGCCCTCACCGATTGAGGACGCCGGGCCCCTCCGCGGTCGGGCTGCCGTGCGCGGTTCGCTTCCGCGGGTCGCCGGGAGGTGTGTCGGCATCTGTGGGATATCTGTGGGACACCTGTGGGGGGACGGACGGACCGGGGAGCTGAAACCATGGCGATCGACCGAGTGACGGCCGCGGGCGTGACGGTGCCGGGGACGAAGTTGGCGCGGGAGGCGACGGAGCTGATCCGTGACACCACCAGCGAGCTCATCTACCACCATTCCCGTCGGGTGTACTACTTCGGCAGCTTGCAGGGCCGGAGGCGCGACCTCGGTTTCGACGCGGAACTGCTGTATCTGGCGGCCATGTTCCACGACGTGGGCCTGAACGAGGAGTTCCGCACCAGTGGCCGGCGGTTCGAGGTGGACAGCGCCGACGAGGCCAGGCGGTTCCTGCACCTCCACGGCCTGCCCGAGGACAGCGTCCGCCGGGTCTGGACGGCGATCGCCCTGCACACCACCCCCGGGATTCCGCAGTACATGGAACCGGAGGTGGCGCTGGTGACCGCCGGAGTCGAGTACGACGTCCTGGGCATCGGATACGAGACCGTATCCGCCGAGGACCGCGCCGCCATCGTGGCCCTGCACCCGCGCCCCGACTTCAAGCGCCGCATCCTGGACGCCTTCACCGAGGGCATCCGCTCCAAGCCGGAGACGACGTTCGGCAACGTGAAAGCGGACGTGCTGGAGCAATTCGTGCCCGGCTTCCAGCGGGGCGACTTCGTCCGGACCATGGTGGACTCGCCGTGGGAGGGCTGACCTGAAGGCCGCCCGCAGCAGGCGATCTCGGTAGCCTGGCCCCGTCCACGCACCGGGGGAGCTGGCCGTGGAGAACATCCCGTCCGTGGCCGTCGGGGCCGGATTCGGTCGTGTCCGATTCGTTCAAGAGGGCGGTGGCGGTGGGCCACTACCATCGCCGCCATGATCAGCACCGGCAAGGAATCACGCCACATCGGCGTCCATATCGACCGCTCCGTCGACGAGGTCTACGCCTACGCGTCGGACCCGGCCAACCTGCCCGCGTGGGCGCGTGGTCTGGGAGGCTCCATCGAGAAGGTCGGAGATCAGTGGATCGCGGACTCCTCCCCTCTGGGACGGGTCGTGGTGGCCTTCGTCCCGCGGAACGACCTGGGTGTGCTCGACCACGACGTCACGCTCCCGTCCGGGGAGACCGTCCACAACCCGGTCCGTGTGATCGCCGACGGCACGGGGTGCGAGGTGGTGTTCACCCTTCGCCGGCAGCCGGAGATGAGCGACGCCGACATCGAGCGTGACGCCGGCATGGTCGCCGCCGACCTGGCCCGGCTCAAGGAGCTGATGGAGTCCGCGTAGGAGGCTCCCGCGCCACGGGCCGTACGGCACCGGTCGGAGGAGTTCGCGTCGGTGCCGTACGCCCTCTTCCACGCCACCAGCGGTTTGTTCCCTTGTCACAGGCGTGTCTTAACGCCCTACGTCCAGGAACGGGACCGGCGGCGCTCGTGTCTGTAAGGGCGGAAGATCCGCTCACCAGGAGCGAGAACGCCTTCGGAGGAGAAGTTTCATGCGCGTCCGGAAGATCTCGGTGCTCACCCTCGCCGCTGTGGCCGTCGGCCTGTCGCTCACGGCCTGCGACCCTTCGAGTGACCCGCAGTCCGGTACGTCCGTCTCCACCACCGTGTCACCGGACAGCACCGCCTCATCGGACGGTGCCGGTGACTCCTCCCAGTCGAAGGACAGCTCCGCCGGCGGCACGTCGTCGGGAACTCCGAAGAAGTCCGGGGTCAAGTGCACGGATCAGGTCGACTACGCGGGGGACTCGCGGTCGAACGCCGAGATCAACACGATCGGCGAGGACACCGGGAACTGCCCGGTGCCGGAGAAGGCCGACGAGCCGTCGGGAACGGAGCAGGCCGGCCCGGCGTCGGGTACCCCGAAGAAGTCCGACGTGAAGTGCACGGACCAGGTCGACTACGCGGGGGACTCGCGGTCCAACGCCGAGATCAACACGATCGGCGAGGACACCGGCACCTGCCCGCCGGTCCAGCACCAGTGAGCCGCCGACCACGCCCGTCGGTGCCCTAGATCACCGGCGGGCGGCCCAGGGCCGTCATGCGCCGTACCGTCCGCCAGCGGATCGGGCGGCGCGTCCCGCACGCCGTGCGTACGCCCTCGGAGAACCCGCCGAACCAGGCGCGCAGCCCGCTCACCGACCGCGTACGCGCCACCGTGAGCAGGATCCACGTACCGAGGTAGAGCGGGACGAGGACCGCGGGGAGGTGGCGGCGGGCCAGCCAGACGCGGTTGCGGGCGGTCATCCGGTAGAACTCGGCGTGCCGGGCGGGGGAGGTGCGCGGGTGCTGGAGGACCAGTTCCGGCTCGTAGAGGATCGTCCAGCCCGCGTCCAGCGCGCGCCACGCGAGGTCGGTCTCCTCGTGGGTGAAGAAGAACGCGTCCGGCCAGCCGCCGGTCTCCGCCAGCATCGCCATGGACAGCGCGTGCCCGCCACCGAGGAAGGTGGTCACCTCGCCGCCGCGCATCGGGTCCTTCGCGCGCAGCCGGGGGATGTGCCGCCGCGCGGTGAAGCCGGTCTCGTCGGCGATCCGGAAGCTGACGATACCGAGCCGGGGCCGCGCCTCGTACAGATCGGCGATCCGGGTGATCACATCGGCCTCGATGAGCAGCCCGTCGTCGTCCAGGTCGACGAGGATGTCCACGTCACCGGCCTCGCGGAGCTTCTCCATGGCGACGTTGCGACCGCCGGAGACGCCGAGGTTCTCCGGCAGCTCGACCCCGATGACGCCCTCGGGCAGCTCGGGCAGCGGGGAGCCGTTGCCGACGACGACGATCCGGGCGGCGGCCTCCTGCTGCTTGGCCACGGAGTCCAGCAGAGCACGCAGCTCGACGGGCCGGGTTCCCATGGTCAGCACGGCCACACCCACACGCGGTCGGGACACGTCCAGATCACTCCAGCACTCGAAGGGCAGCGAAAGCAGCGGAAGACAGCGGAATACAGCAGAAGACAGCGGTAAGGCAGTCCGTCGATGCTAACCGGCGGTCTCCATCCCCTGGACACCCGAAGATATTCCCGTGGCCCCCGAAGGTTCACCTTGACGCCCCGTGACCGGCGCGTCGTACCGGACGGCATCGAGAGGGAGACGAGGGCACTGTGCTACGGGACACATTCGACGAGGACGCCGACCGGTACGACCGGGCCCGCCCCGCCTACCCGGCCCCGCTGGTCGGGGAACTGGCCGCGCTGGCGCGCCTCGGGCCCGGCCGCCGGGTCCTGGAAGTGGGGCCTGGCACCGGGCAGTTGACCGTACCGCTGGCCCGGTACGGCTGCCGGATCACCGCCGTGGAGCTGGGTCCGTCCCTCGCGGCCGTCGCGGCCCGCAACCTGCGGCCGTTCCCGGCCGCCGAGGTCGTGGTCGCGCCGTTCGAGACCTGGGCGCCGCCTCCGGAGCCGTACGACCTGCTGGTCGTCGCGACCGCCTTCCACTGGCTCGACCCCGCGGTACGCCTGGCCAGGGCGGCGGACGCGCTGCGCGCCGGCGGCCTGCTGGCGCTGGTCACCACGCACCATGTGGCCTCCGAGACCATCCGGAGCGACGACGACTTCTTCGCGGACGCCCAGAAGTGCTACGAACGCTGGGACCCGGCGACCCCGCCCGGTCTGCGGCTGCGCCGCGCGGAGCTGGTCGCGACCGACACCGGCGAGCAGGCCGGCTCCGACCGGTTCGGGCCGGTGTCCGTGGCGCGCTGGACGCGGGAGATCACGTACTCCGCCGACACGTACCTCGACGTGCTGCTGACGTACTCGGGGCACCGCGCCCTGGAACCCGTCGCGCGGCGGGGGCTGCTCGCGGACATCCGTGCGCTGATCGACGGCCGGTACGGCGGGCGCATCACCAAGACGTATCTCCACGAGCTGATCACCGCCCACAAGGAGCCCGAAAAGCCCGGAAAATTCACCGTCTCCACCGGCTGACCACAGCCTGACCGCACCCTGACCACAGGCCGACGTCCTATCCGGTGTGACTGTGTCGCCGATCACTTTCCTGTGGCACACTGCCCGCATGTCGCAGCTCGGGGGTAGACATGAGTGAGCCGCGGTCTGCCCCGACGATCGGACAACTCGTCCTCAGCAAGCAGCTCCAGGCGCTCCGCGAGAGAGCCGGCCTCGGCCGGGACCAGGCCGCCGGACTGCTGCGCGTCGCGCCGGCCACCATCCGCCGGATGGAGATGGCCGAGGTCGGGCTCAAGATCCCGTACGTACAGCTCCTGCTGTCGGCGTACGGCGTGCCCGACGAGGAGGTGGCGACCTTCCTCCACCTCGCCGAGGAGGCCAACCGGCCGGGCTGGTGGCAGCGCTTCCACGACATACTGCCGGACTGGTTCGGCGGCCACGTCAGCCTCGAAGAGGCCGCCAGAACCATCCGGTGCTACGAGCCGCACTTCGTGCCGGGCCTCTTCCAGACCGAGGAGTACGCCCGGACGATCCTGACCAACGGCGAGGTCGGGCGCAGAGACCCGGACCGGATCGACCGTCATGTCGCCCTCCGTATGGAGAGACAGACGCTGCTGACCAAGCCCGGCGCGCCCGCCTTCTGGGCGATCCTGGACGAGACGGTGCTACGGCGCCGCGTCGGGTCGCCCGCCGCGATGCGGGCACAGATCGACCGGCTGCTGGAAGCGGCCGAACTGCCGAACGTGACCCTTCAGTTGGCCGAGTTCGCCGCCGGGCACCACCCCGGCACGTACAGCCCCTTCGTCGTCTTCCGCTTCGCCGTCCCCGAGATGCCCGACATGGTCTACGTCGAGTATCTGACGGGCGCGCTCTACCTCGACGGCCGCCGCGAGGTGTCGGAGCACAAGGAGGCGATGGACCGCATGGCCGCGCACGCGGAGTCGGCGCAGCGGACCATGCGGATCCTCGCCGACTTCCGCGAGGAGCTGTGAGGCGCGAGGAGCTGTGAGCCGGCGGGACCGGCCCGGCACCCGCCCCGGTTCCGGCTCAGGTTCCGGCTCAGGAGGGTATGTGGTGCGCGGCGCGTGGTGACGGCGGTGTGTGCGCCTCCGGTGCGACCAGTACGTCGAAGAGGGCCCGGCCCGCGACCATGGCGTACCGCATCGTCTCGGCGTCCCCCGCTTCCGTACCCGTACCCGTACCCGTACCCGTACCCGTACCGGTACCGGCCTGGTGTGCCGCGGCGTCCAGCAGCCGGGCACCCTCCACCTGTTCGGGGTGGTGCACGGACAGCGCCTCGAACTGGCGGGCACGGGACTCGGCGGGGAAACCCCGGCTTGTCGCGAGCCGGTTCAGCAGGAGGTTCGCCTTCGCCGCGACCGCGCCGGGGCAGTCGACGAACTGCTCCTGGAGGCCGTCCCACTGCGCCCTGTACTGCGCACGCTCCGGTTCGGACAGGTCCTTGAGGCGCAGACCCTGGAAGTGCCTCAGCCGCGCGGCCAGTTCACGCTCCGCCGCCTTCGGGTCGCCGTGGTGGTGGGCGGTCACCCGGTCGAACTCGGGGCCGAAGCGCTGTCGTAAGTCCCTTCGGAGGCCGCCCTCGTCGGCCGCCCGGGCGGAGACCGGGCGGGCGAGCAGCAGCGCGGTGATGATCGCCACCGGCACCACCAGGACCACCACCAGGACAGCGAGTGTGGTCACAGGCATGGGTCCCGCCTTTCGCAGAGCTACGGAGCTACGGAGCTATGGAGAGCTTTGGAGCTATCGAGCTGCGGAGGTTCATCGCCACCGAGCCCCTTCGCTACGGAGTGTTACCGAGATGCGAGCTCGTAAACGCGTTCGGTCACAGGCGGATGACATCCGACTCGAACGGATGATCGTGAAAGTGGGGTGGTTTGCCCCTGAAGCGCTCGGGCAGACGGGCTGGCGTCAGCGATTTCGACACTGTAGGGAGCGCGACATGACCGCCGACAAGAAGACCTCCGCGAAGACCGATCAGGTCAAGGGCGCGATCAAGGAAACCGTCGGTCGAGCGGTCGGCAACGAGCGGCTGACCGCCGAGGGCAGGGCCGAGCGCGCCAAGGGTGACCTGCGCGAGGCGGGCGAGAAGACCAAGGACGCGTTCAAGCGATGAGCGTGTGGCCCGGCCCCTTCGGCAGAGGCGGCCGTGTGTGCAGAGTCCTCGGGCGATGGCCCGGCCGTACGGCACTTCGGTGACCGGTACGGCCGGGTCATCGCCCCGTTCGGCCTCCCCGGGCCCCGTCCCGCTGTCCGGCACCGCACCGCCGCGCACCGTTGCGTGAGCCCGTACGTACTCCTACGTTTCTCCCCATGCTCACCAAACAGCAAGCAGCGGAAGCAGTCCGTGGCGCCAAGGCCGAACTCGGTCTGACCTGGTCCCAGCTCGCCGAAGCGGTCGGCCGGCCCGTGGCCTGGACCACCGCCGCGCTGCTCGGCCAGCATCCGATGAGCACGGAACAGGCCGAGGCCGCCGCGTCGCTCCTCGATCTCGGCAAGGACGCCGTGCAGGCCTTCCGCCTCCAGCCCACGCGCGGCGCGCTCGACGCTGCCGTACCGGTCGATCCGACCGTCTACCGGCTCTACGAGGTCATCCAGGTGTACGGGCCGACCATCAAGGAGCTGATCCACGAGGAGTGCGGCGACGGCATCATGAGCGCCATCAACTTCCGGCTGGACGTGAAGCGTGTGCCCGACCCGGCGGGCGACCGGGTGGTCATCACGCTCGACGGGAAGTACCTCCCGTACCAGTGGTAGCCAGGGCATAGGAGAGGGGCCCGGCCGGCTTCCCCGCCGGCCGGGCCCCTCGTCCGTGGGGAAGGACGGAAAGTCAGTCCGTGACCTCGATACGGCCGCCCTGCGCCGTCCCGTTGGACTCCGCGCCCGCAGCCGTGCCCGCAGCCGTGCCCGCCGTCGCCGCCGCCCCGGTCGCCGTCGTCAGGGACTTCCCCGCCGCCATGCCCTTCAGCAGCTCCGCGAGGTCGACGCCCGTGGTGGAGCTGAGGAGTTCGACGCCCTGGGCGACGTTGTCCGCGACCGTACGGGCGAGCTGGCCCGCGCCGTCCGTGGAGATGACCGTCATCTTGTCGACCGCGCTCAGCGGCTCGGACGCCTTCGCCACCACCGACGGCAGCACCTCGACGAGCATCTGGAGGACGGCCGCGTCGCCGTACCGCGCGAACGCGTCCGCCTTCTTGTGCATGGCCTCCGCCTCGGCGGACCCCTTGGCGGCGATCGCCGCGGCCTCCGACTCACCCTCGATCCGTACGGCGGCGGCGAGCGCGGCGCGGTGCGCCTTCTCGCCCTCACCGGTGAGGCGGGAGCGCTCGGCGTCCGCCTCGGCCTGCTTGACCAGCGCGATACGGCGGGCCTCGGCCTCCTGCTCGGCCTGGTAGCGCGCCGCGTCGGCGGGCTTACGGACCTTCGTGTCCAGCTCGCGGTCGGTCAGCGCGGCCTGGCGCTCGGCGACCTTCTCCTGCTCCATCAGCACGTCCTGCTCACGCGCCGCCTGGGCCAGCGGACCCGCCGCGGCGGCCCGCGCCACGGCCTCGTCCGTCTCGGCCTTGATCTCGGCCTGCTTGAGCTGGAAGGTCCGCTGGGCGATCGCGATCTCTTCCTCGGCCTTCAGCCGCGCCTGTTCGGCGGCGCGCCGCGAGACGGCCTCCGCGATGTCGGCCTCCTGCTTGGCGCGGGCGGCCTCGGGGCGGCCGAGGTCCTCCAGGTACGAGCCCTCGGTCGTGATGTCCTGGATCTGGAAGGCGTCCAGCACCAGGCCCTGCCCGGACAGGCTGGCCTCCGCCTCCTCCGCGACCTGACCGGCGAAGGCCGCGCGGTCGCGGATGATGTCCTCGACCGACATCCGGCCGACGATGGAGCGCAGCGCACCCGAGAGGACTTCCTGGGTGAAGCCGACGATGCCGCCCTGCTGCTGGAGGAAGCGCTGGGCCGCGGCGCGGATGGAGTCCTCCGTACCACCGACCTTGACGATGGCGACGCCTTCGAGGTTGGCCTTCACCCCGCGCAGGGTGACCGCGCCGCGCACGGCGATCGGGATGTGGCGGCTGGACAGGTCCAGGGTGAACTTCTGCTGGACGAACGGGACGACGAAGACGCCGCCGCCCACCACGACCTTCTGGCCGCTGTTGTCGATGGAGATCCGGCCCGTGTCGGGATCGGTCGACTTCTTGCCGCGCCGGCCGGTGACGATGAACGCCTCGCTGGGGCCCGCGACCTTGTAGCGGGTGATGACGACCAGTGCCAGCAGAACGACGAGTACGACGATCCCCAGCACGGCGATGACGACTGGACTCATGGGGCTCTCTCCCTTGCCTCCCGGGGGACGGCAGATCGGAACGGTTCGCACGGCGGTGGTGCGTTATGCGCCGCGCAATGTACTAGGGGTGGGGGAGTGTGCCGGCAACTCGCCGACCGGAGGCCCCGGTGACCCGGCGACCCGGAGGCCCCGGTACGGGGCGAGGCCCGCGCCGTACCCCGTCGGTCAGCGCTGGACCGGGCGTACGGAGACGGAACTCGCCGAGAGCGTCGCCTCCACCCAGATCTCCGTGCCGTACGCCACCGGCTCCGCGCACTTGGCGGAGAGCTTCACCGGCTGTCCGCCGAGCCGCAGCAGCACCTCGCCGTACCCGGTGGCCGGAATCGCCGTGACGACCGTGCCCGACGAGCCGACGAGGTCGTCGCCGCGCGGGGTGACGGACGTCTGGTCGCGCATCAGCGCCCTGCTGAACTTCCAGGTCAGCCAGCCGGCACCGACACCGGCCGCCGCCCCCACAGCGACGGCCGGGCCGGTACCGAGTTGAGTGGTGCCGAGGACGAGCGCGCCACCGAAGCCGAGCATCGACACGAATCCGGCGATCACGGGCAGCGAGAGCAGACCGTCGAAGAGCCCGTCCAGGACCCCGACCCCGTCGAAGAGCCCTTCGAGCACCCCGTCGAAGATCAGCGCCAGGACGAGCAGCGCGATCCCCGCGATGCCGATACCAAGAAACAAGGTCATGGGAACAACCTCCCCCACTGGCGCGATGTCCTCGGCCAGGGCCCCATAGTCGCATGTTTGACCGGAACTCGACATTGCCGTTTTCCGGCAGTCTTAACGCGTTCTTAATGCCGGTAGCCGCGCGGAAGCCCCGAAGGGTCCCGGGCGGATCACCGTTCGGTTCCCGGAACGTCTCAGAAGGTTTTGGCCGGCCAGTCCATGAGCCTGGCCCCGATCACCGCCGTCTGCAAGGCGTAACGGTGCATCGGATCGCCCGGGTCGGCCCCGGTGAGCCGGTGGATCCGCTCCAGGCGGTACGTCAGCGCCCGTACGCTCAGGGACAGCCGCCGCGCCGCCTCCGCCGCCACACACCCCGCGTCGAAGTAGACGGACAGCGTTTTGATCAGCGGCCCGGCGCCGCCGCGCGCCGCCTCCAGCGGGCCGAGCGTGTTCAGCACCAGGTCCGTCATGGCCTGCCGGTCGCGCGTCAGCACCGGATAGACCAGCAGATCGGCGGCGCGCAGCACGGGGCCGTCCAGATCGAGCCGCTCGGCGAGGTCGAGCACGCTCAGCGCCTCCTCGTACGACTGCACCACCCCGCCCACCCCCGGCTGCGGCCGGCCGACGGCGACCCGGCCGCCGTCCGTCGCCGCGAACGCCTGCTTGGCGAAGTACGTCAGCACCTCGCCCTGATCACCGGGCGCGATGCACACCAGCCGCCCCGCCTTGGTCGTGAGCAGCACACTGCGGTCCCCGAACCGCCCGATCAGCGCCTGCTCCACGGAGCGCGGTACGGCGTCCTCCTCGTCGTACGCGACCCACCCCTCAGCGACCGCCACGGCGTGCTCGTACGACAGCCGCAGCCCGAACCGTTCGGCGCGCTCCGCCAGCCGCCCCGGATCGCTGCGCCCGTACAGCAGGTCGTCGATGAACTCCCGGCGCGCGGCGGCCTCCTGGCGCACGGCGAGCCGCTGCGCCCGCTCGTACCCCTCGGCGAACGCGTCCACGGCCTGTTCGACGGCGGCGAGCACACTGTCCGCGGTGCCGCCGTCCGCCCGGCCGACGGGCCAGTGCTCCCGCGCCGCCGACAGATGCGCCCCGACGAGCGCCCGCAACGCGAACCCGGCCTCGGCCGCCTGCTCCCCCAGCTCACGCCGGGCCAGCAACTCCTCCCGGCTGAGCCGGCGCCCGGTGGCGGCGACGGCCACGAGGATGCGGGCGTACCCCTCCATGTACTCGTCGGGTATCCCGTGCCCTGTCACGCCTGCTCCCGGCCTGTCGACGACTCGCTCAAGGGACCGGAACCGGCCCCCGCCTTTCTAGCAAGGATTCCTCAAGGGTCCGTCAAGGCTTCCGTCCGTGGGGCGGGGCACGGGTGGGGAGCACACGCATTCAGGGGAGCACGAGCACTCACTCACACGCACTTCGGGGGAATCATGTCTGTGTCGGGTACGTCCGTCGAGCCACTGTCCGTCGAGCCGCCGCCCGCCGTAGCGGTACCCGTGCCGGTACCGGTCGCGCCGTCGTCCGTCGTGCCGGTGCCGGTGGAGAACCGTCAGTGGCTGACCTTGGTCGAACGCAAGAAGGTCCTGGCGGTGGCGCACACCGTCACGTACGCGAAGCGCCTGCTCGACGTCCTGTCGCTGCTGGAGTCGGACTTCCGCGTACAGGTGGTGTTCACGGCGCCGCCGCACGCCTTCGGGGGTGAGGTGCCGCAGTTCCTCGGGCGGCTCGGGAGCCCGCTGCTGCCGTGGGACGAGGCCACGAGGACGACGTTCGACCTCGCCCTCACGGCGGGGCCACGGGGCGTGGAGCAGGTGCGCGCCCCGCTGATCACGCTGCCGCACGGTGCCAACTATCTGAAGCGGCTGAGCGGGGGGCCGGACGCGGGAGTGGCCGGGCTCCGGCGGCGCGACCTGGTCCCCGGCGGGGTGATGCCGGCCGCCGTCGTCATACCCCACCACGACGATCTGCGGGAACTCGCCCGGCACTGCCCTGAGGCACTGCCGGTCTCCCATGTCATCGGCGACCCCGTGCACGACAGGATCACGGCGAGCCTGTCCCTGCGGGCCGCGTACCGCCGCGCGCTCGGGATCGGCAAGAGGCAGAAACTGGTGGTCGCCGTCTCGACGTGGGGACCCCGGTCGGCGTTCGGCGGGTTCGAGACGCTGCTGCCGCGCCTGATCGGGGAACTGCCGTCCGCGCGCTACCGTACGGCCGTCCTCGTGCACCCCAACGTCTGGTCAGGACACGGGTCGTGGCAGGTCAGGGCGTGGCTGGCGCGGTGCGTACAGCGCGGCCTCGGGCTCGTGCCCCCCGAGGCCGACTGGCGCAGTGTGTTGATCGCCGCGGATCATGTCATCGGGGACCACGGCTCGGTGACCCTGTACGCGACGCTCACGGGAGCCCCGGTGCTGCTGGCCTCCTCACCCGAGCCGGAGATCAACCCGGCGTCCCCGGCCGCCGCGCTCGCGGTCACCGCTCCCGCGCTGTCCCCGGCCCACCCGCTCGTCGACCAGCTCGACTACGCGGCGGCCGAGTACCGGCGGGAGGAACACGCGGCGATCTCCGCGCGCATCACCTCGGAGCCCGGCCGCTTCAACCGGAACATGCGGCGTCTGATGTACCGGATCCTGGGCCTCGGGCAGCCGGCGCACGAGCCGGTGACGGTCCCACTGCCGGATCCGAGCCTGCCGGACGCCTGGCGGGCGGGAACGGGACCGGGGCGGCGGGAGGCGTCGGCATGAGGCTCTTCGTCGCGCACTTCGTCGCGGTCGACTGGGCCGACCCGGGCGGTACGGAGCCCTGGGGGCCGGCGGACGGTACGGTGCTCGCTCTGCCCGGCCGGGCGCTCGTCGCCCGTATCGCCCCTGCCCGCGCTGCGGAGAGGTGGTGCGCCCCGCCGCTCGACGAGCACTTGGCCGTCGACGCCGACGTCTGCCGGGATCCGCGCCGGCTGGAGTGCGCCGATGTGCTCCAGACGGGCCGGTCGCGGCCGGTCACCGGCGCGCTGAGGTGGCTCGCGGAGACCCGGGCCGCGCACCCCGGCGCCCGGCTGGTCGCGGCGGCCCTGCCCGATGGCGGCTGGGTGGCCGCCGGGGGAGAGGACGGCGACCGGGGCGCGGTCTTCCTGCCGTACGGGACGACTGCCCGCGGTACGCCTCCGAGGTGGTCGCTGGTCCCGTCGTGCCTGCACGGCTGGCTGGTGGCGGGCCACTCGCTTCGGGAACTGGGACTCAACCGGTGCCACGGGAACGGAGGCTGAGCCGCAGCCTGCGGGCGTCGGCCGGGCTGGTCATCTCGTACAGCGCGAGCGCCCGGATGTGGTGATCGCCGGTCCCGCCGTCTGCGCCGGTCCCGCCGTCCTCGCCGTGTTCCAAGGCGCTGTCGCCCAGCATCTCCAGCGTCCGCGCCTGCCAGTGCGCGGCCCCCGAGGAGGTGAACACGGCGAGTGCCTCCTCCAGTTCGGCCCTGCCCGCCGCGTACGCGCCCGCAGCGGCGCGGGCGCGGCCCAGGAAGGCGAGGGCGCGGGCCGCGTCGTGCGGGTCGTTCACGGCGAGCAGGCCTTCGCGGGCCCGCCCGAAGTGGGCGAGGGCGTCCGCGTGGTCGCCGTCCGCGAGGGCGATCTCGCCGAGCACGATCCGAGCCAGCGCCGCGCCGCGCGGATAGCCGCACCCTTCCCAGACCTCGATGGCGCGATGCAGGTACGAGACGGCCTCGTCCGGGCGTCCCGCCTCTCGGTGGCAGGAACCGAGTCCCAGGAGGGCCTGCCCCTCGTCCCGTACGTCGCCCGCCTCGCGCGCCGCTCGGAGCGAGGCCGTGTACCACTCGGCCGCGTCGTCGGTCCGTCCGGCGGCGCTCAGGCCGATCGCCCCCGAGTTGAGCATCTGCCGCTCGCCGTCCTTGTCGCCGGCGCGCCGGGCGGCGTCCCGGCCGACCTGGTGGGCCTCGATCCACAGGTCGTAATGGCGTAAACGGAGGAACAACGGCCACAGGGCATCGACCAGTTGCCAGGCGGTCGCGTACCAGCCGCGCTCGGCCGAGGTCCGTACGGTCGCCATCAGGTTCATCCGGTGGGCGTCCAGCCAGCTGAGCGCACCGACGTCGTCGGCGTACGGCAGTGGCAGGGACTCCGATTCCGGTCCTGCCCCCGGCTCCGGCGTTGGGCCGTAAGTGCTCCGCAAGGTGAACTGGGCCGGTGTCAGCCGCCTCTGGGCCTCCGTCGCCGTACGCAGATACCAGTCGGAGACCCGGCGCAGCGCCTCCTCGCGGGCGGCGCCGGTGTCGTCCGTGACCGCGCGGTCCCGGGCGTGGATGCGGACCAGGTCGTGGAAACGGCAGGTGTCGGGCCCGATGTCCTCGACCAGATTGGCCTCGATCAGTTCGTCCAGCCGCCGCTCCGCCCACTCCAGCGACTCGGCGCAGACCGCGGCGGCCGTCCAGACGTCGAAGGTGCGTACGGGCAGCACGCCGAGACGCCGGTAGAGGAGCGCGGACTCCGTGCTCAGCACCGCGTACGACACATCCAGCGCCTTGCGCACCGTGGTTTCCCCTTCTCCTGCTGCGTCGAGTGCGGCCAGTCGGCCCGCCTCCTGGGCCAGCGCGCGGGCGAGCGTCCGCAGCGGCTGTCTGGGTCTCGACGCCAGCCGCGCGGAGGCGAGACAGAGGGCGAGGGGCAGCCCGGCGCAGAGGGCCACCACCTGCTGTGCGGAGTCAAGTTCGTCCATCACTCGCTCCGAGCCGATGCCGCGGGTCAGTAACTCCACCCCCGCGGCAGGCCCGAGGACGCCGAGGGCATGGAACCGGGCTCCGTCGAGCCGGAGTCCGGTCAGCCGGCGGCGGCTCGTCACGACGACGAGGGTGTCCGGACCGCTGGTGAGCAGAGGCTTCACCTGGGCCGCGGTCAGCGCGTTGTCGAGCACCACGGCGATCCGCAACCCGGCGGAGCGCGACCGCCAGAGCGACGCCAGCTCCGCCGGATCGGTGGGTACCGACCGGGCCCCGAGCGCCCGGAGGAAGTGCCCCAGGATCTCGGCGGGCCGCGCCGGGTCACCCATCGAATGGCCGCGTAGGTCGGCATACAACTCGCCGTCGGGAAAGTTGGGTTGGAGATCACGGAGCCAGCGCGATACCAGGGTCGTCTTACCAATCCCCGCCGGTCCGCTGACCACGATCAGGGGCCGGTCCTCGTCGCCCCCGAGCAGGGTGCCGAGAGCGGTCAGGTCGTCGCGACGGCCGGTGAAGTGCGAGGGGACGGGCAGAAGCTGTCGTGGCGTCGGAGGAGGCGCCCCGTCCGCGGCGGCGGCATGCAGATGGATTCCGCCCCGCACGGAACCGGCCTGCACCGTCGGCCCGTACAACTGCGCGTCACCGCCGATGCTGTTGCCCCAGCCCCCCTCGCGCGCCGCGTCCATCCGTCCACCCCCCGTCGCTCGCTGCCTGTGCTCCTACCCAGCCCCCCACCCGAACGATGCGAGACACCCCGACGCTGTCTGGCGGGCGACCCCCCGTCGTGCCATGCTCGGGTGAAATTGGACGAACCAGCGGGGGGCGCTGGTGGATTTCCACTTACTCGGGCCTGTGGGGCTCCGGCTGGACGGGCAGCGGCTGGAGCTGGGATCGGACAAAGAACGGGCGGTGCTGGCCGCCCTCGCGCTGGACGTGGGGCGTTCCGTCTCCATCGACACGCTCATGGGCCGGCTGTGGGACACCACACCGCCCGAACACGCGCGCGCGAACACACATACGTACGTTTCGAGAGTGCGCCGGCAACTGCGCCTGGCCGGCGACGAGCCGGGCGCCCCGCACATCATCAGCCGCGCCCATACCTACGTACTGAAGGTGGACGCCCAGCACGTCGACTGGTTCCGCTTCCAGCACCTCGTTTCGCGTGCGGCCACGTTGGTGACCAACGGGGACGACGAACAGGCGCTGGCCCTGCTTACCGAAGCGGAAGCGCTCTGGGAGGGCGAGGCCCTGGCCGGGCTGCCGGGCGAGTGGGCCGGGAGCGTACGCGGAACTCTCGCGGAGCGCCGCCTCGCGGCCGCGGTGTCCCGTAACGCCGCCGGCCTGAGAACGGGCCGCTTCACGGACCTGGCCGACGAACTGTCCGCACTCGCCGACCAGCACCCGGGCGACGAGGCGATCGCGGCCCAGCTCATGCTGGCCCGGTACGGCTGCGGCAGATATACGGAGGCGCTCCGGGTCCACGAGCAGATCCGCAGGCTCCTGGTGTCGGAGTACGGCTCGCGCCCCGGCGTGGAACTGAACCGGATCCACCGGGGGATCCTGGAGCGGGTGGCGCCCCGGGAGTTGGTACGGAGTGTGCTGGGCGCGACGGGGAACGGAACCGCGCCCGCCGCGACCGGCACGGGGGCGACGCCGTCGCTGCCCCGGCCGCAGTCGTCGCAGCCGTTGCAGCAGTTGCAGCCGAGGAATCTGCCGCATCAGTCACCGCTGGTCGGGCGGGCGGCGGAGCTGCGGGCCCTGAGCACGGCGATCGACACCATGGCGGCGGACGGATCGGTCATCACCCTGGAAACCGTCAGCGGTATGGCGGGCGTAGGGAAGACCGCGGTCGCCCTGCACACGGCCCGCCATCTCGCGCTCCGCTTTCCTGACGGTCAGATCTACCTCGACCTGCGCGCGCACTCGTCCGTACAGGAGCCCCTGAGGCCCGATGCCGCCCTGGCCACGCTGTTGCGCCTGTTCGGCACGCCCGCCGATGCCATCCCCATGGAACTGGCGGAACGCACCGCGCTGTGGCGGACGATGCTGGCCGAGCGCCGGGCGGTCATCGTCCTCGACGACGCGGCCGGGGCCGAGCAGGTCCGCCCCCTGCTGCCAGGCGGATCGGCGTCTCTGACGATCATTACCAGCCGCCGCCACCTGGCGGGGCTTCCGTATGCCCGGTCGATCCCGCTGGACGTCCTGCCGGCAGGCGATGCCATCACCCTGTTCCGCAGGTTCGCGGGGGAGGAGCGTACCCAGGACATCCAGGAGACCGCCCGGATCGTCCGCCTGTGCGGCTACCTTCCGCTCGCGATCGAACTGGTCGCCCATCGCTTCCGGGTACGTTCCTCCTGGACGCTGACCACACTTCGGGAGCGGCTGGCCCGCCCGTCCGGGCGGCTGGCAGAAATTCATGATTCCGAGCAGGAGATGGCTCGCGCTTTCGACTTGTCGTACAGAACACTCACCGAAGCACAGCGCGTCGCGTTCCGCCGGCTCGGTCTGCATCCGGGCGCGGATTTCACGGCGGACGCGGCGGCGGCGCTTCTGGATCTTTCGAAGGATGCGGCCGAGAGACTGCTGGAAGCCCTGTTGGTCAGTCATCTTCTGCGCGAACCTGCACCTGGACGGTACGAATATCACGACCTTGTGCACGAATTCGCTCGAACGCTGGCGATGTCCGAGGATGGCGAACAGGGGTGCGAAGAAGTGATATGCCGTGTGATCGACTTCTATGTGCACGCGGCCGATGCGGCGGACCGCCTTGTGTACCCCCGACGGATACGCCCGGAACCACTGCGCCACGGTTCCGCTGTGCAACTGCCTCACTGGTCCGCTGCGGAGGACGCGAAGTCCTGGTTCACGGCCGAGCACGGCAATCTGTTGGCAGCCGAAAACCACGCACGCACTCATGGTCATCCCGAGCATGCCGCACAACTCGCTTATGGAGCATCGGGGTTCCTCGATGGTGAGTGCCACTGGCAGGAAGCAGCGAACGTCCTCCAGCATGCCGTCGCACACTGGTCCCACACCCGTGCACGGCCGGCCCTGTGCCGTGCGCTGCTCTGCCTCGGTGCCGTGCAGGCGAACACCGGGGACTACCCGGAGGCCGCACGGACGGGTGAGCGGGCGTTGGAGCTGGCCCGTGAGATCGATGACGCCGACGCGGAGGCGGAGGCGTACCGGACCTTGGGTGCCTTGAACTGGCATCTCGGCGAGAACCGCAGGGCGCTTGTTCACTTCCAGAACTCCTTCGCTGTGAAATCCAGAACAGGGGATTCTTGGGACAGAGCGCGCGGATACAACAACATCGCGGTGTGCCTGCTTCACCTGGGTGAGCACTCCCGTGCGCTGGAACACTTCAGCAATGCGCTGGACGCTTTTACCGAGGCCGATGACAGGGTCGCCATGGGGAAAACGTGCACCAATATGGGAAACCTCTATCTCCATGCGGGCGAAACGGATCTGGCCCGTCAGTCCTTCGAGCGGTCGATCTCCCTTCTGGATTGCACGGGGAATAGGTACGATCAGGCAACGGCCCGCGGAAACCTCGCCAACGTCTTCGTGGTGACTGGTGATATTCCTTCAGCTCTGCCGCTCTATCGGGAAGCGATCGAGGAATTCCGCGCCCTCGGTGACCGGAAGAGCCTGGCGGACGTCATGATCGGCATGGGCGAGGCATACCGTAAGTCCGGTGACGCGGAAAGAGCGCTCGGATTCCACCGTGACGCGCTGCGGATCGCGGAAGCGATCGGTGCGGCCGGGCAGGAGACACGGGCGCTGCGCCTCCTGGGGCAGGCGTACTTCGAGATGGGGTCCCTCGGCCCTGCGACGGACCAACTGCGTGCGGCTCTGCTCACGGCCTCGCGTACCTATGACGTCGACGAGGAAGTCAAGTCACGGAGCCTGCTGGCCGAGGTGCGGCTCGCGGCGGGCGACGCCATGGAGGCGCGGGCCTTGCTCCGGCGGGCGCTGGAGCAGTGCTTGGGTGATTCCCGAGAGGCGAGCCATATAAGCAACCGGTTGCTTGAAATTGCAAGGGAAGTCGGGCTGGCTGACGGCTGGTGAGTTCCGTTCACACGGTAAGCGTCTTCCTTATCGTGGAACTCGCGCAGGTGTAGTCGTCTCCGTTTATGAGCTAAAGTCTCCCAGGTGTTCGATCATGAAGACCGAAGGAGAAACACCCGAGTGAGCAAGACCCGTTCGAACGCTGCGGCAGTCGCTCTTATCGCAGTTCTGGGACTGGGGCTGGGGGTGTACGGGGCGCTCAATGTGCCGGAGTCCGAAACGTACACGGCGGCCGCCGCGGTCACCAACGGATGCATAATCATCTCCACTCCGACGGGAACGGCGGCCACCGCCTGACTTTCTCTCCCTGAGTCGCGCCCCAACGCTGAGCCGCACCTCTCACCCAGGAGGAACTGCCGGGGTGGCCGCGCCGGTCACCCCACCCTCACCCCCAGCCGTGAGCGACAGCGGGTCAGGACCCGTCGAGTTCGGCGAGCAGGGCGAAGGTCAGGGCGTCGACCGGGCGGGGTTCGCCGTCGGGTGCTTCGCCGAAGGTGTTCATCAGCATCACCACCGCCGTCCCGCTCTTCCTGCTGAACGCCGCGCAGGTGCTGAATCCGCCGGTGCTGCCGTTGTGCCAGGTCATCGTCCGGCCGTCGGGCAGTGTGCTGAGGTGCCAGCCGAGGCCGAGTCGCAGGCTCTGGTCGACGGTGAAGCGGGGGCGCTGGGTCAGTTCGATCGCGTCGCGCAACGGCGAGCGTTCCGGGCGGAGTTGGGCGCCGAGGTAGCGGAGCATGTCGTCGGCGGTGCTGTAGATGGAGGTGCCCGCGCCGGTGTGGACCTGATCGCGCCAGTCGGGAACGGGCTCCCCGGCGAGATGGCCGACGGCCTTGCGGGAGGCCATGTCCGGCCTCAGGGTCGTCGTCGTGTCGCGCAGGCGCAGCGGCGCGGTCACCGCGCGCCTCAGCATCGCGTCCACGTCGTCGAAGGCCAGCCACTGTCCGAGCAGTCCGAACCCGAGGTTCGAGTAGGCGTAGGTGCTGCCCGGCTCGGTGTTCAGGGTCGTCTCGGCCAGGCCGGTGGCCAGGTCGTCCAGCGTGTAGTGCGCGTACGGGTTGTAGGGATCCGCTTCCGCCAGGAGGTTCGGGGGCAGCGAGGGCAGGCCGGAGGAGTGGGTCGCCAGGTCGGCCAGGGTGATCCGCCGGGGGCCCTTGCGGGGGACGGGGAACGCGGGGGGCAGGACGAGCGGTGTGTCGAGGCGGGCCCTGCCCGCGCACACGGCGCGCGCGAGGGCGGTGGCGGTGAGGGTCTTGCCGATCGAGCCGAGCTGGAACACCGTCCTGCCGTCCGGTACGGGGCCGTCCTGGGCCGCGCCCGCCGTGTACCGGTGTGTGTCGCGGAGGACTCCGCACACCACGCTCGGGCTGCCGGCGGCCAGTGCGCGGTCCAGGTACGGCCGCACCCGCGCGGCCAGGTCGCCCCTGGCCGTCATGGTGTTCCCCGTCGCCGTGGTGTTCCCGGCAGCCGTGGCGTTCCCGGTCGCGAGGGCGTTCCCCGGTATCAGCGACACGCCGGCCCCGGCTGTCATCGAGCCCAGAAACTTCCGTCGGTTCATGAACCACTCCTTGTCGTCGGGTCCGGTGCCGGCACCACCGCGGACAGCAGTACGAGGAGCGGCACCACTCTGCCCGCGGGCACCTGGTAGTGCCCACGCCCCCCGGCCTGGAGCCAGCCGGTGGAGGTGAGTTGTTTGAGGTGGTGGTAGAGCTGTCCGGTGGTGTTCAGCCCGGCGCTCTCCTGCAGTTCGGCCGCGGTCCGGGTGCCTCGCAGCACCGCGCGCAGCAGGGTGAGCCGCGCCGGGTGCCCCAGGGCGGCGTACGGAGCGGCGTGATCGGCCCAGTCCGCTTCGAGCAGTTCCGCAGCCGCCGCGCCCTGCTGCCATTCGTAGTGTTCGCCCGTGGGCAGGTCCAGTGCTCCGGTGAACAGCACCTGCCCGTCCCCGGTGAGCCGCCGGCGCAGCCCCTCAAGCGCCCAGAACACCTCGTCCCGGGGCGGCGGCGGTCCCGACTCCAGTTGTGACACTCGTTCTTCGAGCGCGGCGAAGCGCTCCAGCAGGGAGTCATCAGGCATGAGTTGAAAGTTACGCTATTACGGAATAACAGATCAAGTCTGGGGGTGGAGGAGTGGCCGTCACTCTGGTCCGTCGTCCCGAGCGTCACTCCGGCCGTCACTTTCGCCGCCGCGCGGTCCGTCGTCTACAACTTCGGGACCACCCGCGACTGTTGTGTCATTCCCTGGGTGGACGGAAAGTGCAGCCCGGTGGCCGATCCGGGAGGGAGCCCGTTCCTGAAAGATCTTTCCTGTCCGAACATGTGACCGGAAGGATCGATAATCGTGCGCAGACGACGTCTTGCGCCCCTGGTGGCCGTGAGTGTGACGGCGACGCTGGCTCCCGTGTTCGTCACCTCGACGGCCACCGCCGCTCCGGCCGCCTCCTCGTCTGCCGTCACCCCGTCGACGGCCTCCTCGTCGACGGCCTCCTCGTCTGCCGCCAAGAGCGCGCTGGACCGGTATGTGACGCAGAAGCCGCAGTGGAAGCGCTGCCTCGCCGACGTTCCGGCGGAGTTCGAGTGCGCCACGATCAAGGTCCCGCTGGACTACCGGGCTCCCGGGGGAAAGCGGATCGACCTGGCGATATCCCGGATCAGGAGCACAGCGCCCGACAAGCGGCACGGCGTCCTGCTCTCCAACCCCGGCGGCCCCGGGGGACAGGGGCTCTACATGCCGATGGGCATGCAGGAGAGGCTCCCCGAGTCCGCGCGGCAGAAGTACGACCTCATCGGCTTCGACCCGCGCGGTGTGGGGAAGAGCAGCCCGGTCTCCTGCGATCTGGAGCCGGAGGAGGAGAACTGGCTGCGGCCGTACAAGGAGGAGACGTTCGACAAGGATGTCGCCTGGGCCCGTGACGTCGCGAACAAGTGCAAGGAGAAGGCGGGCGACACGCTCCCGCACATCACCACGCGCAACACCGCGCGCGACATGGATCTGCTCCGGGCGATCCTCGGTGAGAAGAAGATCTCGTACGTGGGGTACTCGTACGGCACCTACCTGGGCTCCGTCTACACCCAGTTGTTCCCGGACCGGGCCGACCGGTTCGTGCTGGACAGTGCGATCGATCCGGCGCGCGCCTGGCGGGGGATGATCCAGTGGTGGGCCGAGGGCGCCGAGCCCGCGTTCGACCGGTGGACCGGGTGGGCCGCCGCGCGTTCGCAGGAGTACGGCCTCGGTGACACCCCGAAGGAGGTCGAGCGGACCTTCTGGGACCTGGTCGCGCAGGCGGACGAGAAGCCCATCGAGATGGACGGCTGGGCGAACACCGGCGACGACATCCGCAGCGGTATCCGCGCGGCGGTCTTCACCCCGCAGTACGCCACCGAGGGCGTCGTGGAGCTGAAGAAGGCCGCGGCCGGTGAGCCCGCCTCCGCGGAGAAGCTCGCGGCGTTCACCGGATCCGAGGGGGCCGGTACGGCGGGCGCTGCCGGTGCCGCGGCCCGCGCCGCCGAGATACCGTCCGACAACGTGACGGCGAGCATGCTGGCCGTCGTGTGCGGCGACAACTCGGCCGTGTGGTCCCGCGATCCGGAGAGCTACCGGCGGGACGCCATCGAGGACAGAGCCCGTTACCCGCTCTTCGGTGACTTCGCGTCCAGCATCAAGCCCTGTGCGTTCTGGGACACGTCCGTGGAACCGGCGACCGAGGTGAACAACAAGGTCGGCTCCCTGGTCGTCCAGAACGAGTGGGACTCGCAGACCCCGCTGGCCAGCGGTCAGGCCCTGCACGCCGTCCTGAAGGGCTCGAAGATGCTCACCGTCCTCGGCGGCGAGGGCCATGGCGTCTACCCGAACGGCAACGCGTGCACGGACGGTACGGTCACCGACTACCTGCTCACCGGCAAGCTTCCGGCGAAGGACGTCACGTGCCGGGCGACGGCCGACTCGAACGCGGAGGCACGGAAGCACCAGAAGCGGGACCGGCTCCCCGGGTCCCCGCTCCCGGAGCGCGCCCCGGACCGCTTCTGAGCCCGGCCGCATGACCCTTTGCCGCATGACCCGTTGAAGGTGGGGCGGGACCTCCTGGTGGGGTCCCGCCCCTCGCGCGTCGCCTGCGCCCGCCTGCGCCGTCCGCGCCGCCTGCGCCGCCTACGCCCCGGGTGTCACCGGGACGCCGCCGCGCCGAGCGAGTCGACGGCCGCCGCGACGACCGCTTCCCGGGTCATGCCCAGCGCCGTCATCGCGTCCGACGCGGACGCCGAGGTGCCGAACCCCTCGACGGTGACGGCCCGTCCGGCGTCCCCGATCAGGTCGTGCCAGCCGAAGACCGTCGCCGCCTCGACCACCACCCGGGCGCGTACGGCCGGCGGCAGGACGGCGTCGCGGTACGAGGCGTCCTGTTCGGTGAACCAGTCCTTGCACGGTACGGAGACCACCCGGGCGCCGATCCCCCGGCCGGCCAACTCCTCCCGGGCCGCCAGCGCGAGCGCGACCTCGCTGCCGCTCGCCAGCAGCAGGACCTCCGTAGTGCCGGGCGCGTCGGCCACCACGTACGCGCCGCGCGCGACGCCCTCCCGTACCGCCGCCGGTTCGGTGGCCTGCACCGGCAGCGCCTGACGGGCGAGGACGAGGCCGACCGGGCCCCGGCGGCCGAGGGCGGCGTGCCAGGCGGCGGCGGTCTCGTTGGCGTCGGCCGGGCGGACCACGGAGAGGCCGGGCATGGCGCGCAGCGAGGCGAGGTGTTCGACCGGCTGGTGGGTGGGGCCGTCGGCGCCGAGCGCCACGGAGTCGTGCGACCAGACGTGGACGACGGGCAGCCGCATGAGGGAGGCGAGGCGCAGCGAGGGGCGTTCGTAGTCGCTGAACACGAGGAACGTCCCGGCGAAGGGGGTGTCGTAGCCGACGACGGCGATGCCGTTCAGCGCGGCGGCCATCGCGTGCTCCCGTACGCCCCAGTGGATGTTGCGTCCGGAGAGGCCCGAACTCCCTTCGGGGTCCTGCTCGTCGGCGGGGAGGAAGGAGCCGCCGGACGTGATCGTCGTACGGTTCGAGTCGCCCAGGTCGGCGCTGCCGCCCCAGAGTCGCGGGAAGCGCTCCGCCAGCGCCTGGATGACGGTGCCCGACGCGTCGCGCGGCGCGATCGCGGAGCCGGGGGTGAAGGCGGGCAGCGCGTCGGCGGTGCCGGCCGGGTCGAGCGGGCGGATCGCGCGGGCGCGGGCGGCGGCGCGTTCGGGGTGGGCCAGGGCCCACTGCTCCAGCGCCTTGTCCCAGGCGTGGTGCAGCGCGGCGCCCCGCGCGAGGGCGCCCCTGGTGTGTTCCAGGACGTCGGCCGGGACGGTGAACGGCTCCTGCGCCACGCCCAACAGCGCCTTCGTCGCGGCGACTTCGGCGGTGCCGAGCGGTGCGCCGTGCGAGGCGGGGGTGTTGGTGGCGTGCGGCGCCGGCCAGGCGATCTGCGACGTCAGCACGATCAGGCTGGGCCGGCCGCCGTGCGCCGCGCCGGTCGAGGCGGCGGTGAGCGCGGCGTCGAGGGCGTCGGTGTCGATGTCGCCGTCCGCGCCGAGCCCCACATGCTGGACGGACCAGCCCTGCGCGGCGAAGCGCGCGGCGGTGTCCTCACGGGTCGTCAGGTCGGTGGAGCCCTCGATCTGGATGCTGTTGTCGTCCCAGATGACGACGAGGTTGTCCAGGCGGTGCCGCCCGGCGAGCGCGCCCGCCTCGTACGAGATGCCCTCCTGGAGGTCGCCGTCTGAGCACAGGACCCAGACCCTGCGGTCCGGGATCTCGTCGGGTGCGACCTCGTCCCTGTTGCCGGGCGGGACGGCACCCGTGCCCGTCAGCCTGGACTCGTCGCGCTTGAGCGCCATCGCCATGCCCACGGCGGTGGCCACGCCCTGGCCGAGCGGTCCTGTCGTCGTCTCGACACCGGTGGTGTGGCCGAGCTCGGGGTGTCCCGGGGTCAGCGAGCCGAGTTGGCGGAAGCGCCGGAGGTCGGCCAACTCCAGTCCGTAACCGGTGAGATGGAGCTGCGTGTACTGAAGGATGCTCGCGTGCCCGCAGGAGAGGACGAAGCGGTCCCGGCCCTCCCACGCGGCGTCCGCCGGGTCGTGGCGTATGTGCCGCTGGAAGAGCAGATGCGCGACGGGCGCGAGGGCGAGCGCGGTGCCGGGGTGTCCCGATCCGGCGGCCTCCACGGCGTCCATCGCGAGGGCCCGCGCCACGGCCACGGCCCGGCGGTCCGCCGCACCGAAGACGGGGGCGGGGGAAGGGGAGGGGGAGAGGGCGGTCACGGCAGCTCCTTGGAGATCATGTCGTCATGATGACTTTGGACAACGTAACCCACCCCTGGTGGCGTGCTCCTGAGCTGATCAAGGTCCATCCAGACGTCCGGCGTGTTACGTAAAAATTGCCTATTGACGTCTTCTGGGGTTCTGGTCATTATGACGTCTTGACGACACAGGGACTCGATGAGGAGACCATGGATGGCCGAGCACAAGTACGCACAGGTGCGGGATCACCTGCTGCGCCGGGTGAGCGGTCTCCCCGTGGGCGGGCAGCTTCCCCCGGAGGCGGCACTCTGCGAGGAGTACGCGGTGAGCCGCATCACACTGCGCCGCGCGGTCGAGGAACTGGTCAACGACGGACACCTCATCCGTGAGCACGGCCGGGGCACCTTCGTCACCCGGCCGCGGTACGCGCTGAAGCACCGCGAGCGGTTCGTCAGCGAGGTCACCGGCTTCTTCACCCAGATGAGCCGGCAGGGCCACGAGGTCACCTCCGAGGTGCTCGTCCAGAAACGGGCGCGCGCGGGCGCGCGGCTCGCCGCGGCGCTGGACATCAGCCCGGCCGCGTCGGTCGTACGGTTGGAGCGGCTGCGCCGGGTGAACGGTGTGGTGCACCACCTCGCGGAGTCGTACGTCGAGGAGGAGCGGTTCGCGGACGTCCTGACCGCGGACTTCACCACCACCTCGCTCTACGCCCACCTGCGGGCACACCACGACGTGCTGCTCGCGCGGAACGAGATCGTCGTCGGGTTGCACACGTGTGACCGGCGCGAGGCGGAGCTGCTCGGGGTCGAGGAGGGGTCGCCCCTGCTGCTCGCGACCTCACGGGTGTTCGACCTCAACAGGAAGCCCGTGATCCACGGGACGTCGAAGTTCCTGCCGGAGACGGCGGAGCTGTCCTTCGACATCATCGCCGACGCCGAGTGAGCGTTCCGGCGCCCTGCCGGCGCCGGGTGGCCGAGTCAACGTACGGAGTGTGCTGCACATGCTCAGCGAACTGCTGACCGAGGAGAAGATACGTTTCTCCAGTGAGGTCCTGGACTGGCGCCAGGCCGTCACCCAGGTCGCGGAACCCCTTCTCACCGCCGGTGACATCACCCCCGGCTATGTCGACGCCATGATCGACTCGATCGCCGCGGGCGGTACGTACATCGACCTCGGGTACGGCATCGCCCTGGCCCACGCCCGGCCCGAGGCCGGTGCCGTACGGACCGCGATCTCGATGCTGCGGCTCACCGAGCGGCCCGCACCCCTGCTGGACCTGCCCGAGCACGCGGTCGACCTCTACTTCTGCTTCGCGGCGGCCGACACCGCCGCGCACAGCCGGGCCATGGCGTCACTGGCCCGCATCCTCTCGGACACGGAGACCCGCGAAGCGCTGCGCGACGCGCGTTCCGCGGCCGATGTCACCAAGCTGATCACTCGATTCGAGGAGCGTGCTTCGAAATGACGAAGTTCCTGGCCATGTGCAGCACCGGGCTCGGCAGCAGTTTCATGGTGCGGATGAACATCGAGGACATCGTGCGGGAGCTCCAGCTCCCGGATGTCACGGTGGAACACACCGACATCAGCTCCGCCGGACCTTCGAGTGCCGATGTGTTCTTCGTCGCGAAGGACCTGGAGGACGCCGCCCAGGGGCTGGGCGATGTCGTGGTGCTCAACAGCATCATCGACAAGGACGAGCTGCGCGACGCGGTCAAGGCCGCGGCCGGGCGGCACGGGCTGCTCTGACCGCCCGTACGTTCCGTGCGTTCCGTACGTTCCACCCGCAGGCCCCGGCCGTAGCTCCGTAGCCCGGTAGTCCCGTAACCCCGTACCCCCGTCCCAGGAACGTCCTCGACCGGACCATGTGCCATGCGCCGCGCGCGTCACGCGGCAGGCGTCATGCGCCATGCGTCCGGTGCGGCGGAGACCCACCCGCCGGCGTCCTGCCCCGTTGTGGCCCGCGTGGACCACCGCGGCGATCACAGCAACCCCACCACACCGACCTCGGCTCCGCCGTGCCCGTGGAGAGGCGTTTCCGCCCATGAACAGCGTTCTGAACACCCTGCTCGACATCTTCCGTGAGCCGTCCGTCATCATCGGGCTGATCGCTCTGCTGGGGCTCGTGCTCCAGCGCAAGTCCCTCTCCGACACCCTCAAGGGCACGATCAAGGCGTTCGTCGGATTCCTGGTGCTGGCGGCGGGCGCGGGTGTCGTCTCCGACTCCCTCACCCCCTTCGGCGACATGTTCCAGCACGCCTTCGGCGTCCAGGGCGTCGTACCGAACAACGAGGCGATCGTCGGCAAGGTCCTCACGGACTACGGCTCGCAGGCCGCGTTGATCTTCTTCTTCGGCATGGTCGTCAACGTCCTGCTGGCGCGCTTCACCCGGTTCAAGTTCATCTACATGTCCGGCCATGTCGCGCTCTACCTCTCCGCGATGATCGCCGTGATCCTCATCGCCAACGGCTTCAGCACCTGGCAGGCCGTGCTCTGGGGCGCGATCGCCCAGGGCCTCGTCACCACGCTCTCGCCCGCGCTCGTGCAGCCGTGGATGCGGCGGGTCACCCAGCAGGACAACGTGGCCCTCGGTCACACCGGCAACTTCGGCATCGCCACCAGTGGTCTGGTCGGCAAGTTCCTGGGTGACACCAAGAAGTCCACCGAGGACCTGAAGATCCCCAAGAACCTCGGCTTCCTGCGCGACACCACGGTCGTCATCGCCGTGTCGATGGGCGTCATCTACCTGCTCGTGACCCTGATCGCGGGTGCCGGATACGTCGAGGACAAGCTGAGCGGCGGCCAGTGGTACCTGCTGTGGGCGGTCATGCAGGCCGGGAAGTTCTCCGCGGGTGTCTTCATCATCCTGGCCGGTGTCCGGGTCGTACTCGCCGAGATCATCCCCGCGTTCAAGGGCATCTCCGAGAAGCTGGTCCCCAACGCCAAGCCCGCGCTCGACGTCCCGATCGTCTTCACCTTCGCCCCGAACGCCGTACTGATCGGCTTCCTCGCCAGCTTCGTCGGCGGCCTGATCGGCATGGGCGTGCTGGTCGCGGTCGGCGGGACGATCATCATCCCCGGCATCGTCGCGCACTTCATGACGGGCGCCGCGTCCGGAGTCATCGGCAACGCGACGGGCGGCCGGCGCGGCGCGGTGCTCGGCGCCATGGCCAACGGCCTGATGATCACCTTCCTGCCGCTCCTCGTCCTGCCCTTCCTGGGCGATGTCGGCCTGGCCAACTCCACCTTCTCCGACGCGGACTTCGGCGTCTCCGGCTTCCTGCTCGGCAGCGCCGCACGCTGGGGCCAGGCCGCGGTGATCGTGGTGATCCTCGCCTCGCTGGTGGCGGTCTTCGTCGGCAGCGCGCTGGCCGACCGGCGGGAGGCGGCGAAGGCCGCGAAGGCGGAGGCGGAGACGGCCTCGGAGCGGCAGCCGGTGAGCTGACGTGATTCGACAGTGAGTTGACGGTGAGTTGCCGGTGAGTTGATACCGGTGTCGGCATGTCTGTCCGGTGCCCGTCCTGTGTGCGCCCCTCCCGGGATCCCGGGAGGGGCGCACCCCGCTTGCCAGGACCGGCCCTTGCTCGTCTAGCCTCCCGTCCATGCTTTGGTACGAGGCGCAAGCGAACGACAACGCCTTGCTCGTCTTCGACGGCAGCGTGCTGGAGGTGTTCGGGCTCGACGAGACCCACCGCTACCACGTCTGGCAGGAGCCCCGGCTGGAGTTCAGCGACGGTGTGCGCCCCCGCGTGACGATCATCCCGCGCAAGGGCCACCGTCTCTCGTTCGCGTACGACGCGCACCGGCTGGACGGGCTGCGCGCGCTCGCGGCCCGGCTGGCGAGGATCTGAGAAGAGAACCCGTCAGGCGTCGGTGCCGCTGCGAGAGGCGTCGGTGCGGGAGTCGCCGGAGGCCTCGGCGCGGGAGGTCTCGATGTGACCGAGGTACCGGTGGGTCCAGTCGCACATCGCGTCGACCGTCGCCCGCAGCGCCCGCCCCGGCTCGGTGAGGGTGTACTCGACCCGCGGCGGCACGGTGGGGTGCACCGTCCGCTCGACCAGGCCGTTGCGCTCCATCATGCGCAGGTTCTGGGTGAGCATCTTGTGGCTGATGCCCTCGACCTCCTTGCGCACCTCGCCGAAGCGCAGGGTGCGTTCCCCCAGGGCTTCGATGATCAGGAGCGCCCACTTGTTGGCGATGTCGGAGAAGATCTCCCGCGCCAGCGAGTCGGCGCGTCTCAGGTCCGCGTCGCCGGGCGAGCCGCTGAACTGCTTGGTCACCGTCAGGTTCCTCTGTTACCGAAAAGTGCGTTCTTCCATGTCAGCGCACACTCTCCTACGGTTCCTGAGTAACCACAAGAGACCGGGGTTGTCGCCATCGGAGGCATCCTGGTCGGGACGAGGAGGCGAGCGGGCATGGCCATCACCCTGGTGAACCCCGAAGGACTGCCGGAGATCGACGTCTACCGGCAGGTGGCGATCGCGACCGGCTCGAAGCTGGTCTTCATCGCCGGACAGGTCGCCTGGGACGCCGACGGCGTCACGGTCGGCGAAGGCGACCTCGCCGCGCAGGTCGAGCGGTGCTACCTCAACGTCGGTACCGCGCTGGCCGCGGCGGGCGGCTCCTTCGACGACGTGGCGAAGCTGACCGTGTACGTCGTCGACTGGACCCCCGACAAGATGCCCCGGTTCCTGGAGGGGCTCGCGCGGGCGGCGGAGAAACTGGGCATCACCCCGATGGCGCCGGGCACACTGGTGGGCGTCGCGGCCCTGGACGTACCCGGGCATCTGGTCGAGGTGGAAGCCACCGCGGTCCTCGACTGAGCGGGCGCTCCCCAACCGGGCGTTCCCCAACCGGGCGTTCCCCAACCGGGTGGGGAACGCCCGACCGTACGCGGTCAGCCGGCCGACCGGCCCCCACCAGCGCGACAGCGGCCCCTCCTACTGCTCCGGAGCGTCCCCGAAGTCCGGGATCGGGAGGCGTTCCCCGCCCTTGAGCGCCGACGCGTGCGCGACGATCCCCGGCAGGGTGTAGCGCGCCGCGACCCACGCGTTGACCGGCGGCAGCGTGCCCGTACTGACGGCGGTCACGAAGTCGTCCGCGAGGAAGTGGTGGCTCCCCTCATGGCCGTTGACCACGTTGGTGAACTCCTCCGGCAGCCGTGACCGGTCGTGCACCGGCGCCGAACCCGACGTGAAGGCGTCCCGCAGCGCCGGTGACACGTGTTCCAGCGACGGGTCGTCGGGGGAGAGCGTGGGCTTCGGCTGAAGGTGGTCGGTGACGTCCTGGACCCCCTTCTTGTCCTGCCACATGCTGACCGTGGCGAGCTGCTCCAGGCTTCCCTCCGTACCGAAGAACCGGAAGCGCGACTCCCGGATGTGCGACGGGTAGCCCACGCGCCGGAACTCGTTGATACGGAACGAACCGCCGCCCGCGACCTCGAAGAGCGCCGTGGCGTTGGAGAAGTCGTTGTCGAACTGGCTGACGTCCTTGTCGAAGACCCCGTCCCCCCGCTCGTCCTTGACCCCGATCGCGGAGACGCTCACCGCGTGCGTCCGCCAGGCGCCGAGCACCCCGCCCACCGAGTGGGTCGGGTAGAGGAGGGGCGGGTAGCTGGCGGTCGACTTCCAGCCCTCGCCGCCGCTGTACTGGTACGCCTCGTAGAAGCCCAGGTCCATGTCGTGGACGTAGTCGCCCTCGGCGTGGAAGATCCGGCCGAAGGCACCGTCCGCGACCTGGTTACGGGCGTACACGGTGGCCGGGTTGTACTGGCTGGTCTCGCCCATCATGTACGTCAGGCCGGTCTCCCGTACCGCCTCGATGATGGCGGCGATCTCCTCCTCGGAGATCGCCATCGGCACCGCCGAGTACACATGCTTCCCGGCGCGCAGCGCCTTGACGACGAGCGGGCCGTGCGTCCAGCGCTGGGTGAAGATCGCGACCGCGTCGACGTCCGAGTCGAGCACGGCGTCGAAGGACGGCAGGGCGCCGGCGAGGTCGTGGTCCGCGACGAGCTTCTCGGCCCGCTCGGGGAGCAGGTCGGTGGCGAAGATGTCGCCGACGCCGGGGTGGAGGCGCCAGAGCTTCGCGAACTGCCCTGCGAACTGGCCGGCGCCGACGATGCCAAGGGAGAAGGACATGACACACCTTTCACGGTGGTGGGGTTCGGGGTGGTGATGTTCGGGGGTGGTGATGTTCGGGCGGAGGCCCGAGTCGGGTGCGGGTGCGCGTGCGCGTGTTGGTGTTGGTGCTGTGCTGCTGCTCAGTCGCCCTGCGAGAGGATGAGGTTGATCTGCCGGTTGGTCGTGGTGAGACTGCCCACCGGAGCGCCGTTCGCGTACACGTCCTGCATGGCCGGCCGCATGAGGCCGCTGACGTCCGCCGCGTAGTTGGTGATCGGGAACGAGAACGTCGTCCCGTCCGCGACCGGCCGGGTGAAGGCCGTGACGTCGATGCCCTCCTTGCGGTACGCGGCGATCGCCGCCTCCGTACCCGCCTTGGTGGCCGGGAAGACGATGCCCTGCTGCCCGACCACCGTCTGACAGGCGTCGGAGGCGAGGTACGCCACCCACTTCTGCGCGGCGGGCTTCTTCGCGCCGCGCTTGGTGAGGGAGTCGGCGAGCCCGTTCTGCATGGTGGCGCGCTTGCCGGAGGGACCGACGGGGGTCAGGGCGGTGCGCGCCTCGATCCCCTTGAAGCCATGGATGGCCTTGGTCATCCAGGAACCGTGCAGCGCGATCGCCGCCTTGCCCGAACTGAGCTGTACGTCGGACTTGTTGGACTGCGAGAAGACCGTGTACGGGGCGAGGTAGCCCTTCTTCGCGAGGCCGAAGTACCACTCGATCGTGGACTGGAACGCTTTCTGGTCGTAGTTGTAGTGGGTCCCCCACGCCTTCTTGTCGGTGTAGTTCCACCCGGCCGAGCCGGTGAAGGGGCTCCACTGGGTCTGGCCGTCGGCCATCCCCGCGTCGTTGCTGGCCAGCCCGTACGTCCTGACGTGGTTCTTGTCGAAGCCGGGCTGGTCCCCGCGCCGGCCCTTGGTGTCGACGGTGAGGCGGGCGATGGTCTTCTCGAAGGTGCCGCCGTCGGCCGGGTTCCAGTCGAGGGTGTTCAGGGTCTCGGCGGAGACGCCGGCGGCGTCCGTCTTCTTCTTGTCGTAGAACATCGCGACGGTGTCCCAGTCCTTGGGCGCGCCGTAGCGGTGGCCGTCCTGGCCGACCCAGGAGGCGGCGAGGCCGGGCTGGTAGTCGGAGTCCTTGATCCCCTGGGTGGCGGGCAGTTCGTCCAGCGGGGCGAGCACGTCCAGGTCGGCGAACTGCGCGAACTTGGTGATGTGGTCGGTGAAGACGTCCGGCTCCGTGCCCGCGATCATGCTGGCGGTGAGCTTGGTCCAGTAGTTGTCCCAGCCGATCTGGGAGAGATCGACCCTGACGCCCGGGTTCGCCTTCTGGAACCCCTTCGCGCACTCCTGGTACCCGGGCAACTGGCTGGAGTCCCAGAGCCAGTACGAGACCGTGTCGGGAGAGGCGGAGGAGGACGAGGAGGACCCGGAGCCGCAGCCGGCGGCGAGGAGCGAGAGGGATACGGCGCCGACGAGAGCGGCCGAACGCCGGGAGATCCGAGAGGAGACTCGGTGGGAGACCCAAGGGGAGAGCCGGTCGGAGAGTCCATGAGAAGAGCTGCGCACAACGCCAACCTCTTTACGTGTGCCCGTCGGGAAAATGGTCACTTGAGCCCGCTGAAGCCGATGGAGTTGACGATCCGCCGCGCGAAGACGCCGAAGAGCACGAGCATCGGCAGGGCGGCGACCAGCGTCGCGGCCATCAGCCCGGCCCAGTCCGTACCCGTCTGCGGGGTCTGCGACCGGAAGATCGACAGGGCCACGGTCAGTACGCGCGAGCTGTCGCTGTACGAGACCATCAGCGGCCAGAAGTAGTCGTTCCACGCCGTGATGTACGTGAGGACGCCCAGGGTGGCCATCGGCGCGGACGCCATGGGCAGGGAGAGCCGGAAGAAGATCCGTACCTTTCCGGCACCGTCCAGCAGCGCGGCCTCCTCCAGTTCCCGGGGCAGGTTCATGAAGAACTGCCGCAGGAAGAAGACCGCGAACGGCGTCATGAACATCGTCGGCAGGGCGATCCCGAGGAGGGTGTCCACCAGGCCGAGTTCCTTGATCAGGATGAAGTTCGGCAGGAGGGTGAAGATGGTCGGCACCATCAGCCCGGCGAGGAAGAGCCCGAAGACCCGGTCCCTGCCGCGCCAGCGCAGCCGGGCGAAGGCGTACGCGGCCATGGCGGAGAACATCAGCTGACAGACCGTCACCAGCGTTGCCACAACGGTCGAGTTGAAGAGATAGCGCCAGAAGTTGAGCGAGCCGCCCGCACCGCCCTGGGCCAGCGCCTCCTTGGTGCTCTGGAGCCCGAAGACCCGCTCGAAGCCGCCCCAACCGAAGTCCACGGGGAGCGGGTTGGCGGGGTCGGTGGCGAGTGCGGCGTTGGAGGAGAGGGCCGTCCGCGCGATCCAGTAGAAGGGCAGCAGGGTGATCAGCACGATCGCGACCATCACCGCCCAGGCCACGATCCGGCCGGGCGACGGCCTGCGGCGCCGTACGGGCTTCGCGGGCGGGGTTACGGGGGCGGGGGCGGGCGTGTCGGCGGGCGCGGGGGTCAGTACAGCCACGACTCGACTCCTTCGTGCGCGCGTGAGTACGTGAGTACGGGCGGGGCCGCGTCGGCCTGCGGACGGGGCGCGTCGGCCCCGGGGCGGGGACGGAGGCGGAGGCGGGGGCGCATCAGCCGAGGTCCGTCTCGCCGGCCCGGGTGACCCGGTACTGGATGATCGTGATCACGCTCAGGACCGCCAGCAGCGCCACGGACATGGCGGACGCGTAGCCGAACTGGAACCGCCCGAACGCCGAGTCGTAGATGTAGAGCTGGAGCACATTGCTCGCGTTGGCCGGGCCGCCGGGGCCCGGCGTGGCCACCGCCACGGTGTCGAAGACCTGGAACGACCCGATGACCGTCATGATCAGGACGACCGCGAGCACCGGGCGCAGCAGCGGCAGGGAGATCCGCCAGAACATCCGCAGCTCCCCGGCGCCGTCCATCCGCGCGGCCTCGTATACATCGCCGGGGATGGCCTGGAGTCCGGCGAAGAGCAGCAGGGCCGTGTAGCCGACGTGTCGCCATACGTTGATCATCGCGATGCTCGGGATGACCCATTCCTCGCTCGCGAGGAAGGCGATGTGGTCGAAGCCGAACGCCCCCAGGATCTCGTTGCCGATGCCGATCTGCGTGTCGAGGATCCAGAGGAAGACGATGCCCGCGACGACGTTCGAGACGAGGTACGGCGTGAGCACGACGGAGCGCAGGAAGGAGGAGTTGGTCAGCCGCTGCATGAGGACGGCGATGCAGAGGGCGGCGACCGTCTGTACACCGATGTTGATGAGGACGTACTCGACGGTGACGCGCAAGGACTCCCAGAAGATGGGGTCGTTGATCATCCGGCGGTAGTTGTCCAGGCCCACCCACTCGGCGGGGGTGAGCAGGTTGTAGCGGGTGAAGCTCAGATAGATGCCGCGCAGGGTGGGCCAGAGGAGGAAGACCAGGAAGCCGAGCAGGGCGGGAGCGATGAAGAGCGCCGCGAGGAGCCCGTCCCCGCGTCCACCGCCATCGGCGTCCTTGCCCTTGCCTGTGCCTGTGCCGCCGGTGTTCTTGCCGTGCGCGGTCTTCGGTATCACCTTGGTACCGGGCGCCGCGGGGCCGGGTGGCGCGCCGTGTGAGGCGACAGTCATCAGAGACTCCCTTGTCCATGACTCGTCCTCGGAGGTGTGGGTTACTTTCGTCCTGGAACAATCACCGCGTCAAGGGGTCTGCGTAAGTGAGTTCAAGCGCTCAAATTATCGGTACGGGGGTTCCATTTCTTCTGTAGTGAAATAAAATGGGCGCCCTGATCCTGGCTACGATGAACCGGGAGCACCGCCATGGACTCCCATGGGAACGACGGGAACAAGGGGAACGCGCTTATGCCTGCTGCGAGTTGGGCACCACTGAGCCCCGCCGAGCGGGCCGTGGCGATCGAGGTGCTGACGCACGGGCCGGTGTCGCGCAGCGAGATCGCCAGGAAGCTGAACCTGTCGGCGGGCAGCCTCACCCGGCTCACCAAACCGCTGATCGAGTCGGGCCTGCTGGTGGAGGACCCGGCCCCGGCCTCCGCCCCGACCTCTTTCTCCCTCCCCCTCCCGGTCCCGCTCGCGGGTCCGGGTCCGGGTCCGGGTTCGGCCCCTGCCCTGGCGTTCCCGGCGGTCAAGGTCCCTCCCCCTCAAGCGAGGATCCCGGCCCCCGCCACCCGGCAGGGCCGCCCCTCCCAGCCGCTGGACATCGTCGCGGACTCCCGCTTCTTCGCCGGGTTCAAGATCACCGAGGACACGGTCTACGGAGTCGTGACCACCCTCAAGAGCGATGTCGTCGCCGCCCGCGCCCTTCCCGTCCGTACCCTCGAACCGGCCGACGTGGCCGGCCTCCTGCACACGATGACCACGGACTTCGCCGCGGACTTCCCACGCCTCGCCGGGATCGGTGTGGGCCTCGGCGGCTATGTCGTCGGCCCCGACCGTACGGTCACCTCGTCCTTCCTCGGCTGGGACGGCGTCCCCTTCGTCGACCTCCTCGAACAGCGCACGGACCTGCCCGTCGTGGTCGAGAACGACGTGGCCGCGCTGGTCGAGTCGGAGGCGTGGTTCGGCGCCGGCCGCGGCCTCGACCGCTTCGTCGTCCTCACCATCGGCGCCGGGGTCGGTTACGGCCTGGTCATCGGCGGCCAACTGGTCCGCTCCGGCGACGACGTCCAGGGCATCGGCCGCCGCTGGATCGTCAACCCGAACGGCCCCCTCACCCCGGACGGCGACCGCGGCAGCGCCACCGCGCTGCTCTCCATCCCGAGCATCCGCTACCAGGTCGCGGCGGCCACCGGCCGGAACCACACGTACGACGAGATCCTCACCCTCGCCGCCGCGGGCGACCCCGTGGCGGCCCGCGTGATCGACGAGGCGGCGCAGGCACTCGGCACGGTGGTGGCGCAGATCGCCAACTTCGCCATGCCGCAGAAGATCCTGCTCGCGGGGGAGGGCGTGGGCCTGGTCGAGGTGGCGAACCCGGCGATCAACAAGGCGATCACCGCCAACCGCCACCCGCTCGCGGAACCGGTCGCCCTGGAGACCAAGATCTCCGACTTCAACGACTGGGCCCGGGGCGCGGCGGTCCTCGCCATCAAGATCCTGGTCCTGGGCCGCCCGAAGCCGCCCCAGTAGCCGACGCCGGGCCGACCGCCCCTCAGTCCAGGGCCTCGATCGCCCGCACGATCAGCGCCCGCGCCTGGGCGCCGTACACGGCGAGGCCGTGAAGCTCCTCGAACGCCTGGAGGTAGAGGGCGATTTCGGACGGCTGGGTGACGTTGACCTTTGCCGAGAGCAGTTCCACGGCCACGAGGGTGTCGTCGAAGACGCTGAATGTCTCCTGAACCCACAGGGGTCGCTGTGGTGTGCTCATAGGGATCACACCCAGCGACACGGAGGGAAGTGCGCCCGCGCTGAGGAGATGCCCGAGCTGGGCGGCCATCGTGTCGCTGTCGCCCAGTTGGAAGCGGAGTACGTGTTCCTCCACGAGGAGTACGAAGCGGTGTCCCGCCTCATGGATGATCTGCGACCGCTTCACGCGGGCCGCAGCCGCCTCCGCCCCGTCGTCGGGGACGTCCAGGATGCGGGCGTTCGAGCTGAGCAGGGCACGCGCGTACCCCTCGGTCTGCAGCACGCCGGGAATCAGACCGGTCGTGTACACACGGAACACCTTGGTGGACCTGTACAGCGGTTTGTAGCTCTCCTGGATCTGACGGAGGCCGGTACGGGCCCGGCGTCGCCACTCCGTGTAGAGCGATTCCGAGTGCAGGGAAGTGGCGATCAGATCGTCCACCTGGTCTTCGACCGAGCAAGTCCGGCACCACAGGCGGATATCGGTCGGTGACGGCCGAGTCCGCGCGTTCTCGATGCGAGAAGTCTTCGCGTGATGCCAGCCGCAAGCGGAGGCCAGCTCGGTGCCCGTGAGCCCCGCGTCCCTCCTGATGTCGCGCAGCCGCCGGGCGACGTTCATGCGGGCGGCTTGGGCGGAGGACGACTGGGATACGGGCATGGGACTGGCCTACCGGTGTTCGTTCGTCAGTGGATCTCATACGTGCCGGTCGTTCCATCCCTCTCGGAATGTGCGGCGATGTGCACGATTCGCGGGCGGAACAGACAGGCGGTCAACTGCGCCGAGTTGCGGCAACGTTACGCGAAATCGGGGTGCGCGCACTCATGCACATTGCTTGAGAGGGCATCCCCCAGGCGTCTACGTTCCGGGCATGAACGCACATATCGACGCGGAAACGGAGGCGCGGAGGAAGAACGTGGGACGGACCATGACGGGAACCGGCCGGGTGACCGTGCTGGCGTTGCTGCACACCTGGCCCGATCGGTACGCCGTGCTCGCGTACACCACCACCGGTCATGTCGGCGACACCGCCGTCATCGGCCACGTACCCACACCCGCCGCGCCGGAGCTGTCCCTCATGGGAGCCGCCGCGCGGCACCAGCCCGCCCGGGTCTACGGTTCCGGCGGCGGGGCCGGGTTCGCCGAGGCGTGCTGGTTGATCTGTGTGGGGTGGAGCGGGCGCAGCCTTCCGAAGCCCGGCGGGCTCGAACTGTACGGCGCTGCCTGGGCGTTGGAGCTGTCCGGGTCCACGGAACATGTACGGGCACGACCGGCTCCACGTCGGTCGGTTCTCGTTCGGGGATGCCTCGCTGGCGCGTCGGGCGCGGGGTGTGTGTCCGTGGGCCCAGGGGGCGGAACGGGGGGCCTGATCCGGGGCCGGGTCCCCGCCAGGTTGCCGGAGTCCGGCAGTGTGGCGGCGGCTCGGCGCTGCCGGGCTCCTGCCTGTTGCCTGGTCGGGGAGGCGTGGCTCAATGCTCCCGGGGACGAAGGGGGCAATGCGATGACGGTACCGACGGCAGGAACCGAAGGAACCGAAGGAACGGCAGGGCGGACCGGGGCGGACGGGCGTGGGGGCGGGTGGCTGTGGACGGTGGGCTGGGTTCTGCTCGGGGTGGTGTTGCTGGCAGTCTCCGCGGCGTTGGGCAGGCCGGTGTCCGAGCGGGTCGCGGATGAGCAGGCGTTTCTGGCAGCACAACCGTGCAGCGGCGAGGGTTCGGCGGACTGTCTGCGCACGGTCCGGGGGACGGTGCTCTCCGCCGAGATGGCCAAGAGCGGCAGGGCGACGGTCTTCCGTGTGCGGTTGCGGGGGCCCGTTCCGGCCCCCGCCGACCGGCCGTTGGACCTTGAGAGGCACGGCGACCTGGCGGAGCGCGTCGGGCCGGGGGACGCGATGGACGTCACCACCTGGCGGGACGTTCAGGTCTCCGTACGCCATGACGGCGTCGGTGAGACGCTGCCCGGACTGCCGGATGAGAAGGCCACCATGCTCGTCGGGCTGGCGCTGGCCGGGCTCTGGGGGGCGGCCCTGGCGTTCATCGCCGCGTTCGGCAGCGCGCGCCGGGCCCGCCGTCTCGCGACCGGCCGCCCGGTCCGGCCCCGGGTGGCGTTCGGCCCGGCGAAATGCGTGGGCGTGGTCGTCCTACCGCTCGTCGTGGCGTACACCGTCGGCAGTGTCTGGGACGCCTGGACAGCGGTGGTGGTGACCGTGGTCCTCGGGGTCCTGCTGGCGCTTCCGGTCACCATCGCCGGCCTGCGGTGGCACCGCGACGAGGACCCGACAACCGCCGGGTCCTGACGGCGCTTCCTGCGACGACCGCCGCGGCGTCCGGCCGTGATCCGTGGCGGTCCTCGGGGCCGGCGAGGTCTCCGCCCGTATGACGAGCACGCCGTCCCGGCCGTGGGCGGCGATCAGCAGGGAGAGCCGCTGCCGTGCCTCGCTGCGGCGTGTGGGCCGTCCGGTGGGGCTGGGGGCTGGGGGCTGGGGCATGGCCGTGGTGCCCTTCTTCTTGACGGTGGTACGGCGTGGTGCGCCGCCCCGGGCAGGGCTCCGATGCGGGCGGATCTCCTCGGGGTGACGACGCGCCGTAACCGTAGCGCTACTGATGTTTCGGGATCAATAGAGCTACTCACATCGAGTGATTCCGATGTGTGGTCAGGAAGCGGCGCCGACGGGGGTGGCGGCGCCGGGGGCGGCGCGTCGAGCGGGATGGATCAGGTGGTCGAACGTGCCCGCCTTCACGCCGAGAATGAGGGCCCGGAATTTCTCCGGCGCCGTGATGACGGTTTCACTCGGCTGCTCGCTCTCGCGTACGTGAATGGTGTCTCCGCTGCGCCGGACGCCTATGCAGGAGTTTCCCGCCTGGCAGTGGGACGATATCTGCCATGTGATGTCTGACATTTCTGACCTTTCACAGGTGCGCTGCGACGGTACGGATGAAATCCCGTGACGCGTCGGCGGGAAGCGCCTTGGCCTTCATCCGGTCCAGAAGGTTTCGGTAGTTGCGCAGTTGGGCGGGGGAATCCAGGAAGGTGATGCCGTGTGTCGCGTCGAGCTGCACGGTGTCGAGCGCGGGCACGTCACCCTGCGCGTAGAAAACCGACTGACCGGAGCCGGTGAATCCGCCCGCGCTGAATGGGATCACGTGGATGGCGATGTGGGGTCGCTCGCTCATCGCGAGGAGGTGGTCCAGTTGGGCCCGTGCGACCTTGTCCCCGCCGAACCGCATGCGCAACGCGGCTTCGTGGACGACCGCTTCGAACCGCGGCGGCCACTCCCGGTCGAGGATGGCCTGCCGTCGCATCCGGTGTTGGACGCGTATGTCGAGTGCCGTGCCCAGGAGTGGTGGATCGGCTTCGGCGAAGATGGCCCGAATGTGCTCCTCGGTCTGCAGGAGTCCCGGGATGTGGGCGATCTGGTACGTACGCAGGCCGCGGCAGTGGTGTTCGAGTTCGGCAAGGTCGAGAAAGTCGGCCGGTAGTGATTCGTGGTAGCCGATCCACCACCCCTTGGTGCGGTCCTCGGAAATCCTGATGAGGCCTTCGATGTATTCCTGGTCGTCGCACTCGTAGGCGCAGGCGAGGGCGCGGATCCTTTCCCCGCTGACGCCGAACCTGGCGGTCTCCATATGGCTGATCTTTGTGTGGTCAATGCCGAGAAGTCGCGACGCGTCACGTGAATTGTGGCCGGTCGCTTCCCTCATCCGCCTCAACTCCGCGCCGAGGCGTCGTTGTCGGGCGGTGGTGACTGTCCTGGGTGGCATGTCGCCAGTGTGCCCCCGGGGGTGAGGAGGGTCCACCAGGACGAGCGCGGCCCCGTTTCGGGTGTAGCTATGTTGATCCCAGGCCCTCTATGGTCCTGACAGCACCGCGCGGCATGTCAGTAAGCCCGAAGTGCAGCCGCTCCGCCGCGCCGCGACGCGGGTGTCGGGAGGCCATCGCCACGCATGACAAGCAGCGCACCTGTCCAACCGAGTTGGGAGAACAGCGACATGACCACGGTGACCGCACGTCCCGTACCGCCCCTCGCGCCGACCGTGCGGCAGTTACCGCCGGTGCCGCCCGCGCCGCACGGAGGTGAGGGCTACCGTCTCGGGCTGCCGAACACGGTCAACGCCCCCAAGGTCGCTCGTGACTTCGTCACTTCCGTGCTCGGTGTCGGTCGGCACGTTCCGCTCGTCGACGACGCACGGCTCTGCGTCACCGAGATCGTCACGAACGTCCACCGGCACACCCGTACGCCCCTGATCCGCGTGCACATGACCGTCGGCGCGGCGCAGGTGACCGTCTCCGTCGCGGATGACGATCCCTGGGCCCTGCCCCTTCCGGGGCGCCCCGGTCCCGGTGCCGGTCCCGGGCTCGGGTCCGGGGAGGATGAGGAACGGGAGGACGGGCAGGGGCTGTTCCTCGTCGCGCGCCTCTCGCTCGCCTGGGGCGTGACGATCCACGGGGGTTACTCGCCCACGCACAAGGCGATCTGGTTCACGCTGGCCACGGACGATGCGGCCCATGCGGATCACGCGGTCGAGACGTGAGGCGGTCCATGCCGACAGTTGTGCCCTGGGGCTTCGTGGTGGCCGGTGTCTGGCTGGGGGTGGTCGCGGGTGGGCTGGTTCTCGGCTCGGGCCCGCCCGGTCCGGATGTCGATGCGGTAGAGGTGGGCGATCGGGAGGCGCGTGGCCTCCCGTATGTCGATGAGTGAGAGGATCTGTCTGTATAGTCTATTTGGACTGGTAGAGTTCGGCCATGCCGCGTCGTGCTCTCGACAATCCGATCGTCCTCGCCGTGCTGGGCCTCCTGCTGGAGCAGCCCTCGCATCCCCATCAGATGCTCGCCGAACTGCGAAGACGCAGCGACCATCACGCCGCCGCCATCACGCGCGGCACGCTCTACAACACCGTGGGCGCCCTGGTCGAAGCGGGATGGGTGGCCGCGCAGGGCCGGGAGCGTTCGGGGAACCGGCCCGAGCGGACCGTGTACGCCCTCACCCAGGCCGGCAGGGACGAGCTCGTCCGGCGTCTGGACTCCCAGATCCGCACCCCGGAGCGGGAGTTCTCCCGGTTCCTGGGCGCGGTGTCCTACCTCGGGGCCCTCGGGCCGCGCGGGGCGGTGGACGCTCTGGCCGAGCGGGCCCGGTGTCTCGGGGAGCGGGTGGCCGCCGACGAGGCGCGCCTCGCGGAGGCCCTGGGGGCCGGGGTGCCGCGCCTGCATGTCATCGAGGGCGAGTACGCGTTGAGCCTCGCCCGCGCCGAACTGGCCTGGATCGCCTCGGTCATCGACGACATCCGCACCGGCTCGCTGAACTGGCCGGGAAACCGAGAGGAAGCGAACGCGTGACGCCCACCGCACAGGACGGCCTGCTCTTCGGGATCTACCCGGGCTCCGTCGCCGGGGACGACGCCGGGGGCCTGGCCGAGGGGCCGCCCGATGATCCGGGGCGGGTGCTGAGCGCGCTCGACCGGCTCCAGGGCCCGCCAGGACGCCCGTTCCTCGTACGGGCCTACACGGCGTTCGACGACACCACCCGGCTCCGCACGCCGCACGCGACCGCGACCCCGGCCGACGCGCGCCGGTACGCCGTGCGCGGGCGCCGCCTGGACCTGGTGGCGCAGTACCGGTCCGGCGCCGGGGACGTCGACGGCTACTGCGCGTTCCTGCGCGAGCTGGTCGAGCAGTACGGCGCCGTCACGAGCACCCTGCAAGTGACGGAGGAGCCCAATGTGACCTCCGTCCCGACGCTGGACGGCGCCTACCCGGAGGTGCGCGAGGCGATCGTCCGCGGGGTGTCCGCCGTCACGGCGCGGGCACGTGAACTCGGGTACACGCACCTGCGCACCGGCTTCAACACCACGCCTCTCTTCGGCCCGGCCACCTCTTTCGTCACCGACCTGACCCGCCGGGGAGGGGACGGCTTCCTCGCCGATCTGGACTACGTGGGCCTGGACTTCTTCCCCGACGTCTTCCAGCCGGTCGCCACGTCCGAGCTGGCCGGCGCCGTCGAGGGGCTGCTCCGCCACCACCGTGACGCCGTGCTGACCCCGGCCGGGCTGGGACACGTACCGCTGCACATCACCGAGCACGGCTGGCCCACCGGACCCGGCCGGCCCCCGCACCGGCAGGCCGATGTCGTCGGGACCGTCGTACGGGTCATCGCCGCCCGGGCGAAGGAGCTCCGCCTGAGCGGGTACACGCACTTCGCGCTGCGGGACGCCGACAGCGCGAAGCCGGGCCTGTTCCACCAGTTCGGCCTCACCACCGACGACTACGCCCCCAAGCCCGCCTACGACACCCTGAAGGTGCTCGTCGACCGCTTCGGCGTGGACGTGGATGTGGATGTGGATGTGGATGTGGACCGGCCGTGACGGTTTACGGGGCGACCAGTGCGCCCCGTACGTCGGGATAGTCCACCGCGTCGGGCAGTTGGTAGCCGAGAGCGGTCAGCCGCCGCGCGACCTCCGCCGGGCTCATGCCCGTCAGGCTCGCGCCGCGCAGGACGTTCTCCAGGTGCACGTTGTCGCGGTACGAACGGTCGACCGCCGCCAGCAGCGGGATGTCCTCCGCGTCCACGACGGCCGGCGGTATCGCGTTCGCGTGCAGCCAGTGGCCCAGCGCGGTCAGCCGCGCGGCGATGTCCGCCGGGGTCCGCCCCGTGACGAGGGCCGCGCGCAGGATGTGCCGCATCTGGAGTCCGACGACGGTGTTCTTCTCCAGCCAGGGCGCCTGGCCGTCGACGTTGTCGCTGAGGAGGGTGAGGTCGTCGGCCTCCGGCACGTCGGGCACGGCCTCGTGACGGTAGCCCAGCTCCGTCAACCGGGCGGCGACGTCCGCCGGAGGGCGTCCCAGCCGCTCCGCGACAGCGAGGATGTGCCCGGTGGGCGGGGTCCGGTTCAGCCAGCCCGCCCCGAACGTTCCCGGAGCGCTGACGAGCAGCTCGTCCTCCGGGACGGGGGTGTACGGCAGCCGGATGCCGAGGGAGAGCAGTCGCATGGCGGTGGCGTACGGGCTGCGCCTCAAGAGGGAGGCGACGTTCAGTACATGGGACGCGGCCACCTCCTCGTCCCAGTCGAGCCACCTTCCGTAGACGCCCGGGTCGGTTCTGATCAGCACGGCGTCACCGCTGCGGAAGGATTCGGGCAGCGGGTGGCCACTGCCGCCGATCCGGTAGCCGAGAGCGGTCAGCCGGCGGGCGATCCCGGCGGGGCCCCGGTCGGTCCGGACCGCCGAGACGAGTATCTGGTGCAGGGACACCGGCTCGGCGATGTCGAGCCAGATGATGGCGTAGTGCGAGTTCGCGTCCTTGATCAGCGGGAGATCGTCGGGGCCCACGGTGTCGGGCAGGGGGGCTTCGGGGCGGTGGATGTCGGCGTATCCGAGGGCGGTCAGCCGTGCCACGACAGCGGCGGGGCTCCACCTCAGCTCGATCGCGGCGAGCAGCACGTGCCCGTACGGGACCGGCTGTTCGGGATCGAGTGGGTTGGCCCGGGGGCGGAGGCCGTTCTTGACGATCCGGTCGTCCGTGTCCGGATCCGGGGCCAGGGAGGTGGAGGGGGAGCCGGGGGCTTGGGACATCGTGCGGCCTTTCGCTGGGGTGGGAGGAGGGGAGGGGGACGCCGCGCGGGCAGGAACCCGGCAGGATCCCGGGTACCGGGCCGGCTCGGGTACCCGGCGGGCTCAGGGACCGGGACCGGCTACCGCCGTTACTCCGCCACCGCGATGTACCGGCCGTGCTCCTGGCCCCATTCGGGGATGCCGCCGTCGTCCTTCTGCCGGGCGGTCAGGTTCACGCGCACCCCCTCCGGCTCCAGTTCCGTCCAGATCCGCAGCATCATGGCGTCGCTGAGGAAGTGGTGCGAGAGGTCCAGCTCCCGCAGGTGAGTGAGGGGCTGGCCGTGCAGCAGTGCCTCGACGCCCTCGTCGGTGAGCATGCCCATCGACAGGCTCAGCGAGGTGAGCCGGGCCACCACCGGCGCGGCGGCCAGCGCGGCGGCCAACTCGTCCTGGATCGTGCTGTTCTGCAGCCCCAGGTGGCGCAGCGCGGGCTTGCCCGCGCCCCTGAGCAGCGGTGCCAGGTCCTCGGCCGTGGTCCCGCCGCCGTAGTTCTCGTCGCCCAGCCACAGCTCCAGGCGCTCCAGCGACGGCAGCGCGGCGGCGGCGATCTGCGCCGCCCCGGCCGGGGGCAGTCCACCGGACTCGACGCGCAGCACCCGGAGGTTCTCGTGGCCCGACTCGGGGAACTCCAGGCCGCCTCCGCCGCGTACGGCCAGCTCCCGGAGGCCGGGGAACGCGTCCAGGACGGGCGCCATGTTCCCCAGGTACATGGTGGAGATCATGTCCTCGTCGTCCTCCAGATCGCCGAGGAAGAGCCCTTCGAGTCCGGTCAACCGCGGTGCGAGGGCGATCAGTTCATCGGTGCCGCACCCTCTCTCCCCGTCGTACCAGGGGAAGCCGAGTACCACCGCCCGGACCTTCGCCGGATCGACCCGCTCGGTGAACCGGGCCATATAGGCTTCGGTGCGGGCCCAGAAGTCGTGCTCGCGGGGCATCTCCTCGCACTGGAGACGCCAGGCCACGGAGCCGGGATCGGGCAGATCCCCGGGGCTCATGTCCGGCGAGAAGGTGAACGCCGGCAGTCCGTAGAACTGCTCGACGTGGTGCACGTACGACACGGTCTGGCTCCTGACGCTCCGAATCCGGTCACTGCTGGCTGTGTTCTACCAGCCGCCTCTGACAGCCGTGCCGGCCCGCCGCGCCGAAAAGCCGTTCCGTGCATCGGAGTTCGGGTTACCGGGTCTCCGTGGGATGTGAGGGCACGGGGGACAGCGCTGTCTTCAGGTCCGCCCTTCTGCGGATGCCGAGCTTCCGGTACGTGCTGGTCAGGTGGGTCTCCACGGTGCGCTTGGCCAGGTGCAGCAGTTCGGATATCTCCGCGTTCGTGCTGCCGTCCGCGGCCAGCGCCGCGATACGGCGTTCGCTCGCGGTGAGCGAGGGCGTGCCGGTGAGCGGGGCGTTCCTGCGGCGGGCGCCGCTGGCCATCAGCGCGGCCTCCGCCGTGGCCAGCAGGCGTGGTGCCGTGAGGCGTTCGGCCGTCGCCGCCGCCTCGCGGAGCAGCGGGCGGGCCCGGCCGGGGCGGCCCGCGGCGATGAGCTGGCGGCCGTGGGCGACGAGGGCGTGGACGAGTTCGGTGTCGAGCGGGGTGTTGCGCAGGGCGTCGACGGCCTCGCCGGTGAGTTCCAGGCCGTGCCGGCCGCCGGTGGCCGCGCCCAGGACGCGCAGCGCCCGGCCCCGTACGCGCGGGGTGTTCCACACGGCCGCGTACCGGTGCTCCACCTCGGCGAGCGCCAGCGCCTCCTGCGGCTGCCCCAGGGCGAGATGGCACTCTGCGGCGGCCGAGCGCCACGGTGTGACGATGGGGCTCTCCACGTTCCGGCCGAGCTGGCGTCTGCCGCACTCCAGGAAGTCGGCCAGCGCGCCCGCCGGGTCGCCGGTGGCCGCGCGCAGGACGCCGCGCGCGTACAGGAAGCGGTTCAGCTCCCAACTGTCGTGCGCCTCGCTGACGTCGACGCCCTCGGCGAGGCGCCCCGCCTCCGCGGTACGGCCGCACTCGACGAGCGCCAGCATCCGCTGGGCCAGGAAGTTGCTGGGCCCGGCGCGCGGCGTGTCCTCCGGGGGCGGGGCCGCGTCGGCCGTCTCCTCCAGCACCCGCGCGTACTGGCCGCGCCCGGCGGCGAGGTCCACCCGTACGTTCAGCAGGGAGCCGTGGATCGGGTGCAGCGACGAGAGCCTGTGCTCGGTCAGCCCGGCCCTGACCAGCCGTTCCGCGTCGTCCGGCGCGTCCGCCCACTGGGCGACGGCGGCGGCCGTACCCAGCAGGTACGGCACCAGCAGCGGATCCTCCGGCGCTGTCAGCAGCCGCCGGATCTGCCGCGAGGCCCAGTCGGCGGATATCAGGCCGGCCGTCGCCTCGTACCGGATGAGCAGGGTCCGTACGGCCGGACTCATCCGTTCCGGGAAGCGTGCCGCGGTCTCGCGCAGCCGGGCGTAGACCTCGCGCCGTATCTCCGGGTCGTGGTCGGACAGGAGCGCGGACGCGGTCTGGACGGTACGGGCCAGGACCGGTTCGTCCTCCAGGGGGCCGAGGCCGCCCAGGACGTCGAACGCCGCGCGCGGCTCGCCCCGGTGGGCCAGCGCCGTGCCCAGCGTGACCGCCGTCAGGACGCGCTCCCTCGGCGCCTCCTGGAGGCGCAGCGCCTCGGCGAGCCGGGATATCCCCGCCGACCGTACGGTGGTGAACTCCAGCGCGCCGAGTTCGGCCAGTACCGCCGCCCTGCGCTCGCGCGGCAGCGGTTCGTCCAGCGCGCGGCGCAGACAGGCGACCGCGTCGGCGGTCCTGCCCTCCCTGGCCGAGACGGACGCGGCGTCCAGCAGGGTCTGCGGCACCCATGCCGTGCCGTCCGGCGGTGTGCGCAGCAGATGCGCGGCCACGACCCTGGCCCGGTCGCCCCGGCGGCGGCGCAGTTCGGCGGCGCGGCGGTGCACGGCCTGGCGGTGCGAGCGGGGCCAGCCGTCGAGTACCGCCTCGCGCAGCAGCGGGTGGGCGAAGCGCGGGCCGCCGTGGGCGGGGTCGCGGCGCAGTATGCCGAGCCGGACCATGGCGGTGAGCCAGCCGGCCACGCGGGAGGGGTCGGCCCAGGTCACCTCGGCCAGGAGGCTGCCGAGGTCGTCCTCGTGGAGGGTGGGACGCGGCGGCGGGACGGACGCCCGCCCGTCGCGCCGGGGCTGTTCCTCGGCGGAGTCGGCCTGCGCGTCCTCCAGTTCGGCCAGCGTCCTGGCGACCGTCGCCGTACCGGGCCCCGCGCTCTCCAGCCACCACGACACCGCCGCGACGAACGCCCCCGGATACAGCTCGGCGCAGCTCGCCGGCAGTCGCACGCCGTGCCCGGCGCCCTGGTCCGTGTCCGGGAACACCGCCCGCAGGTCGTCCAGGAGGGCCCGCAGCAGCAGGGGGTTGCCCGCGCCCGCCCGTACGCAGCCCTCCACCCACTCGGCGGAGACGGCCGGGGCGTCCGCGTCGCCGCGGATGAGTTTCTCGGCCGCCGCCCGGCTCAGCGGCGCCAGCGCGTGCGAGCCGACCACGGCGGGCGGCAGGGCGTGCGCCAGACCCGGGGACGGGGGCGCGATGTCGTACTGGCCGCGTTCGGTGACCACCATCAGCACGCGCAGCCCGGCCATCCTGCGGGCGCCCTCCGTCAGCCAGCGCCGGGAGGACCGGTCCGCGAGGTGGACGTCGTCCACGGCGACCAGCAGCGGCTGCTGCGCCGCGTACGCGCACAGCCGCCGCCACAGCCCGGCGGCGGTCGGCGCCCCCGCGATACCGTCGTCGGGGCCGAAGTCGGCGGGCGGACAGAGGAGCTGGCGTACGAGGGCGAGCGGGCCCCCGGTGCCGTCGGCGGAGGCGTGCGCCCGCAGCACCCGCATACCGAGTTGGGCGCCCAGGTCCGCGGCGGCTTCGAGCAGCGTGCTGCGCCCCGTACCGGTGGGGCCGCGGAACACGACGAGCCGGCCCGAACCGTCCAGCGCGCGACCGGCCTCGACGGCGAGCAGGTCGAGCGCGGCCTCGCGTTCGAGCGGCGCGGGGAAGGGCGCGGGAAAGGGAGAAGGGTGGGAGCGCAGAGGTGGGGGCATGTGTGGGGGTGGGGGTGTCCTCGGGAACGGGGTGGTGGCGTGGTCCGGGCAGCAGCCCGGTCCGGCGCCCCGGTACGCGTTCGATGCCGCGGTCATGGGTAACCTCCCGCCGATCTCGTGGTCGGTCTCGTGGTGGGCCACGGTTGTGGCCTCCGCACTGACAGAGGGACGGTGGGAAGAGATTGTTCCGCTAACGCAAGGACGTAAGGGAATGGTTCTCCGTACCCCGGCCAGAATCCCGGTCGAGGTCCACGCATCGGATCCGCTCTCCCTCGCAGGAGCCGCCAGCCAACTCCGCAGACAGCCGGAGATAGAGCTGGTCGAGGAGGCCGCAGGACGGCCGGGAACGGTCGCGGTCCTGCTCGCCGAGGCGCTGGACGAACCCACCCTGTCCCGGCTGAGGCGGCTGATCAGGGCGGACGGCACCCGGGCCGTCCTCGTCACCAGCATGATCCGCGAGGCCGAGCTGCTCCAGGTGATCGAGTGCGGCGTCGGCGCCATCGTCTGGCGGCGCGAGGCCACCGGCCACCGGCTCCTCCAGGCGGTCCTGGCGGCCTCCCGTGGCGACGGCGACCTCCCCTCCGACCTGCTGGGACGACTGATCGCCCAGGTCGGAACGTTGCAGCGCGGCACGACGAACGTGCCGGGCACCCCCGCCTCGGGGCTGGCGCCGCGCGAGGTGGACGTGCTCCGGCTGGTCGCCGAGGGGATGGATACCGGGGAGATTGCCAGCAAACTGTCGTACTCCGAACGCACCGTCAAAAATGTCATGCACGGTCTGACGACCCGTTTGCAACTCCGGAACCGCGCCCATGCCGTGGCCTATGCCTTGCGGGAAGGCTACATCTGATGGATCGGACCTGAGTCAAGGTTCTCGGGGGCAGAGGAGCGTGCCCTTTGATCGTCCCGCCCGTGCCTCGTGGAGCGGATGCCCCGCGGTCCACGATCGACCGGGGTATGTCGTGCTGTCACACCGGCGCGCCGAGGGGCGCGAGGGGTGTACGGGACCGCCGTGGGCCCGGTGCGTCCCGGTGCGGAACGTGACCGTCGGCCGACGACCGACCGCCCCACCTCCATGAAACCCCCTGTGAACACCCCCATGAAGACCACCGATGAGTGACCGACCGCCTCCGAGCGACCGGATGCCTACGAGTGACCGGCCGCCTACGAGTGACCGACCGGCGACGATGTGAAGGGCTGCGACCGTGATCCACGAGGTGGACGACGTCCTCAAGCGCCTGCTGACCAGTGGCGCCCTCGCGGGGTCCGGCGTCGAGGTCGCCTTCGACGCCCCGACCCGCGACTGGGCGGCCCGTCAGAACGCCCCGATCATCGACGCGTACCTCTACGACATCCGCGAGGACACCCGGCGGCGCGAGCGCGGCGCGGCGGCCGTCCGCGACGACCGGGGCATCGTCCTCAAGCGGCGTGAGGCGCCCCGCTGGTTCCGGCTCGCGTACCTCGTCACCGCCTGGACCAAGCGCCCGCAGGACGAACACCGGCTGCTCTCGGCCGTACTGGCCACGCTCCTGCCCCGCGAACTCCTCCCGCCGCAGGAGTTGTCGGGCGCCCTGGCCGAACTCGGCCTCACCATCCCGATGTCCGTCGCGGGGCTGCACACCGAGGCGCGCTCGCTCGCCGACATCTGGTCGGCGCTCGGCGGCGAACTCAAGCCCTCGCTCGACGTGGTGATCACCGCGCCCTTCCCGTCCTTCCCGGAGTACGACGTCGGCCCGCCGGTCACCGAAGGCGCGGGCGTGCGGATCCGGGCCGTGGACGGCTCGCTGGAGGACAGCCGCGAGCGGTTCCACCTCCCCCGGCACCTGGGGAAGAGCACGGGCAAGGGGATGGGCACGGGCCAGGGCAAGGGCGTGAGCAGGAGTACGGGCGCGGGCACGAGCACGGGCCCGGGCGCGGGCACGAAGGAATGACGGAATGAACGAGGCAACTCCGCTGCTCGACCGGCTGGCCGGGCTGCGCGAGCGCGTGGCGCGGCTGGTCGAGCAGCGCAGCGCCGACGACCCGACGGCCACGGACCCCATGCGCGGGCTCTACCTGCCGGAGGAGACGATCTGGCGGCTGCTCTCCGTGCCCCCGGTTCCGGCGGACCCGCCGGAACCGGCGGGCCGGGCGGCCGAAGACGGACCGGACGGGCTGAACGGGTCGGTCGGACCGGACGGGTCGACAGGTCCTGTCGACCGGCTCGACCACCTCGCACAGCGGCTGCGCCTCAGCGAACTCGACACCGGGATCCTGCTGATCGCCCTCGCGCCCGACCTCGACCGGACCTTCGAGGCGCTGTACGGCTACCTCAACGACGACGTCAGCCGCCGCCGGGCGACCACCGGGCTCGCGCTCGACCTGTCGGGCGTGCCCGCGCACACCGCCGCGGGGCGGGCCAGGTTCCACGCGTCGGCGCCGCTGGTCTCGCTGGGCCTGCTCATCGTGGAGGAGCCCGAACGCCCCTTCCTCAGCCGGAGCCTGCGCGTTCCCGAGCGGGTGCTGGCGCATCTGCTGGGCGACGACACCGCGGACACGGTGCTGGACGGAACGGTCAGGCCGCTTCCGTACACCGGGACGGAGTCCGCAACCGGAACCGGCGCCGCGACCGACCCGTTGGTCCACCTGCTGGCCGCGCGACTCGCGGCCGGTCCCTGCACGGTCTATCTGCGCGAACACCGCGAGGGCGACGGGCTGAGCTGCGCCACCGCCGCCCTGGGCGCGGCCGGGATCGGAGCACTGCACCTCACGCCGGCCGCGGGGGAGGGGCCGCAGGGCGATCAGCCGCCCGGGGAACGCCCGCCGAGGGAGCCCGTCCCGTACGCCGAAGTGCTGCGCGAGGCGCGGCTGTCCGGCCGCGCCATCGTCGCCACCTCGCTGCCCGAGAGGCCGCAGGAGCTGATACGGGCGCTGTCGGCCGCCGATGTGACGGTGGTGCTGGCGGGGACCCGTCCGTACGACCCGCAGTGGTGCGACAGCGGGGCGCGGGGCGGCGAACCGCTGGTGCTGGACGCGCCCCGGCAGCGGGCGGGCAACCTGGCGGCCTGGACGGCGGCGCTGGGCGGCTCCCGGGGGACCGGCGGGGCGGCGGGCGGTACGGAGCTGGGCTTCGATCTGACGCCCGTCGTGGCCGCGTACCGCCTCGGGGACGAAGGCATCAACCGCGCGGCCCGCGCGGCGCTCGATCTGGCCGCCTTCGACGGTACGCCGCTGTCGGCGGCCCACGTACGGCTCGCCGCCCGCCAGCAGTCCGCGTCCGGCCTGGAACAGCACTCCCGCCGGATCCGTCCCGACGTCACCTGGGACGACCTCGTCCTCCCGGAGAAGCCGCTGGAGCAACTGCACGAACTGGCCGTGCGCTCCCGCAACCGTGACCGTGTCCTCGGTGACTGGCGGCTCAGCGCGGGCGGCGGGCGCGGGCGCGGCGTGCTGGGGCTGTTCGCGGGCGGGTCCGGTACGGGCAAGACGCTCTCCGCCGAGGTGGTCGCCGCCGAACTCGGCCTGGACCTCTACGTCGTACAGCTCTCGTCGATCGTGGACAAGTACGTCGGCGAGACGGAGAAGAACCTGGAGCGGATCTTCACCGAGGCCGACCGCACGGACGCGGTCCTGCTCTTCGACGAGGCCGACGCCGTCTTCGGCAAGCGCTCGGAGGTGAAGGACGCGCACGACCGGTACGCGAACATGGAGAGCGCGTATCTGCTCCAGCGGCTGGAGTCGTTCGACGGGATCGCGCTGCTGACGACGAACCTGCGCGGCAACATCGACGAGGCGTTCACCCGACGCCTGGACCTCGTGATCGACTTCCCGTTCCCCGACCAGCCCCAGCGCCTCGCGCTCTGGCGCCACAGCCTCAAGCACGTCCCCTGCGTCGACGACATCGATCCGTCGGTGTGCGCCAGGGACTTCGAGCTGGCGGGCGGTTCGATCCGCAGCGCGGTCGTCACGGCCGCGTACGCGGCGGCGGGGCGGGGCGAGTCCGTCTCCAACGCCGACCTGCTGGCGGGCGCGCAGCGCGAGTACCGCAAGGCGGGCCGGCTGGTACTGGACGAACTGGACTGGTAGGCGGACCGGTGGACGGGACGGCCCCGGCCTCGGCGTTATGGCGCCAGGACCGGGGCCGGGGCGGCGGCCACCTCACCGTCACTCCATCGGCGCCGGGAGCCATTCCTCGGCCGTCACGCTGCCCGGCTTGTCCAGTTCCTTGGTCCAGCCCGCCTTCATCTGGTTGAGCGTGATCCCGTCGAGCACCCCGGTCTGCTCGGTGGTGGTCTGCGACTGGTACGACTTGATCCACGCCGCGAGGGGCTGGGTCACCGTCTCCTTGAGCACGGGACCGCCCCGCAGATACTCGATGTTGGCCCTCGTGAGCCGCACCGTGGTGTTCAGGTCGCCCTTGTCGATCTCCGCCTGGGTGCCCCAGAGCAGGATGTTCCGCACCCACGGCACCTCCGGGTCCTCCTCGCCCTGCTTCAGCGGCAGGGTCTCCTTCCCGGCGAAGTGGGCGGCCAGGAGCGCGGTCATCGTGGTGCGGCCCAGGTTGCCGAGCCCGTCCGTCTTCTCCAGCGCGCTGAAGGTGCCGTACTTCTTGTCGTTGGACTTCTGGAAGCACTCCAGCGCCGCCTGGGTCGCCGGGTCCAGTTTGCCGACGGTGTAGTCGCCGGTCAGCTTGCAGTCACTGGCGCCCTTCGCCAGCCGTACCTGGGCGAACTGGACGAAGAGGTTGGGCTTGTCCTCCGAGGTGATGGGCAGCGGACCGCCCGTCTTCTCCTCCTTGGGCTCCTCGCCGCCCCCCTTCTCCTCCTCCTTCTCCTCCTTGTCCCCGTCGTCCGTCTTCGGCTGCTCGGCGGGCGTGTCGTCCTCCGGCAGTTCGACGGACGGTTTCGGAGCGGGAGCCTCCGGCAGCGCGCTCGACACCGGCTTCTGGGCCACTTCCTGCGCGACGCTGCGGACCTGCGGCTTGTAGGCGAACCAGAGGACGACGCCGGCGATGGTGAGCGCGAGCATCAGGCTCAGCGCGGTCATCAGCCAGTACGGCAGCACGCTGCGCTGTTCGTACGTCCCGTTCACCGGCAGGGGTTCGGTCCCCGAGCGCCGCACCGCCAGTTCGTACGGCCGCTGCTGCTTCTGCCCCGCCCAGGTGATCCGCTTGGGCTTGAGCGTCGCGTCGACGAAGGCCGCGCGGCCGGGCTCGATCTGGACGTTGGAGGGGACGATCTCGTAGGAGAGCTCGTCGCCGGTGTCGCCGCCGCTGATCGACGCGGTGAGCTTGGTGTTGCCGAGGTTGTCGACGGCCAGCCGGGGCCGGCCCCTGAAGCGCCCCTTGACGGTGTGCGGGACCAGTTCGGCCCGTACCTCCATGAACGGGGTGAAGGTGACGTTGCCCTCGGTGACCGTGGTGGCCTCCGGGTGCTCGGTGGGCATGACCCGCACCCCGAACGGATGCGGTCCGGCCACCGAGTCCGGGGTACGGGGCGGGGCGAACGTCAGCTCCACGACCCCGGTCGTGCCAGGGAAGAGCCGCACCGAGGGGGGCTCCACCGTCACGTACGGGGCGACCTCACCGACCGTCTCGAAGCGGTACTCGTCGACCACATCACCCGTGTTGCGCAGACGCAGTCGTACGGTGGTGCTGCTGCCCGGGTCGACGGTGGTCGAGGCGGGCTCCAGAGCTGTCCAGATGGTCACCCCCCGGACGCTAGTGGCCCCGGGCGGGACGGGGTCAGAAGCCGTCGGGTACGGCCGCTGCCCGAAGGGGCCCCGGCGGCTGCCCTCGGGGCCTTCCGTCCGGTACGCGCCGGGGGCCGTGCCCGCCGGGGCTCGCGGAACCCGCCGGGTCAGGCATGGTCAACTGTCCGGCGGGACCGTCCGGATGCCCGAAGAGGCAGGCTTTCCGGCCCGGCGCCCTGGTGCGATGGCCCTGCGCCTCGCCGTGGTCACACCCCGCGCGGGCGGTTCCCGCCGCCGAGGGCAGAGAACATGCCCTCGGTCAGGTACCGCAGGACGTTTCAACCTGCGGGTACGCGCGTGACAGTGAGATGACGACTTGTCTTGTACCCCGAGGAGAGCAGAGCATGCCGTCTTACCTGTCGCCGGGCGTATACGTGGAAGAGGTGGCCAGCGGCTCGCGTCCGATCGAGGGTGTGGGCACCTCCGTGGCCGCCTTTGTCGGGCTGGCGCCGGAAGGACCGCTCAACGAGCCGACGCTGGTGACCAACTGGACGCAGTACGTCGCGTCCTTCGGTGAGTTCACCGACGGCTACTTCCTCGCCCACTCGGTGTACGGCTTCTTCAACAACGGCGGAGCCGCCGCCTACGTCGTCCGTGTGGGCGGTGCGCGCGGCGGAGTGTCGGGCGCGCCGGCCGAAGGCGCCGACTCGGTCAACGGCCGTCGCGGCCGGTCGGCCGTCGGCGCCGGTGGCGCTGAGCCCCTGGCCCTGACGGCCGCGGAGCCCACGGCGCTCGGCACCTTCAAGGTGTCGGCCGTCGCGCCGGGCGAGAGCGGTTCGCTCAGCGTCGAGGTCGCGGACGCCGAGGGCGAAGGCCCGGCCGAGCGTTTCCGTCTGATCGTCAAGGACGGCGCGAAGCCCGTCGAGACCTTCGACGTCTCCGCCAAGAAGAGCGCCCGCAACTATGTGGTCACCCAGGTCAAGGAACGCTCCAAGCTGATCACCGTGGTGGAGGCCGCCGCTGCTTCGCAGCTCGCCCGCCCGGAGAACCAGACGGTCGCCCTCGCCGTTCCCACCGCGCCGGCCGCGGCCCCGGCCGTTCCGGACGCGGTGGAGGCCGAGGAGGTCGGCGTCGCCCACTACCTGGGCGACTCCGCGGACCGTACCGGCTTCGGCGGTCTTGAGGCGGTGGACGAGGTCTCGATGGTCGCCGTCCCCGACCTGATGTCCGCCTACCAGCGCGGTGACATCGACCTGGAGTCCGTCAAGGCCGTCCAGCTCGGCCTGATCTCGCACTGCGAGATGATGGGCGACCGGCTCGCCATCATCGACCCGCCGCCGGGCCTCAACGCCCGTCAGATCCGGGTGTGGCGCCAGGAGACGTCCAACTACGACTCCAAGTACGCGGCGCTGTACTACCCGTGGATCAAGGCCTTCGACCCGGCCACCGGCAAGACGCGGCTCATCCCGCCGAGCGGTCACGTGGCGGGCATCTGGGCCCGTAACGACTTCGAGCGCGGTGTGCACAAGGCCCCCGCCAACGAGGTCGTACGCGGCGCGGTCGACCTGGAGATGCAGGTCACCCGGGGCGAGCAGGACCTGCTCAACCCGCTCGGCATCAACTGCATCCGCTCCTTCCCCGGCCGCGGTATCCGCGTCTGGGGTGCGCGTACCCTGAGCTCCGACCCGGCCTGGCGCTACCTCAACGTCCGCAGGTACTTCAACTACCTGGAGGAGTCCATCCTCATCGGTACGCAGTGGGTGGTGTTCGAGCCGAACGACCACGCGCTGTGGGCCCGTATCCGCCGCAACATCTCGGCGTTCCTGATCACCGAGTGGCGCAGCGGCGCGCTCTTCGGCGCCACGCCGGAAGCGGCGTACTACGTGAAGTGCGACGAGGAGACCAACCCGCCGGAGTCGGTGGACCTCGGCCGTGTGATGTGCGAGATCGGCGTCTCGCCGGTCAAGCCGGCCGAGTTCGTGATCTTCCGGCTGGCGCAGATCTCCGGTGCCGGCAGCGAGCTGGAGGAGTGACAGGCGGCTTCTTCGCCGGCCGGCGGTTCTCCGCCGGCCGGTTCGCCCGACGGGCGGAAGCGGTGGCCGCCGTGGCCGCGGTGACAGCGGTGACGGCGGCTGGAGCGGTAACAGGAAGCGCGACGGCGTAAGCGGTAGCGGCAGCAGTAGCGACAGCGGTAGCGGTAGCAGAAGGAGCACGCTCCATGAGTCTTCAGCCTCATGACTCTTTTACTTCACACAACTTCGGACTGCAGATCGACGGCGTCCTGGTCGAGTACCTCCAGGAGGCGACCGGCCTGACGATGAAGCAGGACGTCATCGAGAGCAAGTCGAACTCGGCCCAGGGCCAGCCGACGACCTCCAAGGCGCCCGGCGTCCAGGTCGCGGGCGAGGCCACGGTCGTCCGCGGTATGACGATGTCCGACGCCTTCGACACCTGGATCAAGGACTCGATCCGCGGTGACATGGGGTCGGCGCGCAAGAACGCCACCATCGTGGTGATGGACTACCAGATGAACCCGGTGCGGCGCTACAACATGCGCAACGCCTGGTGCTGCGCCGTCGAGGGCAGCGCGCTGAAGGCCGGTGAGGCGGGCACGCTCACCGAGACCGTCACGATCACCTACGAAGAAATGTCAATCGAGTAATGCGCCGAGGGGTACCTACCAAGTCCGCTCCGGGGGACGAGGTTCCGGCACCGGCGCAGGCGGAGACGCCCGCGCCGGCGCCGGCCCCTGCCCCGGCACCGGAACCCGCCGTGCGGCGGGAGCCTGAAAGGGAGCGGATGCGTACGGAGTTCGCGTTCGAACTGCCGCGTGGATACGTGGACAGCGAAGGCGTCGTGCACCGTGACGGGACGATGCGTCTGGCGACGGCACGGGACGAACTGATCCCGCTGACGGATCTGCGGGTTCAGCAGAACCCCGCGTATCTGTCGGTGGTCCTGCTCGGCCGGGTCATCACCCGGCTGGGCGGTGTGCCCATGGTGCACGACGGCGTGGTGGAGAACATGTTCGCCTCCGACCTCGCCTTCCTCCAAGACTTCTACCGTCAGATCAATGCCGAGGGCCACACGAGGGCCGGGGTCACCTGCCCGCACTGCGAGCAGCCGTTCGAGGTCGAACTCGGCGGGAGCCGCCTGGGGGAATCGTGACGTACGCGACCGACCGCATCCATGAGGAGGTCGCGTACATCGCCTACCACTTCCACTGGAGCCTGGAGGACATCCTGGACCTCGAACACCGCGAGCGTCGGCGGTACGCCGAACAGATCGCCACGCTGGTGACGCGCGCGACGGGGGAGCGGTAATGGGTATGTTCGACCGGTTCCGGGGCCGGGGCCGTGGTGGCTCCGGTGCCAGTGCCGTGGGTGGGGACGGGGACGGCGTACGGCCGTCCCCCGCCCCTGTTCCTGACACCTCGGGTTCGGACGCCGGTGGCTCCGGTGCCGGCGTCGCCGGGCCCGCTTCCGGTTCCGGTTCTTCCGGTTCCGGTTCAGGGTCCGCTTCCGTGGCGCCCGCCGGGGGGCGGGGCTGGGCCGCGCTGCCGCCGATCCAGCGCGCCCCGGCCTCGCACGCGGTCGCGTCCGCCACCTTCTCGGGGACGCTCGCCACCTGGCAGAACCCCTCCTTCACCGGGACGCTCTCGCACGCCGTCCTCGACAGCGCGCCGACCGGTCTGATCCGGGACGCCCTGACACCCGCCTCGGCCTCCAGGTCCGGCGGACTCGGTGAGCCCTCGCTCGCGCTGCCGGTCGCGGTGGTCGACGACGCGGTCGCGGGTGCCGGTGCGCCGGATGCGAGCGGTACGGGCGGTACCGGCGGTGCGGGTGGTTTCCGTGCGGCCTCCGCGATCCAGCGTGCGACGGGCCCCCGGGTCACCCCCGTACGCCCCCGACCCGCCACCTCTTCCGCTTCCGGCTCCACTTCCGGGGCCACGCCGGCCCCCGCGCCCGTGCAGCGCGCCCTGACCCGGGCTCCCGCGCCGCGTACCGCGCAGCGCCGGGTGCTTCCTGTGGCCGCGCCCCGTACGACGGCTCCTCGCACGGCTGCTCCCCGTACCGCTGCTCCCCGTACGGAAGCGCCGCGCACGGCGGCTCCTGCTTCTTCTCCTTCTGCTTCGGCTTCTTCCTCTCCTTCGGCTTCTCCTTCGGCTTCGGCTTCGGCTTCGGCTTCTGCGGCAGCCTCTGCGCCGCCGGTGGCCGCGCCTGCTCCTGCACCCGCGCCTGCGCCTGTTCCGCCCCGGCCCGCTCGGTCGTCGGCTGCGTCCGGGCCTTCCGTGCCTGGGCCTTCCGCGTCCGGGGCCGCCGCGCCGTCGCCCGCTTCTCGTACGAGCCCGGCTCCCGTGCCCGTGACGCCTCCTCCGGCCGCGCCCGCCCCTCCGGCATCCGCTCCGGTGGCTCCGGTGCAGCGCGCCGTCGCGCCCGGTCCGAAGCCGTCCGGTGGCGAGCCCGAGGGCGATTCGGGCAGCGGTGCGGGCGGTGGATCGGCCCCGGTCGTCCCGCCGGGCCCCGGGCCCCGGCCCGCGGGGCCGCAGGGCGCGACGGGCCCGGCCACGCCGCCGGCCGCCCCGACGCCCACAGCCGCCCCGACGCCTCCGCGCAGTGGTCCCGCCCGGCCCACGCCGTCGGCGGAACCCGCTCTTCCGGTGGCCCCGGCGCCTGTGCAGCGCAGCGCAGCGCCCCGTAGCTCCGGCAGCCGCTCGACCGCGCTGGGCGCGCCCAGCGCGGGCCCCGCCGTACCGCCGCCCTCCGGGGCCTCCTCTTCCTCCTCTTCGTCGCCTTCTTCCTCGGCCTCGACACCGATGCCGCCGCGCCGTTCCCTGCTGGGCGCCCCCGTGTCCGGTACACCCGGTTCGGGACGGCCGCCGATGGTTCAGCGGGCTCCGCGGAAGCAGTCCGGCGGTGCGGCCACCCCGCCGCCCGCCCGGCCGTCCGCGCAGCGGCTCACCGCGCCTGGCGCGTCCGGTTCCTCCGGCACCGGATCGGCCCCGGCCGCCGGTACCGGCGCTGGTACGGGCACTGGTGCGGGCACGCCGAGTCCTGCGGCCCCGGTCCGTCCTGGGGCGAGCGGGTCGTCTCCCGCCGCGCCGGGCCCGCGTACCTCCGGCGGAACGCCGAGCCCCGCGGCCGGTGGAACCGCTCCGGTGCAGCGGCTCGCGGCGCCTGACGCCTCCACCGGCGGGCCGGGCCCCGTGCCGCCGGTCGCCGGTTCCGGTGGTGGCGCCGCGCCTGTGCAGCGCTCCGCCGCTCCCGGCGACGCGGGTGCCCCGCGCACGAGCCCGGGGCCGGCCCGACCGGAACCGGTGGTCCGCCCCGGCCTGGCCGCGCCCATCGGCCCTTCGGTTCCGGCGGCTCCCGTTGTGCGTGCTCCCGGTTCGGCCGGCCCGTCCGGCGGGCCGACGAGCGCTCCGCCGGTGCAGCGGCTTGCCGCGAACGCCCCTGCCCCGTCTCCTGCTTCAGCTCCTTCCTCTTCCTCTTCCTCCGCCTCCGCACCGTCGGCGTCGGCGTCGGCTTCCGTTTCGCGTTCCGGATCGGCCTCGGGCCTGTCAGCGCCGAGTCCGGCCGGTCCGGCACGTCCTGCGGCGGCTCCCGTCTCCGTGCCCGTCCCGGTCTCCGCGCCCGCTCCCACGAGCGGTGCGCCCGCGCCGTCCGCGCTGCCTGTGGCGCCGCCTCCGGCCGCCCCGGCCGCCCCGGCCACTCCGTCCGCCCCGTCCGTCCAGCGGGCGCCGTCGCAGGGCGCGTCGGCCGTCACCAGCGCGTCGGCGGAGGCCCCCTCGGTGCTCCGGCCGGGCCCCGCGCCCGCCGCTCCGCTGGTGGGCTCCGCCCGGCCGGTGATGACGGCGCGTTCCTCCGGTTCGGCCCCCGTGTCCCGTACCGCGCCCGCGGCTCCGCGTCCGGCCGGGACACCGTTGCGAAAGCTGCCCGCAGCTTCCGCTTCTGCTTCCGGTTCCGGTTCCGCCTCCGGTTCTTCCCCGGCCGCTGCTCCCGCTTCCGGCGGCTCCGCAGCTCCCGTACAGCGGGCCGTGGCTCCCGCGCCCGGTGCCAGGGGCCCGGCGGCTCCCGTGCAGCGGGCCGCCGCGCCCGGCGGCGCGTCCCCGACACCGGCCCAGGCTCCGGCCTCGGGTCCCGGCGCCGCCGCCCGGCCGCTGCCGGCCGCGCCCCGTTCCGGGCCGCTGACCTCCTCGGTTCCCGTGGCCCCCGCGTCCCCGGCCGCCGTTCCGCTGCGCCGTACCGCACCGGCCGACGCCGCCGGTCCGTCAGGTCCGTCCGGCCCGTCAGGTCCGTCCGTTCCGGGGCCCGGTGGGGCCGTCCAGCGCGCCGCCGTGAAGTCGGCCACCGTGCAGCCGGCCGTACCCGCCGTGCAGCGTGCCGCCGCTCCGCGCCCCGCGCAGCCCGGTCGGCACACCCCCGTCCAGCGCTCCGCATCCCACCCGGGTACCGGAACCGGCGGCGGCCCGCCCGCCCCGGCTCCCGTACCCCCTTCCGTACCGGCGCCTCCGGCGTCCGCCGCCGTGCCGGAGGGCCCGCCCGTACAACTCAGTACGGACGGGCTGAGGTTCAGCGGTGTGGCCCCGGCCTTCCCCGTCGTGCAGCGCGCGGCCTCGGGACCGGCTCCGGCCCCCGCTCCGGCGCCTTCCGCCCCGGGCGGTTTCGTTCGTACGCCGGTGATGAGCGCCCCCGGCGCCCCGGCCCCCGGCGCCCCGGCCCCCGGCGTCCAGGCGACGGGTTCCCCCGCAACCAGCGTCAGCGTCCCCCTCGCGCCCTCGTCCGCGCCCCACCGGGTCGTGTCCCTCGCCCCCGCCGCGCCCCGGCCGCCCGTGGACCTCCCGGTGCAGCGGGCGGCGGCGACCCCGTCCGTGGCGCCCCCGGCCGTCCCGCAGTCCGTCAGGCACGCTCCGGCGGCGGCGCCCGCGCCCGTCACGGCGTCCGCGCCGCGCCGCGCCACGTCCGTCGCGGTACAGCGGGACGTCGCGGTACCGCATGACGTCGCGGTACAGCGGGATGCCGGGGGGCGTGGCGGGTCCCGTGGGAAGGGCGGCGGGTTCGCCGGGCGGGGGTCGACGCGGCACAGCGTGTCCTCGGGCGACGGCTCCTCGGGGCAGGACTCCTCGAAGACGTCGACTCCGCCCTCCGTGACCAGCCAGTTCAGGCCCCGTGAGCTGAAGGAGGATCAGATGGCGGAGCTGGTTCACCGGCTGATCGGACCGCTGACCCGGCTGCTCCGTACCGAACTGCGGCAGGACCGTGAGCGGGTCGGGAAGCTGCGCGACCACTGACGTCCTGACCCACCCCCACCGACCCCGCTCCCGCACGCGTACCGCAGGAAGGCCCACTGGATGTCCCAGGAGCTCGATCCCGGCACCACCATCTTCTTCCACCTCTCGATCGACGGTGAGAGCCTGGGCACGTTCAACGGCTGCGAAGGTCTCTCCTCCCAGGTCGAGATCGAGCAGCGGCAGGAGGGCGGCAACAACAGCTTCGTCTGGCAGTTGCCGACCCGCATCAGTTTCTCCAACATCACGCTGACGCGCCCGCTCCGCCCGGAGACGTCGAAGGTCGCGGCCTGGATCTCCTCCATCACCACCGGGGTGACCCGGCCCACCGCGCAGATCGTCGCGCTGCGCGCCGACGGTTCGATCGTCGCCCAGTGGGGGCTGCTCGACGTCCTTCCGGTGAGCTGGCGCGGGCCGTCCTTCGACCCGAACAGTCCCGCCGTGGCGACGGAGGTCCTGGAGATCGCGCATCACGGCTTCACGGAAGCCGGAGGAGAGGGTTAACCATGGACCTCAGCAGCTTCGGTATCGGTGACAGCCTGGTAAAGGCGACACTCGCGATCCATCAGCCGCCGATCGGCAGCAGCACCAAGCCCGGTGCGCTGATGAAGATGTTCGAATTCGACTTCAACCCGTCCCAACTGTCGCTGACCCGGCGGTCGAACTGGAAGACCACGCCCACGGCCGCCGTACGCGACGGCGCCGTCCCGGAGTTCATGGGGCCCGAGCCCCGGGAGATGACGGTGGAGATCTTCCTCGACCGCTCGGACGACCCGGACAGCAACGACGTGCGCAAGAAGGTCGAATCGCTCTTCTCCTGCTGCGAGACGACCACCGCCAGCATCGCGGCGAAGCAGCCCTCCACCCCGTGGGTGATCTTCGAGTGGGGCTCCTTCTCCACCGCGCGCTTCAACGCGTACGTGAGTTCGGTGGAAGCCTCGTACACTCTCTTCAACACCACGGGGATGCCGATCCGCGCCACCTGTCAGGTGAGCCTGCACGAGATCCCGAGCGACACGCTCGGCCAGAACCCCACCTCGGGCGCGCTCACCTCCCGGCGGGTGCACCGGTCGGTGGCGGGCGACTCGCTCCAGTCGCTCGCCTGGCGGGAGTACGGGGACGCCAACGCGTGGCGCACGATCGCCGAGGCCAACGGCATCGACAACCCGTCGGTGCTGCCCCCCGGCACCGAACTGATGCTTCCCGCGGGTGAGGAGGAGGAAGCCTGATGCCCGAGATCGGTTTCTCCTCGATCCTCTACGTGAAGATCGCGGGCAAGAAGCTCAAGTCTCCCGAGGACAAGCAACTCGTGGGAGGCTGGGTCGACTTCGGCGCCGGGGTGCCGGGCGCGTTCCAGCTCACCTTCCGTGACCAGAAGAGGAAGCTTCTCGGCGATCTGAACGCCAAGATCGGGGAGCAGGTGGTCATCGCGCCCGTCACGGACGGCGACGGCGCGCAGAACCCGCTGATCACCGCTGAGATCACCGCCCTGGAGACGGACTACGACGCCTCCGGTACCTTCACGGTCATCCGTGGCTACGACAAGGGCCACCGCATGTTCCGGCAGCGGCGGGTGAAGGCGTACTTCAACAAGTCCGGCAGCGACATCGCGAAGGAACTGGCCCGCAAGAGCAATGTCCCGCTCGGCAAGGTCGAGTCCTCCGGCGCCAAGTACGAGTTCATCAGCCAGCCCAATGTCACGGACTGGGAGTTCGTCCAGCGGCTCGCGGACGAGGCCGAGATGGTGATGTACATCAACTCGGAGGGCAAGTTCCAGTTCGTCAAGCGGAAGCCGGCCGCCTCCGCCCCGCCGGTGAGCACCCCCAGCGACAAGAGCCCGTTCGTCCTGGCGGGCGGGGTGGAGATCCTGCGCTGCCGGTCGGCGGTCACCTCGGCCGACCAGGTCGCCCAGGTCGAGGTCCGCGGCTGGAGCGTCCAGGACAAGAAGGAGGCCGTGAGCACGGCGAACGCCCTGAAGAACGACGGCTTCAAGATCGGTACGACCCCGGCCCAGGTGACGGCGCGCTTCGGCAAGGCCCGGCTCGTCGCGACCGACCAGCCCTACGACAGCACGGCCGAGACCGACAAGGCGGCCAAGTCGCTCTCCGACGACGTCACCTCCTCCTTTGCCGAGGTGGACGTCATGGCGCGCGGCAACCCCGAGCTGCGTCCCGGGATCCCGGTCACCCTCGCGGACGTGGGCGAGCCCTTCGAGGGCAAGTACACGGTCACCGGGGCCCGCCACACCTTCGGTGACCAGGAGCACTACCTGACGCACCTGACCGTCACCGGGCGCCAGTGGCGCTCGCTGTACGGGCTCACCTCCGGCGGGGGAGCGGGCGGGGGGGACACGTCCCGGATACCGAGCGTCGCCAACGCCCTGGTCACCAACATCAAGGATCCGCTCAAGCAGGGGCGGGTCAAGCTGAAGTTCCCGTGGCTGGACGACACGTACACCACCGACTGGGTCCGCACGGTCCAGTTCGGCGGGGCGAAGGGCGGCGGCCTCATCGGCCCGGACGTCAACGACGAGGTGCTGGTCGCGTTCGACCGCGGCGCCCTCGACCACCCGTTCGTGATCGGCGGCCTCTACAACGGCCAGGACAAGCCCGGCCCCGTCGCGGAGCCGCCGTACGACGCGACACGCGGCAAGGTCACCCGGCGCACCCTGGCCGACCGCAGCAACAACCGTATCGACCTGCTCGACCAGGGCGTGGGCCGCAAGCGCGGGGTGCGGCTCTCCACCGGCAACAACAGGCTCACCATCAACCTGGACCGGACGAAGACCGAGATCACCGTGGACAGCGCGGGGAAGGTGTCCATCAAGGGATCCACGTCGGTGTCCGTCAGGGCGGGCACCAGTCTGTCCCTGTCGGCGGGCGGGCGACTGTCGATCCAGAGCGGCGGGGTGATGAGCATCGCCGCCGGCGGCCCGCTCAACATCAGGGGCACCGCGCTGTCCCTCCTCGGCACGGCCGGGGTGAACGTGAATTCTCCGGCAGCCATCATGATCGGCTCCGCCATCAGCATCGGTCTGAACGCGCCCCTGGTCACCTCCAAGATGAAGCCGATCCTGACCGTAGGAGGTGTCTGATGGCCGAACAGTTCGTGGGCTCCGGCTGGGCCTTCCCGATGCGCATCAGCCCCACCGGTGGCATCGCCATGGTCAGCGGGGAGCGCGAGGTCGAGGAGGCCATCCGGCTCGTCCTCGCCACCGCTCCGGGCGAGCGCCCGATGCGGCCCGAATTCGGCTGCGCCATCCACGACATGGTCTTCGCCCCGGTCAACGAGGCCACCGCCGGCCGGATCCAGCACGAGGTGTACTCCAGCCTCGACCGCTGGGAGCCGCGCATCGAGGTGGAGGACGTCACGGTGACCGCCGGGGACGACGACGGCGTGCTCTACATCGACGTGCGCTACGCGATCCGGGGCACCAACAACCCGCGCAGCCTGGTCTTCCCGTTCTATGTCATCCCCTCCCACGACGGACCCGAGGGGTCCGGCACGTCCGACGCACACATTGGAAACGACCGCTGATGGCCCTCCCCTCCCCGAACCTCGACGACCGCCGCTTCCAGCAGTTCGTGGACGACGCCAAGCGGTACATCCAGCAGCGCGCCCCCGAGTGGACCGACCACAACGTCTCGGACCCGGGAGTCACCCTCGTCGAGACGGTCGCGCACATGGCCGACCAGATCGTGTACCGGCTGAACCGGGTGCCCGAGAAGAACCACCTCGCGTTCCTCGACCTCATCGGGATCACCCTCTTCCCGCCGTCGGCGGCGCGCGCCGATGTCACGTTCTGGCTGTCGGCGCCGCAGGAGCAGCCGCTGATCGTGGCGACGGGCACCGAGGTCGCCTCGTCCCGCGCCCACGACGAGGAATCGGTCGTCTTCGCCACCGAACGCGAACTCACGGTGATCCCGTGCGAGTTGTCGTACCTCGTCACGCAGCGGGAGGGCGACCAGCCGGTCGACCACACCTCCGACCTCGCCGAGGCCAACGACGTGCACTGCTTCGGGGAGTCCCCGCGCCCCGGCGACCGCGTGCTGTTCGGGCTCAGCGCCGCCGTACCGGACTGCGCGGTCGTCATCGAGCTCGACAGCCAGGTGGACGGTGTCGGTGTCGACCCCCGGCAGCCCCCGCTGGTCTGGGAGGCGTGGACGGCGGACGGCTGGGTCGCCTGCGATGTCGAGCGGGACACCACCGGTGGCCTCAACCGCCCCGGCGAGGTCGTGCTGCACGTCCCCGGCGGCCACGCGCTCTCCCGTACGGCGCGGCGCGAGGCCGGGTGGCTGCGCTGCCGGGTCACGGAGCCGCTCCAGGACCAGCCGTTCTACACCAACTCGCCCACCGTCCGCTCCTCCGAGGCGTTCACCATCGGCGGCACCACGAGCGTCGTGCACGCCGAGACGGTGCGCGACGAGGCGCTGGGCGAGGCCACCGGGCTGCCGGGGCTGCGGCTGCGGCTGGCCCGTACGCCCGTCGTCGGCGACGTGCCCCCGCTGCTGCTCCAGGTCGCCGAGCGCGACGGCTGGACCGACTGGGAGACCGTCGGCCACTTCGCCGCCTCCGGCCCCGACGACCGGCACTTCACGCTCGACGCGACCACCGGTGAGATCGCCTTCGGACCGGCCGTACGCGAGGCGGACGGCACCATGCGCCAGTACGGGGCGGTCCCGCCCAAGGGCGCCCCGATCCGGGCGAACCGCTACCGTACGGGCGGCGGCAAGGCGGGCAATGTGGCGCGCGGCGCGATCCGGCTGCTGCGCGACTCCGTCCCGTACGTCTCCGAGGTGAACAACCGGGAGGCCGCGCGGGGCGGTGTCGACGGCGAGAGCGTCGAGGAGGCGAAGCTCCGGGCCCCGATCGCGCTCAGCGCCCAGGACCGGGCCGTCACGCTGCGGGACTACGAGGAACTGGCCCGGCGCGCGGCGCCCGAGACGGCCCGTATCACCTGTCTGGAGGCGGAGCCGGACCAGCACGGGGCGCACGCCGTACGCGTCCTGGTGGTGCCGCAGGCCGTCTCGGACCCGGGCGGGCGGCTGCGTTTCGAGCAACTCGTGCCGAGCGACGCCCTGCTGGCCCGGATCACCCGCTATCTGGACGAACGCCGCCTGATCGGGACCCGGCTGGCGGTCGGCCCGCCGTACTACCAGGGGGTGACCGTCGTCGCCACGGTGCACGCCTTCCGGGGCACCGACACCGACCGGGTACGCCGCCAGGCGCACGACGCGCTCTACCGCCATCTCGATCCGCTGACCGGTGGCGCGCACGGCACGGGCTGGCCGTTCGGGCGTCCGGTGCAGGCGGGCGAGATCTTCGCGGTACTCCAACGGGTGCCGGGCGTCGAGCTGGTGGACGAGGTGCTGCTGCACCCGGCCGACCCGCTCAGTGGCAAGCGCGGTGACCCGACGGAGCGGATCGACCTCCAGGCCCCGGCGCTGGTCTTCTCGTTCGACCACCGCGTCCGGGTGATCGGCGACGCGTCGTGACCGGCGACGGCGTCGCGGCGACGAGCACGCGCGGCTCGGTGGACGGCCTGGCCTCGTCGTCCCCGCTGGGCATGAGGCTCCCCGCGGTCTTCGCCGACGACGACCTGGCGCAGCGTTTCGTGGCGGGCCTGGACGAGGTGTGGGCGCCGTTCCACAACGTCCTGGACTGCCTGGACACCTACTTCGTCCCGTCCCTGGCCCCGGCCGACTTCACCCGCTGGCTGGGGAGTTGGGTGGGAGCGGAGACCGGCGGCTACGATGCCGCCCTGGCGTCGGGCGACCTCCCCGATCCGGAGACGACGGCGGCCTTGCGCGCCGCGGTCTCGGCGGCCGTACGCTTGCACCGTATCCGCGGCACGCGGCGCGGGCTGGCGGAGGCGATCCGACTGGTCTTCGGCGTGGAGCCGGAGATCACCGAGAGCGGCGCGGCCACCTGGGAAGCGCGCCCGCTGGGAACGGTCCCGGGAGAGCACAGACCCGCACTGAACGTCACCGTACGGCTGCCCAACCCGGGCCCGGCCGACGCGCACCGGCTGGAACGCCTGGTCGCGGCGGCCCGCCCCGCCCATATGCCTTACACGGTCCAGGTGACCGTCGCCGAAAGGACGTCCGACAGGTGACCAGCCAGACTTCTTCCTCGCCATCACCCTCGCCGGCGCCCGGACCCGAGGAACCGGGGAAGTCCGGGCTCAGAGCGGGCAACTGCGCGGAGTGCGGTACGCGACCGAACCCGGGCGAGTCGTTCTGCGACGGCTGCGGGGCGGTCCTGAACTGGACGCCGACGACCGGACGTTCGACGGGCGCGGCGGCGACGGGGGCGTCCGCGGACGCGGCGCCCGAACCCGCCCGCGCCGAGCCCGGGGAGCCGCGCGACCCGGCGCCGGAGGACCGGGCGCGGCAGGACCAGGCGCGGCAGGACCGCACACCGCGGAACGCGCCGGAGTACCACGCGCCGCAGGACGGGACACCGGAGGGCCGGACGCCGGACGACCGGACGCCGGGCACTCCGGCACGGCGTGCGCACATACCGGACATCGTGGAGCCGGACACGGAGGAGCCGGATACCACGCCCACCATCCCGACCCGCTCGCAGCAGCCGCCGTCGGCCACCTCGGCCCCGGCGGCGAGTTCGTCCTCCGCGTCCTCCGCCGGGGACGCGGAGCGCGCCAGGGCCCTCCTCGTGCCCGTGGCCGACCCGAACGGGCCCGTCGCGACGCCGGACGTGGCACCGGTCCTCCCGGGCCGCCCCGCCGCCGCCCGCCCCCGCGTCCAGGCCCCCGGCGCGGAACCGGCCGACGAGACCGGCCCTCCGTGCCCCTGGTGCTCCACCGGCAACCGCCCCGACCGCCACTTCTGCCGCCGCTGCGCCATGGCCCTCACGGACCGCACCCAGGTCGCGGACGCGCCGCTTCCCTGGTGGCGCCGTATGTGGTGGGGCGCCGGCGAGCGCCCTGCCCCGTGGGCCGGGGACCGCCCGAGGCTGCGGCGCGGTATCGGTCGTATCTTCAGCTGGATCGCCGGCGCGCTCGCGCTGGGGCTCCTGGTGTTCGCCGCCTTCAACGTCGACAACGCGTGGAACGCCGCACGCGACCACTTCGCCAAGCGCGCCCAGGTCAGCCCGGACACGGTGGCGGCGTCCCGTTCCTTCAAGGACCACGACGCGAAGCTGGTCTTCGACAAGATCAGCAACTCCTGGTGGGGCCCCGGTATCTCGGAGGGCGCCGAGGGCGAGTGGGTCGAGGCCCGCTTCCAGGAGCCCACCCGCCTGCTGGACCTGATGATCACCTCGGGCATCTCCAAGCGGTCCACCGACCTGACGGAGGCCGCGCTGCCGCACCGGGTCGACGCGCTGGTCACGAGGGCCGACGGCACGAAGTTCACCCGCCAGATCGTCCTGGACCAGGTGAGCGGCCCCCAGCGCCGGAAGTTCCGCGTGGGCGAGGTGTCCAGCGTCCGCTTCATCATCCGCTCGGCGTACGGCACGGGCCCCGACAAGCAGGTCTCGATCGCGGAGATCGAGTTCTTCCGCCGCTCCAGCTCGAACGACGGCTGAGCCAAGGGCCTTTCGCACAGGTACCCCGTACCGGGGGCTCCCCTCCGCGGGACTCCCGGTACGGGGTACCTGTGCGTTCGGCGCCGCGTCGAACTCGGCCGGAAGGACGACGGAAGCATCGGGACCGGGCCGCCCGGTACCGGCTTCGGCGGCCCGCGGCCCACCCTCACGGTAGGCGAACGACCGGCGTGGCCGGGGCCGCCAGGGTGGTCCGCGGCCCCTGCTCCTGGCCGGCCTGCTGGTAGACCCCGGGGTGCTGTCCGGTGACGCGCCGGAACGCGGCGGAGAACGCGGCGGGCTTGCGGTAGCCGACCGCGCGGGCCGTGGCACCGACGGAGGCTCCCCGGGCCAGCCGGGAGACGGCGGCCCGTACCCGTGCGTGCGTCCGCCACTGCGCGAAGGTCAGCCCGGTCTCCTGGCTGAAGAGGCGGCTGATGGTACGGACACTGGTGTGCGTGTCGTCCGCCCAGGCCGCCAGGTCGCGCGGGTCGCCCGGGTCGGCGATCAGGGCGTCGGCGATCAGCCGCGCGCGGGGGTCCTCCGGGAGCGGCACATGGAACGTCGTACTGGGCACCGGTTCCAGCAGGTCGACCAGGAGACGCCCGGCCCGCGCCCGGACCGGGTCGGGGTCCGTATGCCCGTCCAAGTGGAGGATCAGCTCACGGACCAGGGGAGTGACCAGCACACCCGTGGGCTCCGTCCAGGTGATCGGGCAGTCGGCCGGGCCGATGACGACCACGCAGACACGTCCCGCCCGCAGGACCTCGACGGAGTGGGCGGTGCCCGCGGGCACCCAGAGCGCGTGCGTCGGCGGGACGAGCCAGCAGCGGGTGTCCGTCCGCAGGGAGACGGTGGCGGTCGTCGACCAGCCGAGGAGGTGCTGAGCGTGATCGTGCAGTTCGAGGACGGTTCCCTGACTGCCCTCCCCCTGGAGAGCCACCAGCGGCGGCGTATCGGCCCCCGCCCACCCGCCGGTCCCGGTGTCCTCGTGGTCCGCCGCCATGCCGCCGCCTTCCGGAGTCCCGCCGCCTGTTGGCCGGTTGAGGGACTTGGTTGGCCACCCTGAGCCGCGCGGTCAGCTTAGCGTGGCCTTACCCACCAGCCGACGCGCCCGGAGGCCTCGATTCCGCGGGGCCCGACGGCCGTCGTCCTCCGACCGACAGGACCCTCGATGGCGCGCGTGACCGAGAAACTGGCCGAACTGGCCGGAGCGATGATGCTCACCCCGGCGACGGTGAGCGAGGTCGGCCGCCTCTCGCCCCGGTTCTTGAGCGTGGAGCTGCACTCCGACACGTTCCGCACGGCGAACTGGACACCGGGGACCCTGCTCCAAATGCGCCCGGTACGAAGCATGTTGACGTTTCGGGCCTACACCCCCGTCGGCTGGGACACGGAGCGTGGCCTGACGCGTCTGATCGTCTTCACCCATGGCGGGGAGGGCTCGGCGGGCGGGCCCGCGGACGCGTGGTTCCGGGGCGCGGCGGCCGACGACATCTGCGAGGTCATCGGCCCGCGCCGCTCGATGCGACTGCCCGCCCTGGCCGGGCCCGTGCTCTTCGTGGGCGACGAGACCACCGTCGGCCTGGCCTGCGCGCTGCGCACGGTGACGACCGAGGTGCGGCACGTCTTCGAGGCGACCGACCCGGCCGAACTCGCCACCGTACTCACCGGATTGGGCGTCCACGACAACCCCGCGCACCCCGACGGCGCCCCGCCGGTCATCGGGAAGACCCCCGACCGCGCCGCGCTGCTCACCGCGGTCCGGGCGGCGGCAGTGGCGTACGAGGGCCCCTTCGACCTGGTCGTCAGCGGCGACGCGGCCACGGTCCACGCCGTACGCCGCGACAGCCGCCAGTGGCCGGCCAGGCCCCGCACCGTCCAGGGCAAGGCCTACTGGGCGAAGGGCCGCAAGGGCCTCGACTGACGGCGGGTTCCTCCTAGTGGGAGGGTGGCCGGGTGCCGAAGATCCGCTGGAAGAGTGCGGGTTCGTCCAGCGCCCGCAGCTCGGCCTGGATCAACTCGGACCGCACTGCGTCGAGTTCCGCGCGCATCGCCTCGCGGTGGCGCCACAGGGCGATACGGCGCCGCAGGAGCTCCCGCTCCGAGGGGCCGTACACCGGGTCCGCGTACAACGCGCGCGCCTCACGCCACAGGCTCCTGCGCCGCCGGCTGAAGAGCCGTACGGGCCCACTGAACTGCCCCCGGAAGGCCCACCACATGGCCCCGGCCTCCCGCTTGGCGGTGAGCCACGCCCGTACGGCGCTCGTGGCCCGTGCGCGCGTCATGACGAACCCGGCTCGGCGCCGCCCTCTTCGCCGTCCGGCCCCCGGTAGTCCGGGCAGATCGTGTTGCCACACTCGCAGGGCGGCCACGTGAGCGGAGCGCCGGGGGCGGTCTTCTGTACGACGAGGACGCCGTCCGTCCCGTACGCCTCGATGAGCAGCGACATACGTCGCCGCGCCTCACTTCGTGCCATCGCGTAGCTCCTTGTCCGGCTGGGGACTCACCCGTTGTGTACTGGGTGTAGTCAATTGGTCACCGGAACAACGGGAAATCCAATAGAATGGACCCACTTGAGCGGCATCGTGCAAGGTCACTGCCTGCTGGGATGCCGTACGTGATCAGTTGAGCGAGAGGTCACAGCGGTGGACGAGACGACTTCGGCCGAACAATTGAATCCGCTCCAGCGCTTCGGACTGGACGTCAGAACGGTCCGGCTGGGCCGGAAGCTGACGCAGAAGCAGTTGGGCAAGGCGGCGGGCTACTCCGAGGCGTACGTGAGCCGGGTGGAGAGCGGGCAGTGGATGGCCAGCGAGAAGTTCGCCAAGGGCTGCGACCTGGTCTTCGGTACGAACGGGCTCTTCGCGGGGCTGCTGCGGAGGATCGACGAGGGGGACCACCCGAGCTGGTTCGCGCCGTATCTCGATCTGGAACGGAAGGCGACGCGGATACTCGACTATTCGTCCAATGTCGTGATGGGCATCCTTCAGACGAAGGAATACGCGCAGGCCATCTTCGAAGCGTACTTCTCCCAGGGGGAGGCGGAGGTGATCGAGGGCAAGGTGGCCGCGCGACTACGACGGCGCGAGGTGTTCGAGTGCGACAACCCGCCGTTGTTGTGGGCCATCCTCAACGAAGCGTGCCTGCGTACGATCGTGGGCGATGCGGAGGTGATGGCCGGACAGCTTGAGTATCTGGCCTCGGCCGGGGCGTCACCGCACATCAAGCTTCAGGTCATGCCGTACTCCGCAGGTGCTCCGGCGGCGAGCAGCAAGCCCTACACCCTGTTGCAATTCACTGACGCTCCTACCGTGTTGTACACGGAGACACGGGTAGGGGGCAGGATGCACGACTCCGTCAGGACGGTCACAGCCGCGCTGGATGATTATGATCTGCTCAGAGCGCACGCGTTGTCACCGTATAGATCACTGACCCTGATCAGGACTTTGTCGAAGGAGTACCGCGCATGAGCGCCGGCTTGAAGCTCGTCACCGCCGAGTGGATCAGGTCCTCCTACAGCGACGCCAATGGCGGCCAGTGCGTCGAGTTCTCCCGCAGCTTCGCCCCCGCCCCGGTGGGCGGCATCGTGCCCGTACGGGACAGCAAGGCCCCCGAAGGGGCCCCGCTCGTCTTCCCGGTCGGGGCCTTTGCCTCGTTCGTGGCCGCCGTTCAGGCGGGGACCTTCGGCAGCGGCTGATCCGGGGCCGGGGCCGGGTCCCCGGCCGGGCGGGGGCGGTAGCCCAGGCGGCCTCGGGTGGTGATCAGGAGGACGGCCGCCACGAGGCCGAAGGCGAGGAGCTGGATGCGGTTGCCGTAGTGCTGGAAGTCGAACGCCGGGAACATGTCCATCGCCAGCACCGAGGCGTACGTGTTGATGCTGACGTGCAGCAGCGTCGCCATCGGCAGGCTCTGGCCCGTCCGGTTGAAGACCCAGGTCATCACCAGGCTGACGGTCGTGGCGACCGCGATGAACTCGACGATCATCAGGACGTTCACGTCCGGCCAGCCGCCCCACTCGCTGAAGAACAGCGGCACGTGCCACAGGCCCCACAGCGGGCCGAGGATCAGCGTGCCCACCAGCGGGCCGTACCGGTCCTGGAGGCGGGGGAGGGCGAAGTCGCGCCAGCCCGGTTCCTCCGCGAGGCCGGTCGTGACGATCTGGAAGAGCAGGACCGGCAGGTAGGCCACCAGCATCGCCGCCGAGGGGAACCGGATGTCGCCGTCGCTCAGGGCGAACGTGGCGAGGGTCAGGGCTGTCGGGACGCCGAGCAGGATCCCCGCGTACCAGCGCCAGCTCACCCGCCACTTCGTCAGCCGCGCCGCCCACGCCCTGAGCCCCGCCCGGCCACCCGTGGCCGCCGTGACGAGGAACGCCGCCGTGATGGGGCCCAGGTAGGCGCCGGGCAGGACGCCCAGGACCTGCGAGCTGCCGAGGAGTTCCGGGAAGCGGAGGTCCAGGACTCCGAGCCCCGTCTCCGAGAGGATGTACGGGGTCCACGCGGCCCAGCTCAGCAGCATCGCCCCGGCGAAGAACCAGAGCATGGGGCGGCGCCTGATCGCACCCCGGATGCCGGTGTCCTGGGTGGTGGGCGGGGGCGTGGTGACGGGTGGGCGTTCGTGAAGGGCCACGGTGCTCCTCCGGTGCGAGGGTCGGTTTTCGGTGCGATCAGCACACCAAAAGCCGGGCCTCGGGGTCACTCCCGCGCACTGCCCAAGGAGGGGTGGAGCCCGCTCCACCCCTGGCAGGGCTCTGTTACGTCTCTGGGCGGGTGGTTGTTCTGCTGGTTTCCTGTTGGTATGAGGGCAGATGAACTCGCGTCCTTTCGGGGTTGGTCGGAGGAGCCCTCCGGGGAGGTTTTCGCATCTGGAACGGCGTCGTCAGACGGGCGGTGCGGATGGCGCCAGTCCGAGCAGCTCCTCCGAGTGCTCCCACTGCTGACGGGCGAGCCGCGCGTCCCCGGCCTGCTTGGTGTTACGGCGGGCGGGGCGCTGCTTCTCGTAGTGGACGCCCGACTGTCAGTCGCGCCCCGGCACGCCCTCGGCCAGAGCTCAAAGGGCTCGGCGGTCTCAGCGTGGGCCGTCATCCACGCGTTTCGGCAAACGCGCCTACGTCTTCCACGGGACCGTCACCCTCGCCTCGATCCGGCTCTGGCGCGACGGAACTTACGGTTTGTGGGTTACCCAGAGCAGCTCCGCCGGCCAGCGGTGTGCCCAGTCGGGTGGGTCGGTTTGGTGGTAGCCGTTGGGTGTTCCGAGTTCGGGCCGTGGCTCGATGAGGTCGTCGATGATGAGACCCGCGCCGCGCAGGACCTTGACCCAGTCGCCGTAGGTGAGCTGATAGCTGGTCGCGCCGTCGCCTTCGGCGATGGTGTTCAGCCCGAAGTAGTCCTGCTGCAGCGCCCTCTCAGATATGAGGCCATCAATGTCGGTGCGGCCACTCGGGACTGTGATGTAGACGCATCGTCAAGACGTGTGGACTCTCGGATAATGACATTCTGCCGACACCACGGCAATATCGATCACGTCACCACTACGCGCCTTTGGAGAGCGCCTGCGCCGCCGCCACGCCCAAACATTCCCGCGGCGCCACCCGAGCGCTGAGATCCCTCGGCATGGCTTGATCCATCGGATAGCAGCGCTCAGGTCACCACAACATCGTCAAGCGTTTACGAGAAAGAAGGTGAAGAGTTGCTGAAGGCTACTCGCATTCGGACCGTCGCCGTTCCGGCACTTGGAGTTCTACTGGCAGGGCTCTTCTCGATCGGGGCCGGGGCGCCCGTATCAGCCTCCGAGACCGGCACCATGGCGCACCCGAGCGACTGTCACTACGAGGTCCCCTCAGGGAACTGGGGGGGAGTCGCCCGTTGCGGGAAGAGCAATGGCGGCGCTTACGCAGCTACCGTTCGGTGCAAGTTTCCGAACGGCACGGTACGCGACTCTGACGGCCCGTGGAAGACGACAGGCTGGTCCCACGCGTACTGCCAGGGGGACTCCAAGGCTCTTACAGCGGGCATCTGGACCCGTCCCTGATACGGCTGGATCAATCGAGAAAGGAACAGCGGCAATGAAGAAGAATCGTTCGACGATACGGCTCACCGTCATTGGGATGACAGCCTGCCTCACCCTTGGGCTGCAAGGCGCAGCCAATGCAGCGCCGACCTCAGGCGACGTGTCCATAAAGGCCCACCCGACCGGGTGTTCAAATGGCGTGCACGAACAAGGCTGGTCTGCCATCTGCAGCAAAAACAATGGTGGACAATACAGGGCGTCCGTGAGGTGTCTGCCCTTCGACGGCGGCCGTATCGTTGAACGCGACGCGACGGTATGGAAGTCCAGCGGTCTCTCAATAGTCTATTGCCCGCCGCTCACCACCGTTGTTTCCGGCGGCTTCTGGACAAAGGGTTAGCCTCGATCTTTCGTGACGGTCTGCCGACGGAGTCGGCAGACCGTCACGCGTTCCGTAGCTGCTGGCGGGCAGGGCAGTAGCCCGACTGTCGTGTCGGGTGGGCGCGGGGTTCCACTGCTCCGGAGACGATGGTGCTGCTCGTAGGGACGGGAAAGCTACTGCTCAGACCGGGTTGGGGAGTTGGTCGAGTCGTTCGAGGGCGCTGGTGACGACATGGGTCCATGGCCAGTGGCGGGCGAGGCGGAGGATCTGGCGGTGGCCGGTGGTGACGAGCTGGCCGGCCGGGCTGAACAGGCGGAGCCGCAGGCGGCGGGGCTCCCAGAGCCGGGCCTGGCCGTTGAGTGCAAGCATCGGCATCCAGGCCAGCAGGTCGAGCGCGATCTGGACGGTCTCCAGCCAGACCCTGTTCTGCGCGGTGTCGTGCAGGGGCAGGTTCCGCAGGCTGGTCGCGCGGGCAGCTCGGATGCGGTCCTCGGCCCGTGCCCGCAGGCGGTGGCGGAGTTCGAGTTCGGCGATGGGCCGGCCGGCGGTATTGGTGGCGAAGCACGTGATCCGCATGCCGTCGGCGTCCGTGATCCTCAGCTGGGCACCGGGGTGCGGCCGTTCCTTTCGAATGATCAGCCGCATGCCCTTCGGCCAGCTGTCGAGCATGCCGCCGGTGAGTTCGGCGACCCAGGCCCCGTCGCGGATCTCTCCATCGGCCTCGACGGCCGGCGTCCATGCCGCGAGCGGCACCTTGAGTACGGCCTGGTGGACTGCGTCGGTGATGGTCATGCCGACCGAATACGACAGCCACCGTCCGCGTTGCGCGAGCCAGGCCACGAACTCGTGGGTGCCGCCCGCGGAGTCGGTGCGGATCAGGGTCCGGCGCCCGCGCCGATGGGACTTGGGCAGCTGAGTCAGGGCCAGTTGGGTGGTGGTGATGTGATCGGCGGCGGTGTTGCTGCCCGCGTTCCCGGGCCTGAGCAGAGCGGCCACCGGCTCGCCGGACCCGCCCGTCCCGTGGTCGACGAAGCCCATCAGCGGGTGGTGGCCGAAGGTCTTTTTCCAGGTCGCAGCTGAGTCTTCCTTGTCGGAGTGCGAGATCACCAGGACGCCGTCCAGGTCGACGGTCACAGAACCGGTCGCATCCGGCGCCCTCTGCCCGGCCAACTTCCATACGTGCTGGCGCACTTGGGACCGGGCGCTGCGGATCGCGTTCAGGGCCCGTTGGCCGCCGGCTGCGAGCGTGTCGACCAGTCGGGAGACTGTCGGGTCCGAGGCCCCCGGCCCGAACACGGCCGCTCGGCCCGCAGCGTGCCGAGGTCGGCCAGGCAGTCGCCGCCGAGGGCGACCGCGAGCGCCACATCCAGCAGGATCTTGCCGGGATCGTGCACCGCCCGCGGCTTGCGCCAGGGTGCCAGAGCCGCAGAGATCGCAGTATCCAGGCCCGTCTTGCGGACTGTCTCCACCAGCAGCACGGCCCCGGCCTGCGAGACCACTCCACGACCGCTGCCCTCAACGCGGACACGCGGGTACGACCCGATACGCTTCTTCACCTGAGAAGCGCTTCTTTCCACGGCACGATCTGGACCCTCGACAAGTCCTATCGTTCCAGGTCAGGAGCACTTCTCGCGTTTCTGATCAAACCTCGGACACCCCACCTCGTGAACGCACTCAGCCGACCGTCGGGGCCAGCGGCGCGACCGCCTCGCACAGTTCGGCGGCGGTCTGGGCGACGAGCTCGGAGAGAGTCGCGTCCGGGTCGGCCAGCCAGCGGGACGTGGCGCGCCGGGAGACCGCTATCGCCACGTCGATGATGAAGCGTGCCTTGCCGGGCTCGACGCCGCGGTGTTCGAGCGCCCGTGCCAGCGCGTCGGCGATGTCGGCGAGTTTGATCAGATCGCGCTCGGCCAGTGCCGGGCTGGCGGCGATCACCTTGACGCGGCGCAGCAGGAACTCGCGCGAGTGGAAGACCTCGTCTGCGGTCCCCAGCGCGGCCAGCAGCGCCTCGATCGGTGTGAGGCCGGGGTCGGCCGCCTCGACCCGGGCGGCAAGGTGGGCTTCGAGTTCGTTGCCGGCGAAGAGGACTTCCCGCTTGTCGGGGAAGTAGCGGTAGAAGGAGCGCTCGGTCAGACCAGCGGTTCGCGCGATCTGCGCGACCGTGGTGCGCTCGAACCCCTGCGCCTCGAACAGATCGAGCGCCGCGCGCTCAAGCCGGCCCTGTGCGTCTGACTCCCATCGCGGCATGCCCACCAGGATATGACAGCAGAGGCTGTCGTCGCGCCGCTATGCTGATTACAGCAGATGCTGTCATCATCAGGAGATTGTCATGAAGGCTCTTCAGTTCGACCGGTTCGGATCCCCGGACGTGATCGTGCTCCGCGAGGTCCCGAAGCCGGAGCCGGGACCCGGCCGGATTCGGATCGCTGTGCGGGCGTGCGGTCTGACGCCTGGTGACTGGGCGGTGGTGGACGGCCTGCTCGCCGACCGGTTGCCGCCGCTGCCGCGCGGGCTCGGCGTCGAGGTCGCGGGCACCGTCGACGCGCTCGGTGAGGGCGTCATCGGCGTCGAGATCGGCGACCGGGTGTTCGGCCCGGCGGCCTTCGACGGCCCGACGGCCGGGGCCGCCGAGTATGCGCTGATGGCGGCCTGGGCTCACATTCCTGCGGGCGTCACCGCCGAGCAGGCCGCCGCGCTGCCGATGGCGGCCGAGACGGCATGGCACGCGCTCGACGACCTCGGCGTCCAGCCGGGTGAGTTGCTGCTCGTCCATGGCGCGGGTTCCACGGTGGGTGAGGCGGCGGTGCGGCTCGCGCTGCACCGGGGTGTCCGGGTGATTGCCACCGCCGGGCCGATGCGGGCCGCCGCCCTGGAAGAGATCGGCGCCCGGGTGACCGGTTACGGCGACGGCATGGCCGAACGCGTCGCCGCACTGGCCGGAGGCCGCGTCGACCGCGCCCTGGACACGGCCCCGACCGGCGGCCGGATCGACCGCGTCGACCAGGCCGGCCCGGGCGGCGGCTCGCTGCCGACCCTGATCGAGCTGACCGGGGACCCCGACCGCGTCCTCACCGTCTCGGACTTCGCCGCCGCGGCCGAGCTGGGCACCCGGATCACCCAGATCGAGATGCGCTACGACCGGATGAACGAGTTCGCCCGGCTGGCCGGTGAAGGCGTCCTGGCCGTATCGGTCGCCCGCACCTACACGCTCGACCAGATCCAGGAAGCGGCCAAGCTCAGCCAGTCCCGCCGACCCGGCGGCAAACTCATGCTCGTCCTGTGATCGGGTCACTGACCTGGTCAGAGGCCACCGCGTGATCTTCAGGAGTCCGTACAACTCCCGATGATCACGCGGTGGCTGTACCCGTTCCCGACCAGGATCCCTACAAGATCGCGAAGTCACACTGGAGTGTTAGTTAGTGCGCTGCGGCAAACCAGATCTTGCTCGAGTGGCAGCGGGGTGATCATCTGGACGGAGGTGCGGGTACGGCCGTGGGCATGAAAGAACAGGCCCCTTGGTAGTGACGCGGTTACGACACCAGCACGACCAAGGAAGCCCGTTGCCCGATCAGTTGAGCAGTACCACTGCGCCTGCGTCCACTGCGGTCACCCTTGAGTGTGACTGCTACGTGCACCGGTTCGGTTCGATCGCTCCGGGGCGGCGGGCAGGCTGCTATCCCAGTGACATGACGGATGCGGAGTGGGCGGAGGTTCGTGCCGCGATGCCGGTGCCGGCCTGGCTCCTTACGCGTGGCGGGCGTCCGGAGACGTACTGCCACCGCGAGATGCTCGACGCTGTGCGCTACCTCGTCGACAACGGTGTGAAGTGGATGGCTTTGCCGGTCGACTTCCCGCCACCACCGCGGCGAACACCTCCCGGTAGAGGCCGCCGAGCACCTCCTCGCCCATGCCCGACCGCTACACCGGCGGTCGCTCACCAAGCACCGCACCGGAGCCGCCCGATTCCCCAACCACGGCCACCTCACCACCGGACGGCACGGAAACCGGCGTATCCACCGCGCTCTCCTCGGCCAGCACCGACACAAGTTCCTCACGCCCCACCCGAGCCCGTTCGACTCGCTCCCGCGCGGCATCCACCTGCGCCCGAGCCTGGTCCAGAACCTCCGTCCAGGACTCCAGATCCTGCCTCGCCCGCACCTCACGCCGTTCCATCAACCCAAGCACCGACGGCATCACGACCTCCTCGATCAACAACAAGCCGTCCGCTGCCCGCCCCTAACCCGTCGCGATCACGCCCCGCACCTGAAGAAGCCCCTACTCATCGAACAGGGACTCCCTTTGCCACAGCGCACTTAGACGAAGAGGAACGCCGCCGCCGTCGTCGCGCCCAGGGCCGTACCCGCGAGCGTCTGCGCGACCGTGTGGTACGTGAGGACCACGCGGGACCAGCAGACCGCCGCCACCAGTGTGTACGCCATCAGCCACCACGGGGAGTGCGCCGCCGCGAGCAGTGCCACGACGCCGGAGGCCACCGCCGCGTCCACCGAGATCTTCCACACCGTGTTGACGGCCAGGAGCCCCACCGTCATGACCCAGAGGGCGAGCATCGTCGCCAGGATGCCCGTCGGCGCGCCGCCCAGGAGCATCAGGGCCGCCCCGGTGCCGATCGAGCCCAGGATGACGAGGAAGATCGGCCCGCGCTGGGTGCGGTCGGCGACGTGGCGGTCGCCCCACGCGCCGCGCTTGACGTGCCATTGGATGTAGCCGGCGGGTATGAGCCCCGCGCACAGCGCCGCCAGCAGTCCCCACGGGATGCCGGTCCAGTCGCCCGCCGTCGCCAGGCCGATGCCGGGCGCCGCGGCCAGGATGAGGTTGCGGGGCTGGAGGAGGTTGGTGACCGTACGGGCCCTCTTCCTGGCGGGAGTTACGGGGCCTTCGGGAGCCAGGGGTGTCGTGTCGGGGGTCATGCCGTCCTGTTGTCCGGAGGACCGCTGCTCGGGGACCACAGGGCCAGTGGGGCCAGTGGGGTCGGCGGTGCGCTGTTCCGGGGCCGTAGAGCTTTGGGCAGAGGTGTAGCCCTTCGCGACGGGGGATGCACGAAGGGCTACGCAACCCATTATGACACCTTGTCAGAGCGTTCGACAGCCGACCTGCCAAAGAGTGTCCGTTTTCCCAGCTCAGAGCCCTCGCATCGATTTTGGACACGCTCACGGACCGGGGTCGGCGGGCGTCGTCAGACCACCGCGTTCACAGGAGCCTCCCCGCGCAGCACCCGCACCACATCGGCGGCGACGGCGGTGCCCACCGCCCGGTTGGCCTGGTCGCTGAACGCCGCGCGGGGTCAGTACGACGCCGGGCGCGTCCAGGAGCCGGTTGCCGACGGGGGGATCGCTGCTTGACGACATCGCTGGCGGCGAGGAGTTCGTCGAACGGTACGGAGCGGACCCCGGCCGCCTCGAACGCCTCTGCGGGCAGGTGCGGGTCGTCATGCTTCTCCCGCCTCAACGCTCGCCGTTGGGCGCGACCCGGCAACCGCTACCTCAGCAACTGCGTATTGCGTGCAGAATGCTGACATGGCTGCGCGTTACGCGCAAGAGTCTGTACGGTGTCTTCTGCGCAACGGGGATAACCTGTCCCGTGACCCGGGTGACCAGAGGATGACGACGATGGATCCGCAGAACGCCCCGCAGGACCCGTACGACGAAGCCGGCCCCGGCCTTCCCGGCCCGGCCGCCGGCCCCGAGCGGCTGCGCGCGGCGGACCGCCGCGCCCTGATCCTGCGGATGGTCGCCGCCGACGGCACGGCGGCCGTCGAGGAGTTGGCGCGCACGCTCGCCGTCACCCCCTCCACCATCCGCCGCGACCTGGCCCAGCTCACGGAACAGGGCAAGCTGGCCCGTACCTACGGCGGAGCCATCACCCCCGGCCATACGCCGGAGCCCTCCCTCAACCAGCGCTCGGGGCTCGCGGTCGCCGAGAAGGACCGGATCGCGCGCTGGGCCGCTGCGCGGATCGCGCACGGCGATACGGTCATTCTCGACGCGGGCACCACCACCGGCCGGCTCGCCCACCATGTGCGCGGGCGGAGCGAACTCACCGTCATCACCAACGGGTTGACCACCCTGGTCGAACTGGCCGAGGCGGACGGCGTCGAGGTCATCACCCTCGCCGGGACGCTGCGCCACGTCAGCCACGGCTTCGTCGGCCCCCTCGCCGAACTGACCCTGTCCCGCCTCACGGCCGACAAGGTCTTCCTCGGCGCGGACGGCCTGGACGCCAAGCTCGGCATCTGCGAGGCGAGCCTTCAGCAGACCTCACTGAAGGAACTGATGGCGGCGCGCGGCGCGGAGCTGTACGTCCTGGCCGACAGCAGCAAGTTCGGCCAGCGCCCCTTCACGGCCTGGGCGCCCCTGGACCGCGCCTGGACCCTCGTCACCGACACCGGCGCGAGCGACGAACAGCTCGCGCCGTTCCGGCAGTTGGAGCACGTCACCGTCGTCACCGTGTGAGATGCGGATGGTTGGCGACGTGTGGCCCGTCAGCCGCTAGCTGATCAGGCCCTTCCCACGGAGGTACGGGAGCGGGGAGATGTCCGAGCCGAAGTCCGGGCCCGTACGGATCTCGAAGTGCAGGTGCGGGCCCGTGACATTGCCCGTAGCGCCGGAGAGGCCGATGACGACGCCGCCCTGTACGCGCTGGCCCGCGCTGACCCGTATCTCGGAGAGGTGGGCGTACTGGCTGTACGTGCCGTCGTCGTGGCGGACGACGATCTGGTTGCCGTAGTCCCCGCCCTGCCCCGCCGTGACGACCTCGCCCTCGCCGATCACCCTGACCTCGGTGCCCGTCGGCACGATGAAGTCGATGCCCGTGTGCAGTCCGGTGGACCAGGAGGAGCCCTGCTGGTGGTACGGGGCGCCCGCCGGGCCCGTGACGGGAAGGGTCCAGCTCCCGGGCAGTGAGCCGCCGGCCGGTACGACCATGTAGGCGGAGGACTTCATGACGCCCTTGACGTACTCGTACGTCGCCCCGTCCGCCCAACTCGCCCTCGGAACACCGCGGTACGTCTCCACGGTGTCCCAGCCCGCGTGGAACGCCGCCAGGGCCACCTCGATCGGTTTGCCGCGGTAGTCGGGGTGTTCCTTCGCCTTCACGAGGAGCTTGCACATCGCCCGGCCCTGCGACGGTATGGCGTCGGCCGGGTCCCAGACGTCCGTCCTGCCGTCCTCGTTGGCGTCGTACCCCTCGGCCTGCCAGTCGGCGGGCCGGAACTGGGCGATGCCCTGCGCCGGCGGGCGGTCCCCGGATTCGAGCGACTGCGCGCGCGGCTCGAAGTTGCTGCTCTGCTTGAGCTGCGCCGCCAGCACGGTGGCGGGCAGCTTCTGGTCGCAGTCGGCCGCCGCGTCCAGGATGAGCTGACCGTACTCGGGAGGCACACCGCCGTCGCCGGCCTTCAACTCGGTACCCATCGGCGCGGGTTCGCTGCCGGCGACCGGCTCGCCGTCGTTGACCGACGAGATCAGCAGAAAACCGAGTCCGACCGCGATAGGGGTCATCACCACCCCGGCCATCACCGGGACGATCCAACGCGCGTTCCCCACGGGCTCCCCCAGTTCGGGTGTTCGAAGTCCCGACGGCGCACGACCCTATGCCATCGGCCCGCCGACGACGGCGGCGGGCCGGGGACAGTCAGCCGGCGACCATGCGGAAGGCGGTGTCGGCCCGGTAGAGGCCGCTGTGCTGGTACGGGTCCAGGAAGAGCTGGAAGTCGCGGTGGCGCACGAAGCGCCCGGGATAGTTGACGGACTCCAGCATGATCGTGCCGTTGCCGACGGTACGGGGGCAGAAGGTGGCGTCCTTGCGGAACGTTCCGCTGCCGTCGTCGGTGTCGGCACGCAGCCGGAACTGCGCGTGGCGCAGGTAGCGGCCGTTGCTCAGGGTGAAGGAGTAGCATTTCGCGTCGGCGAGGCCCGTCTTGACGGTGAAGGCCGCCTCGCTCCGGCTGACGGTGTCGAGGTAGCCGAGCCCGTTGCCGCGTATGTGCCAGTAGCGGTCCGGGTAGTTGACGGCTTGCAGGGCCGCCTTGCGGGTGGGCGCGGTGGTGGGTTTCCCGACCGTGCCGCCGTCCCCGCCGCCTCCGTCCCCGCCACCGCCGGGGCCGCCCGCCGCGCCCGTTTCCGGGTCGTCCTGGGAGCCCGTACCGGACTCGGACCCCGAGCCGTCCTCGTCGGCGCCGGGTCCTTCCGCGGAGGCGCCCGGCGTGCCCGGCGCCTCGCTTTCCGCCGCGCGCGGGGGCCGGTCGTTCGCGGTCTCGTCGTGCTGTACGTCCGAGGCGGGGGACTCGGGGTCCGACAGGGACCCGGCGGAGTCGCCGCCGTCGCCCGGATTGCCCGCCGGCCGCTCCGGGTAGCCGCGCAGCCCGGGGACGCTCGTGTCGGTGACTGGCGCTGCGGCCTTCTCGGCCCGCTGGTCCGGCTGCCCCGCGACGACGACGAGCGTGGCACCGCAGGCGAGCGCGGCCACCCCGGCCAGCACGGTGAACCACAGGGAGCGCGAGCGCGGCGCGGGCTCCTCGAACGGCGCCCGCCCGCCCGGCAGCGCACCCGGCCCGGGACCGGGCGGCGGCCCCGGCGGCGGTACGGGCAGCAACGCCTGCGGTCCGACCGAACTGCCCGGCCAGCCGAGCCCGTTGGGCAGCCCCTCCGGGGGCAGACGGCCGGGAAGGCCGTGGAGGCGGCGGGGGTTGGTGCCCGAGAGGCGTCCCGCGGCGCCGACGGGGGCGCCTGCGGGGGCGCCTGTGGGGGTGGAGGCGTCGGAGCCGTCCGCGAAGAGTTCGAGATCCGACGGATCGGGCCCGGTGGGCGCTCCGGCGGCGCCCATGACCGCGAGTTCCTTGCCCGGAGCGGACGGGTTCACGGCGTTCGGCGGTTCGGGAGTGCCGGGAGGTGCCTGGTCGATGGGCCGAGTGGGGTCGGCACCGTTCATCTCTGACATGCGCAGCTTGCCTCCAGCGTCGCCCGCGGGGACGGGTGTACGCGGATCCGTGATCGAGATCGGGGATCTGCGATCGGTCGGCACAAGAAGAAGGGGGGCGTCGCGGGGGACGCGGATGGCCGAGCGGGGCCAAGGATGTGGCGTGGTGAATGCATACAGTGTGTTGTCAGTGGTGTGACACGTGGAAGAGTAGTGGACCACGTGACCTTTGGGTAAAGGTCGTCGGCGCCGGATCGCATCCCGCACACGCAAATGGGGCGGTTCGGCGCGATGCGACGCACCGCACCGGCGCGTGATGCTCCGGGACCTTCCGTCTTCTCCCCGGGTCCGGCCGCGGACGCCGATGCTGCCACCGAAGGAACGGGCGCGCCCCGCGATCGCCCGGACATGGCGGGAATCGAACGCCGCTTCCTGCCGGACCGGCACCGCCAAGTACTGGGTGTGCGGGCGGTGTCGCGCGTAGCATGACGTTGTCACAGGGCGCATGGTGGGGATCGGGGGACCAGTGACAAGTGTGGTGTTCGTGCACGGTACGGGTGTCCGGGAGAAGGCGTACGAACGCAGGTTCGCGCGTGTGTCCCGGGCCTTCGCCCGGGTGAGACCCGACGTACCGGTGGTCCGGTGTTTCTGGGGTGATGTCCACGGGGCCCGATTAGCTCTCGGCGGCGTCTCCCTTCCCGTACGGGGCAAGGACCGCGGCTTCGGCGCGGACGACCCGGACGACCCTCTGGCCCTGTGGTCCCTGCTCGAAGCGGACCCCTTGGCCGAACTGCATGCCTTCGCGGAGGCCGCGGCGGCGGACGAGGCGGGCGGCGGCTCCGGGTTCGCGCTCGGCCGCCGGGACCCCTGGGAGGGCATCGCCGAACGCGTACGGGACCAGGCGCGCGAGCCGCTGGCCGAGAGCGACGACGGCACTGACGGCAGCGATGGCACTGACGGCGCCGACGGTAGTGACGGCGAGGGTGCGCTGGAGGGGGCTCGTCAACTGGCCGCCGAGCTGGCCCCGTTCACCGGCGAGGCCGCCGACCGGGTCGCCGGTGCCATCTCCCTCGCCCTGGGCGGCGTCCCGTACGTCCCCGGGATCGAGCCCGTGGCCGCCCGTGCCGTACTCGCCCTCGCCCTGTGCCTGGCCGAGGACGACGAGGCCGGGGACGACGAGGCCGGAGGCGGCGACGGTGCGGACGAACCGCTGCCGGTGGACGGCGCGGACCGGGACGTCCTCGTACGCCGGCTCGCCGACCGCCTCGGCGGCACCGACCGCGGTGCGACGGGCACCGCCCTCAAGTGGGCCGGCGGCCGGCTCGCCACCCCCTTCCTGTGGCCGATGTCCTCGGCGGTACGGCGTACGCGCGGCCTGCTGACGACGGCGGCCGTACCGGCGGGCGGCGACATCCTCCGCTACCAGGCGCGCGGCGGGGCGATCCGCGCGGCGATCGTCGAGGCGGTCCGTACCGCGGCCGAGGCCGACCCCGGACCCGTCGTCCTGCTCGCGCACAGCCTCGGCGGTATCGCCTGTGTGGACCTGTTCGCGGGCCGGAAGCCGGAAGCCGCTGACGCAGGGGCCGGGGCGAGCGGGGCGGACCCGGTGCTGGAGCGGGTGGCACTGCTGGCGACGGTGGGCTCCCAGGCGCCGTTCCTCTACGAGCTGGACGCGCTCAGCGCACTGGGCCGGGGCGAACCGCTGCCCGCCGCGTTCCCCCGCTGGATCAACTTCTACGACGAGCGGGACCTGCTCGGGTTCGTGGGTTCCCGGGTATTCCCCGGCCGGGTCACCGACGTACGGGTCGACACCCGCCAGCCCTTCCCACGCGCGCACAGCGCCTACTTCGCCCACAGACCGCTGTACAAGCGGCTGGCGGCGGAGCTGCCGTGAGGGCGGAGGCCGGCCCCGCGCCCGCTCTGCCCTCCGCCCCGGACGTGGCGCCGGACGTGGCACCGCACGACTGGCGCCGTACGCACGCCGTGCTCGTGGCGGTCGAGTCGTACCGGGGCAGCGAGGACTCGGAGCTCGACGGGCCGGTACAGGACGCGATCGGCATGCACCGGTGGCTCACCCGCCAGGGTGTCCCCCCGGAGAACATCCATGTGCTGGCCTCGCCGCTGGAGCGCAACAGGGCGGACCTCGACGCGGCGGTGCCCGGTGGCTACCGTACGGCCGACCGCGCCGACGTACGCCAGGTGTTCCGGGACGAGTTGCGCCGTATCGACAGCGACTGGCTGTGGGTCTACTGGGCCGGGCACGGCGTACAGGCCCGGGGCGGCCGGTGGAGCCTCCTCTACCCCGACACACGCGACACGGACCTGCTCGGACTGGACGCGGACAACCTGATCCACCTGATGCGTACGGAGTGTCTCCCGGGGCGCGGTGTGGATCGCGTGACCATCGTGATCGACGCCTGCCGCCAGGCGCTCCCCGCCAGGACGCACCCCCAGGCCGCGGCGCCCGACGAGCTCACCGATGCCACGCAGAGCAACCACGACCGCCAGATCTTCGTGATGCGCGCCTCGCAGGCGGGTGCCGTCGCCAAGAACCAGGACGGGGGCGGGGTGTTCACGACCGTACTGCTGGACCAGCTCATGGCCGCCGAGGGCGCCGACGGCGCGGGCCCGGACCTCGACCGGGTCTGGAGCGGAGTGGAGGGCGAGTTCGACCGGCGGCGCTCCGACGACGCGTACTTCCGGCAGATCCCGACCCTCTACGCCGTCAACTGGCGGGGCAACGCGACGGAACCGCCGATGCGGCCGGTACGGGCCCCGTCCGCTCCGGAGACGCCGGAGCGGACCCTCGCCAGGAACAAACTGATCCTGGAGACCACCGGACTGCTGGCGGCGGGGCAGGGCGGGGCTGCCGCCACCGCCGCCACGGTGGTCCTGTGCGGCGTCTACGCGTCGGTGCCGCCCAGCCCGCTCCCGTCGGCGGCGGACCTGGTCGACTGGGCCCTGGACCACCCGCACGGCGCACCCACCCTTCTCCACGTACTGGCCGATCAGGTTCCCGGCGCGGCGGTCTCCGCCACCGCGTGGGAGGCGTGCCGGCTGCTCCAGGAGGGCCAGTGGCTGACCAGCCCCGAGTACGGCGAACTGGTGGGCCTGCTGGAGGAGTTGGACGCGCAGGCGCGCGGCGACTTCGCCGGATCGGCCCGTACGGAGATCCTCAGCCTGGGTCCCCTGCCGACCGAGCCCGGCGCGCTGGCCGGGGCGCTGGAGAAGCTGCTGCCCAGGGAGCACCAACTGCCCCAGTTGCTCCGGGCGGTCGAGCGGTACGCGGCGTTCCACCGGGAGCCGGTGGGCAACCGGCTGCGCGGCTGGTCGTCGCGGTGCGCGGTACGGATCGGGCTGGAGGCCGCGCTGCTCGACCGGCGTGGCGAGGCCGACGACACGGCGGAGCGCACCGGTGCGAAGAGCGCCCCCGTGGACGAACGGGTGCAGATCCGGCTCCATCCGCCGACCGGCTCCGGGCAGCAGCGCCGGTACGAGGTCTGGGCCCGCCGGGACGCCGGGACCGAGTCGCTGGCGAAGGTGGACACCCCCGCCTCCCTGGCCGAGATACAGCGGGGTGTTGACGAACTGCTGAGCGGTCATGCCCGTACGAACGACACCGTGGTGGAGTTCTTCGTGGCGGCCAAGGACCTCGAACTCGACTTCCACTGCTGGGAACTGGGGGCCGCGGGACCGGTGCGACGCTTCCTCGGAACGGACTTCCCGGTCGTCGTCCGCTGCGTCGAGTTCCGTGAGGAGCGGCGCCATCTGTGGGAGCGTAAATGGGACCGGGTCGCCTCCGCCGGCACCGGGGATCTCCACTGGCTGCCCGGGCACATGGAGGCGACGAGGAAGGTCTACGGAGACCTTCAGCACCAGGAGGACATCCCGGGCGTGGTGATGACGACACCGAAGCGGGCCCGGCAGGAGGTCTTCACCGCCTGCCTGTTCCTCGGCGTGCCCGTCCTCGTCTGGCACAACGAGCGGGAGCTGACGGAGGCGGAGCACGAGCTGAAGGCCCTCCTCGGCACGGAGCGGCTCACCACCTTCCCCCGGCGCCTGCGCACGCTGCGGGCGGCGAGCGAATCCGACGAGAACCATCCGGGGCGGCATCTCGCCCTGCTGTGGGACGACCCGCACCGTCCCCTCCCGGAACAGCTCGACCTGTCGGCACCATGAGGCCCACGGCAGGGCACGGGCCCACGGCAGGGCACACACTCACCACGGGCACGCGCGCATCACCTACGAGGAGAGCTGGTCAATGACGGAGGACGCGGGGAACTGGGGGCTCTTCCAGGGCGGCGGCGCCGCACCCCACGAGGTGACCGACTGGCCGCAGGCCCCGCCGTGGCGCCGCTTCGGCAACGGCTCGCCCCGGCGCGCCGACGGGCGGCGGCTGCCGTACCTGATCTCCGACGAGGACCGGGACGTCGTCAACACGGCGCTGCATCTGCACCGTCCGCTGCTGGTGACCGGCCGGCCCGGCACGGGCAAGTCGACGCTGGCCCACGCCGTGGCCCGCGAACTGTGCCTCGGGGAGGTGCTGCACTGGCCCGTCAACAGCCGTACGACCCTCTCCGACGGCCTGTACCGGTACGACGCGGTGGGCCGGCTCCGCGACGCCTCGCTCCACCGCCACCACGAGACGTCCGCCACGCCCGCCACGTCCGACACATCCGCCACGTCCGACACGTCCGACACGGCGGACGGCTCCGAGCCGGACATCGGCGACTACCTCCGCCTCGGCCCGCTGGGCACCGCGCTCCTCCCGCGCGACACGCCGCGCGTCCTGCTCGTCGACGAACTCGACAAGGGCGATGTCGACCTCCCCAACGATCTGCTGACGGTCTTCGAGGAGGGCGAGTTCGAGATCCCCGAACTGGCCCGCCTGCGACGGCCGGACGTGACGGTCCGCGTCACCGGAGGGGAGGAGCGCGTGCCGGTCGACGGCGGCCGGGTGGCCTGCCGGGTCTTCCCCGTCGTCGTCATCACCAGCAACGGCGAACGCGATTTCCCGCCCGCCTTCCTGCGGCGCTGCGTCCGCCTCGACCTCAAGCAGCCGGACGGGCAGGCGCTCCAGGAGATCGTCACCATGCACCTGGGCGCCGAGGTCGGGGCCCGTGCGGAGGATCTGATCGCCACCTTCCTCGGCCTGCGGGACGACGAGGAGCGCGAACTCGCCACCGACCAGCTCCTCAACGCCGTCCATCTGCGGCACTCGGGCGTGAAGCTGGACCACGACACCCTCCGGGAGAAGCTCTTCCGCTCGCTGGACGAAGCGGACGCGTAATGATCGACCGGCTGAGCGCCCTGCTGGAGGACGCGGGGGTGGAGCTGTCCGCCGAGGAGCTCCGCGACGTCCTGTGGCTCGCCGTCACCACCGCGCCCGCCGGTACGGCGGCAGGCGCCGGCCGGGGTACGGGGGCGGCCCCGGGCGAGGCCGGGGAGGCGGGCGAGCCGGGGACGGCCGACGGCGCCCAGCCGCGGGGCGGCGGGCCCACCGCGCTCTGGGACGCCCGCGAGGACGAGGACGAGGACGAGACAGGGACCGGTGTCCCGGCGGGGCTGTACGCGCCGGGCGGGCGCGGCGCCGCCACCGCCACCCGCCCGGCCCGCGCCGTCGGCGTCCACGGCGTACGGGCCCTCCCCGCCGCCCGCGGTCTGGCGCGGTCGCTGCGCCCGCTGCGGCGGAGCGTGGCGTCCCGGTCCGCGTTCACCCTGGACGAGACGGCCACCGCCGACTGGATCGCCGAGACCGGCCTGCCGGATGCCGTGCTGCGACCGCGACGCGAGCGCTGGCTGAGCGTCGCCCTCGTCGTCGACGACGGCCCCTCCATGGCCCTGTGGCAGCAACTGGCCGGTGAGACACGGGCGTTACTCGAACGGCAGGGCGCCTTCCAGCGCGTGCGGACCTACGGCCTGGACAGCGGGTCCGCCGACGCACCGGTGCTCAGGGCCCGTCCGTACGCCCCCACCGCACCGCGCCGTACGCCACGCCATCTCGCCGACTCCTCCGGCCGTACGGTGATGCTCGTCCTCTCCGACGGAGTGGGCCCGGGATGGCGCAGCGGCGCGATCCCGCGCATGCTGCGCGCCTGGGCACGCCACTCGCCCGTGGCGGTGATCCAGCCGCTGCCCGCGCGGATGTGGCCGGAGCGCGGCATGCCGACGCGGCGGCTGCTGGTCACGGCGGACCGCGAGGGGGCCCCGGGCCGCGCCCTGTCCGTACGCCATCCGGTGCTGCCCCCGGGACTCGTCTCGTACGAGGGAACGCCGATCCCGGTACTGGAGGCGGAGGAGGGCCGGTTCGCGGCCTGGGCAGCGCTCGTCGGGACGGGCCGCGCGGAGGACGCGGAGCTGCCGGTGATGCTGCTGACCGGCGACCAGGAACCGGCGGAGGAACGGAAGTCGGCGGTGGAGCAGGGGCCGGCGGTGGAGCAGGGGTCGGCCGTCGAAGCGTTCCGGGGGGCCGAACCGGCCCCGGAGGAGCGCCTGAGCCGGTTCCTGGGCGCGGCGTCCCCGGAGAGCCAGCGCCTGGCGCGCTCGCTGGCCGCCATCCATCCGCTGACGCTCCCGGTGATGCGCCTGGTCCACCAGGCGGGTGGCGCGGAACGGCGCGAGGCGGGGGAGAGCTTCCACCCCGCGCAGCTCGCCGAGGTCTTCCTGGGCGGTCTGCTGCGCGGTCACGGCGGAGCCACGGGCACAGGCACGGGCACGAGCACAGGCACGGGCAGCGGTGAGGGGGGTACGCGGTCCCCGGAGTCCGCCGAGTACGAGTTCCACCCCGGCGTCGCCGACCTGCTCCTGGACGGCGTCAGCACCCCCGACGCGCTGGAGACGGCCGCCAGGGTGACGGAGTTCCTGCTGCGCCGCCAGGGCGGCGGCCCCGAGTTCCGGGCGCGCCTGACGGACGGCGGCGACGCGACGGTGGCGGCGGAGGCCCGCCCGTTCGCGGCGGCCTCGCCGGAGCTGCTGCAACGGCTGGGACTGCTCGACACCGGTCAGGACCGGACCCCGGAGCGGGCGGACGACCCGCAGGGGGCGGACGGACAGCCGGAGGGGACCGCGTCCCCGGGCGCCGCCCTGCACCGCTCCTACGCCTCCGAGCAGGTACAGCCGCCGCTGATGGCCCTCGTACGGCGGCTGGACGGGGAGGAGGTTCTGCCCGAGCCGGTGCGCGACGCGGTCGACCGGCTGCTCAGGGGCGCCGAGGCGCGGGACGGTTCTTCCGGGTGGACAGGCGTTCAGCAAGTGGCCAAGCTGGCCGGTGAACTCGTCGCCGCGGGCTGGCAGGAGTACGCCGACCTGCTGCGCGACGAGATCCAGGAACAGATCGCCCGGCTCAGTACCGGCGATGATCTCGAATCCCGCAGCCTGCGCGGCCACCTCGCGCTCGCGCTGAACCGACTGAGCCTGCACGACGAGGCCGAGGCCCATCTCCGGGACGTCGTCGCGCTGTCGGCGCGGGCGCACGGCGAGACGCATGACTACACGCTCAACGCCCGCAGGTACCTCGTCGGGCTGCTGGACGGCGCCGGGCGCCCGGGAGCCGCCGAGAAGGAGGCCGCCGTGCTCATCGAGCTGCTCGGGCGGCGTTCCGACAAGGAACGGGACGAGATCCTCGACATGCGGCAGAGCAGGGGCCGCTTCCTCGTCAGCCTGACGCGCTTCGAGGAGGCCGAGGCCGAGTTCCGGGCGGTGGCCCTGGAACGGCGTGACCTGCTCGGGCCCACCCACTTCAGCACGCTCTACAGCCGTATCTGGCTCTCCGGCACCCTGCGGCGGCGCGGGCACTACGAGGGGGCGGAGGCGGAGGTCAGATCGGCCCTGGAAGAGGCGCAGTCGGCGTTGCCGAAGAGCAACGCCGGTGTCCTCGGCGTCCTGATCGAACTCGGTCACCTGCTGAAGGACCGGGAGCGCCACAAGGAGGCCGAGGAGGTCTGGCGTGACGTGGTGGCCCGGGAGCACCGGGCCCACGGCCCGGGAGACTGGCGGACCCTGTCAGCGCGCCACGAGTTCATCGGCTCGCTCCGCGCCCAACGGCGGTGGGAGGAGGCGGAGACGGAGACCCGGGCGCTGCTGCCGGTGCTGGTCGAGACGCGCGGGGAACGTCACGTCGACTACTTCAGGTCGCTCATGGTCCGCGCCGAGATCCTGTCGGACCAGAAGCGGTACGAGGAGGCGGAGGCCGTCCAGCGCGCGTTGCTGCGCGATCAGCTCCGTCTGCTGGGCGAGGAGCACCCCAGCACGCTCACCACCGTCCACTCCCTCGCGGTCACCCTGCACGACGCCGAGCGCTACGACGAGGCGCTGACGGAGTTCACCCGGGCGTTCCGGGGACGTGAGCGCACGCTCGGATCCGACGCCCGGCCGACGCTGCTGTCCCGGTACTGGCGGGCGCGGACCCTGACGGGGCTCGACCGGCCGGCCGAGGCGGAGGAGGAGTACCGCGCCACGGTCGCGGCGGAGACCCGGATCCAGGGCGCTGACCACCCGAGCACCCTGACGACCCGGTGGTGGCTCGCCCTGCTCGTGCGCGACCTGAAGCGGTACGACGAGGCCGAGCGGGAACTGCGGATCCTGGCGGAGGTGAGTACCCGGGTGCAGGGCGCGGAGGCGGGGGCGACGCTGGGGATACGGCACAGCCTGGGCAACGCGCTCAACAGGGCGGGCCACTTCGCCGAGGGGGAGAAGGAACTCCGCTCCCTGCTCGCGCAGCGCCTGCGCGTCCAGGGCCCGGAGCACGTGAACACGCTCTGGACCCGGCAGAAGCTCGGCAACTCGCTGCGGGGGCTCGGGCGTCCGGACGAGGCGGAAGCGCAGTGGACCGAGGTGCTCGAAGTGGCCCTGCGGGTAAGGGGAGAAGAGCACGAGTGCACGAAGAGCACACGGAGGCTGCTGGCGGGGCTGCGCGCGGAACGCGGCGAGGACGAGGACGAGGACGGCTGACCTCTCCGACGGATCAGCTCCGATCCGACCCGTCCCGTACCGGCACGGTCGCCGGCGCCCCCTCATCTCCCGTGAGCGGAGGGGCCGCCTCATCTCCCGGCGCCCCCTCATCTCCCGTGAGTCCCTCCGCTCCCGGGAGCGCCTGCTCCGTCCAGATGCACTTGCCCGTGGCCGTGTAGCGCGTCCCCCACCGCTGCGAGAGCGCGGTGATGAGCTGGAGTCCGCGCCCGCCCTCGTCCGTCGCCGAGGCGCGGCGGATCCGGGGGGTGGTCAGGCTGCCGTCGCCGACCTCGCAGACCAGTTCGGCGCTGCGCAGCAGCCGGAGCCGTACGGGGCCCTTGGCGTGCCGTACGACATTGCCCACCAACTCGCTGACCAGCAGTTCCGTGGTGGTCGCCAGTTCGTCGAGGCCCCAGGCGGCGAGTTGTTCGCGTACGTGTTTCCGCGCCTCCCCGGCCGCCTGCGGGTGCGAGGGGAGCGGCCAGGAGGCCATGTGGTCGGTGGCGAGCGCGTGGACGCGGGCGATCAGGAGCGCCGCGTCGTCGGGGGTGGGCTGGTCGGCGGGGAGCAGCCCGGTCGTCAGGGTGTCGCAGAGCTGGTCCAGGTCCGCGGTGGGGGAGGTGTCGGCGTTGCGGAGCAGCCGGGCGAGGGTGGCCATGCCCTCGTCGATCTCGCGGCCCGACGACTCGACCAGGCCGTCCGTGTAGAGGACGAGCAGCCCCTCCTCGGGGATCGTCAGCTCGGCCGTCTCGAACGGTGGCTCCGCCGCGCCGAGCGGCGGGGCGAGGGCCAGTTCGGGGAAGTGGACGGTGCCGTCGGGGTGGACCACGGCGGGCGGCGGGTGCCCGGCGCGGGCGAAGGAGCAGATCCGGGTGGTCGAGTCGTACAGCGCGAACAGGCAGGTGACGAACGAGTCCTCGCCGAGGGTGCCGACGATCTCGTTGAGGTGGCTCATGATCTCGTCGGGCGGCATCTCCAGCGCGGCCAGGGTGTGGACGGCCGTACGGACGCGCCCCATGGTGACCGCCTCGGGCAGCCCGTGGCCCATCACGTCGCCGATGACCAGCGCGACCTGCCCGGCGGAGAGCGGGATGATGTCGTACCAGTCGCCGCCCACGTCCATGCCCTGCCCTGCGGGCAGATAGCGGGCGGCGGCCGTGCACGCGGGCAGGTCGGGGAGGGTACGGGGGAGCAGGCCGCGCTGGAGTTCCTGCGACCGGGTGTGCTCGGCGTCGTACAGCCGGGCCCGTTCCAGGGCGTGCGCGACGAGCGCGCTGATCGCGGTGAGCAGCGTACGGTCCTCCTCGGGGAGGCGGCGCGCCCGGTCGAAGGCGATCACGCAGATACCAGAGGTGTGTCCGGAGGCGATCAGCGGCAGGAACGCCCACGCCTGTTTGGCGGCCTCGGACGGACGGTGCCGCATGTCCGGGTAGCGCTCCATGAACTCGTCGGTGGACGAGATGAACAGCGGCGTCCCGGTGAGGACCGACTCCCAGATCGGGCCGCCCCTTACCGGCGTGGACGCGGTGATCACGTCGACGAAGTCCTGCGGGTAGCCGACGGACCCGATGCACGACAGCCGGTCGCCGCCGACCTCGACGCCCAGCACGATCAGCCCGCCCGCGCCGAACGGCGGCAGCACCCGTCGCGCGACCGCGTCCACCACGTCCCGCGAGGTCGTCGCCCCGGCGAGCGCGGTCGTCAGCTCCGCGATCCGGGCGGCGCGGTCGGCGGCGGCCTCCTCGGCGGCGGCCTGCTCGGCCTCGTGACGGCGGCGTTCGGTGACATCGGTGAAGTAGAGCGTGACGCCGTCGGGCACCGGGACGAGCCGCAGGTGGTAGCTGCGGTCGTCCTCGGGCGTCCGTACGTCGAAACCGGCGGGCCGGCCGGCGGCGGCGGCCTCCCGGCACCGGGACTCCAGGTCCGGCACGTTGCGTACGGAGGGCAGCTCCCACAGCGGGTGCCCGAACAGCTCCGCCTCGGAGGAGCCGAGCGCCTGCTCAGCCGCCAGGTTGACGAAGGTGATCCGCCAGTCGTCGTCCACGGCGAGGAAGCCGTCGCTCATGTGGCGCAGGGCGCGGCTGAGGGCGTCGCGGGCGGAGGGCGACTCGTTGCTGTCCCAGGCCCGGCCGACCATCCGGACCGGCTCGCCCCGGTCGTCGAGCACGGTCCTGCCGCGCGCCTGCGTCCAGACGTAACCGCCGTCGGGGCGCCGTACCCGGTACTCGGCCTCGAACACGGTCCCGTTACGGATCGCCCGCTCGGCGGCGGCGAGGGTCCAGGCCAGGTCGTCGGGGTGGACGACCTTCATCCAGCTCTCGATGAGGGGGACGAAGTCGGCCGGGTCGGTGCCGTAGACGGCCATGGCCGCGTCGTCCCAGGCCAGCTCGCCGGTGTGGATGTTCCAGTCCCAGGTGCCGACCTGCACGGCCTTCAGCGCCTGCCGCAGCCGCCGCCCGCTCATCTCCTCACCGGGCGGCCGGGCCCGGGCCGGCGGCGGCGCCTGGCTCATCCGCTCCTCGGCCCAGGCGACGACGGCCCGCAGGAACTCCCACTGCGCCTCGGTCGGCCGGCCCCGGTCGCCCATGACGATCGTGAGCGCGCCGACCGTACGCTCCCCACTGGACACGGGCACGGCCGCGAGCCCGGCCCCGGGACACCCGTCCCCACCCCCACCGGCCACCCACACCCCGGCCCCGCCGCCCCGCCGGACGGCGAGCGCGGGGGCGGTCGGCCCCTCCTGGTCGACGATTTCCCAGGGCCGCACCAGACGCGGCGGCAACCCGGTCGAGGACACGAGCCGCAGCGCCGACATCGGCCCACGCAGATGCACGGTCCCGCCCAAGCCGTCCAGCTCGGCCACCGAGTGCTGGAGGGCAAGCCGGAAGACCTCGCTCTCCGTGACGCCTTGGTCCACGGTGGCCAGCAGATCCAGCCGCGCATTCATTGCTTAAGGCTACATGTCATATATGCGCGATTCTTCACTGATTGCACCCATTGGTGTACGGGGCGGGACCGCGCGGGCTTGGCCTGCGGCTACGGCATCCGGGTGGGGCATCCGGGTACGGCACCGGGTGCGGCGCCTACCCCAGCGCCTCGATGGCCCGCACGACGAGCGCCCGCGCCTCTGCTCCGTACGCGGCCAGACCGTGCAACTCGTTGAATGCTCGGACGTAAAGGGCGATCTCCTCGGGCGAGGTGATCTTGATGGATGCCGAGAGCGGTTCCAGATGCACCCGGTGATCGTCAAAGACGGTGAAGGTCTCCAGTGGCCACATGCGGCGCGGCACGGTGGCCGGGATGACCCCGAGGGACACGGACGGCAGGTCCATGGTGGACAGAAGGTGCCCCAATTGCCCGGCCATAACGCCCGCGTCACCGAGGCGGTACCGCAGGACCGTTTCCTCGATGAGGATCGCAAGTCGATGGTTGCCCTCTCGCACGGCGCGCGAGCGCGCCATGCGTGTGGTTACGGCGTCCGCGACGTCGTCCGGGGTCCCGCGGAACGCGGCGATGGACGACAGCAGCGCATGCGCGTATCCCGGCGTCTGGAGAACGCCGGGTACCACGTTCGAGCAGTAGATCCGGAAACGCCGGGTGCTCTCGTACAGCGGAACGCTGGACTCCTGGAGGCGGCGGAGACCGGTGCGCTGAAGGCGCTTCCATTCCACATAGAGGGAATCGGCCTCACGGTTCGCGGCGATGAGGTCAGGTGCTCGCCGCTCGGCGCCGCAGGCACGGCACCACGCCTGGATGTCCGCGTCGGACGGCGGAGTCCTGGCGTTCTCGATGCGTGACGACTTCGACTCATGCCAGCCGCACCGGGCGGCGAGTTCCCGTTTCGTGAGTTCCGCGTCCAGGCGTATTTCCCGCAGGCGCGCGGCGAGTGCGGCGCGTGCGGCCTGAACGCTGGACGACGGAGAGGTGGTCAAGGTGTGGAATCGGGTCCTGAATTAGTGGATCTCGTACTGCGCATGCGGGATCGCACGCTGCCACACGCTGTCGAAGGCGGTGGCGCACGCCTTGACGGTAGCGGCATCGTCGGTGATCTCGTCCTCCACCAGGTCGCCGTCGCCGGAGAAGTGATGTACCCGCAGCAGCCGGCCGTCGAACAGCCAGAAGTCGTTCCCGGCCAGCGCGAGGTCGCTCGCCTGCCTTCGTGGCAGCCATCGCACTTCCTCCCCCGCCGCCGTATTGGCGTGGGTGACGTAGTGCTCCCAGCGGATGTACTCGGTCACCGGCTCGGAAACGACCCGTGCCCGGCGGACCGTCACTCCTCGGGCGACGGCATCGGCGATCTGCTGATGGAAGGGCAGCCACCATGACGACCGGTCAGACCAGTCGACACGGCTCCCCTTCCGCCATTCCTCGAAGCGCTGGTTGCTGAAGTACGTGTCCCGCAGCTCCAGATGGACGGCGGACCGCTCGACGCCGGCCAGCAGCTCACGAAAGGGCAGCACGCTCTGCGGCATCGCACGCCTTCCTGTTCACGCCTTGCTTCACTCCGGCCGCGAATGCCGACCACGGGGCGGTCCCGAAGAGGAGTACCGGCCCGTGTACTGCCTTGCTGTCCCTCACCGGGACCCCGTCGTTGGTGCCGAGTGCCGCTTCTACGCACGCTGACTGTCCGTTGCTGTGGCTGGACTTGATCCACGCAAGCTCTGCCATATCCACCTGGCCCATGGTCATTCACCGTTCGGAGATCGGACGCTGTGACGCCTACGGACTGTCGGTCTTGACGCTGTTGACGAATGCTTGCCAGTGCGCAGGGTGGAAGGCGAAGGCGCCCAGAGACCGGTCTTTGCTGTCGCCCACGGCTATGAGCCCGTCGGCGGTCGGTTGGGTCTCGACGCAGGTGCCCCGTTGTCGGTGCTGTAAGACGACTTGCGCCACCGGTCCTGGGGAGGTTGTGCCGGATCATGCGGTCTGCCTGCCCCTAAGCGTTGAGATCTCGTGCCGATTGCGCGATCAGGTCCATGGACTGTCGTGACGGTAGCGCGGTGGCCCGGAGCTGATCGAAGGCCAGTTGGTATCGCTTGACCGGACCATCGTCCTCCAGATACAGCGCACCGTCGAGATACTCCACCCTGGCAACGTCGAGATCCATCGGGTCCGGGTACGAGAAGACGCTGAACGCGCCGTCCAGACCCGCATGCCAGCCCTGACCGAACGGGATGATCTGGATCGACAATTGCGGTGGGTTGTTCAGCGCGATCAGATTTCCGAGTTGATCCGCCATGACCTTGGGCCCTCCTATGACGCGGCGCAGTACGGCCTCGTCGAGCAGGCACAGGATCTGCGGTGCATCCTTCCCGCCGCAAGATCTCCTGACGGTCCATCCGTACGGTGATGAACGACTCGATCTGTTCGTCGGAGGCTGTCTTCTCCACCCCTCGGATGACGTCCTCGGCGTACTCGCGCGTCTGAAACAGGCCGGGCACGAGTAGTGGCTGGAAGATGAGGATGCGGACAGCGTCGGATTCGATGCTCAACTGCTCCTGGAAGGGCTGCGTATCGAGGTGCATGGTGCCTCGCGCGAGCAGCCCGGGCCGCAGGCGCCCGATCTGGACGCATGCGGCGGGCGCGGGCTCGTCATCGTGGAAGCGCTGACCGACCAATGGGGTGTCGGCGAGCGGGAGGGTGGGGTGGGCAAGGTCGTCTGGGCAACCCTGGTGTCGCCGGGTGCCGATGACGGCGGAGGAGGAGGCCGTCGCTGAACCGGCACCCGGGGCTGTCGGCCGGTCCGGGCGACGGTCGGGCAGGGCCCCGCGTCAGGTCAGTTCCGCGACCCCCGCGAGCAGACGGCCCACGTCCGAGGCGTCGTTGTAGTGGACCAGGCCCGCGCGGACCGCGCCGCCCGTGTCGCGCAGACCCAGGGAACCGGTCAGTTCCCAGGCGTAGTTGTGGCCGCTCCAGACGTTCACGCCGCGCCTCGCGAGGTGTTCGGCCACGGCGGACGGGGTGTGGCCCGCGACACGGAAGTACGCCGTCGCGGTGCGGTGCGCCGGGTTGCCGTAGAGGGTGACCCCGGGGAGGGCCCGGAGGCCGCCGAGCAGGGTGGCGAAGAGGTCCTGTTCATACGTCTCCACCGCTGCCATCGAGGCGAGCAGCCGCTGCCTCCGTGGGCCGGTGCGCGCTCCGGCCAGGGACGCCAGGTGGTCCACCGCCGCCGTGACCCCGGCCAGGTCCGCGAAGGGCAGGGTTCCCGTCTCGAACCGCTGCGGCACCCTGTCGGGCGAGCACGCCAGCTTGTCGGGGCGCAGGGTCTCCAGGAGCGCCGGGTCCGCGACGACCGCGCCGACGTGCGGGCCCGACCACTTGTACGCGCTCGTCGCGTAGAAGTCCGCGCCCAGCGCGGGTGCGTGGACCGGGCCGTGGGGTGTGGCGTGCACCCCGTCCACGTACGTCAGCGCCCCCACCGCGTGGGCCTTCGCGGTGATCGCCGCGACATCGGGGCGCGTGCCCAGGATGTTGCCGGCCGCGGTGACCGCCACCAGCCGGGTCCGCGCGCCGAGCAGGGCGTCGTACTGACCGGCCGGCAGTTCCCCGGAGACCGGGTCCACCTCCGCCCACCGTACGACGGCACCCGCCCGCTCCGCGGCCTGCACCCAGGGGCGGACGTTCGCGTCGTGGTCCAGGCGGGAGAGGACGATCTCGTCGCCGGGCCGCCACGTCGCCCCGAGGACGGAGGCGAACCGGTAGACGAGCGTGGTGGTGTTCGCGCCCAGGACCACCCCGTCCGGCTGCCCGCCGACCAGATCCGCGACGGCGGCGCGGCAGCCGTCGACCAGGGCGCCCGCGCGCCCGCTCGCCGGGAATGCGCCGCCGACGTTGCCGATGCCCGCGCGGTAGGCCGCCGCGATCGCCTCGATCACGGGCTCCGGCATCTGCGTACCGGCCGCACCGTCCAGGTAGGCGACGCCGTCGCGCAGCGCGGGATACGCCGCGCGTACGGCGGCCACGTCGAAGCCGTCGCCCGGGGCGGGTTCGTGGTGAGTGCTCATGCCGCTCGGTTCCCTCCGCCGCTCCGGATACCGCTGCCCGGCCGAGTCCTACCCGGCGCGGTGCGGCGTATCACGCGCCACGGGACCGGGCTGTGCTGTGACCGGCGTATCGGGGAGAGGTTCGAGACCGCCCGCGCCGTCTCCGAGGCCGAGCGCTGCTCGTCGCCCCGCACAGGTGGACGGACGAGGGCCGGTGGGTCAGGTCTTGCGCGGACGCCCTCTTCTCGGCGCCGGAGGACGCCAGGAGGCAATGGTGTCCTCAGGTATACCGAGCCGGTGCACGAGACGTTCGAAAGCAGTCGTCAGCACTTCGTCCTCATCCGACGGCTTGACAGGACCCGGTGCCGCGCCGGTCCGTGGTATCCAGGCCAGCACCTCTCGAAGAGCTGCCACTGCGGGCAGTACCCACTCGGAACTGTCGGTGTGGGGACGGGCAGCCGAATTGAAGAGATTCAAGAGTGCCAGAGCCCGTTCGCGCGCGTCCCACCCGGCCCAGCCGATCAATGTGGTGGACAGCACCGGAGCGAAGGGGGGCAGGTAGGAGGTGAATCGCTCATTGGGGGTGTCGAACTTGCCGCGCTGATACCAGTAGGACGGCCTGACGAAATCCGCGGCGGTGTACCGCGGTGGAATGGACGTGGGCCTGTCGACGTTGATTTCCTGCCGCCGCCCAGCCGTTCGGGGAGCGTGGTCCTCCTGCCACTGCTGAGCCCACAGGGCCTCCCACTGGGCTCGCTTGCGTAGCCCGGACGCCTTGTATCTGAGCGCCGCCGCTTCTGGTACGTGGGCGTCCGCGATCAGGCTCTGCACGACATCGAGAATCCGGGCATCAGGAGAGTGGAGCGCCGCGAGCATGGTGAACTCCGGCTCCCGCGCCAGCAGTTCGGCCAGTTCCCCGACCGTGCGCGTGACAGGTTGGCGCTCGCCTACGCGCTCCTCGAACCAGAGCTGGGGGTTTTCGCAACGATCCAGCATGCGGTCACGCAGAATCGTCCGGAGTACGGAGTCCCAGTCAGGTGCCGACCACCTGTGCTTGTACTCCGGCTGCTCCAGCAACGCCACTGCCGCGTTTTCCTCGATGGCGTCGATGCGGCGCCTTACGAGGTCCTGGTAGGCGGACGGCCAGTGGCCGGGAACTTCGGTGACCAGGGGCGTTCCATGGCGTTCGAACCACATGGTGGAAGCCTCACCCCGCATGACCCGCCGGGCGAGGGCGATCTCGAAGGCACGCTGGCCCGGCTCGATCGAAGGAGGCTCGGCCGGGCCCTCCGTCAGCGGAGAGCCGACAGGGAGGAGGCCGTATTCCGCGTACGTCCGCCAGTCGAGCTCTTCCTGGAGGGCCACCATCCGGGACCGGGCTGAGAGCCAGTGGCCTTTGACCGACTTCAGATGGTCATGTGTGAGGCGCGTGCCGGGGGCGGCGAGTTCCGACAGGTACGCGGTGCGCACGGTGGCGAGGCGGTCGAGTTCCGCCGCGTGGGCGAGGGGGAGCGACGCGGGGAGGGGCAGCTCCAGAAGCCGGGTGGAGGTGAACTCATAGATCTTCTCCCAGGCTTCACCACCCCGTAGCTGGTCGGCTCGGGGCCCGCCCTTGCTCTGGCTCATCTGCTTGAGCCAGAAACAGGCCATCGAAGTGTTGAGTACACCGAGTATCCGCAGGTGGTCTTCTTCCGAGGCGTCCGGGGAGAGCTTGATGACCGGCGCCGAGTTGAGGGGCACCACGGTGTCTCGCAGAAGGCTGAAGTGAGGATGAGTGGACACCCAAGGAAACACGATGCCCCAGGGGTGCACGTACCGGCCAGTCGCGACCTGGTGCCAGTCGTACCACCGAGCCGAGTGCGCCATGCCGGTCCGTTCGCCGAGGACCGACCGGTACGGCCAGAGCCGACGGTGATGTCGTGGGACCCGGTCGAGGGCGACGATCCCGGTGCCGTCCCCCGTTCGCGGGAAGAATGCTTCCATCTCGGTGCGCGCGGACCAGTCGCGTACTCCCGATCCGGTCAGCACCGGTACGCGGGAGGCGTCCTCGGTGCCGTATCGCCGGAAAGAGTGCGGCGGCGCACAGAAGATGTCGTCGGAACCCGTATTGCCTCCGTAGCCGATACGAGCAACACGCTTCTCCAGCGGTTCGCCGCGCTCCATCAGGCGCAGCACGGCCTTGGCCGATGATCCCGCCAGGGTCCAGGGGAAGACAGTCAGTCGGCTCCGCTCCTCCAGGAAAGACTCCGTCCACGGGGTCACGGCGGGGCTGCGCGACGTTTGACGCAGCGACTGCCAGACCGCACCTTCGCTCGGATCGGGAGGAGGAAACGGCTCACCCCGCAGTCCGACAACCGTATGTACTGGGAGCGTGGGATCGGGCACGCGGTTCCGTCCGGCAAGGATGACGGTCGGCGTGCCGTGACCAGGAATGTAGGCCCCGGAGGTGTCGATCACATGAGAGATTTCGACCCGGGACAGCACGTCCTCGACCAGCTTCCGTCCGAACTCCCGCTTCATGAAGGAGTTGGCCAGCAGCTCTCCGACGTAGCCGCCGGCTGTCCCTCGCACAGCGAGATCGAAGGCGAGTTCGGTGAAGGGAACGGTGAGCGCATAGCGCCCGCTGCAACTCGGGTACGCCTCCTGGTAGGCCTTGGACAGGGCTTTGTCCTTGACCGTGATGTAGGGGGGATCGGACACCACTGCGTGGTAAGAGGCACGGCCGAGGAGGCCGTACCGGTCGGAGTGCGTGTCAAGGTCCTGTGCGGAGTCGATCACTGATGGTTCCGGAGCGCCGCTGTCGACAGCGAGCGGGGCTTTGCCGTGAAGGAGCGAGTCTCCCGACGCCACCACGATGGGTACGTCGGGCATGTCGTCCAGCCGTGGCTCATCGGCGGCATTCATGGCCGCGATCACGAGGCGGAAGCGCGTGATGCTCACGGCACAAGGGTTGAGATCGCACCCGTGGATGGATCTGAGCGCTCTGGCCGCGCGCTGCCAGCGACTCATGTCCGGCCTGACTCTGGACCATTGCCGGAACAGGCGGTCGAAGGCGCTGATCAGGAACGTGCCTGATCCGCATGCCGGGTCAATGGTACGAAACCCTGCCAGACCGGCCGGAGAGGAAGCGAATTCCTCGATCGCGGGATCGAGCGTGAGGTCGAGTATCAGGTCGGCCACGAAGGGTGGGGTCGTGACCAGGGCGTACGACTTTCGTGACTGCTCATTGAGGCCGACGTAGAGGTCCTGGAGGAAGCGCGTATCGCGCGACTCATCCGCGAAGTCGTGGACCAGGGTGCCGTCCGGAGTTCTGCGGCGCCAGAACGACAGAAGCTCCTCGCACGCCTCGCGGCTCGGGGTGATCTTCCACAGGGGATTGCTCCGCCGGTCGAACACCGTGGCCATGGCGGGTTGGGAGCGGAGACGATCCACTGCGGCGATGATCGAATCGCGGGCGTCCCGTACCGGGAGGGACGGCCGGTCCGGGAAGGCCTTGGTGCCGGTGGCGAAGGACAGGTTCGCGATGTGGTTGTCCTCGCAGAATCGGAGCATGACCGTGGCAAGCACCCAGGACGTGGCCACCTGGGCCACCTGGTTGTGCAGCCACTCGGACCAAGTGGCCGAGCTCCGCGACTCGCCTACGGCGGTCCGGTACTCCGCCCGCAGTGCGGTCGCGGCATCGCCCAAGCCGACTCGCTCGTGCAGATCGCGTTCGAGGCGGGCCGTCGCCTGACTCAGCTCCACCGTAAGGAGCGAGCTGGAGATCATGTGCGCTCCCGGAGGCAGTGGTTCTGGTGGGGACGCACACCGTTGATCCCCGGGGGCCCAGATTATCACCGCGGCAGCTGTAAATTATGGTGAGCTCCGTAAATAGTTGAGAGTGTTGGGAGATCTCGCTACGCTCCATCTCGGAGGGGCGGCCGGTCGGGTGTCGCCCCTGAACGAGGGGTGTGTCATGAGTGCGAGTGCTGACGGCCGCGCGCGGCGGGGTCTCTGGTTGGCGATCATCATGCAGGCGGGTGTGATCGGAGGTGGCGTGTCTCTTGGGGTTCTCTGGCTCGCTGGAGCGGGCGTGGTGGTCTCGCTCGGAGCTGGAGGTGGGACCTTCCTCGGGCTGGCGACGTTGGGGCTTGCTGCGCATCATTTCCTCAATGGCGAATAACACCCCAACTCATGGGCAGGCGCGACACCCCTAAGGAGTACACTCCTTAGGGGTGCAGACCTAAGGAGTGGGATCGTGCAGCAGTCACAGGTGCCGGCCAAGCCGGCCCATGTCTACGACCGTGGGACCGAGTGGGAAGCCCTGACACGTTTTGTGCACAGGCCCCTGCCGCACGCCATGCTCGGGATCGTCAGCGGCAGGCGGCGCATGGGGAAGACGTTTCTCCTGCGTGCCCTGGTCGAACAGCAAGGCGGTTTTTATTTCGGTGCGACCGCGGCGACGGCGACGGAGTCACTGCGTCAGTTCGGCGCCGCGCTGGCCGAGTATGCGGGCTCTCCGGTTCCCTTCTCCTTCGCCACGTGGGACGACGCGGTGACGTATGTGTTCGGCCTCGCCGCTCCCGATCGCGGGGAGGGGCCTCTGCTGGTGGTGATCGACGAGTTCCCCTATCTGGTGAAGGCCGCGCAGGAACTTCCGTCGCTGATGCAGCGGGAGATCGACCGTTTTCAGGTCGAGGAGAACCGGATGCGGCTGCTGTTGTGCGGATCGGCGATGTCCGTCATGGGAGGTCTGCTTGCGAGTACCGCGCCGTTGCGCGGGCGGGCTCAGCTCGAACTCGTCGTACGGCCCTTCGGCTACCGCGCTGCGGCCGACTTCTGGGGCGTTGCCGACAGCCCGGCCCTCGCGGCCCGGCTGCATGCCGTGGTCGGTGGCACGCCGGCGTACCTGCGGCAGTTCCTGGCGAACGACGTCCCGGCAGACCTGGAGGAGTTTGACGACTGGCTCTGCCGTACGGTTCTTTCGCCACTCAGCCCGCTCTTCCGGGAGGCGCGCTATCTGCTCGCAGAGGAGGCGGATGTCCGCGACACGGCGCTGTACCACTCGGTCCTTGCCGCCGTGGCACAGGGCAACTCCACGCGGGGAGGGATCGCGGGGTACATCGGCCGTAAGGCGGTGGACATCTCGCACCCGCTCAACGTGCTGGAGGACAGCCATCTGCTGGTGAGGGAGGCGGATGTCTTCCGGGCCGGAAAGTCGCAGTACCGGATCACGGAACCGTTGATCAATTTCTACGAGGCCGTGATGCGTCCCTCGTGGGCCCGGCTGGAGAGTGGCCAGGCTGTCGAAGTGTGGGCGGCGGCGTCGGAGCGTTTCGCGGCGCAGGTGGCTGGGCCGCATTTCGAGACGGTGTGCCGCGAGTACGTACTCGGGCCGGGTCGGTCTCTGCTGGCCGGCTCGATGGGAGAGGTCGGCGCCGGTGTGGTGGTCGATCCGGCGACGCGGAAGCAGGTCCAGATCGACGTGGCTGTGGTCGAGCCGGGATCCGGCGGTGGCAGGCCCAAGGCCGCGCTGCTGGGCGAGGTGAAGTGGGGGACCGTCATGGGGCTGGGGCACCTGGAGCGTCTGCGCCGGGCCAGGGACGTTCTCGCCGAACGGGGCATGGACACGAGACGCTGCGGTCTCGCGTGCTTCAGTGGGGCGGGCTTCAGTGACGCGCTGCGCGCGGAATCGGTACGAGGCGACGGGGACGTACTGCTGATCGGCCTCGACGAGCTGTACGGCAGGACGACACCCGCCCTGCTTCTCCCGTAAGACGCGAAAAGCGGGGCGGCCGACCCCGTCGTATGTGATGGGCTGCCACGATGGCGGCCACAGAGCCTGTAGGTGCCGAAGCATGTTTGTGTTCTGGGGACGCCCGTGTAAGGGGCCGCCGCGGGAATCCGGCACTGGCGCGGGGTACGCGACGGCGTACGACGACGAAGGGCAGGGGATGGGACGTTCGGCGCAGGGCTTCCGGGGCCGGGCCACGCTGTGACCGCCCGTATCAGGGAGACCTTCGAGACCGCCCGCGCCGTCTCCGACGTCCTCGCCCTGCTCGCCGTTCCCGTGCCGGCGGCCGGGCCGACGGTGGGCGAGGGAGAGCCGGTCACGGGGGAGTGGAGCGCGACCCGGGGCGAGGGCTTCCTGATCGTGCCGCTCTGGGAGAGCGAGGGGCTCGTGGGGGTGTACGAGCGGGCGTGGACCGATGCGGAGGAGACGGCCCAGGGCCATCTGGACGCCCTCGCGGCGGAGTTGGCGGGCCGCTGGGGCCCCTGGCGGCGGGTGGCCATGCACGTACCGCTCTTCCGGAAGCAGGCGGGCGAGCCCATGCCGCCGCTCTTCCAGGCGCTGTGCGACGAGGAGTGTTATGGCGACCTGTCGGTCTGGGGGCCGGTGGGCGAGAGTCCCCGCTGGGTCGGTATCTCCGTCAACCAGTGCGACGGCGACGCCCCGATGATCCTGGCGGCTGTCGTCAGTGACCGGGCCATCACCGAACTTCCCGAGCGGTAGCCGCCGGATGTCGGCCGGAGGGGCCGCGCGAGCGGAAATTCCGGCGGGCTTTGAACCGCGCCCGGGCCCCGTACGTATGGGAGGAGGGCCCTCTGATGCCCGGGGCTCCGGCGCTGGCGACGTCGTAGACGTCGTACCGGTACGACATTGGGGGCCACGGATGAAGCACGCGCGACGTCACCTGCGGCGGATCACGAGACTCGCCGCCGTCGGCGGGCTGGTCTGCGGGGGGCTGCTGGTCTCCAACGCCGTGGCCGACGAGCCGGCCGGACGTTCGACGGGGGCCGGGGGCGCGGCCGTCGGCGAGGTCGGGGCGGGGCTGGTGGCGAAGCTCGGTGCCTCGCGTACCGCCGGTACCTGGATCGCCGCCGACGGGCGGCCGGTCGTCGCCGTGACGGACGAGGACGCGGCGGCCGAGGTGCGGCGCGAGGGGGCGCGGGCCGAGGTGATGCGGTACAGCATGCGCGACCTGAGCTCCGCGACCGAGGCGCTGCGTGAGGCGCCCCGGGTGCCGGGGACCGCGTGGGCCGTGGACTATGCCGCCAACCGGGTCGTGGTGCAGGCCGACCGGACCGTGTCCGCCGGCGACTGGTCCCGGATGACCGAGGTCGCGGACGGGATCGGCGACTCCGTGGAGATGGAACGGACCACGGGGGAGTTCCGTACGAAGGTGAACGGCGCCGCGCCGATCTTCACCAACAGCGACCGCTGTTCCGTCGGCTTCAACGTGACGGACGGCCAGAACGACTTCGTCCTGACGGCCGGGCACTGCGGCCCCGCGGGCACCACCTGGTTCCAGGACGCCGGAGGCGCCACGCTGGTCGGCTCCACGGTCGCCACGACGTTCCCCGGGAGCGACTTCTCCCTGGTGCAGTACGAGAATCCGGCCGCGTTCGACGGCACGAGCACCGTCGACATCGGTGACGGCCGGGGCGTACGGATCATCGGCGCCGCCGATCCGGTGGTCGGCCAGCAGGTGTTCCGCAGCGGCAGCACCACGGGGCTGCGCTCCGGGCAGGTGACGGCGTTGAACGTGACGGTGAACTACCGCGAGGGCACGGTCACCGGGCTGATCCAGACCACGGTCTGCGCCGAGCCGGGGGACAGCGGCGGACCGCTCCTCGCGCAGGGGCTGGCGCTCGGTGTGACCTCGGGCGGCAGCGGGGACTGCACCGTCGGGGGGACGACGTTCTTCCAGCCGGTCTCGCCGGCGATGGCCGCCCTCGGGGTGCGACTCGCGGGCGTCGAGGCGGGCGGCGGCAACGAGACGGCGACGGGGAGCAGCGACGGGACGGTGGACCAGGCCGTCCCCAGCCCGGCGGGCACGGACGCGGGCGGCGGCGGAACCGGTACGGGCGCCGGGACGGGAGCCGGTGTGGGGACGGGGGTCGGCAGCGGTACGGGTACGGGCTCCGTCAGCTCGATCGTGGACTACCGGACCCTCGTACCCGGGCTGGTGATCATCGCTCTGAGCCTGCTGGGGCTGACGATGGCGCAGCGGATGTGGTCGGAGAAGGCCAGTTACCGCAGTCAGTACGCGCAGAGCTGGGGCTGACGCCCGTGCCGGGCGAGGGCCGGCACGGAAGGGGGCCGGCGCGGACGGGGCCGAATACCGCGCCTATACCTCGCTTTCGGCTGCCCTGCGAGGGTATCCGACAGTAAGCGAATCATGTCCCAATGGGACATTTGGCGTGTACGATCGGGCGTATGAAGGTGATGAGGTGACCCGGCCGGAGACCGACAGGACCGCCGCCCCCGTCGAGGACGGCCGGCAGCGCAAGGCACGGCGCACCCGGGAGGCGCTCGGGGCCGCCGCCGCCGAGCTCATGCTGGAGCGGGGCCTGGCGGATGTCACCGTCGAGGCCATCGCCGAGCGCGCCGATGTCACCCGCCGTACGTTCAGCCGCCACTTCAGCGGCAAGGAGGACGCCGCCGTCGAGTCGACCCGTGTCGACGGCGAGCGCATCAACGACGCCCTGCGCGCCCGCCCGGCCGGCGAACCGCCCCTGGTGGCCTACCGGTCGGCCGTCCGTGAGTGGGTGTTCGACGAGGTGTGCCCCGGCGTGCACCGGCGCCCCCGCGGCCGGGAGCTCTTCGCCCTCATCGACCGCGAGCCCGCGCTGTTCGCCGCGTACGAGCGGGTGCGGATCGAGGCCCAGGAGGAGTCCGTACGGATCCTCGCCGACCGGCTCGGGGTGGACCCCGACCGGGACCCCCGTCCCGGGGTGGTCGTCGGCGCCGGTTCCGGGGTGCTGATCGCCGCGCTCCGGCTGTGGGCGCGCCGCGTGGACGAGGGCCCCGAGGGGCTGCCCGTGCTGGTCGAGCTGGCGTACGACGCGCTGGGCGCCGAGGCCGCGGCGAGGAAGGGCGACCCCTCAGGGGATTCCCCTTACCCGGGTGGCCAAAATCGTTTCTCCTTGTCCCGTTCGATTTATTGAGGCTGTCCAGGGCCCCGTCCGAGCTCGCCCCGGAACATCAGATTCCCCTCAACAAGGAATCTTCATACCCCCGCCAGAATCTCCTATTTGAGCGGAACTGCGATCTCGGACTGCGCGACGACGTGATCAACGCGGGTGCCGAGGTCGTCGACAGCGACGTCATCGTGGACGGCAACATCATCACCTGCGCACTGCTCGTACTACGGCTACGTGACTCCTCCCCCTCGTGAACGAGGGGGGCTTCTCGCTATGCCGGGTTGGCGTCGCGACGGACCAGCCCGGCCCGTAGAACGTTTAGGGCTCCCACCGTGTCCGCGTGCGCCTGGTGGCCGCACGAGACGCAGTGGAACTTCTCCTGTGTGGGCCGGTTCTCCGCTGAGACGTGCCCGCATTCGGGGCAGGTCCGGGAGGTGTCGCGGGGGTCCACGGCGATCACGTCCCGTCCGGCGCTTTCAGCCTTGGCGTGCAGGATCGTCAGGAACACCCCCCATCCGGCATCAGAGATCGAGTGGTTGAGACCGGCCTTCGACGCCGCCCCGTTGGGCAGAAAGCTGCCCGGCGTATCGGGGTCCGGCTTCGGCGCGGGGGCCTTGACCATGTTGCGGATCTTGAGGTCTTCATGCGCGATGAAGTCGTGTTCCCCGCACGAGGTCAAGCGCGGTCTTGTGGGCGTGGTCCAGGCGCTGACGCCGGACCTTTCGGTGAAGGTCAGCGACGCGCTGAACGGCGCGCTGTTGGTTCTTGGTGCGCTTGTCCCGGCGGACGCGGGGGAAACGAGACAGTGCCTGCTGCGCGGCTTCGAGCTTCGCGGCGGCCTTCCGGCCGTGGCGCGGGTTGGGAACGAACTCGCCGTTGGAGTCGGCGAGGAAGTTGGCTATGCCCATGTCGATGCCGACCACGCTGCCGGTTGCCAAAAGCGGTTCGGGCTGGGCTTGCTCGGCGGTCAGGATGACGTACCAGCGCTTACCCTCGCGCTTGACGGACACGGTCTTGACCTTGCCGACCACCGGCCGGTGCTGGTTGACCTTGACATGCCCGACACCTTGGAGGCGTACGCGGGTCTGCGGGTCGTGGGGGGTGGAGTCCCAGCGGCAGCCGTCGCCGTCCTTGGGGAAGTCCACGGTGTCGAACCAGTTCACGCCCCGGAACCTGGGGTATCCGGGTATCTCCCCAGCCTTCACGCGCCGGAAGAAGGCTTGGAACGCCTTGTCCAACCGTCGCAAGGTGGCCTGCTGGCTGGAGAACGACCAGCGGCCCTGACGCTCCGGGTCGAACGCCCGGATCTCCTTGAGCTGCGCGGACTGCTGCCCGTACTTGATGCTCATCTTGGAGGCGTGCCGGTAGGCGTCGCGGCGCTCCTGCAACGCGCCGTTGTACAGGGAGCAGTGATCGCGCAGCATCTCGCCGAGCGCGGCGGCCTGGCCCACGGTGGGCCGCATGAGGAACTGCTGAAGCGGTGCGAGGAGATCATGCGGGAGGTATGCGACAAGTTCGAGACGGAGCTACGCGAGTTCAACGGCGAGGCCGATCACGTCCACCTGCTCATCCACTACCCCCCGAAGATCGCCCTGTCCAAGCTGATCAACAGCCTCAAAGGCGTCTCCTCCCGCTACCTGCGGGCCGAGTACACCGGCCGGATCAACCCGATCGGGATGGGCTCCGTGTTCTGGTCCCGCTCCTACTTCGCAGCCTCCTGCGGCGGCGCACCGCTGACCGTGATCCGTCAGTACATCGAGCAGCAAAAACGTCCGCTCTAAGGCGTCGGTCAGAGCAGTCTCAGGATGCGTTTCCCTCCCCGGCTGAAGCCGGGGATACCCACGCAAGATCAGAGATGGCCCGGGTGCGCCGGGAGGGCAGCAGCCCTGCCCTCCCTGTGGTCCCCGGCGCCCTTCCCGCGGATGCCCGCGGGCGCGGACAATGGGTGGGCAACCTCCGGCCCTTCGGAAGGAACCGCCGTGCACAGCCGTGACGCCCACTCCTCACACGACCCGGGCCGCGCGCGCGGCCACGCGGCCGGTGACCGCCCGTTGGCGCGTACCGGCGGGCCGGAGTCGCCCATGCGCACCTTGCAGAACTCCGCGGGAAACAGGTCGGTGGTCCGCGCGATGTCCGCCCCGGGGGCGGGGGACCGGCAGCACGCGGGGCCCGTGACGCCCCTCCAGAGGGCGATGGGCTCCGCGCAGTCCGCGCAGTCCGCGCAGTCCGCCCAGTCCGCGCAGCCGGTGCAGAGGGCGGGGCTCAAACCCACGCCCGTGGGCGAGGCCGGAGGCTTCGGCGGCGCCCTCGACCCGGACGATATCCGGCTGCTCGGCGAGGCCGCGGGCCGGGTCCACGAAGTCATGGAGACGGCGCAGGCCGCCGGCAAAGAGGTGCTGCTCTACATCGGCGTCGGCACGGGCAACCCCGCGGCCGCCTGGGGCAACCCCACCAGCGGCGGCACCGGCGGGATCACCGAGGCGGACCAGCAGTCCCCGGGCTTCCTCGCCGAGGCCGGGGCGGCGGGCTACACGGTCATCGCCGTCAACTTCAACGTCGGGGAGGGGAAGGCGATCTCCGAGACCGGTGGCAACGGCCCCGTGGTGAAGATGTCGGTGCCCGCCCGGTTCCCGCTCGACGCGGACGGGAAGAAGGCGGCGGAGGGTCCCGTGGCGGCGCTCCACGCGGCTGCCGGGGCGGCCAGCCGCTTCGCCATCATGAACGCTGTCACGCAGGCCGACTACCAGCCTCTGATCGACCTGGCCAACGCCAAGTCGAAGGGCCAGTCCGCCTACCTGAAGTCGTACATGCAGGACGGCAAGACCAGCGCGTTCTCCCCGATGAACAAGAAGAAGGGGATGCACTCCGAAGGCGGCAAGTTCGGCTCGATGGGCGACGTCTTCGCCGCGGACCAGCAGTAGGCCGGACAGGTCCCAGGCCGGAGAGGGCCCAGGGCCGGACAACGGACCCCGGCGGGGCGCGGGGTCGGGGTGGTCCCACGCGATGACGGGTCCCCCTCACCGGCGGGTGAGGGGGACCCGTACGCTCACGCCTCCGGCGGTCCGGACGGCACCGCGTGGATCTCGACCGGCTCGTTGGTCGGTGCTCCGTCCGGGCCCGGAGACGCGGAGACCTGGGCCGCGAACGCGATCGCCCGCGCCTCGTCCTTCACGTCGATCACCCAGTAGCCGGCCAGGATCTTCTCGGCCGGGAAGTGAGGTCCGTCCGTCACCTCCGGGGCGCCGCCGGTCCGCGCGCGCACGGACTTGACGCCGCCCGGTCCGCCGAGCCCCTCGGCCTGGACGAACTCGCCGTTCTTCACGAGCTCGTCGTTGAGCCCGGTCATGTGCGCGTGCATCGCGCGCATGGTGTCCGGGGTGTAGCCGGCCATGTCGGCGTCCCAGGTCTCGCGGTTCCCGAAGAGCTGCACCATGTACTTCATGTCGTGACTCCCTTGTTCCGTACGGGGCTTGTGTCCGGGGCTTGTGTCCGGAGGTTCCGTCCGGGGCTTGTGAGGGGTTGACCGTCCCCGGCCCCGGAACTCATCGCACTCCGGGCAGGAAGTTGGCCGATCTCCCGGGCGGGAAGAGGGCAGATCTCCTCGGCCCGCCGAAGAGGAATTTCTCCGTCCGGGGATTGCGCGGTCATTCAGCGCACATTTCCGACCGTCCCCGAACGTACGGAACCGGCGTAATTCCTGGTGTGCCCGATCAGCCAGTTCCCGGGAAGTTCCCTGCCGAGTGCCAGCCGCATACCGAGAGCCGTGGCCTCCTCCGCCGACGCCGGATTCTGTCCCGTGACCAGGTTTCCGTCCCGTACGACATGAGGCGTGAAGGGCTCGCCCGACTCGTAATGCGCACCCCGCTCACGCAGCGCTTCGTCCAGGAAGAACGGCACGGTGGCGGCCAGCCCCGCCGCCTCCTCCTCGGCCCGGGAGAAACCGGTCACCCTGCGCCCCGCGACCAGCACACCGCCCCCGGCGTGGAAACGCGTCAGGAAGTCGGCCAGGCGCGGGTCCTCGGGGAGGTCGAGCATGGCGCCGTGGCCGCCCGCGATCAGCACGATGCCGAAGTCGGCGGGCCCGTAGTGGTCGGCCGTCGTCGTCGCGGCGAGGCGCTCGCGCACCGTGGCATCGTCGAGGAAGAGGCGTTGCGGCAGGTCGGAGCGGTCGACGCCGCCGATCTGCGGGGTGCCCTCGCGGGTGCCCGCGAAGGCGAAGTCCCAGCCGGCGGCGAGCAGGGCGCGCCAGGGGTACGCGGCCTCGGGCAGCCAGAAGCCCGCCTGACGGCCACTGGGCAGCCGGGCGACGCCGCTCACTACGATCAGCCCGCGCCGCGCCGGTCCCTCCCCGCGTGCCGTGCCCGCTCCGCTCTCTCCGGGCTCTTTCATATCCATTCCATTCTCCGAAGGGAGCTCACCGTAACGAATAGCTTCCATGAATTTCTCTATGGGGGCAATCGAACAGATTATTTGGCGGTCGGGATTCCCGGTGTCTACATTCGGTGAACGGAATCGCACACGGAAATGGAGAACGGTAATGGCCAAAAAGGTTCTGTTCGCGCTCACGAGCCATGGCGCCCTCGGCGACACCGGCCGGCCCACCGGCTTCTACGTCCCCGAGGTGGCCCACCCCGCCGCCGTGTTCCGCGCGGCGGGGTACGAGATCAGTTACGTCTCCGTCCAGGGCGGCGCGCCGCCGCGTGACGGGGTCGACCCCGACGACCAGGTGCAGGCCGCCTTCCTCGCCGACCCCGACACCGCCGCCGCGCTGTCCAGCACGGCCGCGCCCGGTGAGCTGTCCGCCGACGACTACGACGCCGTCTTCTACGCGGGCGGCCACGGCGCGATGTGGGACCTGCCCGGCTCGGAGGACCTGGCCGCGCTGGCCGCCGGGGTGTACGAGCGGGGCGGTGTCGTCGCCGCCGTCTGCCACGGGCCTGCCGGCCTGGTCAACATCCGGCTGGGGGACGGTTCGTACCTGGTGGAGGGCAAGCAGGTCTCGACGTTCACCAACGAGGAGGAGGCGGCGGTCGGGCTGACCGAGGTCGTGCCGTTCCTGCTGGAGAGCAGGCTCGCGGAGCGCGGCGCGAAGATCACCAAGGCGGGCAACTTCGCCGAGCACGCCGTCGCCGACCAGCGGCTGGTCACCGGCCAGAACCCGGCCTCGGCGCTGCGGGTCGCCGAGCTGGTGGTCGAGCAACTGGAGGCGCCCGCCGCCTGACCCGGCGCCGACCGTCCTGCCCAGCCCGTCCCGCCCAGCCGGACAGAGGAACCGGAGCAGGTCGACACGCGCTCCCCCATGTAAGTGGCCGCTTCTCGTGCTCTCGGGCACGAGAAGCGGCCGTACGTACGTATTCGCCGCGCCCTTACGGGTGTTTTCCGTCGACCGGACTGCGCGACCGCGACATTTCGCGCAGCATGGACACCAGACACCCGGCCTCCCCCGACCACCCCGCTGAGTGTCGGCACTGTCGACCGACGAGTACGACCACCACCCCGCCGAGCGCCGCGCGGGGCGAGCGCACAGGGGGACGGCCTTGACCATGGCGGTACAACTGAGCTGGCTGCGGACGGTTCGTGACCGTCTACCGTCTGGGCTCCTTCACCAAGGCGGCCCAGCGGCTCGAACTCTCCCAGCCCACCGTGACCCACCAGATCCGCAATCTGGAACGGGAGCTGGGCAAGTCCCTCTTCGACCGCATCCCGCAGGGCGCCCTCCCCACCCCCGCCGCCGAGACCCTGCTGCGCGAGGTGCAGGGCCCGGTCGACGCGCTCCGCACGGTGGTGGAGCGCCACTTCGGCGGTGCCCCCGACGGCCATCCGCTCTTCGTCGGCGGGCCGGTGGAGCTGATCACCTCGCGCGTCCTGCCCGCGGTCAGCGACCTCGTCGCCGACGGGCTGCGCCTCACCTTCGGTTTCGGCCTCGCCGACGACCTGCTGGGGCGGCTGATGAGCGGGGACTTCGACCTCGTCCTGTCGACCGTACGGCCCCGGCTGCGCGGCATCACCGCCACGACGCTGGTGGACGAGGAGTTCGCGCTCCTCGCCTCCCCGGAGCTGGCGAAGGACATCCCCCTCGACCGGCTCACGGAGAAGGAGGGCCCGGCCGTCCTCGCCAAGTACCCGCTGATCGCGTACGCCGAGTCCCTGCCGATCATCCGCCGCTACTGGCTCACGGTCTTCGGGTTACGGCCGACCGCGACGCCCTCCCTCGTCGTACCGGATCTGCGCGGGGCGCTCGCCGCGGTGAAGTCGTCCGCGGGCATCTCCGTACTCCCCAGCTATCTGGCGGCCGATGAGCTGGTGCGCGGCGAGGTCGTCAAGCTGCTGGAGCCCGAACTCCCGCCCATCAACACCTTCTACCTCGCCACCCGGGACGGGGATCTCAGCCGTACGGACCTGTCCCTGCTCCACGGGCAGCTCCTCATGAAAGCCCGCCTGTGGATGTGACGGCCTCACCGCCCACCCGCCTGTTACTCTTCGCTGCCAATTGATCGCTCAGTGTTGCCAAGGGGAGTGTGTGTGAAGGTCGCCTGCGTCGGCGGCGGGCCCGCCGGACTGTACTTCTCGATCCTGATGAAGCGGCAGGACCCGTCCCACGAGATCACCGTCTACGAACGGAACCCGGCCGGTTCGACCTACGGCTGGGGGGTGACCTACTGGGGCGGCCTCATCGAGAAGCTGCACACCCACGACCCCGAGTCCGCCCGCACCATCAGCGAGCGTTCGGTCCGCTGGAGCGACGGGGTCGCGCACGTGGGCGACCTCACGACCGTCCACCACGGCGACGAGGGCTTCGGCATCGGCCGCCGCGAACTGCTGGACATCCTCGCCGAGCGCGCCGTGGAGCTGGGCGTGCACATCGCGTACGAGCACGAGGTCACCGTCGGCCCCGACGACGCCGAACTGGCCGACGCCGACCTCGTCGTGGCCTGCGACGGCGTGAACAGCGGCCTGCGCGAGCGGCACGCCGACCACTTCGGTACGCAGGCCACGCCCGGCCGGAACAGGTACGTCTGGCTCGGCACCACCAAGGTCTTCGACTCCTTCACCTTCGCCTTCACGGAGACCGGGCACGGCTGGATCTGGGCGTACGGCTACGGGTTCAGCGAGCGGCACAGCACCTGCATCGTCGAGTGCTCCGAGGCGACCTGGAAGGGCCTCGGCCTCCACGAGACCGACGAGGCCGCCACTCTGGCCCTGCTGGAGAAGTTGTTCGCCGTACCGCTGGACGGACACGGTCTCATCGGTCGGGCCGACTCCGACGCCGGCCCGGCACAGTGGCGCACCTTCCGCACCCTCGCCCACCGCACCTGGTCCCGTGACCGCCTCGTCCTGATGGGCGACGCCGCGCACACCACGCACTATTCCGTCGGCGCGGGCACCACCCTCGCACTGGAGGACGCCATCGCCCTGGCGGGCGCGCTGCGCGACCACACGGAGCTGCCGACCGCCCTCGCCCGCTACGAGCGCGAACGCCGGTCCGCGCTCCTGCCCGTACAGAGCGCGGCCCGCTACAGCGCGCGGTGGTACGAGAACCTGACGCGCTACATCCACCTCCCGCCCGCGCACATGTTCGCCCTCCTCGGCCAGCGCCACTCCCCGCTGCTGCCCTACGTCCCGCCCGCGCTCTACTACCGCCTCGACCGCGCTGCGAGCCGCGTGACGGCCCTGCGCACCCTCAAACGCCGACTGGGCCCGAGGCTCGCCCGGGTACTCGCCCGCGGTCAGCAGGTCGTACGGAAGGGCAGGTCGGGGAGGTAGGTACGCCGGGCGGCCGGGGGCAGGCCGATCCTTGTTCGTGAAGGCCAGAGCAAGGGCCAGGACCGGGCCTTCCGCCGGGGCTCTGTAGGCCACACGCATCGTTGGCCTCCTGTGCCGTTGAGTGCAGTTGCCGGGCCCGTTCCGCCGGGCCCTGTCCCGTTGCGGCCGGTTGTTCCTTCGCCGGGAGTGCTCCCGTCCGGGACGGCCCGCCCGCACGCGGCTACGGTGGCACCGCTGCTGTCGTGGCCCACGCCGCGCGCGTCGGCGTACCGGTCACGATCCTCCGGCCCGGCGGCGCTGCCCGGTAGTCATGCCGCGCGGCGGCGCTGCCCGGTAGTCATGCCGCGCGGCGGCGTACAGCTTCAAGATTCCCGACTCGGCCCGGGACGGAAGGAATGCGCGGTGATCTCGGCACAGGCATGGTCGGACGCCGTGCGGTTGTGGGACTTCCACCAGATGCGCCACGAGCCACGCCCTTGCTCGGTCGCCGTCGGCCTCGGCAGCCATGACCTGAGCGTGGCCGATACCACTGTGGAGCTCTACCGGCGCGACATGGCCCCGCTGATCGTGTTCACCGGGGCGACCAGCCGTACGACACAGGGCCGCATGCCGCGCGGAGAGGCCGTCCACTACCGGGACCGCGCCCTCGAACTCGGCGTCCCCGAGCGGGTCGTGCTGGTGGAAGCGCGGGCACGCAACACCGGCGAGAACATCCGCTTCTCGCGAGCGCTGCTCGAAGACGCCGGGGTCGACGTCACGTCCGTGCTGCTGATCAGCAAGCCCTACGAGGAACGACGCGCGTACGCCACGGCGTGCAAACTCTGGCCCGGCGTCGAGTTCGTCAGCGCGTCCACGCCGATGACCTTTGCGGCGTACGTCGAGTCGATCGGGGAACCGCGCCTCGTGCTCGACATGCTCGTCGGCGCACTGCAACGACTGCTGGTCTACCCCGAACAGGGATTCATGACCACCCAGTCCGTGCCTCACGACGTGACAGCCGCATATGAACGGCTGTGCCGCGCTGGCTACACGAGCCGCCTCGTCCTCGGATGACTCGCCCGCGCTCAGCAGGTCGTACGGAAGGGCAGGTCGGGGAGGTAGGTGTGCCAGGCGGTCGGGGGCAGGCCGCCCCCGGCGCGGGCGCAGACCGCCTCCGCCGTGCGGGGCAGGCCGAGGTCGTATGTGCGCAGGGTTCGGCGCGGGGTCGTGACATGGAGGCGTCCGGCGGGGCCGTGGCCGGTGAAGGCCAGGGCCAGGACCGGGCCTTCCGCCGGGGGGAGCGGTGCGCCGCCTGAGCCGGGGGCCGAGGTGTCCCAGAGGCGCAGGGAGCCGTCCGGGCCGCCGACGGCGACCGTACGGCTGTCGGGCGAGAATGCGAGCGACGTCCGGGCGAGCCCTGACACCCCGGGGGTCAGTGCGGCGAGCAGCCGTCGGCCGGCGCGGCGAAATGGTCAAGGTCATGGGCCAGTTCACCGGGGCGCACGGCCGGTTCATGTACCACTGCCACCTGTTGGAGCACGAGGACATGGGCATGATGCGGCCGTTCACCGTCATGCCCCGGGAGGTGCTGGTCTTCGACCATCACCAGCCGGGTCACGGCGGCCACTGACACCACGTCCACACCGGACGGCGCATAGGCGCCGGGCGCTGCTGCCCACCCCCGTGAGGCAGCGGCGCCCGGCGCTTTCGCGATCCGGGGCCGTTGTTGTCGTACCGGCGAGGACGATCCTGTAGGTGAGGCGGGCGGAAGTCAACTATCGTGGATTAACGGTTGTGGTGGAGGCGGAGATTCACGGTTTCTTCTGGCTTTTGCCCCGTTTTTTCACAACGATCGTGTAAATCGATCGAGTGGTGAGATCCCCGCCGAGGGTCGAAGAGTTCTATAGTCCGACCCATGGCCACCACCGATTCTCCACACTCAGAAGCGTCGGCCCCCCGTCCCGGCGAGGGTGGGGAGACGGCGTCGTCGGAGCCCCTGGACTTCGCGGCCCGCTTCCGGCGTGTGATCTCGGTGATATACCCGAAGGACCTGGGCCGTCCCTGGCGTGACTCGGAGATCGCCGAGGGGACGGGGCTGAGCGGCACGTACATCGGCAACCTCCGCAAGGGCAGCCAGAAGCCCAGCCTGGAGAACGCGGTGAAGATCGCCAAGTTCTTCGGCGTCCCGCTGGACTACTTCAGCGACTCCGCCACCGCCCAGGCCGTGGAGCGCGACCTGCGGAAGATCGAGGCGCTGCGGGACGCCCGGGTGGAGCGCATCGCGATGCGGGCGGCCGGACTGCCTCCGGCGATGCAGGACGCGGCCCTTACGGTGGTGGAGCAACTGCGCAAGGCGGTCGGGCTGCCCCACGGTCACACGGAGGACCGTTCCGACGACCGTCAGGACGGCCGGCCCGATGTCCGTTCCGACGACCGTCAGGACGGCCGTTCCGATGTCCGGCCTGATGTCCGGTCCGACATCCGTTCCGACATCCGTTCCGAGGAGTGACCGACAGCGGGCGAACCCCTCTGGGACACTGGCGCCTTGCCGGAACGGGCGCCGACGCCGAGGTCGATGGGGAGAGCGTGGGAGATCTTGGGCGCACCCGCCGCCGCATGCGGGCCATGGTCAGAGAGCTGGATCTGCCGAGGACACGCACCGTCGAGGAGCTCTGTACGGCGGTCGCCGACCGGACCGGCCGCCAGGTCCGACTGGTGCCGCGCCGGATGCGGGTGGGGGAGCCTTCGGGGTTCGTCGAGCGCCGCGCCGAGGCCGATCTCGTCCACTTCGAGCAGGAGACCTCGTCCCTGCACCAGGCCCACATCATCTGCCACGAACTCGCCCACCTCCTGTGCGGGCACCTCGCCGAGGCGCCGTCCGCCGACGAGGAGGCGGCTGAGGTGGACCTGCCCACCCTCGACCCCGACCTGGTCAGGCTGGTCCTCGGCCGTTCGCACTACGACGAGGCGGCCGAGGAGGAGGCGGAGATCCTGGGCGCGGAGCTGACGCGTACCCTCGTACTGGCCCCCGGCGCCGGGACGACATCCCAACTGGCGCCGGCGATGGAACACCGCAAAGGACAGCATGTCTGACATACGGGCGCATACGGGCACGGGATGTCAGGCATAGCTGACATATCCCACATAGGCGCGGCCGGCCCGGCTCTCGGGGCGCCGCCGATACCCGAGGCGCCGTTCAATCTCGTCTACCTCGGCATCGGTACGGTCGCCTGGGTCGTCGCCGCCCTGAAGATACGGGCCTGGCGCCGCGACCCGAGCCCGGGACTGCTCGTCGTCGCCCTGTCGATCGCCTCGCCCGCGACCGCGTTCGTCGTCGCCGCCCCGGTCGTCTACCGGCTGGTCGACCGGCTCGCGCACCGCCCCAATCTGGCCACGCTCTTCGTCTATCTCGGCATCATGGGGTTCTCCGCCGCCGCCGTGGTGCTGGCGCGGATGTGGACCCCGCCCGAGGACCGCGTCGACGCGCGGGTGTGGGACGAGGCGGCCGTGGAGACCTGGCGCCCGGTACGGGTACGCCTCTCGGTCTTCGCCGTCCTGGTCGCCGCGATGATCGTGCTCTTCTTCGCGGGCGGGGCCACGAGCCCGGAGACCCCGCTCACCTTCGACACCACCTTCGCCACGAACCCGTCGATCGCGCTCTTCCTCGTCCTCTACCAGGGCCTGTTCGGCTTCGCGCTGATCGACATCGGCCGCGTCTGCCTCCGCCACGCCGCCGGACTGCCGGAAGGGCCGCTGCGCCGGGGGATCGGGAAACTCGCCGTCGGGGCCTTCGTCGCCTGTGGATACGGCGTCAGCAAACTCGTCGCCATCGGTACCGCCGCCGCCGGGATCACCGGTACGGAGTGGCTGAGCACCGCCCTCGGCCCGGCGTTCGCCGCGCTCGGCGCCGTCCTCATCACCACCGGGTTCGCCGGGCCCGCCGTCGCCGCCTGGATCCGCAGGCGCCGCGACTACCAGGCCCTGCGCCCGCTGTGGGACCTCGTCTACCGGGCGGACCGGCGGCTCGCCCTGGAGGCGCCGCCGTCCGCCTGGACCGAGCGGCTGGCCGTACGCGACCTGGAGTGGCGCACCGCGCGGCGCGGACTGGAGATACGGGACGGCCAGTTGACGCTGCGCCCCTGGGTCACCCCCGCCGTGGTCCCCGCCGCGACCGCGCTCGCCGAGCGGGACGGTCTGGACGACGCCGACCGGGCGGCGCTGATCGTGGCCACCGCCCTGCGCGGCGCCGTGGAGGCGCTGAACGCGGGGACGCCGCCACGCCCCCGAGAGGACCAGGCCCCGCTGCCGGGGCTGGACGCGGAACCGGTGGAGGAGCGGGCGCATCTCGTGCGGGTCGCCCGCCATCTGTACGCGCCGCTGACCGGCGAGGCGCTGGCCGCCGCCACGGCGACGGAGTGAGTGAGGATGACGGAGATCCACGAGACGACGGACGGGACACGGGCGCTGGGGGAGGCTCCTGGTAAGGGTGACGCCTTCGCGCGGCTCGTGCTGGAGACGATGCCGGAGGAGTCCCGCGTCGGGCTCACCCTGGGCTTCGTCCGCACCTTCGGCATTCCCGGCATCGCCCGGGTCCTGCACTCCACGGGCCGGATGACCGACGAGCCGCGCGGCCGGGCCAAGGCGACCGGGGTGGCCATGTTCGCCCTGATCGGCCAGGGGGTGGCGAGCGCCGAGGGCCGGCGGATCGTCGAGGGGCTGCGCCGGATCCACGACCGGCCCGACATCACACCCGAGTTGATGCGGTACGTCCTGGCCTGCTTCACCGTCTGCCCGCTGCGCTTCATCGACGACCACGGCCACCGCGCGGTGACGGACGAGGAGCGGGACGCGGCGTACGCCTTCCACCTCGGTCTGTCCGACGCGCTCGGCCTGTCCGAGGACGCGGAGGACACCGGCCACACCGGCGACGGTACGGAGGATACGGAGGGTACGGCTCCGGGCGGCGCGGGGCTGGCCGGTGTCGAGCGCTGGATGCGCGCGTACGAGAGCCGTCACTTCGCGCCGAGCCCCGAGGGCGGCGCGCTCTGGGCGGCCACCAGCAAGGGGCTGCTGGCGGCCCGGCTGCCCCGGCCCCTCGCCGCGCTCGCCCCGGCGGTGGCCGCCTCGCTGCTGGACGAGCCGCTGCGTACGGCACTGCGGGTACGCCGCGCGCCCGCGCCCGTACGCGCCCTGGTCACGGCGGCCCTGCGCGCCCGGGCCCGCGCCCGCCGGCGCCGTACAACCGCCTGACGTAACACACCTGACGGCGCGGTGGGCGGGGAAGCCCACCGCGCCGCACATGGCCCGCCCCTGACGGATCAGGAAGCCGTGCAGGCCCCGACGGTGGGGGCCGACCACTCCCCGTTCGCCATGACCGTGAAGCCGAAGCTCGTCGTCGCCCCGGCCGCCAGCGTGCCGTTGCCGTTCGGCTTCATCGTCATGACGCTGCCGCTGCTGTCCCAGGAGGGGGTGCCGTTCCAGGTCGTGGAGACCTTCTGCGGCGCGCGTACGGTCACCCCCACCGTCCAGTTGGTGATGGCCGAACTCCCCGCCGTCACCGTCACCCTGCCGTTGAAGCGGTCACCCCACCGCTCCGTCTCGGAGTACGTCGCGGTGCAGGCCTGACTCCCTCCGCCGCCCCCACCGCTGCTGGAGCCGCCGAGCGCCGTCAGCACCGAGGTGTACGCGGGCTTCTTCGCGTAGTTGCCGTCGAACAGCAGCGGCGTCCCGCTCGCCCGCCACGAGTACTTGTCGGTCACGCCCCACACCGTGATGCCGGTGCAGCGGGAGACGGCCAGGCACGCCTGGACGACGCGCCGGTAGCTGTCCGCCTGGGCCGTGCCGGAGCCCTCGATGTCCAGCTCGGTGATCTGCACGTCGACGCCCAGGTTGGCGAAGCGCTGGAGGTTCTGCTGGTAGTCGCCCGGCACCGGGGACTGGGCGTTGAAGTGCGACTGGAAGCCGACGCAGTCGATGGGCACACCGCGCGCCTTGAAGTCGCTGACCATGGCGTAGACGGCATTGCTCTTCGCGTTCTGGCCGTCGGTGTTGTAGTCGTTGTAGCAGAGCTTGGCGGCGGGGTCGGCGGCGCGAGCGGTGCGGAACGCCTCCTCGATGAACCCGTTACCCAGCTTGTCCTGGAACGGCGAGCTGCGCCGAGCGCCCGAACTGCCGTCCTGGAACGCCTCGTTCACCACGTCCCAGGAGTGGATCTTCCCCTTGTAGTGCTGGGCGACCTGGGTGATGTGGTTGTTCATCGCCGTCCGCAGATCCGCGGCGGCCAGCGAGCCGACCCAGCCGGGGAGCTGGGAGTGCCACACCAGTGTGTGGCCCCGGATCTTCATGCCCTTGCTCTGCGCGTGGCTGACGATCTGGTCGGCGGCGCCGTAGTTGAACGAGTTGCGGGAGGGGTCGAGGGCGTCCCACTTCATCTCGTTCTCGGGCGTGACGCTGTTGAACTCCTGGTTCAGCGTGGACACGTACCCCGACTCGCCGAGGTGGTTCGCGGCGACGGCGGTGCCGAAGTACCGCCCCTTCTCGGCCGCCGACGCACCGAGCGTCGTCGCGGCGCTCGCGGACGGGGCGGAGGCCAGGACGGCGACCACGAGGGTGGCGGCCAGTAGAGCGGTCGGGCGTGCCACGGCGAGCAGACCTCTGTTCTGCGACGTACCGATCACGCTTCCTCCTTGGAGGTTGTCGAAACATGCGGCTCCCCGGGAGGCCCCCACAACCGGCCCGAGACGGTTGGCGCTTTCGTAAAGTCAAGCAAAACTTTCGAAACGCGCAAGGGGGTGCGACAGAGTTGCGTCGAGGTCGCGTGCGGGGCACGAGCGGCGCCGACCGCCGCCGACCGCCGCCGGTCGCGTCAGTTCACATAAACCTCGGCACGGTCGACGCTCACGAAGGAGGCCCCGGACTGGGAGTTGTGCTCTCCCGTCACCCGGACCCGCAGGGTGTGGCTGCCGTGAGGAAGCCGTGGACTGGTGTACTGCACGGCCTCACCGACGCGGATCGCGTTGTGGAAGTCCACCCGCTGCTCCGGACCGCCGTCGACGCTGATGGCCGCGTAACCGTTGCCGGTGTCCTTGACGGAGAGCAGGACGATACGGGTGCCGGTGAAGGTGAAGACCGCCGTGGCGCCCGCCCGGTCGCTCCAGTGGTCGTCGCTCCAGAAGCACTGCGTGGCGCAGCCCGACCCGGAGTTCCAGGCGCCGGTGTAGGCGACGCCGCCGGGGCCGCCGGAGCGGCCGTCGTCGTTGATCCAGTAGTTGCCGGACCCGGGGTCGCCGGAGGGCAGGTTCTGGGTGGCGCCCATGGCGAGCGGGCGGCCGAAGTCGGGGCTGCCGTCGGCCCGCCAGGTGAACTTCTGCGCCCGCGTCGTGCGGTTGCTGTAGGTGTTCACCGACGTGGACTTCGCGTGGTAGACGATCCAGTCCTCCGTGCCGTCGGGGGACCGGAAGAAGGCGTGATGGCCCGGCCCGAACACGCCCCGGTCGTCGGCCCGCGAGAACACCGCGCCCTGGTGCTGGCGCCAGTTGCCCGGTACGAGCGGGTCGGCGTCCAGCGGCATCGACATCATCCAGACCTGGTAGTCCGGTTTGCCGGTGTCACAGGCGGAGTAGGTCATCCAGACCCGCCCGTTGCGGTACAGGAACTCCGGTCCCTCGCGCACCTCGGGGCAGCCGCCGGCACCGTTGAGGGCGACGGCGTTGCCGGAGACGGTGTACGGGTTGGACATCGGGGCGATGTTGAGCCCGTTGTGCTGGTACTGGTTGATGCCGCTGTACGCGAGGTAGAGCCGGCCGCCCAGTTGGAGGATGCCCGCGTCGATGGCGAAGTCGTTCGCGTGGTTGGGCGGGGCGAGTTTCGCCTTGAAGTGGTACGGACCGGCGGGGTCGTCGCCCTCCGACTCCAGGACGTACAGCCGGTGGTGGTCGTCGACGCCGTCGTCGGCCGTGTAGTAGAGGTACCAGCGGTCGCCGAAGCGGTAGAACTCCGGTGCCCAGATGTTCCGGTTACGGGACGGGTCGGTGTCCGTCCAGACGGTGACCGGGGCTGCGGTCATCAGCGTGCCCAGGGACGGGGAGCGCCACATCCGGATGGCGTTGCCCTGGGTCGTCGTGAGGTAGTAGTTCCCCTTCCAGTGCGTCGTGAAGGGGTCGGGGCCGGTGTTGAGGGGGTTGCGGAACGTGCCGGCGGCGGCGACGCGCGGCGCGGCACGGTCCGCGGGTGACGCCGCGCCGGCCGGGGCGGTGAGCGCGGGCAGCAGGGCCACGACGAGCCCGAGGAGGGCGGCGACGAGCAGGGCGGTGCGCGCGCGGGGCGGCCTGGTGGGGCTGGGAAGGTGGCTGGGAAGCACGGGGGGTCCTTTCCGCCGTTCTTCATATCGGTGCGCCTGTGCACCGACGCGCCTTTACATCGATGTAATGGCGAGCCGTCACGCTAGGCAGGCGCCGTGCTCATGTCAACGGTCGGGGCAACGGTTCGGGGAGCCCCGGCGCGGAGAGCGACGTGGCCGACCCGCGCCGGCCGACGCGCCGTACGGGCCGGGGCGGTCGGGGCGGCCTGGGTCAGCCCGGGTCAGCCGGGGCGGTCGGGTCAGCCCGAGGCGGTCGGGGCGGTCGGGGCAGCCGGGTCGGCCGGGTCAGCCGGGGTCAGACGGCGGCGGGCCGCCAGCCGAGCGCCGGGCCGAGCCCGGTGGCGATGTCGGTGAGGATCTGGACGTAGTCGTCGTGGTCGAAGGTGAACGGCAGGGCGAACGCCACTTCGTCGACCTCGCGGAACGCGGCATGGGCCCGCAGCCGCTCGGCGATCTCCGCCGAGGAGCCGACCAGATCGGGCGCGAACATCAGGCGCGCGGGACCCTGGGGAGTGGTGGTGCGCGGCAGGCGTGTCCGGGCGTACTCCTCGTACTTCGCGCGCTGCGCCGGCGAGGCGGAGTCCGTCGGGATGACGACGAGTCCTTGCGAGACGCGGGCGCGCTCGCCGTCGGGGTGGTGGGCGCGGAAGGCCCGGATGTGCGAGAGCTGGATCTCGGCGAAGTCCGGGGACTCCTCGGGGCCTTCCGGGGTCCCGGTGGGCCCGTCAGTCTGCTCGGTGGGTCCGGTGGGCTCCGCCTTCACGACGCTGCTGGTCAGGAAGTTCATCCCGTTCTCGCCGGCCCACCGGGCCGACCGCAGGCTGCCGCCGCCGTACCACATGCGCGCCCCCAGACCGGGGGAGTGCGGCTGCACCCGGTCCGAGAAGGACTCGAAGCCCTGGACGCCGCTGAAACCGCTGGCGGGTTCGCCGCGTACGAGGTCCAGCAGCCGCCGCGCCCGTGCGTGGCCGAACTCCTCGGCGTCGGCGGTGTCCGGGTAGAGCGCGTCCTTGACCTGGTCGTAGTGCATCGGCGGGCCCACGCTGACCCCGGGGTTGAGCCGGCCGCCGGAGAGGATGTCGACGGTCGCCAGGTCCTCGGCGAGCCGCAGCGGGTTCTCCCAGCCGAGGGGGATGACCGCCGTGCCCAGCTCGATCCGGCTGGTGCGCTGCGAGGCCGCCGCCAGCAGCGCGACGGGCGAGGAGATGCCGTACTGGAGGTGGCGGTGGCGCACCCAGGCGCTGTCGAACCCCAGCCGCTCGCCCAGCTCGATGATCTCCAGCGTGGACTCGTGTCCCGGGCGGGGATCGGCGCCGTCGAACAAGCCGATCGTCAGGAACCCCAGCTTCCGTAGCTTCATGCCGGGCCGAACAACGCGGCGTCCCCGATTCATTCCGTACGCGGACCTCTCGCTCCCAATTTCCTTTACAGGGTGGGAACTTGTCGTCTCGCATACGATCGTCCGCGTGTGCGCAAACATCATGGTCGCCGAAGACGACGCGAAGCAGGCCGAACTGGTGCGCCGCTACCTGGAGCACGAGGGGTACACGGTCACGGTCGTCGAGGACGGCCGTGCGGCACTGGAGGGGGTCCGGCACCGGGAGCCCGACCTGCTCGTCCTCGATGTGATGATGCCCCGGGCCGACGGTCTCGACGTCGTACGGATCCTGCGCGCCGAGGGCCGGGAGGTGCCGGTGCTGATGCTGACGGCCCGCTCCACCGAGGACGATCTGCTGCTCGGCCTCGATCTCGGCGCCGACGACTACATGACCAAGCCGTTCAGCCCGCGTGAGCTGATGGCCCGCGTCCGTACGCTGCTGCGCCGCCACCGGCGTACCGGCGCCTCCCCCGGCCCGGTGTCCGCTTCCGTGCCCGTGCCCGCTCCCCCTCCGCCTCCTGTGACCGTGCCCGTCGTTGAAGACGCGGCCAGGAACGAGGACGAGGCGCTGTCGGTGGGCACCCTCCGGATCGATCCGGCCCGGCACGAGGTGTCCGTCGAGGGAAAGCCGGTGGTGTGCACCCCCGGCGAGTTCCGGATCCTCGCCGCGATGGCGGCGGAGCCGGACCGGGTCTTCACCCGCAAGCGGCTCCTGGAGGAGCTGCACGGCTTCGACAAGTTCATCAGCGGGCGCACCGTCGACGTACACGTCATGCATCTGCGCAAGAAGATCGAGCGTGCCCCACGGCGGCCGGCCCGGCTGCTCACCGTGTTCGGCGTCGGCTACAAGCTGACGGATCCAGCGAAGGACGGACGCCATGACCGGTCGTGAGAAGCGCGCTGCCCGACTGCCGCTCCGTAAGAGCGTCCTCGGCCGGCTGCTCACCGTGTCGGCGCTGGTGGCCACGGGCTCGGTGGCCGCCACCGCCTATCTCGTCGTACAGACGACCTCCGTCGCGATCCGCCAGCAGCAGGGGCAGAACCTCAGCGCCGACGCCACGATCTACAACACCCTGATGGGGTACGCGGCCACCCACCCGAGCTGGGAGGGGGTCGACGCCACGGTACGGAAACTGGCCCGGGAGTCCGAGCGCCGCATCACGCTCACCACCCAGGACCGGCGCCCCCTCTTCGACTCCGCCGTCTCCGGATCGGGCTCGTCCGCCGCTGCCGATCCGCTGCCCTCGCAGGCGTCGGCGGTCGTCGATCCGCTGTCCGTCGACACGGTGCTGGTGCCCGACGCGTCCTCCGGCGACGCGGACCGCGTCGATCCCCGCGCCGTCGGGCCGTTCATGCTGCCCACGGGCGAACGCGCGAGCCTGCGCCGGGTCGCCGCCAGGAAGGTGGAGTGCCTCAACAGCGTGGGCATCGCGGCGGACATCGTCGACAGCCCCAGCGGACGGCCCCGTATCCACTACGTCAGCAGCGGCGACGCCGATCGGATCATGGACGTGAAGTGCCTGGCCGAGGAGGCGGACGCCCCCACCGTGACGGAGAAGAAGGCCCTCGACGCGCTCAACCAACTGGCCGACGCCTGCCTGCAACGCCAGGGCAGGACCGGCGTGACACTGAACCTGGATCTGTCCTGGCAGCGGGGGTACACGGAGGCCGCGGACATCGTCGCCCCGTCCGATCCGGAGACGGCCGAGAAAATGGCCCGGACGAGGGCGGAGAAGACCCGGGCGGCGGAGGCCTACGGGTACAAGGCGCCGATGGACGAGGCCCGGAACAGCAAGTACGACCGGGACATCGCCTCCTGTGTCGGCAGCGCCCGCCGCGAGCAGCTCACCGGCTATGTCGCCGCGCCCGCCCTGCTGTTCATCGACGGCCCGCGCGCCGTCAGCGTGCCCGGGTTCGACCTCTCCCCGACGAACACCGCCCGTATCGCCGGGGTCGCTGCCCTCGTCCTCGCCCTCACCGTCGGCGCCTCGGTGATCGCAGGAACCCGGTTCGTCCGCCCGCTGCACGCGCTCACCGGCGCCGCCCAGCGGATGCGGGACGGCCTGGACTCGGCGCCCGTGCCGGTCGGGGCGGACAACGAGATCGGGCGACTGGCCGCCGCCTTCAACGACATGGCCGCACACCGCGCCCGGCTGGAGGCGCAGCGCAAGGCGATGGTCAGCGACGTCGCCCATGAACTGCGTACGCCGCTGAGCAACATCCGGGGCTGGCTGGAGGCGGCCCAGGACGGACTGGCCGAACCCGACCCGGCGTTCGTCTCCTCGCTGCACGACGAGGCGGTACAGCTCCAGCACATCATCAACGACCTCCAGGACCTGGCGGCGGCCGACGCGGGCGGGCTGCGGCTGCACATGGAGCCGGTACGGATCGACGACCTGCTCGCCCAGGTCGCCACCGCGCACCAGGGCCTGGCCGAGACCGCCGGCGTCACGCTGGCACTCGCCCCGGCGGCGCCCGGCACCCCGCGCCCGCCGCTGCTCGACGCCGACCCGGTGCGGCTGCGCCAGGCCGTGGGCAACCTGGTCTCCAACGCGGTACGGCACACCCCGGCCGGCGGGCGGGTGACGCTGCGGTCGTATGTCACCGATGCCGGAGGCTCCCAGGGCTCCCAGGGCTCCGTCGGCCCCGGCGGGGAGGTGGCCGTCGAGGTCTCCGACACCGGCACGGGTATCCCGGCCGCCGATGTCCCGCACGTGTTCGACCGCTTCTGGCGGGCGGAGAAGTCCCGCAACCGGTCCACCGGCGGCAGCGGTCTCGGCCTGGCGATCGTCCTCAAGCTCGCCGAGGCGCACGGCGGCACGGCGAGCGTGGTGAGCACCGAGGGGGAGGGCTCGGTGTTCACCCTGCGGCTGCCGGCCGCGCCGGCCGCGCCGGCCGCCCCGGAAGCGGCGGGGGCGGTCCACGTACGACTTCCGAGTCATGGGTGACACTGGTCGAGTGATTATCGAACGCGCGTACGCCCATCTCTCCTCGTACGACGAGGGGACCTGGCCCTGGTCGGTGCCCTGCGTCCGTCAACTGCTCGACGAAGGGCTCCGCTTCACCGCGCCGGTGACCTTTCTGGTCGGTGAGAACGGCTCGGGGAAGTCGACCCTGGTCGAGGCGCTGGCGGAGGGGTTCGGTCTGGACTCCTACGGCGGCTCCCACGACTGGCGCTACGCGTCCCCGCGCGCCAAGTCGGCTCTGGGCGAGCGGATGAAGTTCGACGCCGCCTCGGGGCGCGGGCGCCGCATGGCCACCAACTGGTCCGCCCGCAAGGGCTTCTTCCTGCGGGCCGAGACCGCGATGGACGCCCTGAACAGGGAAGGGTTCTCGCCGGACTCGGTCAGCCACGGTGAGGGCTTTCTCGCGGCGTTCCGAGGGAAGTTCCTGCACACCGGGCTCTATGTTCTCGACGAGCCGGAGGCGGCGCTCTCCTTCTCCTCGTGCCTCGAACTGATCGGGCACATCGACCGGTTGGCCAAGGAGGGCGGCCAGATCATCTGTGCCACGCACTCGCCGTTGCTGACCGCCCTGCCCGGTGCGGACATCATCGAGGTCGGCGAGCACGGTATGCGGAGGGTCGCCTGGGGGGAGCTCGGCGTCGTGGATCACTGGCGCCGCTATCTCGCCGACCCGCACGTCTATCTGCGGCACATCGTCGAACCGTAGACGGCGCCCCCTGAGCGTCCCGTGAGGAAACATCGCCCGGCCCTGATGCGATGACTATGTCGTCCTGACAGGTTCTTCACATGTGGTCGACAGGCTGGCGTCATGCCCGGAACCTGGTGCGACTCGGCACCCAGGCACCACCCACACCCGGGCCGGAACTGGAGCGCCACATGTCTCGCCATCTCCGCCTGCGTCTCGCCGTCCTGACTGCCGTCGCGGCCGGTGCGATGCTCGTCCCGGCCACCGCGGCCGTCGCCTCCGACCAGGCCCAGGCCTCGGTGCCCAACGCGGCGGCGAGTGAGAAGCCGGGCGACGATTCCGCGGACGCCAAGATGAAGGAGGACGCGGCGCAGAAGGCCGCGGAGGCCAAGAAGGCCAATTCGGGCGCGGTCCCGCGCGGCGCCGTCGCCGCGGGCGACGCGCCGACCGACGATTCTGCGGACGCCAAGATGAAGGAGGCCGCGGCGCTGAAGGCCGCGGCGGTCCGCAAGGCCGAGGCCGCCAAGGCCAAGGCGGACTCGGTTCCGCGCGGTGCCGTCGCCGCGGGCGAGGCCCCGGCCGGATCCTCCGGTGTCGCCCCCCTCGCCGGTACGGCCGCCGGTGCGCTGCTGCTCGCGGGCGCGGGCACCTTCGTCCTGCGCCGCCGCTCCACCGCGCGCGCCAACGGCTGACCCGTACACACCCCTCGTACCACCGCCTGATCAGGCGATCACCGTGGCGCCGCCTCTTCGCAGGGGCGGCGCCACCGTGTCTTCCCCCGCCCCGTCCCACCTCTGGAGCCCGTCGTGTCCCCCGCGCACCCCCAGGTACGGCGCCCCGGCACCCTGCCGGCCCTCGTCCTCGCCCTCACCGTCGCCGCCCTCATGGCGCTCACCGGCTGCTCGTCCGCCTCCGGCGACGGGGCGTCCACGTCCGCCACCGTGGCCGCCACCGCCTCGTCGGCCGGTGGGAAGTCCGACGCGGGCGAGTCCGTCGACGCCGGGGAGCCCTCGGGCGGTACGGACGGCGCGGGGCCCGCGGCGCCCGTCAAGGTCGACATCCCCTCGATCGGGATCACCAGCGCCCTGATGGACCTCGGCCTGAACGCGGACGGCACCGTCGAGGTCCCGCCGGCCGAGAAGGGGATGACCGCGGGCTGGTACACCGGCGCCGCCGTACCCGGGGAGACCGGCGCCTCCGTCATCATCGGCCACAACGACACCCGCTTCGGCAGGGCCGTCTTCCACGACCTGAAGAAGATCACCAAGGGCGCGGACATCACCGTCACCGACGAGCGGGGCGAGGCGGCGCGCTTCACCGTCACGGACACCGAGAGCGTCAACAAGGACTCCTTCCCCACCGACAAGGTCTACGGTCCGACCGACGACCGCGCCCTGCGGCTGATCACCTGCGACGGCGGCTTCGACGCCCAGGGCCACCCGGTGAAGAACCTCATCGTCTACGCGACCCTCGCCTGACGACACGGCCCCCACCGGGCGCGGCCCCCACCGGGCGCGGCCCCCACCGGACGTGACCCCCACCGGACGTGACCCCGGCCCGACGGGACGCCACCGGACGGGACCCAGCCCGAGGGGAACGGCGGCACCGAACGGCGTCACCGCACGGCGCGCTTGAACCGCTCCACTCCGCCGGTCGACTCGACCCACGCCATGAGCTGCTTCAGCCCGTCCTCCTGGCTGATCACCGGCACATACCCGAAGTCCCGTTCCGCGGCAGCCGTGTTGTACGTGGTCGAGCGGGTGAGCAGCGCCACCGCGTAGCGGGTGAGCGGCGGTTCGCGGCGGGCGGCGAGCGCGGGCAGGCGCCAGGCCAGCTCGACGGCCTCGACGAGGGCGTCCCGGACGAGCGGCGGAATCCGGCGGGTCGGCGGCTGTACGGCGAACAGTTCGGCCAGCCGTACGAGCAGCTCCCGGAGGTCGGTGTGCTCCCGGTCGGCGACGAAGTAGGCCCGGCCGCCGACCCGTTCGGCCGGGGCCGCCGCGGCCAGCAGCGACGCGGCGACCGCGTTGTCGCAGTGGCAGAGCGAGGTCAGCACCTGCCGCCCGGCCGCCAGGTCTGGCAGGCGTCCCGCGGCCATCCGTCCGACCATGCGGGGCAGGAATCCGGCGCGGTCGCGCGGACCCCAGATGCCGCGCGGGCGCAGCGAGACCGTGGTGAAGTCCGGCCGGTTCGCGGAGAGCACCAGGCGTTCCGCGGCTGCCTTGGTCTCGGAGTAGAGGTTGTAGTAGCGGCTGGGGTAGGGGGTGGACTCGTCGATCCCGAGGCGGTCCCCCTCACCCACCCGCATCAGCGCGCTGGGGCTGCTGATGAAGACGAAACGCTCCGCCCCGGCCCTGCGGGCGGCGTCCATGAGCAGCCTGGTGCCGAGGACGTTGGCGCTCCAGAACTGCTGCCGGGTCCCGTGCTCGACCACCCGCGCGGCGCTGTGGTGGACGACGTCCACGCCCTGGGCGGCGCGGCGCAGTGCGTCGGCGTCCTCCAGGTCGCCGTACGCCAGTTCCAGGCCGGGGTTGGCGCGCAGCCGGGTCAGGTCGGTGCTCGCCCGGACGAGGACCCGTACGTCGTGGCCCGCGTTCTGGGCGGCGTCCGCGAGGTGTCCGCCGAGGAATCCGGAGGCGCCGGTGATCAGGACCTTCACGATGCCCCCCGGCTCTCGTCCCGCGACGGGCCGGTGGGGCGGGCGGCGGGCTGGGCCGTGGGCTGGACGGCGGGCCGGTCCGTGGGCCGGCCTGCGGGCGGCAGGGTGCGCCACCAGGTGGCGCCGTACAGCATGGTCAGGCCGGCGGTCGCGGCGCCGCTGTATCCGGCGGCCCGGCCGCGCGGCAGCGCCGCCGGGATCTGGGCGGCGTGGACGCCGACGCTGAGGAAGGCGTCGGCCCACCACAGGCCCCGTACCACCGGATGGTTCGGGAGGACCGGCCCGGCCAGCAGGTAGGCCCAGCCGGCCAGGGGTATCGCGCGCAGCGCCCAGTCGCGCGGTGTGGTGGCGGGGCGGGCCGCCGCCGCGAGCCGCTGTGCGGCCCAGACGGAGAGCTGCTCCCTGCCGATCTTGGCGTTGTGCCGGATGTCCACCGGGAAGGCCGGGTGGCGCAGGAACTCCTCCAGGCCCTGGGTCACCTCGTGCGCGGAGGCCAACTTCCGGAGCTCCGGAACGAGTTCGAGCCACTGGGTGTCGGTGACGCCCGGTTCGGTCTCCACGCAGACCACCGGCCGCCGGGCGCCGGGTTCGCCGACCCCGACGAGGGCGGCGCGCCGGACCGAGGGGTGGGCGTTGAACACGCCTTCGCACTGCACGGTGTGCAGGTCGCCGCCGGGGGTCCGTACCCGCTGGGCGCGCCGTCCGCAGAACCACAGCCGCCCCGACGCGTCCAGGTAGCCGAGGTCGCCGGTACGGTGCCACAGCCGCGTGGTGCCGTCGCCGGTCGACTCGGGGATCTTGTACTGGGCGTTGGCGGCGGGGTCGCCGTGGTAGCCCGGGCTGACCGCGTCGCCCGCGAGTACGATCTCCCCGATCTCGCCGTCCGGCAGGGCCAGTTCGGGCTCCCACCGGGCCACGGGGTCGTCGGAGATCCGGATGATCCGTACCGCCATGCCGGGCAGGGGGCGGCCGATGCAGGTACCGGCGCCGGTCGCCGACAGCGCGGCCGTCCCGCCGGGCACCTCGGCCGAGCCGAGGACGTCGGCGGACTCGATGGAGGAGATCGGCAGCGCCTCGGTGGCCCCGTAGGTCACATGGAACTCCGCCTTCTCGCCGAGGGCCCCGCGTACGGTGTCCACGACGTCCGGCGGTACGGGAGCCCCGCCGGCCGCCACGAACCGCAGGTCGGGCAGTTCGGTCCGGTGCTGCCTCAGATGCTGCCCGAGCACCCGCAGCAGGGCGGGCGAGGCGATCATGCTGGTCACCCCGAAGCGGGTCAGGGCGTCGGTCAGCAGCTCCGGCCGGGCGTCCGCGACCTTGGCGGGCGACACCGGTGCGAGCACCAGCGTCGAGCCGTGGAGCAGGTCGAGGATCCCGTACGCCGGCAGGGTGATCAGGGAGACGTCGTCGCTGTCGCGCTCGTGGACGGCCTGGAGGAGCCGCAGCATGGGCGCGCTCATCCGGTGGACGTACTCGACTCCCTTGGCGGGGCCGGTACTTCCCGTGGTGAAGGCGATCATCTGGAGGTCGTCGCCGGACGGCCGGGGCAGGCCCTGCGCGCGGGGCCCGACGCGCAGCGCGGCCAGGGTCTCGCCGCCCCAGAACCAGCGGCGGCCCACGGTGACCGTGGCCCGGACGCCGCGGAAGGCGCGGCGGCCGAGGACCCGTACGACATGGGCGACGGGCAGGCCGATGAACGCCTCAGCGCCCACCGCCCGGTAGCAGTGCAGCATCCGCTTGACGCCCATGCCCGGATCCACCACGACCGGGACCGCGCCGATCCGCATCAGGGCGAAGACGATGGCGAACAGATCGGGGCCCGGGGGCGTCATGAGGATGGTCCTCGTGCCCCGGGTGATGCCGATCCGGTTAAAGCCGGCCGCCAACCGCTCGATCTGGTCGTGGAGTTCGCCGTAGGTCAGCTCGCTGTAGCGGATCGTCCCGTCGGCGTCGTGGCCGTCCGGGTAGACGATCGCGGCCTTGGCGGGGAAGGTGCGGGCGTTGCGCTCCAGGATGTCGGCGGGGCCTTCCTCCCGGTCCGCCGCGGGCGCCGCCGGTGTCGTCGTCATCGCGTCACCGGTCCTGGGGCCGGTAGCGCACGCAGGTGACGGTCGGTCCCGCGCCGGCGGCCACGAAGAGCAACTCCTCGAATCCGTCGGGGAGTCCGTCCCGTACCGCCTGGAGGTAGCTGAGCACCGGGGCGGCGGTGTGCGGCTCGCCGCCCGCCGCGTCCGGTACGTCGGGGGCGACGACGGCCGCCGCGTCCAGGCCCAGGCGCCGGGCCAGATCCTCGGGGAAGCCGGGCGCGGGCCGGTTGCAGACCAGGAGCGTACGGTCCGGTGCCAGACCCTCCTCCTGGACGTACCCCGCGACGCTGTCGGCGGCGAGGTCCAACAGCCGCTCGGCCCAACCGTCTTCGTGTCGTACGGTGATCTGTCCCCGCTCCTGGCCCGTCGCGCCGGCCAGGCTCACATAGCCCGTCGGCCGCACGGCGCCCCGGGCGCTGTACGCGCGTACCGGGCCGAAGCCGCTCCCACCGTCGGCGCAGCGCTCCAGCAGCAGGGCCGCGCCGAGGTCGGCGTACGGGTAGTCGGGGTCCAGCCGGGCGTTGCCGCCGGGGTGCACGTCGGCGGCGGTGACCAGGACCCGCTCGGTGGAGCCGCTGCCCAGCAGGGCCTGGGCGACCTGGACGGCGTTGAGGACGCCGCAGGCGCCGTTCATCAGGTCGAAGGAGAGTCCGGGCGCCCGGTCGAGGGTGTAGTCGAGGCTGATGCCCACCTCTTTCTGCACCAGCGCCGCCATGGCGGGTTCGATGGCGTTGTTCTCCCGGTAGACACCGACGTTCACCAGAACGCCCACCGCCTGCGGCGCCAGCCCGGCCTGCGCCAGGCAGTCCTGGGCGGCCTCGGCGGCGAGCCGTATGTCGGAGGTGTGGACGGCCTGCGGCGCGGTGGCGGAGGCGGCCCTGATGATCGTACCCACGGTCAGACTCCCAGATTGGTGATCGTCACGGACAGGCCACCCACGACCACGCCCGAAGCGGCGGGCACCAGAAGGAACTTGGCGCCCCGGCGGGCGGTGCCGTCCCGCAGGTGCTGGCCGAGCGTCACGAAGTGCGAGGTGCTGGCGGTGTTGCCGAGGTACTCCGTCGTGGTCAGCGTCTCGGGCATCGCGGTGCCGAACGCCGACTCCCCGTGCTCCTGCATGAATTCGATGAACCGGGTGGAGACCTGGTGGTGGATCACGTAGTCGAACCTCTCGGCCGCGAGGTCGGTGCCCTCCTTGGCGAGGAAGTCGCTGTAGAAGCTGGACCAGATCCTGCGCCGGCCCTCCGCCTGCTGGGTCTTGGAGTCCGTGTACATGGCGAGGCCGCCGGTGCGGTCGCTCGGCATGGCCAGGCACAGGTGGGAGTACTCGGCGGCGGTCATCAGCTCGACGTGGTGGATCCGGTCGGCCTCGTCCTCGGACTCGTCGAGGATCACCGCGGCGCCGGAGTCCCCCACCGTGAGGGAGGCGAACTGCGGGTCGCGGGAGGTGTCCATCTCCGCCGCGGCGGTCCGCGCGATCGGGGTGATGCGCTCACCACTGACCACCAGGCCGTTACGGACGATGCCCTCCCGGATCATCCGGTCCAGGATGTGCACGCCGGTGATCATCCCCGCGCAGGCGTTGGACAGGTCGAAGTGGATCGCCTGGTGGGCGCCCAGCTCCTCGATGAGCATGCGCGCGAACGACGGCTCGAAGTGGTACGTGTCGCCGTCCCTGCTGCGGCTGATCGAGGTGGAGATCACCACGTCCAGCTCGGCGGCCTCGTAGCGGGAGGTGCGCAGCGCGTCCTTGGCCGCGTTCAGGGCCAGGCCGAAGGAGTCCTCGCCGGCCTCCACGTCGGCGACCCGGCGCGCCGCGACCCCGGTGATGCGCTCCAGGGGCAGCTTGGGCGCCCCGGCTACCCCGGCGACCAGCTCGGATGTCGGCTGCACCGCGGCGGGCAGATAGGTCCCCAGTGCTTCGAAGCGGCTGGCACGTGTCGTCGTCGCCATCCCGTCCTTCTTTCTCGATCCGGGTCCCGCGCGGGTATCAGCCGCGCGGGACGAGACGGTCCTACGCCCGCCCTGGTTTCGGCGAACGGCCGCGGCCCCCGGCGGCGTTGGGCCACATTCTTTGCGCAACCCGTCCTTCGAGGTCACTACGTGGACACGTAGGACCGGCACTACGTATCCACGTAGTGCCGGTCGGAAGACGGGTCTGCCAGTCTCGACATCGACCCTGGAGAGGGCTCCGGGGCGACCACGGAAGGGACGGGAAAGCGATGGGGACGGGTACGAGTACGACGGCCGACCCGCGTGTCCCGGGACCGACCGGCCCCCAACTGGTCAGATCCCTGATGGAGTTGCGCAGGAGCCCGCTGAGTACGTTCCGGCGTGCCCAGCGCGAGTACGGCGACGTCGTCCGCCTCTCCGCGGGGCTGCCCGGCCTGCGGCTCAAGCTCTACCTGGTCTTCTCCGCCGAGGGCGCCCGGGAGGTGCTGGCCACCCAGGCGGCGAACTTCCGCAAGGACAACGTCATGTACGAGGAGATCCGGCACTCCTTCGGCAACGGCCTGCTCACCAGCCAGGAGGACGAGTACCGGCGCCAACGCCGCCTGATCCAGCCGCTGTTCACCCGGCGCCGGGTCGACGGCTACGCCGACGCCGCCTGCACGCAGGCGGAGTCGCTGGCCGAGCGGTGGCGGGACGCTCCCGAGGGCACCGTGGACCTCGCCGAGGAGATGCCGGCCTTCGCGCTCCGCACCCTGTGCCGCGTCCTGTTCGGCGCCGACGCCGACGCGGCCGTCCCGGTGATGAGCCGCTGCCTGCCCGTACTCCTGGACTACACACTGGAGCGCGGCAACACCCCGCTCACGCTTCCCCGCCACTGGCCCACGCCGCGCAACCGCCGGGCCGCCGCCGCTCAGCGCGGGCTGTACGAACTCTGCGACCAGATCATCGCGGAGCGCCGGACGGGCGGGGCGGAGGCGGGCGCCGGGTCCGGGGCAGCGGCCCGGAGCGCCGACGGCGGTGCGTCCGCCGACGGCACGGCGGGCGACGACCTGCTGGGGCTGCTCACCGGCGCCTCCGGCGAGAACGGCGACGCGCTCGGCTTCGAGGAACTCCGCGACCAGATCCTGATCTTCCTGGTCGCCGGCCACGAGACCACCTCGACCGGGCTGGCCATGGCCCTGTACCTGCTCGCCCGGCACCCCGAGGTCCAGGCGCGCGCCCGCGAGGAGGTCGACCAGGTGCTCGGCGGGCGCCGGCCGGGAGCCGCCGACCTGGACGCGCTGGGCTACCTCACGAGGGTGCTCAAGGAGGCCATGCGCGTCCAGTCACCGGTCCCCTTCATCTCCCGCCGGGCCGTGGCCGACACGGTCGTCGACGGCCACCGCATCCCGGCCGGGTCCGATGTGATGGTCTGCGGCGCGGTGACCCACTACCACCCCGCGTACTGGCAGGACCCGGAGCGCTTCGACCCCGAGCGCTTCACACCGGAGGGCGAGGCGAGCCGCCCGCGCTACACCTGGTTCCCGTTCGGCGGCGGCAACCGGGCCTGTATCGGGCAGCACTTCTCGATGCTGGAGTCGGTCCTCTGCCTCGCCGTACTGCTCCAGCGGTACGAACTGGCGCCCGTGGGGGCCGGGATCCCGCTCGGCGACACGGTGACGCTCAAGGAGAACGGCCCGATCCGGTGCCGCCTCACCCCGCGTACCTCCGCCCCGGCCCCGTGAAGCGGAAGGCGGCCGGATGAATGGCCGTACCGTCCCGGCGTCCGGTTTCAGCAGGCCCCTTCGGCGTTCGGCGTCCGGTTCGCGGGCGAGCTGAGTTTATTCGCCAGTTGGACACGCGAGCGGACTCCCAGCTTCTGGAAGATCCGGCGCAGATGAAAATCGACGGTATGGGGCGAAATGGAGAGTCGGCCCGCTATCTGATGGTTGCTCAGCCCGATCCGCGCCAGATTCGCGACGGCCCGTTCCGACTTGGTCATACGGGACCAGGAGGAGTTCGGGGCGGAGCGGGCGGACGAAATGCCGGTGGCGGGTAAGTCGGGGGCCTGGAGCCCGGCGATCCGGTCGGATAACTTCCGTAGTCGCCGCAGGACCCGCTCCTCGTCGCGGACGGAACCGATCTTCCGGTACATCTCGGCCGCCTGGCGAAGCCGGAATTCCGATTCCACGTACGGCCGCTCCGGGGCCGCCATGAGCAGCATCCCCAGATCCTCGACGGCCGACGCGCGGGCCCACGGGTCCCGGTAGCGTTCGACGACCTGACGGAGACCCGCGGTGTCCCGGTCCAGCAGGCTGCGCGCGTGCAGGGAACCGGGGCGCGTCTCGGGGCCGGCCGCCCGCACGATCGACTCCGCGGCGGCCCGGTCGCCCGCGTGCAGCAGAACCCGGACCAGCCAGGGTGCGGCCTCCGGCTCCAACGAGAGCATGACCCCGTCCGAAAGCCTTTCCGGCTGCTCCGCGATAAACTGCTCAACGGCGCGCCGGGCCCCTATGGAAGCAGCCGCGAACTGGAGTATCAGCCAGTCGTAACGTGCCAGGTCATCGGGCGAGACGGAATCCGGGATCGCGTCATGGACGGTTTCGACATGCCGGGCCGCAGCCAGCAGATCTCCTCGCCGAATGGCTGTTGTGGCCAATATGGAAGGAGCGAATTGTCCCTTGATCATGGCGATGGAAATTTCCCTCGTAGGTCGCGATTCGACTGCAACTGCAAGGCGCGGTACGTTCCCGGGGAGTTACGTCCTGGTTATCGTTCCGTGTACGCCGTGCAGGTAAATTCGCCGCCGACAGGAGAGCGTATTTTTATGTGGAACTTCGGATGAAGTGGAGTCTATCCCCGATCTTGCGCGGGGGGCTGTGAGCTTGCCGACGGATCAGGCGAGTGTCGCGGCCTCTTCTTCCTTCGTGCCCGGGGGCGCGTTCTCGCGGCGCGGGAGCAGCAACGGGGTGGCCAGAAGGAGGACCCCGGCGGCGGCGATCGCGGTACGCGGGCCGGTGACGGCGGCCAGCAGCCCCCACAGGGCGGTCAGGGCCGCGATGGCGGCGCTGCTGCCGACCGACCAGGCGGTCAGGGTACGGGCGACCCGGCCGGGGTCGGTGTGGTCGAGCCGGTAGGTGGCCAGCACCGGGTTGAACACACCGCAGCAGGTCACCAGGCCGAGTTGGACGGCGATGATGAGGACGATCCCGGGAACCCCCGGCTGGACGAAGGCCAGCCCGATGGGCCAACACGCGCGCAGCGCCCCGGAGACGAGCATCACCCGGTGCTGCCCGAACCGCGCCACGAGGCGGTGCGCGACGCGGGAGCCGATGAGGCCGCCGACGCACGGGACCGCGAACACGAGACCGTACTGCCAGGGCGCGAACCCGAGATCGCGCAGCAGGAGCACGGCGAGCAGCGGCGAGGACACCATGATCAGGCCGTTGACCACGATCGAGTTGAAGAACAGCGGGCGCAGCACGGGGTGGGCGAGGATACGGCGCCACCCCTCGGCCAGATCGCCCGCCCGCAGCCGCGGCGCACCGGTCCCCTCGGGGCGCGGCTCCGTCCCGCCGATGGCGCGGATGCCCAGCGCCGAGAGCAGATAGCTGACCGCGTCGGCGACCAGCGTCGTCACCGGGCCGAACAGCCCGATCGCGGCGCCGCCGACCGGTGGGCCGACCATGGTCGCGGTCCATGTCGTGGACTCGAACCGGCTGTTCGCGACGAGCAGGTCCTCCGGCGGCACGAGCGCCTTCAGATACGCGCCACTCGCCGCCCGGAAGGCGATGTCGGCCGCGGCGACGACCACGGAGACGACGAGGAGCTGGGCGAAGCCGAGCCGGCCCAGCGCGTACGCGGCGGGGACGCTCAGCAGCGCCGCGAACCGGGTCAGGTCCATCGCCACCATGACCGGCCGCTTACGGCGGAACTCCACCCAGGGACCGAGCGGCACCGCCACCAGGGCGCCCACCGCCCGCCCCACCGCGGCCAGCGCCGCCACCTGCGCCGGCCCGGAGTCCAGCACGAGGACCGCCATCAGGGGAAACGCGCCGAACCCGAGCGAGGTGCCGTACGCGCTGACGGCGTACGAGGCCCACAACCATCCGAACGGCCGCCCCAGCGCCCGTCTGCCTGTCATACCCGACACCACTCCCCCCGACCGGACGACCCCGCGCCGACCATCGATATCACCTGATCGATGGGGAGGTCTGCCCGACCGGAGGGCTGAGCGCCACGAACCGTCAGGCCGAGGACCCGCTGTCGGTGACCAGGTCGGTGCCGACCACCGCGCCGGCCGAGGGCGAGGCCAGGCAGAGCACCGCGGCGGCCCTGGTCAGCGCGGAGACCGCTGCCGTGAACGACCGGCCGATAAACGACCGCCACGCCCCGGAAGCGTCTCGGCCCGCCCCCGGTGACTTTCGCCGGCTGTTCATCCCGACGCCGTTTCACGCTCGCCCGTAGGCGCGATCATCTGGCTCCGTCCCTTTTGTGCAACGGAGAAACGATGCTCCCGAAGAGAACCTACGCCGCCCTCGCGGCCCTGGCCGTGGCCGTACCCGTCGCCGCCGGCGCGCTGGCCGGTACGGGTACGGCGAGCGCGGACGCGGAGTCGCGGCGGCCGGTCGCCTTCGACCGGACCGCCACGTACCCGGCCTTCCGGAACCGGCCGGCCGGCGAGGACCCGGCCTCCCCGACCGTCGCCGAGATCTCGGCGACCAGCGAGGACGGCCGGACCCTGGTCCACACCGACGCGCCGGCCCGGCGGATCGGCTTCCTCGACATCGGCGACCCCGAGAACCCGCGAGGGCTCGGGACGCTGTCGCTGGCCGAACTCGGCGACGCCGAGGACGAGCCGACCTCGGTGGCCGTGGTCGGCCCGTACGTCCTGGTGGTGGTGAACACCAGCGCCGGGTACGCCGACCCGTCCGGGCGGCTCGACGTCATCTCGCTGCGCGACCGCAGTCGGGTGGCCAGCTACGACCTCGGCGGCCAGCCCGACTCCATCGCGATCAGCGAGGACAAGCGGTACGCCGCCGTCGCGATCGAGAACGAGCGCGACGAGGAGGCGACCCCGGCCGGGCGCGAGAAGGGCGACCTGCCCCAGCCTCCGGCCGGCTTCGTACAGATCGTCGACCTCAAGGGCGCTACGCCGAAGCAGTGGCGTACCCGGGCCGTGCCGCTCACGCGGCCGGACGGCGGCGCCCTGCCCGCCCTGGTCGACGCCGGGATCACCGAACCGACCGACCCGGAGCCGGAGTACGTCTCCATCAACAGCCGCAACCAGCTCGCGGTGACCTTGCAGGAGAACAACGGCGTCGCCCTGCTGGACCTGCCGACGGGCAGGATCACCAAGGCCTTCAGCGCCGGTACGGCCTCGGTCAAGGGCATCGACACGGTCGATGACGGCGTGATCGACCCGACCGGCTCGATCACCGATGTGCCGCGCGAGCCCGACGCGGTCGGCTGGGTCGACGACCGCTACCTGGCGACCGCCAACGAGGGTGACTGGCGCGGCGGTTCCCGGGGCTGGTCCGTCTTCGACAGTCGGACCGGCAGGGTCGCCTGGGACGCGGGCAACAGCTTCGAGCGGATCGCCGCGCGCCACGGACTGCACAACGAGGCCAGGGCCGGGAAGAAGGGCACCGAGCCGGAGGGCCTGGCGATCGCCGAGTACCGGGGCGTGCGGTACGCCTTCGTCGGCTCGGAGCGGAGCAACTTCGTCGCCGTCTACGACCTGAGCCGGCCGACCGCCCCGGTCTTCCGCCAGGTGCTGCCCACCACCAACGGCCCCGAGGGGCTGCTGCCGATCCCGTCACGCGACCTGCTCGCGGTCTCCAGCGAGGAGGACGACGCCGCGGCCGGCGTACGGTCCTCGGTGAACCTCTTCCGCCTGGGCGGGCGGGCCCCCGCGTTCCCGGGCATCGTCTCCGCCGCGGGTGCCACCGGCGCCCCGATCGGCTGGGGCGCGCTGGGCGCGCTCTCCGCCGTACCCGGCAGGTCGCACCAGCTCTACAGCGTCACCGACGCGGCGTACTCCGACACCAGGATCCTGACCATCGACGCCTCGCGTGAACCGGCGGTCATCACCCGGTCGTTGACCGTCAAGGGGGCTGACGGACGGCCGGTCGGCTACGACGCGGAGGGCATCCACGCCCGGCCGCGGGGCGGCTTCTGGCTCGCGGTGGAGGGCGCCACCGGCGCGGGCAACAAGCTGGTCCGTCTCGACAGCACCGGAAAGACCCGGCAGACCGTTCCCCTGCCGGCGGACATCGCCGCGGGCCTCGGCGGACAGGGCTTCGAGGGCGTCACCGCGACAACCGACCGCGGGGGCCGCGAGGTGGTCTGGGCCACGCTGCAACGCGAGGTCAGGACCGACCCGGCCGGCCTCGTCCGACTCGGCCGGTACGACGTCACGGCCGGCACCTGGAGCTGGTACGGCTACCGGACCGGCACCACCACCGCACCGGGCGACTGGATCGGCCTCTCCGAGATCACCGCGGTCGGCGACCAACTCGCCGTCATCGAACGGGACAAGCTGAACGGCCCGTCCGCCAGGATCAAGCGGGTGTACGCGGTCGACCTGCCCCAGCACGCCGCGCCGTCCGGCCAGTTGCCCGTCCTGTCGAAGAGGCTCGCCCACGACGCGCTGCCCGACCTGCGCGCGACGAACGGCTGGACCCAGGAGAAGCTGGAGGGCCTGACCGTGGCCGGCGACGGCGAGGTCTACGCCGTGACCGACAACGACGGCCTGGACGACTCCACCGGGGAGACCGCCTTCCTCCACCTCGGCTCCAGCAGGAAGATCTTCGGACGACACTGACCCACAGCGGCGCCCACCGGCGCCGCCTCGGACGACGACAAAGCCCCGGGCCGGCCGGCCCGGGGCTTTTCCATGGAGTGGACGAGGAGAATGCGCCAGGATTCACCTGCCGCGCCACCGGAAGAAATTCCCCGGAGGTCGACCGGCGCTATTGTGGCCGCAGGGGAATGCCGTAAAGGGAACTGTTGAACTGCCCGGTCACTTTCGTGGTAGAGTCTTGATGAATTCACAGGACGCCACGAAAAAAGGGGAATGGCGTGAATACCGAGAAGGTCACGGCTCGACGTCTTACGGCCGCAGAGGTTTCAGAGTTGGGCCTCCAGGACGGAATCTTCGTCTCGGCGGAGACGGATGGCCTTTCTCTCGACTGCTACGCGCCGGCTTTCCTCACGGAGCCGGGTAAGAATTTCGAGGGAGGCTCCTTCGCGGCAAGGACGATCTTCGGTGAGGACATCCATGTCCTCCCGGACGACGCCGAAGGGCGCGGGATCTGGATCGCCGACAAGACGGGGGAGGAGATCGAGGTTCTCCAGAGCGCCGGCGTCCTCCTGAACCTCGCACTCTTCGTGCCCAACGGGAACAAGGACTCCCTGGAGTCGCTCTACGCCGCCGCGCGGGACGCGTTCGGTGCGGGGATCGTTCAGCGCTGGAGCGAGGAATCCGTCGCGGTGCCGGACGTCAAGGTGGACCTGTTCGAGGAGCCGGCCCGGGGGCGGAAGAACACGAACAGCCAGAACCGTGACCGCCGCGCCTTGGACATCTATCCGACGCGCGTGCGCTTCATGGAGCCCAGCGAGGGCTGGAAGTTCATTGTCGAACCGCACAAGGAGATCGTCGACGAAACACCGACGATCTAGCCCCTCCCGACAGGGAATTCAGGGGCCGTAACAACCTGATGGTCGGCGACTGTTTGTCAGCGGCCGTTTGTCAGCGGATTTGCCGGACGCCCGGCTGGGATCTCCCAGCCGGGCGTTTCGTACGACCCGGTCCGCAGGAAATGCCTCGCGCCATTCGAGAAGATCGCCATTCGAGGAGATCGCCATTCGGGAAGAGCGGCATTCGAGCGGCGTGGCGCGGAATAGCTCCGGAGCGGCACGGAAACCCGCTGAAGCCGGCGAACGGGAAACGCCCCGGGCCGCGAGGCACGCCGCCGGGGTCGCCGCGAGCAGACCAGGAGCCCAGGAGACGGGCCCCGCGGTGGCCGGTGCCCCTGCGGCCGGCGCGCCCGCTCCGTCGCGGAAGTCCTCCGTTTGTCGCCGGTCCCCTGCGGATTCGTCCGTGATCGGTAACAGAGGGATCCCTCACGGGCGTTCATGCCTCTTCATGGACGCAGGGCATCGGCGGAGACGACAAAGGGGCGGGCGGACATGGCGAGGCACAAGGGAAGGGGATGGCACAGCCGGCTCCTCGCGGCGGCGCTCGGGGTGACGGCGCTGGCCGCTGCCACGTCGGTGTGGACCGCGCAGGCCGACCCCGCCGGAGGGCGGCAGCCGAAAGCTCCCATCTCGGCGCCGGGCTCCGGCCACGAGGGCCAGGCGGTGACCAAGGTGTCGGCGGAGATCGCGCACGCCTCGGAGGCCGGCGCCCGGGGAGTCAACATCACCATCGACGACGGACCGGACCCGATCTGGACGCCGCAGGTGCTGCAACTGCTGAAAGACAGCGATGTGAAGGCCACGTTCTGCATGGTGGGCACGCAGGCCCAGACGTACCCGGACCTGGTGAAGGCGGTCGTGGCGGCCGGGCACCGGCTGTGCAACCACACGGTCTCTCACGACACCGCCATGGACCAGAAGTCCGAGGCCTACCAGTCCCAGGAGATCCTGGACGCCGAACGCATGATCACCAAGGCGTCCGGCGGCGTCCGGCCCGAGTACTACCGGGCTCCGGGCGGCGCCTTCACCCCGTACAGCCGACAGCTCGCCGCGTCCCGGGGAATGCGCCCGCTGGGCTGGAACGTCGACTCCAGGGACTTCGAGCGTCCCGGCGCTGACGTCATGGTCGCCACCGTGAAGAAAGAGATCGCCGACGGGCCGACCGTCCTCTTCCACGACGCGGGAGGGGACCGCTCCCAGACCATGACCGCCCTGCGCGAGGTGCTGCCCTGGCTGAGGGAGCAGGAGTACTCCTTCGGTTTCCCCGTGCGCTGAGTGAGGCTCGCCCGCACCGGCAAGGAAGCCCCGCACCCCAAAGAAAGCGGCCCCCAAAAAACCGGCAGGCGCCCCAGGGGCGGGTCGTGAGAAGGTGCGGATCGACTCGGCACAGGGGAAAAAAATGGGGCTGACCTACGGCTACGACATCTACCTGCCTCCCCGGAACGTCGCCACGGCGCTGGCCAGTCTGGCCGAACTGGCGCCACCGGCCCCTCGCGTGCCGCCGCTTGAGGTCACCCTGCCCGGCGGTGACCGGGTCGTCCTCCCGTTCACGTCCCAGTTCACGAGCGAGCCGGTCGACTGCTCCACAGGCAGCGCGCTTGAGCTCGACATGTCCCTCATGTTCGACGTCGATGACGCACTGCGCGCGTACGCGGAGACGGAGGCGGGTGGCCCCGCCCCCGAGGCGGACGGGCGCATGGGGATCGGGTACATCTACGCGACGATCCGGTTCGAGTCCTCCCCGCACCCTGGTTACGCGTCGGTGGAGTGCTGGGCGGCGACGTCGGGGATGAGCCGCTTGTTCGCGCGGTCGGCCAACGTCAGGAAGGTGTTCACCGACCTCACCGCGGACAGCGGCGGCGTGTGCTGCCTGTTCGACACCGGCGACGGCGGCCTCGGGCAGGTGTGCTGGCTCAACGGCCCCGGTGTCCTAGCTCAGACACCAGCCGCAAAGTAGCGATCCGCCTCTGGGGTCAGCTGTCGCCGGGTGCCGCTGCTAGGTTGAGGGTCTTGTGTACGACGCCGACCGACACTTTGACGGCGACGGCGATCTCGCGGATTGACTGGCCTTCGGCTCGGCGGGCGAGGATCACGCGCCGCTTGTCGTCGTCCACGACGGGGCGCCGGCCTCCGACGCGACCGCGTGCGCGGGCGGATTCCAGGCCATTCTTCGTCTTCTTCACGATGTCGCGGCGCCGGTCTTCGGCAAGGGCGAGGGCCAGGTCGAGGATGAGTGAGCGTTCGGTGTGCTCGCCGGTTGCGATGCCGTCCAGCACCTTGACCGCGATGCCGCGCTGGAAGAGGTCGTTGAGGACGATCAGCCCTTCGAGGAGGTTGCGACCGAGGCGGTCGACTTCCTGGACGGTGAGCATGTCGCCGTCGCGGAGGTAGTCGAGGGCGGCGGTCAGGCCGGGCCGGTCGTCGACGGCGAGCTTGCCGCTGATCTTCTCCTCGAAGACCTTGAGGCAGATCGCACCGAGGGCGTCGTGCTGGCGCAGGGTCTTCTGCTTGTCGGTGCTGACGCGGACCAGTCCGATGAGCGCCACGGGGCACCCTCTCTGTTCATCAAACGTCTTCAGGTAGTGATCTGAACGCTAGCAGTTGATGAACGGGAAAATGAACGCCGGGGGTGGGAGTTCGGGTGTTCGGCGGTGCCGGGGGCGGGTGTTCGGTAAACGGTCGATTGATGAACGCCCCCTGTTCATCGGGGCGGGCATCGCCGTGAGCGTTTCATCAGTAAGACGCGCGCCGACCTGCTTCCGGTGCCGAGGGAGGCCGCGCCGCAGCCGAACTTGAGGTTGCGGTGGGTCGCGTATAACGGTGCCGCCGCCCTCGGTCACTGCCAGGAGAGCCGTCCACCTGCCCAGCCTCGTGAAAGCGCGCGCGTGAGCCCCGTGACCAGCAGGCCCACATGATCCACAGTCTCAGCGGCCGCTCGCAGGGGATAACCCCACCGCACTCGCTGGTCCCAGCACCACCACCAATAGACATGTCAGCCGGATCGTGCGAGCTGCCGGGATCTCGAATGATTGGGCAGACACGGCGCACCCTCTGCTCTCGAAGGATCACTCATGTCCCGCACCCCCCGCAGGCACCGGTCCATGTACCGCGTGCTGTCGTCTCTCGCCGTGCTGACCCTGGCTGCCGGCGCCGCCACGGCGTGCAGCAGCAACGACTCCTCGTCCAGCTCCTCGGCCTCTACGTCCGCCATCCCGTCCGCCTCTGCGGGGACCGGCAATGCGGCCGAGGCGAAGCTGCACATGGTCGACAACGACGGTCACCGCCTGGCCTTCTACGCCATACAAGGCAGCGGTTCCACCATCGTCCTGGACTCGGGCGGCGGCGAGGACTCCTCGCAGTGGAAGGACATCGCCCCCAAGGTTCACGCGGCCACCGGCGCCACCGTCATCACCTACGACCGGGCCGGCCTCGGCAAGAGCGACGTGGTGCCCGGCGCGTGGAAGGTCCAGAGCGCCGTCAGTGACCTCAAGGCGGGCCTCAAGCAGTTGGGCATCACCAAGGACGTCACCCTGGTGGCCCACTCCCAGGCCGGCGAGATCGCGAACAACCTCGCCCAGGACGATCCGGAGATGCTCTCCGGCGCGGTCCTGGTCGACGCCAACCTCCCTCAGTTCTTCACCGACGAGGAAATCCCCCGCCTCGTCGCCGCGACCCAGCCGGACGTCGACGCAGCGAAGAAGGACCCCGAGAAGCCGGCCAACCGCCAGCTCATCTCCACCGCGGAGGGCTTCGCCGAAGCGCACCAGGCCTTCCACAAGGTGGTGTGGCCCACCTCAGTGCCCGCAACGGTCATGGTCTCGGAGAAGACCCCGTTCGCAGGCTCTCCCCCGGACGCCCAGCACTGGCGTGATGCGGCCGCCTCATTCGTCAAGGAAGCGCCCAACCGGACGCTCGTCACCGCCAAGGGCACCTCCCACGAGGTGCCGACGGAACGCCCCGACCTCGTACTCAAGGCGATCGAAGACAGGTTCGCCGCACAGCACTGACCCCAAGGACGCCGGCGGTCTTGCAGACCAGGTGCGGACCGCCCGGTACCAAGCAAGTAAGTGGCTGGTTGGACGGCAGTACGCCGTCCAACCAGCGGGCACAGTGCGCCGGCGGTGAGGCTGCGGCGGCCGAGCAGGTTTCGGTGAGGTCCTGGAAGTCGTGGGTCTCGGTCATCGTGTCTCCGTGGTTGCTCGGGCGGCGGTGTCCGCCGGGGTGCGGGGTCGGGGCACGGTGGCGGCCGACAACAGGTCGAGCCGCTTGTCCATGTCCAGGCGGAAGGTCCCGTACGGGTTGACGTTGGACCAGAACAGCGCGGTCAGCCCACGCCGGTCCTCATCACTCAGCCTCGATGCCCAGGCTGGTTCGGCCAGGACCTGCTGCACCAGCAAGGTGTTGACATGCACGAGCGCGGACTGGAGCAGGTGCAGGGCGAGCATCGAGGTCTCGGCGTGCTCCTTGTCCGGGCCGGTCAGGGCTCCGTCCTTGCCGTAGTGCAGCACGGTGTTCGCCGAGTTCCAGTTCTCCACGACCTGGAGGCCGCCGTGGATCTCCCGGCGCAGGCCGGGGCCGGCCAGGTAGTCGCACGCGAAGACCGTGCGGACCGCGCGGCCGAGTTCTTCGAGCGCGGCGTAGGTGGGGTGCTTGGGGCCGCCGCGGGTGAAGCGCCGCAAAACCTGCTCGGCCTCGGCAGTGCCGAGTCGGAGCGCGGTCGCGTACTTGACCATCTGGTCGTACTGCTGCTCGATCAGCTCCCAGCGGATCGGCCGTGTCAGTGAGGTGCCGAGCGCGGGCCAGCCGGGCGGGGCGTCGTCCGGGCGGTACAGGCGGATGCTGCCGATGTTCTTCAGCCGGGGCAGCAGGCGGAAGTTGAGTAGTTCAGTGAGGGCGAACCCGACCACGCTCGCGCCGTGGGTGTCGACGTACTGGGACTCGATCTCGGCGTCCGTGCAGTGCCGCAGCAACCCCTCGATCATCGCCGCGACTTCGGACGACGAACAGGACTTGAGCTGGGAGTAGATGCAGACGTTCTTCCGCTCGACGTGCCAGTAGATCATCACGCCATTGCCGCCGTAGCGGGCGTGGTACTCGGTCATGAAGTTGCTGGACCAGGACCCGAACTTCTTCGAGTCCGATGCGCACGCGGTGCCCCGTCCCCACCAGGCGGCATCGCGGGCGGCGAACGTGCCGTTCACCAGCCTGGTGACCGCGGCGCGGAGGTTGTCGACGGTGATGAAGTGCCGGCGCACGTGCCGCAGGGCCGCTTCGCTTTCGCCGTGCTCGCCGGTGGCCACGATCGCGCGGATGCCCATGTTCGTGCCCAGCGCGAAGAGGGCCAGTAGCAGGCGGCGCTGGAGGACGTCACGGTCGATGCGCTCGTACGCTGCCACCGAGGAGAACTCCTCGGTGAAACCGGTGAGGAAGTCGGAGTTCTTCAGCACGTCCAACAGGTCTAGGACACCCCAGCGGCGTACGACCTCGTCCTTGAGCGCCTGGAGGCCGGTGGGCCCGGCCAGCGGCTCCAGCCTCGGCACCGTGATCCACGGTTCGCCCTTGCGGGTCGTGACCTTCACCCCGCCCGCCGAACCGTCCGCGAGCGACGCCGAGAGCCGGTCCAGGGCCGCGGTCATGCGCTTCTTCAGGTCCGCGTTGAACGCCCGCGGGTTCAGCGGCTGGCGGATCGCGGCGTAGTGCACGGTACGGGTGGCCTCGAAGTCGCCGGGCAGGTCGTCCTCCGGATTGCACCAGCGGGCTGCGCCCTCGACGTAGATCTCGCGGCGGCGCACCGCGTCCCGCAGCGCCACCAGCACGCACAGCTCGTACGGGATGCGCTCGACCCTGCCCTTGTCGTCGACGACCGCCTCGCGCCAGTCCTTACGCACCACGCCGTCCATCGGCACGACGTCCGCGGCGTCGTAGAAGCGGGTCTTGCCGTCGACGTCGGCGTACTTCTTCAGCAGCTTCATCGCGTCCATCACCGGCCGGTAGGCGGTGTTGTCGCACCGGAAGCCCAGCGTGTTCAGCAGCGGCGGCAGCATCTGCCGGTAGTACGAGCTGTACGAGGAGCGCAGGGTGGTGCGGACCTTGGCCTTGAACACCTTCTCGTTCGCCTTCGCCTCGGCCACCAGCTCCCGCAGCGTCTTCTCACCCACCACCGGAAACAAGGCCCGGCGTACGACCTCGTCGGGCTTGTCCACGGCGGCCGTCGCCAGTTTGAAGAGGATGCCCTCCTTGCCACGGACCTTCTTCAGCTCGGCCGTCAGCTGCTTCTCCACCCGCCGCTCGGCACGAGCGTTGATCTTGTGGACCAGGGCTACCAGCAGCTCGACCAGGGCATCGGTGATCTCCGCCTGCCTCGACCAGCACAGTGCCGCGAGCAGCGTGATCCGCACGTCCGCGCTCGTGTCGCGAAAGTCCGAGGGGTACATCTTGATCGCCCGCGCCCGCCACGCGGCCACCAGCTTCTCCGAGCAGTCCGTGAACAGCCCCTCGGGCAAGCCCAGCCTGCGGACCTCGTTGAGCTTGGTGATCTCGGTGAGCAGGGAATCCAGGCCAACCGCGCCCGGGTCGCGCTTGAGCGCAGCCAGCAGGGCGGTGCCCGTCTCGTTGTCCTCGGCCACCAGAGACAGCAGCCGGTCCGTGCCCGCCTCGCCCAGGCGCCCGATGACGCGGGCGCAGAATGCCGACTCCCACCGGCCCCGGGCGGCGACCAAGATCTTCTCCACGCGGGTCCGGCCCGGCGGCTCGATCTTCCGCGCCCGGTACTCGACCAGTAGGGCGTCGCGCTGCCGGGCCTCCACCAGCTCGACCGGGCACACCTCCGCAGCCAGCCACCCGGTGAGCGTCTTCTCGTCCGCGAGCGTCGCCGGCCGGAACCCAAGTGCCTCACGGATCTGCTTGCGGTGGTACTCGGCAGTCCGGCCGACCAGCGTGTACTTCGCGAAGTCGGTGGCCGGGACCTTCACCAGATCGGCGACGTACTCCACCGCAAGCGACGGGACCTCTTCCAGCACATCGGGGAACCGGCCTTCCAGCTCGAAGAACTTCAGCAACAGGCTGAAGCCGAGCCGGGTCGTCCCGCTCTTGTTCGCCACCAGGTCCCAGCCGCCGTCTACCAGCGTCCAGTTCGCCAACAGATCCTCTGGCGACCACTCTTGTCGCACGCCCGCCCCTTTGGCCTCGATCACTCGATCAGCCCAACGACGGCGCTCAGGGCCGGGAAACGGGGCGCGTCCGCTACCCGCGACCTACTTTGCGGCTGGTGTCTGAGCTAGTGTCCTGCGCCGGAAATCCTGGCGATATATTTCGCTAATGAGTTGAGGATTTCGTCGGCGCTCTTGGTCCATGCGAACGGTTTGGGGTCCT